>CAWFZK010000048.1:0-118306 GCA_963820315.1 uncultured Thermoleophilaceae bacterium | reverse complement strand
CCGCTGCCGCCCGGCAGGCTTCGAGAAGATCACCGGAGCTCATGCCGCCCCGGCTCCGGCGTGCCGGTGCCCGGCGCGAATGCCGGATCCAGGACGTCGATGTCCACGGTCAGAAAAGCTGGGCCAGGTCCCACGCGCTCGACCGCTTCCGCCATGACCTGGCAGATGCCTCTCTCGCGAACCTGGTGCATGAAGAAGCTCGTGATTCCGTGCTCCGCCTGCCAGGCGAAGACCTCCTCGCCCGGCCAGTAGCCCCGTAGGCCGATCTGGACGTAGCGCTCCGGTGCCACGAGGCCGTCCTCGACCAGGCGGTACATCAGCATGCCATGGGACCTCTCGACGCCGAAGACATGGGTGGCGGTGTCGGCGTGGGCGTCGAAGTGGACGAGCCCCACCGGCCCGTGCCCGAGCGCACATGCATGCACGTTGGGATAGGTGATCGAGTGATCCCCGCCCAGCACAAGGGGAAGGGAACCGGCGGCGACGACCTCACCAACCGTCTCGGCGATTGCGCGGTGCGTTCGGATTGAGTCGGCGGGCAGCACAGGGGCGTCGCAGAAGTCGACGACCAGCAGCTCCGCGAAGGCGTCGACGCTCGCCTCCAGATGGGCGCCGGGCGGGCAGCTCGCGGCCCGAATCGCTCGCGGAGCGAACCGCGCCCCGGAGCGGTCGGAAACGCAGTGATCAGTCGGCGCCCCGACGATGGCCACGTCCGTCCCTTCCAGTTCACGCGCATCCTGGGTCATCGGCACCCCGCCGAAGCTCAGAGGTCCGGCGAAATCCGGTTTCTCTCCGTACTCACGCCAGCGCGCCAGCGGGTCGTTCACGGCGCCCCCTCCGTCTTCGAAACGAGGCGCGCACGCGGCGGACCGTGGGGCCTCACATGCAGGAACGCGCGTGTCAGGCGCGCGAGCCCGTACTCGTAGGCGGCGGCACCCAGGTTCGTGCCGGTCATGAAGATGAGAGCGTCGGTCGAGGAGACCGAATCGCTCAGGAGCACGGCACCGAAGGCGCCCGCATAGTAGGGCGCCTCCTTCGCCAGCTCGGTGCCCACGTAGCCGCTCGCGGAAGCGATTCTCCGGGTGCCGATCCTCGTGCCCCGGAGTTTCGCGAGCTCATACGCCGCCTTCGACAGCACGTTCGTGCTCGTCCCCGTCTCCTCCAGTAGTGCCCAGTTCGCCTTGAGATTCACCCACAGGCCCGCTCCCCAGAGCAGATAGGTCCCTGCGAGCAACACGAGCACCCACGAGCTGTCCAAGCCGCGGAGCACGTGAGACGCCGCCAACAGGACACCCGCGCTTGTGGCGATCCCCTCCAAGGCGTAGGTCGACACCCCCGTCGCGACGAGGGTTATGCCCCACCTCTTCGTCCTCGCCCATCCTCGCCCGGCTCCCGTCATCGCTCGAGCACCCGGGCGGTGGCGGTGCCACCGAAATGCGCGACGGCGAGCGCGGCCGCGACGCCCGGATCGAACGAGCGGCAGGAGAAGACGTCGACGAAGCACCGACCGAAGACCTCGTCGGCATGGATCGTGATCGAGCTGGTCTCGATGAACTGCATCGCAGACCACCCCTCGAGCTCGCCGGCACCGAACCGGTCGAGCATGAGCTGACCGTGCGCGCGCATGCCGATGGCGGCGATCAAGGCCGGGACGAAGCGCCGGATGCTGTCGGGATCAGCCAAACGGCCCCGATCGCAGCCGTGCAGATCGAGCGCAGCGAGCATGCCCCAGGGGGCATCAGCTCGAGGCCCTGTGTGCGGTTGCGCTGTGACCGTGGCCTCCATGCGGACACGCTCCCACCACCCGCTCTCTGAACGCTCTCAACCCGGGAGCTGCGTAGGTACGCTCGCGGGCGAGGTGGACGCTCAGTTCAGGATCCTCGGGCCGATCGAGGTTGACCTCGCCGGCAATACGAGCGGCCGCGTCCCTCGCGGACGAACACTCTCGTTCCTGGCGCTTCTCCTGGTGCATCGGGGCGAGATCGTCCACGTCGACCGGGTCGTCGACGAGTTGTGGGAGGGCGCCGGCCCGAAGGACGCGAGGCACGCCGTGCATGTCGTCGCTTCGAGGCTTCGGGGCGCGCTGGGTGATGGCGTCGTGATCTCAAAGGGAGGCGGTTACGCGGTGCGCCTCGCGCCGGGCGACCTCGACGCCGAGCGCTTCGAAGGGCTCTTCCGACGCGGCCGGGCAGAGCTCGCCCAAGGCGAGGCCTGGGAGGCGGCGGCGACACTGCGACAGGCGCTCACGATCTGGCGCGGCCCAGCGCTAGCGGACGTGAGCGAGGAGCGCTTCGCGCAACCTGAGATCGCCCGGCTCGAGGACCTGCGGCTCGCCTGTCTGGGAGACCGCGTGGACGCCGACCTGGCGCGCGGGCTCCACGCCGATCTCGCCGGTGAGCTTGAGGGACTCGTGCGGGACATCCGTTGCACGAGCGGCTCCGCGCCCAGCAGATGCTCGCCCTCTACCGCGCGGGACGTCAGGCTGACGCGCTCGCCGCATACCGAAGTGCCTATCAGGAACTCGTCGACGGGCTCGGTATCGAGCCGTCGCCGGAGTTGCGGGCGCTCGAGGCGGCAATCCTGCGCCAGGAGGTTCCCGCGCCGTCGTCGCTCGCGCAGACGCACGCGCAGGAGACCCGCCGGGGTGTCGACGTGAGACGTCTCGTGACCTGCGTCTTCGCGCAACTCGGCGAATCGCCCGAAGGGATGGACCTCGACCCCGAATCCATGCGCAGGGTGCTCAACCGCTACCACGCACTGGCCGCGCGGTCTGCGCGCGTCACGGCGGCATCGTCACGGAGCTGCGAATGACGCCGTCCTGGCCGCCTTCGGAACGCCGGTCGCCCACGAGGACGACCCGCAGCGCGCCCTCCGTGCGAGCGCGGAGCTCGTCGCCCGAACGGAGCAGCTGCCGTTCGGCCTGCGCGCACGCTGCGGCGCCTGCACAGGGGAGGTGATCGGACCCGAGCAGGGAGTCGCGCCTGCACTTCTGATCGGCGACCCGGTCGCCGCGGCAGAGCGGCTCGCCAGGACGGCCTCGGGCGGTGAGATTCGGATGGACGAATCGACCTGGCGCCTAGTGCGCCACGCGGCGCGAGCATCGGAGCTACCCGACGGCGGCTTTCTGCTCCGGGACTTCGACCCCGATGCTCCGGCGATCCGGCGCAGGCTCGACCGGCCGCTCGTCGGCCGCGACGAGGAGATCGGCCGCCTCCGCGCGACCTTCGGGCGAGTCGCGGCGACGCGAACACCGGAGCTGATGACCATCATCGGCGAGCCCGGCATCGGCAAGTCTCACCTGGTCGCCGAGCTCACGGCGATCGCGGGTGACGGTGGCCGGGTGCTCACGGGCCGGTGCCTGGCCTACGGCGAGGGCATCACCTACTGGCCGATGCGCGAGATCGTCGAGCAGGCTAAGGGGGACCGCTCCATCGACGACCTGGGCGATTCCCTCGGAATCGGGCCGGCGGCCGCGCACCAGCTGGCGGCGGCGCTGGGGCTCGCGGAAGGCCAGTCCGGTGAGGACACTCGCTGGGCGGTCCTACGCTTGCTCGAAGCGCTCGCGCGGATGCAGCCGCTTATCGTCGTCATCGATGACGCACACTGGGCCGAGCGCGCGCTCTTGGACTTGCTTCTCGACGTTGCCGCCCGGCTTCATGACGCCCCTCTCCTCATCATCTGGGTGACGCGTCCCGACCTGTTCGAGCGCCATCCCGACTGGCTGGAGCGGATCGGAGCGGACAACGTCCTCGAGCTCGGCCCGCTCTCGGCCGAGGCCAGCGATGCGCTCGTCGATGCGATTGCCGGCGCTCGCCTGGAGCGGGACGACAGGCGACGGATCGCCGAGGCGGCCGGCGGGAACCCGCTGTTCCTGGAGCAGCTGGTCGCCTACATGCACGAGCACGGCACGTCCGCGGACATCCTCCCGCCCGCGCTCCACGCGCTGCTCGCCGCACGTCTCGACCGGCTCGACCCGCTGAGCGGTCCGCGCTCGCCCTCGGGGCGGTGATGGGCGACAGCTTCGAACAGGAAGCGGTGCACGCGCTCGCCTCCGGCATGACCCGCTCCGAACTGCGGCGAGCCTGCGAGAGCCTCGCCACCCGAGACCTCCTCGTCCCGAGCAACATCGGCTCATTCGATGAGTCGCTGCGCTTTCGGCACGGCCTGTTACGTGAGGCGGCCTATGCGTCGCTGGCGAAAAGCGCGCGTGCCCGGCTTTACGAGCGGCATGCCACCTGGCTCACGGGCTGGGCAGCGAGCTGCCGGAGGCCGATGCACAGATCGGATTCCATCTCGAAACCGCCTGCCGGTATGCGCAGGAGATAGGAGACGGCCCGCAGCCAGAGCTCGCATCCCGAGCCGGCGGCAGGCTCGGGGCCGCGGCCGGGGTGGCCCGCGGTCGGGGCGACCTGGTTGGCGAGATCGGCTTTCTCGAGCGCGCGATCGGGCTGCTCGGCACCGAAGAGGAGCAGGGAGTGCGCTGCTGCCGGAGCTGATCTCGGCGCTCTCCGAGGCGGGGTCCTCAGACCGCGCGGAGGCTCTCGCCGATCGCGCGGTCTCGAGGAGCGCCGCCCTGGATCTCCCCGGCATAGGGGCGCGATCGGTGATCGAGCGCGAGCGGATCCGCCTCTATCGTCATCCGGAGAGCTTCGACGTACCTGCAGCCGTGGCCCTCGTGGGGCAGGCAACGGAGGCGCTCCGCGGACTCGGAGATGAGCTCGGGCTCTCGCGCGCGGCATACCTGATGGCCGACCTCGCCTGGCTGATGGGAGACCCCGTGGCCTCCTACGCTCACGCCGAGCGAATGCTCAGCCACGGGCGACGCGCCGGGAGCCGCTTCGAGGCCGCCACGGCGCTCACCTTCATGGCGTGGGCCCTCGTCGAGGGGCCATGGCCCGCGCCTGTAGCGATCGCGCGCTGCGATGCGCTCACCGAAAGCGCGGCCGGGCTGCGAGCCGGCGAGCTGGCCCTGCGCGGCTGCCGCGCCGTGCTCATCGCGATGACCGGCCGCTACGACGAGGAGCGCAGCAGCATGGCCGAGGCGCACGCAGGGCTGGCCGAGCTGCATCTGGGTGGGTTCGCGGTCTACCTCCTCTTGCTCGAGGCGATCGCCGAAACGCTGGCAGGTGACCCGGCGGCAGCGGAGCGTGCCGTCCGGGATGCGAGGGCGACGATCTGGGACTCTGATGACCGCTGGTATCTGTCGCTCACCAACGTGGATCTCGCGCATGCGCTCCTCGCGCAGGGCCGCCTGCCGGAAGCTGCCGACGCAGTCGCCCGGATCGAGACCGAGCCGGCGCCCTGCGACACGGAATGGGTGATCAAGCGCCTCACCGCCCGCGCGCTCCTGGCCGCGCAGGCGGGAGCGCCCGAACGCGGACTCGAGGACGCGCAGGCTGCGGTGGCAGCCTCGGATGCGACCGGCCTGATCCTGTGCCGCGCAAACGCTCACCGTACGCTGGCCGAACTGCTCTGGGCGACAGGTCAGACCGACGCAGCCGCGCCGGCTGCGAGACGCGCCCTCGCGCTCGACGAGTCCAAGGCCAACGCGGCAGCGGCCGCGAGCACGAGGCAACGCTTTGCCCGCCTCCTCGCTTCGGCGTGACTAGTCCACGAAGCAGTACGAGTCGCTTGACGCGTCGCCGGCCTGCAGGCGGGCCTGGTGCACCCGCAGCCCTCGGAAGTCGTCGCCGTGCGGGAAGAAGCGCGGATCGAGCGTCATTCCGCCGCTGCCGGTGTCCGCGTCGATGCGGACCATCCAGGCCCCTACGCCGTCGGGGTAGAAGATCTCATCCCAGCTCGCGTAGAGCGAGTTGGTCGCTACACGCGGCGGCCGTCGCGGCTCACCTCCACCATTTTGGGGCGCTCGCGCTGCCGTTGTAGCCGGCCCGGTTGACGAACACGGGCACCGCAGTGCTCCTTATCGTTTGTGGCGCAAACCCGCTGCTGGAGCGGAATCCGCAACGCCATGGTTCCATTTGAGACACTGAAATTGGCACCACGAACGGAACCACGGTCGGCCGCCAGAAAGCCGAAACCCCTGCATATGCAGGGCTTTCTGAGTAGCGGGGGCGGGATTCGAACCCGCGACCTTCGGGTTATGAGCCCGACGAGCTACCTGACTGCTCCACCCCGCGGCGTGAACGTACGAATTTATCCATCGTTCGGCTAAGCGTCAACGGTCCCAGTATTAGGGGGTCAATTGGGGGAGATCCCCGATGTGAGGAGGCCACCTCAGGTGGGACGCTGTGGTCATGCAGTTGGAGGTGACCCAGAGCGAGGACGAGATGGCGCCGGCGGACGTCGTGCGCGCCGCCTTCCGGGCGTTCAACCGGCGCGCCCTCGACGAGGGTGCCGAGTACGTGAGCGCCGATGTCGAGTGGCATCTGCCGGAGTCCGTGCTTAACCCGCCTGTCGTCCACGGTGTCGAAGCGCTGCGCGGCCTACTCGAGTCGGAGTTCGAGGCGTTCTCCGAGGTCCGGCGCGACCCGGTCGAGCTCGAGGAGGCGGAGGACGGTCGCGTGACCGCGACGATCAGCTCGCGCCTGCGCGGCCGCGCGAGCGGGATCGAGCTGGAGGCGCAGGCGCCGTATGAGTTCATCGTGCGCCGCGGC
This sequence comes from uncultured Thermoleophilaceae bacterium, assembly GCA_963820315.1. GTDB lineage: Bacteria > Actinomycetota > Thermoleophilia > Solirubrobacterales > Thermoleophilaceae > JACVRW01. Next base: position 111,692 of record CAWFZK010000048.1, on the reverse strand, counting down.
CGCATCGCAAGGGGCGAGCCGCTCGCCTGACGCCGCGGCGCGCTACGGTCCCCGGCCATGCGCGTCGCTGTAGTCGATCTCGGCACGAACACCACCCGCCTGCTCCTGGCGGACGTTGCCGACGGCGCGCTCACCGAGCTCGACAAGCAGACCACGATCACGCGCCTGGGCCAGGGTGTGGACGCCACCGGCCAGCTGGCGGACGAGGCGATGGACCGTGTCCGCGCCGCGCTCGCCAAGTACCGCGAGATCATGGATCGCGAGAACGTGACCGAGACGATCGCGGTCGCGACGAGCGCCATGCGCGACGCCTCCAACGGCCCGGCATTCCGCGACGAGCTGAACGAGCGCTTCGGCATCGACGCCCGCACGATCTCCGGTGACGAGGAGGCGCGGCTGACCTTCCTCGGCGCGACGAGCGGCCGAACGCCCGCCGCGGAGACGCCGAACGAGACCGTCGTGATCGACATCGGCGGTGGCTCGACGGAGTACGTGATCGGCTCGCCGAGCAGCGCCCCGGCGTTCCACGTCTCGACACAGATGGGCTCGGTGCGCCACACCGAGCGCTTCCTGAAGTCGGACCCGCCCGAGCACGACGAGCTCGTCGCGCTGGCGGAGGACGTGTGGCGGGTCATCGAGGAGCACGTGCCGGCGCAGCAGCGCGAGGAGACGACCGAGATGATCGCCGTCGCGGGCACCGCGACCACGCTCGCCGCGATCGACCAGGAGCTCGACCCCTACGACCCGGAGAAGGTCCACGGCTACCGGGTGAGCCTTGCCGCCGCCGAGCGAATCCAGGCCATGCTGGCGGCGCTGCCACTGGAGGATCGCCGCGACGTCACGGGCCTCCACCCCGACCGCGCCCCGACGATCGTCGCCGGCGTGACGATCCTCGTCGAGTCGATCCGAGCCTTCGGCCTCGACGAGATCGAGGTCAGCGAGGCGGACATCCTGCACGGCGCGGCGATGGCCGCGGCCGACGGGTCAACGGGCCCCTAGACAAAGAACCGCCCGCATCAAGCGGGCGGCTCTCAAAACGGCCCCATCAGGACGGGCAGGGGTACGTGCCATGAAAGGGCCTGGCGGTTCGGACGGCGGGAGGCGCCGATACGATGCGGCTTCGCCCGAACCTATGCACCGAGTGAAGGCCGACGGGTTCGCCGCACGGACACCCCACCCAGCGCTCGACACTATAACCGACCAGCGGCCCCAAAGATAGGTCGGGCCCGAATGTTTTGCCTAGGCCAGATTCGCCCTTCGCGGGTACACGACCTCCGGATCGGTGAGCACGTTGACGAGCGCCGGCTTGCCTGACGAGAAGGCCCGCTCGAGCGCCGGTCGCAGCTCGTCCGGGGTGGTCACGAGCTCGCCGTGGCCCCCCAGCGCGCGCACCACCTCGTCGTAGCGACAGCCGGGCTGGAGGTCCGCCGCGACCGAGTAGCCATAGAGGAACTCCATCGGGTGCTTCTCCAGCGCCCAGATGCCGTTGTTGCCCATCACGCCGACCACCGGCACGCCGTGGCGGACGTACGTGTCGAACTCCATCCCGGCGAATCCGAAGGCGCCGTCGCCGAGCAGCAGGCACACCTGCCGCTCGGGGTGGGCGATCTTCGCTGCGAGCGCCGCGCCGGGCCCGGCGCCGAGACATCCGTAGGGGCCGGGATCCATCCAGCACCCCGGCTCGTAGGTGTCGATCATGCGTCCTGCAAACGAGACGAAGTCGCCGCCGTCGCCGATCACGATGGCGTCGCGGTCGAGCACCTGCGCCAGCTCGCCGTACACCCGCATCGGGTGGAGCGGCGCTCGTGAGTCGGTCAGGTCGTCCTGCTCGGCGGCGCGCTTCTCGTTCTCCGTTTCGCGCAGCGTGGCGATCCACTGGGAGCGGCCCGTGGAGCCACCGCTCGCCCCGATCCGCAGCGACTCGAGTGCCACGGCGACGCTCCCGTACAGCTCCGCCGCCACCGCCCGCGGCGGCTCACGCTCGGGACGGGCGGAGTCGATCACGACGATCTGGGTGTCGTCGCCGAAGGAGCCGCCGAAGCCGAGCCGGAAGTCCATCGGGACGCCGACGACGAGCGCGACGTCCGCGCCCTTGAGGCCGGCGCCGCGGGCGCGCGAGAAGAACATCGGGTGGTCCGCCGGCACGCAGCCGCGCGCCAGGCCGTTGAGGAAGACGGGAATCGAGAGCTCCTCGCACAGCGCCTGGAGCGCGTGCTCTCCGTGCGACCAGTACAGCCCGGTCCCGGCCATCACGACCGGCCGCGACGCGTCGCGCAGGAGCGCCGCTGCGCGTTCCAATGCATCGCCGTCCGGCCCGGGCATGCCGGCCGGATCGGGAAGCGACGCGGGTGCATCGGCATCGACGTCCGACTCCATGAACACCTGGTCCATCGGGAAGTCGATGAAGGTCGGCCCGGACGGCGGGGTGAGCGAGGCGGTGAGCGCCTCGTCGACGAGCGACGGGATCGCGCTCGTCTCCTGCGCGGTCCGCGCCAGCTTCGTCACCGGCGCCACGAACGGCACGTGGTCGATCTCCTGGAGCGAGCCCATCCCCCAGCGCAGCGCGGGCGCGCGGCCGCCGAGCGCGAGCAGCGGCGTGCCGTTCATCTGCGCCGAGGCGAGCGCGCTCATGCCGTTCGTCACGCCGGGGCCGGCGGTGAGGGCGCACACGCCCGGCTCGCGCGTCGCCTTCGCCCAGCCCTCGGCGGCAAAGCCCGCCGACTGCTCGTGGCGGACGTCGACGATGTCGATGCCCTCCTCGCGACAGCCGTCGTAGATCGAGAAGAGATGCCCGCCGGAGAGCGTGAAGAGCTTCGTCACGCCATGCGCCTTGAGGCGCTTGGCGACGAGCCGGCCGCCGTGCAGGGCTGTGCCCGTCTCTGTCTCGGCCCCCGTCGACACGAGGACGCGAGCCTACTGGATCGGGTATAAGCGAAAGCGACTCGGATGAAGGACGGACTCGACGGCGACTTCCAGGGAACTTTCCCCTTCGAGCCCCGCTACGCAAGCGTGGGCCGCGTTCGCCTGCACTACGTCGACGAGGGCCCTGCCGACTCGCCCCCGGTCCTGTTCGTGCACGGCAACCCGACCTGGAGCTACCTCTGGCGCCGCCCGATCGCGGAGCTGTCGGCCGACGGGCGACGCTGCGTCGCCTTCGATCACATGGGCTTCGGTCGCTCGGACAAGCCGCCCTATCTGTCGGGCTACTCGCTCCAGGCCCACATCCACAACGCGCTCGCGCTGATCGACCAGCTCGACCTGCGTGACGTCACGCTGGTGGCCCATGACTGGGGCGGGCCGATCGGCCTCGGGGCGATGCTCGAGCGGATGGACCGGCTAGCCGGAATCGTCCTCATCAACACCTGGGCCTGGGAGCTGCCGAGCTTCCTACCCCCCTTCCTGCGCGAGTTCCGCGCCGAGGGACTGGGCGAGATCCTCTCGCTCGGCGGCAACCTCTTCGTCGAGTCGATCCCGGGCGGGATGGCCAAGCGCGAGCACGATCCGCTGATGATGGACGCCTACCGCGCGCCCTTCCCGGACTACTGGTCGCGCGTCGGGACGCTCGCCTTCCAGCGCGAGATCCCGCTCACGGAGCGCGACCGCAGCGCCCGCCTGATGGGCTCGATCCACGAAGGCCTCGAGCGCCTGCACGTGCCCGTCAAGCTCGTCTGGGGGATGCGCGACCCGGTTTTCCAGCCGGTCTTCCTCGAGCAGTGGGTCGAGCTCTTCCCGGAGGCCGAGGTCGTGCGCGTCGAGAGCGCGGCGCACTACGTCCCCGAGGACGAGCCGGGCGCGGTGGTCGAGGCGCTGAGGGGCTGGCCCGCGCGCTAGCGGGTGGCCGCCGCGCGGCGCGAGGCGGCCTCGATCGACTCCACGTTGCGCGGCAGAACCTCGACGCGCAGGCGGTTGCCGAAGACCACGTGGAGGATGACGCCGCCGAAGCGCTCGGCGAGCGCGCGGGCGTCGTAGATGGCGGCCTCGATCTCGACCGTCGAGAAGCCGCAGGACTCGAGGAAGTTGGCGGCCATAGGGCCGTCGAGCTCGCGGGCCGAGAGCTCGAGCTGCTCGGTCCGGAACAGGCCGGCCGTGGCTGCGGTCGTCGGCTGGATGACAACGGCGGCGATGTCGTCTGAGAGGACGCGCGCCTCGTCGCGGACGCTCGCGATCAGCCCGGCCGCGGTGGCGCCGGTGCCGAGCTCGGCGAGCAGCTCCTCGAGCCGGTCGCGGCCGAGGATGCCGCCCTCGACGCGGGCCTCCATCAGCCCGTCGGTGAACAGACAAGCGACAGCGCCGGGCACCAGTGGCACCGTCGTCTGGCGCAGCCCGGTCTTCACGCCCACGCCAATCGGGGGCGAGGAGCCCGTCGTAACGGGCTCGTGGGGCTGCGGGCCGACGACGATAGGCGCCGGGTGCCCGGCGCTCGCGTACGTCAGCGAGCCCGTCTCCGGATCGTGCACGGCCAGGAGCACGGTTGCGAAGTCCCCACCAAGGTTCTCGTCGATCACGCGCCCGGCGACCTGCAGCGCAACCCGCGGCTCGAGTCCGGCCTCGAGGTAGGCGCGCAGCGTGTAGCGCATGAACGCGGTGCGGGCCAGAGCACCGCGCCCGTGCCCGGACACGTCGCCGAGGATGAAGCCGACGCGCCCGCCGACCAGCGGCAGCACGTCGTAGAAGTCGCCACCCGCGCCGGGGCCGTCGGCGGGCCGGTAGGCGACCGAGGTGCGCAGCGCGCCGATCCGATCCGGCACCGGCGGCAGCAGCGCCGTCTGCAGCAGGCCGACCTCCTTGAGGAGCTCGCCGCGCTGGCGCTCGAGCCGGCGGTTGCGGATCGCCGACAGCAGGTAGCCGAGGCCGAGCAGGATCGACAGCGCGGCCAGACCGGCCAGGGCGATCTTGAAGGACTCGGGCACGAACTCGAGCAGCTCGGGCACGCTGCCGAAGACCTGGCCGAACTGCTCGGGCACGTCGTTGACTGCCGAGTCGTCGCCGCCGTCGTCCTGCCCACCGCCGGAGCCATCGCCGCCGGCGCCGCCACCGGCGTCGCCGTCGATCGCGCCCGCCACGATCGCGGCGGCGCTCAGCGGTACGCGCGTCGGCGGTCACGCCGAGCGTGCCGCCCGTGCCACCGCCGCCGATGTCGAAGTTGGTGTCGGGGGAGCCGCTGCCGGAAGGGTTGCCGCCAACGGGCTCGGGGCGCGAAGCGCGGCCCTCTGTCTCATTCTTGAGGGTCGTCTCTGCGGGAAGGGTGGACGGGTCAGATGAGGGCGGCGTCCCCGGAGTGGTCGGCCCAGTCGGAGTGCCGCCCTGGCCGCCTTCGCCACCGCCGGCAGGCGCCTCGGCGGGCGGGGTCGCCCCACCCTTGCTGCCACCGCTCGGGGTCGGATCCCCGGGATCGCCGATGCCCGGGCGCCCGGCGTTGCCGTTGCCCGACGGCGCGGGGCCGGGATCTCCTGGCGACGGCTCAGTGGGGTCTGGAACGGGCGGCTCGTCGGGCTCGACGGGATCGCCGGGAACGTCCTTGCCGCCACCGCCGGGCGGCGCCGGGTCAACTGGCGCGGGCTCCTCCGCCGGGGGAGGCGTCTCGCCGGCGGGCGGCTCCTCCACGGGCGGCGGGGTCTCGCCGACAGGCGGCTGCTCGACCGGCGGAACGGTCGGCTCCTCGACCGGCGGAGGCAGCGGCTCCTCGGTCGGCGGGGCCTCTTCCGGCGGAGGCGCGGTCTGCTGAGCGACCTGGGTCGGAGTGGCCAGAACCGGGTCGCCCGGTGCGGCCGAAGCGCTTGTGGCCCCCTCGTCGCCAACGCTCCCACCCAGCAGCACCACTGCGATTACGCAGAACGTAGCGACGCTTGCCAGCGCGCGGGCCGCGCGGACCCGCGCCTCATGGCGCAGGGGATGGAACGGGACCACTTTGTCTACTTCGGCATTTCTGGGCTACAGCTTGAGCAGGGCGTGAGGGGATCCATCGAACATTCGTCCAGCTCTGGCTGCAGGCTGTACATCGCCATCGGGCCCGAAGTGCGTATACGCACCGGAAACCCCTTCAAAACGGGGCTTTTCGGAAACCCGATAGCTCGCGCAGCGCCTCTCCTCCGTGAGCGGGACCACGAATCCAGTATGCCCTGAATTTCCACCAACGGGGCAGGGAATCCGAATCTCCGCCGTTGCGGGAGGTATCAGCGAGCGGGATCGGGGTCGCCCGCGGGCGGCGATCCCTCATTTCCGCGCGGCGACTGGCGTAGCGGGGCCTCACCGCGGCGTGGATACGGGAAGCGGCGCCCGTCGTAGAGCGATGGCGGCTGCCGCAGGCAGGGCAGCCGCTTGTCCGCGTTCGTCTGGCGCTCGGCGCGCGTGCCGCGCCGCAGCGGCGTGTGCTGCTCGTCGATCGAGAGCTCGATCTCGGCCTGGCCGTCGTCCGTGATGCGAATGCCCTCGACCGAGCCGACAGGGACGCCGCCGACCTGCACCGGATTGCCCTTGACGAGCTGGCCCGCGTTGAGGAAGCGGGCCTTGACCTGGTAGCTCCCGTCCGTCCCGAACAGGACGAACCCGGCGAGCGCGACCGCGACCGCGCCCACGGCGGCGACCCGTCCAAGTACTGCTCGGCGTTCGCATTGCCCCTGCCTTGCTTCCTCCCGCCGGCCCAGCCCCCGCCATCCGTGGGCGGAGGACCCATGCCTGGGCCGAGCTCGGCTATGAACCGTCAGAGGCTGGAACGCAGAGGTACGGCGATCCTTGTGGCCTTATTCCTTCTCGGGCGCTTTCTTCCCGGGCCACGAGCCGGTCGTCTTGTAGAAGGCCTCCCGGCTGGCGTGATCCGACGCCTCCTTGACGGCGCGGAAGATCGCCCCCTGTAGGGCGCCCGCGAGCAGCAGCTTGCCCCACTGGATGTCCCGGTGCTTGGAGTCCGGCGGCTCCTCCGCGTCGATCAGGCCCCAAACCTGGTCGAAGATCTTCTTCGACAGGAAGCCGGCGATCAGGCCTCCAATGACCGACACGGGGATGAAGAGCACTTTGGCCATGCCCGCTGTATACCCGACAGCGCCGGACGCAGTCAGGTCCGGCCTACCATTGCGCCTGCCCGGGTAGGCGAATTGGCACAGCCCGCGCCCTTAAAAGGCGCCGCTCGCAAGAGCATTGTGGGTTCGAGTCCCACCCCGGGCATCCAAGGAGGCCGCAATGCAGATCACCCGCAACTCAGGCGAGACCGCGACCGGTCCGAGCGATTGGTTCAGCGGCACCGTTTACATCGATACGGTCGCGGCGCCCGCGGCGCCGTCGCGTCTTGCCGCCGCGAGCGTCCACTTCACGCCGGGCGCCCGGACCGCCTGGCACACGCATCCCTTCGGCCAGACGATCTACGTGACCGAGGGCGTCGGGCGCTGCCAGCGGCGCGGCGGGCCCGTCGAGGTCATCCGGCCCGGCGACCGCGTCTTCTTCGAGCCGGGCGAGGAGCACTGGCACGGCGCGGCTCCAGACCGCTTCATGGCGCACCTCGCGATGCACGAGGTCGACGACGAGGGCAGCCCCGCGAGCTGGGGCGAGCACGTGACTGACGACGAGTACGGCGCGGCGCCGGCCTAGGCTGCCGCCGAGTCGCGCAACTCCCGCATTGCTACGGTGTTTCGGCGGCGGGTACCCACCCGTAGGGGTCACTACTTGGAAGCTTCTGCTCTAAGGCAATCAGCCGGCTTGCCCACGCTTGCCGGGCGTTCGCCGCTCTTGCGGCTGCAGAGCGACGAAAAGCTCGTCGCTCTGATTCGGCGTGGCCACCACGGCGCCTTCGAGTCGCTCGTGCAGCGCTACCAGCCGCGGCTGCTCGCCTTCTGCCGCCACATGCTCGGCTCCCAGGAGGACGCCGAGGACGTGCTCCAGGAGGTGTTCGCGGCCGCCTTCAACGCGATCTGCGCCGACGAGCGCCCGATCAACGCGCGCCCCTGGCTCTACCGGATCGCCCGCAACCGCTGCCTCAACCACCTGCGCAGGCCGCAGCCGGCCGGGCAGGACTCGATGGACGTCTTCGAGCGCGACGGCGGCACCAGCACCGCCGACACGGTCCACAAGCGCGAGGAGTTCCGCCACATCGTGTCGGACGTCCAGGAGCTGCCGGAGAGCCAGCGCACGGCGCTGCTCCTGCGCGAGATCGACGCGCTCTCGTACGACCAGATCGCCGAGGCGATGGACACCACCGTCCCGAGCGTCAAGTCGCTGCTCGTACGCGCACGCGTCGCCCTCGCCGAAGCATCCGAGGCGCGCCTGCTGACCTGCGAGGAGGTGCGGCTCGAGCTCGGCCAGGTTGCCGAGGGCCTCGCCAAGTCCTCGCCACCGATGCGCCGCCACCTCAAGGCCTGTGAGCGCTGCCGCATCTTCAAGGGCGAGCTGCGCACCACCACGAAGGCACTGGCCGCCGTCTATCCGGTGGTCCCGTTCCTGTTCCTCAAGAAGCTGTGGGTGGCGAAGGTCGGCGTTGGCGGTGCGGGCGCGGCGGCCGCCTCCGGCGGCAGCGCCGGGATGGCCGGCACCGGGATGGCCGGAATGGCCGCCAGCGCTGCGAGCGGCATCACCGCGGGCGGCGCGGTCTCGGCGGGCGTCGGCACGCTCGCTTCCAAGGCCGCCGCCGGCATGGCCGCCGCCGTGATCGTCACGGCCGGCGCCGTCGAGGTGAAGCACGCCACGGGCCGCCAGGTCGCTCCCACCCCGCCCGCCGTCGTCGCGCAGGCGCCGGTGGCACCCGCCCCTGCCCCGCCAGTCGCTCCGCCCGCCACCAAGCCGGCCCGGGCCGCCGCCAAGGCCAAGCCGGAGCCTGCGAAGGCCGAGCCGCCCAAGGCCGAGCCCGTCGCCGCGCCCGAGCCCGCCCCCGTGGCCTGCCCCGGCGCCTGCACCCGCTCCGGTCCCCGCTCCCGCGCCCGTGCAGGAGGACACCTCGACGGTGGTCCTGCCGCCGCGTGAGGAGGAGCCGGAGCCCGTCGAGCCCGCGCCCGGCGAGCCGGCCGTGCCGCCTCCGCCGCCCGGCGAGGGCACGGTCACCACGCCGGTGCCGCCGCCCGCGCCGCCCGCCGGCGAGCCCGGCACATCGCCGGCCGTACCGCCGCTGCCGCCCGCCCCGGGCCTCTAGCGCCGCGCCAGCACCACGCCGACGAGGCAGAGCGCCCCGCCCGCGATCGCCAGCGCCGGCGGCGTCTCGTCCAGGATCAGCCAGGCCATCAGGATCGCGAGCGGCGGCACCAGGTAGGTCGTCGCGCCCATGCGGCCCGCGGTCGTGTGCGAGAGCGCGTACGCCCAGGTCGTGAAGGCGAGCGCGGTCGGCACGAGGCCGAGGTAGACGGTCCAGCGGATCGCCGAGCCGCTTGCGTCACCCAGCTCACCGACGAGCGTCGGAGCGAACGGCAGGCACGCGATCGCGCCGACCGCGCATGCGAGGAAGGTCACCTGCAGCGCCGACACGCGCGCCAGCACGGGCTTCTGCGAGACGACCCCGCCCGCGTAGCTGAGCGCCGCCACCAGGCAGAGGGCCGCACCGCCGCTCGCGGCCAGACCGGCGTCGGAGGTCGCGAGCCCGATCACGATCGCGCCCGCGAAGGCGATTGCCGAGCCGGTCAGGAGCGAGCGCGGAAAGCCCTCGTGCAGCAGCACTCCGGCGAGTACCGCGATCAGGATCGGCCCGACGTTGACGAGCATGGCCGCCGTGCCGGCGTCGATATGGCGCTCCGCCTCGTTCAGGGCGACGTTGTAGACGCCGAACCAGAGCAGCCCGCAGACCGCGATCAAGGGCAGGTCGCGGCGCGCCGGCAGCGGCTCGCGCCGGATCGCGACTATCAGGCCGAGCGCGGCACTGCCCACGAGCAGGCGCCCGAGCGAGAGCGCACCGGCGGAGATCTGCTCGCCCGCGTCGCGGATCCCGATGAACGCGGAGGCCCAGGCGGTGACAGTCACGAGCGCCGCCACCACGGCGAGCACCGGAGCGCGCGTCGGGGGAGCGGATGCCGGGGCTGAAGTGGCCAAGCCTACGACGCTAACGACGCACACCCGCGACCTGTGAGAGCCTGCCGCACCGTGATCGACTTCGAGGACTTCATGAAGGTCGACATCCGCGTCGGCCGCATCACGAGCGTCGAGGACTTCCCGGAGGCGCGCAAGCCCGCCTGGAAGCTGCGCATCGACTTCGGCCCGGAGATCGGCGAGAAGCGCTCGAGCGCGCAGATCACGAACTACACGCGCGAGGAGCTCGAGGGCAGCCTTGTCGTCGCGGTCGTCAACTTCCCGCCGCGCCAGATCGGCCCCGTGCGCTCCGAGGTGCTCACCCTCGGCGTGCCGGACGAAGAGGGCCGCGTGATCCTGCTGCGGCCGGACTCTGAGGTTCCGCTCGGCGGCAGGATGTTCTGAGCGATGAGCGTCGATCCCGCCGTCGAGCAGTACATCGAGTCGCTTCCAGAGGACCGCCGCGAGGCCGTTCGCAGCGTGCACGAGCGCGTCCACACCGAGGTCCCCGAGCTCGACGTGAAGATGTGGAACAAGTTCATCGGCTACGGCACCTACCGCTATCGCCTCGCGAACGGCAAGGAGAACGAGTGGTTCGTGATCGGCCTGACGAACCAGAAGCGCTACGTGTCGCTCTACATCTGCGCCGCCGAGGACGGCGGCTACCTCGCGGAGCAGAACGCCGAGCGGCTCGGCAAGGTCAGCGTCGGCAAGAGCTGCGTGCGCTTCACGAAGCTCGACAACCTCGACCTCGACGTGGCCGCCGAGCTCTGCCGCCGAGCCGTCAAGCTCGTCGACGAGGGCAGCTTCGGGATCTGACGATCAGGCGGCCGCCGGCGCCAGGCCGATGACCTTCAGGCGCCGCTCGAGCGCCTTCATCGCGAACGCGCGCGTCTCCTCCATGGAGGCGCCGAGGACCTCGGTCTCGCCCTCGACGTACCACTTCGGCTGCAGGACGCGGTCCGCTATCGGGGCGACCTCGGCCATCGTGCGCGTGATCGCCTCGCCGTAGCGGCTGTCCTCCTGGGCCATCTCGCGCAGGAAGCGCGCGCCGAATGCGACGTGGCGGTGCTCGTCCCGCGCGATCTTGTTGAAGCCCTCGCAGAAGCCCGGCAGCGTGCCCACCTCCTCGTTGTACTGGAGGATGAAGTGCTGGCCGGTGAGCGCGAGCATGCCCTCGATCACCATGTGGTAGAGCGTCACGGCCTCGACGAGCGCCTCGAGGTCCTCGGGCGCGCGAGCGAGGCGGTCGACCCGGCCCTTCAGCATCTCGTCGAAGAGCTCGTTGAACTCCGGGTTGACGTGCTCGCTGGTCTCGACGAGGCGTCCGTGCAGGGTGTCCGCCTCGAGCACGCCCACCTCCTCGTAGAAGCGGTTGAAGAAGCGCACGTGCCGCGCCTCGTCGGCGATCTGCGTGCAGAGGAAGATGCGCATCTCCTCGGTCGGCGCGGCGCGCATCATCGGGCCGAGCTCCTCGGCCACCTTCTGCTCGCCGATGAAGAAGGAGGACAGGCCGTACATGCGCTGGAAGCGCTCCTCCTCCGGGATGCGCTCGTGCCAGTCGATCCGGTCCTGGGTGAAGTCGATGTCCTGGGTCGCCCACTGCTGGCGCTCCCAGAGCTCGTACAGCTCGAAGTAGCTCAGCAGGTGCACCTCGCCGCGGTCAGCCGACTCCAGCACAGCCGGGTCGCTGGTGGCCTGGAAGTCGGCTCGATCGGTCCGCTGAGTGACGGAATCGCTCACGGTCTGCTCTCTCCTCGGTGCTCGCTCTTTCCCTGCGCCAGCGTAACGGACCACCTGGCTGGCCGGCCAGCTGAGCCGCTAGGGGCCGGGCTCCGCGGTCGCCTCCACCCGCACGCGCCCGCTCGCGCTGCCACCGAGCGTGCCCACGTAGGCGTCACCCGGGCGCAGGCCGTCGAGGCTCACCGACCCGGAGCTGAGCTGGCCGCCCACCTCGATCCTCTGGCCGCCGATCTCGAGGATGTAGGGCCCGTCGTCGCGAGCGCGGAACTCCACACGCACCGAGATGAACGAGGGGACGCGCACGACGCGCGGCGTGACGCGCCCGCCCTGCGCGGTGAAGAGCGCCAGCGAGCGTGCCGGCTCCTCGTCGCCGGCGCCGCCGGGCTGGTCCTCGGGAGAGGTCTCCGTCTCGATCTCCGGTCTCGGTCTCGACCTCGCGTCTGCGTCTCGACCTCGGTCTCGGTCTCGACCTCTGGCGCCGTCTCGGTCTCGGTTGTCTCCGTCACGGCCGGCGCGGTCGGGGTCGTGTCGCGTCGTCGTCGTCGTCCGCGCAGCCCGCGACCAGCAGCACCAGCGCGGCGAGGAGCGCCGCGGCGACTCGCACTTAGACGCTTATCGAGGCGCCCGGCTCGAGCACCTCGACGGTCGTCTGGCGCCTGCCCTCGCCTGCGGTACGACTGCTCGACCTCGGCCTTGAAAGCCTGCGCGTCGGTCTCGATCGCCGGGATCGTGTTGTAGTGACACGGGATCGACGGTCCGGGCGCTTATCAGCTCACAGGCGATCACGGCGTCGTGGCGGTCCATCGTGTAATGGCCGCCGATGCAGACCAACGCGGCGTCGAGGTCGTCTCGCTCGCCCACGAGGCGCAGGTCGGAGAAGAGCGCCGTGTCGCCGAGGTGGTAGACGGTCTTGCCGCCGAGGTTGATCACCATGCCTGCCGGGATGTTCACCGTGCCGCCCGGGGTCGTCGAGGTGTGCCAGGCCGGCACGAGCCGCACCCAGCCGCCCTCGAACTCGACCGTGCCGCCAAGGTTCGGGTCGGCCGTGTTCTCGATCCCGTGGTCGCCGAGCTCACCTGCAACCTCCGTGATCGCGACGCACTGAGCGCCGGTGCGCTTCGCGATGTCGACGACATCGCCCCAGTGGTCGGCGTGCCCGTGGGTCAGGAAGATGTGGGTGGGCTCCACCTCGGAGGCCTCCACGGCCGCCTTCGGGTTGCCCGTCAGGAAGGGGTCGACGAGCACGCGCGTGTCGCCGTCGCTCAGCTCGAAGCAGGCATGCCCCAGGAAGCGGATGTCCACGGTCAGTTTCCTCCGGAAGTCTCGGGTTGGTCTTGGTCCTCGTCCGGCATCTTGCCCAATTCGCGGGCAAGCTCCCATCCAACCGCGACGCCGATCAGCATGCCCATGCGGGTCTCCTCGGCGATCAGCTCCTCGATCCGCTCCGCGCGCGCCGCCTCGTCCGGCTCGCGGACGGCCTGGCGGACCTGCGACGCGTGCGCCTCGCCGAACCAGCCGCCCTCGTCGAGCGCCTCGCCCAGGATGCGCTGGAGCTGCGGCGCCGCCGCGGCGACGAGCCGCTCGGCACCCTGGAAGCGCCCCGGCTCGGACAGCGCGCGGATGGCCGCGTCGAGCTGCTCGTCCGAGAACATCGGGTCGGTCAGTAGGCGCTCTTCCGAGTGAAGAGCCGCAGCACGAGCCCGAGCAGCGCGCCGACGGCGGCGCCGCCGACGGCGGACGCGATGTTGGCCTCCTCGGTCGTGAGCGAGAGCAGCACCAGCACGACGGCGATCACGTACACGCCCAGCAGGTCGTTCTCGCGGTCGTCGCCACGGCGCGCCGCGAGGCGGTCGTCGACGAGCCAGGCGCACAGCATCCCGAGTGCGGCGCCGTTCGCGCCGAACACGCTCCAGAACGGGGGATCCTCGAAGAGCGGTGGCGTCTCGAGCGTCACCGCGAGCGCGGCGCCCGCGGCGCCGCAGAGCACGAACAAGACAACGGGAACGAGCGGCCCGAAGCGGCGCTCCAGCAGCGTTCCGAAGATGGCCACGGGGACGAGCGCGACGAACGCGTAGCCGAGCTGGTCGCCGTGCAGGAAGGGCGCGGCGAACCAGCGCCAGACGTCGTCCTGCACCGGTACCAGGAGGTACCACTCGAAGCTCGGGTCCGCGGCGTACACGAGCAGCATCGCGACGCAGATGAGGATCAGTCCAAAGGTCGCGTAGGGCCGGATATCGGGCGCGATGCCGGCGATCTCCTCGGCGCGCAGCCGCGGCAGCTTCGCCCTCCCCCTGCGCTTCGGCTGCGGCTCGCCGCCCGAGCGGTCGAGCTTCGGCGCGCGCTTGCGGATCCGCTGCCCGCAATACGGGCACTCGGTGATGTACGGGCTCACCTCGGACCCGCAGTTCTTGCAGACTACGAAGAGGTCAGGCTGCGACACGCCCTCTCAGAGTACCCGGCCGGAAATGGCTACTCGCTCGGAGCCTCAGCTGTCTCGGGCACGGTGGCGTCGAGGATCTCCCGGACCACCTCGCGCAGGTCGTGATTCGCGTCGTAGACGACGACCTGGCGGGAGGCCCCGTTCCCCTTCTCGAGCAGGTCATCGAGCCAGTCGAACTCGGCCGCAGAGCCCAGTTCCTCCGCGTGTGGGCGCAGCCGCGCGATCAGCCGCCGCGCCAGCTCGGGTACGGGAACCCGGCTCCTGTCGGGGAGGTCGACGAGCGATCCCGCGAGGCCGTGCCGGGCCGCCAGCCACTTGTTCTCGTCGAGCATCTCGTACGGGTAGCGCGACAGCTCCTTGCCCGCCTCGAAGTGCTCGGCGAGCTCCTTGACCATCGCCTGGATCAGCGCGGCGATCGCGAGCGTGTGCTCGACGCGCGTCTGCGAGTCCATGCAGCGCACCTCGACGGTGCCGAAGTTCGGGTGAGGCCGGACGTCGTACCAGAGGTACGTGTAGTCGCCGATCACCTTCGAGCTCATCATGAACTCGATGCGGCGCGCCCAGTCGGCGAAGTCGTCGTAGCGGGGCGGGATGCCGACGCGCGGGAAGGTGCGGAAGATCGGTGTCCGCGCCGAGTCGAGCCCGGTGGCGTCACCCCGCCAGAAGGGAGAGTTGGCCGACAGCGCGAGCAGCAGCGGCACGTGCACGCGCATGCCGTTCGTCACGTGGATCGCCTTGTCGGGGTCGTCGAGCCCGACGTGCACGTGGATGCCGAAGATGATCTCCTGGCGCGCCACGAACTGGAGCCCCGAGATCAGGTCGCGGTAGCGCGAGCGCGCGACGACGCGCTGGTCCTCCCAGAGCGCGAACGGGTGCGTGCCGGCCGCGCCGATCGAGAGCCCGCGCTGCTGGGCCACCTGCTGGACGGTGCGGCGGAGAGCGCGCAACTGGGCACCGGCCTCGCCCGTGTTGCGCACAGGGGTCGTCGCGATCTCGCAGACCGACTCCATCAGCTCAGGCTTGACCTCGCCCTCGGTCGTCACGTCGCTTAGGTCCTCAAGGAGGGCTTCGATCGAACTGGAGAGGTCGAGCGTCTCGTCGTCGACGATCATGAGCTCCTCCTCGATCCCCAGGGTGTAGGAGGGGCCCCTGAAACGGTGCTCCACCCGGCCATCGTAACCGGATCACTCGGCGGCAAACGGGGTATAAAGCGGGTTGTTCAATACGAAGGAGAACCGATGGCACTCGGCTACGACGGCATGCTCTACATCCTCGCGTTCGACCACCGCGGGTCGTTCCAGAAGAAGATGTTCGGGATCGAGGGGGACCCGACCCCGGAGCAGACGGACCAGATCGCGGATGCCAAGCACCTGATCTTCGAGGGGCTCCTCAAGGCCACCGAGCAGGGCGCCGAGGCCGGCGTGACCGGGGCGCTCGTAGACGAGCAGTTCGGAGCGCCGACGGGCCTGCCGCAGGAGGCCAAGGAGCGCGGCCTGCTGCTCTCGATGCCCGTAGAGAAGTCGGGTCAGGACGAGTTCGACTTCCAGTACGGCGACGACTTCGGCGCCCACATCGAGCAGTTCGACCCCGACTTCTCGAAGGTGCTCGTCCGCTACAACCCGGACGGCGACGCCGAGCTGAACGCCCGCCAGACCGAGCGGCTCGCTCGCCTCGGCAACTGGCTCCACGACAACGACCGCAAGTACCTCTTCGAGCTGCTGGTGCCGGCCGAGCAGGCCCAGCTCGACCAGGTCGGAGGCGACGAGGACCGCTACGACGCCGAGCTCCGTCCCGAGCTGATGCGGCGCACGATCATCGAGATGCAGGAGAACGGCGTCGAGCCCGACATCTGGAAGATCGAGGGCGTCGACAGCTCTGAGGACTGCGACGCGATCGCACGCACCGCCCGCCGCGATGGCCGCGACGGCGTGATCTGCGTCGTGCTCGGGCGTGGCGCGGACGACGACAAGGTGGACGAGTGGCTGCGCGCGGGCGCGCCGGTGGCGGGCTACGCCGGCTTCGCGATCGGGCGCAGCATCTGGTGGGACGCGCTCAAGGGGTTCCTCGACGGCAGCCTCGAGCGCGACGCCGCGGCGTCGCAGATCGCAGACAACTACCTGCGCTTCGTGAAGGTCTACGCCGACGCCGCCAAGGAGCACGCCCCGGCATGAGCCTGAAGGTGCGAAAGCGCACCAGTGAGCCAAATCCCGGTGGTAGCCTTCCGCGCACCATGCGGATGCGCCAATCGCTTGCGCAGTTCGAGGAGGCCTTTCGCGAGGAGGCCGCCGAGTCGATCGTGCGCCGGGAGCGGCTGCGCAAGGAGTCTGCGCAGCGTGCCCGCTTCCGGCGTGTGGAGCGCACGCGCAAGGCCGGCAGTTTCCGCTTCCTGCTGCTCGCGCTGACGCTGATCGCGACCGCCGTGATCGTGACGATCGTCATGTTCGAGACGCTCGCCTGGCTGGCCGGCTGAGTCGCCGGCAGAGCTCAGCTCAAGCGCCGTTCGTGCTCAGGCTCGTGCCGTTCGCGTCCTCCTGGATCTCAACGTAGACCTCGCGCCGGAACACCGGCACCGATCGCGGCGCCTCGATTCCGATGCGTACCTTTTCGCCCATGATCGCGAGGACCGAGATCTCGATCTCGTCCCCGATCATGATGCTCTGATTCGACTTGCGCGTCAGGACCAGCATTACTGGCCGCCTCCCCTGCCGAGACGTACTTGCCAGTCCAATAAAGCACCGGTCACCCATCCGCGCAATGGACAACCGTCACGTTGCTAGTCTCCGGCGCCGTTTGGCACGCAGATCGCTCAAGCCGCAGCTGAACCAGATCCGGACCTGGGTACGCCAGGGGCGCACCGACGCCTGGATCGCCCACCAACTCGAGGTCTCGGTCGCGGACATCCGCGCTTTCAAGCGCGAGCACGAGCTCGCCCCGGCCGACGCCGAGGGCGAGAGCGATGCCGGCACGGCGGGCGCCGAGCCGGACGAGCAGGACCTGCGCGCCGAGGACGACGCCCTCGTCGCGGCCGCGCTCGAGGCCGAGCGCCAGGCCGAGGAGGAGGAGCCCTCCGAGGAGTCCGAGGAGGGCGACGACGGCGGCGAGGACGAGGGCGACGAGGACGAAGGCGACGAGGACAAGCCGCGCCGGCGGCGCCGCGGGCGCCGCGGCGGACGCGGCCGGCGGCGCCAGCCCAAGGCGCTCGAGGGCACCTTCGACCACGGCGACGAGGGCTATGGGCTGTGGCTCGACCCGGCCGTGCAGGACGATCCCGTCTACGCGGAGCACTGGGCGGGGCACCGGCCGGTGACGGTCACGGTGGAGCCAGACCGGATCGTGATCAGCCGCGCCGGCGAGGAAGCCGGCGACGAGGACGACGGCGACTCTTAGCCGAACCCGCCCGCTACGCTCGGCCCGAATGTCGTACACGCTCGAGAACGCGCTCTTCCAGTGGCGCGAGGGAGAACGAACCCTCGCCCGGACGCCCGAGCCCGCTCGCAGCGACCTCGACCGGGCCGCGGACGCCGTGATCGAGCAGCTGCGCCGGCGGCTCGGCTCGAGCTTCGTGGTCGCGGAGCTGGCCGACCTCTACGCGGAGGACACCGACTGGGCCACCGCGATCGCCTGGCGCCACGCCGCGGGCGGCGATGCCGCAGCCGTGGTCGACGCCGCCTTCAACCGCTACGCCCGCGAGGCGTCCGACTTCGCGGGCGGCCGTGCCCGCGAGTCCCACGCGAAGCCCTAGCGGAGGTCGTCGGCCGCGCTGATCCCGGTGGCGAGCGCCGCCCGGTTCGCCAGATTCAGGAGGGAGACGACGGCGATCGCATCGTGCACCTCGTCGTCCGACAGGTGCCGACGCAGCTCGGCCACGGCGCCGGCGCCCTCGCGCGGGGCCAGCGTCAGGCTGCGCGCGAACTCGACGAGCGCGGCATCGCGCGCGCTGCCGTCGGGTCCACCGCCGCAGGCGGCGAGCAGCGGCGTATGGACTGCGCTCGAGTACTCGGCGCCGTTCGCCTCCGAGCTGGCGAGCGCCAGCAGCTCGCGCTCGCGCCGGCCCAGCGCGGCGGGCCCGTAGAGCACCGCCTCGGTCATGTCGAGGAAGGCCCGCACGACCTCCGCGCGCGGTCCCATCGCCCTCAGGATCGCCATCACGCGCCCCGTGCGCTCGCGCGCGGAGGCGTACTCGGCAGCGAGCTCCGGGGCGGCGGCGTCGTCGTCTGGGAGGGGTAGCCGCTCGGCGGTCACGACGGCTTCCGGGCGGTGAAGCAGAGCTGGGTGCACGCGAAGTAGAAGTCGCCGCTCCCGCTCAGCCTCTCGCTGCTCTTCAACCCAAGCCGCCGCCTCAGTGTCGCTGACACCACTCCGCCCGGATACGAAGTTGCCGATGAATGGCACGAGCGCCGCCCCGTAGCTGTCCGGGTCAGAGCCGAGCGTGGCGAGTGGATGCGCGGTCATGCGCACCTCCTCGAAGCCGGCCCTGCGCAACAGTGGGCCAAGGCTGCGCGGCAGCGAGCGGTGGGCCAGATGTTCGTCCCAGGCCCGCAACACACGCTCGCTGCGCACGGGATCCTCGGAGTACAGCGAAACCGTGTCCCAATCGATGTCCCAGACGAGCACTCGGCCGCCCGGTCGAAGCGCACGGTGAAGCTCCCCCAGCGCCAACTCGGGCTGCGCCACGTACTCGATCACCTGAACGGTCAGCGCCGCGTCGAAGCTCGCCGCCGCGACCGGCAGGGCCGTGGCCTCCGCCTCGAGCAGCTCGACATTGCCATGGCCCGCGCATCGCCGCGACGCCAGGGCGAGCATCGCCGCGCTGCCGTCGACTCCGGTGACCCAGCCGGTCTCGCCGACGGCGGCCACCAGCTCGACGCAATAGAAACCGGGGCCGCATCCGACGTCGAGGATGCGCTCCCCCGGCGCCGGGGCGAGAACCGCCTGGACGATCTCGCGGCGGCGGCGTGCGTCGCCGATCTCGTAGAGGGCCTCGATCTCTCGAGCCGCCCGCTCGTCGAACTGCAACTGGCTCATCGATCCTCCGCTTGTCGCCACCCACAGTTTGGCGGCGGACCTCTGGACGTTCTAGCCCGTGAAGCCGAGGATCAGCTCCGCCGCCTCCAGCGGCGCATCGAGCTGCGGCGCGTGGCCGACCCCGTCGAGCACGATCCAGTCGGCGTGCGGCAGCCACTGCTCGCGGTAGCGCACGGCGGCGCCGGGCCAGGGCAGAAGGCGGTCCTCCGTCCCCCAGACGATCCGCACGGGACAGGTGATCCGCTCGGGCTCGATCGCCCAGCCCTCGCGCAGCGCGTGCTCGAGCATCGCGCCCGCCGCCGGGGCGGCCGCGACGCCCAGCATCTGGTGCGCGATCAGGTCGTCGCCGCCGGCCAGCGGCGCGACCCGCTTCATCAGCTCGAGCAACTCCGCCTGGGCGGCGAGCGTCTCGCGGTAGGACTCGTCGCCTGGCGCCCAACCGCCGGCGGGCGCGAACGCGACCACCGAGCTGGCGCGGCCACGCGCGGCCAGCTGGAGGGCCGCGTAGCCGCCCAGCGAGTTGCCCGCGATGTCGGCGACGCCGAAGCCGGCCTCGTCCATGGCCCGCTCGACCGCATCCGCGAGCTGCGGCGTCGCTGAGCGCGCCGGGGTCGAGCTGCGGGCCGCCGGCGTGCCCGGCGAGCGTGGGCGCGAGGACGTCGTGGCGGCGCTCGAGCGCCGGCAGCACGCGCTCCCAGGTCCGCCAGGTGTCGAGGAAGCCGTGGAGCAGGACGAGCGGCGGCCCCGAGCCGCCGCGGTGCGCCGGCGTGAAGATCAGGGCAGGTTCTCTATCACGTAGGAGCGCTCGCCCTGGCGCACCATCCCGAGCCGGCGCGCCTCGCGCTCGAGCGCGCCGGGGTCGCCGAGCGCCTGCACGCGCTTCTTCAGCGCGCGGTTGTCGGCGGTGAGCTGACGCAGCTCCTGCTGCTGATGGCCCGCGGTGCGCGACTGCTGCAGCCAGTGCTTGGCGGGCGAGATGTAGAGCAGCACGATGATGACGAGCGTCGCGAGCAGCGCCAGGCGCCCGAGGCGGTCCCAGCGGATGCCCGAGCGCCGGCGGCTCGGGAACGCGGCGGCAGCACGTCCCATCAGGGCGGGCTTCGCCGCCTTCCAGCCGCCTCCTGCTAGCTGCGAAAGACCGTGCGCCCGGGATACGAGGCGTCGGCGCCGAGCGCCTCCTCGATGCGGAGCAGCTGGTTGTACTTCGCCACCCGGTCCGAGCGCGACGGCGCGCCCGTCTTGATCTGGCCGCAGCCGGTGGCGACGGCCAGGTCGGCGATCGTCGTGTCCTCTGTCTCGCCGGAGCGATGCGACATGACCGCCGTGTAGCCCGCCTCCTGGGCGGTGCGCACGGCGTCGAGCGTCTCCGTGAGGGTCCCGATCTGATTGACCTTGACGAGGATCGAGTTGGCCACGCCCAGCTCGATGCCGCGCCGCAGCCGCTCGGTGTTCGTCACGAACAGGTCGTCGCCGACCAGCTGCACGCGCTCGCCGAGGCGCTGGGTGAGCTCGCCCCAGCCGTCCCAGTCCTCCTCGTCCATGCCGTCCTCGATCGACAGGATCGGGTAGCGCTCAGCCATCTCGGCCCAGTAAGCCGCCAGCTCGGAGGACGAGAGCGTGCGGCCCTCGTGCTCGAGCACGTAGGAGCCGTTTTCGAACAGCTCGCTGGTCGCCGGGTCGAGCGCAATCGCGAGATCCTCGCCCGCCCGGTAGCCGGCCGCTTCGATGCCCTGCATGAGCGCCTCGAGGGCTGCCTCGTTCGAGTCGAGATCGGGGGCGAAGCCACCCTCGTCGCCGACGGCCGTCGAGAGGCCGCGGTCATGCAGTGTGCGCTTGAGCGCGTGGTAGACCTCCACCCCCATGCGCAGCGCATCGGAGTAGGTGGCGCCGCCGACCGGCACGACCATGAACTCCTGGAAGTCGACCTTGTTGTCCGCGTGCGCGCCGCCGTTCAGCACGTTCATCATCGGCACCGGCAGGACGTGCGCCGCCTCGCCGCCCAGGTAGCGCCAGAGCGGCTGTCCCGCCTCGGCGGCGGCGGCCTTGGCCCCGGCGAGCGAAATCCCGAGGATCGCGTTGGCGCCGAGCCGGCCCTTGTTGGGCGTGCCGTCGAGCTCGATCATGGCGCCATCGAGCCCAGGCTGGTCGGCGGGGTCGATGCCCTTCACGGCCTCGGCCAGCTCGCCGTTGACGTTCGCAACGGCGGTCGCGACACCCTTGCCGGCCCAGGCCTCGCCGCCGTCGCGCAGCTCGACGGCCTCGAACTCGCCCGTCGAGGCGCCGGACGGCACCGCAGCGCGGCCGGCGGCGCCCGACTTCAGCAGCACGTCGACCTCGACGGCCGGGTTGCCGCGGCTGTCCAGGATCTGCCGGCCGTGCACCTTCTCGATCTCGCTCAAGCCTTCTCCACCTGTTCTCGGAACCTGTCCGCGGCCCGTCGCAGCTCGAGCTCGGGATCCGCGCCTGCCTCGACAGCTTCCTGCACGGCGGCCAGGAGGCGCTCGCCGGGGTCGGCGGTCGTTCCCTCGCGGCGCTCGCCTGCAGCCTCTGCGCGCTTCAGGATCTTCTTCGCGTAGAGCGTCGAGGGGAGCGTCTCGGGGATCTCTCCGAAGATCTCGCCGCCGCGCTCGTCCTCGCGCTTGATCTGATTCCAGTTCCGGATGACCTCGCCGGCCGACTCCGCCGCGACGTCTCCGAACACGTGCGGGTGGCGGCGGATCAGCTTCGCGCGGCAGTGGTCGGCGACCTCGGCGAGCGAGCCCTGCCCCCGCTCCTCGAGGAGCAGGGACAGGAACAGCACCTGGAAGAGCACGTCCCCCAGCTCGTCGAGCAGCTTGGCGTCGTCGCCCGAGTGGGCGGCGTCCGCAAGCTCGTACGCCTCCTCGACCGTGTGCGGGACGATCGAACGCTCGTCCTGCTCACGGTCCCAGGGGCACTCGCGCCGCAGCCGGCGCGTGATCTCGTCCAGCTCCCGGATGGCCTCGAGCAGCCGGCCGGGCGGAGCCGCCACTACTGCTCGGGCGTCTCGCGCCCCCGCCGCTGCGGGGCGGGCTGAGCGCCGCCGGGGTTACCCCCGGAAGCCGGCCCGGTGTTCGTCTTCTCCTTCGGAGCGTTGCTGCACTCCGCGATCCGGAAGTCGTCCGCGCAGTCGGTCTTGTCCTTGTAGTCCTCGCGGAAGCTCTTGATCCACTTGTCGAGAGCCTGCTGCTGGCCCTGCGAGCGGAGCAGGTTCCGGATGGCCTCCTGGGACTCCTCGAGCGTCTGCTGCGACGCCGGGTTGACCTTGTCCACCTCGAACACGTACCAGCCGAACTGCGTCTTGACCGGGCCGACGAGCTCGCCCTTCTTGGCGCCGAAGATGGCGTCGTCGAAGGCCTTCTCCTGCTGGCCCTGCGTGACCGCCGGGAGCTTGCCGCCCTGCGCCTTGGAGGCCTCGTCGATCGAGTACTTCTTGGCGACCTGCTTGAAGCTGTCGCCGTCCTCGAGCGCGGCCTTGGCCTTGCTCGGCCTGAGCCTCGGTCTTGGTGAGCACGACGAGCAGGTCGCGGCGCTCAGGCTGAGCGAAGCGCTTCTTGTTCTTCTCGTAGTACTCGCTGATGTCCTCGTCGGTGACCTTCTTGGCGTCCTGCGTGATCTTCGCCGTCAGCTTCTGCTGCAGCTGGTCGAGCTTGACGCGGAAGAGGATGTCCTCCTCGGTCATGCCGGACGTCTTGAGGAACTGCTCGTAGGCCTTGTCGTTCGGGAAGGCCTGCTTCTTCTGGTCCTCGAACGACTGCTTGATCTCCTTGTCGGAGACCTTTACGTCCTGGTTCTCGGCCTCCTGCTGGACCCACTCGGCCTGGATCAGGAACTGCATGACCTCGGTCTTGAGCGTGTCGTACTCGGTCTGGCACTGCTTCTTGAGCGTCGCGTCGCTCGGCCGCTGCTGGCCCTTGGGGACCGGCAGCTTCTTCTTCGCCGCGACGCACTTCTCGAAGTCGGGAGGATCGGGCACGGCGGGGGCGCCGCTGCCCTGGGCCTGACCCTGGGAGGCCGTGCTGAGCCACTTGTCGAACTCGTCCTGGGTGATCGTCTCGTCGCCGACGGTGGCGACGGCGCCCGAGGGCACATCGTTGCCACAGGCGACGAAGGCGAGCGCGGAGAGGCCGATGGCGGCGAGTCCGAGGGTGAACTTGATGGGGGCGTGTGTCATCGATGCCATGTCTAGGGCGTGTTGGTAAAGCTCTCTTAAGAGGTTCCGAGGCCGGAGCGGTGGCGAAGGGTAGCGAACGCTCAGAGAGCTTCCGGCTGGGTTGCCACCTCGAGAATCGCCTCGGCCGCGGTGACGACGGCGCGGAAGCGATCGGCGGCCTCGTCGGGCAGCCGTACGCGCACGGTTTCGCGTCCCGACTCGTACATCGCCTCGGGAATTCGCTCCCTGAGCGCCTTGGCGCCGGTTGAGTCGAGCTCGATCGGCGCCACCGCCAGGCGCCCGCCCGCGAAGTCCACGGTCGCGGCCCCGGCGCGCCCGAGCTTGATGCGGGCGTCCTGCAGGCGGATGAGGTTGTCGAGCGGCTCCGGAATCGGCCCGAAGCGGTCGCTGAGCTCCTCGCGCAGCATGATCAGCTGGGCCACTTCGCGGGCGCCCGCGACGCGCCGGTGGATCTCGATCTTGGCCGCCTCGTAGGGCACGTAGTCGCCCGGCACGTAGGCGTCCACCGGCAGGTCCATGCGCACCGGCTCGGCCCGCTCCTCGGCGGAGTCGCCCGCGAGCAGCCGCACGGCCTCGTCGATCATCCCGACGTAGAGCTCGAAGCCGATCGCCGCCACATGCCCGGACTGCTCGCCGCCGAGCAGGTTGCCGGCGCCGCGGATCTCGAGGTCGCGCATGGCGATCTTGAAGCCCGAGCCGAGCTCCGTGTAGTCGGACAGCGTGGCGAGCCGCTGGCCGGCCTCCTCGGACAGGGCACCCGCGCTCGGGTAGAGCAGGTAGGCGTATGCGCGCTCGCGCGAGCGGCCGACGCGCCCGCGGATCTGGTAGAGCTGGGCGAGGCCGAGCTCGTCCGCGCGCTCGACGATCAGCGTGTTCGCGCTCGGGATGTCGAGCCCCGACTCGACGATCGTGGTGCAGACGAGCACGTCCGCGTCGCCGCGCAGGAACGAGAGCATCACCTCCTCCAGGCTGCCCTCCGGCATCTGGCCGTGCGCGACCGCCACGCGCGCCTCCGGCACGAGCGCGCGCACGCGCTCGGCGGTCTCGTCGATCGTCTCGACGCGGTTGTGCAGGAAGAAGGCCTGGCCGCCGCGGGCGACCTCACGCCGGATCGCCTTCAGCACCAGGTCGTCGTCGTACTCGCCGACATAGGTGCGAACCGGACGCCGGCCCTCGGGCGGAGTCTCGATCACCGAGATGTCGCGCAGACCGGCGAGCGACATCTGGAGCGTGCGCGGGATCGGCGTAGCGGACAGCGACAGCACGTCGACCTTGAGCCGGAGCTGGCGCAGGAGCTCCTTCTGCTTCACCCCGAAGCGCTGCTCCTCGTCCACGATCAGCAGGCCGAGCTCCTTCGGCCTCACGTCGCGCGAGAGCAACCGGTGCGTGCCGATCAGGATGTCGACCTTGCCCGCCTCGAAGTCGGCAAGCGTCTCGCGCACCTCCGCCGGCGTGCGGAAGCGCGACACCATCTCGATCCGGAACGGGTAGTCGCGCAGGCGCTCCTTGAAGGTGCCGAAGTGCTGCTGGGCGAGCACCGTCGTCGGCACCAGGAACATCACCTGCCTGCTGTCCTCGGCGGCCTTGAAGGCGGCGCGCAGCGCCACCTCGGTCTTGCCGTAGCCGACGTCGCCGCAGATCAGGCGGTCCATCGGGCGCGCCTCCTCCATGTCGGCGCGCACGGCCTCGATCGCCTCGAGCTGGTCGGGTGTCTCGCGGTACGGGAAGGCCTGCTCGAACTCGAGCTGCCACTCGCTGTCGTGCGGGAAGGCATGGCCGGCACGCCGCTTGCGCTCGGCATAGAGGTTGATCAGCTCGCCGGCGAGCGCCTCGGCGGCGCGGCGCGCACGCAGCTTCATGCGCTCCCACTGCTTGCCGCCGAGCTTCGACAGCGGCGGATCGCCCGCGTCGGCGCCGACGTAGCGGCTGA
The DNA here is from genome assembly GCA_963820315.1 of uncultured Thermoleophilaceae bacterium. Taxonomy (GTDB): domain Bacteria; phylum Actinomycetota; class Thermoleophilia; order Solirubrobacterales; family Thermoleophilaceae; genus JACVRW01. Next base: position 86,387 of record CAWFZK010000048.1, on the reverse strand, counting down.
TCTTGTGCAGCTGGTCGCTCGGCACGAAGACGCGGTCTCCGTCGAGGTACTCGAGCTCGAGGTAATCGCGCGTCACGCCGCCGACGGTCTTCGTCTCGAAGCCCGTGAAGCGGGCGATGCCGTGGTCCTCGTGCACAACCGGGGCTCCGGCGCGCAGGTCGGTGAACGAGGCGATCGCGCCGGCCTGCGGCCCTGTTGGGCGCTCGGCGCGGCGGCGCCGGAGGAGGCGGTGCTCGGGCAGCACGGCCAGCTTCAGCTGCGGGGCGATGAAGCCGTCGCGCAGGCTCGCGTGGGCGAAGGTGAGCGACGCGTCCTCCGGCGCGGGCAGGCCGTCGAGGAAGGCCGCCTGCATGCGCGCCAGGTTGAGCCGGGCGCGCTCCGCCTCGCTGCGCCGCGCCCAGGCGACGAAGGTGCGGTAGCCGGAGCGCACGAGCTTCTCGAGCTCGGGCTCGGCGTCCTTCAGGGAGCGGGCGGCGCTGTCCGCGGCCTGTGCGCGAAACTCGAAGGGCTGGTCCTGGGAGATGCTCGAGAGGCTGAGCGCGGCGCGCGTCTCGAGCGCCTCGGCGAGCGCCTCGGGCTTGACGTAGAGGTGGTGCGCGTCCTCGTCGTGGAGGCTGGTCGTGACGTCCTCCCAGAGGTCGCCGAGCGCCGGCGCGAGCTCCTCCTCCGCCGAGACCGCCACGAGCGCGTCCTCGGGCAGCAGGTCGAGCAACTCGCGGAAGCGATCGACCGGCAGCACGTCGGCGACGTCCGGGCGCTCCGACTCGTCGCTGGCGGCCGCGATCTCCGCGAGCTCGCGATGCTCGGGCCCGAGCTCGGCGGCCGGGGCGATCTCGACGGTCTCCGCCTCCTCGAGCGAGCGCTGCGTGAAGGTCGAGAACCAGGTCAGGCGCTCTACCTCGATGTCGAACAGCTCGCAGCGGACCGCACGCTCCTCGGTCGCCGGGTAGACGTCGAGGATGTCGCCGCGGATCGCGAACTGCCCGCGATCCTCGACCTGGTCGACGCGCTCGTAGCCGCACGCCACGAGCTGATCGGCGGTCTCGTCGAGGTCGAGCAGGCCGCCCTTCTCGATCTCGAAGCCCTGCGGGCGAAGGTCCGGGTCGGGCACCTTCTCGGCGAGCGCGGCCGCGCTGGCGACGAGCACGGCCGGCTGCTCCCCAAGCAGCGCGTCGAGCGCGGCGATGCGCAGGCCCACCAGGTGCGGCGGCGGCGCGAGATGGGACTCGTACTGCATGCCGCGCGCCGGGTAGAAGCGCACCTTGCGCGGGCTGAGGAACGCCCTGAGGTCGGCGGCCAGGTCGCGTGCGGCGCGATCGTCGCCCGCCACCACGAGCGCGGGCCGCTCGGGCTCGCTGTCGATCAGCGCGGCGAGCAGGTAGGGCCGCATGCTCGCGGACACGAACGCCCGCTGCGGGCCGCCGCGGGCGGCCTCGGCGAGGGCGCCCACCGAGGGGTCGTGCTTTGCGTATGTGAGAAGGGTCCTGAGCATGCGTCCTGGGCGAGCACCGGGCGTTGCCCGGTGCGAAGCCACGCCGAACAGCCGCCTCGGCGGCGCCGGGCGGCCTCTTCATCCGATTCTACGGACGCCGTTTTTGGCGCATTCGGCAAGTCCCGTTGCACGCTTGGCGGAATTTGCAGAGCGCGTGTATAAAGCCGCCGCCCACGATGCCACGGATGGCGCGGATCACTCTCCTGGTCGCACTTGCAGGCGCCGCCCTCGGGGCGGGGCCGGCGTCCTCGGCGCAGGCCGCCGAGTGCTCCGGCGACGCCCGCGTCCGCGACGTCCGCGTGCAGCTCTGGATGGAGCGCGGCTGCGAGGGCGCCTGGATCGAGGTCTCCTTCGGCCGCGACGGCGACCGTGCCGACTTCCGCAGCTTCGAGCACTCCGACGGCGACGACTACGACGTCGACGACAACCGCTCCTCGGCGGCCGTGGCGCCTGGCACGTGCGTTCGATTCTTCTACGACACCGGCTTCCGCCGGCCGGCGACCGGGCTGCGCTGCGCTCGCCAGCACGACCTCACGCTCGCGCTGCCAGAGGGCGTCTCCTCGATGCGCGCCTGTACGCGCTGGACCCACTCGCTCTGCCGCGGCGTGTCGGGTAGCTCCGGCCGCCGGCGCCTCGGCGCGCCGCTCGGGCGGCCGATCGAGCGCTTCGACTACGACCGGCCGGGCGCCTATCCCGGCGCGTGCACCGGCGCCGCGCTGCCCGGAACGCGCGCGCTCGCCCGCCTGATCTCTTCGCGCTGGCACAGCGGCGCGCTGCGGCTCGGCTACGCGTGCGTGGAGGCGAGCCCCGGCGTGGTCGACGTCCACGGCGAGGGCCGTGCCTTGGACTGGCGCCTGCGGGCCCGCTCTCCGCACGACCTGGCGATCGGCAACGGGATCGTGACCTGGCTGCTCGCCGACGACCGCCGCGGCAACCGGCACGCCCGGGCGCGCCGTCTGGGGGTGCAGGAGATCGCCTGGAACGGCCGCGTCTGGACCTCGTCGCGCTGGCGCGCCGGACTGCGCCCGATCAGGAGCGGCGACCGCCGCCGCCGCTGGCTGCACATCGCGCTGACGCACGAGGGGGCGCGCCAGCGGACGAGCTGGTGGCGCTAGGGCGCCGCGGCGGTCCGAAAAGACAGCGATGACGGGAAGATCGGCGCCACTGTGGCACTTTGATGTCGCCCAGCGACACCAAACGGACACGGTGGCCGCTCGCCGACCCGCTGCATCCCCTTCCCCAGCCGTCGTTCGCCGGAGTTGACGCTGCGCTAGTGCGGCGGCGCCGTCACCACCCGCTCGAGCTCATCCGCAGCGCTCTCCACCAGCTCGCGCACCTCACCCTGAGGCTCTGAGAAGCGCCCCAGCACGTGCGCCGACACGATCTCGGGATCGGTCGTGTCGGGCCGGCCCACGCCCACCCGGATGCGGCGGAAGTCGGCGCTGCCGAGTCCGCGCTTCAGCGACTTGAGCCCGTTGTGGCCGGCCAGCCCGCCGCCGAGGCGGGCCTCGATGCGGCCGAAGGGCAGGTCGATCTCGTCGTGGATCGCGATCACGTGGTCGAGATCGACGCCGAGCGCGCCGCGCGCCGGGCCGACGGCGTCGCCGGAGTCGTTCATGTAGGTCTGCGGCAGCAGCACGCCGACGCGCGGGCCGCCCGGGCCGGTGCGGCCGTCGGTGTAGAGGCCGCCGTACTTCTTCTTCGCGCGCGGCAGCCCCCAGCGCTCGGCGGCCAGCGCGGCCACCTCGAAGCCCACGTTGTGGCGGGTACGGGCGTAACGGTCGCCCGGATTGCCCAGGCCGACGACGAGCCAGTCGACCTTCCCGCCGCTGGAAGAGCGGCGGAAGAGGCTCAGGACTCCTCGCCCTCCTCGGACGCGGGCTCCTCGCCACCCTCGGCGGCACCCTCTTCGCCCTCGACAGCCTCCTCGCCCTCGACGCCCTCGCCGACGAGCTCGGTCTCCTCCTCGATCTCCGGCTCCTCGACCTCGGTGGGGACGACGACCGTCGCGATGACGGTGTCCTCCGGGTCGTCGAGGAAGGTCACGCCCTCCGGGACGGGCGACCTCGGCCAGGGTCATGGTCGCGGCGATCTCCATGCCGGACGCGTCCACCGGGACGAACTCGGGGATGGCCGTCGGGAGCGCCTCGATGTTGAGCTGGTGGGTGACCTGCTCGAGCACGCCGCCCTCCTTGATGCCGGGCGCCTCCTCGATGTTCTCGATATGGACGGCGACCGTGGTCTGGATCTTCTCGTCGAGCCGGACCTCGAGCAGGTCGATGTGCATGACCTCGCCGCGCACCGGGTGGAGCTGCTGGTCCTTCACGATCACCGGGCGGGTGCGGCCCGCGACCTCGAGGTCGATCAGCGCCGACCCGTCCACGAGCACGTGGCGCAGCGCCCGCGAGTTGACCTGGAACGAGGTGCACTCGCCCTCGCCTCCGCCGTAGACGACACCCGGCACGAGGCCGTCGCGGCGCATGCGGCGAGCAGCGCGCGAGCCTCGCTCGGAGCGCTCGTCGGCGGTGAGTGTGGGTCGCTGTGAAGTGGCCATGACGGCTGGCCAGTGTAGCGATGCAGCTGGCACCGGTCCGCCCGCTGCGTGCGTACTCTGGCTCTGTGGCGCCCCGTGAGGACAGCTCGATCCCCACCGGCAGGATTCGCCGCACGGCCCAGGTCGGATCGGTCGTCGGCTCGCAGGGTGCCCGCTACGCGGGAACGCGCGCCGCCAACCTCGCGCGCTCCCCCGAGCAGGCGTCCGAGGCGCTCGAGCAGCGCCATCTCGAGTCCGCCGAGCGCATGGTCGAAACGCTCGGGCGCATGAAGGGGGCCGCCATGAAGGTCGGTCAGCTCGCCTCCTTCATCGACACGGAGTTCCTCCCGCCCGAGTACCGCGAGCTCTACCAGGAGCAGCTCGCCTCGCTGCGCTCGACGGCGCCGCCGATGCCCTGGGAGAAGGTGCGCGCCGTGATGGACGAGGAGTGGGCCGAGCCCGTCGAGGAGCTGTTCGAGGACGTCGAGCACGAGGCCGCGGCGGCTGCGTCGATCGGCCAGGTGCACCGCGCCGTGCTGCCGGACGGGCGGCGCGTCGCCGTGAAGGTGCAGTACCCGGGTGTGGCCCGCGCGATCGCGTCCGACATGCAGAACGCCGGGCTGATTCTGCGGATGGCCAAGGCGTTCGCCCCGGGCCTCGACGCCGGCGCTGCCGCGGCGGAGCTGAAGGAGCGCGTCATGGAGGAGCTCGACTACGAGCTCGAGGCGCAGTCGCAGCGCGCCTTCGCGCGCGGCTACCGCGGTCACCCGTTCATCTTCGTCCCCGACGTCGTGACGCGGCTCTCGACGGAGCGGATCCTCGTCAGCGAGTGGGTCGACGGCGCGGGCTTCGAAGAGGTGCGCGCGCTGCCGCAGGAGGAGCGCGACCGCTTCGGCGAGATCGTCTTCCGCTTCTGCTTCGGCTCGATCTACCACCTGCAGCACTTCAACGCCGACGCCCATCCCGGCAACTACCTGCTGCTGCCCGACGGACGCGTCGCGTTCCTCGACTACGGCATGACGAAGCAGCTCGACAGCGACCAGATCGAGCTCGAGATCGCGGCGCTCAAGGCCGTATTCGACGACGACCCCGAGGAGCTGCGGGTCGCGCTCCACGACCTCGGCTTCCTGAACCAGCCGCGCAAGGTCGACGCCGAGCTGCTCATGGAGCACGTGCGCGCGATCGGCGGCTGGTACATGGAGGACCGCGAGGTCACGATCGACTCCGCCCGCGTGATGGAGGCGATCACCGCGGTTTCGGATCCGCGCTCCTCGTTCTACCGGCTCATGCGGCGCGAGAACCTGCCCGCCAACGAGCTGATGGGCAGGCGCATGGAGTCCGGCGTGCTGGCCGTGCTCGGGCAGCTGAACGCCACGCGCAACTGGCACCGGATCGGGCGCGAGTGGTGGTTCGGCGAGCCGCCCGCGACCGAGCTCGGCGGCCGCGAGCAGGCCTGGGTGCGGGCGCGGCTCGGGCGCTCCGCGGCGACGCGCCGGGCGGCGGGCCCGTCCTCCGAGCCCTGAGCCGCGAGCTCAGCCCGGCTTGACCGCCATGTCGATCACGACGAGCACGAGCACCAGCACCTCGATCGAGTTGACGAGCAGGATGCGCTGGATGCCCGCCTGCGCGACCTCCGAGGTGGCGCCCTCGGCCGTGATCGCCGCCTCGATCCTGCGGCCCTGCTGCGGGTAGAAGCCGAGGCCGACGACGAGGCTGAAGAGCCAGCCCAGGAAGCCCAGCGAGATCCAGAGGTCGCTGTACTCGTAGCCGACCTCCTCGACGAGCAGGACGCCCGCGACGATCAGGACGATCGCCAGCGGGGCGTAGAACACGTTGCCGAGCTTCACCGCATCGCGGTTGAAGGCGACCATCCGCTCGGGATCGCCCTCGCGCGAGATCCAGCGCCCGAGGATGTGCACGGACACGCCGCCGCCCACCCAGAGCACGGCACAGAGGATGTGGGCCGCCAGATAGAGCTCGTACACGGGCCGCTCAGAAGAGCTGGTTCTCGCCGGCGAAGATCTCCGACACGGAGTCGTCGACGAAGATGCGACGGATCGAGTCCTCCAGGATGTCCGCGCAGGTCAGCTGCGTGACGAGCTCGGGGGCGCCCTCGCGCAGCGGCACGGTGTCTGTCACGACGATCCCGGACAGCGGGCCGCTCTCCAGGATCTCGTAGGCCCGTCCCGAGAAGAGCCCGTGCGTGGCGACCGCGAACACGCGCTCCGCGCCCTCGTCGAGCACCGTCTGCGCCGCTGCGCTGAGCGTGCTGCCGGTCCCGATGATGTCGTCGACGATGACGGCGGTCTTGCCCTTGACGTCGCCGATCACGTAGCCGATCTCGGCGACCTGCTGGGCCGGGCGCTCCTTCTCCATGAGCGCGTAGGGCGCGCCGACCTTCTGGGCGAACTTGCGGACGAGCTTCACGCGCCCGGCGTCCGGGGCGATGATCACGAGCTCCTGGTCGCCGAGCCGGTCCTGCACGAACTGGGTGAGGATCGGCATGGCGGTCATGTGATCGACGGGCCTCGAGAAGAAGCCCTGGATCTGACCGGCATGGAGGTCCATCGTCACGAGCCGGTCGGCGCCGGCGGTCTCGAGCACGTTCGCGACCAGCCGGGCCGAGTTGGGCTCACGAGGCGCGGACTTCTTGTCCTGCCGCGAGTAGCCGTACCAGGGGGCGACCGCGACGATGCGGTGCGCGGAGGCGTGCTTCGCCGCATCGATCATGAGCAGGAGCTCCCAGAGCGCGTCGTTGACCGTCAGGCCCTCGCGCTCGGAGCCGCAGATCGACTGCACGATGAAGAGGTCGGCCCCGCGGATCGACTCGGCGTAGCGGCAGTACACCTCGCCGTCGGCGAACGTCTTGAGGCCGGCGTCGGTGAGCCCCAGGCCCAGCTTCTCCGCGATCCTGCCGCCGAGCTCCCGGCTCGCCCGGCCGGCGGTGATCATCAGCCTCTTCTCGTAGCCGGCGTGGATGCTCGACGAGAGCGCCGGAGCAGTGGCCGTCTCGAGGAGCTTGCTCATTGCGGGTCCTCCTCCACGCGGTCCGCGTAACCCTCCACGTTTTTCTGCCTCTCCCGGGCGATCCCGAGCGCTCCCTCGGGGATGTCGCCCGTGATGACCGATCCGGCCCCAGTGTACGACCGATCGCCGACGTCCACGGGGGCGACGAGCGAGGTGTGAACGCCGGTCTTCGCGCTCTTTCCGATCTTCGTGCGGTGCTTCTCGCGCCCGTCGTAGTTCGCGGTGATCGTGCTGGCGCCGAGGTTGGCGTTCTCGCCCACGTCGCTGTCGCCGATGTAGGAGAGGTGCGGGACCTTCGCGCCGGCTCCGATGTTGGAGTTCTTGACCTCGACGAAGGCGCCGACCTTGGCGCCCTCGCCCACCACGGTGCCGGGCCGCAGGTACGAGAACGGCCCGATAATGGCGCTCGGGCCGATCTCAGCCTCGATCACGTAGGACTGCCGGACCGTGGCGGCGTCACCCACTCTCGCGTCCTGGAGCGTCGTGTGCGGCCCGATCTCGCAGCCCTCGGCCACGCGCGTCGAGCCGAGCAAGCTCACGCCGGGGCCGATCGTGGTGTCCTCGCCGATCGTCACGTGCGCCTCGACGCGCGTCGTCGCCGGTTGCAGAAAGGTCACGCCCGCGCGGGCGTGAGCCTCGAGGATGCGGCGCTGGGCGCTCTCCTCGACCTGCATCAGCCCCGCCCGGTCGTTCACCCCGAGCGCAATGGCGGCATCGTCCGTGGCGTATGTCGTGACCACCCGCCCGCGGCCCACCAGGGCCGGCAGGGCGCCGGTGAGATAGAGCTCGCCGTCGGTCAAGCCGACCTCGTCGAGCGCCGTGAAGAGCGCCGCCGTATCGAAGGCGTAGGTGCCCAGGTTGACCTCGCGGATCGCGAGCACCGCGCTCGGGAGGCCCTCCGTTCGCTTGGTCTCGACGATCTCCTTGAAGCGTCCATCGCCGTCGCGCACGATGCGGCCGTAGCCGGCGGGGTCGAGCTGATCGGTCGTGAGCAGCGTCGCGGCGGCTCCTTCGGCGTGCTGCGCCGCGCGCAGACCGGCGATCTGCTCCGCGGTGACGAGCGGCTGGTCACCCGAGAGAATCACGAGCGACCCGCTCTCGATCGTCCCGCGCGCCGCGAGCACGGCCGCGGCCGTTCCCTCGCCCTCGTGCTGCTCGACCGGCTCGATCCCGTCGGGAAGCATGTCGGCCACGCCCTCGCCCGGCCGGACGACGCACAGCACGTGCTCGGCGCCCGCCTCCCGCGCGGCATCGGCGACCCACTCGACCATCGGCTTGCCGCAGACGCGGTGCAGCACCTTGGGGAGGTGCGAGTGCATGCGCGTTCCATGGCCGGCGGCCATGATCAGGACCGTGAAGGACTCGGCCATGGGCTCGTGAGCGTAGCGACCGGAGCGGCTCTGCAGCGGCTACGCTCAGGCCCGACTTTGGGGGGTCGTCCAGCTGGCAGGACACCGGGTTTTGGTCCCGGGAACGGGGGTTCGAGTCCCTCCCCCCCAGTAAGGAGGATCAGCGGTCCTTGTGCCCCCGTGGCACACGGCCGGCCTCGGTCCCCTTCTCCTGGGTGGGACCGCCGGGCGGGACGATGCCGAGCACGCGCATCGCCTTGAGGCCGAGCGACAGGCGCTCGCGGCCGTCGGTCGAGGACACGTCGAGCGAGGTCAGCTCGCGCACGCGCTCGAGCCGGTAGCGGATCGTGTGGCGGTGAGTGAAGAGGCGCTCGGCGGTCCGCGCGACGTTGCCGTCCGCGTCGAGGAACGACTCGAGCGTGCGCACCAGCTCGGTCTCGTACTGCTCGTCGTAGCTCACGAGCGGCGCGACCGTCTCGTCGTAGAAGCCGCGCAGCTCCCCGGGGTCCTCGCTCATCGCGGGCAGCAGCAGGCGGTAGGCGCCGGTCTCCTCGAAGGAGAGCTCCGCGAGGCCGCGCGCCTCGGCGACGTTGGCCGCCAGCAGCGCCTCGGCGCCGGCGCGGTGGAGGTCGGCCGGATCGCTCGTGTGGCGCGAGCGCGCGACGGTGATCAGGAACCCGGCGAGGCTCGCCTCGAGCTCGCGGTAGACGGCGGCCGCAACACGGCGCCCCGCGCTGCCCGGGATGAGGATCACGAGCTCGCGCTCGGAGCCGTGCGTGCCGACCCAGCCCGCGTCGACGAGCGCCGCGAGCGAGCCGCGCTCGAGGGCGCGCGCGCCGCGCTCGGCGAGCGTCAGCACCCGCGCCCGCCAATCGCCCTCTTCCGGATGTTGCGGGCGGGCGCGCACGACCAGTGCGGTTGCGCCGTCCGACAGGTCGCAGCCGAGCTCGGCCGAGCGCGCCGAGATGTTCTCGCGGTCGGTGATGCGGCGCGCAAGCAGGTCGCCCAGGAAGTCGCCGACGGCCTCCTCGCTGGCACGCTCGGGCGCCTTGGCGCGCTCGAGCTCGAGGCCGATCAGGTTGCCGACGAGCCGCAGCAGCGCGGCGGGCGGCGGCTCGCTGCGTGGACGGAAGCGCAGCTGGCCGACGGCCACCTCGGCCACGAGCAGCTCGACGGTCTCGGTGCCGGCCTCGCGCGCCATGACGGCGCGCTCGTCCTCGGGCGAGGAGCAGGCCACCGCCAGCACGCTGCTCGCCGCGTCGAGCACGATCACGCTCGCATCGAGCGCCCGGCCCGCCGCGCGCGTGACCGAGGGCAGCCCGGCACCGGACTCGACGGCCTCGGAGACCGCGTCGAGCGCCTCCAGGAACGAGCCGGGCTGGGCGACCGCGCCCAGAGATTGACGGCCTGCGGCCATCGAACGATCGTATCGACGCCCCTCCGCTCGCGGGCCGGGAGAGACGCATTTTGCGCGCTTACGCGTACGTGTCGTAGGTCCAGACGACGGCCAGCCCGATCGCCGTTCCGATGCCGAGCAGCGTCGCGAGGACGAACAGCGTCAGGAAGCTGGCGGCGATTTTCTCCCAGACACGCCCGTAGCAGCGCCAGGCCGGGATCAGGATCAGCAGCACGTAACAGGCCAGGACGAGGCCGCCTGCGAGCGCGATGGCGATCTCGGTGTTGGTCAGATCGAGGTTCATTGCTCGGCGCGCACGAGCGGCGGCTCCGGCTCGTGCCGCCCGCCATTGTGGCGCACGTAGTTGACGACCATCGCGATCACCGCCAGCGACGCAAAGATCCCGCAACCGATCCCCCAGCCCGCGGCGACGTCCGACCAGTAGTGCGTGCGCAGGTAGATGCGCGAGAGGCCGATCGCGGCCGCGAGCACGATCGCGATCGTCGCGAGCGCCGCGTTGGCCGCCAACCCGAGCCGGCGCGTGAGGATCAGCGCCACGGCGATCCAGGCGGTCGCGTAGGCGGCGTGGCCGCTCGGGAAGGACGACAGCGAGGTCTCGACGAGCGGATCGGGCGGCCGCGGACGGTCGATCGCGTCCTTGGCGATGTGCACCGCGGCGTAGATGAGCCCCATCCCGGCCACCAGCACGATCAAATCCGTCCAGCGGCTGTAGACGATCAGCAGGATCGAGGTGGCGGCCACGAACGCCAGCACGGTCGGAAGCGCGCCGAACGCGCCCACGACCTCCGCCACGTCGGCCAGCGCCGCGTTGTAGAGCGTGTCGGCGAGGTCGAGCAGCTCCGTGTCGAGCGGAGTCGGCCCGAGGTCGCCCGACAGCTCGACGACGTAGAGGACGAAGACGAAGATCCCCACCCCGGCGACCGCGACCGCCGTCGACAGCTCCAGCCCCAGGTCGCCCGGCGTCACGCGGTTCCAGAGGAAGCGCAGCTCCGGGGCCACCGCGTCGTAGGCCGGCCGAAGCAGCTTGCGATACACCGGCCGGCCAACCACGAACAGCGGCTTCACGAGCGGATGGCTCTCGTGGCCGAGCAGCCACTTCTTGATCTCGGCGCGGCGCTTGTAGGCGACGACGATCCCGACGATCACGGCCACGGTCACGCCGAAGCCGAAGATCGCCTGGCCGGCATAGTGCGCCACCCGGTCGAAGGAGCGCCAGAAGATGTAGCCGAGCACGCAGAAGACCGTCGCCCAGAGGCCGGTGCCGATGATGCTGTAGGGGATGAAGCGCCTGTAGGAGAGCCCGGACGAGCCGGCGATGAACGGGGCCAGCGCCCGCACGAGGCCGATGAAACGCCCGATCAGGATCGTCTTGCCGCCGTGGCGATCGAAGTAGTCCTCCACCTGCTCGAGGCGCTCGTGGGTGATCTTCACCCGCGGGCCGTGCTTCTCGAGAAAGCCGCGCCCGAGCCGGCGGCCGATGAAGAAGCTGGTGGTGTCGCCTGCGATCGCGCAGATCCAGACGATCGCGATCAGCGGCAGCAGTGAGATCGTGCCCTCGCCCGCGATCACCCCGCCCGCGATCACGACCGTCTCCCCCGGGGCCACCAGTCCGACGAAGGCGCCCGTCTCGAGGAAGGCCAGCACGCCGACGAGCGCGTAGGTCCAGGGGCCGAGCGCCTCGGCGATGTCGCCGATCACCTCCTTCGGGTCGGGCAGCTCGGAGAGGACGCCGCTCGCGTAGATGCCCAGGCCGAGCGCGATCACGATCCCGAGGCCCTTGCGCTCGAGCGACAGCCGCCGCCAGCGCCACACGACGTAGGCCGCGACCAGCACTGCCGCGACCGCGGCGATTATCTCGCGGGCGTGCATGAAGGCGTGAGGGTACGGAAGCCGGACCGTGCCGCCCCGGCGCCGGCCCGCGCTCAGTTTGCGCGCAGCGCGCTGACGATCGCGCCGGGGATGCCGGACGCCGCCGCCTCGGCGGCGGAGCGCTCGGCGAACAGCCCGAAGCAGGTCGGCCCGGAGCCGCTGACCGCAGCGCCGAGAGCGCCGGCGGAGCGCAGCTGCGCGAGCGTGGCGGCGAGCTCGGGGCGGAGCGCGAGCGCGGCGCGCTCGAGGTCGTTCTCGACCCCCGCGCCGAGCCGGTCCGGATCGCCGGCGGCGAGCCCGCGCAGCGACTCCGGGTCGAGCCGCTCGCGACCGCCGCCCAGCCGGTCGAGCTGCGCGTATACCTCGGCGGTGCGAAGGCCCTCTGCGCTCGGGACGAGCACGGCGACGAGCGCCGGCAGCGAGAGCGGCTCGACCAGCTCGCCGACCCCCTGCACGAGCGCATGCCCGGGCTCGACCTGGCTCGGAACGTCGGCGCCGAGCTCGGCGGCCAGCTCCCGGAGCGCGGCCGTGTCGAGCGGCAGCCCGCTCATGCGGTTGACGATCCGCAGCGCGGCGGCGGCGTCGGCGCTGCCGCCTCCGAGGCCGGCGGCCACCGGGATGTGCTTGTCGATCCGCAGGCGTACCGGCCCGTCGGGCAGCCCGCCGCTGCGCTCGCGAAAGGCGGCGATAGCGCCGAGCGCGAGGTTCTCGCCCGCGACGCCCGCGCACTCGACGCTGTCCTCCTCCAATTCCCCAGGAGCGCCCTCGAGCTCGTCGGCGAGCTCGATCGACGCGAACAGCGAGCAGAGCGGGTGCATCCCGTCGGCACGCGGCCGCCCGACCTGGAGCACCAGGTTCAGCTTCGCGTAGGCGCGCTCGCGGACGACCATCGCGGGGAGGCTAGATACGACGCGGGTGGAGGGCGCCCACGCGCTCGTCCCCGAGCTCTGCGGCAAGCCGGATCCAATCCGGCGGCGTCAGGCGCTCGGCCCGCGCGTCAGCGGGTTGGCCGATGCGCTCGAGCGCGGCGCGCGTCGCGGCGCGGATGTCGTCGGGCGCGCCGGCCGCCAGCGCCAGTGAGCCGGCGAGCGCCTTGCGCCGGTGGGCAAAGCCGGCGTGGATGAGGGCCACCAGCCCGGCCGCCGGCGCCGGGGCGGTGCGGCGCAGCACAACAAGCGCGGAGTCGACGTTCGGCACGGGATGGAAGACCGTGCGCGGCACCTTGCGCAGGAAGCGCACGTTCGCCGACAGCTGCGCCAGCACCGAGGTCGCGCCGTAGCTCTTGCCGCCCGCCGGCGCGGCGAGCCGGTCGGCGACCTCGCGCTGGACCATCGCCACCCACATGGACGCCTCGGGGAGCTCGGCGATCGACTTGAGCAGCACGGTGGCGGCCACCCCGTAGGGCAGGTTTGCGACGACCTTGTCCGGCACGGGCTCGAGCGCCCCGAAGTCGAGCTCGAGCGCATCCGCCAGGTGCAGGTCGGCGTTCGCGAATGGATCGAGCGCGTCGCGCAACGGCCGCTCGAGGCGGCGATCGACCTCGACCACGTGCAGGTGCGCCACGCGTGGCGCCAGGTACTCGGAGAGGACGCCGAGGCCGCCGCCCACCTCGAGCACGACGTCGCTGCTCGTGAGCTCCGCGGCGTCCCCGATGACCCGCAGGATGTTGTCGTCGATCAGGAAGTTCTGCCCGAGCTCGCGATTCGGCCGGACCTCGAACTCGCGCAGCCGTCGCAGGCTGGCCTGGCGCGGAGCGGCCGGCGGCTCGCTCACGCCGCGGGCAGCCCGAACACGCGCGCGGCGTTCGCCTCCACCGTTCGCTCGAGCTCCTCGTAGGAGACGCCGCGCAGCTCCGCGACGTAACGGGCGGTGTGCACCACGTTGGCGGGTTCGTTGGGCTTGCCGCGCACGGGCTGGGGCGACAGGTAGGGCGAATCGGTCTCGACGAGCAGCAGCTCGGCCGGCAGCTCGCGGGCGGCGTCCTGCAGCTCGGCCGCCTTCGGGTAGGTGACGTTGCCGGCAAACGAGCAGAGGTAGCCGCGCTCGACGCATTCGGCGAGCCGCTCCGGGGCCGAGAAGCAGTGGAGCACGACCGCGGGGAGCGCCGGGGCGTGCTCGCGCAGCACCGCGAAGGTGTCGTCCTCCGCCGCGCGCGTGTGGATCACGACGGGCAACCCGGCCCGCGCGGCCAGCTCGAGCTGGGCCTCGAAGGCGCGATGCTGGTCGTCGCGCGGCGCGTAGTCGCGGTAGTAGTCGAGCCCCGTCTCGCCGATCGCCCGCGCGCGCGAATCGGCCGCAGCACGCTCGATCGCCTCGAGCTCGGCGGGCCCGAAGCCGGCGGTCTCGTGCGGGTGGCGCCCGACGATCGCGAACACCTCATCGTGGCTGTGCGCGGCCGCGAGCGCCCGCTCGATCGATGCCTCATCGGTACCGACGGTGGCGAGTCGCGTGACCCCCGCCGCGCGCGCCCGCTCGACGAGCTCCGCGTCCGGCGGCTCGCACGCATCGAGGTGACAGTGGGTGTCGATCAAGGCACCTAGGCGGCCGGCGCCTCGGCCTCGACGCGCGGGAAGAGCTGGCCGAGCTCGCCGAGCTCCGCGCCTCCCCCGACCGCGCCGAGCTGCGCGGCGTCCAGCGACAGGTCCTCGCGCCCGAGCGCCTCCAGCAGCCGCTCCGCCGTGCGCGGCATGAAGGGATGCAGCAGCACGGAGACCACGCGCAGCCCCTCGGCCAGCGTGTACAGGACCGCGTCGAGCCGCTCGGCCTGCGCCTCATCCTTGGAGAGCTGCCAGGGCTCCTCCTCCGTCACGTAGCGGTTGAGCAGCTTGATGCGGCGCCAGACCTCGTCCAGCGCGGGCGTGATCTCGACCGCGTCCAGCCGCTCGCAAACCGCCTCGCGGAGGCCCTCGAACTCGGCGGCCACCTCGGCGGCCGGCCGCGCGTCCGGCACGACCCCGTCGCGGTAGCGGCCGATCATCGCCAGCGTGCGGCTCGCGAGGTTGCCGTATTCGTTGGCGAGCTCCGTGTTGTAACGCGTCTCGAAGCCATCCGGCGACACCTCGCCGTCGGAGCCGAAGCTCACCTCGCGCATCGCGTAGAAGCGCAGCGCGTCCTCGCCGTAGAGATCCACGACCCGGAACGGCTCGATCACGTTGCCGAGCGACTTCGACATCTTGTGCTCGCCGAGCAGCAGGAAGCCGTGGATGCCCACGCGCTGGGGCACCGGCAGGCCGGCCGCCATCAACATCGCGGGCCAGATGACCGCGTGGAACTTGAGGATGTCCTTGCCGATCAGGTGGACCGTCGCGGGCCAGAAGCGGTCCGTCAGGTCCTCTCCGGGGCGGGCGTAGGACAGCGCGGTGTAGTAGTTGAGCAGCGCGTCGATCCAGACGTAGATCACCTGGCTGTCGTCCCACGGCACCGGCACACCCCACTTGAGGCGCTGGCGGCTGAGCGAGAAGTCGAGCAGGCCGCTCTTGATGAAGGAGAGCGCCTCGTTGTATCGGTTCTGCGGCGTGACGAAGTCCGGGCGCTCGGCATAGAGCTGCTCGAGCGGCTCCTGGAACGTGGACAGCCGGAAGAACCAGTTGTCCTCGGTCTCGATCTCGAGAACGATCTTGTGGATCGGGCACTCGTTGCCGTTCACGAGCTCGGATTCGGTCTTGAAGTCGGCGCAGCGTGGGCAGTACCAGCCCTCGTAGTGCCCGGCGTACACGTGCCCGTTGTCGTAGATGCGCTGCACGACCTCGGCGACCTTGGCCATGTGCTCCGGATCGGTCGTGCGGATGAAGAAGTCGTTGGTGGCGTTGAGGGCGGCCGCGAGCTCCTTGAAGCGGACCGCGTTGGCGTCGCCGAGCTCGCGCGGTGTGATGCCGAGCTTCTCGGCCGCCTGCGCGACCGGCTCGCCGTGCTCGTCCGTCCCCGTCAGGAAGAAGACGTCCTCGCCGCGCTGGCGCATGTGGCGCGCGAGCACGTCGGCGGCGATCGTCGTGTAGGCGTGCCCCAGATGGGGTTCGCCGTTCACGTAGTAGATGGGCGTGGTGACGTAGTACGACATCCACAACCGATGCTACCCGGGCGCGCGTGACCATCGGGGGCCGTTCGCCGGCCGCACCGCCGCGCGCGCCGGGTTCGCGCCGGAGAACGGCGGCGGTGAAGGCGCCGGTCCCAGCCGCGCCGCAGCCAGCCGAACGCTCGCAGCGACCCGGTGGCGCCCACGTTGGCGTTTCAGTGGTCCCGGAGACCATCGATCCGGCAATGTGCGGCGCCGCAGAGCGGCGAGGGCCTCCGAGGCTCATCGCCGCCCCAGCAGTGGTCGTATGGCAGCGGCGAGCCGCGCGCCTCCTCGGCGCCGCGCGGGTCCACCCTCGCCGCTGAAGGCAAGGATCGCCGCGGCCAGCAGCACCCCGAGGCAGGCGAGCGCCAGGCCGAGGTCCGGGCCGCCGGCGCGGGCGGACGGCTGCGCGGGCGGGGCGCTCCGAGCGGGCTCCACGTCCGAGCTGTGCGACGCCTCGGGCTCGCCCTGGGGCGACACCCCCAGGTTGGGCCGCTCGAGCGCGTGCCGGGCCCGGCCGTCGTGAGCGGAGGGAGCCGGCGCCGGACGCCCGGCCGGTGCCTGCCGCGGTCGCGGCGCGATGACCCGCCGCGCGGCCGGCTCCGGCGCTGCGAGCGGCGCGGGGGTCGGCTGCGGGGCGGGCCGCCGCAGCGGCGATCGGCCCGGCAGCGGAGCCCGGCGCGGCGCCGGCGCGGGCCGCCGGACCGGGATCCGGCGCGCTCCCGGGAGGCGGCGGCGAGCGGGGCTTGGCGTTCGCAGGGGCTCCGGCGCCACCACCGGCAGCGCCGGGACCGGCTCGGGAAGCGGCGCAGTCGCGGGCGCCTCGGGCGCCGGCGCGGGCGGAGGCGGCAGGAACGCGAGTGGATCGCGGTAGGCGTGGCGGCTCCCGGCCTCGCGGACGCCGAAGTGCAGGTGCGGCGCGCCGGCCGAGCGGACGCCCGACGTGCCGACGTCCCCCAGCCGCTGGCCGGCCGACACGCGCTCCCCCGCGCGCACGTGGGCGGCGCCCAGGTGCAGGTAGGAGGTGTCGAAGCCGTCGTCTGTGCGCACGCTCACGGTCAGTCCGCTCGAGCCCGCCGTGCCCGCGAAGCGCACCTCGCCCGCGGCGGCTGCCACCACCGGCGTGCCGAGCGCTCCCGCGATGTCGATGCCGCGGTGCTGACCTGCCGCGTATGGATCGTCGCCGTTCAGGTAGCCCGTGATCACCTCGCCCTGCAATGGCCAGGTCCAGGCCGCCAGAGCCGGCGCGGCGGGTGCGAGAAGGGCCACGAGAAGTGCGGTTGTAAGCGGGAGAAAGCGGCGCATGGCGGCACCGTAAGCGCGCTCCCGCGGGAGCGGGCCCAGCCCGTCGCCGACTTGTAACGGTCTGTAACGCGGGCGTTGCAGTCGCGGCGAAGGACGCGCTTGCAGCGCCCTGTTGCCGTGCTGTCACCGCCCCGCAACCACCCCCATGCAGGATCGCTCCACGACGTTCAACCGGCACCAAACAACAGGAGGAAGTCATGGGTAAGGCAGTTCCAGAGCAGCACCCGGCGGTGGTTCTCCGCTCTCATTACAACCATCTGCGCACGCTCCTCGTTGCGGCGCTGATCGCCGTACTCGGCCTGGCCGGGGCAGTGGTGATCGTCGCCAATGACGACGACACGGTTGTGAGCACGAGCACGCAGACCCCGGCGATCGAGTCCGGCACCCCCGGCGCCCAGTCGGCACCGCTCCCCCAGCGCAGGTTGGACGGCGCAGTCGACACCGCCCCGGCCCCGCGCTATGACGGTGGCCCGAACGAGGGCAGCGCCGACATCGCCCCCGGCGTGAACCTGCCGGCGCGGCCGAACCAGGCGCAGGCGTTCCCGGGCGCGGCCGAGCAGGCCGGGCAGATCGGCCGGACGACCCAGCCGGGCGCGACCCGCTACGACGGCGGCCCCAACGAGGGCAGCGCCGACGTGACGATGTCAGCCCCGATCGGCGCCTCGTCCGTGCTGTCCCAGGCCGGGCCCCGCTATGACGGCGGCCCGAACGAGGGCAGCGCCGACATCCAGCTCAGGGGCAGCAAGGCCTCCGACATCCCGCAGTCCACCCACCCGCGCTACGACGGCGGCCCGAACGAGGGCAGCGCCGACGTGACGACCGGCAACGGTGGCGGCGAGGCGTCGGTCATGCCCCAGACCGACGGTTTCCGCTTCGGCGGCAACTAAGTCACAGCACCCCCCCCCGGCGGAACCAACGGGCCCTCCTCGCGGAGGGCCCGTCCGCGTTCTCAGTCGCCCGAAGTGAGCGCTCGGTACAGCGCGTTGGCGCTGCCACCGGTCAGCTCCGCGACCACGGCGGCCGCCTTGCGCGGATGGGCACCCGCGTCGACGAGGCGGCGCAGGGCATCCACGGCGGCCGGCTCGCTGGCGCCGGCCTCGCGCTCGGCCGGCGCGGCGATCACGAGGACGACCTCGCCCTTCGGCGGCGAGCCTGCGTAGCGCTCGGCAAGCTCGGCTGCGCTGCCGCGCACGATCTCCTCGTGCGCCTTCGTCAGCTCACGGCAGACCGCGACTTCGCGCTCCGGGTCGAGCTCCGCCAACAGGGCGAGCGTGCCGGGCACGCGCCGCGGGGACTCGAAGGCGACGAGCGTCCCGCCGGGCTCGGAGAGCACGCGCCGCTGCTCCCCCTTCTTGCGCGGCAGGAAGCCCTGGAAGCGCCATTCGGCGGCGGGCAGCCCCGAGGCGACGAGCGCCGTGATCGCCGCCGACGGGCCGGGCAGCACCTCGACCGGCAGGCCGGCCGCGACGCAGGCCTGCACCAGCACGTATCCCGGGTCGGAGACGAGGGGCATGCCGGCATCGGAGACGAGCGCGACCACCGCCCCGTCGCGCATGCGCCCCACGAGCTCCGCCGCCCGCGCTCGCTCGTTGTGCTCGTGGTATGAGACGAGCTTGGCCTTGACGCCGTAGCGATCCAGCAGGATGCGCGTGCGGCGCGTGTCCTCGCAGGCGACGACGTCCGCCTCCCGCAGCGCCGACAGGACGCGCAGCGTCACGTCCTCGAGGTTGCCGATCGGCGTCGGGCAGACGACGAGCCGCCCGCTCACGCGCTCGCCTCGACGAGCTGATCGAACGCGAGCAGGGCGGCGCCCATCATCCCCGCCTCGTCGCCGAAGTGGGCGGGGCGGATCGCGACCCCTGCGCGCACGGGCGGCATGGCGCGCTCGGAGACGATCTGGCGGGCCGGTTCGAGGAGCAGCTCGCCCGCGCGGACCGCGCCACCACCGATCACGATCACCTCGGGGTTGAAGACGTTGATGACGCCGACGA
This sequence comes from uncultured Thermoleophilaceae bacterium, assembly GCA_963820315.1. Classification (GTDB taxonomy): domain Bacteria; phylum Actinomycetota; class Thermoleophilia; order Solirubrobacterales; family Thermoleophilaceae; genus JACVRW01. The sequence goes on along the minus strand of CAWFZK010000048.1, from coordinate 67,350 downwards.
GCCCGTAGCCCAGCCGCATGCCGATCTCGGCGAGCACCTCGCGCGCCGCCGGATCGCCGCTGTGGGCAAGCTCGGTGACGATCCCGCCGGTGATCTCGCGGCCCGCGGCGAGCCGCTTGCCGAGCGCCGACTCGGGGCGCTCCTCCGCGACGCGCAGGCCCTCCCGGCCGATCGCGTTGCCGGAGACGAGCGTCTCGAAGCAACCGCGGCCGGGGCAGGCGCTCGGGCATTCGCCGCCGTGGATGTCGAGCACCGAGTGCCCGATCTCGGCGCCGAGCCCCGCCGACCCCCGGTACACGCGCCCGTCGAGATAGAGGCCCGTGCCGATTCCCGTCCCGAGCGAGACCATCACGACGTGACGCGCCCCCGCGCCCGCTCCCGCCCGACACTCCGCCAGCACCGACGCGTTGCCGTCGTTGTCGACCACCACCGGCAGGCCGAGCCGCTCGCTCATCAGATCGCGGAAGCGGACGTCCTGGAGCGGCAGGTGGTTGGACCAGCGCGCCACGCCCGTCTCCCACTCGACGAGCGCCGGGATCCCGAAGCCCACGGCCTCGACGTCGGGGGCCGCCGCGCGCACCTCCTCCACCGAGTCCAAGAAGATGTTCAGCGTCTCCTGGCGGTCCGCCCCCCGCCACACCCGGTGGACCCGGTGATGCACCACCAGGTCCTCGTCGACAACACCCCCGAGCAGCTTCGTGCCGCCCGCGTCGATCCCGATCACCCGCCTTGGTGGCATGGCGGGTAGATATACAGAGGGGGGTGAACCAAGGGACCCCCGGCCCTCCGGACCCCCCGGAGTACAACGTCTACCGCGCCCGCAAGCGACGGCTTGCGCGCGCTGGCGATCTCGACGCGCTCAAGCGCCGGCTGTCGCGGAGCCGCGGCGACGAGCCGCCGAAGACGCCGCGCGACAAGCGGCCGATCACACCAGGCCGCGTGGCCAAGTGGATCGCGCTCGCCATCGCGGGCTGGCTCTTGCTGTCGCTCGCGCTGTTCCTGATCAGCGCCACGACCCAGCCGGGCGTCTCGCCGGCCGCCGAGCGCGCACTCTCGTCCGGAGGCAACCTGCTCACCGGCAGCACCATCCTCGTGCTGGGCTCGGACCAGCGCACGGGCGAGTCGATCGACGCGAGCGATCAGGGCCCAGGCCGCTCGGACACGATCATGCTCGTCCACGCCTCGCTCGGCAGCGTGCGCAAGCTCTCGATCCCGCGTGACGTCGAGGTCGAGGTGCCAGGGCAGGGCATCAACAAGATCAACGCGGCCTATGCGCTGGGCGGCCCCGCGCTGACGATCGAGACCGTCGAGTCCTTCCTCGGCAACGGGCTCGAGATCAACCACCTCGTCGAGGTCGACTTCGAGGACTTCCCGGAGTTCATCGACTCACTCGGCGGCATCACCGTCGAGTCGAAGTCGCGCATCTGCTCTCCCCCGTTCGACAACTTCTGGAAGGGCCTCCACTTCAAGAAGGGCGAGAACGAGCTGGACGGCACCCGGGCGCTCGGCTTCGCGCGCGTGCGCAAGAACTCGTGTGCCCCGGCCGAGGACGACCGCGACCGCGCCGCCCGCCAGCAGGAGGTCCTGCGCGCGATCGGGGACCAGATCAAGTCCCCCAGCACGTTCTTCCGGCTGCCCTGGGTGAGCTGGACCGCCCCCAAGACGCTCAAGACCGACATGGGCGGGCTGCAGCTGATGGCCCTGTTCGCCGACATGGCGACCGGCAACTCGAGCGACACCGAGGTGCTCGAGGCGACCTGCTGCAACAACGGCACCAACCTCTTCGTCAGCGACGGGTCCAAACAGGACGCCGTTCGCAAGCTCCTCGAAGGGAACTAGTCCGAGCTCGAGGAGGAGCTCGAGCTGGACTCCTTCTTGGACGAGGACTCGCTCTTCGAAGAGGAGTCCGAGTCCTTTGACGAGGAGCCGCCGTCGGAGTTGGCCGAGCCCGAGGCGCCGGACTTCTTCTTGCCGTAGTCGGTGCTGTAGAAGCCCGAGCCCTTGAAGTGCACCGCCACGGGGTGGAAGACGCGCTGCACGGGCGCCTCACAGGTCGAGCAGCTCGTGAGCGGGTCGTCCGTCATGCGCTGCATGACCTCAAACGTGTGGCCTCGCTCGCAGCGGTACTCGTAGATGGGCATGGCACTCTGAGTATAGGAGTGCCGATTTTTGCCCTGCTACTTTGCTAGTGCTCGCTCCACGACCGGCCCCGCGGCGCGACGCACTCCCCCTCACCCCCCTTCCGAGCCCCTGACGGGCTCCCCCCAGGGCCGCTCCCACCCCGGCCGACCGCGGCCGGCTGACAAACCTAGAACTGGACACAGACACTGATGAACGAGAACAAGGCCAGCCGGCTTCGCCTGGTGGCGATGTCCCTGACGCTCGACGAGGCGGCGCTGATCGTGCAGTGGGGCTGCGCCATCAAGGAGATGAGCGGCGATCACTGGCGCGCCGAGGAACAGGCGCTGATGAACAGGCTCCGAAAGGCGAGCGCGGCCGCCTGACCGGCGCTCAGTCCGCGGGCGGCTGCGGCCGCTCGAGATCGCCGAGCAGCGATACCCGCATGCTGTGCCACACGATCCATGCGGCAATGTGACCGAACGGGCGCAGAGCGGTCGTGACCATCGCGGCCACCGTACCCCAGGCCGGGGCATTCCACGCCCCGGCTGCGGGGGAAAACGGCGGAACTACCGGCTAGGGTGGCGGCCGTGGTGACCATGGACAAGATCGTCGCGCTCTGCAAGCGGCGCGGCTTCGTCTTCCCCGCCTCCGAGATCTACGGAGGCATCGCCAACACGTACGACTACGGCCACTACGGCGTCCTGCTGAAGAACAACGTGATGGGCGAGTGGTGGAAGGCGATGATCCAGGAGCGCGACGACATCGTCGCGCTCGATTCCGCGATCATCCAGCACCCGCGCACCTGGGAGGCGTCAGGCCACCTCGCCGGCTTCACCGATCCGCTGATCGACTGCCGCACCTGCAAGCAGCGCTTCCGCGCCGACCACCTCGAGGAGGAGCGCACGGGGAGCGCCAGCCACCCGGAGGTCCGCTGCGGCAGGGCGCCCTCGAAGCTGCCCGGCGACCACCCGGACTGCGACCTGACCGAGGCACGCGAGTTCAACCTGATGTTCGAGACCACCATCGGGCCGGTGAAGGAGGCGGGCTCGACCGTCTACCTGCGCCCCGAGACCGCCCAGGGAATCTTCCTCGCGTTCAAGACGACGCTTCAGTACGCGCGCCGCAAGCCGCCCTTCGGTATCGCCCAGATCGGCAAGTCGTTCCGCAACGAGATCACGCCGGGCAACTTCATATTCCGCACGCTCGAGTTCGAGCAGATGGAGATGGAGTTCTTCGTGCCGCCGGCCGAGGCCGAGAGCTGGCACGAGCACTGGATGCAGGCGCGGATGGACTGGTATGCCGGCCTCGGGCTCGACCCCGAGCGCCTGCGCCTGCGCGCGCACGGCCCGGACGAGCTCTCGCACTACTCGTCGGCCACCAGCGACATCGAGTACCTGTACCCGATCGGCTGGTCCGAGCTCGAGGGCATCGCCAACCGCGGCGACTTCGACCTCACCCAGCACGCGAAGTTCTCCGGCGAGAAGCTCGAGTACGTCGACACCGCCACCCAGGAGCGCTACGTCCCGCACGTGATCGAGCCGGCGGGCGGTGTGGCGCGCACGATCCTCGCGCTGCTCTGCGATGCCTACGACGAGGAGGAGGTCGAGGGCAGGACGCGCACGGTGCTGCGCCTGCACCCCAAGATCGCGCCCGTCAAGGTTGCCGTGTTGCCGCTCGTCAATCGCGACGGCATGCCCGAGCTCGCGCGTGAGCTCTACGAGGGGCTGCGCTCGCAGGTCCCGGCCGAGTACGACGCCGGCGGCTCGATCGGCCGGCGCTATCGCCGCCAGGACGAGATCGGCACGCCCTGGGGGGTCACCGTCGACGGCCAGACGGTCGAGGACCGCACGGTCACCCTGCGCGACCGCGACACGCTCGAGCAGGTCCGCGTGCCGATCGAGGAGCTGGCCGGCGAGCTGACCGGGCGGCTCGCGGCGCCCTGGCGCTCGCCGAAGCTCGGCACCTGAGAGGAGTCTCAGCAAAGCCTCACACCGCCCTCATGTCCGCCGGGGACCGTGGCCGTGCAAGCACACCCGACGGAGGAGTACTCGATGGACAGGCGCATGAAGGCATACACGGCGGCGCTCGGCCCACCGCAACACGCTCGCCGGCGAGGGCTCGTACCGGGCGCGCTCGCGCGGCCGCTAGCGGCCGGCACGGCGGCGCTGTCGAAGTCGGCGCGGGCGTTCAGATGGCGCAGGCTCTACGGCGCGCCCAGCAGCCGCCGCGCGCTCGCGACGCCCAGCTCGAAGGCCGGGTTCTGGTCCCACTCGGAGTCGCAGAGGACCTGGATGCCGAAGCCGTCGCCGAGCGCGAACAGGATCGAGGCCACCGCCTCCGGCTCCGCCTGAAGCCGGATCACGCCCTCGCGCTCCTTGACGCGCAGCCAGCCCGCCAGCCGTTCGCGCCACTGGCGGTAGAGCTCGGCGAGCTCGGCGCGGATCTCCTCGGAGTGGCGCGAGGCCGAGAGCATCTCGTAGATGACGGCCTGGCTGCCGGCGTCGTCCTCGATGAACTCGTTGAGGCCGACCACCAGCGCATCGAGGATCTCGTCGATGCTGCCGGCCCGCTCGAGGCGCTCGTCCATCGCCTGGTTGCGCACGTCGCAGTCGTGCCTGACCACCTCGACGAGCAGACGCTCCTTGGAGCCGAAGTAGTAGTGCAGGAGCCCGCGCGAGACGCCCGCCTCGCGGGCGACGTGATCGAACGTCGAGCCGGCCGCGCCGCGCTTGCCGACGCTGGCGCGCATGGCGGCGATGATGCGCTGGGCCTTGTCGCCCTCGAGCCGCCGCGGAAGTTCGCTAGCCGCCTCCATCCCTCGACGGCGATCCTATCTGGCCGGCCAGCCGACCGCGCTCAGCTCACGCCCGCGCCGACGGTGGGTGCCGGCTCGCGAGTCTCCTCGAGCTCGTCGTATTCCTGCGGGCGGGTCTCGTCGAGCTCGTCCGCGCGGCCCCTGCCGCCGAGCAGGACCGTCAGAACGGCGGCGACGACGAGGTTCAACGCCAGGGCGGCGAGCGCCGTGTACGCCGTGACGCCCAGGATCGGCAGCTCCCAGACGGGCGCGAAGTCCTGCGAGGCGGCGATCCAGGTGCCGAACACCATGCCCACGAGCCAGCCGGCGAGCAGGCCCCAGCGGTGGAACCAGCGCGTGTAGAGGGCGATCAGCACGGCGGGCAGCGTCTGCAGCATCCAGACCCCGCCGAGCAGCTGCAGGTCGATCGCGAACTGGGTCGGCAGCAACAGGATGAACGCGAGCGCGCCGACCTTGACGACGAGCGACACGAGCTTGGCCACCTGCGCCTCCTCGGCATCCGAGCAGTCGCGGTGGACGAACTCCTTCCAGACGTTGCGCGTGAACAGGTTCGCCGCCGCGATCGACATCACCGCGGCCGGCACGAGCGCGCCGATCGCGATCGCCGCGAAGGCCACGCCGAGGAACCAGGACGGGAACATGTCGACGAACAGCGCCGGCACGGCGTGGTTCGGCTCTGCCACGTTGACACCCGCGGCGATCGCCATGAAGCCGAGCAGCGCCATCAGCCCGAGCAGGAAGGTCCACGCGGGCAGCAGCGACATGTTGCGCCGCACGACGTCCTGCGAGCGCGAGCTCAGCACGGCGGTGAGCGCATGCGGGTAGAGGAACAGCGCCATCGCCGACCCGAGCGCGAGCGTCGCGTAGGCCACCTGGGCGTCGGCGCCGCCCGGGATCAGCGCGCCGGGCTCGTCGCGGTTCGGCAGCTCCTGCGCGGCCGAGGCGAAGATCGAGTCCCAGCCCCCGACTTGCGAGGGGATGTAGATGATCGCGACCAGCACGGTCGCGTAGATCAGCGTGTCCTTGACGATCGCGATCATCGCGGGAGCCCGCAGGCCGCTCGTGTAGGTGTAGGCGGCGAGGATCGCGAAGGCGATGATGAGCGGCCACTCGCCCTCGATCCCGAGACCTTCGAGCACGACCTGGATGCCGAGGAGCTGGAGGGCGATGTAGGGCATCGTCGCGAGCAGCCCGGTGAAGGCAACGGCGGTCGCGAGGCTGCGGCTCGAGTAGCGGCCCTTCACGAAGTCGGCGGCCGTGATGTAGCGGTGCTTGGACGCCACCGACCACAGCCGCGGCATCACCAGGAAGACGAACGGGAAGACGAGGATCGTGTAGGGCAGCGCGAAGAAGCCGCCCGCGCCGACCGCCCAGACGAGCGCCGGCACGGCGATGAACGTGTACGCCGTGAACAGGTCGCCGCCGAGCAGGAACCAGGTGATGACGGTGCCGAAGCGGCGTCCGCCGAGCCCCCACTCGTCGAGCAGGCCGAGGTCGCCGCGCTTCCAGCGCGCAGCGACGAAGCCGAGCACCGTCACTAGCCCGAAGAGGAAGCAGAAGACGGCGATGGCAACGCCATCGACCTCGAAGCCCTCGGTCACGGCCGTGTGAACCTCCCGGCGCCCTCGGCGGGGGCGGGCTCAGCGGGGCGGGTCTTGCGATAGACGAGGTAGGTGATCCCGGCGGTCAGCGGGACCCAGGCGAACTGGTACCAGTAGAAGAACGGGAACCCGAACAGCTCCGGGTCCTCCGTCGCATACAGCGGTGGATACAGCAGTCCCAGGAACGGCAGGACAAGCAGTGCGTACCAGCGTCGCATCTCTCCTCCACCTGGGAGCTACCCGGGCAGGAGGAGAGCAAACGGCAAACGAAAAGGGCGCCCGGCGGGCGCCCTTGTCGAGTTAGGTGGAGGTGGATCCCACCGGTTCGTTGGTACTCGGCGATGGAGTGGTGCTCGCCGTGTACTCGAACTCCTCCTCCTTGCCGAACAGGGCGTCGAGGACCTTCTTGCGCAAGCCCTCGCTCGCCACGAGCGCCACGCCCGCGCCCACGATGGCAAGCAGGAAGATGCGACCCTTCCGGCTCTTCTTCTTCTTGTTGCCGCGAAGCTGGTCGGCGGCCTCCTTGAGCGAGTTCGCCGCCTCCTTCAGCTCCTTCTGAGTCTTCTTGTCTTCCGTCACGGCCTTGACGGGGCCCTTGCCGTTCTGCATCCGCCCGTACGCCTTGCGGGCGGACTCGAACGCGTTGCGCAGGTTGTCGCGCAGCTCCGAGTCGTCCATCACACGCTGGACGTACTGGTTGGAGCGGACCGCCTTGGCGGCGGCGGCCGCACCGGCCCCGGCCTTCACGGCCTTCTTCTTTGACGCCATTGCTCTCCTCGATCCGCTTTCGGCTGCGCGACACTCTACCCGGATATGGCCAGCGCACCCTAACGACGCTTGGGGCGCTCGAGCGCGGCGTCCAGAACCTCGTCGGCATTGTCGACGAGGATGAACTTCATCTTCTTGCGCAGGTGGGCCGGGATGTCGTCGATGTCGGGCTCGTTGCGGCGCGGGATGATCAGCCGGTTGATGTCGGCGCGCTGCGCCGCGAGCGCCTTCTCCTTGAGGCCGCCGATCGGGAGCACCTGGCCGGTGAGGGTGATCTCGCCCGTCATCGCGGTGTCGGCGCGCGCAGGCCGGCCGCTGATCTGCGAGGCGAGCGCGGTCGCCATCGTGACGCCGGCGCTCGGGCCGTCTTTGGGGATGGCGCCTGCCGGCACATGCACGTGGATGTCGTGCGTGCGGAACCAGTCGTCCGGGACGTCGCCGTTCGTCGACTCCGCGGTCTTGATGTAGGACAGCGCCGCGGCCGCGGACTCCTTCATCACGTCGCCGAGCTGGCCGGTGATCTGGAGCTTGCCGTCGCCCGGGAAGGCGGTGGCCTCGACGAAGAGGACGTCGCCGCCGACCGGCGTCCAGGCGAGCCCGGTGGCGACACCCGGCACGCCGGTGCGGCGCTGCGGGTCGGTCTGGACACGTGGCTTGCCGAGCAGCTCGGTGACGGTCGCAGCCCTGATCGTGCGCTTCGACCTGCGCGTGCCCTCCGCGAACTCGCGCGCCACCTTGCGGCAGACCGAGCCGATCTCGCGTTCGAGGTTGCGCACGCCCGCCTCGCGCGTGTAGCCGTCGATGATCAGGTCGAGCGCCTCGTCGGTGAACTCGATCTTCGAGCGCCCGACGCCGTTCTGCTCCATCTGGCGCGGCACCAGGTAGCGCTTCGCGATCTCGCGCTTCTCCTCGTGCGTGTAGCCAGAGAGCTCGATCACCTCCATGCGGTCGCGCAGCGCGGGCGGCACGGGATCGAGCAGGTTCGCGGTGCAGATGAAGAAGACCCGCGAGAGGTCGAAGGGCAGGTCGAGGTAGTGGTCGCGGAAGCTCGAGTTCTGCTCGGGGTCGAGCACCTCGAGCATCGCGCTCGAGGGGTCGCCGCGGAAGTCGGCGCCCATCTTGTCGATCTCGTCGATCATGAAGACGGGGTTGTTCGAGCCCGCGTCGCGGAGCGCGCGGATGATCGTGCCGGGCAGGGCGCCGATGTAGGTCCGGCGGTGGCCGCGGATCTCCGACTCGTCGCGCACGCCGCCCACCGAGATGCGCTCGAAGCTGCGCCCCATGGCGTCGGCGACCGAGCGGCCGAGCGACGTCTTGCCGACGCCCGGCGGACCCACGAAGCAGAGGATCGACGAGCGCGCGTCGGGCTTGAGCTTGCGGACGGCCAGGAACTCGAGGATGCGGTCCTTGACGCGATCGATGTCGTAGTGGTCGCGGTCGAGCACCTTGCGCGCGTGGCCGAGGTCGAGGTTGTCCTCGGTCGCGACCGACCACGGCAGCGACGCGAGCCACTCGAGGTACGTCCTGATCACGCCGTGCTCGGCGGACTGCGGCGGCAGCCGCTCGAAGCGGCCCAGCTCGCGCTCGGCCTGCTTCAGCGCGTACTCCGGCAGGTTCGCCGCCTCGATCTGCCCGCGCAGCTCCTCGGCCTCGATCACCTGCTCGTCCAACTCGCCGAGCTCGTCCTGGATCGCCTTCATCTGCTGGCGCAGGAACCACTCGCGCTGGCCCTTCTCCATCTCCGACTGAACCTGCGTCTGGATCTTCGAGCCGATCTCGACGAGCTCGAGCTCGCGGGCGAGCAGCTCCGAGAGCATCCGCAGGCGCTTCGTCACGTTGCGCTCGTCGAGCAGCGCCTGCTTCTCGTCGGTCTTGATCCGGAGCGCGCCCGCGATCATGCTCGCGAGCTCGGCGGGGTCGTCGAGGTTCGCGACCGCCACCTGAAGCTCCTCGGGCAGGTAGGGGACCTCCTCGATGATGTGCGAGAAGGTCGTCTGGACGTTGCGGTGGAGCGCCTCGAGCTCCGGCGAGGGCTCGACGATGTCGGGCGCCTCCTTGATCTGAGCCACCAGGTACGGCTGGGTCGTCACGAAGTCGCCGAGCGTGACCCGCTGGGCGCCGTGCACGAGGATCCGCAGCGTCCCGTCGGGCACCTTCAGCATGCGCGCGACGACGCCCGCCACGCCGGTGTCGTAGAGGTCGTCCGGCCCGGGCTCGTCGATGTCGGGGTCGCGCGCGGCGACCATCACGAGCATGCGGTTGCCGGCGAGGACGTCGTTGATGAGCGTGATCGAGCGCTCCTGGCCGATGGCGAGCGGCGTGAGCGTCTCGGGGAACGGCACGCTGTCGCGCATCGGCAACACCGGCAGTGCCTCCGGCAACGCCGAGGTGACGGGCGCCTCAACAGGCTCGCCGTTCGAGGAGGGGATGTGGATTGACATCAGCCCTCCTCGATGGGGACTCGCCGGACCGTCCGCTCGGGGCGTGCGAGTGGAATCTCGACGGCCAGCATGCCGTCCTCGTACGAGGCGCGCGCCTCGCCGGCCTCGACCTCGGCGCCCAGCTCGACGAGCCGCCGGAACGGCCCGTGCTCGATCTCGATCTGCTGGTAGAGGCGGCCGGTCGCCGCGGCGGGCCGGCGCTCGCCGGCGATCAGGAGCTGGCGACCGCGGATCTCGAGCGCGACGTCCTGGATGTCGATGCCGGCGAGGTCCGCCTTGACGACCGCGCGCGGCGGGTCGTCCGCGTAGTAGACGTCGACCGAGGGCGAGAAGCCGCGCCCGCGCAGGCCCGTCTGGCGTTCGAACACGTCACCGAACAGCTCGTCGATCTCGCGCCGCATGCGCTCGAAGTTTGCGAACAGGTCGTGCTGCGGTGTCACGGCGTCCGAGGATAAGGGGTCGGCGGCTACGCGAGCCGGTCCGCGAGCCCGCGCGCGTTCATGTGCGCCAGCGCCTCGATCGTGACCATCGGGTTCACGCCGGTCGCCGTCGGGAAGGCGGAGCCGTCGCAGACGTAGAGGTCGCGCACGCTCCAGGTCTGGCCGCTCGGATCGCAGACCGAGTCGCGCTCCGACCCGCCCATCCGCGCGCTCCCCATGATGTGGAACGAGACGGGCTGGGACTGACCGGGGCCCCAGCCGCAGGCGTCCGCGGCGTCGATGAAGCCGGCCCGGTCGCCGCGCACGCCCGGCTCGTACGCAACCCACTTGGCGTGCGACGAGTAGATCAGCCGCGCGCCCATCGCCTCGACCAGCTCGGCTCCGCCCCAGAGGCCGCGCCGCAGGTGGCTGATGTCGTCGTCCGTGAAGGCGTAGCGCACGATCGGCTCGCCGTCGCGCCCGACGCGCACCTCGCCGCGGCCGTGATCGCGCAGGAGGATGCCGATGCCCGCGGTGTGGGGCAGCGCCTGCATCAGCTCCTGGTGTGCGCGGCCGCCGCGCCAGGGCGAGAAGCTCAGCAGGATGCTCGGCGGCGTCGCGACGTGCTCGTACTTGATGCCGTAGCCGTCGCCGTCCATGTCGGCGTGCTCGTCGGAGAAGGTGGCGCTGAGCATGCCCTCCCAGGGCCGCACCTCTTCGTCCATCTGGCCCCAGACGACCATCACGGGATGCAGTCGCAGGTGCTTGCCGAGCGCCTTCGAGCGCACGCCCGAGCGCGCGAGCAGCGCGGGGGTCTGCACGGCGCCCGCCGCGCTCACGACCGCGCGGGCGCGCACGGTGACCCGGTGGCCGTCGGCGGTGCGCGCCTCGACGCCGCGCGCCGCGCCCTGCTCGACCAGCACGCGGTCGGCGCGCGTGTTCACGAGCATGCGGGTGCCGCCGTCGTAGGCGTCCTGCAGCCACGTCTTGAGCGTCGACTGCTTCGCGCCCAGCGGGCAGCCGTAGTGGCACAGGCGGCAGACCTCTGCGCGGCAGCCGCGCACGTTGCGCTTCATCACCTGCGAGTCCCAGCCGAGCCGGTCGAGGCCGCGCCGGATTGACTCGTCGCGCGCGCTCGGGACGCTGTGCTCCTCGTTCACCGAGATGCGCTCCCAGACCGCGTCGAGGCTCTCGTCGAAGTCCGGGGCGTCGAAGCCCGGGACCCCCATCGAGGCCCATTCGCGCCGCACGTGCTCGGGAGTGCGGAAGGAGAACGTGTAGTTGACGACCGTGCCGCCGCCGAGGCAGGAGCCGGCGAGCAGGCCGATGCTCCCGTCGTGGGAGGCCATGCCGCCGGAGTTCATGTAGAGGCGTGAGAAGCCGGCCAGCTCGTCGCCGTCGAAGTCCTTCTCGGAGTAGTAGCCGCCCGCCTCGATCACCACCACGTCGAGGCCCGCGCCGGCCAGCACCGCCGCGGCCGTCCCGCCGCCGGCGCCGGAGCCGACAACCACGACGTCGCAGTCGAGCTCGGTGTCGGAGGTCACCTCGAGCGGCTCGATGCCGGGCGGCGGCGGGTTCTCGGGCGGGCCGAGCGCACCCGGGTAGCCCATCGCCTGAAGCACGGGGTTGCTTCCGCCATCGCGGCCGTAATAGGCGAGCAGCGTGCCCTTGCGGAGCGCCTGGAACGCTGCGCGGCGCTGAGGCGCGCGACTGTCCGCCCAGGAGAGCAGGACCCGCTCGCGCTCGGACTGCGAGAGCGAGCTGAAGTTGCGCAGCCCTCCACCGCCGACCGCACCCAGCAGGCGCGTGTCCCACAGGCCAAGCAGCTGGCCGACCTGTTTGCGCTCGGCGGCCCGCGGGTTGCGCGCCACCAGCTCGAGCAGAGCGTCCGGCACCCCGAGGTCGGTGGCGGCCGGGAGCCCGGCTCCGCCAGGCGCGAAGGTGTCGCAGATCGCATCGAGCGCGCGCCGGGCACGCGGGCTTAGCTCCACGGCGGTCATGGCGCCAACTCTCTTCGCTCGCGGCTGCGCTGTCCAGTGGGAATAGAAGCGGCGCTCGGAGCATCCTCGTCTACATGGAGGGACAGTCCGACCTCGGCCGGGAGCGCTTCGCTGTCGAGGCGCTGCATGCCGTGGAGCTCAAGGCACCGCTGCGGCTGCGCGAGCGGATCGAGGCGGAGCGCGAGCGAGCCCGTGGCCCGGCGCGCCGGCGCCGGCTGACGCTGGGCGGGGCGCTTGCCGGCGCGACCGCCGCGGCCGCCCTGCTCGTCGTGCTGCTCCTGCCCGGCGGTGCGGGCGGCCCCAGCGTGGTCGAGGCGGCCGAGCTCGGCACCCTCCCGCCCACGCAGCCGGCCCCCGCGCCCGGTCGCCCGAAGCTGCTCGACACGTCGGCCTTCGGTCTGCCGTTCCCGGACTGGGCCGAGAAGTTCGGCTGGGAGCCGAGCGGCCGGCGCGTGGACGAGATCGACGGGCGCCGCGCGGTCACCGTCTACTACGAGAAGGAGGGGCGCGAGATCGCGTACACGATCGTGTCGGGCGACGCTCTGCCCGCGCCCGAGCCGTCGGCATCGGCGCGGCGCGAGGGCAGCTCGCTCCGCTACGTGAAGCGCGACGGCCGGACGATCGTCACCTGGGAGCGCGGCGGGCGCACCTGCATCCTGAGCGGCGAGGGAGTACCCGCCACGAAGCTGCTCGACCTCGCGGGCTGGAAGGGGCTCGGAGCCGTACCGTTCTGAGCGCGTGGACACCCTTCGTCCACTCGATCCTGCCCGCCTGGGTGATCACATCGACCGTCTCTATCGGGCGGCTGTGGGACTGTGCGGCTCGCACACGGACGCCGAGGACCTCGTTCAGGAGACGTACGTGCAGGTGCTGCGCAAGCCGCGGCTGCTGCGCTCGGACGACGACCTCGGGTACCTCATGCGCGTCCTGCGCAACACCTTCTACTCGCGCTACCGGAGCGACGCGCGGCGCCCGCGCGACAGCCCGCTGGAGGAGCACGAGGAGCTCGTCGAGGGGCGGCAGATCGGCCAGCCCGCCGCGGCGGCCGAGACCGCCGAGGTGATCGCCGCCGTCGCGGCGCTGCCGGAGCCCTACCGCGAGACGGTCGCGGCCGTGGACCTCGCCGGGCTCAGCTACAAGGAGGCGGCCCGCGCGCTGCGAACGCGCGAGGGCACGGTGATGAGCAGGCTCAGCCGCGGCCGCGAGCAGGTCGCGGACGCGCTCGGCTACACCTCGTAGACGTCGCCCCCGGCCGCGACCTCGACGGGCCCGCCGAAGCTCTCCTCGGCCTCGCCCTTCGCCCACTCCGGGTCGAGCTCGTCCGAGATGTGGATGAGCACCAGCCGCTTCGCGCCCGCCTCGCGCGCCTGTGCGCCCGCCTCCGCCGGCGTCAGGTGGCCGCGCATGCCGGTGCGCTCGGGGCGCGGGAGGGTCGCCTCGACGAGCATCAGGTCCGCCTCGCGTGCGAACTCCTTGAGCGCGTCCGTCGGGCTGCTGTCGGCGCCGTACACGATGCGCCCGCCGCTGCCGTTGCTCGCGGCGATGCTCATCGCGAACGTCTCCGTGAAGTGCGGCACCTCCTGGAAGCGCACCGTCAGCGGCCCGAGCTCGATCTCGTTCGCCGGGTCGTACTCGCGCAGGTCGAAGGCGTTCTCGATCAGATCCTCGTTGCCCCAGGTGCCGACCACGCGCCGGAACGCGTCGCGCCCGCCTGGCGGCACGTGGAGCTCGGGACGGGCGGGGTTGTCCGTGCCGGGCCAGCGGTCGACCGGCACCGGCTGCTGGCGCGGCGCGTACGTGAGCGCGTACGAGTAGGGCACCAGATCGAGGAAGTGGTCGGCGTGCAGGTGCGAGATGACGACCGCGTCGACGTCGATGTAGTCGATCCGCTCGCGCAGCTTCCCGAAGACCCCGTTGCCGCAGTCGATGACGACCGCGTAGTCATCGTTCTCGACGAGGTAGCCCGAGCAGGCGCCGCCGGCGTCCTGCCAGGCGGGCGACTTGCCGAGCACCGTTAACCGCATCCGCGCAGACTACCCCCGATTGCAGGACGTTCAGGCGTTCGGTTGGGGAAATGCGTAGGCCGCGGTGGTGCGTTCCGTGCGAAAGACGAAAGCCAGCTGACGTTCGGGCGCGAGCCCGCGCTCCGCGGGGCGGAATGTTGTGCAGGGCTGCTCGAGGTTGAGCGCGCAGAGCTGGTTCTGGCGAAAAAAGCAGTCCTCGCAGCGGGCGGGCTTCGGCTTCGGCACTGGGGCCCATGCAACAACAACAGCCGCCCGGATTCCAGTCGCGGTTTGCCGCAGTTTGCAGCCTGGCTCGGAACGCCCCCGCTCCGAGCGCATTTTTCAGGGGGGCGAACTTCGGGCAGCATGGAGAACCCACATGGAGCTGATCACCGGAGCGAGCGGATATGTCGGCGGGCGCCTGCTGCGCCGGCTGGCGGCGGAGGAGCGTCCGCTGCGGGCGCTCTCGCGGCGGCCGGAGCGCGTCGAGGCGCTGCCCGGCGTCGAGGCCGTGCGCGCCGACCTGCTCAGCGGCGAGGGGCTCGACGCCGCGCTCGACGGGATCTCGACCGCGTTCTACCTCGTCCACTCGATGGAGCCCGCGAGCGACGGCGGCTTCGCCGCGCGCGACCGGCGGGCCGCCGAGGCCTTCGGCCGCGCGGCGGCGGGCGCCGGCGTCGAGCGCATCGTCTACCTCGGCGGCATCGCCCCCACGGGGCCCCATTCGACCCACCTCGGCTCGCGTCTCGAGGTCGAGGAGATCCTGCTCGCCGCGGTCCCGCGCTCGACCGCGCTGCGCGCGTCGATCGTGATCGGGGCCGGCTCTGCCTCGTTTCGCCTGCTCGTGCGGCTGGTCGAGCGGCTGCGCGTTCTCCCCCTCCCCGGCTGGCGGTCCAACCGCACGCAGCCCATCGACGAGCGCGATGTGATCGAGTATCTGGCGCGCACTCCCTCGGTGCCGGCTGCCGAGGGCCGCTCCTTGGACGTGGCCGGTCCGGACTTGATGACCTATTCGGAGATGATCGATCAGATCGCGGAGTCGATGGGGGTCGCGCGCATGCCGATCGGCATCGGCGCGTCGCTCACGCCGCCCGCGAGCGCGGTCGTCGCCGCAGTGACCGGACAGCCGCTCGAGCTCGTGCGCCCGCTCATGGAGAGCCTCGAATCGGACATCCTGCCGCGCGACCCGCAGGAGGCGCCGCGGCTCTACGGGCTGCGGCCGCGCCGCTTCGCGCGGGCGGTCGATCACGCGCTGGCCGAGTGGGAGGCCTCCGAGCCGCTGGGGGCGAGATGAAGGTCGAGCGCACCATCGAGATCGACGCCCCGGCACGCGACGTATACGACGTCGTCATGGACCCGTCGCGGCTTCGCGACTGGGTGACGATCCACGACCACCTCGAGGACGCGCCGGGCGGACGCCTGAAACAGGGCTCGAAGCTGACCCAGAGCCTGAAGCTCGCGGGACGCCGCTTCAAGGTGCGCTGGACGGTCGTCGAGAACGACCCCTGCCGACGTGTCGTCTGGGAGGGCAAGGGCCCGGTCGGCTCGCATGCTCAGGTGGTCTACACCTTCGACGAAGACGGGGAGGGCACCCGCTTCTCCTATATGAACCAGTACGACCTTCCGGGGGGAGTGGTTGGGCGCGTCGCCGGCCACGCGGTATCACGCGTAACCGAAAAAGAACTGGACGGTTCCTTGCGGCTACTCAAGTCACTCGTCGAATAACAGTTACAGTTCGGCGAATGGCTGACTTCCTGGACGAGAAGCGCAAAGAAATCGACGCACGGCTGAAGGAACTGCGCCCGCTGGTCGATGAGTACAACCGCCTGGAGAAGGCGGCGGCGGCGCTGGCCGGCGTGGGCAACGGCGCCCAGCCCGCGACGCGGCGACGGAGCCGCGGCGGAGGCGGGGGCCGCCGAGGCCGCCCGCGCGGAAGCGGAACGCGCGCGAAGCAGGCGCTCAAGCTCGTCCGGACCCGTCCCGGGATCACGATCGCCGAGCTCGCCGACGCCATGGGCATCAAGGCGAACTACCTGTATCGCGTGATGCCCACCCTCGAGTCGGAGGGGCAGGTGGTGAAGCGCAACGGGGGCTGGCACCCGGCCTAGGGGGCCGGTTACACCAACCCGAGCCCCTTCACCGCCTCCCGCTCCTCGTTGAGCTCACCCACCGTGTTGTCGATTTTCGAGCGGGCGAAGTCACCCACCTCGAGGCCCTGCTCGATCGAGTAGGAACCGTCGCCCGAGACGCGCACCGGGAAGCTCGACACGATTCCCTCGTCGACGCCGTAGGAGCCGTCCGAGGGCACGGCCATCGAGCGCAGGCCGTCCGCGCCCAGGGTCCAGTCGCGCACATGGTCGATCGCCGCGTTGGCGGCGCTCGCCGCGGACGAGGCGCCGCGCGCCTCGATGATCTCGGCGCCGCGCTTTCCGACGCGCGGGATGTACTCGTTCTCGTACCAGTCCATGTCGACCTGGTCCGAGGCGCGCTGGCCGTTCACCTGTGCGTTGAACAGGTCGGGGAACATGGTGGGTGAGTGGTTTCCCCACACGACGAGGTCCTGTACCTCCTCGACGCCCACACCGAGCTTGTCCGCCAGCTGAGCAACGGCCCGGTTCTCGTCCAGGCGGGTCATCGCGGTGAAGCGCTCACGCGGTATGTCACCCGCGTTCGACATCGCGATCAGCGCGTTGGTGTTGGCGGGGTTGCCGACCACGAGCACGCGCACGTCGTCGCTGGCGCCGGCGTTCAGCGCCTCGCCCTGAGGCTTGAAGATCTGGCCGTTCGCCTCGAGCAGGTCGGCGCGCTCCATTCCCTTCGTGCGCGGGCGCGCGCCCACCAGTAGCGCGACATTGACCCCGTCGAAGGCCTTGACGGGGTCGTCGTAGATCTCGGTCGAGGCCAGCAGCGGGAAGGCGCAGTCCTGCAGCTCGAGCGCGGTGCCCTCGGCCGCCTTGACGGCCTGCGGGATCTCGAGCAGGCGCAGATCGATCTTCTCGTCGGGCCCGAGCATCTGACCCGATGCGATGCGAAACAGCAGCGCGTAGCCGATCTGGCCGGCTGCGCCGGTGACGGTGACGGTGGTTGCCATCTAAGAATTCATCTCCTCGATCACGGCGTCGGCGAACTCACTCGTACCCACGGCGCTGGGGTCGTCACGCGTCGGCTTGAGGTCGTAGGTGACCTTGTCGCCCTGGCGGATCACCTCGGAGATGCCGCGCTCCATGCGATCGGCGGCCTCCGTCTCGTCCAGGTGCCGCAGCATCAGGACGCCCGAGAGCATCAGCGCCGTGGGGTTCACCTTGTTCTGGCCCTTGTACTTGGGGGCTGAGCCGTGGGTCGCCTCGAAGATGGCGCCGGTGGTGCCGATGTTCGCGCCCGGCGCGAGGCCGAGGCCTCCGATCATGCCCGCGCCGAGGTCGGAGACGATGTCGCCGTAGAGGTTCGGCAACACGATGACGTCGTACTCCTCGGGCCGCGAGACGAGCTGGTTGCAGAGGTTGTCGATGATGCGGTCCTCGAACTCGATGTCCGGATGGCGCTCGGCGACCTGGCGCGCCACCTCGAGGAAGAGGCCGTCGGAGAACTTCATGATGTTGGCCTTGTGCGCGGCCGTGACCTTCTTGCGGCCGTTCTCCTCCGCGTACCGGAAGGCCGACTCGACGATCCGGTCTGAGCCGAAGACCGAGATCGGCTTGATCGAGATGCCGGACTCGTCGCGGGTTGGGGAGTCGAGCTCGTCGGCGAGGAAGCTGCGCAGCTTCTCGACCTCCTCCGAGCCCTTCTCGAACTCGATGCCGGCGTAGAGGTCCTCGGTGTTCTCGCGGACGATCACGATGTCGGTCTCGGGGTAACGCGTGCGCACGCCCTCGTAGGCCTTGCACGGCCGCACGCAGGCGTAGAGGTCGAACTCCTTGCGCAGCGCGACGTTGATCGAGCGGAAGCCCGAGCCGACGGGCGTGGTCGTGGGGCCCTTGATCGCGACGCCGCGCTCACGGATCGAGTCGAGCGTGCGCTTGGGCAGCGGGTTGCCCTCCGCCTCATAGACGTCGACGCCGGCGTCCTGGAGGTCCCAGTCGAACTCGACGCCGGTGGCCTCGAGTACCCGCCGGGTCGCCTCGGCGAGCTCGGGTCCCGTGCCGTCGCCCGGGATCAGGGTTACGGAATGAGTCAAAACGTTCCTTTCACCATCCAAATGGCTCCTAAAGGCGCACGATTATGTCGAGCCGGGCGCGAGCGCCGCCGCCTGCGAACATTTGAGGGCAATGTTCGGGGGAGGCTCAATCCAGCTGGGCCGCGTGTTCGGCATCCGTGTCGGCGTCGACGTCAGCTGGTTCTTCGCCCTCTTCCTGATCATCTTCACGCTGTCGAGCTACTACGAGGACGTGGCGCCCGGAACGAGCCCGTTCGTACTCGCGACGGTCAGCGCGCTGCTCTTCTTCCTGTCGATCCTGCTGCACGAGTTCGGCCACGCGATCGTCGCGATCCGCAACGGCATCCCGATCCAGGGAATCGACCTCTGGCTGTTCGGCGGCGTGGCGAAGCTCGGGCGCGACTCGGACTCACCGGGCGTCGAGTTCCGCGTCGCGGTGGCGGGGCCAATCGTGACGCTCGTGATCGCGGCCGTGTGCATGGGCCTCGGCGCGCTCATCTCGAGCCCGGAGGAGGTGCTCGACAGCTCGCGCTTCGAGGACTCCACCTCCGGTGCGACGCTCGCCGTGCTCGGCTACCTGGCCTCGATCAACATCATCGTGCTGGTCTTCAACCTGATCCCCGGCTTCCCGCTCGACGGCGGCCGCATCGCCCGCGCGATCGCATGGAAGATCACCGGCGACCGCAATCGGGCGACGCGCTTCGCCGGCACGCTCGGCCGCTTCGTGGGCTGGGCGCTGGTCGGCTTCGGCGTCTTCATGGCCGTGGCGTGGAACGACTTCATCGGCGGAATCTGGTTCGCGTTCATCGGCTTCTTCCTCGCTCAGGCTGCCGGCTCAGCGGTCGCGCAAGCGGACTTCTCGGACCGGCTCGGCGGCATCCGGGTCTCGGACGTGATGGATGCCGAGCCGGTCGCGATCCCAGACGCGTTGACGGTCGAACAGGCCGAGCAGGAGTTCTTCCTGCGCTACGGCTGGCCCTGGTTCCCCGTCGTCGACCGCGTCGGCCGGCTCGTCGGAGTGGTGTCGCAGGAGGCGGTCGCGAGCGTCCCCCAACCCGAGCAGACGACACGCACGGTGGCGTCGGTCATGGCGCGCGACGACGGCGACACCGGCCTCCGGGCGCGCGTCGAAGATCCGCTCGAGGACCTCCTGAGCCGCGATGGCCTGTCCCGGCTCGGAGCGGTGATGGCCGTCGACGGCGACGGCGTGCTGCGCGGGATCGTGACGGTCGAGGCGGTGCAGCGGGCACTGCGGACGGCGGCGCCCGCCTAACGAGTGTTTGGCGCCCGCCCGTAGCCGGGAAGAAATCTCTCGGTTTGGCCCGGGTTCGAGACAGGCAGGACGTCCGCAAGGCCGGCGCCGCCGCAGCGATCGGAGGCGCCGCGTTGGTCCTGCCCTTCGCCGCCCCCGCGGACGCCATGCCCGTTGCCTGCGCATGCGGCGGCGGTGGCGGAACGGCGCCGCCCGTCGACCCGAAGCCGAACGAGCACCAGGCGCTCGCGCCGGTACCCGAGGCGTCGCCACCACCGCCGGTACAGCCGGCGCCCCCGCCGGTCCTCGATCCGAAGCCCCAGGAGCACCAGGCGCTGCGGCCCGCTGAGCCGACGCCTGTGCCGTCGCCCTCGCCATCGCCCGGCCCGGCACCCGAGCCGCCCCCGATCGACCCGAAGCCCCACGAGCACCAGGCGCTGCGGCCGGCTGAGCCGGGGCCGGTGCCGCACCGTCGCCCGGCCCGGCCCCCGAGCCGCCCCCGATCGACCCGAAGCCCCACGAGCACCAGGCGCTGCGGCCCGTCGAGCCGGAGCCGGTGCCGCACCGTCGCCCGGCCCGGCACCCGAGCCGCCCCCGATCGACCCGAAGCCCCACGAGCACCAGGCGCTCCAGCCCGCCGAGCCGGAGCCGGTGCCCGCACCGCCCCCGATCGACCCCAAGCCCTACGAGCACGAAGCGCTGCGGCCCGTCGAGCCCGAGCCGGCGCCCGCACCGTCGCCCGGCCCGGCCCCCGAGCCGCCCCCGATCGACCCGAAGCCCCACGAGCACCAGGCGCTGCAGCCCGTCGAGCCCGAGCCGGTGCCCGCACCTCCCCCCATCGACCCCAAGCCCTACGAGCACGAAGCGCTGCGGCCCGTCGAGCCCGAGCCGGCGCCGACACCATCGCCCGCGCCGGCCCCCGAGCCGCTCCCGATCGACCCCAAGCCCCACGAGCACCAGGCGCTCCAGCCCGCCGAGCCGGAGCCGGTGCCCGCACCGCCCGCCATCGACCCCAAGCCCTACGAGCACGAGGCGCTGCGGCCTGTCGAGCCGGAGCCGGTGCCCGCACCGCCCCCAATCGACCCCAAGCCGAACGAGCATCTCGGACTTGCCCCGGAGGCGCCGCCGGCGACAGGGCCGTCCCTCGGGCATCCCGACCTCCCGGTTGTCGACCCCAAGCCCGGCGAGCACCAGGCGCTGAGGCCGCCTGAGTTCGACGACGAGCCGCTGCCGCCCAGCGTCACGGTTGAAGAGCCGGTCGAGGTCGCCCCGCTGACGCCGGACAACTACTTCGAGCCGTGGACGCGGGTCGACATGACCGAGGACGAGTGGCGCGAGCTCGAGGACGAGGTGCTGAGCGAAGCGTGCCCGGACGGCTGGGAGCGCACGGTGTTCGGCTGCTCGGTCGCCGGGCTGACGCTCGACGAGGAGGGTCAGCTCGAGCCGATCGAGATCCTCGAGTCCGGCGTCGGCTCGGCCATCGGCCGGCTGGCGCGCTGGGTCACGCGGGCCAAGCCGCTGCCGTCCGTCGGGCAGGCACTCAGCAACGTCACGGCCCGGCTGCCGCTGAGCGTCAAGAACAGCCTGGTGTCCCGCGGCCTGATCCAGTCTCCCGCGAGCCGCCTGCCCACCTACGCCGGCGGCAAGACCACCGGCGTCGTCGACTTCGGCTTCGAGGAGGTCACGCGCATCAGTGGCCGCGCCGGCCCTGCCCTCGACGTCCCCACGGGCACGCCGGGCTTCAACGCCTACTTCCGCACCCACGTGGAGGGTCACGCCGTCGCCGAGATGATCCAGCGCGGGATCCCGCGGGCCACCGTCTACATCAACCAGGCCGCGCCCTGCGCGGGCACCTGCATGCGGATGATCCCGCGCGCCCTGCCGGCCGGCTACGAGCTTCGGGTAGTGGGGTCGACGGGCCGCGTCTACGTCTTCACGGGGGGCGGCTGAACGATGCGCTTCGAGCTCGTGTACGGCCCCGCCCACGGCGCCGAGACGCCCTCGGAGGAGAGGGTCACCGTCGATTCGCTCGAAGACCTCGAGCGCCGCCTCGATCTATTGGAGCAGCGCGGTCGCGAGGACGAGCCGTTCATCGTCGAACTCGTTGATCCCGAGGCCGGCAGTCTCGGGATCGGGGTCGGCCGGGACAGGAGCGTCGCGTCGTTCAACGGCCCCGACGGAGATCCGCCGTACTACGTCAGCGCGGGCAACGGCAGCGACGAAGACGAGCTGGTCTTCTACTACCAGGGGACCTGGACCGAGTTCGCGCCGGAGTCCGCCGTGCCCGCTGCGGACGCGCGGGCGGCCATGGCGAGCTTCTTCGCGACTGGCGAGCGCCCAGACGAGATCGCCTGGACCGAGACCTGACCGGAAGCCCGCCGACCCTGTTCCATAGAATCGCGGGCCCGATCGAATGCCTCAGCACGACGTCCTCGTCATAGGAGCCGGCCTCGCCGGCCAGCGTGCCGCCCTCGCCGCCGCGGCCAAGGGCGCATCCGTCGGCATCATCTCCAAGGTCCACCCCGTGCGCTCGCACTCGAATGCCGCCCAGGGCGGCATCAACGCGGCGCTCGACCCGCAGGATTCCTGGGAGTCGCACGCCTTCGACACCGTCAAGGGCTCGGACTACCTCGGCGACCAGGACGCGATCGAGATCATGTGCCGTGAGGCGCCCGAGGAGCTGCTCGACCTCGAGCACTGGGGCGTGACCTTCCACCGCAACGAGGAGGGCCGGCTCGGCAAGCGCGCCTTCGGCGGCGCCAGCGCGGCTCGGACCTACTACGTCGCCGACATCACGGGCCAGGCGATCCTGCACGTCCTCTACGAGCAGCTCATGAAGTACGAGGCGGTCTACCGCTACGAGGAGTGGTTCACGACCGCGCTCGTCCAGGGCGACGACGGCCGCGTCGCCGGCGCGATCACCCGCAACATCCGCGACGGCACGATGGAGCTGTTCGGGGCGAAGGCCGTGATCCTCGCGAGCGGCGGCAACGGCCAGATCTACGACCCGACCACGAATGCCCTGATCTGCACCGGGGACGGGATCGCCATGGCCTACCGAGTCGGCGCGCCGCTGATGGACATGGAGATGATCCAGTACCACCCCACCACGCTGGCGGGGCTCGGCCTGCTGATCACCGAGGGCGCCCGCGGCGAGGGCGCCCACCTCTACAACGCCGAGGGCGAGCGCTTCATGGAGAAGTACGCGCCGAACAAGATGGAGCTCGCCTCGCGCGACGTGGTCTCGCGCGCCGAGCAGACCGAGATCAACGAGGGCCGCGGCTTCCCGGACGGGACGGTCGCGCTCGACATCACGGTCGTGCCGCGCAAGCGCATCCACGAGGCGCTGCGCGAGATCGTCAACGTCGGCCGCGATTTCGCCGGCGTCGACATCACGCGCGAGCCCATCCACATCAAGCCGGGCAACCACTACGTGATGGGCGGGGTCAAGACGGACATCAACGGCCAGACGCCGATCCCCGGCCTGTACGCGGCGGGCGAGGTCGCCTGCGTGTCGGTGCACGGCGGCAACCGCCTCGGCGCGAACTCGCTGCTCGACACGCTCGTATTCGGCCGCCGCTCGGGCGCCCACGCCGCCGACGCCGTGCGCAACCTGCACTTCCCCGAGGTCAGCCGCGCGAGGCTCGACGACGAGGCGAACGCGATCGAAGCGATCGTCGCGCGTGAGGGCGGCGGCCGGCGCGTCTCCGAGATCAAGGCGGATCTCGGCAAGCTGATGGACAAGTACGTCGCCGTCTTCCGCGACGAGGCCGGCCTTCAGATCGCGCTCGACGAGGTCCGCAAGCTCAAGGAGGAGGCGGAGACCCTCTCGATCGACGACAAGGGCACCGTCTTCAACCAGGACGTGCTCGGGGCGCTCGAGCTCCAGTTCATGCTCGACAACGCGGAGTGCATCGTGATCTCCGCGATCGAGCGCAGGGAGAGCCGCGGCGCCCAGTTCCGCACCGACTTCCCGGAGCGCAACGACGACGAGTGGCTCAAGCACATCAACGTGTCCGCGAACGGCAGCGAACCCGAGATCTCCTACTCCGAGGTCACCATGACCCAGTGGGAGCCGCAGGAGAGGACGTACTGAGACGGTGGCTAGCTACACGCTGAAGATCCGCCGCTATGACCCCGAGTCGGGGCAGGCGGCCTACTGGAAGGACTACGAGGCCGAGCTTCCACCCGAGCGCTCGGTGCTCGACGGGATCCTCCAGATCAAGGACCGCGAGGACGCCTCGATCGGGATCCGCTGCTCCTGCCGCGCCGCGATCTGCGGGTCGTGCGGGGTCAAGATCAACGGCCGCTCGGCGCTCGCCTGCAACACGCGCATCGGCGACGCCGCGGAGCGCGCCCGCGACGGCGCGATCACCGTCGAGCCGATGGGGAACATGCCGGTGATCAAGGACCTGATCACGGACATGGAGGCGGTCCACTGGAAGAAGGTCCGCCGCGTGACGCCCTGGCTCTTGCCCGCCGAGGAGCCGCCCGAGAACCAGGAGTACATCGTCCCGGCCGAGGCGATGCTGGACGTGACCCAGGCGATGGCCTGCATCCACTGCGGGGCCTGCGTCTCCTCGTGCCTCTCGATGGAGGTCGACCCCGAGTTCATCGGCCCCGCCGCGCTCGCGAAGGCCTACCGCTTCGTGGGCGACCCGCGCGACGGCGAGCACAGGGAACGGCTCGAGGACCTCGCCGAGGATCCGCACGGGATCTACGACTGCACCCACTGCTTCGCCTGTGTCGAGGTCTGCCCCAAGGACGTCGCGCCGATGGACCAGATCATGCGGCTGCGCCGGCGTGCGACGGCGGACTTCGAGATCAAGGACGAGAACAACGGCTACGGCCACGAGAAGGCCTTCGTCAACATCATCGAGAAGTGGGGCACGCTGCACGAGGCGCAGCTGCTGCCGCGCTCGTTCGGCGACGGATCGCTCGTCAAGGGACAGCTGCGCCCGAGCGGCGCCAAGCAGCTGACCGAGAGCCTGCCCACGGTTGTCAGCGGCCTCCGCTCCGGCAAGGTCAAGGTGCGCAAGGCCCTGATGCACCCGAAGCTGCCGGATCAGAAGCAGGTCCGCCGCATCATCAAGGAGATCGAGTCGAAGGACGAGCGCCTCGAGCTCAACCTCTACATCATCGGCGAAGAGGCCGATGAGCCCGGCGCCGTGCCGGTGGAGCAGCAACCCGCCGTGTCGGAAGGAGGTCAGGAGTCGTGAAGCTCGCGTACTGGCCCGGGTGCGTGTCCCGGGGTTTCACTCCCGAGCTGCACGGCTCGGTCGCGAAGGTGGCGCCGCTGCTGGACCTCGAGCTGGTCGAGCTGGACCGTGCCAACTGCTGCGGCGCGGGCGTGCTCGCAGAGCACAACCAGGAGCTCGTGGACGCGCTCAACGCGCGTACGTTCGCGATGGCTCAGGGCGTCCAGGACGCGGCCGGCATGATGAACATCTGCTCGACCTGCCAGGGCGCCCAGTCCGAGTGCCAGTCGCGGCTCGACGCCGACGCCGGCTACCGCGCCGAGGTCAACTCCCACCTCGAGCCCGAGGGCCTCTCGTACCAGAGCGAAGCCGGCTGGTGGAACAAGAACTTCCTGTGGATCCTCGTCGAGGAGATCGGGCTCGACGCGCTGCGCGAGAAGGTTCAGCGCCCGCTCGACGGCCTGCGGCTCGCGCCCTTCTACGGCTGCTACATCGTGCGCCCGTCGAAGCGGCTCGGCTTCTCCGACCACCCCGAGCGCGATCGCTATCTCGACTACGTGATCGAGGCGCTCGGCGGCGAGCCGGTGGAGTACGCCGGCGCCCGCAAGTGCTGCGGCTTCCCGATCATCACGATGAGCCGCGCCACCTCGCTGCGCCAGGCCGGACGCCATCTAGCCGACGCGATCGACGCCGGCGCCGACGCCCTCGTCACGCCCTGCCCGCTCTGCCACCTGAACCTCGACCTGCAGCAGCCCGCGGCCTCCCAGTTCGTGGAGCGCGACCTCGGCATCCCGGTGCTGCACCTGCCCCAGGCCGTCGGCCTGGCGCTCGGCCTCGAGCCGAAGGAGCTCGGGATGGACAAGCATGTGGTCTCGACGAAGGAAGTCGCGCGCAAGGTCGCCCAGTTGGCGGCCGCCTAGAAAGCGAAAAAGCCGGCCTCCCGCGGCCGGCTTCTCGCTTGGCGTCGTACCCCTTGCGTCACGCCCTGATCAAGTCTCTGACCAGAGCGTGCCCGGCCGCCGGCGCAGCGACGCCACCCTTCCGGTGTGATCTTGGGGGGATGAGAGGGGTGAGAAGCGGGTAACCCGCCGTTATGCCGAGCGTCGTCGCAACGAAGTTCGAGGATCTGGTGGCGGTCGGCCTGGGTGTCCTGATCGGGGAGGACCCCAACCTCGAGCTGGTAGCCGAGGGCGTGCCGCACGACGAGATCGAGTCGGCGATCGAGCGCCACTCGCCAAGCGTCGTGCTGCTCAACTTCGGGACGCTGCGGGCGCCCGCGCAGGTCTACCAGCTCCACCAGTCCTATCCCGACACCCGCATCGTCGTGCTCGCCAACCGGCCGACCGCCGCGGAGTGCAACCAGATGCTCTCGTTCGGCGCGACTGCCTGCCTGTCGAAGGAGACCGAGGCGCGCGACATCATCAACGCGATCCACCTCGCCTCCCGCGGGATGCACGTGCTGCCGCGCTCAGCCGCCTCCGGCGGCGGCAGCGTTGCCGTCGAGGGGGCCGAGTTGCTCACGCCGCGCGAGGCCGAGGTGCTCGAGCTGCTCACCGACGGGCGGACGAACGCGCAGATCGCGCAGCGGCTGACGATCGGCATCGAGACCGTCCGAACGCACGCGCGCAACATCTACCGGAAGCTCGGAATCAGCTCGCGCCGCGAGCTCGGCAGCCTCCGAACACGGGCTTCTATCATCGATGGAGAGCATGGGAAAGACGTGGGTACTGGACAGCGAGACGAAGGGCACCGGAGCGAACATGGTGCCGCTCGAGAAGGTGTTGAAGAAGCCGGACTCCGAGGAGGAGCCGGCTCGCGACCGCCGTCCGCGAAACGCTCCCAAGACTGAGCAGGCCGCATCGGCGCCCCGACGCCGCCCCCGTCCGGAGCGCCCGGTGACGAAGACCACGACCGAGCTGCCGCCGGGACACGTCCGCAAGCGCACCACCGGCGAGATCGGCAAGGTCGAGGCGGTCGACTCGCGCGCCGGGACGGCGCGCGTGCGCTGGCTCAAGCGCGGCGCGTCTTCGACGGTGCGACTCAGCGAGATCTCCCGGCGGTAACTGGTAGAAGGCAGCCCATGCTTGGACTGCCGGACGGCATCAGGGCCTGCCTCTTCGACCTCGACGGGGTGCTGACGAAGACCGCCAGGGTGCACGCCCGTGCGTGGAAGCAGATGTTCGACGCCTATCTGCGCGAGCAGGGCGACGAGCGGCCCTTCGACGAGCACGACGACTACGACACCTACGTCGACGGCAAGCCGCGCTCGGCGGGGGTGCGCGACTTCCTCGCGTCGCGCGGAATGCATCCCTCGGACGAGGAGATCGCCAGGCTCGGCGACATCAAGAACGACCTCGTGCTCGAGCTGATCAAGACCGACGGCGTCGAGGCCTATCCCGGCTCGGTTCGCTACCTCGAGGCCGCGCGCGACGCGGGCCTGCGCCGCGCGGTCGTGTCCTCGAGCCACAACTGCCAGGACGTGCTCGAGGCGGCCGGCATCGACCACCTGCTCGAGGAGCGCGTCGACGGCAACGTCGCCGACGAGCTGCACCTGCAGGGCAAGCCCCACCCGGACACGTTCCTGGAGGGTGCCCGCCGGCTCGGCGCCGACCCCGCGGAGGCGGTCGTCTACGAGGACGCGCTCGCCGGCGTCGAGGCGGGCCGCGCGGGGGCCTTCGGCCACGTGATCGGGGTCGACCGGGTCGGCCAGCGCGAGGCGCTCGCCGAGCACGGTGCCGACGTCGTCGTCGAGGACCTCCAGGAGCTCCTGTGATCACGCACCGCGCGTTCAGCGTCGAGCCCTGGGCGGTCACCGAGCGCGAGCTCCACCTCGACATGCTCGCCCAGTCGGAGTCCGTGTTCGCTCTCTCGAACGGGCACATCGGGCTACGGGGGAACCTCGACGAAGGTGAGCCGAATGAGCTGCCGGGCACCTACCTGAATGGGTTCTACGAGACACGCCCGCTGCCTTACGCGGAGGCCGGCTACGGCTATCCGGAGGACGGCCAGACCGTCGTCAACGTCACCAACGGCAAGCTGATCCGGCTGCTCGTCGACGACGAGCCCCTCGATATCCGCTACGGAGAGCTGCTTTCGCATACGCGCACCCTTGACCTGCGTGCCGGCCTGTTGACGCGCGAGCTCCATTGGCGCTCACCATCAGGCCGCGAGGTGGAGGTCCGCTCCACCCGGCTCGTCTCGTTCGTCCAGCGTTCGATCGCCGCGATCCGTTACGAGGTGCGAGTGCTCGACGACGCGCCGCTGCGCGTGGTGGCGCAGTCGACGCTCACCGCCAACGAACCGGGGCCGCCCCGGAGCGGGGATCCACGTGCGGCCGAGGTGCTCGCCGCGCCGCTGGTCCCGGAGGAGCAGGAGCTGCATGGAATGCGCGCGGTGCTCGTGCACTGTACGAAAGCGAGCGGTCTGCGGATGGCTGCCGGCATGAATCATCTGGTGGAGGGGCCCGATGGCACGGCGACGGACTCCGACATCGCACCCGATCTCGCGCGCGTGATCGCCAGCTGCGAGCTGCCGGCAGACGGCTCGCTGACCGTCACCAAGTTCGTCGCCTACGGCTGGTCGGGCAACCGCACGCTGCCTTCCGTTCGCGACCAGGTCGGCGCTGCGATCGCGTCCGCGACGCGCACGGGCTGGGAACAGCTCGTGACACGCCAGCGCGAGTACCTGGACGACTTCTGGGACCGGGCGGACGTGGAGATCGAGGGCGACAGCGAGCTTCAGCAGGCGGTCCGCTTCGCCCTCTTCCATGCTCTGCAGGGCGGTGCGCGCGCCGAGCGCCGGGCGGTCCCGGCCAAGGGACTGACCGGCCCGGGCTACGACGGCCACACGTTCTGGGACACCGAGTCCTTCGTGCTGCCGCTGCTCACGTTCACGGCACCACACGCGGCGGCCGACGCGCTGCTGTGGCGTCATTCGACCCTCGATCTCGCGAAGGAGCGAGCCAGCCAGCTCCACCTGGAAGGCGCGGCGTTCCCGTGGCGGACCATCCGCGGTCAGGAATGCTCGGCCTACTGGCCCGCGGGAAGCGCCGCGTTCCACATCAACGCCGACATCGCCGATGCGGTGCTGCGCTACCTGCGCATCACGGCTGACGAGGAGTTCGCCCGCGGTCCGGGCCTCGAGCTGCTGGTTGAGACCGCCCGGCTCTGGCGCTCGCTGGGCCACCACGACTCCGACGGCGTCTTCCACATCGACGGCGTGACCGGGCCCGACGAGTACTCGGCGGTCGTCGACGACAACGTCTACACGAACCTGATGGCCGAGCGGAACCTGCGCAACGCTGCCAACCTCGCTGCGCAGCATCAGCATGAGGCCTCCGCGCTCGGCGTCGATGACGAGGAGATCGCGGCATGGCGCGATGCCGCCAGCGCGATGCACGTGCCCTACGACGAGCGCATGAAGGTGCACCCGCAGGACGCCGATTTCCTGGGTCACGCGGTGCCCGACTTCAGCGCCTTCGAGTACCCCCTGCTGCTCCACGCGCCCTACTCCCAGCTCTACCGGCAGCAGGTGGTGAAGCAGCCGGACCTCGTGATGGCGCTGATGACGCGCGGCGACCGCTTCACGCCCGAGGAGAAGGCGCGCAACTTCGCCTACTACGAGGGCATCACGGTCCGTGACTCGTCGCTGTCGGCATGCGTGCAGGCGGTCGTGGCCGCGGAGGTGGGCCACCTCGAGCTCGCGTACGACTACTTCGGGGAAGCGGCGCTGATGGACTTGGCCGACCTCGAGCACAACACGCGCGACGGCCTTCACATCGCCTCGCTGGCGGGCGCATGGGTCGCGGCGGTGGCGGGCTTCGGCGGCGGGCGTGTGTCGCACCGCGGCCTGATGTTCCGCCCCCGGCTTCCGCCCGCCATCGCGCGGCTGTGCTTCCGGCTCGTGTGGCGGGGCCAGCGCCTGCGCGTCGACATCCGCCATAACGAGGTGACCTACGAGGTGGTCGACGGCGAGCCACTCGAGCTCCGCCACGGGGACGAGCTCATCCGCGTGGAGGCCGGCAAGCCGCAGACCCGCACGTGGAAGGCGCCCGACGTCGGGCCACCGCCGCAGCAACCGCCGGGCCGCGCACCGGCGCGGCGGCGGCGGGCGCGCTGAGGCCCTCCAGCGCGGGTGGCGCTCTAACTACAGAAACACACCGGTCGCCGAGCCGCACGTATCTTTGGGCCCGACGAGACACCTTCAGAACCCGTGAGCGCCTGCCCAGGAGGGATCGATGAGCGCAAGGAAGGCCACTCAAAAGTCCACCAAGAGCACCACCGCGAGCGGCAAGAAGTCCAAGGGATTCACGGCCGAGGAACGAGCTGCGATGAAGGAGCGCGCTCAAGAGCTAAAGGCGGAAGCGGCCAAGGCGGACGGGGAAAGCACCGTACTCGCGAAGATCGCCGAGATGCAGGGATCGGATCGCACCATGGCCAAGCGGCTCCACGCGATCATCAAAGCCAGCGCGCCAGCCCTCGCGCCGAAAACCTGGTACGGGATGCCCGCGTATGCCAAGGACGGCAAGGTCGTCTGCTTTTTCCAAAGCGCGGAGAAGTTCAAATCGAGGTACGCGACGGTCGGCTTCAGCGACGAGGCGAACCTCGACAAAGGCGCCATGTGGCCGACCTCCTTCGCGCTGAAGGAGTTGACCTCCGCCGAGGAGGCAAAGATCGTCGCCCTGGTGAAGAGAGCGGTGCGCTGACCAGCCCCCTTACATGCGTGCCTTTAGCCCGGTAGGTCTTCGGGTCGCTTCTTGGCGAGTCTGCCCTCGAGCAGTCCGGTGGCCTGGCCGACTTCGATCAGGTAGCCGTCGGGGTCGCGCATGTAGCAGCGGATCTCAGCGCCGCGATCGATCGGCGGCGTCACGAACTCGGCCCCCTTTGCGCTCCACTGCTCATAGCACTCCTGGATGTCGGCGACCCGCAGGTTCAGGAAGCTGGAGACCGTGTTGCCGGGCTCGTGGTCGACGACCGAGATGCCGGGCTTGTCGGGGGTGGGGCCACCGCCTGGGTTCATGATCAGCCACGAGTTGGAGAGCTTGACCATGCACGGGTTCTCCTCCAGCACGACCTCGCCGCCAAGGACATCGGAGTAGAAGGCGCGCGACCGAGCAACGCTTCGCACCGTGATGAAGTGGGTGACCAGGAAGCCCTCGCTAGGGGTGGGCAGGTTCTTGTAGTCGATGGCCGGCGTCTGCTCGCTCACGGTTCTTCGCTCCTCGTACGCGTCCTACGACGGTGGCCCCCCTGATTGAAGCCTACGAGACCCACCGGTCCTGGTCCGCGGCCCGACGGCACCGGGCCGACTTGGTGTCGTGTGGCGACATCAAGTCGGGTCGGTGGACGCCGGCCGGTCGGGGCGCACCCCTTTATCGCTGTCGTTCGGTCGCTGCCGACGCGTGCGTCGAAGAGAACTAAGCCGCCGGCGCGGCCCGCAGCAGCCCGCGCACGTTCAGCAGCTCCGCCACCTGGACGGCGTTTGTCGCGGCGCCCTTACGCAGGTTGTCGCCGACGATCCAGAGGTTGAGGCAGCGCTCGTGCGAGGGGTCGCGGCGGATGCGGCCGACCAGGACGTCGTCGCGCCCCGCCGCGTCGAGCGCGGTCGGGTACAACGCGTTGCCGGGATCGTCGATCACGGTCAGGCCCGGTGCGGCGGCGAGCAGGTCGCGGCACTCCTCCGGTGAAAGCGGCTCGCGCGTCTGCACGTTCGCGGAGACGGAGTGACCCGTGAAGACGGGCACGCGCACGCAGGTGGCGGACACGCCGACGTCGTCGCGACCGAGGATCTTGCGCGTCTCGCGCATGCACTTGCGCTCCTCGGTCGTGTAGTCGTCGCCGTCCTTGAAGGTCTCGACCTGCGGCAGCACGTTGAACGCGATCTGGTGCGGGTAGACGGCGGGCTGCGGCAGCTCGCTGCCGGCGACCACCGCCTGAGCCTGCTCGGCCAGCTCGTTGACCGCCTTCTGGCCGGTGCCGGACACGGCCTGGTAGCTCGACATCACCACGCGCTCGATGCCCGCATGGCGCAGGATCGGGCCGAGCGCCACCACCGTCTGCATGGTCGTGCAGTTCGGGTTGGCGACGATGCCCTTGTGGTCGCCGAGGGCGTCCGGGTTGACCTCAGATACGACGAGCGGCACGTCGTCGTGCATGCGCCACTGCGACGAGTTGTCGACCACGACGGCGCCCGCCTCGGCGAAGCGCGGCGCCCACTCGGCGCTCACGCCGGAGCCGGCGGAGAACAGCGCGATGTCGAAGCCCTGGATCGCCTCGTCGGAGAGCGCCACGCAGGTGAGCTCGGCGCCGCCCCAGGGCAGCGTGCGGCCGGCCGAGCGCTCGGAGGCGAACGGAACCACCTCGTCGGCCGGGAAGCTGCGCTCGGCGAGCACCTCCAGCATCGTCGAGCCGACCGCGCCCGTGGCGCCGACGACAGCCACGCGCGGCCGTTGCGGAAGCACCCGGCTCGGCCGGGTGCGCACCGATGTCATCAGGCCACCTTCGGCCGGTGGACGCCGGTCACGTCCTCGGGGAGCACGTCGTCGGCGCCCAGCCCGAAGGCTGTGTGGAGCCGCTTGACGGCGGTCTCGACATGCTCCTCGCGCACGACGCAGGAGATCTTGATCGGGGAGGTCGAGATCATCTCGATGTTGACGTCCGCCTCGCCGAGCACGGTGAAGGTCTTGGCCGCGACGCCGGGATGGCTCTTCATTCCGGCCCCGACCACCGACACCTTGCCCATGTGCTCGTCGGTGGCGACGGCGCCGAAGCCGAGCTCCTCCTTGAGCGCCTCGAGCGACGAGCGCGCGACATCGACGTCCTCGCGCGGCACGGTGAACGACATGTCCGCCCCGTGCCCCTCCGACTCGGCCTCGTTCTGGATGATCATGTCGACGTTGATGTTGGCGTCGGCCAGCGCGGTCAGCACGCGGCCGGCGATGCCGGGCACGTCGGGGAGGCCGGTGAGTGTGACGCGCGCCTCGGCGGTCGAGTGGGTCACGGCTGTGACAAGCGGTCGTTCCATCGTCTGGTCCTCGTCCTGGACGACGGTACCGGGTCCGTCGTCGAAGCTTGAGCGGCAGTGAATCGTGACGCCGTGATTACGTGCGTACTCGACCGAGCGGAGCTGCAGCACACCGGCGCCGCTGGCCGACATCTCGAGCATCTCCTCGAAGGTCAGCACCGGCAGCTTGCGCGCCTCCGGCACGATCCGGGGGTCCGCGCTGAACACGCCCGCGACGTCCGTGTAGATCTCGCACACGTGGGCGCCCAGCGCCGCCGCAAGCGCCACGGCGGTGGTGTCGGAGCCGCCGCGACCGAGCGTGGTCACGTCGAGCGACGCCTGCGACACGCCCTGGAAGCCCGCCACCAGCACGATCTTGCCGTCGTCGAGCGCGGCGCGGATGCGATGCGCCTTGACCTCGAGGATGCGCGCCTTGGTGTGGCCGCTGTCGGTGACGATCCCGGCCTGCGAGCCGGTCAGCGAGATCGCCTCGTGCCCGAGGTCGTTGATCACCATCGCCGCGAGCGCGCATGAGACGCGCTCTCCAGTCGAGAGCAGCATGTCCATCTCGCGCGGGTGCGGGCGCGGCGAGACCTCGTGCGCCAGCGAGACGAGCTCGTCCGTGTGCTTGCCGCGCGCCGACAGCACCGCCACGACGCTGTTGCCCTCCTCGGCGCTCGTGACGATCCGCTTGGCGGCGCGCTGGATGCGCTCGGCATCGGCCACCGAGGTGCCGCCGAACTTCATCACCACCGTGTCAGCCGCAACCGGTGCCACCGCGGCAAAGATAGCCGCCGAGGGCGGCCCGGGCGGCTAGCGTTCCCGCCGTGCTCGCGGATCCGGCCCGGCGACGTCAGCTGCTGCTGGCACTGCTCGTCGTGCTCGCCGTGGCGTCCGCGGTGACGGGTGCCGTGCTGGGTGCGCGCGAGTCGGACGAGCCCGGCGGAGGACCCCTGCCGCAGGCGGGCCGCGACGAGCCGAAGGCCCGCGTGTCGTTCCTCGCGAGGATCGTGCCACCGCCCGCCGCCCGCGCCGAGCGACAGCCGCTGGACGGATCGCTTCCGCGCGCGATCGCACAGCTGCTCGCAGGGCTGCCGGTAGAGCGCAAGGTCGCGCAACTGTTCGCGCTCGGCTTCGACGGCACGGACACGAGCGCGGACATCCTCGGCCGGCTGCGCCGGTTCGACCTCGGAGCGCTCGTCGTCGCGCGGCAGAACTACACCGACGAGGCGCAGCTGGCCGCATTGACCGCGGCGTTCAGAGCGACCGCCCGCGCCGCCCGGCACTTCCCGCCGTTCGTGCTGACGAGGCAGGAGGGCGGCGACCTCAACTCGCTGCCCGGACTGCCGCCGTCCGCGCCGCCGGCGGACCTGGCGTCCGCCACCGAGGCGGCCGCCGAGGCGCTTGCGTCGGGTCGCGCCCTGCGCCGGCTCGGGGTCACGGGCGTGCTCGGGCCGGACATCGACGTCGGCCTCGGCTCGGGCTCGGCTCTCGGCGAGCGCGTCTATTCAGACGACCCGGAGGAGGTCGCGGCCTACGCGCGCCGCACCGTCGAGGCCTATCGCAGGGCGCGCATGTTCAGCTCAGCCGCTCACCTCCCCGGTCTCGGCTCGGCCGACCAGGCGACCCAGGACGGACCAGCCACGGTCGGACTCGAGCTCGATCAGCTGCGTGAGCGCGACCTCATCCCCTTCGAGGCGGCGATCGGCGCCGGAGTGCCGGGCGTGACGCTCGCGCACGCGCTCTACCCGTTCAGCGACTTCACGGTGCCCGCCTCGCTCTCCCCGGCCGTCGCGACCCGGCTGTTGCGCGACGAGCTCGGCTTCGAGGGTGTCGCGCTGACCGACGATCTCGCCGATCCGGCCATCACGGCGCTCTACACGGTTCCCGACGCCGCCGTCGACGCGGTTCGGGCGGGCGCGGACATGCTGGTCATCTCAGGGCCGCCGGGCGATCAGCAGGCCGCCTACGTGGCCGTCCTTCAGGCCGTGCGCTCCGGGCGCATCTCGCGGGCACGGCTCGACCGGGCCGTCGGCCGCATCCTCTCCGTCAAGCGCGACTACGGCCTGATCCGCTGAGCGGCTCGATCTCGACGCGGTTGTCGTTGAAGGTGGGCGCGTTCCCCACCTCGGTGAGCCGCTGCGACGTCGTCACCTGCGCGCTGCGGCCGCGTTCGTAGTCGCGGTTCCACCAGCCCATCGGCGCGACGAGCACGCCCGGGCGCGCATCGTCCGAGACCCGCGCCGCGCATGTGAACTCGCCGCGCTCGTTCCAGACCCGAACGGTTGCGCCGTCCTCGATTCGGCGCGCGCCGGCGTCCGCCGGGCTCACGACCACCTCGGGCTGCGGCTGCGCCGAGTGCTGGCGGTGCTGGTTCGCGAACGTCGAGTTGAGGAAGAGGTGCGTCTTGGGCGTGACGAGCGCGAGCGGGAAGCGCTCGGCGAGCGCCTCGTCGGCGACCTCGGCCGGCGCTACGTAGTCGGCGTGCAGCATGACTTTGCCGGACCTCGTCGAGAAACCGCCCTCGGCGTGCGGCGTCGGCCCCTGGCCCAAATCGATCTTCGTCCAACCGCGCTCGCGCAGGTCGCCCTCCTCGAAGCCGGAGAGCAGCTGGTCGATCAGCTCCTCGTCGGTCTCACGGAAGAGCGGGTCGTCGAAGCCGAGCCGCGCGGCGAGCAGGCGGAACATCTCCGTGTTGGGCTTTGCCTCGGCGAGCGGCGCGATCGCCGGCTCGTTCCACGTGAGGTAGTGGTGGCCCCAGGAGAAGACGATGTCGCGGTGCTCGAGCTGCGTCGTTGCGGGGAGCACCACGTCGGCGTGCGCAGCGGTGTCGGTCATGAACTGCTCGAGCACGACCGTGAACAGGTCCTCGCGGCGCAGCCCAGCCAGCACCTGCTGCTGATCGGGTGCGATCGCCGCCGGGTTCGAGTTCCAGCAGACGAGTGCCTTCAGCGGCGGGTCGAGCGAATCGTCGGTGAGGGCTGCGCCGACCTGGGACATGTTGATCGTCCGCCCCGGGCTTCGTCGCAGCTCGGCGCCCTGCAGCGCGGACCCGGACACGGCCGAGGCGGTCGCATTTGGGACGTATGAGCAGCCGCCGCCGCGGTCGCGCCACGCGCCAGTGAGTGCCGGCAGAGAGGCGAGCGTCGAGTAGGCGGCGGGCGCTCCGAGATGACGCTGCGCGCCCACACCGAGGCGCAACAGGGCCGGTCGCGTCGAGGCGAACTCGCGGCCCACCCGCGCGATCGTGTCGGCGT
The DNA here is from genome assembly GCA_963820315.1 of uncultured Thermoleophilaceae bacterium. Lineage (GTDB taxonomy): Bacteria > Actinomycetota > Thermoleophilia > Solirubrobacterales > Thermoleophilaceae > JACVRW01. The sequence goes on along the minus strand of CAWFZK010000048.1, from coordinate 31,321 downwards.
CGACGCCGCTGATCTCGGCCGCGCGCTCGACTGGGAAGTCGTCCAGCCGCGTCAGCAGCTCGTCGTATCCGTCCGTATAGGCCCGGCACCAGTCCTCGTCCTGGAGACCGGCGTCGACGATCGCCCGCATCATCCCAATGCCGAGCGCGGCGTCGGTGCCCGGCAGCGGGCGCAGGTGCTCATCCGCCACGCGCGCCGTGCGGCTGCGAAACGGGTCGACGACCACCAGCCGCGCGCCGGCCTTGCGGGCGTCGAGCAGCTTGCGCCAGAGATGCGGAGCGGTCGACATCGGGTTCCAGCCCCAGACGAGCACGTAGCGCGCGTGCGGCCACTCCTCGGGATCGACTTCCGGTGAAATGCCGTGCGCCAGCTTCGTCCCGGCATTGCCGGCCGTCGCGCAGATCGTCCGCTCGAGCTCCGTCGCGCCGAGGGCGTTCATCACGCGCGCGCTCATGATGTTGCCCTGCACCAGGCCCTGCGTGCCCATGTACGAGTAGGGCAGGATGGCCTCGCCGCCGTACTCCTCGCGCACGCGCGTGAGGCCGCCCGCGACACGGTCGAGCGCCTCATCCCAGCCGACGCGCTCGAAGCGGCCTTCGCCCTTCGGTCCCCGCCGGACCAGCGGGTGCAGGATGCGCTCGTCGGCGTAGACGCGGTCGAGGTAGTTCGAGACCTTGCCGCACAGAAAGCCCACCGTGATCGGATGGTCCGGATCGCCGGCGAGCGCAACGGCCCGGCCGTCCTCGACGCTCACGTGCATCGCGCAGGTGTCCGGGCAATCGTGCGGGCAGGCGGCGCGGACGATGCGAGTGGTCACCCGCCCATGCTACGCCCGGCCGAGGCGCCTCATACCTCCGACGGATGCGGCCGCCGCGGCGATCGGGCACGATCGAGGGATGCGGCTGCCCTGGAAAGCCACGGGCCTGCGCGGGTTCGCCGACGTGGCGGTCCCATGGGGTGTCGGGCTCTTCTACGTGCTCATCGCGCTGGGAGAATCCGACTCCGGCGCCCCCACGGGCGTGGTCCTCCTGCTGCTCGCGCTCGCCGTCGTGCAGGGGATCGCGCTGCGCTGGCGGCGTACGGAGCCGCTCCCGGTCACGGCGGTGTCCCTCCTCGTCAGCCTGGCCGTGCTTGCCATCTCGCCGGACTCGGTGATGCCGCTGGGGGCCTATTTCGCTGTCGGTGCGCTCGCCTCCGTGCTGCCACCGCGGGTTTCGCTGTTCGGCCTCGCGCTGCTGACGGCGGTGGCCTCGATCAACTTCTTCGCAACGACCGCGGAGGACGCCGTCTTTGCGATAGGGCTCGGCGTAGGCGCCTGGGCGCTCGGCGAGGCGGCGCGCAACCGCCGGGTGGTGATCCACGAGGAGGCCCGGCGCGCGGTCGCGGACGAGCAGGCCCGGATCGCACGCGAGGTCCACGACGTCGTGGCGCACTCCGTGTCGGTGATCGTGGTCCAGGCCGCCGCAGCCGACGACGTCTTCGACGAGCACCCCGATCAGGCGCGCGACGCGCTTCGCTCGATCGAGCACACGGGTCGCGACGCGCTCCGCGAGCTCCGGCTCCTCCTCGGCGCGATGCGGCCCGCGGGTGACGGAGCCGAGCACGCGCCGGCGCCCGGACTCGAGCGGCTCGACGAGCTCGCCGAGCCGCTGCGCGCGGGCGGGCTCGACGTCGTGATGCGCCGTGAGGGTGACGGTGACGTTCCAGCCGGCGTCGACCTGTCCGCGTACCGCATCGTCCAGGAGGCGCTGACCAACACGCTCCGTCACGCCCGCGCCACCCGCGCCGAGGTCGTGCTGCGGCTCGGGCCGGAGGCGCTCGAGGTCGACGTGCGCGACAACGGCCGGCCGTCGGTTGCCCTGTCGGAGGGCGGACACGGGCTCGTCGGGATGCGCGAGCGGGCGACCATGCTCGGGGGCACGTTCGAGGCCGGTCCGATGCCGGAGGGCGGCTACCGCGTCCACGCACGGCTGCCTCTCGAGGCGGCTCGGTGACCATCGGCGTCGTCATCGTCGACGACCAGGCGCTCGTCCGCGGCGGGTTCCGCATGATCCTCGACGCGCGCGAGGACATCGAGGTCACGGGCGAAGCCGGCGACGGCGCCGAAGCGGTCGAGCTGGTCGAGCGACTCGAGCCGGACGTAGTGCTGATGGACGTGCGCATGCCCGTCATGGACGGGATCGAGGCGACGCGCCGCATCGCCGCGTCCGGCAGCAGCGCCCGCGTGGTGGTGCTCACCACCTACGACCTCGACGAGTACGTGTTCGCCGCCGTCCGCGCCGGCGCCAGCGGCTTCCTCTTGAAGGACGTGCGTCCGCCGGAGCTCGTCGACGCCGTACGGGTGGTGGCGGCCGGCGACGCACTGCTCGCGCCGAGCGCCACGCGGCGGCTGCTCGACCGCTTCGCCGGCGCCCTCCCCGACCCGGGCCCCACCCCCGAGATGCTCGAGGAGCTGACCGAGCGCGAGCTCGAGGTGCTCCGGCTCGTCGCCCTCGCGCTGTCGAACGCCGAGATCGCCTCGCGGCTGGTGCTGACCGAGGCGACCGTGAAGACGCACGTCTCCTCGGTGCTGCGCAAACTCGGTCTACGCGACCGGGTGCAGGCGGTCGTCCACGCCTACGACGTCGGGCTCGTGCGACCGCGCTCATCCTGAAGACGGACCTCCAGATCCACTCCTGAGACCGATGTCTGGCGGCGCCGTGCGGCCTAGCTTGGCGGCATGGCTGCAATCGAGATAAGAGGCCTGAGCCGGCGCTTCGGATCCGTCCAGGCCGTGAGCCACCTCACCTTCGAGGTGAACGCCGGCCGGGTTACCGGCTTCGTCGGGCCGAACGGCGCCGGCAAGTCGACCACACTGCGCATGCTGCTCGGGCTCGTGCATCCGGACTCGGGCGAGGGCACCTTCGACGGCCGAACCTACGAGGAGCTCGAGCGCCCGAGCAGGCACGTGGGTGCCGTGCTCGAGGACGCGAGCTTCCACCCCGGCCGCAGCGGGCGCAACCACCTGCGCGTGCTCGCCGCAGCGGGCGACCATCCCGAGTCGCGCGTCGACGAGGTGCTCGAGTTCGTCGAGCTGAGCGGCGCGGGGCGCCGGCGCGTGAAGGGTTACTCGATGGGCATGCGCCAGCGGCTGGCGATAGCCGCTGCGTTGCTCGGCGATCCCGAGGTGCTGATCCTCGATGAGCCCACCAACGGGCTCGACCCGCCCGGCATCCGCTGGGTGCGCGACCTCCTGCGCGCCGAGGCCGCCCGCGGCCGCGCGGTGCTCGTCTCGAGCCACCTGCTGTCGGAGCTGGCCCTGAGCGCGGACGACGTGGTCGTCATCTCCGCCGGAGCGCTCCGCGCGAGCGGCCGGCTCGACGATGTCCTGGGCGGCGACGGCGCCGATTCCGCCACGCGCGTGCGCAGCGGCGAGCCCGAGCGGCTCGCGGCCGTGCTCACTAATGGCGGCCGGATGGTCGAGCGCCAGGGCGCCGACGCGCTCGTCGTTCCCGGGATGACCCCGGACGAGGTGGGCCGGCTTGCCGCAAGCGAGGGAATCGCGCTGCGGGAGCTGATCGCCACCGGCCGTTCATTGGAAGACGCGTTCCTCGACCTCACCGCGGAGGCGGCATGACCACCCTGCTCCGATCCGAGTTCATCAAGCTGCGCACGACCCGCACGTTCGTCGCGCTGACCGCCGTCGCCGGCGGCCTGTCGCTGCTCGTGACGGTCCTCACCGGCGTGCTGTCCGATCCAGAGCCGCAGGACGTCTTCGTCGACATCTTCGCCAATGACTTCAGCAGCGCGTTCATCCTGATCCTGGCCGTGATCGGCATCACGGGCGAATGGCGCCATCGCACCATCACCGGCGCTCTGCTCGCGGCGCCCGACCGGCTGCGCTTCCTCGCCGCGAAGGCCGTCGCCTTCGCGGGTGCGGGGCTGGTGCTCTCGCTCCTCATCTCCGCGGCGGTGACGGTCGTCGGGCTCGTGTTCGTCGGAGTGCGGGACCTCCCGGGCCCGGACGCCGGCGAGCTCACCGAGTACGTCACACGGAGCGCCGGGCTCGCCGCCCTGGTGGGCGCCTTCGGCGTCGCGCTGGGCGCGCTCGTCCGCAACCAGGTGGCGGCCATCGTGGGTGTGCTGGTGGCCATGTTCGTCCTGGAGCCGATGGTGCTCGCGATCGTTCCGGAGGTCGGTCGCTTCGGCCCGTTCGTCGCGCTCCCGACAGCCGCGAGCGGCATCGACCCGGCAGCCGTCGGCCTCGATGAGGCGAACCTGCTCAACCCGCAGCTCGCGACCCTCGCGCTGCTGGGTTGGATCGGGATCGCCTTCGCGGCGGGCGTCGCACTGCTGCGCCGCCGTGACGTCGAGGGTTAGAGCCCGCGCGGGATGGCGAGGCGCTGCCCGGACACGATCAGGTCCGGGTCCCCACTGCCGATCCGCTCGACGTTGAGCTCCCACAGCCGCTCGACCGCGCGGGCGATCTCCGCCGTCGACGCGCCGGGGCCGAGCAGATCCTCGGCGATCGACCAGAGCGACTCGCCCGCGCGCACGACGTGCACGCCCTTCGAGGCGTCCGCGCGGGGCGCGGGCGCCTCAGCCTGAGCGGAGGCCGGCACGGCCTCCACGACGACCGGCTCGGCCGGCGGGGCTGCCGGCGCCGGCTCGATCACGGGCGCCGGCGGCGGGGCGGGCGGCGGCTGCACGCGCCTCGGCGCCGTGACGGGCGGCTCGGGGGCGGCCGGCGGGGTGGGTTGCTCTCCCACGGGCGGGCTGGTGGGCGCCGTCACCGCCGGAGGCGGGGGCGGCGGGACGACCGGCTCGGGAGCCGGGACCGGCGCCGGCGTGGGCTCGGCGGGCGGGGTCTCCACCGGCGGCTCTGTCACGGGCGCCGGCTCGACAGGCGCCGGCTCGACGGGCGCCGGCTCGACGGGCGCCGGGGCGACCGGAGCCGGCTCGGGCGGGTCGGGCGGCTCCGGAGGCGGCGGCGGACCCGGCGTGGGCTCGTCGTCCGTGGTGGCGTCGATGTCCGTCTGCTCCTCGGGCGTCGGCGCCTCGGGGAGCACCGGCGCCGGCTCGACCGGCGTCTGCGCGTCGAGTTGATCGAGGTAGCTGTCGATCTCCTCCTCGGTCGCCCCCGGCGGCGGGGGCGGCGCCTGAGCGGCGGCCACGCCGGGCCCGAGCGTCGGCGCGAAAACTGCGGCAAGCGCGAGGGCCGCTCGACGGCCCATCCCCCTTGCTGTGCGCGCGTAACCCATCAGGTTTCTTGAGATTCCCCTAGGGGGATGATGGAAAAACCTAGCGTCTGAAGGAGATCTCCACACCGATGACTCGCCGCCTCGCCCTCCCCGCCCTCGCGCTCGGGCTACTCGCCGCCGGCGCCGCGCCGGCCTCCGCCGCCCCGCAGCTGATCGAGGGCAGCGTCGCGCCGCCGCCCGGCGCCTTCTCGTCGTCGGCCGTCACGGGGACGGCGACCGTCTTCCTCGACCAGAGCGCCTCCAGCAAGCGCGGAGCGTTCCAGACCGTCGGCTTCGCCACCGTTCGCAACGGCGACTTCGACGTCACGACGCGCCCGACGCCCCTGCTGCGCCGCGCCGCCGCGCGCAACGACGGCTCGGTCAACCTGCTGCTGCTCGTCAAGACCGAGGCCGGCAAGGCCGTGCTGCCCTTCACCCGCAAGCTCTCGAACGGGCGCTGGGTCGCCCATGCGTCCACCTCGCCCCGCCTTCCGCTGCACCCCTGGGACCGGGGAACGACGAGCACGCAGGCGCTCGCGAGCCAGGAACGCTCTGACTGCGAGTGGGTGCGCTCGAAGAACTACTACCGCTACACGCGCGTCGGTCAGCTCCACCAGTGGGGCGGCTTCCGCTCGACCTTCTACTACGCGACCGGCTCGCAGGCCGACTCGACGATCGGCGGAGCGGTGGCCTATGGCCGCAGCGGCTTCGAGGCGCGCGGCGAGACGTCTGTCACGAAGACGACGGTCGGCGAGCGCGGCTCGATCATCCGCCCGCCCGGCCCCGGCGCCTTCTCGCGCTACGTCCAGACGCGCTTTGCCTATTACTACTTCTACCTCGTCGGCGACGACTGCAACCGCGGCCCGAAGGACCTCACGCGCGTCCTCCGCACGAGCCACCACGTGGGCGGCTCGTACTACAAGAAGTACGACGACGCCGCGAGCGTGCTCGACGGCAGCTGCCACACCGCCGACAGCGCTCATCAGCTGATCGTCGCTCCGAAGAGCACCGAGTGGATCTCGAGCGGCGAGGCCAGGTCCGTCAGCCGCGCGATCAGCATCTTCGGCGTCACGCTCGGCAGCCAGAGCGGCTGGTCGAAGCACGTGAAGACCGAATGGGAGAACGTCGGCACGGTCCCGCGGGCGATCTGCTCGGTGTACGGCGAGCCGAACACCGCCCCGGTCACTTACGTGGGCGGCGTCATCCGCGACTGACGACGGCTAGATCGCCTGGCGGCCGCGCAAGGCGCGGCCGAGGGTGATCTCGTCCGCGTACTCCAGGTCCGAGCCGACCGGCAGGCCGCTCGCCAGGCGCGTGACGACGACGTCGGATGAGCGCTCGCGGAGAGCGTCGGCGAGATAGAGCGCGGTGGCCTCGCCGGTCGTGGTCGCGTTCGTGGCGATCACGACCTCGCGGATTGCGCCGCCGTTGTCGACGCGCCCGAGCAGCTCGGAGATGTGCAGGTCCTCGGGGTCGACTCCGTCGATCGGCGAGAGCGCGCCGCCGAGGACGTGGTAGCGGCCCTGGAACTCGCCGGAGCGCTCGATCGGGATGACGTCGCTCGGCTGCTCGACGACGCAGATCGTGGCGCTCTCGCGCCGCTCGTCCTGGCAGATGCGACAGGTCGGCTCCGTCGCCAGGTTGAAGCAGACCTCGCACTGCCCGACGGTCGCCTTGACCTCGCGGATGGCGTCGGCGAGCCCGAGCGCCTCCTCCTCGGACGCGCTGAGGATGTGGAAGGCGAGCCGCTGCGCGGTGCGCTGGCCGATCCCGGGCAGGCGAGCGAGCTCGGTGATCAGGCGGTTGACCGGTGCGGCGAACACGGGTCGTCAAGGCTAGCCGTGGCGCCGGGCGGCCCCGGCTCGAGGCCGGTACGGTCCCGGGACGTGGCCGCGGATCAGCCCGCCTACACGATCAGCGGTGGTCGCGCGGACGCCGATCGCCTCGCGCGGCAGGCGCGCGTGATGGCTGCGGCGACCGGCGCTCTGCTGGCGCGGCTTGCGGTGGAGCCCGGCTGGCGCTGCCTCGACGTGGGCTGCGGGGACGGCCAGGTGTCGCTCGAGCTCGCGCGCCGGGTCGGTCCGAGCGGGCGGGTCGTGGGAGTCGACATCGACGAGGACGCCCTCGAGATCGCACGCCGCTCGGCCGAGCAGGCCGGAGTCCAGGCCGAGTTCGCCCGCGCCGATGCGAGCGAGCCTCCCGAGCGCGACAGCTTCGACCTCGCCTACGCCCGCCTGTTGCTCAGTCACCTGCCCGACTCGGTCGCGGCGCTGCGCGCGATGCGCGCCGCGGTTCGCCCCGGCGGCTGGGTGGCGGTCGAGGACCTGTTCACGGGCACCCTGCGCTCGGATCCGCCGGCGCCGGCCCTGGACCGCCTCCAGGAGGTGTACAGCGCCACCGTCCGGGCCCACGGCGGAGACCCGACGATCGGGCCGCGCCTGCCCGCGCTGCTCGATTCGGTCGGACTGGCGGACGTGCATGAGACGACGGTCGAGAACCCGATGTCCGCCGTCGAGGACAAGCTCTTCCTCGCCGAGCTGGTCGACAACATGCGCAAGCCGATGCTCGCAAGCGGAGCCGCGACCGCAGCTGAGCTCGACGAGCTGCGCGCCGACGTGGAGCGTGCCGCCCGCGACCCCGAACGCGTCTTCCACCAGGCCCGGATCCACCAGGTCTGGGGCCGGCGCCCAGCCTGACTACGCGGGCCCCAGTAGGTCCCAGCGGTTCCCGGCGAGATCCGCGAAGACGGCCACGCGGCCGTATGGCTCCACGCGCGGCTGCGTGACGAACTCGACCCCGGCCGCAGTCATGCGCTCGTACGCCGCGTCGAAGTCGTCGACGCGCAGGAACAGCCCCACCCGGCCGGCGAACTGAGCGCCGACGGCGTCCCGCTGCTCGTCCCCGTCGGCACGCGCCAGCAGCACACCGGTCGCCGCTCCCGGCGGGCGCACCACCACCCAGCGCTTCGGCCGGCCGTCGTTCGTCAGCGCCGGCGAGTCCTCGACCAGCTCGAACCCGAGCCGGTCCACGAAGAAGTCGATCGCCTCGTCGTACTCGGGGACGATCACGGTCACGAGCTCGAGGTGCATGTCGTGTCGATGGGTATCACGCATCCATGCAACTCGAGACCTGGCAGGCGCCGCCCGGGGACCGGATCCCGAACAACCCACGCTTCCCGGTCCTGATCTACCACGGAGTCGACGATGCGACCGCCGGCGCCGACGCGGCCCGGCAGCTGTTCGCACAGCACGGCTGGGGCGGCTCGTGGGTGAACGGCGTGTTCCCCTTCCACCATTTCCACTCGACCTCGCACGAAGCGCTCGCGGTCGTCGCCGGCCAGGCGACGCTCGAGCTCGGCGGACCGCAGGGAGAGTCGTTCGACGTGTCCGCCGGTGACGTCCTCGTGCTGCCCGCCGGCACCGGCCACCGCCGCGCGAGCTCGAGGGCGGGCTTCACCGTCGTCGGCGCATACCCGGCGGGGCAGGAGAACTACGACCTGCTGCGCGGCGACGACCCGGCCGAGCTCGAGGCGGCACGAGATCGCATCGCGGCGCTCGGCCCGCCGCCGGACGACCCGGTCGGCGGGGAGGGCGTCAGCGGCTGGCGCTGATCGAGGCGCGTGGCTGCGACAGTTTCGCGATGCCCGACTGGACGAAGAAGAACTTCGACGATCTTCGCGATGTGAGCCCGCAGGACGCTCAAGTGCAGTGGCGCTTCGCGCGGGAGGCCCTGAAATCGCCCGGAGCTCGGCGTGAGCCGCTTCACCTACGACCCGGGCGGCCGCATGCCGTGGGGTCACCGCCATCGCGTGCAGGAGGAGATCTACGTCGTGGTCGCCGGGTCCGGCCGGGCGAAGCTCGATGACGAGGTCATCGAGCTGGCGGCGTGGGACGTGCTGCGCGTCGCCCCTGCAGTGGTGCGTTCGTTCGAAGCCGGCCCGGAGGGCCTCGACGTGATCTGCATCGGTGGCCGGAAGCCCGAAGGAGGCGACACCGAGCGATTCGAGGACTTCTGGGACTGATGGCCCTCGACCACGTTCGGTTGCGGCTCGATCGCGTCCGTGATGCCGTGGGCGAGATCGATCCGGTGTTTCTCGACACGCCGTCGCTGCCGTGCGCGCCGCTCGGCGAAGCGCTCGGGTGCCCGCTGACGCTGAAGGTCGAGACGCTCAACCCGGTCCGCAGCTTCAAGGGACGCGGCACGGAGACAGTGACGGCGGCGGCACGCACACAGGGCGCGTCGCGCGTGATCTGCGCGAGCGCCGGCAATCTCGGCCAGGCGCTGGCCTACAGCGGCACGCGGCGAGGCCTGGAGGTCACCGTCGTGGCGGCGCGAAGCGCCAACCCGCTCAAGCTACGCCGGATCGCGGCGTTAGGCGCCTCGGTGCGGCTCGAAGGCGAGGACATAGAAGACGCCCGGCTGTGCGCGCGTGAGCTGGCCGAGGCGGACGGCGCCTACCTCGTCGAGGACAGCCTGGACCTCGCGACCTGCGAGGGCGCGGCCACGATCGGAGTCGAGCTCATCCGGGACGATCCGCAGCTCGACGTCGTGCTCGTGGCGCTCGGCGGCGGAGCGATGGCGAGCGGCGTCGGCTATGTCATGCGCTCGCTCGCCGAGCACGTGCAGGTGATCGGAATACAGCCGCTCGGAGCGCCGGCGATGACGCTGTCGTGGCGCCAGGGAACGGTGGTCGAGACAGACCACATGGAGACGATCGCCGACGGCGTGGCCGGCCGCTGCCCGATCCCCGAGGTGCTCGATGACCTGCTCGTCGTGCTCGACGATGTGGTGCTCGTAGACGAGGACTCGATCAAGGCCGGGATGCGCGCGCTCTACGAGCATGCGGGCCTTGTCGTCGAGCCATCCGCAGCCCTTGGGATCGCCGCCGTCCTCGAGGACCCCGAGCGGTTCGCCGGCCGGCGCGTGACCACGATCCTGTGCGGGAGCAACGTCGCGCCGGCCGACTTCGCGCGCTGGGTGCTGGAACCGGCCGCGCGCGAAGCGCCCTAGCGATTAGTTCCGGGGCCGCCGGACGGTTATAGGGAAGACGGCATCAGACACCGAGGAGGCGCACGATGGGCAAGGTCTTCACGCACATGACGATGTCCCTGGACGGATACATCGCCGCCCCCGACGACCAGCCTGGCGAGCTGTTCGACTGGTACGGGGCCGGAGAGATATCCGTGCCGAGCGGCAACGAGAACATCTCATTCGATGTCGATGAGGCGAGCGCGGAAATGCTGCGAGACCTGACCGAGAACGCCGGAGCACTCGTCTCCGGCCGGCGCCTGTTCGATATCGCGGGCGGCTGGAACGACGCCCATCCGGTCGGGGCGCCGGTCGTCGTGGTCACACACAGCCCACCCGCGGACGCCGCCGAGCGCTGGCCAAGCACGACCTTCGTCGACGGGGTCGAGGCGGCGATAGCCAAGGCGCGGGAGATCGCCGGCGACAAGGACGTCACGATCGCCAGCGCCAATGTCACCCAGCAGGCACTCGACCTCGGCCTGGTGGACGAGGTAAGCGTCAGCCTCGTACCGGTGCTGTTCGGCGAGGGTGTGCCGTACTTCTCCAAGCTGGACCGCGGACACCTGCTGCTCGAAGACCCGGTCGTAGTGCAGGGACGCCGCGCCCTCCACCTCAGGTATCCGGTCCGTCGCTGACAGCTCCTCGTGTGTGTGAGGCCGGCGCTGCTGGGCAACCGGGGAGGACCCTGCCCGCGATCAAAGGAGACAAGAGATGACCACGGCCACTGAACTCGGCCAGACGGGGCTCCAAGGCTGGCGCCAGAAAGTCGCCGACGGAGTCTCCGGGCCGGTCGCAAAACGCGGTCCGCTCGAGGAGGATCAGGTGCGCGCCGTCATCGGCGCCGCCTTCTTCGTACTGGCCGTGATCTACGTTGTGAAGACGGTCTCCGCCGCGACGCGCCAGGCGCGCTGACGCGAGGGGCTAGCCAAGCCAGCGGTTGCTCTTGAAACGCAGCGCTCGTTCCAAGGCAGCGGCGAGCGCCGCCAGCCCAAGCAGGAAGTTGACCGGTCCCGGCAGGGTGAACGGCGGTTCGAAGTCGGCGCCCACGACGTCGCCGATCAAGGCGACCAGCTGGGGCAGTTCGTAGATCAGCGCCGCCACGAGCACGACCCACGAGATCGCGCCGAGCAGGCGGCTGGTCTCGGGACGCTCGCGTGCCAACCGGAGCCGCCATGCTTCAGCCGTCCCGTCGACGGGCGTCAGCGTGGTCGTCTCGCCCTTGACCACGAGTTCGACCTGTCGCATGCCGAGCAGACCCATCGCCGCCCGGATCGTGGCGCTCTGGTCCAGGGCGAACTTCGCCGGCGATCTCTGCACATCGACCTCGACCCCGTCGCGGTAGAGATGCAGTTTCTCGCCGAAATCGAAGTAGTCCAAGTCGACGGTCCAAACATGGCCGTCGTGGCGCGCCTCGAACCTGCCGCGGGAAACGAGGTCCCAACCGCCAAGCGGTCTCAGGGAACGTGACTCGGGCATCCCTGGTCAGGCATACCCGATGACGCCCGGCTCACATACCACTCGCGACCGGCGCTGCGTCAGAAGCCCGGCAGGCCCAGGCCGCCGAGCCCACCGGGCCCGGCGAGGCCGCCCGCGGCGGCGTTCATCTTCGAAGCGGCGAGCTCCTGGGCGGCGCGGATCGCCTCGTTTACCGCAGCCTGGACCAGGTCCTGGAGCATCTCGACGTCCTCGGGGTCGACCGCCTCGGGGTCGATGCGGAGCTCGCGCATCTGCAGATCGCCGCTCATCCTCACCGTGACCATGCCGCCGCCGGCGCTCGCCTCGACCGTCTCGTTGGCCAGCTCCTCCTGAGCCTTCGCCATGTCGGCCTGCATCTTCTGGACCTGCTTCATCATCTGGTTCATGTTCGGCTGACCCATCGCTACTGCCTTTCCTCCTCGGGCTCGTCGAAGATCTCCTCCGCGCCGAACTCCGCGCGCAGGCGCTCGATGAGCTGCTCATGGTCGAGTGTGGACTGCGCCCCGGCGCTCGCCTCCTCGCTCAACTCGAAGGTGAGCGCGAGCGAGTGTCCGGTGAGGCCGCGCACAGCAGCGGCCAGCACGTCTCTGTTGGCCTCAGCCTTCTTCTTGACGAAGGCGGCGTCGGCCGGGAACGCGACCGTCAGCGTGTCGCCTTCGATCGCGGCCGGCTGCGCGGCCCCGACGGCCGCGCCCAGCATGCCGTTCTCCTCACCGACCGCGTCCGCCACCGCCGGCCACAGCGCCTTGATCTGCTCGAGCTCGAGCGCCGCGCTCGGCTGAGGGGCCTCCTCCTCACGCGGCTCGACGGCCACGGCGGCGGAGGAACCGCCGCCGCTTCGCTGCGGCGCGGCCTGCGGCGCCGGGGAAGAGGCGGACTCCTCGGCGGGAGACTCGGTCACAGCCTCGCCACCCAGTCGCCGCTCGAGCTGCTCGATGCGGAAGATCAGCGTCTGTAGCGAAAGGTCGGCCTGCGGCTGGGTCGCCTTCAGCAGCGCCATCTCGAGCTGCATGCGCGGCTCGGAGCCGTCCTTGACCGCGGCGAGCGCCTTGGCGAGGAAGTCGATCGCGCGCAGTATCTCGCCCTGCGAGAGCCGCTCGGCCTGCGAGGCGAGGCGGTCGCCGTGCTCGGCCGTGACGGAGAAGGAGTCGGGCACGTCGCCGAGCGTCTGCACCACGAACAGGTGGCGCAGGTGCGCGGAGAGATCGCGCATGAACTGGGTGAAGTCGCGTCCCGACTCGGACAGCCGCTGGACGCCGAGCAGCGCCTCCTTGGGGTCGCGCGTCGCCAGCGCCTCGCCGGCGGCGAGCACCATCTCCGCGTCCGCCACTCCGAGGATGTCGAGCACGTCCTCGAGCTCGACCTGCTTGCCTCCGTAGGTCACGAGCTGCTCGAGCGTGCCGAGCGCGTCGCGGAACGAGCCGGTCGCGGCCCGGGCGAGCATGCCGACTGCGGCGTCGGGGATCTCGATGTCCTCCTCGGCGGCCACGCGCCGGACGACGCCCGCGATCTGCTCGAGCGAGGGGCGCTGGAAGTCGAAGCGGTGGCAACGGTCGACGATCGTGGCGGGCACCTTGTGCGCCTCGGTCGTCGCGAGTACGAAGACCACGTGCTGCGGGGGTTCCTCGAGCGTCTTGAGGAACGCGTTCCAGGCCGCCGTCGAGAGCATGTGGGCCTCGTCGAGGATGTAGACGCGACTCCCACCCTGCATCGGCGCGAGCGCCACGTTCTCGCGCAGCTCGCGGATGTCGTCGACCGAGTTGTTCGACGCCGCGTCCATCTCGACCACGTCGAGCGATGTCCCACCGAGGATCGCGCGCGCCGCCGGGCTGTCCGGGTCGAAGTTGGCGCTGGGACCGCCCTCGGCGTTCAGGGCGCAGGCCAGGAGCTTCGCCATCGACGTCTTGCCCGTGCCGCGCGAGCCGACGAACAGGTACGCGTGATGGACCTGGTCGAGCTCGATGGCGTTTCGAAGCGTCTTGACGATGTGCTCCTGGCCGACCACCGAATCGAAGGTGCGCGGGCGGTGGCGGCGGTAGAGCGAGAGCATCGGTCGCCCATGCTAGCTGCGCGACGGACGGTGGACAGGCTGCCCCGGCCCGGAGATACTCGCGCGCATGATCTCGACTGTCGCCGTCGGCACGGACGGCTCCGATACCGCCAGCAAGGCCGTCGAAACGGCCGCCGACATGGCGCGTCGCTACGACGCGAAGCTCGTCCTGATCAGCGCTTTCAGCGACTCACAGGACGGCGGCCCCGCCAACCTGAGCGGGTCCTCGCTCGAGATCCAGTGGGCCACGAGCCCGGCCGCGCGGCTGACCGAGCAGCTCGAGCGCGCCCAGGCGACGCTCCGCGCCAGCGGCATCGACTGCAGCACCATGATCGAGGAGGGCGACCCGGCCGAGGTGCTCGTCGGCCTGGCCGAGCGCTGCGGCGCCGACGTGCTCGTGATCGGCAACAAGGGGATGCAGCGGCGTGTGCTCGGCAGCGTGCCGAACACCGTGACCCACAGGGCGGGCTGCTCCGTCCTCGTCGTGAAGACGACCTAGCCGGTCAGGTCCAGCGCGGCGCCGATCACCGTCTCGGCGTCGATCTCGTGGTGGCGGTAGACGTCCTCGAGGTCGCCCGACTGGCCGAAGCGGCTCACGCCGAGCGGCGTCAGCGGCACGCCGTTCACCGTCGCCAGGAAGGCGAGCGCGTTGGGGTCGCCGTCGAGCACCGTCACCATGGGCGCGGCGCGCTCGGGCGGCAGCAGCTCGTCGAGGATCTCCGTCGGGTGCTCGCCGAAGCCGGCGCGGGCGCGCAGGGCGCGGAAGAGGAGGTCGGCGCTCGTCAGGCAGATCACGTCCACGCCGTCGCCGAGCTCGTCCGCGGCGGCGATCAGCTCGGGCATGACGGCGCCCATCCCGACGAGCGTCACGCGCGGCCTCTCCTCGGCGCGCCGTAGCGGGTAGCCGCCGGCGAGCACGAGCCGGCGGCGCTCGTCGCTCGTGTCGCCGCCCGCGAGTTCCTGGTCGACCGGACGCGTCGAGAGCCGCAGGTAGGCGGACTCGCCGCCCGGCCGGCCGAGCCGCGACAGCGCATAGAGGAGCGTCCACTCGAGGTCCTGGCCGAAGGCCGGCTCCCAGGCGCTGCAGCCCGGCTGCCCGATGCCGATCGAGGGCGTGACGATCGACTGGTGCGCGCCCCCCTCCGGCGCCAGCGAGACACCGGATGGCGTGCCGACGAGGATCGACTGGCCGCCCGCGTAGATGCCGAACGACCACGGCTCGAGGGCGCGGCCGACGAACGGGTCGTAGATGGTGCCGATCGGGAACAGCGGCTGGCCGTAGCGGCTCCAGGTCACGCCGAGCTCGCCGAGCAGGCCCACCAGGTTGGTCTCGGCGATGCCGAGCTCGATGTGGCCGCCGCCCGGTGTCTCCTTCCAGCGCACGAGCGTCTGCGTGTCGTCGGCGAACCAGTGGCGCCTTTCCCCCACCGACCAGATGCCCGCCTTGTTGATCCAGCCACCGAGGTTGGTGGAGCTGGCCACGTCCGGACTCACCGTCACCACCCGCTCGGCGACCTCGGGCGCCTCGTGGACGAGGTCGACGAAGAAGCGCCCGAAGGCCTGCTGCGTCGACTCCTGGCCGCGGTGCACGCGGCCGAGCGCGGCCGGGACCGGGCGGCGGCTCGTGCGGCGTGGGCTCCTCGCGGGCGAGCGCGACGGCCGCGGCGGAGCAGAGCTCTTCCTCCGGGCTGCCCGGCTCGAAGCGCTCCCAGGGGCGCGCGTCGTCCGTGCCGAGCTCGGCCGCGAGCTCCGCGAACTGCTCGTTCGTCAGCAGCGCCGAGTGGTTCTCCGGGTGGCCCTCGATCGGCAGCGACCAGCCCTTGATCGTGTAGGCGAAGACCACCGTCGGGCGGTCGTGGTCGGCCGCGCGGTAGGCGTCGATCAGCTTGCCGAGGTCGTGCCCGCCGAGGTCCCGGAAGCCGGCACGCAGCTCGGCGTCGTCGAGCTCGGCCACGAGCTTCGCGAGCTCGGCGTCGGAGCCGGGCAGGCGCTCGCGCAGCTCGGCCCCATCCGCCCGCAGCAGCCGCTGGTACTCCTCGTTGGGCATCTCGTCGATGCGCCGGCGAAGCGCGTCGCCACCCGGGCGCGCGAACAGCTCGTCGAGCAGGCGCCCGTACTTGACGGTGATGACCTGCCAGCCGGCCGCCTCGAACATGCCGGCGAGCCGGCCGAAGGCGATGTCCGGCACCACCCGGTCGAGCGACTGCCGGTTCAGGTCGACCACCCAGAGCACCTCGCCGAGATGCGCGACCCAGGGATCGGCGATCGCCTCCCAGACGGCTCCCTCGTCGAGCTCGGCGTCGCCGAGCAGCGCGATCTGGCGGCCCATCGGGGGCGCCTCGAGGCGGTGGTACTCGAGGTAGCGGCGCGCGATCGCGCTCCACACCGGCGCCGTCGCGCCGATTCCGACCGAGCCGGTCGAGTAGTCGACCGGGTCCGGGTCCTTGGTGCGGCTCGGGTAGCTCTGCAGGCCGCCGAACTCGCGCAGCGACTCGAGATACGGCTGGTCGAGCTGCCCGAGCAGATAGTTGATCGCGTGCAGGACCGGCGACGCGTGCGGCTTGACCGACACGCGGTCCTCCGCACGCAGGTCAGCGAACCAGAGCGCCGTCATCAGGCTCACCATCGACGCGCTCGAGGCCTGGTGGCCGCCCACCTTCACGCCCGAGCTGGTCTCGCGCACGCGGTTGGCGTGGTGGACGATCGCGGTGGCGAGCCAGAGCACGCGGCGCTCGACGACGCGCAGGACGTCGAGGTCAGGTTGCGCGAGCGGCGGCGACGGCTTCGTCGTGGTCTGTGAACCACTCAAGGACTGCGATCTTCCCACCTCGAAGCGTCAGCAGGATGACGAACGGCATGTCACCCTCGATGCCGCTCATGCGCCCGCGTGTGATCCAGGCGCCGCTCGCAACCACCTGGTCGCCGTGCGCCTCGATGCGCTCGGCCTCGATCCGAGCCGACTCCCACACCGAGCGCCACTGCTCGATGTTGGCCCGCACGCCCTCGCGGCCGTGGTACTCGGCCTGATCGGGCCATTCCGGCCCCGCGATCATCGCCGCGTCCTCCGTGTAGAGGTCCACGACGCCCTCGAAGTCGCCTGCGTTCCACAGCTCGACCAGGGTGCGGGCGAGCTGCAAGTTGTCCGCCTCGGCCATGAGAGATGAAAGTGGACCGTGCACCCTTCTTCGAAACCCGCCTCCGAGCGTGCCCGCCGATCTTCGACTCCGGCCAGGTTGTTCCGCGGCGCACGAGCGGTATCGCTTAAGGCTGCTTCCTCCCGGACCTGACCTGGTTCGCGAGCGCTCGCCGCGCGGGACCCGGCCATCGACGCCTCTGTCCGGCGTACTGACCCCGAAAGCAGAATCCCTCAGTTGGGAATTCAGCCCCACTAGAGCGGCTTGTGGGTGACAGGGCACCGCTACCTCCCCGCCTAGCACGGTCCGCCTGCAAGCCTAGCGCGCACGAATAACCTCCGCCCGCAGCCGTCGACCGAGAGGAGCGCCATGGCGCTGAGAGTGCCCGTGTCCACCGACAACGCCCCCGCCGCGATCGGCCCGTACAGCCAGGCGATCCGGACCGGCTCGCTCCTGTTCTGCTCGGGCCAGGTCCCGCTCGATCCGTCGAGCGGCGAGCTCGTCAAGGAGGACATCGAGGGTCAGGCGCGCCGCTGCCTCGAGAACCTCTCGGCGGTGTGCGAGGCGGCCGGCGCGTCGCTCGCACAGGCTGTGCGCTGCACGGTCTACCTGACCGACATGGGCGATTTCGCGCGCGTGAACGAGGTGTACGGCCAGTTCTTCGGCGAGGACGACCCGCCGGCCCGCGTCGCGATCGGCGTGGCGGCGCTGCCGAAGGGCGCCGACGTCGAGATCGACGCGATCGTCGCGCTCTAGGTCACGCGCGAGCGCGCGATCGCCGTGTCGTAGTCGCCGCGCTCGACCAGCCCGCGCAGGCGATCGAGCGCCTCGTGCACGTCGACGAAGCGCGTGTAGAGCGGGGCGAACCCGAGCCGGATCAGGTCGGGTTCGCGAAAGTCGGGAATGACTCTGGCGCGCTCGATCAGCGCCCGGCAGATCGGCCACGCCTGGTCGTGGCGAACGCTCACGTGGGCGCCGCGCCGGGCCGGATCGCGCGGGCTCCACAGCTCGAAGCCGAGCGGCGCAAGCCACTCGTCATGAAGGTCCGCCGCGTAGGAGGTGAGCGCCTCGGCCTTCGCCCGCAGCCGGTCGCTGCCGGCCTCGGCGACGATCTTCGCGCCCTCCTCGATTGCCACCAGGGCGGGGACGTTCGGCGTGCCCGTCAGGAACCGGCGCACGCCGCGCGCCGGCTCGTAGTCCTCGCCCATCTCGAACTGATGCTCATGTCCGAACCAGCCCTTGATCGGGCTCACGTGCGGCCAGAGCGAGTCCTCGCGGACGTACAGGAAGCCGGGTGCGCCCGGGCCGCCGTTCAGGTACTTGTAGGTGGCCCCCACCGCGTAGCGGATGCCCTTCGGCCGCGCGACGCCGGCCGAGTGGCTGA
Source organism: uncultured Thermoleophilaceae bacterium (assembly GCA_963820315.1). Taxonomy (GTDB): domain Bacteria; phylum Actinomycetota; class Thermoleophilia; order Solirubrobacterales; family Thermoleophilaceae; genus JACVRW01. The sequence continues at coordinate 13,030 of CAWFZK010000048.1, read as the reverse complement.
GATCCCAGATCACGGGTGCGGGACTGAGCTGTTCGATCAGCTCGGTGTCGAGCAGCTCGCCGGTGCGGTAGTCGACGTGCGACAGGCAGACGAGGGCGATCTCCTCTCCGCTTGTCAGGACGTCGGCCAGACCTTCGCGTGTCAGGCGAAGCGATCGTCCATAGAGCTCGACCAGCCCGTCGAGCACGTAGCGGTTCGTCGGGAAGTCGCCGGCGTCGCCGACGATCTGCCCGGGGTTCTCGGCGAGCAGCGCGCCTGCCAGCTTGAAGAGATTGACGGTGGTCGAGTCGGAGACGAGCGTCTCGCCGGGCTTCGCTCCCAGCACGGCCGAGCCGATCAGGTCGCCCACCCGCTGGGGCAGTTCGATCCACTCGTCCCAGCCGCGCACGAGCTCAGTGCCCCACTGGTCGAGCAGCGCGTTCGTGCGCTCGCGTGTCGCGAGCGGCAGTCGCCCGAGCGAGTTTCCGTCCAGGTAGATCGTCTCGGGGTCGTCGATCACGAAGCGCTCGCGAAAGCCCGCGAGCGGATCGTCCGCGTCGAGCCGCTCGGCGCGGGCGCGCTCGGTCACTGCCGCTCCAGCCACGCGATCACGGTACGCCAGGCGTCGCTCGACGGGTCGAGATGCTCGTCGTGGCCGCTGCCGGGGAGCTCAGCGAGCTCGCACGGGTCCCCCGCCTCGGCCGCGCGCTCGGAGTAGCGGCGCGCGATCGAGATCGGGACGACGTCGTCGGCGTCGCCGTGGACCACGAGCTGCGGCACACCGAGTGGCAGCCGCTCGATCGGGGAGGCGGCGTCGTAGCGCTCCGGCCATTTCATGGGAGAGCCTCCGATCAGCGACTCGGCCGCGCGCCTCGAGAGGCCGAGCCGGGAGGCCTCGCGCAGGTCGAGCACACCCGCCTGCGCCACCGCACCTGCCAGCCGGATGCGCGGCTCGGCGCCCGGGGCACCGGCTGGCAGCCCGCGGCGGGCCGCGGCCCAGAAGGCCAGATGGCCCCCCGCCGAGTGCCCGATGGCAACCACGCGCGCGAGGTCGAGGCTCTCCTCGAGGCGACCGAGCAGGTCGATGCCGGCCGCCACGTCCTCGAAGGTGGCCGGCCAGCCGCCGCGACTGCGCCAGCCGAGGCGGCGGTACTCGAGGTTCCAGGCGGCCCAGCCGCGTCCGGCGAGGTCGGCGACGAGGTCGTCCTCGAGGCGGAGGTCGTAGCGCGCCCGCCAGAACCCGCCGTGGATGAGGACCGCGACTGGGAACGGGCCCTGACCATCGGGCAGCGTCAGCTCTCCGAACTGGTCCCGCCGCTCGCCGTACGAATACCTGCGCGCCTCGATGGCGCAGAAGTATCCCTCCGTCCTGACGGCCGAACGGCCCCGCCGCCGGGCGGCGGGGCCGGAGCCGCCTACTCAGTCGTCGCCGTGGCCGCCGTCGTCGTCCTCCTCGAGCTGAGCGCGGATCTCACCGCCCGGGTACTTCTCGCTGTGGACGTTCACGTACGTGACCCCGTGACGGATCGCGTCGACGAGCTCCGCGAACTCGCCCGCGGCGATGCCCTGGCCGGCAGGACCGATCACGTCGGCAGCACGGATGGTGCCCGTGACGGTCGCGGGCGCAGCCGGGCAGAGCTGCGTGCCGGCGGGCCCGTTGCCCAGGTTCGTGCAGAGGAAGACGCTGATGCCCCCGCTCTGCCGGGGTCCGCCGAAGTGGATGTGCGCCTGCTGCACGGCCCCTTCGAGGGCCTCGTAGCGAAGCCTGTAGTCGATCGTCCGCTGACGGTCGCTGATGTGGGCCCTGAACGTTCCGTCGCCGGTCGTCGAGAGCACGAGCGGATCCTCCTCGTAGCCCGTCAGCCGCTCGCGGATGCTGTCACCGCCCCCCGCCACCGCGACCGTCCCGGCAGCGGCGAGCGCCGCAACCACCGCCACACCGATCGCGAGCTTTACACGCCCCTTCATCAGTGAACACCTCCTGAAGAGTGCTTGGCGCTCGGCAGCGTACCCCGGTATTTGTGGCGGAAAGCACGTGTGCTCGAACCTGGCGCAAAGGCCTAGATCACGATGCGCCAACGTCCGGCCGATTGAGGGTGTGCCCAGCGGGCACGCCCTCTGAAAGCTCCTTCTCACGCTCGATCTCGGCGTTCAGCACAGCCCCGAAGAGCAGTGCGACGTTCGTGAGCCACAGCCAGCCGACGAGCACGATCGCCGCGGTGAAGGTGCCATACAGCGCTCCCACGCCGGCGATGCTCGACAGGTAGGTCGACAGGCCGATCGACACGAGGAGCCAGCTCAGCACGCCGACGATTGCCCCCGGCGTGATCCAGTGAAAAGCGCGCTGGTCGACGTCCGGGGTGACGTAGTAGATATAGGCGAACGCGAGCGTCGCCGCCACGAACGCGCCCGGCCAGCGCACGACGTTCCAGATGTCCGCTGCCGTGTCGCCGAGACCGACGAAGCCGAAGATGTCCCGTGCGAACTCCCCGCCGACGAACACCATCACGAGGCTCAGGAGGACGAGTGTCCCCAGGACCACCGTCGACGCGATATCGATGAGCTTGCGACGCAGGAAGCTGCGCCCGTTCTCTGCCTCGAACACGACGTTGAGCGCCCGCCGCGCGGCCTCGAGCACGCCGGTCGAGCCGTAGAAGGCGATGATCACGCTGACGATCAGCGTGGTCGTCGCGGTTCCCTTGCTCTGCAGCGCCGTGCGCAACGAGCGGTCGAGCGGATCGACGACCGACGCCGGCGCCACATCATCGAGGTAATCGATGACGGCGTTGTAGGTCTCGGGGTACTGCCCAAGCAGACCCAGCAGCGACAGCGCCAGCAGCGCGGCCGGGAACAGCGACATCAGGGAGTAGTAGGTGAGCGCCGCGGCGTGGTGCGTGGCCTGGTCGTCGTAGAACGAGACAAGCGTGCGCTTGACGACCCTCCATACCCGCCCCATGAATGTCTGTTCTCGCATGCGGTCGCGACTAAACTCTTCCCCTCTCCCGGGCGCGTAGCTCAGCGGGAGAGCGCTCGCCTCACACGCGAGAGGTCGCTGGTTCGAACCCAGCCGCGCCCATCCACCCGCGCCAGTCTCCACTTGGCTTTGGGAGCTGTCGAGGCCCTGCCGGGTTCCGTTGGGGTTCCATTTCTACGCCACCGGGGGCGAACCTTTCGAAACCGGCGCCTTAGCCAGGTCAGCGGCACACCCTTGCCGTGGCGGACGCGGGAGGGCTCCGCGACAGGAGTGTCGCTTCGCATGGAAAGCGACAGCGGAGCCCACCAGCCGCACGGCTGTCACTCCTCGCGCAAAGCGATGGTGATGCGACGCTCGGGCAACCGCGCTCCCTGGTCGTCCGTTGCGCGAGCGCGTAAGGCTACGGCGGAGACGCTCGCGTTCATGGGCGAGGAGCAGTCTGGCTGTCGAGATGCGGTCAGCCGGTGTGGTTGCGAGCCGTCGGGGGAGGAACGCAAGTCATAGCTCCTGATGCGGCGCTGTGAGCTTGGCTGCCTTGGCTCAGGGGCTAGCTGCGACCATCCATGCGGTGATCGACATCACCCATTTCACCGATCCCGGTTGTCCGTGGGCGTACTCCGCCTGGCCGGCGCACACGACGCTGCGGTGGCGTTACGGCGAGCAGCTGCGGTGGACACTCGTGATGATCGGGCTCACCGAGAGCGCCGGCCAGTACGCCGCTCGCGGCTATACGCCGACGCGATCGGCGCTCGGCTACGGGCGTTTTCGCCGCTTCGGAATGCCGTTTCAGATCACACCGAAGGCGCGGCTGAGCGCCACCTCTCCCGCCTGCCGCGCGATCGTGGCCACGCGGCTGGCCGCGGCGCCGCTCGAGGAGGCCGCGCTGCGGGCGCTGCAGTTTGCGCAGTTCACGACGACCGGGACGCTGGACGACCCAGGCAGGTTGCGCTCGGCGCTCGCGGGAGTCGAGGGGCTGGATCCCGACGCCGTGGTGGGGCGGATCGACCATCCTGAGGTGGTGGCCGCCTACGAGAGCGACCGCGCTCGTGCGCGCACGGCGGCGGGATCCCCGACCGACTTCCAAGGCCGGGGGGCGAACACCGACGGCGCGGTGCGCTACACCGCGCCCTCGCTCGTCTTCGAGGGGCCTGACGCGCAAAGGCTGGAAGCGGGTGGCTTTCAGCCGATCGAGGCCTATGACGTCGTTATCGCCAACCTGGACCCCGCGCTCGCGCGCCGGCCGCCGGCCAACGACCCAGTTGAGGTCCTGAGCGCCCTCCCCTACGAGCTGACGACGGCCGAGGTGGCTGCCGTGATGGCCGAGCACCTCGCGGTACCTGATGTGGTCGGCGTCGAGGCCGCGCTCATCACGGCCACCGGCGAGGGGCGCGTTGTTCGTCGGCCGGTGGGCGACGGGTCGCTGTGGGCGCTGGCCCCGGATCCTCCTGACCTCGCATAAGCGCGCCAGGCGGGAACGCGAGCGACGGCCACGCTGCCGCTCGTAAGGCAAACCTGGGAGCGCTGGGTCGCGTGTCGCTTGGGCGGACGCCGCCGGCCGTGGGCTTGAGTGTTCGGCGGGCGCGGCTCAGCGGTTGTTGGGGGGACCGGTGCAGCCGGCCGCGTGTGCGGTGTCCTGGCGGTCGCGTAGTGCGATCAGCAGGTCGCGGAGCTGGTTTCGTTGATCGTCGTCGAGTCCGGCGAAGAGTGCGTCCTCTGCCTTCCGTTGCGCACGAGCGGCGCTCTTGAGTTTCCGGGCGCCGGCGCGGGTGAGCGTGACGACGTGGCGGTGGCGGTCGGCCGTGTCGCGCTGTCGAGTTGGACGGGGACCGAAGTGCTGCTCTGGATGGAAGGCGGCAGCGCAGGCCGACCTCCCGCTTCGCGCGCGCAAACCAACACTTCCGTGCTGGCCCGCCCACGCGCATGGTGCGGCGCGGCGGCGCCTTACCGCGGCCCCACCTCGGCCTTGATCTCGCAGCGATCGATCGAGGCCCGCGTCCCTGGCGTGTCCGCCGGGTCCACCGCGTCGAGTGCGCCCTCCGCTGCCGATATGTCGTTGGCCGTCTCGAAGAGCTGGATCACGACCGCGGTGCGCTGTTCCGGGTCGTGGAGGATCTGGACGCCCTTGGCCGGGATGTCCACGGGCGGTCCCTCGCTCGCCTCAACCTCGTCCAAGCGCCCGGCCAGGTGATCCGGATCGACGTCCGTGAACCTGACCACGCGTGCGTACATGGATGCTCCTTCGATCGCCGGTGCAGAACCTACTCGGGTCGCGCTGTCTACGAGCGCGCGTATTCCTCCGCCGAGCGCGCCTCGAACTCGAAGCCGACGAAAGTCTCATCGCCTACCACCCACCCGTCATGCCCCGGTTCGATCACATAAGCGTCGCCCGGCCCGATGTCGGCCTCGGTTCCGTCCTCGTGCGTGATGTGGAGCCTGCCGGACTGAGCGACACCCACGTGCCGGACCTGGCAGCTGTCGGTGCCCACGACCGGTTTGACGCACTCCGACCACTTCCAGCCCGGCTCGAACGTCATGCGCGCAGCGGTCGTGCCCCCAACGCGAATCACGTCGACGCGTGTCTTGTCAGGCGTCCGCGTCTCATCCGGTGAGTCGAAATTCAACGCCTCCACACCAGCCATCCCGACCTCCTAAGAATTGGAGTGCCCCGGTACGACGAACCTAGCCGGACGGCGCTCCACGATCAAGCTCGTCCGAGGGCACGCCTTGTGATGCGCTGGAGAGGGCGGCTCGTGGGCCATTCGCGCCACTCGTCCGCAAACCAGGCTGCTCGCTATTGCAATGGACGAGGAGCACTAGCCGGGATGGGCAAACGGGTGGCCGTCACCGACAGGCGGTTCCGGGCGAGGGGGCGAACTCTCGCCGCCGGCGGCTTCACCTGGCAGCGGCTCACCCCTCGACCCCTCTCCGGCACCGGCAGCACTGTCGCCGCGAAAAACCCTGCAGGCGCGAGGTCGGTCAGTCCCGAAATACGTGTCCGCGGTCGGCTAGGAAGCGAACTGGGCGTCCGGCGGCGTCGCATCCGATTCGAACCCAGCCGCGCCCATCACTCACAGCGGATCGCCAGAAGCCGACTCAGGCGGCGCCCGGCCCAGGGAACGTCCCGGCAGCCGGCGCGTGAACCAGAGCGAGAGCAGCGCAAGCACGGCGATCGCGCCGAGGGCCTGCTTGAGCCCGTCCAGCTGGGCGTCGCCGTAGTCGCCTGCGAGCGCCGCCGCCTGGTCCGCGGGGACCCCTTGGTCGCGTGCCGCCTGCTCGACGTCGTCGACCGGCACGACCGGGATGCCCTTCTCCGCAAGCTCGGACACGCGCTCGCGCACCGGCGGCGGCACCGCCGGGTTCTGTTCCACCCGTTCGACGAACCCGTTCGTGAGCGTCAGGATCAGGATGGAGCCGATGAGCGCAGTGCCAAGTGACGCGCCGAGGTTCTGCGCCGTCCCCTGGAGGCCACCCGCCTCATTGGTCTTGGCGGGGTCGACCGACGACATGATCACGTTGCCGAGCTGGGAGAGCAGCAGGCCGGCCCCGATACCGAAGATCGCGAGGGCGATAGCGAAGCCTGTGTCGTTGAGCTCTACGTCGATCGTGCTGAGCAGGACCACCGAGGCGATCACGAGCGCGACCAACCCCGCCTGTGCAACCCGCTTGGGTGCCAGCCCGGAGGCAAGCCTGGGCCCGAGGAGCGCCGCCGCGAACATCGTCACGGACATCGGGAACAGGCGCTTGCCGGTCTCGAATGCGTCCAGGCCGAGCACGACCTGGAGGTAGACGGGCAGGACGAAGAACGTGCCGAGCAGGATCAGCTGCTGCATCATCAGGGTCGTGAGCCCGGCCCGCAGCTGATCGATCTTCAGGAGCGAGCGGTCGAGCAACGTGTCGCGGCCCTCCCGCTCCAATCGCTCCTCCCACATGGCGAACGCGGCCAGGCAGCCAAGGCCGGCGAGGATGAAGAAGGGGACGGCCGAGAATCCGAACGGGGTGATCTCCGTGTCGCCGATGGTCAGGGCGCCGAGCGGCTCGACCCAGCCCCACTGGCTGCTCTTGAGGATCCCGAAGACCGCCAGGCCGAGGCCGAGTGCCGAGAGAGCGACGCCGACCAGGTCGAGCCTCGGCTTGCGTTCGCTCTGCGCGACGGCCGGGATGCGGCCGCGCATGAGCACGATCGCGGCGACGATCAGCGTCTCGCCCGCGAAGACGTAGCGCCAGCTGAACTCGGTCGTCACCCAGCCGCCGATCAGCGGCCCGGCGGCCACGGCGGCGCCCGCCACCCCGCCCACGATCCCGAAGGCAAGCGCGCGCTGCTTGCCGCTGTAGGTGCCGGCGATCAGCGACACGATCGCGGGGACGACCAGCACGGCGCCGAGGCCTTCGATCAGAGACCAGCCGATCAGCAGAACGGTCAGGTTGGGGCTCAGCGCTGTCGTCAGCGAGCCGATGCCGTAGATCACGAGGCCCAGGGCGAAGGTTCGCTCGCGCCCGAGTATGTCCCCGAGCTTGGCCCCCGCGAGCATGAGCGCCGCCATCACCAGCGTGTAGGCCGTGATCGCGAGCTGCACGCCCTGGATCGTCGTGTCGAGGTCCTCGACGATCTGGGAGATCGACACGTTCATGACGCTGCTGTCGAGCACCATCACGAACTGAGCCGAGGCGAAGATCGCGATCGGCAGGCCGAGACCTCCGCGGGCCTCGCCGGCTGTCGTTGCGCTACTGCTTACGGGAGTGCCCTCGCCAACGAATCCAGGCAGATGTATACAGCCGCCGGCGGAGGGGTGAGGCCGGGAAGCCGCCTCACGGCTGCGCGGCCAGGAACAGGAACGCGGCCAGGATCGTCAGGTGAACCCCACCCTCCTGGAGCGTCGCCCGTCCGGGCAGCAGCGTGAGCGCGCTCACCACCGACGTGAGCACCAGCAGGACGATCTGGGTCGAGCCGAGCCCGAGCGTGAGCGGTCCGTCGAGCCAGATCGACGCGATCGCGATCGCGGGGATCGTCAGGCCGATGCTCGCCATCGCCGACCCGTAGGCCAGGTTGAAGCTCACCTGGACCCGTTTGCGGCGGGCGTTGCGGCCGGCGGCGAGTGTCTCGGGCATCAGCACCAGCAGCGCGATCACGACGCCCACCGCCGACTGCGGAGCGCCCGCCGCATCGACCGCGTCCTCGATCGCCGGCGAAGCGGTCTTCGCAAGCCCGACCACGGCGACGAGAGCGACCAGCAGCAGCCCGAGGCTGCGGAGCATCTCGGCGTGTGAGGGCGGCGCGGCGTGCTCGTCCTCGCTCGTTTGCTCGCCGGGCGGCAGGAAGTAGTCGCGGTGGCGGACCGTCTGAACGACGAGGAAGAGCGCATACAGCACCACGGACGCCGTGGCGGCAAACGCGAGCTGGGAGGAGGAGAACTGCCGGCCCGGTGGCGCTCGTCGTGAACGTGGGCAGGACCAGGCAGAGAGTGGCGAGCGTGACGACGGTCCCGAACGCGGTTGCGGAACCCTCCGCGTTGAAGGGCGCGGTGCGCTCGCGCAGCGCGCCCAGCAGGATCGAGAGCCCGATGATCCCGTTGCAGGTGATCATGACCGCCGCGAAGACGGTGTCGCGCGCGAGCGTGTCCGTCGCCTTGTCGGTGGACACCATCAGCGTCACGATCAGCCCGACCTCGATCACGGTCACCGCGACTGCGAGGACCAGCGACCCGAACGGCTCGCCCACCCGATGCGCCACCACCTCGGCGTGGTGCACAGCCGACAGGACCGCCGCGGCAAGCAGCAGGCTCACGACGACCAGGGCTGCTCCGCCAGGCTCGGCGCCCCAGGTGACGACGAGCACGACGAGCGCAAGCACCGGCGCAAGCGTGCTCCAGCGCGCCGCGAGCTGATCCCGAACGGCCTGCATGGCCGCTCAGGCTATGGACCGGCGCCAGGCGGCGCCGCGGCCCCGCGAGCCGCGGCGCGCCGGCGGTCAGAGGTCAGGCGGCCTTGACCAGGCCGTGCGGGTCGAAGACGTACTTCTTGGCGGCGCCCTTGTCGAAGTCCTCGTAGCCCTGCTGGGCCTCGTCGAGGGTGATCACCGTGGCGTTGACGGCCTTGGCGATCTGCGCCTTGTCGCTGAGGATCATCTGCATCAGGCCGTGGTGGTACTTCATCACCGGGCACTGGCCGGTCGTGAAGGCGTGCGACTTCGCCCAGCCGAGGCCGATGCGAATCGACAGCGAGCCCACCTTGGCGGCGTCGTCGACGGCGCCCGGGTCACCGGTCACGTAGAGACCGGGGATGCCGAGCTTGCCGGCCACCCGCGTCACGTCCATGATCGAGTTGAGCACGGTCGCGGGCGCCTCGTGGTCCGCGTCGGCGCCATGGCCGCGGGCCTCGAAGCCGACCGCGTCGACCGCGGCGTCGACCTCCGGCACGCCGAGGATCTGCTCGATCTGATCCTTTGGATCGCCCTTCGAGACGTCAATCGTCTCGCAGCCGAAGCTGCGCGCCTGCTCGAGGCGCTCCGGGATCAGGTCGCCCACGATCACGACGGCGGCGCCGAGCAGCTGCGCCGAGTGGGCGGCCGCGAGGCCGACGGGCCCGGCGCCCGCGATGTAGGCCGTCGAGCCCGGCCCGACGCCGGCGGTGTACGCACCGTGGAACCCGGTCGGGAAGATGTCCGACAGCATGGTCAGGTCGAGGATCTTCTCCATCGCCCGATCCTTGTCGGGGAACTTGAGCAGGTTCCAGTCCGCATACGGCACCGCCACGTACTCGGCCTGGCCGCCGACCCAGCCACCCATGTCCACGTAGCCGTAGGCGGAGCCGGGGCGGTCGGGGTTCACGTTCAGGCACACGCCGGTGTTGCCGGTCTTGCACATGCGGCAGCGTCCGCAGGCGATGTTGAACGGCACGGAGCACAGGTCGCCGACCTGGATGAACTCCACACCAGGCCCGGTCTCGATCACCTCGCCGGTGATCTCGTGGCCGAGGATGAGGCCCTCGGGCGCGGTGGTCCGGCCGCGCACCATGTGCTGGTCGGAGCCGCAGATGTTGGTCGAGACGATCTTGAGGATCGCCGCATGAGGTAGCTGGCGCCCGACGTTGTCGGGATTGACCCCCGGCCCATCCTGGAGTTCGAAGGAGGGGAAGTCGATGTTCTGGACTTCGACCTTGCCGGTCCCCATGTAGGCGACGCCACGGTTGTCAGGCATAAGCTTTCTCCCCTCCGGCCCGGCGTTCCCGGGCGGTTGTTCCACTTACCTTCTGCTATCCGGGGACGGACGTGGCTAATCGGAATAGGCCCCTGGATACTGCCGTGGTGCCCCGCAACGCTCGCGAGCAGGTCGTCGGTGACCCCGTGCCGAACTGGACCGCTCGGCCGAAGCCGTCGGCGTCGACGCTGATCGGCAGCTTCTGCCGGCTCGAGCGACTCGACCCGGATCGCCACGCCGCCGAGCTCTTCGCCGCGAATGGCGTGGACAGGGCGGGTTACGACTGGACGTACCTGCCGTACGGCCCCTTCGCCGACCTCGAGTCCTACCGCCGCTGGGTACAGCAGGCGGCCGGCAGCGAAGACCCGCGGTTCTACGCGATCATCGACACCGACTCCGGCGCTTCCGGCGAGGTTGCGGTCGGGGTGCTCAGTCTGATGCGCGCCAAGCCCGACGCGGGATCGATCGAGGTCGGGCACATTCTCTACTCGCCGCTGCTGCAGCGACGACGGGGCGCGACCGAAGCTCAGCTGCTGCTCATGCGATACGTGTTCGACGAGCTCGGTTACCGCCGCTACGAGTGGAAATGCGATGCCCTCAACGCGCGTTCCCGGGCGGCCGCCGAGCGCCTGGGCTTCCGTTATGAGGGCACCTTCCGCCAGTCCCAGGTCGTGAAGGGTCGCAATCGCGATACGGCCTGGTTCTCCATGCTCGACCGCGAATGGCCCCACGTCGCCGCCGCCGGCCGCGCTTGGCTCGCAGCCGACAACTTCGACGCACGAGGTCGTCAGCGCTCACCCCTTCGCGCTCGGCAGCCCTAGACGCGCGTCAACTGTCAACAAAGAACACTTGACTCCTGACTGTTGGCCCGGATATGGTCCGGCCGCGGTCGGCGTGGAACCCCCATCGCCCAGGAGGAGAGCTCCGTGAAGCTTCCATGCCGTAAGGACGACCGTCCCGCCCCCGCTCGAGGCGACGACACCGGGGGTGTCTCGCGCAGGGCCATGCTTCAAGCCTCCGCGGGCGCGGTGGCCGGCACCGCGATCAGCGCCGCGGCCGGTCCGCTGCCCGCGCTCGCCGGCGGCGGGCCCAACGGCAACGGCCACTCCCACGGCGGCGGTTACCCCGGGCTGCTCCAGCTCCCGCCGCCGAAGATCAACGCGGGCACCGGCGGCTCGCCGCTGACCCCCTCGGTGCTACGCGCGCTCGACACGCAGACGATGCCCGTGAACGACGCCGCCTTCAGGGATCTCTTCGCGCGCACCGAGGCACTCGCCGCCGAGGTGCTCGAGACCGATGACGACGTGCTCCTCACGCCCGCCGAGGCGATCATGTGCATCGAGGGGGCGATGCGCTCCGCCATCCGGCCGGGCATCACGGCCCTGAACCTCATCTCGGGCCTGTACGGCGCGGACTACACGGTCTGGATGGAGAGCTTCGGGGCCACCGTGATCGAGCTCCGCGTCCCGTACAACGAGTCGATCGAGCCGAGCTCGGTGGAGGCGATCCTCGCCCAGCACCCGGAGGTCGAGTTCATGTCGGTCGTCCATGTGGACACCCCCTCCGGGACCTACAACGCGGTCGACCAGATCTGCCCGATCGCGAAGGCCCATGGCGTGGTGAGCATGGTCGACTCGGCGTCGACCTACGGCAGCATGCCGCTGCATTCCGACAAGTGGGGCGCCGACATCACCGTGGGCGCCTCGCAGAAGTCGGTCGCCTCCCCGGCCGCGGTCGGGATCCTCAGCGTCAGCGATGCGGCCTGGGAGCTGTTCGAGAAGAACCCGAATAGGCCCGTGCGCTCGTTCCTCTCACTGACCGACTACAAGAACGCGTGGTTCGAGGCCGGGCGGGTGCCCTCGACCGTCTCCCCGACCGTCACGTTCGGGCTCTACGCCGCCTTGAACGACCTGGTGCGGCACGGGGTCGACAAGCGGATCAGGGAGACGACCCGCTCAGCGCGCGCGTTCCGTGCCGGTGCGCGGGCCATGGGGATCGAGCTGTGGGCGGCAAGCGAATCGATCGCCGCGGACTCCAACACGACGCTGCTCGTGCCGCCGGGCCACACGCTGCAGGAGGCCCTCGACCTGCTGCGCCAGCGCTACAGCGTTGCCTGCGCGGGAACCACGTTCACAGGCGACCCCGCGGGGGCGACGATCCGGGTGGGCCACATGGGCAGCGTGCAGATCGAGGCGGGCTTCATCCTGCGCCTGCTGGAGGCGATCGGCAGGGCGTGGGAGGACCTCGGTGCCGACCTCGACGTCCGCGGGGGGCTGCGCGTCGCCCGGCGCATGCTGACCGGCTGGTAGCGCTCAGGGGAGCGGTGCGACGACGGTGAGCCGCTCGACGCCGGCCAGCGGGCGGCCGGCGCGCGGCGGCAGATCGCGTCGCATCGCCTCCAGGGCCTCCTGGCCCGCCTCGAGCCGCAGGGCGCCGGCGGGAAGATGCGCGAGCGCGCGTCGCGGGGCCGCGAGCCCCCCGAATGACATCGTCACCTGGCCGTCGAGCGTCCGCACGGCGGCGAGCAATTCGCCGTTCGGGGTGACGATGCTCGTCAGCCGGCCGCGCCGGCGGACCAGCAGCCGGCCGTCGTAGGTCCGCGCCGCCAGCCGGCGCAGCGACGGCGACGCTGCTCTCGTGCGCAGCGCGCGACGACGGCGAGGCCCAGGCGCGCAGGGCGGGAGCGCAGCTCAGGAGCGCGGGCTTGGGGCAGAACTGCTCGAGCCTGGCGTCCACGCCGTCGAACGGCGCCAGCAGCGAGTCGAGCGGCGCGCCCTCCAGTGGCGAGTCCAACCTGATCCGGAGTGCGCCGCCGCCGGCGCGGAAGCGAAACGCGGTCGGCGTGGTCTCCGAGCCAACCGCCCGGAGCCCCGCCGTCATCAGC
>CAWFZK010000047.1:0-30248 GCA_963820315.1 uncultured Thermoleophilaceae bacterium | reverse complement strand
TGGTCGATTCCTCTCCGCTGTATCCGGGGCGCCGTCTTGCGTTCGATGCAAAGTACCAAAACCCGACCGAGTTCCCGTGCTATCGGCAGTAAGCGGAGATCTCGTTAGACGAGCCGGTGCCGCAGGATCGCCCGCTCCAGCTCGCGCAGCCAGGGCGAGGGCTCGATGCCGAGTCCCTCGACGAGGGCTCCCCTGGCCTCGCGGTAGGTCGCGAGCGCCTCGGCCTGCCGGCCGCTGCGGTAGAGGGCGGTCATGAGCTGTCCGCGGAGGCGCTCGCGGAAGGGGTGCTTGTGGACGAGCGACTCGAGCTCGCCGGTGACCTCGGCCTCGCGGCCACAGGCGAGGTCGGCTTCGATCCGTTCCCCGACGCAGGCGAGCCGCAGATCCTCTAGCCGGCGCGATCTCCGGCTGCGCGAAGGGGGCGTCGCTCACGTCGAGCAGCGCCGGGCCCCGCCACAGGGCAAGCGCGGTGGCGAGAGTGACCGCGGCCTGGCCCGCTTGACCGGAGGCGAGCTCGGCGCGCCCGCGGCGCAGGCCCGCCTCGAAGAGGTCGGCGTCGAGCGAGGCGCTCGGCGCGCGCAGCGCGTAGCCGCCGCCCTCGAAGACGACGGCGTCGCCCAGCCCCGCGCCGCGCAGGCGCGAGGCGAGCACGTGAACCGCGTTCTTCGCGTGGCGCGGCCCGGGCTCCCCCCAGAGCTCGTCGACGATGCGGTCGAGATGCACCGTGTCGCCCCGGTGGACGAGAAGCAGCGCGAGGAACGCCTGCACCCGCCCACGGGGGACGCGTGCGCGGCAACCGTCGGCGAGCTCGACCGAGATCGGGCCGAGCACCTCGAACAGCACGGTCACTCCCCCTCGGCCGCCTGGTCGGCGAGCCGGCGCTCCACGATCTGCATCAGCTCGAGCCAGCCGTTGAACGGGACGCTCATGGCCTCCTCGTCATCCGTGACCTTCCCCTCTGGCTCCGCGGAGTGTGAGTCGAGATCAACGAGTACGCGAAGGCTGCTCATCCTTCGATGCTCGCATCGGGGCCCCCCTCGCACAACGGGGTCAGCACCCTGAACTTTTGGGTCGTAACCCCTGTACGCTCGGCGCGTGTCGGTGAGCACGGACGCCACGACCCTCGAGCGATTCGACGAGCTGAGGGAGATCGACGCGGCGTTCGAGGCGGGCGGACAGGGCGACGGCCGGCTCGTGCTCGTCGAGGGACCTCCCGGAATTGGCAAGACCCACCTCCTGCGCGAGGCCGCCGCGCGCGCGCCGGAGGGCTTCGAGGTACTGCGCGCACGCGGCGACGAGCTCGAAGCGGGGCTTCCGTTCGGCGTGGTGCTGCAGCTCTTCGAAGGCAGGCTTGCGAGGGCGACCGGCGAGGAGCGCGACGCCCTGTTCGCGGACGCGGCCGCGTTGGCCCGCCCGCTGCTCTTGCCGCACGCTGATCCGGAGACGGCCGATGCCGCTGCGCTTCGCCGCGGCCTCTACTGGCTGACCTCGAATCTCACCGGCGGAGGCCCGCTTGCGCTGATCGTCGACGATCTCCACTGGGCGGACGCGCAGTCGCTCGAGTGGCTGGGCTACCTCGCTCGCCGGCTCGAAGGCCTGCCGCTCGTGGTCCTCGCCGCCTCGCGGCAGGCGGAGGCAGAGCGCAGCCACCTGATCGGATCGCTCATCGACGGGCAGGGCACGCAGCTCACTCCGCAGCCGCTGAGCCGCGACGCGGTGGGACGGCTGCTCCAAGAGCTGAGCGGCAGCGAGCCCGATCCGGGCTTTGCCGAGGCCTGCATGGAAGCCACCGGTGGCAACCCGTTCCTGCTGCGCGAGCTCGCCCTGGCTGCCGTGCGGGAGGGAGCACCCGCGTCAACGCCCGCGGCCATACAGGTCGGGGGGCTCGCGCCCGCCACCGTGGCGCGCGCCGTGCTTGTTCGCGTCGCGCGCCTGCCGGCGGCCGCCGCGACGCTGGCCCGCTCGGTAGCGGTGCTGGGCCGAGACGTTCCGCTCGACCTCGCCGCCGAGCACGCCGAACTCGACCCCGGCGAGGCGGCGGACGCCGCCGACGCGCTGGCGGCCGCCTACGTGCTCGGCAGCGAGCGCCTACTCACCTTCATCCATCCGATCGTGCGTGCCGCGATCGAGGAGGAGATGCCGCCCACCCGCCGTCGCGCGGCGCACGCCCGCGCGGCGCAGGTGCTGCGCGAGCGCGGCGCGGGCCCGGAACGCGTGGCGGCGCACCTGATGATCGCCGATCCGGCGGGCAGCTCCGAGGCGATGGCGACCCTGCGCGAGGCTGCGGCCAGGGCGCGCGAGCGGGGAGCAGGCCTGATCGCGGTGACATATCTCACCCGCGCGCTCGAGGAGGGGCCTGTCGGCGCCGAGCGCGCCGAGCTCCTGCGCGAGCTCGGCTCAACCGCCGCGAGCGCTGCCGACCCACGGGCGCTCGACTGGCTCGCTGAGGCCTATGACACGGCCGCCGATCCGGCCGAGCGTGGCCGCACTGCACTGGCCCGCGGGAGGGCTCTCTTCCAGACGGGCCGGATGGACGAGGCCTTCGAGGCCATCGACGGCGCGGAGGCGGACCTGGGCGACGCGGAACGCGGCATCGTCGCGCGGCTCGAGGCCGAGCTGATCTCGACGGCCCGGCTCGACCCACGGCTGCGCCCGCTGGTACCCGAGCGGATCGAGCGCCTCGAGCGATTGGCCGCCGGTGATCCCTTCGCCCGCCGCCTGCTCGTCGGACAGCGCAGCTACGAGGCCGCCCTCGCGGGCGAGCCGGCCGAGTCGGCGGCCGCGATGGCTCGCGAGGCCCTGCTGGGGGACGAGCTGCTCGATGAGCTGGGCCCGGAGGACGCCACGGTTCACACCGCGATCAACACCCTGGCGATCACGGAGCGGCTCGACGAGTCACAGGGCGCGTTCGACAAGGTGATCGCACTGGCTCGCCGCCGCGGCTCGGCACTCGGCTTCACGATCGCCTCGGCCTTCCGCGCGCAGACGTTCTACCGGCGCGGAGAGCTCCGGCGGGCGGAGGCGGACGCACGGGCTGCGATAGAGGTGGCCGACGCCGAGGGGTGGGGCCTCGGCATCCCGGCGGCCCGCGCGTTCCTCGTCTATGCGCTCGTCGAGCGGGGCGAGCTCGAAGAGGCCGAGCGGACGCTTGCGGCGCTCGGGGAGGAGATTCCCGATGTCGTGATGTTCGACCCGGTGCTTGACGCTCGCGGACGCGTCCGCATCGCGGCGGGCCGTCTCGAGGACGGTGTGGCCGACCTGCTCGCGTGCGGGGAGCGGCAGGAGCGCTGGGGAGCCCACAACCCGTCCGTCATCCCGTGGCGCTCGATGGCGGCCGAGGGCATGTTGCGCGACGGCCGGGTGGATGAGGCCCGGCCGCTCGCGGACGAGGAGGTCGAGCTCGCGCGCCGCGCGGGGGCGCCGCGGGCGCTCGGCATGTCGCTGCGCGTCGCGGGCCTCGTCCACGGGGACCAGGCGCTGCTCGAGGAGGCCGTGGACGTGCTCGATCGCGGCCCGAGCCCGCTCGAGTCGGCCCGAGCGCGGGCGACGCTCGGGGCGATGCTGCGCAGGCGCGGCAGCCCGACGGTGGCGCGCGACCACCTGAAGGCGGCGCTCGACGAGGCCGATCGCGCCGGCGCGACGGCGCTGGCCTCCGAGGCGCGCGCCGAGCTGATCGCCTCCGGCGCCCGGCCCCGTCGTGCCCGGCTCTCGGGTCCCGACTCGCTCACGGCGAGCGAGCTCAGGGTCGCCACGCTCGCGGCCCGCGGCAGCACGAACCGCGAGATCGCGCAGTCGCTGTTCGTGACCGTGAAGACGGTCGAGACGCATCTCGGCAACGCCTATCGCAAGCTCGAGATCTCATCGCGCGGGGAGCTCCCCGCGGCGCTCGCCGGGGACGCCTGACCCCCGCTTCAGCAAAGTGAAAGCGGTCCGCAAGCGGGTCGACGCAGGCTGTCCCGCATGCGAATTCCACGCCCCTCATTCATCACGTGCTCGACAGCGAGCCGGCGGTCGGCACAGCCCCTGCGCGGGACGGCGAGGTGCCCACGGGCTGGCTCGCAAGCGGCCTGAACTCAGGCGCGGAGGAGCGGAGATGCGCATCCACGCAATCTGCGTCGAGCCATGAGCCGCGCGTTGTTCGGAGTCATGGCAGACCGAATGCTCCACCGGAGCCGGTCGGCGCCGGTCCCTTCAGCCCCGGGCCACCCGCGCCGCCTGTTGCGAGCGACCCGCGAGCGCCTGGAGAAGCTCGTGGCCCGGCGAGCGGCCAAGCCCTCTGGCCGCACGCCGGTTCGGCGAGCTCGCCGGCGCCGTGCCTAGGTGCTGACCGCGCGCCGGTAGCGGTACACCGAGAGACTCGCGAAGACGACGATCAGGCCGATGCACCACGCGACAGCCGCCCACACGTCGTTGCCGGCGGGTCCGTCCACCCACAGCGCCCGCAGGGCGTCGACCACGGTCGAGAACGGGTTGGCCTCGGCGAACGCCTGAATCGCGGACGGCATCGACTCCGGCGGCACGAACGCGGACGACGCGAAGCTGAGCGGGAAGATCAGGATGAAGCCGAGCGCCTGCGCGCCCTCCGCCGAGTTCGTGCTCAGCGCGACGAACGCGAAGATCCACGAGAAGGCGTAGCCGAACAGGATGCAGAGGGCGAAGCCGCCGATCACCTCGACAGGGCTCGACGAGAACGCGAAGCCGACGATCAGGCCGACGCCGACCATCACCGCGATCGAGATCGCGTTGGTGGCCACGTCGGCGAGCGTCCTGCCGCCGAGCACGGCTGAGCGCGCCATCGGCAGCGAGCGGAAGCGGTCGATCAGGCCCTTGCGCAGGTCGTCGGAGAGCCCGATGGCCGTGACGAAGCCGCCGAACGACATCGTCTGGATCACGATGCCCGGGATCAGGAAGTCGACGTAGTCGTAGCCCGGCGTCTGGATCGCGCCGCCGAAGACGTAGACGAACAGCAGCACGAACATGATCGGCTGGATCGTGAACGAGACCCACAGGTCGGGCTGGCGCGGGATGCGCAGCAGGTTGCGCTTGGCGATTACGGCGGTGTCCGAGACCGCGTAGGCGAGCGCGCTCATTGCGGAAGCACCCGGCTCGGCCGGGTGCGCGCCGATCGTCTCATGCCGCACGCTCCTCGAGCTCGTTCTCGCGCCGCTCTTCGTCTTCCTCGTCCTGCTCGGCCGCGTGGCCGGTCAGCGTGATGAAGACGTCGTCGAGCGTCGGCCGGCGAACCGCGATGTCGTCGATGCCGACGCCCGCGCCGTCGAGGCGGCGGACCGCTTCGGCGATGCCGCCGCGGCCTTGGCTGAGCGGCAGTGCGAGCACTCCGCCCTCGCACTTCGGGCGGTCGTCGGCGAGCGGGACGAGCGCTTCGATGGCCTCGTCGGTGGAGGAGCCGTCCGCGAGCGTCACCTCGAGCCGCTCACCGCCGACGCGGTCCTTGAGCTCGTCGGAGGTGCCCTCGGCGATCACCTGGCCGTGGTCGATCACGGCGATCCGGTCGGCGAGGCGGTCCGCCTCATCGAGGTACTGGGTGGTGAGCAGCACCGTCGTCCCGGCCGCGACGCGCGCCTCGATCGTCTCCCACAGCGAGAGCCGGCTGCGCGGGTCGAGCCCGGTGGTCGGTTCGTCGAGGAAGATCACCGGCGGGCGCGCCACCAGCGCGGCCGCGAGGTCGAGACGGCGGCGCATGCCGCCCGAGTAGGTCTTGGCGAGCCTGCCGCCGGCGTCGGAGAGCTCGAAGCGCTCGAGCAGCTGATCGGCGCGCTCGCCGGCCTCGGCACGGCCCATGTGGTAGAGCCGGCCGACCATCTCGAGGTTCTCGCGACCGCTCAGGTTCTCGTCGACGGCCGCATACTGGCCGGCCAGCCCGATCCGCGAGCGCAGCTCGGTGGCGTCCTTGACGACGTCGAGCCCGGCGACGCGCGCCGTGCCGCCGTCGGGCGGGAGCAGCGTGGTCATGATGCGGACGGCGGTCGTCTTGCCGGCCCCATTCGGGCCCAGCAGGCCGAGCACCGTGCCGGCGGGCGCCTCGAGATCGATGCCCGCCAGGGCCTGCACCTCTTTGAAGGATTTTCTTAGGTCGTGTACCTCAATGGCAGCGTCAGACACAACAGGCCACTCTACGAAATAGCGAGCGGATCCGGTCCCGCGCTCAGGCGCCCCAGCGCACGTCGTCGCCCCACGGCGACGGACCCGCCGGATCGCGACGCGCGCCCTCGAAGAGGCCGGCGCGCGTCCACGGGCTGAGCGATGGCCCCGCGGGCGCGGGAGGGGGCGCGGTGTCGCGCAGGAACTGCTCGATTGCGGCCGCGATCGCCGCCGCCTCCTCGGGCGAGGCCGATTGGCGCAGCTCGATGCGCGGGCGACTCGGGCGCTGCTTGCCGTTGCGCGTCACGGGGCGGATAGCGTAGTCGGGCGTGCCCGAGATTCCCGTCTTCCCGCAGGAGGCCGTGCTCGACGCGATCTCTCCGGCCGACGCGATCGAGCGCGTGCGCGACGGCTTCATCGAGTACGCGCGCGGCAGCTGGGAGATGCCGCCGAAGACCTACCTCGACGTGGCGCCGCGCGGCGACTTCCGCGCCATGCCGGCCAAGGGCGCGGGGCTCGCGATCCTCAAGTGGGTGACCTCCTTCCCCGGCAACCCGGCGGCGGGCCTGCCGGTCGTGATGGGGATGATCTGCGTCTCGTCGGCCGAGGACGGGCGCCCGCTCGCGCTCGTCGACGTGCGCTCGATCACCGCGCTGCGCACGGGCGCGGTCGCCGCCGTCGCCACCCAGGAGCTCGCGCGCGAGGACTCGAAGAGCATCGGCATCGTCGGCTGCGGGCTGCACGGAACCTGGGCCGCGCGCTGCCTCGCCGCGGCCGAGTACGGGCCGGGCATCTGCTTCGACCCGGATCCGGAGGCGGCGGGCGCGCTGGCCGGTGAGCTCGGCTGGGAGGCCGGCGCCCTCGACGAGGCGCTCGCGTGCGACGTCGTCACCTGTGTGACCCCGGGCTCCGAGCCGGTCGTGCGCCAGGCCGACCTGCGCCCGGGCCTCCACCTCAACATGCTCGGGGCCGACGGTCCAGGCAAGGCCGAGGCGGAGCCCGAGGCGGTCGCGCGCGCGGAGCTGTTCTGCGACGAGTGGACCCAGGCGAGCCATGGCGGCGAGCTCACCGGCGCCGTCGAGGCCGGACTCGTGACGCGCGAGCGCGTGACAGAGCTCGGAGCGGTGCTGACCGGCGCGGCGCCGGGCCGCTCGGGCCCGCAGGCGGTGACGCTCTTCGACTCCACCGGGCTCGCCATCCAGGACCTGGCTCTTTGTCTAGAGCTGGTGCAGGCTCACGGGGCAGGCCGGTTGAAGGCCGCTACCGTGCGGCTCTAGCCCCCTCCCCGATCCTCCGATACCTCATTTATGCGCAAACTCGCCCTGCTGGTCGCCCTTGTGTCAATTCCGGTCCTCGTCGCGCTCGGTTGCGGCGACAACGAGGCCGCCTCGAGCGCCACGTCGCTCGCGCCGGCGGGTTCGGTCATCTACGCCGAGGTCGATATCGACCCGTCCGGCAATCAGAAGCAGGCGATCGACGAGCTGATCGGCAAGTTCCCGGGTGAGGGGAGCGCGGGAGAGCGGCTGCGCACCCTGATCGAGGACGGGCTGCGCGAGTCGGACGCGCCGATCAGCTTCGAGAAGGATGTCGAGCCCTGGCTCGGCGACTCGGCCGCCTTCTTCGTGACGGATGCGACCCGCGGTGCCGGCGCCGCACTGATCGCCACCGACGACGAGGACGCGGCGCGCGACGCGATCGAGAAGTCCTTCGAGGGCGACGCGCGTGAGAAGAGCTACGAGGGGGTCGACTACTTCGCCTCCGGCGACGCCGCGGGCGGCGTAGTGGACGGCTTCGTCGTCGCCGGTGACGAGCGCGGCTTCAAGGCCGCCGTCGACGCTTCGGACGGCGGCTCCACGCTGGAGGACGACGAGCGCTACGAGGAGGCGACGGCCGATCTCAGCGAGGACCGGCTGGGCCTCTTCTACGTCAACACGCCCGAGGTGTTCCGGACCCTGCAGCAGGAGCCGGGCGCGATGGCGCTCGGGCAGTTCAAGGACTTCTTCAAGGATCCGGTCGTCGCCACCTTCGACGTGGACAGCGACGGCGTTTCGTTCGAGGCGGACGCGCCCGCGTCGCTCGCCAAGTCGCTGCCGTTCTTCGGCCAGGGCAGCGCCCTCGTCGAGGAGCTGCCGGCCGACTCCTGGCTCGCGATGGCTCAGCCCGATCTCGGCAAGGTGCTCGAGTACTACATCGAGGCGTTCGGGGCGTCCGTCGGCGGCCGCGATGTGATCGAGAGCCAGTTCCGCTCGGCCACCGGGCTCGACCTGGATCGGGACCTGCTCGGCTGGATGGGCGACTTCGCGGTCTTCGTGCGCGGCACGAGCATGGCCGACCTGAACGGCGGGATCGTCGTCGAGACCAGCGATCCGGCCGCGTCGGCGCGGCTGATCGCGCGGCTCGGCCAGCTCTCGCGGAGCAGCTCCGGTACGAGCGTCGAGCCGTACTCGGCGCCGGGCGGCGGCAAGGGCATCACGCTGCGTGACAGCGACGTGCCGGCGCCGGTCCACGTCTTCGTGAGCGACGATCGCTTCGTGGTGGCCTACGGCGACGCCGCGGCCGCGGATGCCGTGGCCCCCGCACAGCGGCTCGGCGACTCGCCGGAGTTCCAGCGTGCCGCCCAGTCGATCGACGGCTACGCGGTCAACCTCTACCTCGCCGTCGCGCCGGTGCTCGAGCTCGCGGAGTCGCAGGTGGGGAACGAGCCCGAGTGGCAGAGCGCGAAGCCCTACCTGGAGCCCCTCGAGGCGCTCATCAGCGGGACCTCGGGCGACAACGACGAGCTGCACAGCGCTTTCAAGATCCTGACCGACTGACCGGGTTAGAGTCGGCGCGTGACTCTGGAGGAGCGCGCCTTCCGCAAGGCCACGCGCCGGCTCATCCCGTTTCTGTTCCTGATCTACGTGGTCGCGTACCTCGACCGCGTGAACGTGTCGTTCGCCCAGCTCCAGCTCGAGGACGACCTCGACTTCAGCGACACGATCTTCGGCATCGGCGCCGGCATCTTCTCGATCGGCTACGTGATCTTCGGCGTGCCGAGCAACCTGGCGCTCGAGCGCTTCGGCGCGCGCCGCTGGCTCGCGGCGATCATGGTCGTCTGGGGAGTCCTCTCGGCGGCCACGATGTTCATCGAGAGCGCTGCCGCCTTCTACGTGCTGCGCTTCCTGCTCGGGGCCGCCGAGGCCGGCTTCTTCCCGGGGATCATCCTGTTCCTGACCTGGTGGTTCCCCGAGCGCGAGCGCACGCGCGTGCTGGCCCTGTTCTTTACGGCGATCTCGGTGGCGTACGTGGTCGGCGGGCCGCTTTCCGGCGGGCTGCTCGAGCTGGACGGCTTCCTCGGGCTCGACGGATGGCAGTGGCTGTTCCTCGTCGAGGGGCTGCCCGCGATCGTGCTCGGCTGGGTGACATGGCGCTTCCTGGACGACCGCCCGCATGACGCGCACTGGCTCGAGCCCGAGGAGCGTGAGTTCCTGGTCGCGGAGGTCGCGCGCGAGCACGAGTTGCGCGACGCCGCCGGCGGCCGCGGCCTGCGCGCCGCCCTGCGGAGCGGGCAGCTGTGGTTGCTGTCGCTCGTCTACTTCGTGGTGATCGCCGCCGGATTCGGGCTCACCTTCTTCGTGCCGGACCTGGTCCAGGACCGCACCGGCTACAGCGATTTCGAGGTCGGGGTCCTGGCGGCGATCCCGTACGGGATCGCGACAGCGGTGATGCTGCTCGTGGCGGCTCGCGCCGAGCGCGCGCCAAGCCGTCGCCCCTACGTGATCATGGGAGTGCTCGTGGGAGCGCTCGGCTGCGTGCTCACCGCCCATGCGCAGTCGCCGGTGCTGCTGACCTTCGCGATCACGCTCTCGGCCGTCGGGCTGCTGTCGGTGCTGCCCGTGTTCTGGGCCTATCCGACCGCGCTCTTCAGCGGGAGCGCGGCGGCGGCAGGGATTGCGATGGTGGCGGCGATCGGGAACCTGGGCGGCTTCGCGGGTCCCGCCTTCACGGGCATCGCCGAGGACTCGACCGGCGGCTTCGAGATGCCGCTTACCGTGCTGGGCGTCCTGCTCGTCATGTCCGCGGCGCTCGTTCTGGGCTTCCGCGAGCGGCCCGTCCCGGTGCTCGAGCCCGCGCCGACCTGAGCTACCAGCCGTTCTGCCAGGCGATCACGAGCAGGACGAGCGCCACGACCGCGGCGACGGCAACCACGACGATGTTCACCACGATCGCGGCCGGCAGCCAGCGCGGCACCTCGCGCGCCTCGAAATCAGATGTCTCTGGCTGTTCGGCCCGCTCGCCGGGCGCGGCGCCGCGGCCCTTGATGGCCGCGGTGAGCGTGGCGGTGATGAAGCGGTTGAGGCTGAGGCCCTCGCGCTCCGCAGCCTTGGCGAGGTCGTCGTGGAGCGTGCGAGGCATCCGCAGCAGCAGGCGGCCGCTGTGGCCGCCCTGCTTGGTGGGCTTGACCTGTTTGGCCTGTGCGGCCGGCTGCGGCTCCGGCTCTGGCTCTGGTGCGGGTGGGGGCGCGGCTGCCGGTGCCGGCACGCTGGGCGCCTCTCCGTTCGTGGCTCGCGCCAGGCCGTCCTCCTCGAGCTCGTCGCGCAGCTTGGCGAGCGCGCGCCGCGTGCGGCGCCCGAGCTGGCTTTCGGAGATGCCGAGCCGGCCGGCGACCTCCTTGCGGTCGAGGTCTTCGATGAAGCGCAGGTAGACGATCTCGCGCTCCTGTTCGTCGAGTGCCTCGAAGGCGTCCGCGAGTAGCAGGCGGTCCTCGGAGGTGGGTGCGCGCGGATCGGCCACCGTGTCGGCGCCGGCGTCCGGCGCGGGGGCGCGCGTGGCCGCCTCGAGCTGCGCGAGCTCGGTCGGCGAGACGCCGACCGCCTCGGCCAGCTCAGCGTCGCTCGGGGTGCGCCCGAGCCGGCGCGTCAGGCGCTCGCGTTCCTTGGGCAGGCGCCCAGCCGCCTCGTGCAGCGTGCGCGGCAGCCGCACCGTCGCGCCGCGGTCGCGGATGTAGCGCTTCATCTCCCCGGCCACGGTGGGCACGGCAAAGGCGGCGAACTCGTCGCTGCGGCTCGGGTCGTAGCGCTCGATCGCGTTGAGCAGACCGATCGAGCCGGCCTGGAGAAGATCGTCGAATTCGGCCCCCGGGCCGCGGTAGCGGCGCGCCAGCGTCTCGACGAGGGGGAGGTAGAGCTGGACCAGGCGGTCCCGGGCGCGGGTGTCGCCGCGCTCCCGGTAGGCCACGAGCAGGCGACTGGTGGCCGTTTCTCGTTCTTCCCGATCGCGCTTCGCCGCCGGTGTCACCTGTCTGTGGCCTCCCCGTGGGCTGATATCAGGCGCACCATAGCCGGTATCACGCATTGCAAAGCGGTTTCTCGGTGACCGCCGGCCGGCGCCCAGGGGGTACTTGGCAGGTGTAACGCTCGCATCTGGCCCCCCGCCTCAAACGACGAATGCCCCTCGGATCACTCCCCCACACGCGGCCTACGCGCCGCACCGTGCCCTGGCTTCTGGCGACGCTGACACTGGCGCTCGCGCTGGCCGGGCCGGCCTACGCCGACTCACTCGGCGCGGAGGAGCTCCAGGAGGCCGAGGCGATGCTGGCGGCGGAGGTCCCGGACGTGCCGATCGAGGCGGCTCCGGAGTTGCCCGAGCCGGCTACAGAGCCGGCGGAGGAAGCGCCCAGCGAGCCGGCCCCGGTGCCCGTGGAGGTGCCCGAGCCGGAGCCGTACGCGCCGCCTCCCGCTGAGGAGGCCGTGACGTTCGAGGCGGCCGACCAGGTCGCGCCGACCGAGCCTGATCCGGTCGAGGAGGAGGCCACCGAACCGCCCGCCTACATCTCCGACGAGCCGAGTCCAGCGATGCCGAACGAGGACGAGCCGGAGGCCGTCGACGAGGAGGACGCCGATGCAGGCATGCCCCCCGTCGTGGTACCGGTGAACCTCAACGTCGACATCCGGATCCTGAGCCCCGGGGACGACGGCGACGTGAGCCAGATCATCGACATGGGTGGGCTGCCGGGACTCGGCAGCGGCAACCCGAGCGATGTGCTTGGCGACGTCGGTCTCGGTGACCTCGGTCTCGACTGGACATGGAACTGGAACTGGACGTGGGACTGCGGCGATGCCTCCGTCGCGGGCCTCGACTGGAACTGGACCTGGACCTGGTCGGGGGACTGCGCGGCGGGCATTCTCAACGAGCCCGCTCATCGCCCTGGGTCGCTCGGCGAGCAGTTCCGCGGCGAGCGCTACTCAGGTCTGCTCGAGTCGCTCACCGCTGAAGGCCTTGACGCTCCGCCGGAGATCGGCGACGAGCGCGGCCCGCTCGTGAGCACTCCCGGCGCCGGCGGCACGGCCGACGCCCGGCCCCACAGCCGCGACGACGCAGAGACCGCGCCCGCCACGGCGCTCCCGCCCTCCGACGGCGGCCCCTGGGTCCCGGCACAAGGGCTCACCAACTTCGCTTCAACCGGCGCGACGTCGCAGTCAAAGCAAGCGACGCAGCCCGCACGGCGCCCGGCCGGCACTGATCCGAACGGCGACCCGGAAAGGTTGCCGGCCGGGCCGCCCGCGCAGGCCATGGGCCTGGCGGCGGCCGCAGGTGGAGGAGGTGGGGGCGGAGGTGCGTTCTCGACCCTCCTGTTGGCCGCGCTCGTCGGCGCCATGGCGCTCGTGCCCCCGCCGCCCGGCGGCCGGGTCCCCGCGTTCACACAAAGGCTTTCCTCTCTGCTCAGCTCGTTGAGGCTCGAGCGGCCGGGTTAGCGCCGGCGGGATCCCCAACGCACTTGCCGGGACGTCGTGGTCCCGGCGCGAATTCCAAAGCAGGAGGAACGATGAAAAAGCGTTTCCTTGCGTTGGTGATCAGCGGACTGGCGCTCGGCGTAGGTGCCGGGCCGGCCATGGCCGATGACCCCGTCTCCAGCCAGACGGCGGGGCAATTCGCCGGGTCAGTTCAGTCCGCGGAGAGCAACGCGAACTCCACGCAGGTCAACCCAAGCAACACCAACATCAACGTCCGTGTTCTGAGCCCGGGCGATGACGGCGACGTGTCGCAGGAGAACAACTCCTACGCCGAGGCCGATGCCACCAACGACAACGACACCGATCAGTCGGTGGATCAGTCGCAGTACGGTGGCGGCGGCGGCGACGCCTTCCAGGAGGCGGCCCAGGAGGCCGTGAACCTGCAGAAGGCGGAGGCCGACGCAGAGTCGAAGCAGATCAAGCCGGAGAACAAGAACATCTCCGTGCGCGTTCTGAGCGACGGTGACAACGGTCGAGTCAGCCAGGAGAACAACTCCAAGGCGAAGTCCAAGGCCGAGAACGACAACGATCTCGAGCAGGACATCGACCAGGAGCAGGGCGGCGGCGGTGCGCCGATGTCGTCCGGCCCGTATGGGCAGTACAACGACCATGGCTATGGCGGCACGGGCATTCAGGCCGCCGGCCAGGAGGCAGTGAACAAGCAGTACGCCGACGCCGACGCGAAGTCGGTTCAGTACAAGCCGAGCAACACGAACATCTCGGTTCGCGTGCTGAGCCCCGGCGACGACGGCGACGTGTCGCAGGAGAACAACTCCTACGCCGATGCCACTGCCAAGAACGACAACAACACGGACCAGAAGATCGACCAGAAGCAGCGCTCTTACGGCTGCGGCTGCAAGGCAAGCGACCTGATCCAGGCCGCGGGCCAGTCTGCGTTCAACTTCCAGGATGCTGACGCGGACGCCGAGTCGAAGCAGATCGAGCCCGAGAACAACGCCCTCTCCTTCCGGCTGTTGAGCTGGGGCGACGGCGGCAACCTGAGCCAGTCGAACAACTCGTGGGCCGACGCGTTCGCCCGCAACGAGAACGACCTGGAGCAGGACGTGGAGCAGTCTCAGGGCTGACCCCAGCCCTCTGAGGTTGCCTAGAACGAGCTGAGCAGAGCAAACGAGGTACCTGTCGGTCCGGACGCGGGCCGGCAGGCAGCCTCGTCAAGCCCACCCCCACTCAGTGGTTCGTCCGCTAAATGCGGAATTGACGTAGAGGCAAACCGCACTTAGGTTGGACATTGGCCCAAATGGCAAGCCCCCAACCCCGCACGGGTCCCACCTCCAAGCTTTTCGTGACCGCCGCCCTGTTCGCGGCGCTGTGCGCGGCTCCCACCGCCGCCGCCCAGAGCGACTCGGCGTCCGACCTGGACGTCTCGGTCTCGCAGAACGTCTCGGTGTCGCCCGACCCGGCGCCGCCCCCGGCGCCGCCGCCGGCCCCGCCGGCGCCCGATCCGGTACCGGCGCCGCAAACGGCGACGACGGCACCCGTTGACCAATCCGCTCCGCCCGCGCAGACGGCACCCGCGGAGCCTGCCCCGACGGCGCCCCAGGCCACCCAGCCGGCGCCGGAGCCGGTGGCCGAGCCGACTCCCGTTGCGGCCACCGCCGCGACCGACGCTCTCGTCCGAGAGCAGCCCTCCGCAGGCGCCCGGTCGGGGCGATAGAGGGAAGCCACAGCCGAGCGAGAAGGACCGCTCCACGCCCGTGGACAAGGTCAACCCGCTTCCCGTGATCTCCGGTGTCGGCCCATTGGTCGCCGGTCTGCGCGACCGAGCGACCGAGGCGGCTCCGCCTGTTGCGATCGCCGCACTGGGGCTCCTGACCCTCGCACTCACCAGCGGGGGCTTCCTGCTGGTAGCGACCCGCCGCACGGGGGCTTGGAGGACATAGCCATGTGGAAGGCCGCGCCGGGGGCCTTGGTTGTGGTGGTGCGCTGTGCTGGCCGGAGCCGGTCAGGCAAGCGCGCAGGATCCTCGCGGCTGAACTGCGATCTTCCCGGCGGCCGCGAACTGCATCAGCTGGTACCGCACACCTGGTATCGCTGAGGTGGGCTTGGACCGGACACCGGTAGCCAGACCATGGCGACGTGCATGCACGAGCGACGTTCATCAGCCGACACGTCGAGCCAACGGTCTCCCTGCGCGGGTCAGTGGGCATCGACTGCGGACGAGACACGGCCGTCACGATCCGAGATCGACCGCACAGCCCCCGTCGGTCTCAGCCGTACCCGGCCCGACCACCGGACTACAACGGCTGGTTCAACCACCCCGTTAGCGTCTCGTTCAACGGCAGCGATGCGACCTCGGGCGTCCAGTCGTGCACAAGCGCAAGCTATGGCGGGCCGGACGCAGCGGGCGTCGTGCTGGCCGGCAGCTGCCAGGACGTCGCCGGCAACGTCGGAGGCGGTTCTTTCGCCGCTCAACTACGACTCCACCGCCCCGGCCGCACCCGACGCCACCGCCAGCCCGAACGACAACCAGGTCACGCTCCGCTGGGCGCCTCCCGGCTGACGCGGAAACGATCGAGATCGCACGCATGACCGGGACCGGCCAGCCGGCGTTGGTCTTCCGCGGCGGCGGCACCTCATTCACCGACCGCGAGCTCAAGAACGGCAAGCGCCAGCGCTACCTCCTCACCTCGATCGACCGTGCCGGCAACCGCGCCGTCGACCGCGCCAGCGCCGTCCCGACCAAGTCGCACCTTCTGAGCCCCGCCGACGGCGCGCGCCTCGGGGCGCCGCCGCTGCTCATCTGGGAGGGCCTCAAGCGCGCCTCCTACTACAACGTGCAGCTCTATCGCGGCCGTCACAAGGTCATGACCCGCTGGCCGCGGGCCGAGCAGCTCCAGCTCGCCGAGACGTGGCGCTTCGAGGGCGAGCGCCGTCGCTTCAAGGAGGGCATCTACACCTGGTTCGTCTTCCCCGGGTTCGGCGACCGCTCCGACCGGCGCTTCGGCGAGTTGCTCGGCAAGAGCACCTTCCGCGTCGTCCGTTGAAGGCTTCGGGGGGCTGGGACCCCGCGAAGTCTTCAATCGGCTGCAGCTAGAGCGGGATGTTCCCGTGCTTGCGCTTCGGCGTGTCGACGCGCTTCGTCTGCAGCGTCTCGAGCGCGCGGATGAGGCGTGGGCGCGTCTCGTGGGGAATGATCACGTCGTCGATGTAGCCGCGCTCGGCCGCCGAGTAGGGGTTCGCGAAGCGCGCCCTGTAGTCGCCGATCAGCTTCTCGCGGCGCGCGTCGGGCGTCGGCGAGCTCTGGATGTCGCGCCGGTGGATGATGTTGACCGCGCCCTCCGGACCCATCACCGCGACCTCCGCGGTCGGCCACGCGAACACGAAGTCGGCCAGCATGTGCTTCGAGTTCATGACGTCGTAGGCGCCGCCGTAGGCCTTGCGCGTGATCACGGTCAGCTTCGGCACGGTCGCCTCGGTGAACGCGTACAGGAGCTTTGCGCCGTGGCGGATGATGCCGCCCCACTCCTGCGAGGTGCCCGGCAGGAAGCCCGGCACGTCCATGAAGGTGAGCAGCGGGATGTTGAACGCGTCGCAGAAGCGCACGAAGCGCGCGGCCTTCTCGGACGCGCCGATGTCGAGCACGCCGGCTAGCTGCGCCGGTTGGTTTCCGACGACGCCGATCGGCCGGCCGTTCAGGCGCGCGAAGCCGATCACGATGTTGCGCGCGAAGTGCTCCTGCACCTCGAAGAACTCGCCGTTGTCGACGATCAGGTGCACGACTTCGCGCATGTCGTACGGCTTGTTCGGGTTGTCCGGGACGATCTTGTCGAGCGCCTCGTCCGTGCGGTCCGGGTCGTCGCCCGTCTCCATGCGCGGCGGCAGCTCGAGGTTGTTCTGCGGTAGGAACGACATGAGGTAGCGCGCGTCCTCGAGGCAGCTCTCCTCGTCGTCGGCCGCGAAGTGGGCGACGCCGGACTTCGTGTTGTGCGTCATCGCGCCGCCGAGCTCCTCGAACTCGACCTCCTCGCCCGTGACCGTCTTGATCACGTCGGGGCCCGTGATGAACATGTGCGACGTCTCCTTGACCATGAAGATGAAGTCCGTCATGGCCGGGGAGTAGACGGCGCCTCCGGCGCACGGGCCCATGATCAGCGAGATCTGCGGGATCACGCCGGAGCACTGGACGTTGCGGACGAAGACGTCGCCGTAGGCGCCCAGCGAGACGACGCCCTCCTGGATGCGCGCGCCGCCCGAGTCGTTGATGCCGATCACCGGGCAGCCGATGCGCGCCGCCAGGTCCATCACCTTGCACATCTTCTCGCCCATGACCTCGCCGAGCGAGCCGCCGAAAACGGTGAAGTCCTGGGAGAAGACGGCCACGGGGCGGCCGTCGATCATGCCGTGGCCGGTGACCACGGCGTCGCCCCAGGGGCGGTTCCCGAGCATGTCGAAGTCGAAGGTTCGGTGGCGAACGAAGGTGTCGAGCTCCTGGAACGAGCCCGGGTCGAGCAGCTTCTCGATCCGCTCGCGGGCGGTCAGCTTGCCCTTGGCGTGCTGCTTCTCCTCCGCCTGCGGGTTCGTGTGGATCGCCTGCTCACGCAGCTCCTGGAGCCGGGCCAGCTTCTCCTCGTAGGTCTCGGGCGACTGCTGTCTCATGGGAGGCGGAACCCTACTCGTAGTACGGCAGGGTTCCTCCGGCCTCCTCGGTCACGCGCGCTGCGAGCTCCTCCACGACGTCTGGATTCTCGGCGGCCAGGTCGCGCGACTCGGACGGATCCGCGCTCAGGTCATAGAGGTGGGGCTCCTCGAGCCGGTTGTCCGACATGTACGCCCAGCGGTCGTCGCGAAGGAAGTGGCTGTTCGTGTAGCCGCCGTACTGGAAGTCGCGCGGCTTCGGCTGGTTGCCATGGAGGAGGGGCGAGAGATCATTGCCGCTCATCACGGGCGGTACGGGGACGCCGGCGAGCGACAGCAGCGTCGGGCCGACGTCGTGGGTCGAGGCGAGGTAACGGCTCTCCGCGCGTCCCTCGAAGTCCGGGTGGGTGATCACGAGCGGCACGTTGATCAGCTCGGGGTACAGCGCGACGGAGATCTTGCCCGTCCAGCCGCGCTCGCCGAGGAAGATGCCGTGGTCGGCCACGAGCAGGATCACGGTCTCGCGCTCGAGCTCGAGCTCCTGGAGTCGCCCGAGCAGCTCCCCGAGCCAGCGGTCGGTCATCGTCACCTCGGCGGCGTAGAGAGCATGCATGCGCTCGATCACGTAGTCGCGCTCGCCGGGATCGAGCCAGTCCTCCACGTGCGCGTAGCCGGGCATCGCCGGCTCGGGCGAGTGGGCGGGCTGCGAGCCGTTCAGCCGCAGGTAGCGGTCCGGCGGTGTCCACGGCTCGTGCGGCTCGAAGGTGTCGACGACCAGCGCGAAGGGACGCTTCCGGGCGGCCTGGTCGAGGACGGGAATCGCGGAGCTGAACACCCTCGCCGCGAATGACTGGCTCTCGTCCTTCCAGTAGTTCGCGCTCCCGATATAGGAGCTCACGCGCTCGGCTGTTTTCTTGTCCCCGTTTGCCGGGTGGAGCCAGTGGCGCAGCGTCGCGGGAGGCACGTTGCTCCCATCGCCGCCCAGCTGACCGCCGCGGCGCACGAATACGTCGAAGCTGCGCCGCAGCGGTTCGTATGGATACGAGAACCCGAGGAAGGGATTGTCCGTGACGTAGGCGGTCCAGTAGCCGTTGCGCCGCAGCACGGTCGTGAACGCCGAGTCCACATCTTCGACGGGAATCCAGCCGGGCTTGGCGATCAGGCCGCGGCGGTCCTCCCAGTCGAGGAACGGGAACATCCGCTTCCCGGTGAGAATCGAGTTGCGTGCCGGGACTGTCGGCATCGCCTCGGGAAAGACGCGTGTGAAGCTGAGGCCGTTGGCGACGAGCGAGTCGATCGCCGGCGTCGCCGCGAGCGGGCCATAGGCGTGGTCGGCACGCAGCGTGTCGACGACGATCATCAGGATGTTCGGCTTCTCGGACGGCGCGGTGCCCGCCGTCCCGCGCAGGCCGACGTAGGCCGCGGCTCCCGCGGCAGCCCCGCCGATGATGAACTGGCGCCGGGTCCTGCGCACCGGGCCATTCTGGCAGTGGGCTCCCGCTAGACGGGGTAGAAGGGCAGGCGGCCGCCCGCCTCCTCGACCACCTTCGCGTGCAGCTTGCGGACTATCTCTGGGTGGCGGTGCGCGACGTCGTGCAACTCCGCGGGGTCCCTGCGGCGGTCGTACAGCTTCGGGGTCTTCATGCGGTTGTCGGCGAAGAAGGTCCAGCGATCGTTGCGCAGGTAGTGCGAGTTTCGATAGCCGCCGTAGGCGAACGCACGACCGCTGGGATCGCGCCCTCTGAAGATCCGCGACAGATCGGCGCCCTCCATCTGGCGCGGCGCGTCGACTCCGGTCATCGACAGCAACGTCGGTCCGATGTCGTGCGTGGAGGCGCGGTATTCGCTCGTCGTGCCCGCGCGCCGGCGCTCGGGGTCGACGATCACCAGCGGGACCCGGACCAGCTCGGGGTGAAGCGCGATCGAGATCTTGCCCGTCCACCCGCGCTCCCCGAGGAAGATGCCGTGGTCGCCGACCAGCAGAATCACCGTGTCGCGGTCGCGCCCGAGCTCGTGCAGGCGCTCGAGCAGGAACCCGAGCCAGCGGTCGGTCATCGTCACCTCGGCGGCGTAGAGCGCCCGCAGCCGCTTCAGCACGCGCGGCGCCTCGTCCTCGTCGAGCCAGTTCTCGACACGTCCGTAGCGCAGCGTGCCCGGCTCGGGTCCACGCCAGTCAGGGTCGCCGTACATGTCGAGATAGCGGCGCGGCGGGGTCCACGGCTCGTGCGGGGCGAAGGTGTCGACGACGAGCGCGAACGGGCGCCGCTGCGCGGCTCGCTCGAGTGCCTCGATGCCGGAGCTGAAGACACGGCCGGCGAACGTCCCGGCCTCGGTACGTGCGTGACCGCCGTTGGCGAGGTAGCGGCGCACGCGGTCGGCCTCCTTCGCGCTGCTCAACGCTGGATACAGCCAGTGATCGAGCAACTCCCTGGGGACGCCCTTGTCGGTGCCGCCGACCTGGCCTCCGTGCCGCATGAAGAGGTCGAATGTGCGCCGCACCGGGACATACGAGTACGAGAAGCCGAGGTACGGGTTGTCCGTGACGTAGGCGGTGAAGTAGCCGGCGCGCCGAAGCACGCTCGTCCACGCCTCGTCGGGGTCGCGCAGCGGGAACCAGCCCGGCGAGTCCATGAGGCCTCGGTAGTCGTGCCAGTTGCGGAAGGGAAAGCCGCGGCGGCCGCTGAGGATCGAGTTGCGCGCCGGAACCGTCGGCATCGCCTCGGGGACCGCGCGCGTGAAGGACAGGCCCTCCCTGATCAACGCGTCCATGTTCGGCGTGCGCGCCCGATCGCCGTACACGTGGTCCGCGCGCAGGGTGTCGACGACGAGCACCAGCACGTTTGGGCGGCTGCGTGCGCGGGCGCCGCCACCGCCCAGCGGCACGAACGGGGCGGCCAGCGCAGTCGCCGCCCCCGCAACCAACAGCTCACGGCGAGTGCTCGGCACGGCGAGGCATTCTGCCGCGTACAGCGGCGGCGTCAGTGATAGACCGGCAGGCGCTTCCCCGCCCGCCGTCGGATGGCGGCGTCGATCGCGTCGATCCGCTTCCGATTGCGGCTCGCGATGTCGTTCTCCTCCCGCTCGTCGCGCTCGAGGTCATAGAAGCGCCGCCCCCTGCCGAAGTTGTTCGCCACGTACGCCCAGTCGCGCGCTCGGGCGTAGTGCCAGTTGGCATAGCCGCCGTAGGCGAACTTGCGCCACTCGCGCGGCTTCTGCCCGCGCAGCAGCGGCGACAGGTCGACGCCGTCCATCCCATCCGGCGCGTCCACGCCCGCGAGCGACAGCAGCGTGGGGCCGATGTCGTGCGTCTGGGCGAGGTAATTGGTCGTGCCGGGGCCCGCGCGCGGGTCGACGATGATCAGCGGCACGTGCGTCAGCGGCGGGTGCAGGATCGACGAGATCTTGCCGGTCCAGCCGTACTCGCCGAAGAGGTGACCGTGGTCCCCTACGAGCGCGATCACGGTGTCCTGCTCGAGCGCCAGCTCGCGCAGACGGGCGAGCAGGACGCCGAGCCAGCGGTCGGTCATCGTCACCTCGGCGGCGTAGAGGGCGCGCATGCGGGCGAGCACCGGCTCGGCGCGCTCGGCCGAGAGCCAGCTGCTCACTCGCATGTAGCGGTTCGTGCCCGGCTCGGGGCCGCTGTAGGCGGGGTCGCCGTAGAGGTCGATGTACGCGCGCGGCGGCGTCCAGGGCTCGTGCGGCTCGTAGGTGTCCGCGACGATCGCGAACGGCTGCTGCTGCTTCGCGCGGTCGAGTGCCACGGCGGCCGCGCTGAAGACCTTCGCCGCCCACGAGGCCGACTCGTCGTTCCAATAGCCGCCGGAGGCGATGAAGTTGTGCAGGCGCTCCCTGACCTCGGGCACCGCTCGCAGCTCCGGCACGAGCCAGTGGTTGAGGTCCTTCTTGGAGACGCGGGCGTCCGCCGGGGCGTCGCTGATCTGGCCTCCGAAGCGCTTGAAGCGATCGAAGCTCTTGCGGAAGGGCGTGTGCTCGCCGGGGAAGCCGACCCACGGGTTGTCGGTGATGTAGGCGGTCCAGTAGCCGGCCTTCTTGAGGGCGCTCGTGAAGGTCTCGTCCGGATCGCCGATCGGAGCCCAGCCCGGTGTGCCGAGGAGACCCGGCCAGTTGTGCCAGTGCCGGAAGGGCCAGATGCGACGGCCCGTCAGGATCGAGCGCCGCGCCGGGAGGGTCGCCATCGCCTCGGGGTAGCAGTACCTGAAGCGCAGGCCGCGGCGGGCGAGCTCGTCCATCGCCGGCGTGGCGGCGAAACCGCCGTAACAGCTGAGATGGTCGGCGCGCAGCGTGTCGACGATCACCACGAGGAAGTTCGGCCGGCGCGCCTGGGCCCATGCGGGCGCGTCGGCAAGCGCCGCGGCCACTGCGGCCGAG
The DNA here is from genome assembly GCA_963820315.1 of uncultured Thermoleophilaceae bacterium. GTDB lineage: Bacteria > Actinomycetota > Thermoleophilia > Solirubrobacterales > Thermoleophilaceae > JACVRW01. The sequence goes on along the minus strand of CAWFZK010000047.1, from coordinate 8,388 downwards.
GCGCCGGCGGCGAGGAACTCCCGTCGCGTCGCGGTCATGAGACGCGATTCTCTGCGCCCCGAGGCGCCGCGTCCACTACACCCGTGCGGAGGACCAGGGTGGCGCGCCTGGGTCAGCCGCGCGAGAAGGGGCGGTGATGCGCCGAGCCGAGCGAGTCGAGCATGCCGTCGAGCGCCGTCTGGGCGTCCTCGGCGACGACTCCGACAGGGGGCTCCGGTTCGACCGGCTCCGGGTCGGGCGGCAGCTCGAGGGGCTCCGGTTCGACCGGCTCGGGCTCCGGCTCCGGCTCCGGCTCCGGCTCCGGCTCGGGCTCCGCCTGGACGGGCACCGGCGGGGCCGTGCGCTCCCGGAAGAGCCAGCCCCAGAAGCCGCGCTTGCGCCGCGGCGCCGGCGGCTCCTCGGCGACCGGCGGCGCCTCGGCGACCGGCGCCTCCGGCTCGGGCTCCTCTGGGACGGGCTCCGGCTCCGGCACCTGCGCGACGGGCTCGGGCTCCGGCGGCGCCTCCTGCTCGGGCAGCTCGGCGGTCAGCGTGACCTTGGTTCCCCAGCCGGAGGGCTCGATCGAGACGGTGCCGCTCGCGTGCTCGCCCTCCCAGGCGACCGTGTGCTCGGGCTCCAGCTTGGTGATCCTGATCTCGCCGAAGGCGTCGAGGTGCTTGGCGAGGCGGTCGACCTCGCTCAGCTCCTCCCACAGCTCCGGCGGTGACTTGACGAGAGTTCGCTTCGCGGTCAGATCCGCCATCACCGACCGGTTCGCCCGCAGGCGGAGGTCTCCTTCACGGCGCAGCGTCACTTGCCGACGAGCACCGTCCGTACGACCGCGGTCATGCGCTCCTCGTAGGTGCGCTGCGACCAACCGGCGTCGGTGAGCAGCACCCATCCGAGCGGGTTGAGCTGATTCGCGAGCCAGTCGCTTGCGTGGGCGACGTCCCAGCCGGGAGCGAGCACGCCCGCCGTGTCCAGGCGCTGCACGACCTGCTCTGCGAGCTCATGGAGGTGGGTCATGCGGTCCTCCCACGCGGCGCGCGCCGCGTCGTCGGTGAGCGCGGCGCCGTACAGCGCCTGGGCGATCGGGTTGATGTCCTGCCACCAAGCAGCCAGCACGCGGGTGACCGCCATCAGCGCCTCGATCGGGTCCGGCTCTTCGAGCGCCGCCGCCAGCTGCTCCTGGCGGGGATTCGTCGCGTCACGCTCGCGGACCATCTGCACGAGGAGGCCCGCCCGTGTTCCGAACTGGACGTACACGGTCTGGCGCGAGACCCCCGCTGCCTTGCCCACCGCGGCCATGGTCAGGTCGCCGATCCGGCCGGCCTCGATCATCGCCCACGCCTCGCGCAGGATCCGGGCGCGGACCGCGAGCTCGCCCGCTTCGTTAGTTGACACGTGTAAACCTCATCGGCTAGTGTGCAGTTTACACGCGTAAACCGACGGAGGAGCGTCAGATGCGGCTCATCATCTTCGGACCAACCGGCGGCACCGGGCGCGAGCTCGTCCGCCAGGCACTCGACCGCGGTCACACCGTCACGGCGTTCGCCCGCGAGCCCGCCGCGCTCGGCGAGCGCGACGGCCTCGAGCTGATCGCGGGCGACGTGCTCGACGCCGGAGCGGTCGAGCGCGCCGTCGACGGCCACGAGGCCGTCCTCTGTGCGCTCGGCAGGCCTGCCACCAGCCCGGGGCGGCTGCGCTCAGAGGGGACCGGCCACATCGTCCGCGCCATGCAGCGCTCCGGCTCGGGCCGGCTGATCTGCCTGTCGACGATCGGGATCGGCGACACCCGGCAGCTGATGCCGCCGCTCTACAGGTACGTGCTCGTCCCGTCGCTGCTGCGCCGCACCTTCACCGAACACGCTCGCCAGGAGTCCGTCGTGCGGTCCTCCGGACTCGACTGGACGGTCGTAAGGGCCGGCGTGCTGACGGACGGGCCGCACACCGGCCGCTACGCGCACGGCTTTCCGCCGACCGACCGCTCGCATCAGATCGAGGTCTCGCGCGCGGACGTCGCGGACTTCATGCTCGAGCAGGTCGAGGACGGCACCTACGTGCGGGCGGCGCCGAGCCTCTCCTACTGAGCTCCCGGACGCCGCGCGAGGAACGCGAACTGCCCGCAGAGCGTGAGCTTCACCTGGTTGCGGGTGCGTGCATCGAGCCGCGCCACCCGGGCGCCGAGCTCGATGATCCGGTTGCCCGGCGACTCGCGCGCCCACCAGCGGGCGAAGAAGCGCGGCATTCCAAGCGCGCGCCAGGCGACCAGCGTCATGCCGTCGATGCCGGGCCGCAGCTCGACGATCTCGAGCCCCGCGTCCTCGGCGAGCACCGTGAAGCCGTAGGGAGTCGGGTTCGAGAGGCTGCGCGAGTGGAATGCCTCGAGCTGCGACGTCGAGCCGGCGAGCAGGCCGCCCGGGCGCAGCACGCGCGCGGCCTCGCGCACGAGCGGCTCGGGATGGCGCACGTGCTCGAGCACCTGCTTGCAGTAGACGAGGTCGAAGCTCGCATCGTCGAACGGCAGCGAGCTGCCGTCGAAGGTCACGAACTCCGCGTCGGTGCGCGTGCGCTCCGCGACCTCCGCCGACTGCTCGATGTCCGCGCCGACCCACTGGACCGCGCCGTTGAGCGAGCGAAACAGGTCGACCGAGTCGCCGGCCCCGCAGCCTAGGTCGAGCACGCGCTCGGCGGGCCGGGCGTAGCTGTCAGCGATCGTCTGGCGGCTGTGGTCGGCCGGGATGCGCGCCCCGAGCAGGTCGCCGAGGTCGTCGCCGAGCAATTACGCCTCCGAGTATTCGCCGAACTCCTCGCGCATGACGCCGCAGACCTCGCCGAGCGAGCAGCGGTCCTTCAGCGCCGCCCGCATCGGCTCGAGCAGGTTGCCGGATCCCTCACAGGCCTCGCGCAGCTCGGCGAGGCGCTTCTCCACCGCGTCCTGGTCGCGATCCTCCTTGAAGGCCTTGAGGCGCTCGACCTGCTGGCGCTCGGCCTCCGGGTCGACCCTGAGGATCTCGACCTCGTCCACCTGGTCGGTCACGTACTCGTTCACGCCGACCACGACGTCCTGCTTCTGGCGATAGCGCTCCTCGTAGCCCCAGGCCGACTCCTCGACCTCGGCGCGGATGAACGGGATGCACTGAACCGAGCCGCCCATCGCGTCGACGCGGTCGATCAGCGCCTGCGCCGCCTCCTCGATCTCGTCGGTGAGCGCCTCGACGAAGTAGGAGCCCGCGAACGGATCGGCCGTGTCGGCCGCGCCCGACTCGTGAGCGAGGATCTGCTGCGTCCGGAGCGCGATGCGAGCGGCGGTCTCGCTCGGCAGCGCGAGCGCCTCGTCGAAGCCGTTCGTGTGCAGCGACTGCGTGCCGCCGCACACGGCCGCGAAGCCCTGCAGCGCCACGCGCACGATGTTGTTGTGCGGCTGCTGGGCGGCGAGCGTCACGCCGCCGGTCTGCGTGTGGAAGCGGATCTTCAGCGAGCGGTCGTCCTTCGCGCCGAAGCGCTCGCGCATGATGCGCGCCCACATGCGCCGCGCGGCGCGGAACTTGGCCACCTCCTGGAAGACGTTGTTGTGGCCGTTGAAGAAGAAGGCGAGCCGCGGGCCGAACTCGTCGACCGCGAGGCCGGCGTCGATGGCCGCCTGCACGTAGGCGATCGCGTTGGCCAGCGTGAAGCCGACCTCCTGCACCGCCGAGCAGCCCTTCTCGCGCATGTGGTAGCCCGAGATCGAGATCGTGTTCCACTTCGGGATGCGCTCGCGGCAGTAGGCGAACAGGTCGGTCGTGAGCCGCATCGCCGGCACGGGCGGGTAGATGAAGTTCCCGCGCGCGATGTACTCCTTGAGGATGTCGTTCTGGGTCGTGCCGCGCAGCACCTCGGCCGGCACGTCCTGCTCCTCGCCGACCAGCTCGTAGAGCAGCAGCAGCACGGCCGCCGGCGCGTTGATGGTCATCGACGTCGACACCTGGTCGAGCGGGATGCCGTCGAACACCCGGCGCATGTCGTCGATCGTGTCGATCGCGACGCCGGTGCGGCCGACCTCGCCCATGCAGAGCGGGTCGTCGGAGTCGCGGCCCAGCTGGGTCGGCAGGTCGAACGCCATCGAGAGCCCGGTCGAGCCGTGCTCGATCAGGTAGTGGAAGCGCTCGTTCGTCTCCTTCGCGCTCGCGTAGCCGGCGTACTGGCGCATCGTCCACCTGCGGCCGCGGTACATGTCCGGGTGGATGCCGCGCGTGAACGGGTAGGCGCCCGCCTCGCCGAGTCGCTCCTCGAGCCCGGCGCCCACATCCTCGGCGTCGTACTCGTGCTTGATCTCGATGCCGGAGTCGGTGAAGCGGCGCGGATCGTCCGGCCCGACGATCGGGGCGATGCTCGGCTTGTGGTCAGGCGTCGTGGCCATCAGGGACCAAGGATATGAGTAGATCGCCCGCACCGGCCGCCGATCACCGCACCGGCGAGCGCGCCGAGCAGGAGGGCGCGCGCGAGGACTCTACGGTTCGGTGGGTGACCGGCCCGCCCGCCGAACCCCGCCAGGACCGCATCGCCGGCGTGCAGGTCGTGCTCGCGCTGCTGGCGGCGATGTGGGTGCTCGAGGTGGTCGATGTCGCGCTCGATCACCGGCTCGACCAGTACGGGATCGAGCCGCGCGACCCGGATGGGCTCGTCGGCGTGGTGGCAGCGCCGTTCCTGCACGCGGACTTCGGGCACCTGATCGCCAACACGATCCCCTTCGTCACGCTTGGGATCATCATCGGGCTGCAGGGCGTGGCTCGCGTGCTCGCGGTGACCGGCATCGTGATGTTGGTCAGCGGGCTCGGCACTTGGCTCGTGGCGCCGGACAATTCGATCCACATCGGCGCCAGCGGGATCGTCTTCGGCTATGCGACCTACCTGCTGGCGCGCGGGATCTTCAACCGCGACCTCGTCGAGATCGCCATCGGCCTCGGGGTGGCGGCGATCTGGGGCACGGCGCTGCTCGGCGGGCTGATCCCGCAGGACGGCGTGTCATGGCAGGGCCACTTCTTCGGCGCGGTCGGCGGCGTCCTGGCGGCGCGCGTGTTCGCACGGCCGCGGACGTAGCATCTGAAGCAATGGAAGTCACCGTCCGCCTGTTCGCGATGCTGCGTGAGCGCGCCGGCGCCCCCGAGCTGACGCTCGACCTGCCCGAGGGGGCACGCGTGAGCGACGCGCTCGACTCGCTCGCCGGGCTCGCCGAGGGCATCCCGCTCGTCATGGCAGTGAACCGCGAGTACGCCGACGCGGGCCGGGTGCTGGACCCGGGTGACGAGCTCGCCCTGATCCCGCCCGTCAGCGGCGGCGCGGTGGCGACACCGTGGGCCCGCGTCCGCTCCGAGCCGCTCTCACTCGACGCGCTGGCCGCTCGCGTGCGCGACCCGCGCGCCGGCGCAGTCGTGACCTTCTCGGGTGTCACGCGCGAAGTGGAGCGGCTCGAGTACGAGGCATACGCCGAGATGGCGGAGGAGCGCATGGCCGCGATCGCGGCGCAGGCGGTCGAGCGGCACGGGCTCTGTGCGGCGGCGGTCGAGCACCGGGTGGGCGACGTGCCGCTCTCCGAGCCGAGCGTGATCGTGGCCGCCTCGGCGCCGCATCGCGGCGAGGCGTTCGCGGGCGCACGCGAGATCATCGACCGCGTGAAGGCCGAGGCCCCGATCTGGAAGAAGGAGATCGAGGGCGGCGAGGGGCGCTGGGTCGAGGGGAAGCCGCCGGGCTGAGCGCAGGATCCCGTGCAGCGGGGAGGACGCGGGCCCGTTGCGCGAAAAGCGCTAGTCCCGATGTCGCTCAGAAGCTTCTCCCTTCTCGCCCTGTTTCTGATCCTCTGCGCAGCCGCGCCGGCCGTGGCGAGCGCGCAGGGGGCCGACTACTACGCCCAGGCGTCGCAGCCGCCGGAGCCGCCGAGCGGCGGTGAGCCCCAGCCGGGCACGCCGACCGAGCCGAACGAGCCCGTGACACCCGGCGAGCCGGGCACGTCCCCGGGGACCGGTGGCGGCCTGCTGCCGCGCACCGGGCTGGGCGCGGGCTGGATCGCGGTGATCGGCGTGGCCCTGCTGATGATCGGCATCCGCCTGCGGGTGGTCTCGCGCATCAAGGAAGTGGTGCGCCGCTACGTGACCCCCAAGATGAGACTTCGCCAGTCGCTCGAGGAGCTGCGCGCGACCGGCGTCGAAGAGGAGCGCCGCCTCGCCGAGCTCGGCCCGCAGGTCGAGCCGAGCACGCCGACCGCGCGCCGCATGGCCGACGTGCACTAGTGCCTTCTCCAAGCCGACGGCCGGTCGTCATCCCGCCCGGTGGCGGCCGGCGCGTCGGCAACGTCGAGTTCCTCGCGCTGACCGAGGACACGCCGCGCTTCAACCTCTCGATCATCACGATGGCCGCCGGCCGCAGCGGCCCGGCGCTGCATGTCCACGACGACGAGGACGATGCCTTCTTCGTGCTCGATGACGAGATCACGTTCCTCCTCGGCGACGACGAGCTGGTCGCGGCGGCGGGCACGTTCGTGCTCGTGCCGCCGGGCGTCGAGCACACCTTCGCGAACCGCTCCGACCACCCGGTCCGGATGCTGAACATCCACGCGCCCGCCGGCTTCGACCGGCGGCTGCTGTCCTAGGGCGCGAACTCGCGAGCAGCGTCACTTCCGCCGCCGCCTCCGCCCGCCGGGGCGACGGGTGCCGCCGGTGCGGCCTCCGCGACGGGCGCCGGCGCGGCGGCGGCCGCAGGGTTGGTCGGCGTGAACTCGTTGGCCGGATCGGGCGGCGGCGCTGGAGGCGGGGCGGGCTCGGGCTGGGCCTGCGGTGGCGCTGCCGCGGGCTCCTGCGCGGCGGGATCGGGCTCCGCGGGCGCCGGTGCCGGAGCGGGATCGACCGGCGCCGGTGAGGTCTCGATCGCCGTCTCCTCCTTGACGGGCGTGGCATCCACCTGCTGCCGGTGTTGCTGCTGCTCCGGCGGCGCGACCCCGTGGTTGGCGAAGTGGTCGACCGCCGTCCCGCCGCCTGCAAGGGCGGCGGCCGAGGCGGCCACGGCGGCGATCTTCTGGCCCGCCGCGAGCTCCACGGCGGCGTGCGCGCGCTCGCCGAGCGCCGCGGTCTTGTGCTGGACGGCGCCGAGCGCCGAGTCGGCCTTCTGCTGGAGATTCGCGAGCGCGGCCTCGACGAAGCCGCGGACGCGGCCGTCACCACCGAGCCCGCCGGGCGGCACCAGCGCGGCGACCTTCGCCGGCAGCGCCGCGGAACTCCTTGAGCGCGGCGCGGCAGGCGAGGCACGTGCGCATGTGCGGCCGCAGCAGGGCGAGCTGCTCCGCGCTTGCCTCGCCGTCCGCGAGCGCCGACAGCAGCGGCGCGAGCCGGTCGCACTCGCCGCCGCCCTGGATCGCGGCGACGCGGCGCAGGAAGGCCTGGCGTCCCTCGGTGAGCAGCCGATTCACCTTCGTGTACGACCACCCGGTGAGCTCGCAGATCTCGCGGTACGAGTAGCCCTCGGCCTTCAGCACGAGCGCGCGGATCTCGTGCGGCTTCAGGCGGGCGAGCGCCTCGGCCCCCTGGCTCAGCGTCTCGAGCCGCTCGGCCTGGTCGTGGGTGATCGCGGGCGGCGTCGGGCGGTCGCTCAGGTGGCCGTCATCGGTGACCGGCGAGTGGCGCTCGCGCTGGCGGCGCAGGGCGAAGGCCTCGTGTTTCACGACCGTCTTCAGCCATGGGACGAGCTCCTCCTCGCGCGTGGTCGGCGCCTTCGTGAGCAGGATCTCGAGGCCGCGCTGGTAGGCGTCCTCCGCGTCCTCGGGCGTCGCCGCGTAGCGGCGCGCGGTCGCGAGGATCTGGGCGCCGTGGCGCCTCGCGAGGCCGAGCGCCGCCTCGTCGATCTCGCCCCGTGCGGGCCGCGTCCTTGGCTTCAGCATCTGCACGACGCTCAGCCCGGATGGTCCTACTCCTCGCCCCCTCTCTGCACCGGCGAAGCCGCACGTTGCGGGGTTTTCTTGCGGGACTCGCACGGCCGCAGCTTGGCGGGACCGCGGTGATCCGCCAGCAAACAGCCGCCGCACCACAGGGTGTCAACCCACCCGAGGAGGAACCTATGAAGCGGCGATTCTTCGCACTGCTGGCCGTCCCGCCCTTGCTCTGGGCTTCGCCCTCGCCTCACCCGGCACCGACGAAGCACAGGCGTACATACAGCTGGACCCTGACACCGTGTGCGCGATCGCGAGGTCGCAGATCAAAATCGCCCACGATGGGGAAAATGAAGGGGCCGCCGACACGTATTACGCCAACGCCTTGGAGTATGGCTGCGACCGATGGTCACTGGTCTGACGGGCCGATCGTGCAACCTGCTGCGGGAGCGATATCCCGCGCGCTAGGACCGCACGGGCCGCCAGCCGCGTGACTCGAACAGCGGCACGTA
>CAWFZK010000046.1:0-180920 GCA_963820315.1 uncultured Thermoleophilaceae bacterium | reverse complement strand
GCGGATCGCCGAGGGCTGGCTCGCCTCGTTCGTGGGGCCGGACGAGTTCCGCGGCATGACCGACGTGATCCGCGCGAGCGCCGCCGAGGCGGGCCGCTCGATCGACGAGGACCACTACGGCACCACCATCTTCGCCGCACCGAGCGAGGACCAGCTGCCGCCCGCCGCGCGCCGGCTACTCGGGCGCCGGGCGGAGCTCGCGCGCGAGGACCACATCACGTACGGGACCGACGAGCTGCGCGCGCTGCTTCACCGCTTTCGCGCCGCCGGCGCGACCAAGTTCGTGGCGATCCCGATCGCGGACGACGTCGTGCCCTGGCTGCGCGAGATGTACCTGGAGGCGATCGAGCCCTTCGAGGCGGTGGCCTGAGCGTGGACGTCGAGCGCACGAACGAGCTGATCAAGCTCTTCGGCGAGCACCAGTACGCGGACATGCGCGTCGAGAAGCGCGAGGCCATGCGCTCGGTCCTCTTCGACCTGCCGCGCCGCTCGCCGCTCGGCTGGCAGTGCCTCTACGAGCACGCGCCGGCGTTCCTGCGCGAGGCCTCCGAGCACGCGACGGCGGAGGAGATCGGCGCCGGCATGCGCACGGTCGGCTCGCGCCCGTACGCGCTGCAGCCGTTCATCTTCGTGTGCAGCTACCTGGGCGCGCGCCAGATGCGGATGCTCGAGCTCGGCCTCTCGCAGGGGGACCCGTTCCCCGAGGAGCGGCCCGAGGACCTCGCCTTCATCATGGACTTCTGGGCGCGCCTGATGAGCGCCTACCGCTCCGACGACGCCCTGCTGCCGCGCCAGGCCGGCGGCAGCCTGCCGATCCTCGACGACGCGCTGCTCGCCGACCTGAACGAGCGCGCGCGCCCCGCCTCCGAGGAGGACCGGACGGCGATCCGGCGGATGGCGGCCACACTCGAGCTCTTCAACTTCGTCCTGCACGGCGAGCAGCGCGACGGCATCTTCGGCCACGGTCCGTACGACCTGGGCGGCGGCTCCGTCCTCATGTGCAAGGAGTTCAACGACCTGCGCAACGACTACATGCCGTGGGCCGAGACGCGCACCCGCGTGCCGCTGCCCAACGTGGTGGTCATCCAGGTGGCGCACGACGTCGAGGTCAGCTGCGACATGTTCGGCTCGATGACGGTTCACCCGCACGAGATCGACGACCGGCTCGACCGGATCGTCGTGCTCACGAACGAGAGCGGCTCGCTGCGCGAGCTCTCGATCGACGATGTGACCGGCGTGCAGGCGGCCGCGGCCGACGCGCAGGAGGAGCTGTTCCTCAAGGCCGTCGAGTGGGACGACCGCTACAAGATCGAGTACGGCGCGCCGATGTTCGCCAACCACCTCAAGCCGTTCCTCGACGCGGCCGGGCTCGGGGAGGACGCGGCGCAGCGGCTGATGGACGCCTGCCAGGGCACGGCCGACCGCATGGTCGACGACATGCTCGAGGTCGAGCTGCCGCCGATCTGGGGCCACATGGCGGGGCCGCAGGGCGACTTCTACTGGCCGATGTCGGCCTGAAGCAGCAGCGCGTCGACGGCCGTCGCGCCCTCGCCGCGAGGATGCACGAGCAGGGGGTTGACCTCGATCGCGTCGAGCCGGTCGCCCGCGGCCAGCGCCACGGCCGCGACGCCCTCGATCGCCGTGACCGCGGCCTCGAGATCGGCCGCGGGCGCGCCGCGATAGCCCTCGAGCAGCGGGGTCACGGGCAGCTCGTCGAGCATCGCGCGCGCCTCGCCGGCGCGCAGCGGCAGCATGCGCCGCGACACCTCGGGCAGCAGCTCGGCGAGCAGGCCGCCCGCGCCCACCACGATCACCGGTCCGAGCAGCTCGTCGCGGCGTGCGCCGACGATCAGCTCGATGCCCTCGGGCGCCATCGCCTGAACGACCGAGCCCTCCGGGTGGGCGCCCGCGGCGCGCGCCGCCTCGACGACGCGCTCGTGCGCCTCCGCCACGGCGTCGGCGCCCGAGACGCCCACCACCACGGCGCCGGCGTCGCTCTTGTGCAGCAGGTCGCGCGCCGATGCCTTCACGACGAGCGGACCGTCGCCGAGCCGGCCGGCGGCGTCGCGCGCCTCCTCGGCGCTGCGGCAGAGCACGGTGGGGGCGGTCGGCACGCCCGCGGCGGCGAGCAGGGCGAGCGCCTCGGCCTCGGTCGAGGCCTCGTCGGCCGGCAGCTCCAGCCCGAGCGGCGCCGGCTCGGTCTCCTCGGGCGGCGCTGAGCCCACCGTGGCGCGCGCGGCGAGCGCGCGCATGCAGCGCGCGGCGTCCTCGAACACGGCGAGGCCGGCCTCGCTGAGGCGCCGGCGCGACGCCAGGCTCATCTCGCCGGCGGTCCAGAGCACCGCGAGGTTGGCGGCGTCGGCGCCCAGCACGAGATCGGCGAGCCGCTCGGAGTCCTCCGGCCTGTGCACGGTCAGGACGAGCACGGCGGTGCCGAACTCGTCGGCCTCGGTGAACGCACGCAGCGACTCGTGGAAGATCTCCGGCTTCTCGGAGAACATCCCGCTCATATCGACGGGGTTGGAGAGCGCGGCGAAGTCCGGCACGACGGCGGCGAGCCGCGCGCGCGTGTCCGGCTGCAGGTCGGGAAGCTCGAGGCCCGCCCGCTCGGCGGCCTCGGTGGCGATCACGCCCGCGCCCCCGGACGTCGTGAGGATCCCGACGCCGCGCGTCGAGGCCGGGCCGAGCCGCTCCAGCGCGACGCAGGTGTCGATCAGGTCGTCGAAGCTGTAGACGCGGACGGCGCCGTGGCGGGCGAGGTAGGCGTCGACGACGTCGTCGGCCGTCGCGAGCGCTCCGGTGTGCGCGGCGCTCGCGCGCGCCGCGGCGGCGGTGGCGCCTGCCTTCAGCACCACGACCGGCTTGCCGGCCGCCCGGAGCGCGTCGAGCCCGCCCGCGAACGTGTCCGGGTCGCGGATGCCCTCGAGGAAGATGCCGACCACCTTCGTCGGCTCGTGCTCGGCGAGCCACCAGAGCAGCTCGCCCACCTTCAGGTCGGCCTCGTTGCCCGTGCAGACGGCCACGCTGAGGCCCGCGCCGGCGTCCTGCGAGCGCTCGACGAGCAGGCCCGCCACGCCACCCGACTGGGCGAGCAGCGAGATGCCGCCGCTCGCGAAGGACGGCCTGAAGCCGACCCCCGATGCGATCACGCAGGTCGAGTCCGCGCGGTTTATGAGCCCCGGGCTGTTGGGGCCGACGACGCGCAGGCCCGTGCGCTGCGCCACCTCGGTGATGCGGCGCTCCTCGGCGGCGCCCTCCTCGCCGACCTCGGAGAAGCCCGACGAGAAGATGACCGCCCCGCCGACGCCGGCTGCGGCGCATTCCTCGATGCCCGTCAGGACCTTGCTCTGCGGCAGCGAGACGACCGCGAGGTCGATCGGCTCGTCCGCCGACGCCGCCTCGATGCTCGGCGCGCAGGGGAGGCCGTCGATCACGTCACGTGCGGGGTTGACCGGCACGATCCGCCCGCCGAAGCCGTGGCGCTGGAGGCCGGAGATGAAGCGGCTCGAGAGGGCGCCCGGGCGCGAGGAGGCGCCGAGCACGGCCACGGACCTCGGCCGCAGAACCCGGTCGAGGCCGGCCACCTTGCTGGGAGCCTCGGCGCTCACGCGACCAGCCTAGCCCATCAGACGAACGATCGTTTGGTCAATTTGTGGCCTCATCGTCGCCCGCGAGGCGGCGCTCCCGCTCGCGCCAGGCGCGGTAGCTCGGCAGCTCGTCGGGCAGCGGCCCGCGCCCGGTGTAGCCCTGCGGCCAGCCGGCCGGATCCTGCAGCATCGGGTTGCGCTCGCGCTCGGCGCCGTACCAGAGCAGGTGGCGGCGATCGAGGAAGAGCCAGCGCCCGTCGCGGCGGACGTAGCGGTCCTGGTAGAGGATCAGCTGGTCGACGAACTCCTCGCCGAAGTCGAGCGCGGCCCAGCAGTAGACCGAGCCGCTCGCCTCGTCCGCGCCCGCCAGGTCGACGATGTGGTTGCCGACGAAGTGGATCGTCGCGCCCTTGCTGAACCAGCGCGTGGCGTTGTTCCGGACCGCGTGGATGTCGATCACGGGCGGCTCGGCCGGCTCGTCGGTCTCGGCCCAGAGCGAGAGCAGCAGCTCCATGTCGCGCGAGTCCTGAGCGAAGGCGTAGCGGTAGGCGAGCTGCCGGATCTCGTGGACGGCCCAGAGGCGGTCGAAGCCCTCGGCGCCCATCGTCAGTCGTAGCGCCGGTCCTGGAGCCCGGCCGCCAGCACGCCGGCGTCCACCGCGATGTCGCTGCCGGTGCACACCTCGGCGAGGTCGCTCGCGCAGAAGAGCGCCACGCGCGCGAGCTGGTCGGGCTCGCGCCGCCCCGCCAGCGGATGGAAGTCCGGGGCCTCGTTGGGCGTCACCTCCGCGCCGACCTCGGCGCGTGCCTCGGCGAGCCCCTCGGTGGGGAAGGAGCTGGGCGAGAGAGACAGCACCCGCACCCGGTGCGGCCCGAGCTCGACCGCGAAGCTCTTCGTGAGGCCGCGCACGCCGTGCTTCGAGCTGACGTAGTGGGCGAGCCCGGGGCCGTAGCCGCGATGCCCGGCGGTGGACGCCATGTTCAGGATCACCCCGCCGGCCCCCCGCTCGACCATGCGCCTGCCCGCCGCGCGGCAGCCGAAGAAGGTCGCGCGCAGGTTGAGGTCGAGCACGAAGTCCCACTCCGCGTCGGTCATCGTGACGCCCGGGCTGCGCGGGAAGACGCCGGCGTTGTTGACCCAGATGTCGATCGCGCCGAGCTCGGCCACGGCGCGGTCCGCGATCGCCTCGATCTGCGCCGAGTCGCGCACGTCGGCGCCCATGCCGAGCGCCGTCGCACCGTGCTCCGCCGCGAGCCGGCCGGCCGCCTCCTGCGCCGAGGCCTCGTCGAGGTCCGCGAGCAGCAGGCTCGCGCCCGCCTCGGCGAAGCGCTGCGCGATCGCGAAGCCGAGCCCGCGCGCTCCGCCCGTGATCACCGCGGCGCGGCCGTCGAGCCTGACCAGCTCGGCGAGCGGGATCATGCGGCCGCCCTCAGTCGCACGGGCAGCGCGCGCAGCTGGCGCATCATCGCGGCACCCTGGAAGACGAGCTCGCTCGGGTCGACCGCGAGCTCGATGTCCGGGAAGCGCCGGGACAGCTCCGTGAAGGCGATCTCACCCTCGAGCCGGGCGAGTGATGCCCCCAGGCAGAAGTGCGGGCCGTGACCGAAGCTCAGGTGCTTGCGGGCGTCGTCGCGCGTGATGTCGAGCTCGTCCGCGTGCTCGAACACCTCGGGATCGCGGTTGGCGCCCGCGAGCATCGTGAAGACGGTCTGCCCGCGCTCGAGCAGCGTGCCGCCGAGCTCGACGTCCTCGACCACCAGCCGCTGCTCCCACTGCACCGGCGTGACCCAGCGCAGCAGCTCCTCGACCGCGGACGGGGCGAGGCTCGGGTCGCGGCACAGCAGCTCCCACTGGTCGCGCTCGCGGAGCAGCTCGACGAGCCCGATGCTGATCAGGTTGGTCGTGGTCTCGTGGCCGGCGAACAGCAGCACGACGAACATCGCGGCCAGCTCGTCCTCGCTCAGCTGCTCCTCGCCCTCCGCTCCGAGCAGCGCCGCGACCAGCTCCGAGCCGGCCTCGGAGTCCGCGCGCTGGCGCGCGATGACGCCGCCGACGTACGCCCGGAACTCCTCGATCGCGTGATGGGCGTCGATCACGAGCGCCGGGTCGGACGAGCCGAAGTGGCGCGCGATGCGGTTGCCCCAGCTGCGGATCTCGTCCCTGCCCTCCTCGTCGGGGACGCTGAGGATGTCCGAGATCACCATCAGCGGGAAGCGGTAGGCGAACGGCATCAGGTCGCAGTCCTCCGAGCCGGCAAGCGGATCGAGCAGGGTGTCGCAGTGGCGCTGGATCATCGCCCGCATGTCGGCGATCCGGCGCGGCGTGAAGGCGCGGTGCGCGATGCGCCGCAGGCGCTCGTGATCCTCGCCCTCGGTGCGGCTGACCTGGAGGCCTTGGAAGGCCGCCACACGGTCGAACGCCTCCTGCGCGTCCGGCGGCAGCGAGCTGCGGATCGCGTCGGCGCGTGTGCCCTCGAAGAAGCCGCGGCGGCTGCCGTGGACGCCGTCCCGGTGGAGCTCCCTGATGTCGGCGTAGCGCGTGAGCAGCACGGTGTGCTCGTGGCGGTAGGCGCGGTGGCGCTCGCGCAGGCGGCGCCAGAGCGGATGCGGGTCGGCCATCGTCGCCGGGTCGGAGGCGAAGACGAGCGCGAGCTCGTCGTCGAGCGAGCGGGCGGCGGGCGCGCTCACCGCGCCTCCACCAGCCCGAGCGAGCTGGCGATGAAGCGCACCTCGTCGTAGATGTCCGTGGGCACCGCGAAGCCGTCGAGCGCGCGTATCTCGTCGATCCGGTCCGCCAGCTCCTCGGGATCGACGGCGGACTCGTCGGGTGCGATCCAGCCCGGCGTCTCGCCGACGAACACGCGCGCGTAGCGCCCGAACCCGACCGCGAACGCCTCGCCCGTCACGGCGCAGGCGCGGCTTGCGAGGTAGACGACGAAGGGGGTGACGGAGCGCACGTGGCGCAGCGGGGCGAGCGCGGCCCGGACGTCCTCTGGATAGTGGCGCTCGTAGTCCGGCACCGGCTGGGCGGACTCGATGCGGGTGCCCGCCATCGGCAGCAGGGCGTTGACGCGGATGCCGTGCTCGCGGCCCTCGAACGAGAGCGCCTTGGCGAGCCCGTAGACGCCCGCCTTGGCGGCCGCGTAGTTGCACTCCGCCTGCATCGCGAACAGCCCACCGGCCGAGCAGGTCATCACAACCCGGCCCTGGCCCGCGCGGCGCAGCGCGGGCCAGGCCGCGCGCGTGACGAGGAAGCTGCCGCGCAGGTGGACGTCGAGCACCGCGTCGAAGTCCTCGGGGGCGAGCTCCTCGACGTAGGCGTTGCGCATGAAGCCGGCGTTGTTGACGAGCGCGTCGAGGCGGCCGAAGCGATCGAGCGCGGCGGACACGATCGCCTCGGCGCCGGCCGGAGTCGCGACCGTCTCGTCACTCGCGAGCGCACTGCCGCCCGCGGCCTCGATCTCGTCCGCCAGCGCGCGCGCGTGCTCGCCCGAGAGGTCGTTCACGACGACGGCCGCGCCGCGGCGCGCCAGCTCGACGGCGTAGGCGCGGCCGAGCCCGCGGCCCGCACCGGTGACCACGGCCACCTGCCCGTCGAACGAGAGCGGGGAGCTCATTCGAACAGCCGCAGCACCATCTCGCACACGCAGGCCGGGCGCTCGCTGCCCTCGAGCTCGCCCGTCACGGCCACGCGGAGCTCATAGCCGCCGCGCGCCTCGGCGACAGAGGTGACCTCGAAGCGCACGCGCACGCGCGCGCCGAGCGGGACGGGCGCGGGGAAGCGCACGCGCTCGAAGCCCGCGAGCACGACGGCGCTGAAGCCCTCGATCGCGACCGCCTGCTCGAAGAGCGGCGGCAGCATGGCGAGCGTGTGCGTTCCGTGAGCGGCCTCGGCGCTGTCGGCCCCGCCGTAGTTGGTGGAGGGCCGGTGGAAGGTCGCCTCGTCGAAGAGCCTCAGCTCGTGCCTGCCGAGCGTGAGCCATTCGGAGGGAGGGAGCTCGGCGCCGACCAGCGTCTCGAGGCCGGGACCACCGGTCACGCGCGGCTGCACGGCGAGACGATCGCCCGCGTCCTCCATCGGGCGCGAGCGTAGCACCAACCAAACGCAAGGTCGAAAGCTAGCGTCGCTCCCCGCGCAGCGCCTCGCCCGGGAAGCGCGGGAGCGACCAGCTCGAGATCCACTCGCCGATCTCGGCGCCGGTGACGGTGCGCGTCCGGCCGGCCGGCGTGAACAGAAAGCGGCCGTAGTCCTGCGCGAGCTTGCGAACCGGTGGTTCCACGAGCGCGTCCGTCAGGATCGCGCGCGCCACCACCGTCCAGCTGACGGGGCGCAGGCGCGACCACTCGAGCAGCGTTGCCGCCGGGTCGTCGCCGCTGCCCCGGGTCACGAGCGCGCGGTTGCGCGCATGGCGCTGCACCGTGTAGACGAGCCCAGCGGCGTCCGGCTTCAGCCCCGGCTCCACGCGGCGACGCTAGCACCCGCCGCCAAGGCTCGACATACTCGGTGCGCTTCAACCATGCGATTGGTCGAATCCGAAGCGGGGAAGTGGCGAGCCGACGATGTGCGCGCGGTTCCTCGCAAGGCGGGCGACGTGCGCGTCACGGAGCTCGCGGAGGGCATCGTCGGCCTGCGGCTGCCGCTTCCGTACCCATCGCCGGCGCCCGCGTCGGTCAATTGCTACCTGCTCGCCGGCCGCGACGGCCACATCCTCATCGACTCGGGCACGAGCCTCGCTCCGGGCTGGGAGGCGCTCGAGCGCGCGCTCCTGAAGGCGAACGTTCAGCCGGCGGCGATACGCACGCTCGTACTCACCCACATGCACTCGGATCACGCCGGCGGAGCGGCGGCCGTCGTGGAGCACAGCGGCTGCGAGGTCGTGCGCCTCGCTGGGCCCGACACGGCGAACGACGCATTCCGCGACGTGCGCGCACCGCTCGAGGAGCGCCACGCCGTGTCCCTGCGCGAGGGGGTGCCGAGTGACGAGCTGCCCTGGTGGACCGAGGCCAATCTCGCCGACGACGGGCATCATCAGCACGTGGAGCCAGACCGGCTGCTGGCGGAGGACGACGTCGTCGAGACGGCGGCGGGCGCCTGGCGGGTGGTGCCGGCCCCGGGGCATTCGCCCACCCAGATCGCCCTGGTCGAGGAGCGCAGCCGCTGGGTGCTGTCGGCCGACCTCGCCTACGGGCGCGGCACTCCCTTCCTCGAGTTCGGCCACAGTCCCGACCCGGTCGCGGAGCACCTCGGCTCACTCGAGCGCGTGGAGCGCCTGATGCCGGAGCTGCTGCTGCCGGGGCACGGGCGGCCCGCCCAGACGCCGCTGCGCGTGCTCGCCCGTGCCCGCAACGCCACGCTGGCGGCCTGTGCGCGGGTGCGCTCCGAGCTGTCGGACGAACCGCGCAGCGTCTACGAGCTTGCCTTCGCGCGCGTGAGCGCAGAGCCGAACACGAACCGCCGCCAGGAGATACTCGCGCTGACCGCCACGGTGCTGGCGCACTTCGAGCGCCACGGAGACATCGTGGCCGAGGTCGGCACGGACGACGTGCGGCGGGTCCGGCTGGCGGCGCCGGGCGACCCGTGAGCCGCACGGCCTGGATCGTCGCGGGCATCCTGCTCGCTGTCGCCGTGACCGCCGTGGTGGCGATTGACCTGGGCACGTCGGACGACCCGAGCGCGCCGCAGGCGCCGAGCGTCAGTCTTGCAATCGAGCCCGTGCGCGATTGCAGGTTCGCCCCGCGCTCTCGGGGCCGCGGGTCGTGCGCGGCTCAGGCCCGCGCGCCGAGCCGATGCCCGTCCCGGCCGGGCTCGGCCCGACGGTGGGGCGCGTCGAGCGTGAGCTCCGAGGCGTGCCTCAGTCGGGGTTCGTGCTCGGTGATCCGAATGCGCCAATTTCGATCACCGAGTACGGCGATCCCCGCTGCCTCGAGTGCGCGCTGATCCACCGCGACGTCATCCCCGAGGTGGTCCGCCGCTACGTCGCCACCGGACGCGCGTCGTTCAGCTTCCGGCCCTGGCCGCTCTACGGCCCGCGCTCCGAGGCCCTCGGGCGCGCAGCTCTGTCGGCCTCCCGCCAGGGGCGCTACTGGGATTACCTGCAGGTCGCCTTCCTGCGCTCCATCCGCAGAGACAGGGCCGAGCCGCCGGATCGCTGGGCGTCCGCATTGGGCCTGGATCTTGCGCGCTGGCGGCGCGACCTCGGCCGGCGCAGGTGGCGGACCGAGATGGACGCAACCGTCAACGTCGCGGAGGCCGTGCACCTGCCCGTGATGCCGGTCTTCCTCGTGCGGCGGACGAAGGGAGGGGCGGTGACGATCCTGGCCGAGCCGCGCTCCTACGACGACTTCCTGCTGGCGATCGCCCAGACGGAGGACCTGCGCGGGCCGGCCTGAAGCGCGCCCGGCGCCGTGTTGTGAGCGTGTTGAGTTGCCTTGACCTCGCCGGAGACAGGAACTAGAGTCGCGACACCTTTGACCTACCGATTGGTCGGCTGGCTCAAATTTGAGGAGGGGTTGAATTGTTGAACAGACGCCTACTCGCGCTCCTGTGCGCCGCGTTGGCGATTGGCCTGTTTGTGGCCGGATGCGGCGACGACGACGATGACGGTGGCGGCACCAGCGGCGGCGGCGGCATCGGGGCGGGCACCGGCTCCGCCAAGGCGAAGGCCCAGGAGTCCGGGGCCCAGGCCGCGAAGGAGGACGGGACCGGTGAGCTCGAGCCGAACAAGACGATCGGCTTCCTGCAGATCCTCGGCGGCATCGAGTCCGCCGACCGCACGGCCAACGCGGTCAAGACCGCGCTCTCCGAGGTCGGCTACAAGATGGTGCTCTGCGACGGGCAGGGCGACCCCACCAAGTGGGCAACCTGCGCGGACAGCCTCCTCGGCCGTGGCGTCGACGCCATCTTCACCACGGGCATCGAGCCCAACGCGGTTGCGCCGCAGCTGAAGAAGGCCCAGTCGCAGAACGTCCCGTTCATCCAGGTCGGCGGCCTCGTGTCGCCCGGCTACGACGGCTCCTACTACCCGGACGAGCCCGAGGCGGGCAAGATCCTCGCCGAGTACACGACCAAGCAGCTGACCGACCAGGTCTCGGAGAAGCCGGCGCAGATCATCGTGCACGACTATCCGGCGCCCTGGGCGACCTCGCGCACGGACGAGCTCGAGAAGCTCGTCAAGGCGAGCCCGGACGACTACGAGATCACGGCGACCACCCAGACCGACCCCGCGAACCTGGTCAACGGCACGCGTAAGACCGTGACCGACCAGATCACCGCGAACCCGGACACGAACATGTTCTGGTTCTCGTTCGACTCCGCGGGCCAGGTCGGCGGTCAGGCGGTGCTGGCGAAGTATCCGGGCAAGCAGTTCCCGGAGAAGCCGCTCGTGGCCACGTTCCACGGCGACCTCGGCACGCTCGAGCTCATGAAGGCCGGAGCTGTCGACGTGGCCCTCGACGTGCCCTACGACGCGGGGCCGTGGGTCGGAGTCGACCAGCTGCTCCAGTTCTGGGGCCTCGACACGCCGTTCTCGAAGGAGCCTCAGCCGAGCTATCCGGGCATCGGCACGGTCTACGACTACGAGGTGATCACGAAGGACAACCTGCCTCCGGAGGGCGAGTACCGCACTCCGAAGAACGACTTCGTGACCTTCTTCAAGACGAAGTGGGCCGATCAGTTTGGGGGTGGCGGCGCGAACTAGTCGCGCTGCCCGTTTGGGTCAACGGGGGCGGCCACTGGCCGCCCCCGTTGCGTTTCGGTGCCAGAGGAGGAACGGATGCTCGACGAGAAGGTCTGCGTCGTAACCGGAGCCGGGAGCGGGATCGGTCGCGCCACGGCTGTCGAGATGGGGCGCCAGGGGGCGCGAGTCGTCGTCTCCGACATCGACGAGGCGAGTGCCGAGGAGACGGCGTCGCTCGTGCGGGAGGCCGGTGCGGCGGCGGAGCTGGCGCTCTGCGACGTCTCCGACACCGGCCAGGTCCGCAGCTTGATGGAGGCGGCCGCCGGCGCCTTCGGCGGCATCGACGTGCTCCACAACAACGCCGGAATCAATGACGCGCTCCTGACCGACCGCCTGGCCGTTCACGAGCTCGACGAGAGCGTCTGGGACCAGGTGCTCGCCGTGAACCTGCGCGGGGTGTTCCTCTGCACGAAGTACGCGGCGCCGCATCTGCTGCGCTCGACGCGCGGGCCGTCGATCGTGAACGCGTCGTCGATGGGCGGAATGACCGCGTACCCCGGCGCGGTGGCCTACTGCGCGACGAAGGCGGGGGTACTGCTGCTGACGAAGAGCACCGCCGTCGACCTCGCTCCGGTCGTTCGCTGCAACTGCTACTGCCCGTCGGTGATCGACACGCCGATGGTCCAGCGCTACACCGACGCCGCGGACGACAAGGAGGCGCTCGAGCGGGAGCTCGTGGGCGCCCAGCTGCTTCCCCGTCTCGGCGATCCGGCCGAGGTCGCCGAGCTCGTCTGCTTCCTGGCGTCCGACCGGGCCTCGTTCATCACGGGCGCCTCATACATGATCGACGGCGGCACGATGGCCTGGCGGGGTGTCCGAGGCTCCTGACGGTGTCGGACGGGAGTCTGGGCTGCGGGGTAGGCATGATCCACGCCCTACCCGAATTCCTCCTACCACTCCGACAGATGCAGCTGACCAGCCGGACCGCCGTCCGCGATGACATTCCCGCCCTGGCGCCCTTGATGGACGCGGCGATAGGGGAGCTCCAGAGGGATTTCCTCGACGAGGCTCAGATCGAGTCCAGCCGCGCGAGCATGGGGCTCGACACGCTGCTCGTCGACGACGGCACCTACTACGTGGTCGAGAGCGACGGTCGGCTCGCCGGCTGCGGGGGTTGGAGCCGCCGCGCCACGATGTACGGGGGCGACCACTCGGCGGGACGCGACAGCGCGCTGCTCGACCCCGCGACCGAGCCCGCCCGCGTGCGCGCGATGTACACCCATCCCGATTTCACTCGCCGCGGGGTCGGCCGCCTGATCCTCTCGCTCTGCGAGTCGGCGGCGGCCGCTGAGGGCTTCACGCGGCTGGAGCTGGTGGCGTCGCTGGCGGGCGCCCGGCTCTACACGATGGCCGGCTTCGAGGTGCTGGAGCGCTTCGACGACGCCTCCGGCGGCGTTGCGGTTCCGCTCGTGAGGATGGGCAAGGCGATCACGGGCAACGGCAGATGAGCACGAGCGAGCGGCTCGTCGCCGCTGCGCGCGGCGGCGACGAGACCGCCTTCGCGAAGCTGTCGGACCCCTACCGGCGCGAGCTGCACGTGCACTGCTACCGGATGCTCGGCTCGTTCGAGGCCGCCGAGGACGTCGTGCAGGAGACCTACCTCCGCGCCTGGCGCCACCTCGACCGCTTCGAGGGCGGCCCGCTGTTCCGGGCCTGGCTCTACAAGATCGCGACGAACGCCTGCCTCGACGAGATCCGGAAGGGCTCGCGGCGAGTGCCGGCAGTCGAGTCGTTCCGCGACGTGCCCTGGCTGCAGCCGTACCCGGACCGGCTGCTCGACGAGATGGCGCCGCGGGAGGAGGAGCCCGAGACCGTCGTCGTCGAGCGCGAGACGATCGAGCTCACCTTCGTCGCGGTGATCCAGGCGCTGCCGCCGCGCCAGCGAGCGGTCCTGATCATGCGCGACGTGCTCGAGTGGACGGCACGCGCGACGGCCGAGCTGCTCGACATGACGGTCGCCGCCGCCAACAGCGCGCTCCAGCGGGCCCGCGCGACGATTCACGAGCTGCTCCCGCAGGACCGTGCGAAGCGCTCCGCGGCCGACCTCTCCGAGCACGAGCGCCGGCTGCTCAAGGGCTTCATCGACGCCCACGAGCGCGGCGACGCCGCCGCGGCGATCGCCATGGTGCGCGAGGACATCCGGATCACGATGCCGCCGAATCCGTCGCTGTACGAGGGCCGCGCCGCGATGGGCACGCTGCTCGAACGGGCCTTCGGGCCGGAGTCACCGGGCAGCTGGCTGCTCGTGCCGACGCGCGCGAACCGCATGCCGGCGGCCGCCAGCTACCTGCGCGCACACGGCGACGACGAGTTCCGCGCCTTCAAGCTCGATGTGATCAGGGTCGAGGGCGATCTGGTGGCCGAGGTGACCACCTTCGGCCACGCGCTCTTCCCGCAGTTCGGGCTGCCGCCGGTATGGGAGTCTTGAGCCATGCCGTGGCTGCCCGAGCTCTTCTCCGCGCCGGTGCTCGAGCGATTGCAGGAGCAGTGGGAGCGGGAGCGTGTCGAGGCCGTGCCGTACTACGACGGTCTGATGTCCGGGGAGCACGGCGCTCTGATCAGGTCGTTCGCGGGCGAGCCGGTGCTGCACGTCCCCCAATTCGGCAGGGTCATGGGCGTGCCGGCGTTCGAGGCGTACGTCACCTACCTGCAGGGGTGGCTCGGCGAGCGCAACATGTCGTTCGACCGAGTCGAAGATGTGCTCACGAAGGGACGCACGTTCGAGGAGGTGGTTCTCCACCTCGACGGGGAGACGGGACGGGTCGACGTGCCGGTGGCGATCGTCGCCGACCGCCAGCCCGACGGGCGACTCATCGAACTGCGCGTGTACCACAGCATGTGGCCCGTGGTGGGCTACCACGTTCACCGCCTGCCGCTGCTGCAACGGAATCAGGATCTCCACCCGCCGGACGTCGTTGGCGAGTACCAGCGCGCGCTGGCCGCCGGCGATCTGGACGCGATCATGGCCGCCTTCGAGCCTGACGCCTACGCCCGCGAGCCCGTCGGCGTCCCGTACATCCATAGGGGTCGCGACGAACTGCGGGCCTTCTACGCGCACTCGTTCTCGAACGACGGCGGGATCGAGTTGGAGCACTGCGCGATGGTCGACACCGGCCGGGCCTGCGCGCTCGAGTACAACGTCGTGAGGTGGGGCCGGACTGAGCTGCCGCCGGAGGCCGGGGTGGCCGTCTACGTTCGCGGCGACAGCGGCAAGCTCGCCGCCGCGCGCATCTACGACGACTGCGATCCGCCGCTCGGCTAGGCGAGCTGCTGGCCGCCGTCGATGTCGAAGGTCGCTCCGGTCAGCGCCGTATTCGCCATGAGGTGTATCGCGAGCGCGGCGACATCATCGGCTCCGACCACGCGCCCGATCGGCAGCGAGGCGCGGAGCTCCTCGCGCCGAGCTTCGAGCCCGTCGCCGAGGAGGGAGGCCGACAGGGGCGTGTCGACGAACCCGGCGGCGATCAGGTTGACCCTGAACCGGTGCCACCTCGAGCGCCAGGCTGGCCGTCAGGGCCGGGAGCGCCGCGGTCATCGCCGAGACGACTCCCACGCCGAGGCTCGGCCGGCGTCCGCCGGTGCCACCCATGAACAGGAGCGCTCCGCCGGGGCGCACCTTGGGGGAGGCGTAGCGGGCGACGCCGGCCATCAGCATGGGGTGGTCCGCGAGTGCGCGGCGCGCCTCGTCGAAGTCCATCTCGGCGAGGGGCGCGTAATAGGGGCCGCCGGCCGTGGCCAGCACGTGGTCTATGGGTCCCTCGAGCTCGGAGAAGAAGGACTCCACGGCAGCCGTGTCGTTCGCGTCGAACGCCGCGGTGCTCAGTGCGCCGAGCTCGGATGCCGCCTCCTCCAGCCGCTCGGGATTGCGGCCGGTCAGGATCACGTCGGCGCCCTCCGCTCGCGCGCGCCTCGCCGTCTCGAGTCCGATGCCGGCGCTGCCGCCGATCAGGACGACGGTCTGGCCGGGCAGTTGCGGGTCGCTCATCGCCGCTCCTTCTGTCAGGTCACCGCTGGGGTTGCCGCGATCTCGGCGCGGAGTGCCTTCAGCGCGTCGACGTAGACCTCCGAGAAGGTCGGGAACGGCTGGATCGTGTCGCTCAGCACGTCGAGCGGGACGCGGGCCCGGATCGCCAGCGTCGCCTGCTGCAGCCACTCGCCCGCCTCGGGGCCGAGCGCGTAGGCGCCCGTCAGGCGCTCGCCGTCGCTGAGGAGTGTCATAAAGCCGTTGCCCTCGGCGTATGCGCGCGTGAACGTGGCGGTCTTCGACACCCCCGAGAGCGGGATCGTTGCGCTGAACGCGCCTTCGACCGCGCCCACCGCGGCCGCCTGCGGATCGGTGTAGGTCACGCGCGGAACCGCCTCGTAGCTGGCCTTTCTCGGCTGTCCGAGGATGTTGGCGGCCACCACGTCGCCCTGATACTTGCCCACGTGGGTCAGCTGCCAGAGGCCCGTGACGTCGCCGATCGCCCACAGGTTCTCGGCCACGCGCAGGTGCTCGTCGACGGGAACCCCGTGGGCGCCGGCCTCGACGCCGACCGTCTCGAGGCCGATCCCCTCGATGCGCGCGCGACGTCCCGTCGCGACGAGCAGCCGCTCGCCGCGAAGCGCGCGGCCGTCGTCGAGCTCGAGGACGTAGTCCTCGCCGTCGCGGCGCGCCTCGCTCGCCCTCGCAGAGAGGACCAGCTCGAGTCCGTCGCGGGTGAGGGCCTCGCCCAGCGCCTCACCCAGCGGCGCGGGCTCGCGGCCGAGCAGGTGCTCGGCGTTGTCGACGAGCGCCACCTCGCCGCCCAGGCGCAGCACGACCTGCGCCATCTCCACCCCGACCGGGCCGCCGCCCAGGACGACGATGCGGCGTGGGACGGCCTTCATGGAAGTGGCCTCGCGGTTGGTCCAGATGCCGTCGAGCTCGCGCAGGCCGGGCACCGGCGGTATCACCGGATCGGCCCCATTCGCGAGCACCACATGCTCGGCGGTGTGTTGCACGCCATCGACCTCGACGACGCCCGGCCCGGCGAGCCGGCCGCTGCCGCGCAGCAGGTCGATGCCGTTGTCGGCCAGCCAGCGCTCCTGCCCGGCATCGGACCAGTCCGAGGTCATGAAGTTGCGCCAGGCGAACACCGCCTCGACGTCGACGTCCGCGCTCGCCGCGGCTTCGCGGGCTTCGTGCACCGCCTGACCGGGCCGCAGCAGCGTCTTCGAGGGGATGCAGGCCCAGTACGAGCACTCGCCGCCGACCAGCTCGCGCTCGACGAGCCCCACGCGCAGCCCGCCCTCGGCCAGCGCCCCGGCGCAATGCTCGCCGGGAGAGCCGCCGCCCATGACGATCACGTCGTAGTCGCTGCTCATGTCGGCAGCGCCTCACCCGTCTTGCTCATGTCGACCTCCGATGGGGTTGCGCTTTGGGGAGACGATCCCAAACCGCAGCAGGCTCGCGCAACCCGCCTACTCCGGAGCGACACCCCAGTTCGCCTGCCGCCGCAGTGCGTCGAGGTCGAGTACGGTCACGCGCCGGCGCCCCGTCTCGACGGCTCCCAGGGTGCGTAGGAGCTGGAACGCCTTGCTGACCGCCTCGCGCGACGCGCCTACCCAGCTGGCGAGCTCCTCCTGGGAGAGCGGCAGCCGGATCTCGATCCCGCGCTGCTGCTCGTCGCCGAAGCGCTCGGCCAGCTCGAGCAGCCGCTGCGCGAGGCGGCCGGCCACGTCGAGCGTCGCGTACTGCGCCCGCTGGGCGTCCGCGTAGCGCAGCCGGCGCGCGACCACGCGCAGGATCGCGAGGGCGATCCGCGGGCGCCGGTCGAGGAGGCCGAGGAAGTCCGTGCGCGGGATCACCAGCGCGTCCACCGGTTCGAGGGTCGTGACGGTCGTGGAGCGGGGGCTGCTCTCGATCGCCGCGAGCTCGCCGATCAGCTCACCGGCCCCGACGACCCCGAAGATCGCCTCGCGGCCCGCCTCGGTCACGGCGATCTTCGCGCGCCCGCCGAGCAGCACGACGACCGGGCCGGCCTCGTCGTCCTGGTGGACGAGCGTGACGTGCGCGCCATAGGTGCGCTGGACGCCGGCGCTGCGCAGCGCGTTCGCATCCTCCTCCGACAAGGACGCGAGGAACCCGTCCTGGCTCATCGGGGAGAGGATGTCAGTTCGCCGCTGAACGTGAACGATTACGCACAACTGCGTGTACGACGACGTGGTACGGCCGGCCGAAGCACAGGATGATCATGAACGTGACGAATCGACCGACCGAGAGAACCGACCCGGTTCCGCAGGGGTTCGGTCACCGTCGTGAGCAGCAGGGGACGGCGCCGGGCCGCGGGGGCCTGGCGTCGCGTGCTCGTCTCTTCCAATGAGGGTCGGCGCCTGGCTTTGTGGGGGCCAGGCGCCGAGCTTCAACCGGTCGCGCTCGCCTCGCGCTCGAGAGCCCCGTTCGCGCTCGACACGGGCGCCCAGATCACGACCTCCTCGCGCCGGCCCTTGACGCTCATGGCGTCGATTCGCTGAAGCTCGGTCGGCTCGCGCAGCATCATCATGCGCGTCGACTCCGAGAGCATGATCATGTGGGGGGTGCCCTTCGTGAGTGACTCGATGCGCGAGGCGGTGTTCGTCGTGTCGCCGATCGCCGTGTACTCGAGGCGCTTCTCGGAGCCGACGTTCCCGGCCATCACCACGCCGCTGTTCAGGCCGATGCCGATCCGGAAGCTCTCGTCGCGCCCGGTCGAGCTCAGCCATTGGTTGAACTCGTCGAGCGCCGGCCCCGCCATCTCGCGCGCGGCCGCGTAGGCGCGGTCGGCGTGGTCGTCCATCTCGATGGGCGCGCCGAACACCGCCATGATGCCGTCGCCCATGAACGCCACGAGCGTCCCGCCGTGGTCGAGGATCACATCGGTCATCGTCGTGAGGTAGTGGTTCAGCACCTCGATCACGTCCTCCGGCTCGCGCTTCTCGGAGAACGTCGTGAAGCCGCGGATGTCGCTGAAGAGGACCGTCACGAGCTCGCGCTGCCCGCCGAGGCGCAGGTCATCGTCGACGTTGCGCAGCACCTCGTCCACGACCGGCTCGGGGACGAAGCGCGAGAACAGGTCGCGTACGCGCTGGCGCTCGAAGGCATTGACGACGACGGCGACGGCGAGCGCGCCCACCACGCCGAGCGCCAGCGACACCTCCGGGTAGAGGAAGCCGACGATCACGCCGGAGTTGAAGGTCAGCTGGACGAAGACGGCGTACAGGAGCGCGAGCGCGACCCCGATCAGCGCCGCTCGCGCCGGGCCGAAGCGGATCGCGATCAGCGGGCCCACGGCGCCGAACAGCAGGATCAGGGCGACGGTCGTCCAGGCGGGCGCCTCGCGCAGCGGGAAGTCGCGTAGCAGGGTGGAGACCGAGTTGGCGAGCACCTCCACGCCGAACATGTAGTCCTCGCCGCTCACCGACGTCGGATGTACGTCCTGAAGCGTGGGGGCCGTGGCGCCGACGATCACGATCTTGTTGTCGAACGTGCCCTTCGGGAAGTCGCCGCGCACGACGCGGTAGAAGGGGATCGTCTTGACGTTCGCCTTGCCGTGGTAGTCGATCCAGGGCTGCTCGTCGGGGAACTCGCTCTCCGGGATCTCGCGGTTCTGGGCCCGCTCGGCGATCGCCACCGCCAGCGTGTCGAGCTTCTCGAGGTCATGCGCCATACGGCGCACCACGCGGCCGGGATCCGTCGCGTAGCCGGCGTGGGCCGCGCGCGTCTGGAGCGTGCGCAGGACGTCGTCGCCGCCGAACACGTTGGTGCGGCCGCGGTCGTCGACGATCGTCGTGGCCAGGACCACGTTGCCCGCCTGGGCAATGGCGTCGGCGAGCTCCTGGTCGTCGGCGGGGTTCTCCGACGGCTCGGTGAACTGGACGTCGTAGCCGATCACGCGCGCGCCGTCGAGGCGCAGCTGCTTGACGGCCTCCGCGTGGAGGGTGCGCGGGAAGGGCCAGCGCTCGGCGAGCTCGCGGATGCTCGGGTCGTCGATGCCGACGATGACGATGTCCTCGGGCGGCGCGAGGTCACCGCGGATCGAGAAGCGCGCATCCACGGTGTCGAGCTCGGAGTCGTCGAGCACACCGGCTGCGTACGCGGCCAGCACGAAGCCCGTCAGCACCAATGCGGTGCCGGCGAACATGAGCAGGCGCAGGCGCCGGCTGCGGCGCCTTCGCGAGGTTTGCGAGTCCCTCACGCCCGTCAGTGTGGTGCATCGCAGGCCTCTGCGCCAGAAAACGGCTCAGCGGTCGCGCTCGCGGCGCTCCTCCTCGAGTTCCTGGAGCTCCTCGATGTTCTCCTCGCGCTGTTCGAGGCGCTCCTCGCGGGCGTCGAGCTCCGCGCTGCTCGTGGGTCCGAAGTGCGCGGTGACGATCGCGATCGCGGCTGCCACGATCGCGATCGCGACGAGCAGCGAGCCCAGCATCTGAGCGCCCTGCGGCGGGCGGCCCGCCATCAGCCGACCCCCAGGAAGTCGCCCGCCGACGTGAGCCAGGTGAGCCCGAACAGGATGAGCAGCGACACCCCGAACAGCGGCAGCAGCCGGCTGAGCCTGCCGCCGAGCCGGACGACGAGCACCTTGGTGGCGAAGAGGCCGAGCAGGATCGTCGCCACGACGGCGTGGGCGCCGCCGTCCTCGAAGCCCGAGTAGCCGATGCACATGGTCGCGATCACGACTGTCAGGACGAGGATCGTGTCGCCGCTCGCGCGGTGCGTCCAGGAGGCGGAACCGCGCTCGAGGAAGGGCAGCCGCAGCCAGCCGTAGGCCACGGCCGCAAGCAGGACCTGGTAGGCGGCAAGCCCAAGCACCACGCTCGCCAGCACGACCTTCACCTCGGTGACGTTGCCGCGCGTGAGCTCTTCGATCAGGTCTTCCAAGGCGCCTTCGCGGGAGTGTTTCCCGCGCAGGCGCCCCCTACACCCGCACGTGGGCGCCGAAGAAGGCCTCGAGCGCCGGCGCCAGCACCTCCGCCGCGACGTCGTGCGTCTGATCGGGCAGCGTCCGCCGCTCCGCGTGCGGAAGGATCCCGGCGAGCGCCTCGACCGCGGCCGCCGCCCAGGGCGGGCTCGCTCCGCCGTCGATCAGGAGCGCCGGAGCGGTGACCGTCGGGGCGCGCTCGGCGAGCAGCGCGTCCTGGCCGTCCATCAGCACCGTGTCGTAGACGAGCGTGTGGGCGACTGCCTCGAAGCCCTGCCACACGGGCGCCCCGCGCATCTCGGAGACCATTGCGGCCGGCATCCCGAGGCCCGCCGTGAGGAAGTACTCGACGGCATCCCCAGGGCGACCGGCCGCGTTCAGCTCGCGGAGCTGCTCGAGGAAGTCGTCGGGAGCCTGGAAGCTCGTCTCTTCGACGGCGAAGGGCGGCTCGTAGAGCGCCAGCTTCGTGATCGCCAGCCCGCTCGCGGCGGCCTCGAGCGCGAGCGCGCCGCCCGACGACATGCCGAAGACGAACGCCGAGCCGCCGGCCGCCTCGATCAGCGCGTCGAGATCCTCGACCTCGCGCGCAACCGAGTAGGGCGCGCTGTCGCCGCTCTGTCCGCGCCCGCGGCGGTCGTAGTGGAAGACGCTGAAGGCGGGCGCCAGGCGCTCGACGAGCTCTGCAGTGGACTCGTCGATCGCGCGGTACTGGAACGCGCCGCCCACCAGGATCAGCGGCGGCCCCGTCCCGGAGCGGTCGAAGCCGATCTGGGTGCCGTCGCTCGAACGTACTGTGCTCACGGGTCTCCTCTCGGTTTGGCCGGTATTGCCCCTAGGACCCCCGGAGGCGACCCAACTCATCGGCGCAAGTGGAATACGACAGGGTGCTCGCCCGTCAACCGAGCCATGCGCCTCCTCCAGAAGACCGTGCTGCCCGCCCTGACCGTGTCCGCGCTGCTCGTGTCCGCCGCTCCCGCCGCGGCGGCCCCCTCCGTCGAGATCGAGGGCAAGCGCCTCGTGATTCGCGGCGGGCCTGACGCGGACAGCGTGGGCCTCTCCGTGCCCGCCGCCGAGCCCAACCTGCTGCGTATCGACCTCGACGGGGACGGCCTGCCCCAGTTCGAGCTGCCGCGGCGCCACTTCGAGAGCATCCTCGTCGAGGGCGGTGCCGGCGACGACAGCGTGCGCGTGGACGCGCCCGCCCGCCTGCGCCTCGAGCCCGTGCGGGTCGACGGGGGCGACGGCTATGACTCGGCGGCGCTCGCCGGCTCGGACAGCTCCGACGAGCTGCGCGTCGCGCCCGCCGGCGCGCACGTGCGGCTGACGCGTGACGGCGACCGGGTGCGCCTGCTGGCTAACGCGCTCGAGCGGGCGGACCTTCCCGCGGCTGGCGGCCACGACAACGTCGACGTGCGCGACCTGACGGGCACCGAGCTGCAGGAGGTCCACACCGATCTCGGCGACGGCCAGGCCGACCGCGTCTCGGTCGACGGATCCGGCGAGCAGGAGCAGATCTCCGCCTCGGGCTTCGCGCAGACGCTGTTCGTGATCGGCCCCTTCGTCTTCGTCCAGATCGAGAACCCGGAGGCGCGCGACGAGCTCGTGCTGGACGGCGCGGGGGGCGACGACATCGTGAGCGCCTCGAGCGCGGCGATGAAGATGACCTTGCGCGGGGGCGCGGCAACCGACGTGCTGATCGGCGGGCCCGGCGACGACGTGCTCGAGGGTGGCGAGGACTTCGACGACGTGTCGGGTCGCGGCGGCGACGACACGGCCTCGCTCGGCGGCGACTTCGACCGCTTCACCTGGAACCCGGGCGACGGCAACGACCTCGTCGACGGCGGCCCGAGCCACGACTCGATCACGTTCAACGGCAGCTCCGCGGCCGAGCGCGTGTCGCTGTCGGCGAACGGGCGGCGTACACGGGTTACGCGCGACATCGACTCGGGGGTGACCGATCTCGGCGGCATCGAAGAGCTGAACACCTCACTCGGCGCCGGAGCCGACACGCTGCGCGTCGGCGACCTGAGCCGCACCTCGATGGAGCTGGTGCATGCGAACCTGGGCGCCGGCTTCCCGACCGGCGACGGCGCGCTCGACACGATCGAGGTGAGCGGCACGCCGCGCCGCGACTCGATCGCGGTCACCGGGGTGGGGCGCGCCGTCGACGTGAGCGGCCTCGCCGCGCTCGTGGAGCTGACGCTCCTCGATCCGACCGACCGGCTCGCGCTTCAGACGGGCGGAGGGAGCGACAGCGTCGACAGCTCGGGGCTGCCGCCCGGGATCGTCGACCTCGTCGTCGACTAGGCGGGCGGGTCGAGCTCTGCCTCGACCCGCTCGACCCAGTCGAGGTGGAGCGCGAGGAGACCGCGCAGGAAGTCGTTGGCGAGCAGCAGGTACTTGCTCCGGTGCGGCAGCGCCTCGGCGCTCTCGCGGCTCGCATCGAGGCGGGCCTCGAGATCGGCGATGTCCTCGCGCAGCGCGGCGATGCTCGCGCGCGTGGGCCCCTCGCCGACCAGGTCCGTCGCGAGCATTCGCAGCAGCGCCTCGCTCTTGAACGCGGTCACGTGGGCCGGCGTCGCGCCCCACTCGCGGAGCGTGGCGAGCCCCTTGCCGGTGAGGGTGTAGACCGTGCGCTCTCGCGTCTTGCCGGGCACGCGGCTCGCGTCGAGGTAGCCGAGCTTGGCGAGCCGCTTGGGCTCCACGTAGTACTGGCTCTCGCCCGCCCACGCGAGCAGCCGGCCGCGCTGGGCCATCCGCAGCAGGTCGTGGGCACCCGCGCCCTCGTGACCTACGAGGGCGAGCACCTCGTACGAGAAGAGGCTGAGCTCACCGTTGGACATACTATGTTCCGTAGTTTACGCTGACTATGGTCCATAGGCTACGGATGCAAGGAGACCGACATGACGACGGCGGTCGCGGCGACGGGTAGCGGCGCACGGCAGGGCGAGCTCTGGGGACAGCGACCCGGCGACTGGGCCGCCATCGAGGAACAGCAGTTGCCGGCCTACGAGGAGAGCATCCGCCGCACCGGCATCGGGCCGGGCGACCGTGTGCTCGACGTCGGCTGCGGCAGCGGCGTCTTCCTGCGTGCCGTCACGGACCTGGGCGCGCGGCCCTACGGGCTCGACGCGTCACGCGCGCTCCTGCGCGTGGCCCGCGCGCGCGTGCCCGAGGCCGAGCTGCGAGTCGGCGACGCCGAGTTCCTGCCCTTCGACGACGACTCGTTCGACGTCGTCACCGGCTTCAACTCCTTCTTCTTCGCGGCCGACATGACCGCGGCGCTGCGCGAGGCGGGCCGGGTGGCCAAGCCGGACGCACCCGTGCTCATCCAGGTGTGGGGCCGGCCCGAGCGCTGCGAGCTCATGCCGATGCTCGCCGCCGTCGGCGCCCTGCGGCCGCGCGACCCCGAGCCCCGACCGGCCCAGCCGCCGCTGTGGAAGCGGGGAGTGCTCGAGCAGATCGCGAGCGCCGCGGGGCTCGAGCCGGAGTACTCGTACGAGCTGCGGACCGCATTCGAGTTCCCCGACGAGGAGACGCTGGTCCGGCACATGCTTGCGCCGGGCGGCGTCACCGAGGCGATCTACCACTCCGGGGAGCGGGCCGTCGCGGGCGCAATCGCCGCAGCGCTCGCGCCCAGGCGCCGGCGGGACGGCAGCTTCCGGCTCGAGAACGAGTGGCGCTACGTTTTGGCGCGCGCCTGAGCCTCGACAGTCCAGAAGCTCAGCGCGCGGCCGCCAGCTCGCTCGCCTTCTGACTCAGCGTCTCGAGCAGCGAGTCGTAGGACTCCCCGAACGACTTGACGCCCTCATCGACGAGCTGGCGCTGCACGATGTCGTCGAAATCGACGCCGATCTCGCGCAGCTCGTCCATCAGCCGGTGGGCGTCGTCGAGGTCACGGTCGATCGTGCGCTCGGGCGTGGCGTGGTCGCGCGCCGCGTCGATCGTGGCGTCCGGCATCGTGTTGACGGTGTCCGGGCCGATCAGCTCGTCCACGTAGAGCGTGTCGGGGTAGTCGGGGTTCTTCGTCGAGGTGGAGGCCCAGAGCGGGCGCTGCACGCGGGCTCCCGCGGCCGCGAGCCGCTCCCAGCGCTCGCCGGCGAAGATCTCCTGGAAGGCCGCGTAAGCGAGCCTGGCGTTCGCCACGGCGGCGCGGCCACGGAGGTCCTCGCGCCCCAGCGCCTCGAGCGCCGCGTCGACCTTCGTATCCACCCGCGATACGAAGAAGCTCGCCACCGATGCGCTGCGCTCGATCGACTCGCCCGCATCGAGCCTGCGCTCGAGCCCGCGCAGGAAGGCCTCGGCGATATCGCGATAGCGCTCGACCGCGAACAGCAGCGTCACGTTGACGTTCACGCCGCGCGCCGTGAGCTCCTCGAAGGTCTTCACGCCCGGCTCGGTGCCCGGCACCTTGATCAGCACGTTGCGACGGTCGATCGTGTCGCGGTGGTGCAGCCCCGCCTCGATCGATCCCTCGGCGTCGAAGGCGAGCGACGCGGCCAGCTCGAACGACACGTAGCCGTCCTGCCCCTTGGTCGCCTCGAACGTCGGCCGCAGCAGGTCCGCGGCGTCTCGAACGTCGGCGTACGCGAGCTGCTCGAAGATCTCCTGCGGGTCGCTGGTGTCAGCCAGCACCTCGCGGAAGGCATCGTCGTAGCGGTCCGAGTGCCCCATTCCCTTCTCGAAGATCGTGGGGTTCGACGTCACCCCGCTGAGGCCGTCGTCGTCGATGAGCTGTGCGAGCGTCCCATCGTCGAGCAGCTGCCTGTTCAGGTTGTCGATCCAGATCGCCTGACCCAGGGCTTCTATCTCTCGCAGTCGATTCGCCATGCCTTCAAAGTTACTCCGCTAGGCGCGCCTACGCTCAGCGAACTCGCCGAGCGCGGCCTGCGCGTCCGGCTCGTCGAAGAGCCGCACGCAGTGGTGGGTCTCGCGGTCCATCGCCTCGGCCAGCAGGCTCCCGAAGCGCTCGTTCAGCATCGACTTCGTGGCCGCGACCGCGTCGCGCGAGCGCTGCGCCAGCACGCCGGCCCAATGCTGGACGCGCGCGTCGAGCTCTGCGGCCGGCACCATCTCGGTCGCGAAGCCGTGCTCGCGCGCCCAGTCCGCGTTGCGCTCCTCGCCGGTCAGCAGCAGCTCGCGTGCCGCTGTCTCGCCGAGCACCTCCGGCAAGAGCAGCGTGCCGGCGTTGCTCGCGACGAGGCCGATGCCGACCTCCGGCGTCAGCAGCCGGATGCGGTCGCTGCACAGGCGCATGTCGCAGCTCGCGGCGAACTCGAGCGCGCCGCCCACGCAGACGCCGTCGACGACCGCGATCGCCGGCAGGGGACTGTCGAGGACGACTCGGGTCATGCGCTGGAACGCCTGGATGGTCGCCGCCCACGAGGTCGCGTCGGCCTTGATGGCCGCGTGCAGGTCGTCACCCGCCGAGAAGTGGTCGCCGGCCCCGCGCAGCACGACGCAGCGGAGCGCCGGCTCGTCGCCCGCGCTCTCGATCGCGTCGGCGATCGCGTTCATCGTGTCGAGGTCCCAGGCGTTGCGCCGATCCTGGCGATCCCATCTGACGATCCTGGCGACGCCCTCGTCGGCGCTGGTCACGGTCATCTGGCGGCTCCTCTTCTCAGGCTCTCGACCGCGGGCGGCAGCGGGTCGCCGCGGGCAGTCCGGTGGATGATGCGGGTCTTCTGCTCGGCGACCGGCAGCGAGCCCGGGTCGAGTCGCGTGACCGTGAAGCGCGCTCCCAGCGCCTCGTGGAGTCGCTCGGCCAGGCCGTCGAGCTCGACGTCCGCGGCTGCCTCGACGTAGATCTCCACCGGCGGGACGATCGGGTCGCCCTCGGCCACGACGCAGTGGCGCCCGAGCCGCGCATCGGCCTCGAGCAGCGCCGCCGATCGCCTGCGGGTAGACGTTGACGGCCTTGATGCGCAGCATGTCGTCGCGCCGGCCGTCGATCCGGATGCGGAGCGTGTCCCGCCCGCAGGCGCACGCGGAGGTCCACACGACGGCGAGGTCGCCCGAGCGGTAGCGCAGAAGCGGCGACGCCTCGCGGCGCAGGTGCGTCCAGACGAGCTCGCCGCTCGCGCCGTCCTCGAGCGGCAGCGGCTCGCCGCTGTCCGGGTCGACCAGCTCGAGCACGGCGTGCTCGCTGGTGGTGAGGTGGAGGCCGTCGCCCTCCCCGCAGGCGCCGCCCATCGTGGACCAGACGTCCGACATGCCGAACGTGTCGGTCACGCTCGCGCCCCACGCCTCCTCGATCTCCGCGCGCACCGCGGCGAGGCCCGCGCCCGGCTCGCCGGCCGTGACGATGTGGCGCAGGCCGAGCTCGCGCGGCTCGATGCCGGCCTCGCGCGCGCGGCCCGCCAGGTACGCGGGGAAGGAGAGCGTCCCGAACAGGGCCGTTGATGCCGAGCCGCGGGATGAGGTCGAGCAGGCGGCGCGACTGGCCGGTGCCGACCGGCACGACGGTCGCGCCGCTGCCCTCGAGCGCCATGTGGTCGGCGATGCCGCCCGCGTAGAGCGCGTAGTTGAGGCAGTGGGCGATCACGTCGTCCGGGCGGAGGCCCGCGATCCGGAAGGCCTCGCCGCCGAGCGCGCTGTTCGCCTCGTGATCGGCGCGCGTAAACCCCACCGCCACCGGTTCGCCCGTGGTCCCCGAGGTCACGTGCATGCGCACGAGCCGCTCGGGCGGAGCGCACAGCTGCGGGCCGAACGGCGGCTGCGCGCGCTGCCCCTCGCGCAGCTCCTCCTTGGTCGTGAACGGCAGCCGCGCCAGGTCGCCCGGCTCGCGCACGTGTTCGCGTACGCCGCGCAGGCGCTCGCGGTAG
Organism: uncultured Thermoleophilaceae bacterium; assembly: GCA_963820315.1. Classification (GTDB taxonomy): domain Bacteria; phylum Actinomycetota; class Thermoleophilia; order Solirubrobacterales; family Thermoleophilaceae; genus JACVRW01. The sequence goes on along the minus strand of CAWFZK010000046.1, from coordinate 153,859 downwards.
AACGGGCTCGCCGCCTCGAGGTACTCGAGCTGCTGCTGGAGCGCCCTCACCCGTGCGGCGTCAGCTCGCCCGCGGCCGCGCGCTCGAGCGCGGCGTCGACGGTGCGCCCGTAGGCCTCGATCGCCACGCGCAGGTCCGCCTCGGGCGTGTCCTCCTCCTTCGTGTGCGAGACCGGCGGCGAGGAGGACGAGAAGATCATCACGGTCGGGATCAGGCGCGCCATCTCGGCGGCGTCGTGCAGCGGCCCGCTCGGGATCGCCGTGTCCTTTCCGCCGGCCGCCTGCACGGCCTCGCGCGCGGACGCGATCAGCCGGTCGTCGAACGGGATCGGCGGTATCGACCAGAGATGGCGCAGCTCGACCTCACAGCCCTGGTCGGCGGCAGCCCGCTCACAGGCCTCGCGCGCCTCGGCGAGCATCGTGGCGAGCTCGCCGGGATCGAGATGACGCTGGTCGAGCAGCATCTCGGTGCGTCCGGCAACCGCCGTCACGACGCCCGGCTCGCTCGTGGCGCCGCCGACCGTGCAGACGCCGCCCTCGTGGCTGAGCCCGATCTCGCGGATCGCGAGCGCGGCCTGGGCGGTGGCCGCGAAGCTGTCGCGGCGCAGCTCCATCGGGGTCGCGCCGGCATGCGCGGCCTGGCCGCTGAAGACCGCCACGTGGCGTTCGACGCCGCACGTGCCGAGGACCGTCGCCGCGGGCTCGCCGCGGCTCTCGAGGACCGGCCCCTGCTCGATGTGAAGCTCCAGGTAGGCGCAGGCGCCGCGCAGCTGCTCGCCCGACTCGTGCACGCGCTCGAGCTCCACGCCGTGGCGGGCGACGACGTCCTCGAGGCGCTCGCCGTCGCGGTCGCGCAGGTCGCGCACCTCGTCGACCTCGAGCGTGCCGGCGCACGCGGACGAGCCGAACAGGCTGCGCCCGAAGCGGGCGCCCTCCTCGTCCGCCCAGTCCACGAGCCGCAGCCTCACCGGCGGGCGGCCATCGGCGTGCGCGCGCAGCGCGCCGACGGCGCTGAGGATGCCGAGCGCGCCGTCGAGCCAGCCGCCGGCCGGCACCGAGTCGATGTGCGAGCCGACGATCACGAAGTCGTCGCCGTCGCCCGGCAGGTCAGCCCAGAGGTTGCCGGCGGGGTCGACCTCGATCTCCACCGGCAGCTCCTCGAGGCGCGAGCGCAGGAACTCGCGCGCCTTCACCCACTCGTCCGTCCAGCAGACGCGCCGCGCGCCGTCGGGCCCGCCGGTCAGGCGGGCCAGCTCGCGCAGGTCCGCGAGCACGAGTCGGCGTCCATCGCCGTCACGAAGCCACGGCAGCCGGCGCGCGGAGCGAGCGCGGGATGAAGCGCCCGTGGCCCGGCTCGGTGCGGATCTCACCGCGGTCGTAGACGAGCGTGCCGCGGCAGTACGTCTCGCGCACGCTGCCCGTGGAGCGGTCGCCCTCGAACAGGTCGTAGTCGACGTTCATGTGCGAGGTGCGCGTGGAGAACTCGAACGGCGTGGCCGGGTCGAAGATGACGACGTCCGCATCCTTGCCCGGCGAGATCGCGCCCTTGCGCGGCAGGCCGAAGCGGCGCGCGATCGCTCCAGAGGTCAGCTCGACGAGCTCGGCCGGCGTGATGCGACCGCTCTCGACCCCGAGATCCCAGAGCTTCACGAGCCGGTGCTGGATCATGGCGAGGCCGTTCGGGATCTTCGAGAAGTCGTCGCGGCCGAGGGCCTTCTGCTCGCTGTCGAACGGGCAGTGATCGGTCGAGATGCTCTCGAGCACGCCGCGCCGCAGCGCCGTCCAGAGCAGCTCCTGGTTGTGTGCTTCGCGCAGCGGCGGCGAGCACACGTAGCGCGCGCCCTCGAAATCGGGCCGCTCGAGATCCTCGATCGTGTTGGTCAGGTACTGCAGGCAGGTCTCACCCGACACCCTGACCCCGCGGGACTGGCCCTCCGCGATCTCGTCGGCGGCGAGCCCGCAGGTCACGTGCACGATGAACAGGTTGGCGCCCGCCAGCTCGGCCAGCCGCACGGAGCGGTGGGTCGCCTCGGCCTCGAGGATCTCGGGACGCGTGTGCGCGTGGTAGATCGGCTCGGTCTGGCCGGCCGCGAGCGCGCGCTCGACCAGCACGTCGATCGCCCAGCCGTTCTCGCAGTGGACCATCGTGAGCGCATCGAGGTCGCGCGTGGTCTCGAGGACCCGGAGGAAGAGGTCGTCGGTCACCATCAGCACGCCCTTGTAGGCGAGGAACACCTTGAACGAGCAGATGCCCTCCTCCTCGACGAGCGCGGGCATGTCCGCGAACGTCCCCTCGTCGGCGCTCGTGATCGCGACATGGAAGCCGTAGTCGACGTGCGCGGCGCCAGCGGCGCGCTCCTGCCACTCCTCGAGTGACGAGCGCAGCCCGCCGGGCTCCTGCTGGATGACGAAGTCGACGATGCAGGTGGTCCCGCCCGCCGCGGCGGCGCGCGTGCCAGTGTCGTAGTCGTCGATCGAGCGGGTGCCGCCGAACGGCATCGCCATGTGCGTGTGGTTGTCGATCAGGCCCGGGAGCACGTAGCAGCCGCTGGCGTCGACAACCTCGGCCTCCACGTTCCCGAAGGACCCGACGGCGGCGATCTCCTCGCCGTCGATCAGGACGTCGGCCATCGTCTCGTGGCCGCCGCTCACAACCGTCCCGCCCTGGATGAGCTTCCTCATGTCCCACCTCCGGTCACGCCTGCGAAGCGCGGGATGATCTCGCGCCCGTAGGTCTCGAGGGTCCGCTCCTGGCCCTCGGTCATCAGATAGATGTTGAACTGATCGACGCCGATCTGCTCCAGCTCGGCGAGCTTCGCGGCCGCCTGCTCGGGCGTGCCCAGCACGCAGAAGCGATCGCAGATCTCGTCGCTGACGAACGCCCCGTGACGCGCGCCCACGCGCGAATGCTCGTCGTAGTCGTAGTGCGTCTCGGCGGGCACGTAGTCGGTCAGCGCGCGCGGCACCACCTGGCCGTCGGCGCCGTAGCGCTTGATCAGGTCGCGCACGTGGTTCGAGACCATCGCCGGGAACCAGCGCACCTGCTCGCGCGCCGCCGCCAGGTCGTCCGAGATGTGCGTGGGCGCGCAGACGATGCACTTGAGCGCCGCCGGATCGCGGCCCGCCTCCGCGGCAGCCGCGCGCGCGGTCTCCATCGTCCACTGGATGATGTCCGGGTCGGCGAGCTGGATGATCACGCCGTCGCCGACGCGGCCGGCCACCGCGAGCACGCGCGGGCCGTAGCCGGCGACGTGCATCTCGATCGGCGGCAGCTCGGGCCGGACCCAGGCGAGCTCGATGTCGGTGTCGTTCCAGTGGACCTGCTCGCCGTTCATGAACGGCTTGATCATCCTGAGCGCTTCCTCGAAGGGGCCGACCTTCACGGGCTGCTGGCCGATGTAGCGCCGCGCCGAGTCGCCGCGCCCGATGCCCATCACCATGCGCCCGTCGGAGATGTCCTGGAGCGTCGCGTAGGCGCTCGCCACCACCGTCGGCTCGCGCGTGCCGGGGTTGGTGACCATGTGGCCGAGCTTGATGCGCTCGGTCGCCTGGGCTGCGAGCGCGAGCGTCGGGATCGAGTCCTGCCAGAGCACGTGCGAGTCGTAGGTCCAGCCGTACTCGAAGCCCTGCTGCTCGGCCAGCTGCAACAGCTCGATCAGCCGCTGGTAGGGCGGGTCGGGCAGGACGGTGACGCCGAAGGTGAGTGACATGGCGCACACAAGTTATGCCAAGCGGTGCGTACCCTCGTGAAAGGAAACTATTCGACTGTCATCGAACTATGGATCCGGTACGCCAGCGCAACCTTGACCTCGACGACGAGGGGCTGCGCTCAAGCCGCGGCGACCGGGCGGACGATGCGCAGGGCGAGCAGCGCGCAGAGGGCGCCGAGACCGGCGCCCAGGAGCGCGCCGGCCATCACGTCGAGCGGGAAGTGCACGCGCAGGTAGAGCCGCGACAGAGCCACGGCCGCCGCAATGCCGAGCGCCCAGGGCCGCAGGCGCGGGCTGATGATCGCCACCGCGGTGGCGGCCGCGAACGCGGTGGCGCTGTGGCCCGACGGGAAGGAAGCGTTGTCCGGCAGGGGCGCGAGCGAGCCGAGCGTTGGATCGAGCTCCGGCGGCCGAGCGCGGTCGAAGGCCTGCTTGAGGAGGTCGGAGGCAAGCGAGGCCGCGCCGACCGCGACGGCGGCGGCTCCGAACGCGAGCGGCAGGCGCCGGCAGCGGAGGTCCGAGCAGAGACCGAGCCCCACGAGCAGCGGACCCTTGACCCACCAGGTCGAGATGATCACGAAGAGCGCCGTCAGCCAGGGGTGCTCGAAGGCCGGAGCGGCCTCGATGACGGCACGGTCGAGGTCGAGCAGGAAAGCCATCGCTCGCGAGAGACGGACGCTAGCAAGGCGCCGGCCTTGCTGGTGATCGTCAACGGTCGCGCGAGCGGCATCTCCGAGCCGGCGGCCACCGCCCGCGAGCTCGGCCGGCTGCTGCGGAAGCTCGGCGCCGGCGCCGAAACGGTCGTGACAGCCAGCGAGGAGGAGCTCTGGGCGGAGCTGCGGCGGGCGTCGACGGCGGGCAAACGCGTCGTGCTGGTCGGCGGGGACGGCTCCCTCCACGCCGCCGCCAACGCCCCGCTCCGCCGTCTTCCGGAGCTCGCGCTGGTGCCGGCCGGGCGCGCCAACAACATCGCGCGCGCGCTCGGGATCCCGCTCGAGTGGGCGCAGGCGCTGTCCGTCGCCGCGAGCGGGCCGGCACGCCCCCTGGATGCGCTCCGCGTTGTCACGCCGGACCGCCTCGTGTACGCGCTCGAGGCGGTCAGCGCCGGCTTCCAGGCCGAGGCACGCGCCGGCTACGACTCGGACAACTCCGCCGATCTGCGCCAGGGTGTGGCCGCCTTCCTGCGCGCGCTCGTCCACTATCACCCGTACGGCGCGGCGGTCCGGCTGCCCGGAGGCGTGCTGCGCACGCGCGCGGCGGCTCAGCTGTTCTTCTCGAACCTGCCCTACTTCGGCTTCGGCTTCGAGGTGGATCCGGGCGCGGACCCGGGCGACGGCCGCTTCGAGACGGTTGCCATCGAGGCCCGCAGCCGCCGCCGGCTGCTGTGGCTGCTGGCCGCCGCCCGGAACGGTCGCCACATCGGCAGGCGCGGGGTGCGGCGGCTGAGCGCGCGCTTCGCACGCGTGCTCGAGCCGCTGCCGCTCGTGGCCGACTCGGTTCCGCTCGGCACCACCACGGCGACCGTGACGGTCGAACCCGCACGCCTGATGGTGGCCGCGCCATGAGAACGCGGCTCCTGATCGTCTTCTCGCTCGCCGCCGTCGGGGCGGGAGCCGGCCGCGCGCTCATCACCACCTATCTGCCGGTGCTGCTCGAGCGCATCGACGACGCGCCGGCGCTGATCGGGGCCGTGATGACGGTCAACGCGATCGCGGGCTTCGCGATCCCGATTGCCACCGGCGTCTGGTCGGACCGGCGCGGCCGGCGGCTTCCGTTCATCGCCGGGGGCGCGGTGGCGACCGCCGGAGGCCTCGTCGCGATCGGGCTCGGCAACGCCAGCTCCTACCTCGCGCTGGCGGCCGCGGCCGCGCTCGCCTACACGGGCCTCAACGCGCTGACGACTGCGCACCGCACGATCGTCGCCGACGACGTCGACGACGCCCGCCGGCCCGCGGCGACGAGCGCCCAGGAGGGAGCCGGTCTCGTGGGTGCCGTGATCGCGGTCGCGATCGGCGGCGCCCTGATCGAGCCCGCGCCGGCGGCCGCCTTCGTCCTCGCCGCGCTGGTGGTCGGCCTGGCTGCGCTGCCCACGCTCGCGGTGAGCCGCCGGCTCGGACTCGGTGAGCACGCCGCGGCGGCGGCCGCCGCGGCCCCGCGCCGGGCGCGGCTCGGCGAAGCGCTCCGGCGCGAGGGCGCGCGCGAGGTGCTGCTCGCACAGACTCTCTGGGTCTTCGCGTACGCGGCGCTGCCCGCGTTCTTCGTGCTCTACGCCGAGGACAGCCTCGGGCTCGGCGTTGCGACGGCGGGGCTGCTGCCGCTCGGATTCGGCGCACTAACGGCGGTCGGGATGCTGCTCGGGGCACGCGCCCGGCCCGAGCGTGTGCACCCGCTGCTGGTCGCCGGTGCCGCCATGCTCGGCGCCGGCCTGCTCGCCGCAGCGCCTGCCGACGGGATCGGGAGGGCCGCGCCCGCCTTCGCCGTGGCTGCTCTCGGCGCCGGGCTCGTGACCGCGCTCGGCTTCCCCTACTTCGCGCGCTTCGTGCCGGCGGGCGAGGCCGGCAGCTACAGCGGCCTCTTCTTCGCGGGCCGAGCGGTGGCCTCTGCCGCCGCGCTCCCGCTCGCCGGGCTCGCCGCGGCGGCGACGGGCGGCTACGACGCCGTCCTCTGGCTCGGCGCCGCCGCGCTCGCCGCGCTCGTGCCGCTCGCGCTCGCCGAGGGGCGCCGTCAGGGCCGCAGCGCACCCGCGCTGGCGCCGCCCGCCAGCGTGGCGGCCGTCGTCCCCGTCTATACCTCGGCACGCGCTGCGGAGGTGGCTCATGCGGCGCTCCGGCACGTGGACGAGCTGGTGCTCGTCGACGACGGCGCGCCGCCCGCGATCGCCGGCACGCTCGACGAGCTGGCGGCGGACGAGCGCGTCCGCGTGCTGCGGCGCGCCGAGAACGGTGGCAAGGGCAGTGCTCTGAGCGCGGGCGTCGCGCTCCTGCTCGGCGATCCGCGCCCGCCCGAGGCGATCGTGGTGCTCGACTCCGACGGTCAGCACGACCCCGAGCGCATCCCTGCTTTCGTCGAAGCGGCGGGGAAGAGCGACGTCGTGATAGGGCACCGGCGCGAGCGTCGCTCGATGCCGCTCGACCGCCGGCTTGCGAACCGCGCCGCCGACCTGCTGCTGGCCGTCACGACGCGCAGGTGGGTCCCCGATACGCAGAACGGCATGCGCCTGTTCCGCACGGACGCCCTGCGGGCGGTGCCGTTGCCGGAGGGGGGCTACGAGGCCGAGAGCCGGCACCTGCGCAGCCTGCTGGCCGCGGGCCGCCGGGTCGGCTCGGTCGAGATCCCGACCATCTACGAGGGCGAGCCGAGCGGCTTCAGGCCACTCGGCGACGGCGCTCTGGTGGCGCGCGCGCTGGTGGCCGCGCCCGCCGGGCAGGCGGGCAGCGCGGCGGATGCGATCGCCGTGCTGCGCGCGTGGACGCCGCGGCTCGTGAGCATGCTGCTCGCCGCGATCGCGCTCGGGCTCGCGCTGCCGCTCTTCCAGCCGCTCGACAACTCCCTCTTCACCGCGGTCAACGGTCTCGGCGACGGACCCGAGTGGCTCTACGACGCCCTCGACCCGCACACCCGCAACTACATCCTCCTCGTCCTCACCACGCTGGTCGCCGGGGTCGTGATCCTGCGCCGGCCGCGCTACGTCCTCGGCGCCGTGCTCGGCATGGTGCTGGCCGCCTACCTCGCCGGCGCCGCGATCGAGGTGATCAAGCTGTTCGTCGAGCGCGCCCGGCCCGAGGAGGTGCTCGGCTCCCAGGTGCTGCTCGCGGAGGGCCGCAGCTGGGCGCACCTCGCCTCCTACCCGTCCGGGCACCTGATCGTGACGGTCGCGATGGCCTCGGCGGCTGCGGCAGCCCTACCGGCGCTCCGCTGGCCCCTGTTCGGCTATGTCGTCATGATCGGGCTCACGCGTGTGCTCTTCGGCGCCCACTTCCCGATCGACGTGCTCGTCGGCGCCGTGATGGGCTACGAGCTGGGGCTCTTCGCCGCGCGCCTGATGGCGAGCGCGCGGCTGCTGCCGGCGCCGCCGGAATACGAGCCGGCGCGTGTGCCGGTCCTGGGCGCGCTGCGCTCGCGATGACGAAACTCGGCGTATTCGTCGTCCCCGATGCGGGCGATCCGGAGCTGACGGTCGCCCAGATCGTCACCGCCGACCGCGCCGGGCTCGATCTCGTGGGCGTCCAGGACCACCCCTATCAACGCCGCTTCTTCGACACCTGGACGCTGCTCGCGTACTTGGCGGCGCGCACCGAGCGGATCACGCTGCTGCCGGACGTGATCAACCTGCCGCTGCGCCAGCCCGCGGTGCTGGCCAAGGCCGCTGCCTCGCTCGACCTCCTGAGCGGCGGCCGCATCGAGCTCGGCCTCGGCGCCGGTGCCTTCTGGGAGGGCGTCGAGGCGATGGGCGGGCCGCGCCGTACGGCCGGCGAGTCCGTCGAGGCGCTCGAGGAGGCGATGCAGATCATGCGCGCCTTCCTCGACATGGAGCAGTCCGTCCGCTTCGAGGGGAGGCACCACCGCGCCGCCGGCGCCAAGCCCGGCCCTCCGCCGGCGCACCGGATCGGGCTCTGGGTGGGCGCCTACGGCCCGCGGATGCTGCGGCTGACGGGGCGGCTCGGCGACGGCTGGCTGCCGTCGGTCGGCGGCAGCTACCTCTCCGAGGACGACGTCGCAGCGCGCCAGGCCCTGATCGACGAGGCGGCGCGACGGGCCGGGCGGGACCCAGGCACGATCGTCCGCGCCGCCAACGTCGGGATGGGCGAGCAGGGCGAGTGGCTCGACGCCGAGCGCATCGCCGAGTTCGCGAGCCGCCTGCGCTTCGACGCGCTCCTCGTCTCGACACCGGACGACGACCCGCTCGCCTTCATCGAGGGGCTCGGCGAGACGGCGGCGGCGCTCCGCGCGTAGTGCCGGACCGGGTACTCAGCCCGCGCGAGCTGAACCGCGCGCTGCTCTTGCGCCAGGGCCTGCTCGAGCGCAGCCGCGTGCCCGTGCTCGACATGGTCGAGCGGCTCGTCGGCATGCAGGCGCAGGTGCCCGAGAACCCGTACGTGGCGCTCTGGTCGCGCATCGATGGCTTTCCGGCCGGAGGACCTCAGCGACCTGATCGCTGAGCGTGCGCTCGTCCGGGCCGGCCTGATGCGCTCGACGCTGCACCTGGTGTCGGCGCGCGACTGTCTCGCGATCCACCCGATCACGCTGCCCGTGCTCGCCAGGACCTTCAGCAGCCCGCACGCCGCCGGGATGAACGGCGTCGGCGTCGACGAGGTCGTCGCCGCAGGGCTCGACGTGCTCGCACAGGAGCCGCGCACCAGGGCGCAGCTCGCCGCCGAGTTGGCGCCGCGCTGGCCCGAGGCCGAGCCGCTCGCGCTCGCGTACGCGCTGACGCTGAACGCGGCGCTGGTCCAGACGCCTCCGCGCGGCCTCTGGCGCCAGACCGGGCAGGCCACCTGGGCGCCGGCAGAGCATTGGCTCGGCGCCGGGCTCGACCCCGAGCCGGACGTCGGGGCGCTGGTGCTCCGCTACCTGGCCGCCTTCGGTCCCGCGAGCGTGACCGACATCCGCACCTGGTGCGGGGTGACGGGCCTGCGCGAGGTCGTCGCGCGCCTGCGCCCGCAGCTGCGCAGCTTCAGGGACGAGAACGGCAAGGAGCTCCTCGACGTGCCCGACGGCGCGTTCGCCGACCCGGACACCCCGGCGCCCGTGCGCTTCCTGCCCGAGTACGACAACCTGCTGCTCTCCCATGCCGATCGCTCGCGCGTCCTGTGCGGGCTCGGCCCCGGCCTCCCGTACCCGACCGGGAAGTGGATCGGCCAGCTCCTGCTGGACGGCTTCTTCCGCTCCTACTGGGAGATCACGGAGGAGGACGGGGTCGCCACGCTCACCATCGACCGCTTCAGCCCGGCGCCCTCCGACGCGCCCGATGCGATCGACGAGATCCGCGCCGAGGGCGCTCGGTTACTCGCTTTCGTGGCGCCCGAGGCGGCCGAGCGGAAGCTGCGCTTCGAGCCGTCGCCCTGAGCTGCGGCTAGCATCAGGACCGTGGCGACAAAGCTGAGAAGCGCCGCAACCGAGGCGGCCCCGGGCGCTGCCGAGTGTCTCAGCGACAACCTCGGCTGGCTCCTCGCCCGCGCCGAGCACGCGCTCGCCGCCGAGCTGGCGCTCGCGCTCGAGCCACTCGGGCTGTCGTCGCGGCGCTACTGCGTGCTCGCCACCGCGCTCGGGGAGGACCGCACCCAGATCGAGCTCGCCAACCTGATCGGCCTCGACAAGACGACGATGGTCGCCACCGTGGACGCCCTCGAGGAGGCCGGGCTCGCCGAGCGCCGCCCGTCGAGTCATGACCGGCGCGCGCGCGTGATCTCGGTGACGAAGGCGGGCGAGGCGAAGGTGCGCGAGGGGCGGAAGGTGATCGATCAGGTGCAGGCAGACGTGCTCGCGCGGCTCCCGGAGGGCGAGCGGGCGGCACTGCTGAGCGGCCTCTCGCGGCTCGTGACGGACACCCCGCCGGGGAGTTGTACCTAGTCGCACAAATCATCCTGCTCAGGATGATCTAAGTTCGGATGATCTGGTACGGTCGAGTCATGACCGAGACCGGAGCAGTTCTCAACGGAGCGACGGAGGCAACGGACCGGAGGCGCTGGCTGGCGCTCTACGTGCTCTGCGTCGGGATGCTGATGATCATCCTCGACTCGACGGTCGTGAACGTCGCGCTGCCGGCGATCCAGGGCGACCTCGGCTTCACGCAGTCGGATCTGGCCTGGGTGATGAACGCCTACCTGATCGCCTTCGGCGGCCTGCTGCTCCTGGCCGGCCGGCTCGGCGACCTCGTCGGGCGCAAGGACGTCTTCATGATCGGACTCGCGGTGTTCACGCTCGCGTCGCTCCTGTGCGGCGTCGCGCAGAGCCAGGAGATGCTGATCGGCGCCCGCTTCATCCAGGGCGTCGGCGGCGCCCTCACCTCCGCGGTGATCCTCGGCATGATCGTGACGATGTTCCCGGAGCCCCGGGACCAGGCGAAGGCGATCGGCGTCTACAGCTTCGTCGCCTCCGCGGGCGCCTCCATCGGCCTGCTGGCCGGCGGGGCGATCACCCAGGCGATCAGCTGGCACTGGATCTTCTTCGTCAACCTGCCGATCGGGATCGCGACCGCGGTATTCGCCCTGCGGCTCGTCGACCGTGAGCCGGGCATCGGCCTGCGCCGCGGCGCCGACGTGCTGGGGGCATCGCTGATCACCGGCGCGCTGATGCTCGCGGTGTACACGATCGTTCAGGCAAGCGAGTACGGCTTCGGCGCCGTGCGCACGCTCGTCCTCGGCGCGATCTCGCTGGCGCTGCTGGCGGGCTTCATCGCGCGCGAGGCGAAGACGCGCACCCCGCTCGTGCCGCTGCGCATCTTCCGCTCGCGCAACGTCAGCGGAGCCAACATCGTGCAGATGCTGATGGTCGCGGGCCTGTTCGGGATGTTCTTCCTCGGCGCCCTCTATCTGCAGGGCGTGCTCGGCTACGACGCGATCGAGACGGGCCTCGCCTTCCTGCCGGTGTCGGTCGGCATCGGCGTGCTCTCGCTGGGCTTCTCGGCGCGGCTGATGGCGCGCTTCGGCGAGCGCGCGACGCTGCTGCCGGGGCTCGCGCTGGTCGCGGCCGGCCTGCTGCTCTTCTCGCGCGTGCCGGTCGACGCCGGCTACTTCGCGGACGTGCTGCCGTCGATGATCCTGCTCGGCGTCGGCGCGGGCCTCTCGTTCCCGGCGCTGATGACGCTCGCCATGTCGGGCGCCACGGCGAGTGACTCGGGGCTCGCCTCGGGCGTGATCAACACGACCATGCAGGTCGGGGGCGCGCTTGGCCTTGCCGTGCTCGCCACGCTCGCGAGCACGCGCACGGACGATGTGCTGAGCGGCGGCAGCTCCACGGCCTCGGCGCTCACCGAGGGCTACCAGCTCGCCTTCGTCGTCGGCGCGGGGCTTGTCCTGACGGCCCTGGTCGTGGCGATCACGGTGCTGCGCGCGCCGGCGGCGATTGCAGTCGAGGAGGAGGCCGCTCCCGCGGCGGAGGCCGTCTCGGAGGCGGCCTAGCGCCGCGGCTTGCCGAGGAAGCGCTGCACCCGAACGCTCGCCGGGTAGCGTGCCGGGTCGATGACCGCGACCAAGGCTGAGCTGCTGCGCGAGCTGCACCGTCCCGGTGACCCGCTCATCCTCGTCAACGTCTGGGACGCCGCCGGCGCGCGCACGGTCGCGGCGGCCGACGGCTGCCGGGCGATCGCGACGGCCAGCTGGTCGATCGCCGCCGCCCACGGCTACGCCGACGGCGAGGAGATCCCGCTCGAGCTGATGCTGGCGGCGATCGAGCGGATCGCCGCCGCCGTCGAGCTGCCCGTGACGGCCGACATCGAGGCCGGCTTCGGCGACACGCCGGCCGAGGTCTCGGAGACGGTCGCGGCGCGTGATCGCCGCCGGCGCCGTGGGCGTCAACCTCGAGGACCGGCTGCGGCCCGCGGGCGAGCACGCGGCCATCCTCGCGGCGGTGCGCGAGCGCGGCGAGCGCGAGGGCGTGCCGCTCGTCATCAACGGGCGCTCGGACGAGTTCCTGCTCGGCGGGCGCAACCTCGACGAGGCGATCGCGCGCGGGCGCACCTACCTCGAGGCCGGCGCCGACAGCTTCTTCATCCCCGGGCTGGTGGAGCTCGAGGACATCCGGCGCCTCGTCGAGGAGCTCGGCGGCGCGCCCGTCAACGTGCTGGCGCTGGCGGTCTCGCCGCCGCTCACGGAGCTGGCGAGCGCCGGCGTGGCGCGCGTCAGCTTCGGGCCGGGGCCGATGGGGGTCGCCTACGCGGCCCTGGGCGAGGCGGCCGCAACGCTACACGCGCGCGGGGAATATCCCGCCACGCTCGCGAACCGGCCCTAGCTCCACCAGCCGGGCTGCATCTCGGCGTCCTTGTTCTCGGTGTTGGGAGCGCCGAAGGCGATCAGCTCCGTGCCCTCGGGGCCGCCCTCGATGCCGCGCCAGACGCCGGGCGCGATGCGGACCATGTCCCACTGGCCCAGCTCGACGATGTCGTCGTCGAGCTTGAGGCGAGCCCCACCCGAGGCGACGACGTAGACCTCCTCCTGCTCCGAGTGCCGGTGGCCGAAGGGCACGCGAAAGCCGGGCGCGATCTTGAAGTAGCTCGCGCCCGAGTTGACGAGCCCGAGCGGCACGCGCGCGAAGCGCGACTCGAGCCCGGGCGCCAGCTCGAACTTGGGCGCCATGTCCTCGACGTCGCGCTTGAGGTTGACGACGGTGTAGTCCGCCATCAGGCCTCGCTCTCGGCCCGCTCCTTCAACCCGGCGGCGGCGTCGCCCAGCAGGAAGTCGCGCACCTTGGCCTCGGCCGGGCCGCGCAGCAGCAGGCCGAGCATGCGGCCGGGATCCGCGTCGAGCGCGTAGGTCGCGCGCGTGCGCCCGTCGCCCAGGTCCTCGAAGGTCCACGAGCCGACGAGCGACTTGGTGTCGCCCTTCTCCTGCACCCAGCGGATGGCCGTGGGCTCCTCGTAGCTGAAGCGCAGCAGCGACTTGACGGTCTTGACCTTCGCGTCCGACTCCGTCTCGACGAGCGCCGCGCGCTTGTCCGGATGGCGCTCCAGCACCTCCACGTCCTTCAGCGAGCCCTGCCAATCGGGCGCCTTGTCGATGTCCGAGGCGATCGCGAAGCAGCGCTCGATCGGGGCGTCGATCTCGACCGAGCGCTCACCACTGATGTTTCCCATGGCGGCGAGCCTATGTCAGGCGGCGAGCGGCTGCGTGCTCAGCGTGTCCCGCCGTGCCAGCAGCACGACTGCCCCGAGCGCCGACATGGCCACGGCGGCAACGACCCCGGCGCTCCACGAGTAGTGCTCGACGAGCGAGCCGGCGGTGGCCGCGCCGAGCGAGACGCCGGCGACCAGCGCGGTGAGCGGCCAGGTGAAGGCCTCGGTGGCGGTCCCGCGCGGCGCCACGCGCTCGACGAGCTGGTTGCGCGAGGCGATCAGCGGCGCGATCGGAAGCCCGCAGAGGATCACGAGCAAGGCCATCGTCGCCGGCGAGCTGGCCGCGAACAGCACCGCGCAGCCGGCCGGCAGCAGCAGCGCGAAGCGCATGTGCGCGCTCGTGAGGTGCTCGCGCGCCGGCCGGGCGCCGTAGGCGAGACCGGCGGCGCCGCTCGCCAGCGACCACACCGCCAGCAGCACTCCGGCGAGCTCCTTCGAGCCCTCCTCCGCGCTGAAGGCGGGGAGCACGACCTCGAGCGTGCCGAGCGCGAAGCCGACCGGGAAGGAGGCGAGCACCAGCGTCTGCAGCCCGGGCGCCGCCAGCGCGCCGAGCCCGAACGCGCGCGTGCCCTCGGCGGCGCGTTCCGGATGCCCGTAGCCGCGCAGCCCGGCGAGCATGGCAACGGTGCCGACGAGCACGCAGGCCGCCGACACCACGAGCGCGTACTGGGCGCCCACGAGCGCCACCGTGATCGTCGTCAGCAGCGGGCCGAGCACGAAGATCAGCTCGATCATCACCGAGTCGAGCGCGTAGGCGCTCGCCACCAGCTTGGGTTGCGCCTTCAGCAGGTAGGGCCAGCGCGAGCGCAGCACCGACGAGAGCGGCGGCAGCGCGGCGCCCGTCACGAGCGACGCGAGCGCGAGCAGCGCGATCGGCGCGCTCGCCGCGCCGAGCAGCCAGATCAGCACGAGGCCGCCCGCGTGGATGAGCGCGAGCGGGACGAGGACGCCGTCACCGCGCCGGTCGACGAGCCGTCCCTGAAACGGCGCGCCCGCGGCGCTGCCGAGCGCCAGCGCCCCGGCGCACACGCCGGCGGACGCGAACGAGCCGCTCACGTCCTCGACGTAGAGCAGGATCGCGAGTCCCGTGATGCCGATCGGCAGCCGGCCGATCAGGGTCGCGAGCACGACCGTCGCGACGCCCGGCACGCGCAGGATGCTCCCGTAGACCCCCACCCGCTGAGCATTGCACGCCGCTCCTGTTACCTTCCCGCGCCGTGAAGAGCATGCTCTCGAAGGCGCTGATCGCCGCAGTCATCGGGGCAGCGCTGCTGCCGGTCACAGCCGCGCAGGCACAGAACCGCTGGCTCGAGCCGAAGGCGATCAACATCGCTCACCAGGGCGGCGAGGACGAGTTTCCCTCGAACACGCTGTACGCGTTTCGCGAGGCGCTGCGGGCCGGAGCCGACATGCTCGAGCTGGACGTCGGCGTGACGAAGGACAACAAGGTCATCGTCATGCACGACACGACCGTCGACGGCAACACGAACGGCCGCGGCAACGTGTCGTCGCTCACCCTGCGCCAGATCAAGAAGCTCGACGCCGCCTACTGGTTCGCGCCGCGAGCCGACGAGCACTACAGCCACGAGCTGCCGCGCCGGGCCTACCGCTTCCGCGGGATCGCGACGGGCAAGAGGAAGCCGCCGAAGGGCTACCGCGCATCCGACTTCCGCGTGCCGACGCTCGCCGAGGTCATGCGGGCGTTCCCGCGCACGCCGATCAACGTGGAGATCAAGGGCCGGACGCCCGACGAGGAGACCGCCGAGTACGTCCAGAACGCCGAGGTGCTCGCCGGCCTCTTGAAGAAGACGAAGCGCAAGGACCTGATCGTCGTGTCCTTCCAGCAGGCGGCGGTCGACCGCTTCCACGAGCTCGTGCCGCGCATCGACCTGGCGCCCGGCATCGCAGGCGCCTCGGTCTGGATCCTGGGCGGCGCGTCGCCGGGTCCGGGGGTGGTGGCGTTCCAGGTGCCCATCACCTTCGCCTTCAGCGGCCAGCTGCTCGACATCACGACCAAGGAGAACGTCGCGCGCGCCCACGCGCAGGGCTATGCCTGGCAGAACTGGTTCTCGGCCGACGACCGCGACTACCCGCCGAGCTGGCGCCGGCTCGTCGACATGTGCGTGGACGGCATCATGACCTCCCAGCCGGCCGCGCTCGAGCGCGTCCTGCGCAAGAAGCGAGTTCCCGGCGACTGTCGCTGAATGGAGCCAGACGCCGTCGAGATCCGGGTGCTGGGCTGCCTCATCGAGAAGCAGCGCACGACACCGGACGTCTATCCGCTGACGGTCAACTCGCTACGGCTCGCCTGCAATCAATCGACCAACCGCGACCCGGTGGTCGACTACGACGAGGGCATCATCCGCGGCGCGCTCGACCGGCTCGTGCAGCGCAAGTGGGCGACGCTCGCGAGCTGGGCCAACCGGCGCGCGATGAAGTACCGGCACACGCTCGACCGTGACCTGGGGCTCGATGACGGAGAGATCTCGCTGCTGGCGGTGCTCATGCTGCGCGGCCCGCAGACGCCCGGCGAGCTTCGCGCTCGCACGGAGCGCCTGCATCGCTTCGAGGACGCCGCCGAGCTCGAGGGGACGCTCGAGCGCCTGATCGGCCGCGAGCTGGTGGTGGGCATGGGCCGCCGTCCGGGACAGCGCGAGGAGCGCTATGGCCAGCTGCTTGGGGGCGGTGCCGAAGGCGAGAGCGAGGCCCCGCCGCCCGCACCGGACGCTCGGATGCAGGACCTGCCCCCGGCGCCGGCTGCTCCGCCACCTGACGAGCGGCTCAGCGAGCGAGTGGAGCGGCTCGAGCGCGACGTGGCCGACCTGCGCGAGGGGCTGAGCGCCCTGCGGCGCGAGCTCGGCGCCTGACCGACCTCACCGGAACATCCGTCCATACGGGTGTGGACGGGGTTCTGAGAAGCCGACAAGATGCTCATGCCCCCGGTCCCGGGACAGCGGGGGGAGCGCCCCGCCCCTGTCATCACGTCGGTCGAGCCGAGCACCCGGTTCGCGGCGCGCGTGGGCGCGGGCATCTTCGGCGGCGAGGCGGCTGTGCTGCTGGCGGTGGCAGCGCTGCCCAACCCGAACGCGTGGTCGCAGTCGCGGATCATCATCCCGGCGATCTGCGCCATCGTCGCCGTGCTGCTGCACCTGTTCGCGGACCGGATAACCCTGCCCTGGCTCGAGGTGTGCGTCGCCCTGGGCACGCTGCTCGTCTCGGTGCACGCCTGGCAGTGGGGGAGCGGCTCGACGCTCTCCGGCGAGATGCTGTACGTCTGGCTCGGCCTCTACGTGGCGTATTTCTTTCCCGCGCGCGAGGCGGCGGGACAGCTCGGCCTGATGGCCGGCGCCTACCTCGTCGTGTTGCTCGCCTCCGCGCCACCCGACGCGGTGGCGGCGAGCTGGGTGACGCTCGCGGGCATGCTGTTCCCGGCCGCCGGCCTGCTGCGCGTGGTGCGCGACGGGGTCACGCAGCTCGTGCGGGGCCTCTCCGAGGCGGCGCATACCGATCCGCTCACGGGCCTCAACAACCGGCTCGCGCTGGACCAGCAGCTGACCGCCGAGGTGGAGCGCGCACTGCGTGCCGACCTGCCGCTCAGCGTCGTGATCGGCGACCTCGATCACTTCAAGTCCGTCAACGACCGGCTGGGGCACCGCGCCGGTGACGAGGCGCTGGTGCGCGTCGGCGCGATTCTCGAGCGCCACCGCCGCGCCGGCGACTCGATCGCGCGCACCGGCGGCGAGGAGTTCACGATCCTGCTGCCGGAGGCGACCGAGCACGAGGCCTACCTGGTATCCGAGCGCCTGCGCACCGCCGTTCAGCGCGAGTTCCACGACGACTTGGCGGCACTGACCTTCTCGTTCGGCGTAGCGACCTATCCGGAGCACGGTCGCACGGCGGACGCGGTCATCGAGGCCGCCGACCAGGCGCTCTACGCGGCCAAGGCGCTCGGCCGTAACCGCTGCGTCATCTTCAACCGCGAGATCGCCGCGATCTTCGCGCCGGAGGCCGGCCGCAGCGCCGACGAGGTCCAGCTCGCGACGCTGCTCTCGCTGGCCGAGGCGCTCGACCTGCGCGACACGGGGACGGCGGACCACTCGCGCAGCGTCGGCCGCTACTGCGCGATGATCGCCCGCGAGCTCGACCTGACCTCCGACCGCGTCCGGCGCGTCGAGATCGCCGGCATCCTGCACGACATCGGCAAGATCGGCCTGCCCGACGCGATCCTCCAGAAGCCGGGCAAGCTCGGCAAGGCGGAGCTGGCCGAGATCCGCACCCACCCCGAGATCGGCGGTCAGATCCTGAGCGGGCGCGGCCTCGAGGACCTGCGCCTCTGGGTGATGGCTCACCACGAACGCCCCGACGGGAAGGGCTATCCGCGCGGCCTGACCGACCGCGAGATTCCGCTGGAGGCGAAGATCCTCGCCGTGGGTGACGCCTACGAGGCGATGACCTCCAACCGCGTCTACCGGCCCGGCATCGGCGACCGCGCCGCGCGCGGCGAGCTGCTGCGCTGCGCGGGCACCCAGTTCGACGCGCGCGTGGTGGCGGCCTTCCTGTCCGTGCTGAGCCGCTTCGATATGGAGCAGGGAGAGCTCGCGTCCCTGGCGTAGATTGGAAGCGTGACCCGCTTCCGCTCAGGCCTGCTGGCGGTCGGCCCCTGGTGGCCGGAGCAGGTCGACGCCCATTGGCGCGAGGAGCCGTACGAGCCGCCCGCCGAGCTCGAGCGCCAGGCCGACGCCGCCGTCGAGCAGCTGCGTGAGCGCGGCTCGCCCGCGCACGACGGCATGGCGACGCGGCTCGTTGACTGGCGCAACGAAGGCGACCGCCTGCAGCTCGAGCTTCAGCCGGTGCGCTGGGCGCTGCGCCTGCTCGAGGGCGACGCTTCGGACAGCCTCACCGCGCTCTGCGTAGTGCGCTCGTCCGACGGCCGCTGGCTGGCCGGCCGGCGCGCCGGCTGGGTCTCTGCCTGGGCGGGGCGCTGGGCGCTCGGCGCGGGCGGCGCGGTCGACCTCGGCGAGAGCCCGGCACTGACCTTGTCGCGCGAGCTCTCGGAGGAGTGGCGGCTCGAGCCCGAGCGCCTCTCGGTCGAGGCGCTCGTCGGCCTGCCGAACGGCATGAGCATGCTCGTCGGCCTCGCGATCGTGCCCGACGGCGTCGAGCCGGTCCCGGACGCCGAGCACGACGACTGGGCCTGGTGGCCCGCCGGCGTCGAAGACTGGCCGGCCGAGGCGGACGAGCGCCTCAAGATGATGGCGCGGATGCTGGCGGCCAGGCCGGTGTAGTTGCCCTCGCGTCGGCCGGGCCGCGCCGGGCCGGCCGCGCGCAAGGGCTGGGGAGGGCGGTTGTGCTCACCGTCCTGACCTGTACGGCCAGGAGCCGTAAAAGTCAGGACAGTGGCGGGAATCCGGGGCGGCCGGCGGCTAGGCCGGTGCGACCCCCACCGGGCAGGACACGCCGGTGCCGCCCAGGCCGCAGTAGCCGTTCGGGTTCTTCGCGAGGTACTGCTGGTGGTAGTCCTCGGCGTAGTAGAACTCGGGCGCGTCCACGATCTCGGTCGTGATGTCGCCGTAGCCGGCCTCGCGCAGCTTCAGCTGGTACATCTCGCGCGACGCGAGCGCCGCCTCTCGCTGAGCGTCCGAGGTCGCGTAGATCCCCGAGCGGTACTGGCTCCCTACGTCGTTGCCCTGGCGCATGCCCTGGGTCGGGTCGTGCCCCTCCCAGAAGATGCGCAGCAGCTCGTCGAAGGAGATCTCCTCCGGGCGGTATGCCACGAGCACGACCTCGTTGTGGCCGGTGCGCCCGCTGCAGACCTCCTCGTAGGTCGGGTTGGGCGTGTAGCCGCCGGCGTAGCCGACCGCCGTGGTGTAGACGCCCGGCGCCTGCCAGAAGCTGCGCTCGGCGCCCCAGAAGCAGCCGAGCCCGAAGACGACGGTCTCGACGCCCTCGGGGAACGGCGGCTCGAGCGGCGTGCCGAGCACGAAGTGGTGTCTCGGGCACCTCGAAGGGGCGCGTGTCTCGGCCCGGCAGCGCGTCGTCGCGCGCGGGCAGCTCGGTCTTGTTGCGGAAGAGGAAGGCCATACCTATTGAGGTTAGTGTCCCCCGCCAATGGCCCTCGTTACGGATCTCGAGCTTCCGGTGCTCGACTACCTCGGTCCCGACCTCAAGGGCGAGCGCTTCCACGACACGATGCGCGAGCTCAGTGAGCGGAGCTGGATCGCGAGCTCGCCGATCGGCTTCATCGTCCTCGACCGCGAGGCGGCCGCGTTCTTCCTGCGAACGCGCAGCGCGACCTTCCCGGGTATGCGGATCGCCGAGATGTTCGAGGTGCCGGAGGGAGCGCTGCTCGAGGAGATGCGGCGCAACATCCTGCACATCAACGGTGACGCCCACAGGCGCCTCCGCAACCTCGTCAACCCCGCCTTCACGCCGCGCGCGGCGGACCGCTGGCGGCCCGCGATGCGCGACTTCCTCGAGCGCCTCTGGGAGCCGCTCGAGGGCGCCGGCGCCTGCGAGTTCGTCGAGGCGTTCGCCAAGCCCTACCCGTCGTTGACCATCGCGACGGTGATGGGCGCCCCGCTCGAGGACGCGCCGAAGCTGCACGAGTGGTCGAACGTGATCCAGCGCCAGTTCGACCCGGCCAGCCTCATGAACGAGCGTGAGCTGATCGAGCGCGCCTGCGAGGAGTTCTACGAGTGGGCGGCCGCGCTGATCGAGAAGCGCCGCGACGACCCCGGCGACGATCTCATCTCGACGCTGATTGCCGCGGAGCAGGACGGCGACCGGCTGTCCGAGGCCGAGTGCATGAACCTCGTCCTCAACGTGCTCGTCGGCGGCGTCGACACGACCCAGTCGCAGCTCGCGCACGGCCTGCGGGTGTTCGCGGGCCGTCCCGAGCAGTGGGAGCTGCTCGCTGCCGAGCCCGAGCGTGCGAAGACGGCCGTCGAGGAGCTGCTCCGCTTCGAGCCGATCACGCCGTTCACGGCGCGCATCCTGCACGAGGAGGTCGAGTACCGCGACGTGACCTTCCCGGCGGACACGATCGTGATGGTCTGCTCGTTCACCGGGAACCGCGACGGGGTGGACGGCGACGCGGATACGTTCGACATCACCGCAGAGCGCGGCGACGCCAAGCCGCTCACGTTCGGCGCCGGCATCCACTACTGCCTCGGGGCCAACCTGGCGCGCGCCGAGCTGCAGGAGGCGCTCATGTTCCTGCCGCAGCGGATGCCCGGCCTGGCGCTCGACGGCGAGCCGGAGCTCGGCTCGATTCACGGCATCTACGGACTGGAAAGGCTTCCGCTCAGATGGACATAGGCCTGGCGCTGTTCCCTACCGACTACACGATGGCGCCCGGGCGCGTCGCACAGCTCGCCGAGGAGCGCGGCTTCAGGGCGCTGCTGTTCCCCGAGCACACGCACATACCGGTGAGCCGCGAGACGCCCTACCCGGGCGGCGGCGAGCTGCCGCCGGAGTACAGCCACACGCACGACCTGTTCGTGGCGATGTCGATGGCGGCCGCGCTGACCGAGCGCCTCGAGGTGGGCTCGGGGGTGTGCCTCGTGCCCCAGCGCGATCCGATCATCACCGCAAATGCGATCGCCTCGATCGACGCCCTGTCCGGGAGGGCGCGTCCTCTTCGGGGTGGGCGGCGGCTGGAACCGCGAGGAGATGCAGAATCACGGCACCGACCCGAGCCGGCGCTTCAAGCGCATGCGCGAGAGCATCGAGGCGATGAAGGCGATCTGGGCGCAGGACGAGGCCGAGTACCACGGCGAGTTCGTCGACTTCGACCCGATCTGGTGCTGGCCGAAGCCCGCGCGGAAGCCCCATCCGCCGGTGCTCGTCGGCGGCACGGGCGAGCGGGTGCTGGACCGGGTCCTCGCCTACGGCGACGAGTGGATGCCGAACCGGGTGACGGATCCCGACGTGCTCGGCGCGCGCATCCAGGAGCTACGTGACCGCGCCGGCCGGCAGGTGCCCGTGTCCGTCTTCGGCGCGAAGCCCGATGCCGGCTTCCTCGAGCGGCTTGCCGCGGTCGGCGTCCACCGGGTCTACCTATACCTGCCGCCGCGCGAGCCCGAGGCGGTCGAGCGCCGGCTCGACGAGTACACGCAATTCCTCTGATGGGAGCGCCCGTCCGGCTGCCGGACGGCCGCGTTCTGGGCGTCGAGCGGCTCGGCCGGCCCGGCGGCATGCCGGTGCTGGCCTTCCACGGCATTCCCGGGTCGCGGTTCGACTTCCTGTCCGAGTCGCTCGAGTGCGCGCACGCGGGGGTGGAGCTGATCGCGGTTGACCGGCCCGGCTTCGGGCTTTCGTCGCCGCAGCATGGGCGCGTCCTGCTCGACTGGGCGGGCGACGTGGCGGCGCTGGCGGACGCGCTCGGGCTGGAGCGCTTCGCCGTGCTGGGCTACTCCGCCGGCGCGAAGTACGCACTTGCCTGCGCCTATGCGCTGCCGGAGCGAGTGCAGGCCGCGGGCGTCCTGTCAGGCAGCGGCCCGCCCGAGATGCCCGGCTGGGAGGAGGGGATGATCCCGCCCGAGCGCCTCCTGCAGTGGGCGTCGCTTCACGCGCAGCCGCTCGCGCGCGCATGCTGGGAGCTGCTGGGCGTGCTGGCGCGGCGGCTGCCGGGCCCGGTCATGGCAGGCTTCGCGCGCAGCCTCGTCGGGCCGGATCGCGTGCTCGCGGACGAGCCGCGCGTCCGCGAGGCCCTGCTCCTGAGCCTGCTCGAGGGGCTGCGCCAGGGCGGCGCCGCGACCGTCGAGGACTACGCCATCGAGGGCCGTGCCTGGGGC
Source organism: uncultured Thermoleophilaceae bacterium (assembly GCA_963820315.1). Classification (GTDB taxonomy): domain Bacteria; phylum Actinomycetota; class Thermoleophilia; order Solirubrobacterales; family Thermoleophilaceae; genus JACVRW01. The sequence goes on along the minus strand of CAWFZK010000046.1, from coordinate 131,526 downwards.
TTCGATCCTGCTCGCATCGAGGTTCCCGTGCTGCTCTGGCACGGCGAGCGCGACGAGGAGGTGCCGCTCGCGCACGCGCGCTGGCTCGCCGCCCGCATTCCCCACGCGCAGCTGAAGGTCGCCGCGGACGCCGGCCATCTCATCTTCGGCCGGCTCGGCCCGGCCGTCGCGGAGCTGCGGGCCGCGGCTACGCCGCGAACAGCGTGAGGTCGGGCTCGCGCTCGCCCTTCAGCACGGCGAGGTCGACCTCGACGCAGCCGATCCCACGCGATTCCGCCAGCACGCGCGCCTGGGGCTTCAAGACCTGCGCGGCGAGCACGCCGCGGCAGCGGCCGAGGCCGGGTGCGGTGCGTATGCGCTCGAGATAGCGGCTCAGCTGCTCGACGGCGTCGATCGTGCCGATCCGCTTGATCTCGACGGCCACGTACTCGTCCTCGATGTCGAGGCACATCAGGTCGACCGGCCCGATGTCCGTCGGCCACTCCCGGCGCACGAGCCGCAGGCCCTCGCCGCACCACTCTGGGGCGTCGGCGAGCAGCTCCTGCAGCTCGCGCTCGACGCCCTCCTTCTCGAGCGCGGCGGCCTCGCCCATGTCGTGCGAGACGTCCGAGATCACCTCGGCGATCCGGATCTCGAGCCGGTCCTCGGTGCCCGGCTTGCGGACGTTCATCGAGCCGGGCTCCTCCTCGATGATCGTGGGCGCGGTCATCCAGTTGGACGGCTTGTAGCCGCCGCTGTCGGCGTGGACCATCACCGAGCCGTCCGATTTGACCATGACGAGCCGCAGCGCCTCCGGCAGCACGGCGGTGAGCCGGCCGGTGTAGTGGACCTCGCAGCGGGCGACGATCAGGCGCACCCGGCGGAAGCTAGACCGGCGCCCGGACGGCGCTCCTGACGAGCCGCTCCCAGCCCGCCTTGATCTCGTCGAGCGAGCGGCCGCGGTCGGTGCGCATGAACAGCACGAGCTCGGAGTCGAGCGCCGCGAGCAGCGCGTCCGCGAGATAGCCGGCGTCGGCGGCGGGGTCGGCCTCGGCGAGCAGCAGCTCGAGATGGGTGCGATGGCTCGCGTACACGCGGCCGCGAAAGCGCGCGCCGATCGGGCCGCTCTCGGCCGCCAGGACGATGTCGCCGTCGCTGTCGAGCACGTCGAGCCAGGCGTGGCCGAACGCGACGATGCGCTCGACCGGCGGCGCGCTAGGCCCGAACGGCGCGGGCCCGCGGATCACCTTCTCCTGGAACTCGCGCTCGCGCGCGTCCAGCAGCGCCAGAGCAAGGCCGGCGCGGTCGCCGAAGCGCCGGTACAGCGTGCCCTTGCCGACGCCGGCCTCCTCCGCGACCCGGTCCATCGAGACGGCGGCAGGACCCTCCTGATCGAACAGGCGGCGCGCCGCGGCCAGGATCAGCTCGCGGTTGCGGGCGGCGTCGCTGCGCTCGTGTGGACGGCCGGAGACCGGCAGCTCCATAGGACCACGGTAGTCGGGCGAGCGACTGCCGAGCAAGGGATCGAGCCGGACCGCGGCCTAGCGCTTGCGGCGCCTGCGGAGCAGCACGCCCCCGCCGATGCCGAGCGCGGCGAGCGCCGCCGCGATCAGCGTGGGGCGTGCCCGCAGGCGCCGGTACTCGTCCTGCACCTCCGGCCAGAGCGTGCCCTCGATCAACTCGCCCGCGACCTCCGGGGTGGGAGCGAGCTGCGCGACCGGGATCGGCTCCGCGAACGCGACCTGGACTCGGCGCGGCTTCGGGATGGGCCCCAGGAAGAGCGAATCGGTGCCGGTGATCGCGCACGGCACGAGCGGCGCCCCGGTGTCGAGCGCGATGTGGCCGGCCCCGCGCCGGGGATGGCCGAGCTCCTCGGGATCGCGCACGCGCGTGCCCTCGGGGAAGAGCGCCAGCAGGCCGCCCTGGCGGAGGATCGTGCGAGCAGTCTCGAGCGCGTCCGCGTCCGACTGGCCGCGGCGCACCGGGAAGGCTCCGAGCCGTACGAGCAGCCGTCCGTAGCGAGCCTCGATCAACTCGCTCTTGGCCATGAAGCGGACATGGCGGCGCGTGCAGGCCGCGAGGAAGAACGCGTCGTAGAAGCTCTTGTGGTTGGGCGCGATGATCGCCGGGCCGTCGCCGGGGATGTGCTCGGCGCCGGCGATGTGCATGCGGAAGTAGACGCGCATGAAGGGCACGACCAGCGCGCGTACGAGCGCGTAGAGCGGCCGCGAAACCCCCTTCTCGCGCGCGAGGCGGTTTGCCTCAGCGGTCGTCACGAGCGCAACCTACCCGCCCCGGCGGCGCGTTTCCGCCCTCGCACGCCGGGTACCCACGGCCCTGGACCTCGACAGAAGGGGCGGACCGCAATGAGCATCCTCGACAAGATCATGGGCCGTGGCAAGAAGGCCGTCGGCGACCTGACGGACGACGCCAGCCTGCGCCAGCAGGGAAGGCGCGAGGAGCGCAAGGGTGAGGAGAAGGAGAAGCTCGCCGAGGCGCAGGAGCGCGCCGACGAGAAGGCCCAGGATGTCGCAGACCTGGAGCGGCGCACCTAGCACTCCGGCGGGGTCGGGACCTGACCCCGCAGTGGCGTACCGTAGGCCCAGCTGATGGAGGGGGATCGGACGGCCACTCCGCAGATCGTCTACCGAGCGGTCCTTCTGGCCGCCGGGTTGCTCCTGTTCGGGCTGCTGTTCCGCCAGCTCGTCACGCTGCTGCTGGCGATCCTGATCACCATCATCGTGGCGATCCCGCTGGCCGCGGTCGCGACGCGGCTCGAGCGCTACAGGATCCCGCGTCCTGTCGGCACGCTCGTCGCGCTGGTCGCCGGAGTCGGCACGATCGCGCTGATCGTCTACCTGCTGATCCCGCCGTTCGTCGACCAGACCGAGCAGTTCGTCGACGACGTGCCGGGCATCGTCACGAACCTCGAGGAGATGTACGGGGACCTCACGGGCCAGGACTCGGGCGAGGTCGGCGATCAGGTCGAGCAGTTCGCGGAGCGGATCACCGACGACCCGGACCGGCTCATCGGCCCGATCACGTCGATCGGCCTGAGCATCGCGGGCATCGCCGCGGCGCTCCTCCTGATCCTGATCACCGCCTACTACATGGCGGTGCGCCCCGCGCCGCTCGTCGACGGGATGGTCAGTCTCGTGCCGCCGCATCGGCGTGCCCATCTTCGGCACGTGCTCGACCGGCTGCGCGCCGCCTGGATCGGCTGGATGGAGGGCGTCGCGATCGACATGTTCCTGACGTTCGTGCTGCTCTTCGTCGGGCTCACGATCATCGGGCTCGACTTCGCGATCTTCTTCGCCGTGCTGTCCGCCCTGCTCGTGGTGGTGCCCTACTTCGGCGCGATCGCGGGTGCCGTGCCGCCGACGCTGTTCGCCCTCACCGACTCGCCCGGAAAGGCGCTGGTCGTACTCGCCGTCTACATCCTCGTCCAGCAGATCGAGAGCAACGTCACGATCCCGGTCGTCATGGCGCAGCGCGTGCGCCTGCATCCGGCGGTGGTGGCGATCGGCGTCGTCGTGGTGGGGCAGCTGTTCGGCTTCGTGGGGCTGTTCGTCGCGGTGCCGATCCTCTCGCTGGTGGTGATCGTGGTCGAGGAGTTCTGGGTCAAGCCGGTCGAGGAGGCGCACGCCGAGCGAAGACGCCCGGACATAGACCTCCCAGAGTCAATCGAGCAGGAGCTCGCCCCCGGCGAGGGCGAGGCGAAGCCGCTCAGACCAGCTTCGTGATCGCGATCACCGCGCCGATCAGCACGAAGATCACGATCAGGACCTGAACGACGATCCAGAAGGGCGGGATGTCCTGCACCCGCTGGGTTCTACTCGATCATCGCCTGGCGCAGGGCGATCGCCACGGCGTGGACGCGCGTGTCGGCCTCGAGCTTGAGGATCGCGCGTTTCGTATCCGACTTGACCGTCTCGATCGAGAGGCCGATGCGGCGGGCGACCTCCTCGGTGTGCAGGCCCTCAGCGAGCAGCTGCAGGATCTCCCGCTCGCGCTCCGAGAGCGGCGCGTCCGGGCCGACGGCCGACATCAGCAGCGTCGGCGAGAGCGACGGGTCGACGAAGGGCTTCCCGGTCGTGACGGTGCGAACAGCGCGCAGCAGGTCCTCCGGCGGCGAGCCCTTCATCACGTAGCCGCGGGCGCCGGCGGCGATCGCGTCCGAGAGCAGGCGCTTGTCGCCGTAGGCCGAGAACATGACCGTCTGCACCTCCGGGCACGACTCCGCGATCCGCTTGATGGCGGAGATGCCGTCGATGCCCGGTAGCCGGACATCCATGATCACAACCTGCGGACGCAGCTTCTTGCAGGCCTCGATAACGCCTTCGCCGCTTTCGACCGTCCCGACGAGCTCCAGGTCGGGAACCTGTCCGAACATGAGGCCAAGTCCTTGCCTCACGGTCGGATGATCGTCCACGGCCAGACACCTAACGGTGGTGGACATCAAGGGCCAACATAATGCCAATTGGCCTATTCAGCCAATCGCTTTTTGATCATGATGGTCACGGACCCGCGGGGCGAGGAGGACATTTGTTCGGTTCGATGGTTGTGGGAACGGACGGCTCGGACACGGCGAACGAGGCCGTGCGCCAGGCGAGCGAGCTCGCGAGCAAGCTCGGGGCCAAGATCCACCTGGTCAGCGCCTACGAGCCGGTCTCGGAGGGACGGCTGCGCGAGGAGCGCCAGCAGGTGCCCGGTGAGCTCCAGTGGATGGTCAATCCGCGCGAGGACGTGAGCCAGACGCTGGAGGGCGCGGCCGAGGGCCTGCGCGCGGCCGGCATAGATGTGGAGATCCACGCCCGCGAGGGCGACCCGGCGGACGCGATCCTCGACGTCGCCGAGGAGCAGGAGGCCGATCTGATCGTGGTCGGCAACAAGGGCATGACGGGCGCCAAGCGGTTCCTGCTGGGCAGCGTCCCGAACAAGGTGTCGCATCACGCGCCGTGCAGCGTGATGATCATCCGCACGACCTAGCGATGACGCGCGAGCACGTTGACGTGCTGATCGTCGGCGCCGGGATCTCCGGCATCGGCGCCGCCTGCCGGCTCCAGGAGCGCTGTCCGGGCAAGACCTTCGCGATCCTCGAGGCGCGCGGCGCGATCGGCGGCACCTGGGACCTGTTCCGGTTCCCCGGCATCCGCTCGGATTCGGACATGTTCACGCTGAGCTATCCCTTCCGCCCGTGGAAGGGAGCGCAGGCGATCGCGGACGGGTGGTCGATCCGCAACTACATCGAGGAGACCGCGCGGGCGCAGGGCGTCGACGAGCGCATCCGCTTCCATCACCGCGTCGCCAGAGCCGAGTGGTCGTCGCAGGACTCGCTCTGGAGCATCGACGTCGAGCGCACCGAGACGGGCGACACCGTCGAGATGACCTGCGGCTTTCTGTTCAGCTGCACGGGCTACTACCGCTACGACCAGGGCTACACGCCCGAGTTCGAAGGCATCGAGCGCTTCGGCGGGGAAGTGGTTCACCCGCAGTTCTGGACCGAGGACATCGACCACAGCGGCAAGCGGATCGTGGTGATCGGAAGCGGCGCAACCGCGGTCACCGTGATCCCGGCGCTTGCCGAACGGGCCGCCCACGTCACGATGCTGCAGCGCTCGCCCAGCTACATCATCTCGCTGCCCGCCGTCGACCCGTTCGCCCGCGTGCTCGCGAGCGTGCTTCCGACCCGCTACGCCTATCCGCTCGTGCGCTGGAAGAACGTGCTGCTCGCACTGGCGATCTATGGGTTCAGCCGCCGCCGGCCCGCCGAGACGAAGCGGCTGATCCGCAAGCTGCTCGAGCGCCGGCTGCCGCCCGGCTACGACATCGACACCCATTTCAAGCCGAGCTACGACCCCTGGGATCAGCGCATGTGCATCGTGCCCGACGGCGACTTCTTCGAAGCGATCAGCGCGGGCAGCGTCTCCGTCGTCACCGATCGGATCCGGTCGTTCACCGAAACGGGCATCGCGCTCGAGTCCGGCGCCGAGCTCGAGGCCGACATGGTCGTGACCGCCACCGGACTCGAGCTGGTGCCGATCGGCGGGATCGGGCTCAGCGTCGACGGCGAGGACGTCGACCTCGGGCAGGCCTTCGCCTACCGCGGGATGATGCTGAGCGGCGTGCCCAACATGGCCTTCTCGTTCGGCTACTCGAACCAGTCGTGGACGCTCGGGTCGGACCTGACCGCGACCGAGGTCTGCAGGATCCTCAGCCACATGGACCGCTACGGACACACGCAGTGCACGCCGCAGACGCGCGACCCAGCCGTGGCCCCGGTCCAGTTCGTCGACCTCAGCGCGGGCTACATCCGGCGGGCGATCGACCGGTTCCCGAAGCAGGGGTCGCAGGACCCGTGGCGGAGGGTGCAGAGCTACACGCAGAACCGGCGAGCGTTCCGGCGCAACCCGGTCGACGATCCCGAGCTCGAGTTCTCGCGCGCCAACGGGTCGGCGCGCGAAGCCTCGCAGCCCTACCTGAGCGCCGCGCCCGCGTCGACGAGCCCGGCGCCGTAGCGATCGGGGCGGTCGGTCGGGCGCGCCGTCGCCTCGATGTGCGCCTCGACCAGGTGCGGCGGAGGGTGCGGCCCGAGCCGCTTCGTCGCGATGATGAGCGCGGCGATGGCGGACACGTGGGGCGCGGCCATCGAGGTCCCCTCGTACCCACCCGGCAGCCCGAAGTGGCGCACGCCCCTGGCGACGAACGTCTGCTGGAAGATCGGCCGGCCGAACGAGTCGGGGTTGCAGTGCTGGCTGTCCCAGGTGCTGTCGCTGTTGGGGGCGTCGGCGCCGCCGCCCGGCGCGACGACGTCGAGGTCCCTGCCGGAGTTGGAGTAGTCGGCCTGGCAGCCGGTGATCGTGGTCGCGCCCACCGCCATCACCGATGTGGCGCGCGCGGGGTAGGCGACCATGAAGTCGGCCTGGTTGCCCGCCGCGCCGACGACGAGCGCCCCGTGACGGCGGGCGTAGCGCAATGCACCGATGACGTCCGGGATCTCGGCGGCGCGCACCTCGGCCGGGAACTCGAGCGAGAGGTTGATCACGTCCGCGCCGTAGCGGGCGGCCCAGCGGATCGCGCGCGCAATCGCCGCGGAGTCGCCGGAGCCCTGGTCGTCGAGCACCCGCAGCGGCATGATCTTCGCGTTGTAGGCGATGCCCGCTGTGGCGACGCCGTTACCGGTCGTCTGCGCGATCGTGCCCGCCACGTGCGTCCCGTGGCCGAACGAGTCGTTCGGGTGGCGATCGTTGTCGATGAAGTCGAACGGGTGCGTGAAGGTGGAGTGGCGCAGGTCGGGAGCGCGCTTGAAGCGCCCGCGGTTCTCGTACGCGACACCGCTGTCGAGCACGGCCACGACCGCCCCGCGGCCGCCGGGAGCGCCGAGGCCCTGCGCCAGCGTCCAGGCCTCGCCGACGTTGATCCCCCAGGGCGAGAAGAGGTTCCACTGCCGTCGCCACGCCGGGTCGTCGGTCGGGGTACCGGCCGCATGCGCGCGCCAGTTCGGGACCGCGTACTCGACGTTCGGGTCGTCCTCGAGCTCGTCGATCGTCTGCCGCACCGACTGACCGTCCTCGATCGCGAGCTGCTGCGAGCCACCGGGAAGCGCCTCCTCGGCGACCGTCCCCGTGTCGTCCTCGGCTGCCGCCGCGACGCTCGCCGCGGTGCCGTCCTCGTAGCGCACGATCACCTCGCCGGGGACGTAGTCGCTCGCCGCCGCGGACGCGGGCAGCGCTAGCCCGCCGAGGGCGAGGGCGATGAGGATGAGCCGGGGGGTCATTGGTCTACGGTGCGCTTCGGAGTGTATGGAGCCACAAACAACGGCCGGAGGCGGAAGTTGTGAGCGCCTGTGTCACGGGATACATCGGCGCGCACGCCCCCCGGCTTGTGGGGCCGTGAGTTTCTTCCCGCGTGACGAGTACTTCATGCGGCTCGCACTGCGCGAGGCGGAGCGCGCGCTCGAGCACGACGACGTGCCGATCGGCGCGGTGGTCGTGCACGGCGGCGAGGTGATCGCGGCCGCCCGCAACGAGCGCGAGCTGCGCGGCGATCCGACCGCACACGCGGAGATCCTCGCGCTGCGCGAGGCCTCGAGCGCGCTCGGCGGCTGGCGGCTGCTCGACACCGTCCTGTACGTGACGCTCGAGCCGTGCGCGATGTGCGCGGGCGCGATCGTGCTGGCGCGCGTTCCGCGCGTGGTCTGGGCGGCCGACGACCCCAAGGCAGGGGCGGCCGGGAGCGTGCTGGACGTGCTCGCCGAGCCGCGCCTCAACCATCGCCCGGACGCGGCCGGCGGGCTGCTCGCCGGGGAGGCCGCCGAGCTGCTGCGCGCATTCTTCTCGTCCCGGCGCTAAGGCCCCGCACATTGCGGCCGATATAGGTCCGAATGGCGCATGATCTGCAGCGCGTCCTGCGCGAGATCGAAGACCGCTACCAGCCCCTCCCCGAGGGTCTGCCATCAGTCGCATACATCTACGAGCCGGGACTGCAGGGCAACTGCCTGTACATCAGCCCGTCGATCGAGCGGGTGCTCGGCTACACGCGCGAGCAGTGGATGGCCGAGCACACGATGTGGGACCGGAGCGTGCATCCGGACGACTTCGTTCGCGTGACGAGCGCCGAGGCCGAGTGCGCCCGCTCAGGTGAGACGCTCGTGCAGGAGTACCGCCTGCGCACGGCCGATGACCGCTGGATCTGGATTCGCGACGAGATGACGGTCGTGCGCGGCCCCGGCGATCAGCTCGATCCAATCTTCTACGGGGTCTTCCTCGACGTCAGCGACCGCAAGCGGATGGAGGCGGAGCTCGAGCGGCTGGCGCTGTACGACCCGCTCACCGGTCTACCCAACCGCGCGCTCTTCACCGACCGGCTGAACCATTCGCTCGGGCGCCGCGCCAAAGCGAGCGTCACCGCCGTCTACTTCGTGGACCTCGACCGCTTCAAGCGCATCAACGACAGCCTCGGTCACGCGGCCGGCGACGAGGTCCTGCGCGAGGTCGCGCGCCGCCTCCAGAGCGCGCTGCGACCCGAGGACACCGTTGCGCGCTTCGGTGGCGACGAGTTCACCATCCTGTGCGAGTCCGTGGGCGGCGTGTTCGAGGCCGTCAGCGTTGCGGACCGCCTGCAGCGGCCGGTGTCCGAGCCGATCACGGCCGGCGGGGCAGAGCTCCGTCTGAGCGCCTCGATCGGCTTCGCGCTCGCCGAGGCCGGGGAGCAGGTCGACTGCCAGCGCCTGATCGAGGACGCGGACGCCGCGATGTACCGCGCCAAGGAGCGCGGCGGCGCGCGCGCCGAGCTCTTCGACGCGACCATGCGGGAGCGCGCCGTCGAGGCCATGACGGTCGAGCAGGAGCTTCAGCGCGGGCTCGAGCGCGGCGAGCTGCGGCTCTTCTACCAGCCTCAGGTCAACCTCGCGACGGGGCGACTGATCGGTGCCGAGGCGCTGCTGCGCTGGGAGCACCCCGAGCGCGGCCTGCTGGCGCCGGACGCCTTCCTTCACGTTGCCGAGGAGAGCGGGCTGATCGTCGACATCGGCGCCTGGGTCGTCGGGGAGGCCTGCCGCCGGCTGCGCGACTGGCAGCGCCGCGGCGTGTCGCCCGACCTGCGCCTGTCGGTGAACCTCGGCGCCCGCGAGCTGACCCATCCCGACGTCGTGGGCACGGTGCTGGGGGCGGTGCGTGGCGCCGGCATCGACCCGTCCTCGCTCTGCATCGAGGTGACCGAGAGCACGGCGATGGCCGACCGCGCAACGGGCTTCCGAGCCCTGACCGATCTCAGCCTCGCCGGCGTGCGCGTGGCGATCGACGACTTCGGCACCGGCTACTCGTCGCTCGACCACCTGCGCAACATGCCCGCGGACGTGCTCAAGATCGACCGCTCGTTCGTGCAGGGCATCTCGCCGGACTCGTCCGACACGGCGCTCGTCGCGGCGACGCTGGCGCTCGGGCGCGCGCTCAGCATGGACGTCATCGCAGAGGGAATCGAGACCGAGCAGCAGGCGACGTCGCTGCGCGAGCTCGAATGCCCGATCGGCCAGGGCTTCCTTTTCGCCCGGCCGCTGCCGCCAGAGGAGCTCGACCGGCTGCTGGAGGCGGGCCTGCCGCTCTGAGCCCGCCGCGACCGCGCCGGTAGCCTGTGGCGGGCGATGCGCGGTGCGGTGAGGTGCCTCTTCCTGATGCTGGTCGCATGCGCGGCCGCCCTCCCGGGCGCCGCCGTCGCCGAGGTGCCGTTCGCCGCGCGCTACAGCGCGAACGAGCCGGGCGCGATCTGGGTCACGGGGAGCACGCTGATGACGTGCCCCGCGGCGGCGGCGAACTGCGCGGCGTCCCAGGCCGGCACGGCCACGGGCGCCGCGCTCAGCAACAACAACTTCAGCATGGTCCCGGTCGACGTGGACGCCGACCCGGCGACCTTCAACTCCTCGAGCTCGACCTTCACGCCGCCGGCCTCGTACGAGGTGCTGTTCGCCGGGCTCTACTTCGGGGGGCGCACCAGCGCCGGCACGGGGGGCGCCGCCGCGCCGAACGCCGCCGCGCGCGGAGCCGCGCTCCTGCAGACGCCCACGAGCGGGGGCTATCTCCCGGTGACAGGCACCGTCGCCGACAGCGCCGTGATCGCAGGCTCCTACGTGACCTTCGCCGACGTCACGGCCCAGGTGAGGGCGGGCGGCGCCGGCCGCTACTGGGTGGGAAACGTTCAGAGCGGCACCGGCGCCGACCGCTACGCGGGCTGGTCGCTCGTCGTCGTCTACCGCGACCCGGCGGCGCCGCTGCGCAACCTGACCGTCTTCGACGGCCTGCAGGCGATCCAGCAGGGCGATCCGCCGCTGACGATCGGCGTCAGCGGCTTCCGGACGCCGCTCAGCGGGCCGGTGCGCACGTCGGTGGGGCTCGTGGCCTACGAGGGCGACCGCGGCAGTTCCGGCGACCGGCTCGCGCTCAACGGTCAGCTGCTCACGGATGCGGCCAACCCGGCCACCAACCTCTTCAACAGCTCGGTGTCCTTCGAGGGGACCAACACGCTCTCGCAGCGGATTCCGGCTTACGTGAACGGGCTCGGCTTCGACTCTGATCGCATGGTGGCGGACGGCTTCCTCGCGAACGGCGCCACGGGCGCGACGTTCGGGGCGTCGACGACGCTCGACCAGTACCTCATCCAGGTCGTCACGTTCACGACCAACCTGAGCGCTCCGCGGCTCGTCGTCGACAAGACCGTCGCCGATCTGAACGGCGGCGAGGTCGAGCCCGGCGACGTGCTGCGCTACACGGTCACGACTCGCAACGACGGCGACGACGCCGCGACGGACGTGCGCGTCCAGGACGCGGTCCCGTCGCAGACGACGCTGGTGGCCGGCTCGCCGTCAGGTCCGGGCGCGGCCGCGGCCGAAGACGGCCGTTCCGTCGGCTTCGCGGTGGGCGCGCTTCCCGCGGGCGGAAGCGTCACGAACGGCTTCGACGTCAAGGTGGACGCCGGGGCTCCGGACGGCTACGTGATCCCGAACGTGGCGAGCGCAACCGGCGTCGGCGCGACGGCCGGGCGGCCCGTGGCGGCCGTCTCGCCCGAGGTGACGGCGACCGTCAGCCGCCCGCCCTTCAAGGCCACCTTTGACGCGACGCCCGCGCGGCCCACCGCGGGCGAGCCCGCGTCGGGCGAGGTCGAGCTGACCAACAACCTCGACCGCCCGATCGAGGACGTCGTGGCCACCATCGACGTGCCTGGGGCCGACGTGCTGTCGGCGCGGCCGACCGACGGCGGCCGCTGCACCGGCGAGGACGCCGCGCGCTGCACGCTCGGGGACCTCGACCCCGGCGAGGAGGCGAGCGTCCGGATTCGCTTCCGGCCGCTCGACAGCGGCTCGCTGCGCCCCGTCGTAACCGCCCGCGGCGACGGGGTCGAAACGCAGCGGCTGACGCTCGGGCCGATACGGGTTAAGGCGGGCAAGGCGCAGCTCAGCGTCCGCAAGTCGGCGCCGCTCGAGGTCGCGCGAACCGGACGCGTCATCAAGTACCGGATTGTCGTGGCCGCCGGGCGCCGCGCGGCGGCTGCGCATCGAGTGCGCGTCTGCGACCTGCCCGGTGCCGGTCTGCGGCTGCGCTCCGCCTCGCGCGGCGGCGTGCTGCGCGACGGCCGGGCGTGCTGGCGGCTCGGGCGGCTCCTGCCCGGGCGGAGCCGCAAGCTCACCGTCAAGGCGCAGCTGACGGGGCGCTCCGGTGTCGTGACCAACACGGCTCGCGCCCGCAGCACGAACCTGCGCCGCAGCGGGCCGGTGGTGAGCGCAGCCCAGGTGCGCGTGGCGCCGCAGCCGCCGGCCGCCTGCCCCGCGGCGGCGGGCCCGCGTGCGCGGGCGGCGTGCTGACCCTGGACTAGGGTCCCGGCGGGACCGTGACCGCCTACGAGCCGAGCGAGTGGACGGACTTCTTCGTGGCCTCCGCGGGAGCGTCGGCGGCGCTCGCCGGTCTGGTGTTCGTGGCGGTGTCGATCAATGTCGAGCGCATCCTCCAGTTCAGGGGACTGCCGGACCGCGCGCTCGCCACCGTCCTGATGCTCCTGAGCGTGGTGCTCGTCGCGCTCATCTGCCTGATCCCGGGCCAGTCACGCGAGGCGCTTGCGGCCGAGCTGTTCGTCGTCAGCCTGCTGTTCGCGGCGCAGATCCTCCGGCTCACGAGCTCGGCCCGGGCCGATCACGACCGCAGCCTGGCGCACGCCGCTAGCCATTGGCTCGCTGGTGGCGCTCGGGACGATCCCGTTCGTCGTGGGTGCGGTCAGCCTGTTCGTGGAGGCCGGCGGCGGGCTCTACTGGATCGCCGCCGGCGTGATCCTCGCCACGGCCGGCGCCGTCGCGAACGCCTGGGTGCTGCTGGTCGAGATCCTGCGCTAGCGCACCCGCACCGGGATGCCGGGCAGCGCGCCGGCGCCGACCGCGCGCACGAGCCATTCGATCGGCCCGTTCGACAGCCGGATGCAGCCGTGGCTACGCGCGGCGCCGAGCGGGTCGAGCAGGCTCGAGCCGCCGCGGCCGTGGATGCCCACGCGGCCGTCGCCGCCGCCGAACTCCTGCAGCACGTGGCTGTGTGCGGTCAGCGGGAGGATGTAGGAGCCGAGGAAGTCGTACGGGTTCCAGCGCCAGACGCCGACGATCGAGAACAGCCCCTCGGGGGTCGGTGTGGGAGGCGCGCCGATCACGACGCGGAAGCGCCGCCGCAGCTCACCGTCCTCGAACACGGACAGCGTCCGCGCCCGCCGCGACACGACGACCCGCCAGCCCGTCGGTCGCATCCGCACGTGGTCGGCTCTGATCCAGGCCGCGGCGGCGTTGGGTCGCGTGGGCAGCCGCACCTTGAGCCAGCAGCGGTCCTTCGCGTCGCGTGCCGCGCGCAGTATGAGCAGCCACTGCGCCTCGCGCGGGATGACCGCATCGCGGCTCCGCCCGTTCCGCTTCGGGACCGTCGCCCACAGCCGCGTGCGCCCGATGAGGCCGGCGCGCCAGGACGTGGCCGCGGTCGGCCGCCCTACCTCTGCGGCGCTGGCGCGACCCTCGACGCAGTCCGGCGCGGCGAGCGCCGACGGCGCCAGCATCCACAGCGCACCGACGCACGCGAGCAAGGCGCCGAGCCGTAGAGGGGTCCGATCCAGGCGGAAGGCACGCACCGCCGCCCATTGTCCCAGAGCATCAACAGTTGGATCAGTAGGACTGAAAATGGGCAGAGCGTCGGGGCCGCGGAGAAGCACTTCGCCGGCCCCGGAGTTAGCACGCACAGCCGATGGAGGGATCAGCAGTGATGAGGAAACGATTCTCTCGGCCTGAGCTTGTTCACCAACCGAGGGAGAAGGAATGAGGAAGGTCCTCAGCATTGCCGCCATCGCCGCCATCGCGGTCATGGCGTTTGTTCCGGCGGCCTCGGCCGCCACGAAGACCGCCGTGAAGTTCGACGGCGCGATTCTCACGAACGGCGCGTCGATGTGGTCGGGCGAGGTCGTTTCGCCGAAGGCCAAGTGCGCCCACAAGCGTGTCGTCCTGATCTTCAAGCAGCGCCCTGGCGCGGATAAGAAGATCGGCTCGGCGAAGGCCGAGCGGGTGACCGGCGTGGTCGGCTACTACTGGGCCTTCGAGAAGGTCGGCTACGCGGTGAAGTCGTCGGAGAAGTACTACGCGAAGGTCAACCCGACCGACGCCTGCTCGGGGGCGCGCTCACCGGTCCTCAAGGCGGTGGCCTACTGAGAGAGCTTGGGCCGGGTGGAGAAATCTGCCCGGCCCATCGCCCTGAGCGGCTCGCGGCAGTCGCCCTGACGAAGCGCCGGATTCCGCTCTCCGCGTCTACAGTTGTCCGTCCCGGAGGGGTGCCGGAGCGGTTGAACGGGGCGGTCTCGAAAACCGTTGTGGGCCTTACGGTCCACCGAGGGTTCGAATCCCTCCCCCTCCGTAGAAGTGCTTCATTTGCAGGAAGTTTGCGGGCCGTTTGGGTGGCGTCGCTCGGCCCCAGGCGGCCCCTCTCGACCCCAGAAAGGGCCCGTTTTGTGCAGCGCAGTGCAGCGCACGTGCAGCGCACCCTCATTGCTCGATCCCTCTGACCGAGCGTTCGAGATAGCCGTCGAGGAGTCCCGCGGCCTCCTGCTCGGACCCGGGGAAGAGGTGCCCGTAGCGGTCGAGCGTGATGGTCACGGAGGCGTGACCGAGGAAGGTCGAGAGGGCCTTGGCGTTGACGCCTGCGGCGATCATCAGCGAGGCGAAGGTGTGGCGGCATTCGTGGAGGCCGATCGGCTGAAGATCGGCCGCTCGCCAGGTCCTCGCTGCTCGCTGGCTGAGTGCCTGGTTCGAGAACGGCCGGCCGTCGGGCCGGCTGAAGAAGAGGCCGCCGCGGCGCCCGCGGGCGAGCCGGTGCTCGAGCAGGTGCTTGCGGAGGGCGGCCGGCACCGGGACTGTGCGACGCCCGGAGCGGCTCTTGGGCGCCACGCGTCCCTCCTTGGGGTCCCAGCTCCAGTGGACCCGGATCAGGTTGGCATCGAGGTCGACGAGCTCGTCCGTGAGCGCCTGCAATTCGCCCGAGCGCAGGCCGGCGTACATGGCGGTGGCCCACAGAGCGCGGTCACGCGGCTGGAGGGCGGCGATGAGCTGCTCGGCCTCGGTCGGTGAAGCGATCCGCTCCCGCTTGCCGCGGACGGCGGGGAGCTGGACGCCGCTTGTCGGGTTGACGGCAACCTCGTCGAGCGCGAGCGCCTGCCGGTAGATCGCTCGCAGCGGCATCAACGAGTTGCGGACAGTGCTCGCGCCAAGGCCGTCGCTCATCATCCGATTGACGAGCCGCTGAACGTCCGAGCGGCGGATGTCGCTGAGCTTTGCGCCGCCGAGCGCGGGGAGGAGCCGGGCACGCAGCGACTGCTCGTAGCCGCGCAGGGCGGACGGCTTGTAGGGATCGCCTGATCGGTTGCGCGCGAGACCCGCCTGCGCGGCGCTGAGCCACTCGTCGGCAGCCTGGTTGAGGGTGACACCGCCGGCGGCACGCAGGGTGCCGCGTCGGAGGCCGACGAGCGCGTCGTAGCGCCAGCTCCTGGCCGCCGCAAGCGTCGGGAAGGTGCGAGTGAGGCGCTTGCGATCGCGCGGGCTCCAAGCCTGAGCCTGGTAGCGAGGCGTGCAGCGACAGCGGTCACCCGACCGGCTCGGACACGAGCGCGCGTGACGGAGGGAGATGCCCTCTGGGAGGCGCTTCGACATGAGTGCTCTCCTTTGTGGTCCTGAGTCGCCGGGAGCGTAATCGCGTCGTCAAAGGCGCTCTACCGTCGACTCTGCGTTGACCTCGAGCCAACGCTCAATCTCACGAACGGGTATCAGGCGCAGCTTGCCTCGCCTCACGATTCGGAGCTCCGGCTGTACGTGGCGCTCGAAGGAGTTGACCGACATCCCGAGCGCACGAGCCGCCTCGGCTCGAGTGACGGCAAGACGAGGCGTACCCGACGCGCGCGTCGAACCTTCGGATCGACTCGGGCTTCTTGGTGTGGGCGCGCGGGCGTCAACCGGCAGGCTGATTTGCCCGGGAATGGCGACGACTGAGGCCAGGTCCGCCACCGGATGTTCGTATCGGCGATCGCTCATGTCGCGCCGAGACCCGGGCGCTGCGCACGGGCGGTGGTACCTGCGAGCGAGGGAGGCTTGGGATGGGCCGGCTGGGCGGCGGGCGGTTGCATGGCTTCTACTTGTGAGGACGGCCTGGGCGGCGTTTTGGCCCCCCGAGTTGCGGCGGGCGGTAGGCGCTGCCCACGCCGGCGGTGCGCCGGCCGCGCGACCGTGACGCCGGCGCAGCTCCGTGTCGCGGCACCGGGCCAAGGGGTACAGCGCGCCGGGTGCGGCACCGAGCCAGAGCAGGCGCTGGAGCTGGCGGACGTCAAGAACATGGTTCTGTATGAGAGAGGGCGCAAACGCAAAGACGGCCCCCTGACGGCGCAACAGTCCCCGCCCACCAAACGCAACCCGGGCTACATCACCGCTATCCGCCTAACCCGCCCCGCTCACGCCACCCGACCCCGCCTACCGAACCACACACATCCAACTCTTCCCCCACACCCATCCCAACAGCTCCACAACCCAGCTCATTGCCTTGCCTTGCACCCAACCCTGTCTGCCTTACCTGCCGCCGCCCCGCCTACCCGACTCACCGGCTCCACGTCTGGTCTCAATTACCTAGGTCCCTTTTATATTGGTAGGTCGAGGAAGGGGGTCCGGCGCGAAGCGGCGGACCCCCTTCCTCGGGTGAGACCAGACGTGGAGCCAAGGAAACACCCGGAGGCGGGGCGGCGGCCTGTTGCCCTCTAAAAATCAACAGGCAGAGATCAACACCTAGAGATCAACAACGCTGGGCGGGCGCTCGACGAGCTGGTTGGCGACGGGTCGACCGCTCGTGGCCGAACCGCGAGCGGACTCCTGCTTTCACGCGATAGGAGCAGTGCGTGCGTAGCCCGAGGGAGCTGGCGGCGCAGTGTCGAGTCGCATGGAAGGCGATACCGCCGCGGGACTGCCGCTTTTCCGCGATGCAGGAGTGCGGTGGGAGCGGATCGCGCGCCGGCGGACGACTGGTCGTCGTCCCAAGCGTAACTACGATGTTGCACTCCGCTCGGCCGTGTGGATCCGGAAGCCCGCGGCCGCCGCTCGACCGTATCCGATTGTGCCTAGCTCCGGATGGTTCTCCTTCCTCGGACGCTGGTTCTAGTGTCGTCGGCAGCGACGTCGCGGCCAGCGCGGTTTCCGCAGTAGCTCGTGGAGCAGCGACCCCTTTCTCGGCTCGGTTGACCGGGACTGGACTCAGCCGTGCAGCTGCTGGCCTAGCTGCACACGCGCGGCGACGCCGGTCCCGAGCAGTAGCCCGAATGCGGCGAGGTAGCAGGTGATCAGAACACCGGCGAGCACCAGAAACACCTCGACGGGAGTCCTCCCGGCCACAAGGCTGATGTAGTAACCGGCAGCGGTCGGCGTGATGTTGAGGACCACGGCGCTGACTGCTGCGCCTGCCCACGCCGCGCGCCACCGCAGGGACTCGCCGGCAAGCGCGCGGAAGACGGCGCCGCACAGCAGGGTGCTCAACGCGAGCGAGGTCAGCGGAGCAGCCAGGCGGATCGCCGTCGGGTTGATCTTCAGGCGTCCTACGAGGTCGGTGCCGGCCGTGGCCACGGCAACCATCAGCATGATCACCACGGTCACCACCGCGGCGACCGCCAGGTTGCGGAGCTTGCCGCGCACGACTCCTAAACCCGGCCGGGCGAGCAGGCGTAGCAGACAGCGCTCGATCACTCCCACCGCTCCCGAGCTGACCCACACCATCCCGATGATCGATGCGGCGATCAGCAGCGGTGATTGCTCCTTGGTCCGCAGGATCAGAGTGACGAGCTGATCCTGGACGTCCTTGGGCAGCACCTTGGAGATCCGTACCGACAGCGCTTGGGCCTCGGCGTAGTCGCCTAGCGCGACCGCTGCCAGAGCCGTGACACCGAGTGCCAGCGGCACCAGCGACGAGAGCAGGAACCAGGCGAGCGCTGGGACGTCGTTGGCCACTCCCGAGTCCCAATACAGACCGACCAGCTCACGGCCGAAGCGCCGGACGCGAGAGGCTGTCACTGCTCGCGCCAGGACTGCGAGGAGAACGACCACTCCCCCGAGCCTGCCGGCGGCCCGGCGTCGGCCAGATGCGTAGACCAGATTGCCGGCCGACGCTGCCTTCCCGGAACTCGATAGACCGCCGCGAAGCGCGAAGCGTCGAACCTCATCGGTTGTGCGGCTCTCGCTGCCATCGGCGTTAGCGGAGAGTGTTCGCGGCCCGCGCAGCAACCAACAGGGTGGTCATCGCCGAGACCGCGGCCTCAGCCAGCATCATCATCTTCACCCGTCTGGTCAGCGACATCACATCGGTAGGGCTGAACGCTACGGCATTGGTGAACGAGGCCGCGGCGAATTTACAGCGCGAAGGGGACGCGACCCGCTACGGGACGTGACGCTCCATGTGCGACGCCTCCAGGACTGGAGTCGGCGCGTCAGGCCGCTTCGCGCAAGCCTTCGTCGTGGCGCAGTCTGGCCGCGTCCCGCTCGATGCAGTCGCGGGCGAGCGTCTTGAGGCGATCGTCGAGCTCGGCATCTTGCTCGGGCGACCAGTCGTCGAGCAGCTCGCGGAGGCCGTCCTCGCGCGCACGGCGCAGCCGCTCGACGGCGGATTGGCCGTCACCGGTCAGGTGGAGCGCGTGGGTGCTCGGTTCGATCGTCACGAGCTCGCGGCTGGCTAGTTGGTCGAGGCTGGGTGCGAGGTTCGCGGTGGAAGTGCCGATCTGCTCGGCCAGGCCCGCGCGCGTGACGCCTGACTCCGCTGCTACGCGCGTGAGCAGAAGGGCGGCGGCCGGGCGCACACCGCTCAATCCTGCCTGTGCGGCGATGCGGCGGTAGAGCGCCACCCGGTCCTCGCGCCCCGCGAGCACTCCGAGGCCGCGCTCGAGCTCCTGCGCGGAGCTGCGGTCGGTCGGCATGCCGAACGTCTGCCCGGGATCGGTGGCGGTCACCGTCTTTCGCAACGGGACCTGCGGCAGCAGCCAGGAGATCAGGAAGGCGACGGCGGCGACCGGCACAGCGGCCAGGAATACGGTCTCCAGCGAGTCGGCGTACGCGTGGATGAAGGCGCTGTGGGCCGCGGGGGAGAGTTTGCTCAGCGCGTCGGGGCTCAGCGTCTCGCTGCTCACGCCGCCCGGTAGCGCCAGCCCGCCGAGATAGTGCGCGATGTTCGCCTCCAAGCGATTGGAGAAGATCGAGCCGAACACCGCCGCGCCGAACGACCCCCCGATCTGGCGGAAGTAGGTCACCCCGGAGGTGGCGGCGCCGAGGTCCTTGTAGTCGACGACGTTCTGGACCGCGATGACGGTGACCTGCATCACCGAGCCCAGCCCGGCGCCGAACACGAACATGGACAGCGAGGCGTCGAGCCAGCTGGTGTCTGGTCCTAGGCGCGACAGCAACAGCAGTCCGATCGTGATCAGCGCGGTGCCGATGATCGGGAAGATCTTGTAGCGCCCGGTGCGGCTGATCAGCTGGCCGGAGCTGACCGAGGTGAGCAGCAGCCCGATCATCAGCGGCAACAGCCAAAGCCCGGAGACGGTCGGGTTGACCCCCTTCACGATCTGAAGGTAGAGCGGCAGAAACGTGATCGTGCCGAACATCGCGAAGCCGACGACGAAGCCCAACGCGCTGCTCACCCCGAAGACGCGGTTCTTGAACAGCCGCATCGGCAGGATCGGCTCTTCGGCGCGCCGCTCGGCTGCCACGAACAGCGCGAGGAGAGCGACGCCGGCCACACCGAGGGTCACGATCTGCGCCGAGCCCCACGCGTAGGTCGTCCCGCCGAGGCTGGTCATCAGCACCAGGCAGGTGGTGCCGGCCGTCACCAGCGCCGCGCCTGCGTAGTCGATCACGTGCGAGACACGGCGCTGCGTCGTTGGGAGGAACGCGCCCGTGACCAGCAGCGCGACAACGCCGACCGGGAGGTTGATGTAGAAGACCCAGCGCCACGAGGCGTTGTCGACGAGCAGCCCGCCGGCCAACGGCCCGAGTACGGTGGCCACGCCGAACACGGCGCCGAACAGGCCCTGGTAGCGACCGCGGTTGGCCGGCGCGACCACGTCGCCGACGATCGTCTGGGCGCCGATCATCAACCCTCCACCGCCGATCCCCTGCAGCGCGCGGAAGGCGATCAGCTGGCCCATCGACTGGCTCAGTCCCGACAGGGCGGAGCCGACGAGAAAGATCACGATGGCGGCCTGAAAGAACCGCTTCCGGCCGTACATGTCGCCGAGCTTGCCCCACAGCGGCGTCGAGGCCGTCGACGCCAGCAGATACGCGGTCACGATCCACGACAGGTTCGAGGCGCCGCCGAGGTCGCCGACGATCGTCGGCAGCGCCGTCGCCACGATCGTCTGGTCGAGCGCGGCGAGCAGCATCCCGAGCATCAGCGCGCCGAGGACGAGCCACAGCCGACGGCCCTGCAAGGCCACCGGACCCGGCAACTCACGGGATACTGGTTGGGCCATGGACTTCAGGCTGGACGCCGGTCGCGTGACGCGTCGTCACACGCATTATGTGATCTGGTCCATCGCCGTGCCACCGTGGCCGGTGATCGACCCGCGCGCTCGAGCGCGTCGCGTTAGGCGGGCCCGGCTTCAGCCGTCACGTGATCCGACGTGGCGTCGGGTCCCAAGAAGACGCCGAAGGCCCGGTAAATCGCGGCGTAGGTGCGGCGCGTCTGCGGGAACTGCCCTTTTCGGACGCGGAGGGCTGCACACGGCCGTTCTCGTCGAGCAGCACAGCGCTTCCGCTCGGGGTCTGTGCACGCGCGGCTACACAGGACTCGCGCTCGTTCGCGCTCAACGGCAGGTGGCATACCGGCGAAAGCGAAGCGGTCCGGCCCGCTGGTCGAGTGGAATCTGCTCGGAATTGAACCCCGTTTGGACGACGCATATAGGGCGCTCGGCGGGAAGGTGGAGACCCGCCCACTCGCGAGCGGCCACGCCTCAGACGTGACGGGCGCGAATGACCGTGAGGGCAGTCGGCGACGTTCGACGGCGCGTTCGTGGCTCACCAGTCCCCCCCCGGCCGCGTCACCATCGCCGAGGTGCTCGAGCACCTACCGGCCGCGCTGGTCGCCGTACGCCGCGGGCTCCGCCTGGCCGGCCGCTCATGACGAGGTGAATCATCGGAAATATGTGACGACCGGTCACCCGCCTCGCCATCACCCTCCAGCGGACCACTACAAAGGAGTGACATGGCGATATCAGACGGGTTCACGAGGGTCGCGACGCGTGCCAACGAGGCCGCCGAGCGTGCCGGAACACTGACGTTGCATCGTGAGGGGGACTCATGAGTCGCGAGCAGCACGAGGCGCTCGACGCGCTACTGCGCGAGGTGCCCCTGGACCTCGGCGGGGAGGTGGCCGAGCAGCGAGTGGTCATCGAGCAGATGACGGCCTCGACCCCGCTGGCCGACGACGTCACGACGAGCGACGCGACACTCGGCGGGATCGAAGCGATCCTCGTCGAGACGCCCGAGACGCGCTCTGATCGTGTGGTCCTGTACCTGCATGGGGGCGCGTACGCGCTCGGATCGGCGCGTGTCGGCGTTGGGCTGGCCTCCGAGGTCGCTCGGCGTGCGAGGGCACGTGCCTACTCGATCGACTACCGCTTGGCGCCCGAGCATCCCTACCCTGCCGGCGTCGACGATACCGTTGCCGCGTATCGCGGCCTGCTCGACAGCGGCGTCGACGCGCGGCAGATCGCGATCGTTGGCGAATCGGCCGGAGCGGGGCTGGTAGCCGCGACGCTCGTGAGGGCAAAGGCGGGTGGGCTGCCCCAGCCGGCGTGCACGTGCCTGATGTCCCCGTGGGTGGACTTGACGCTCACGAGTCCGACGTTGGACAGCAAGGCCGACGTCGATCCGATCCTGTCGGTGCAGGCGCTGCGACGGCGTGCTGACGAGTACGTGACGCCGGCGGATGCCCGGGCGGCGAGCCCGCTGTTCGCCGACCTCTCCGGGCTCGCCCCGCTGCTCGTCCAGGCCGGCTCGCACGACATCCTTCTGGGCGATGCCATGGGTCTGGCTCGTCGCGTGGCGGAGTGCGACGGTCGCGTCGGGCTCGACGTCTGGCCCGAGGTGCCGCATGTCTTTCAGAGCTTCGCGAGCATGCTCGACGAGGGTGTCGAGGCGCTCGATGCGCTGGGCGCGTTCGTCGACCGCTGGCTCAGCGCGGTCGATTCCGCGAAGGCTGCGTGAAGGACTGCTCGAGCTCGGGCGTCATGGATGGCACGGCAAACTGACCCTTCCGCGCGACCAGCTTTGTTGTCAATGCACGGCCGACCAACGTGGCGGTTTCACACGTCGAGCAGTGCGTCGGGGTCGAGGCTCGCCTACGGCCGACCACTGATCGGCAGCTCAGCGCTCCCGACCGCGCGAATCGACAGGCGCGCCGACCCTTCGCGGTTTGTGCGCTCGCGTTGCTCTTACGTTCTCTCCTCGTAGCGTCCGAGATCTGTGCCACCTCGGCGCACAGCCCAACGCGCCGTTCAGGCGGTAGCGCCCGACTGTGGTGACAGCTCGTCAGCGTGCTTCCTCGCAAGGGCCGCGTCGAGCACCGCGTACTCGGCTTCCTCGATCGCTGCATACGCGTACTCAACCGCAAACGAGGCGTCGTCTTCGGCGATCTCGGCGTTCCGCTGCGCCCTGTCCGCGTCGTGCTCCGCCCGCTTGGAATCGATGTCCTCGCGAACCTTTGCGACGTGTTCGTTCCACGAGCGCTGCAAGTCATGCCACCAGACGGAGAGCTTTCCCTTGCTTGCGTCCGCGGACTGGCGCAGCTTCTCAGCCTGGGCCTGAGCTGATGCGCGCGCTGTCGCAACGTCCTGCTCGAGGTCCGCCTCGGCCTTCCCCTGTGCGGCCGCGGCCCGATCCTCAGCTTCCTTCGCCCTGGCCGCCAACCTCGTCAGCTGGTCCGATGCAGGCATGTCAACCTCCCTCTAGGGTGACCGTCGCAGCGACGGTCTTGGGTACGTGACGGTGCCGGGGCGCGCTGAAGCCGAGCCTGAGCGCCCGGCGCTCGGACGAGCCTACCTAATGACTCCATGCGTGGCCAGGCCATCCGCGCTGATCGCCCAAGAGTCCTAACGAACCGGAAGGCCGCAGCCGCATCTCGCCCGTAGCCTCGCAGCCGTCGGACCTCGGAGCGACCCGCCTACGGCAATGGATGAACCGGAGCAGCGGCGGAAGCCGCGAGCTAACCAGCCGACGGGTGCGTGAACGACGCCTTGCCCTCGGCGTCGGTCGGAACGAGCCACCAGCCGGCGACTTGCGCAAGTCGGATGCGAAGCAGCGGCACTTCGTAGCGCGGCGACCCCGGAGGGAACACGGTCGCGTCGGCCAGTGTCACGGTCGTGTCGCCGTCCTCGATCGCCTTGCGAATCTCCTGATCCGACCAGCTCTCGGCACCGTGTGCGCGACCGCGCTCGATCATCTTCGCGTTCTCCTCGTTGATCCGCGCGAACAAATCTACCGGCGAGGTCGTGCGTCCATAGACCGTCATACCGCTCACCAGCATGCCGAGCATGTAGGCGTCGCCTATGGACGCGCGACCCGCGAGCGCGGCGAGGGTTCCATCCAGCCGCACCGCAGCGGCAAGTTCGGCGAGGTCACGATCCAACGACGAGATAGGCATGCGGTATCGATACCACAGGTGGCACGAACGACTCCTGCTTTCGCCTGTACGCAGGCGCGCCGACGAGGCCGATCAGAGTTGCGCTTTGCGCGATAAGCGGTGGTTCTCAGCCCATGATCTAGGCCCGTCGCCTCGACGGCGTCGGATCGCTATCTGAACTCACACTTGCGGACGCACTGGCCGTCGCTGAACGAGTAGACGTCCAACAGGCGCTCCTCATGCCTGGGAGCCTTGGCGCGCGCCGCCGCTACCGGCGAGGATGGCGAGCTCCTTGGTGCGGTTCTGCGCTTAGGCGGCTGCCAGAGCCTCGCCTAAGCGGCTTGTGTGAGCCGGTCGGGACGCCCGGGCAGCCGTACTCGCCGCACGCCCTCTCTTACGCGGCGCTGCGCTTCGCCGGGCCGGAGCCTGGCCGCGCGTCGGGCTTCGAGGCTCCCGGAGTGGACATCGACCTCGCTGGCGAACAGCAGGCCTTCCCGGCCGATGTACGCGTGCTCGTCGGCCGACGCTGACGGATGCCACAGTCTGCCCGTCAGCTCCCGGTCCGCCGCGCTCAGAAATCGGTCGCGCTGGTCCTCGTCTTGGCAGACGAAGATCACGAACGGCCGACCGCGATCCGCGAAGCTGGTGTGTTGCCACCACCAGCAGAGGAAGGCGTCGTAGCGCCGGATCTTCTCGTAGTTCTTGTCGACCCGCCGGGTCCGGTCGTACTCGATCAACAGCACGTGGGCTCCGTCGCCGTCGTTTCGCGCGACCTCGAGCACCGCGTCCGGCCGGACGGGCCGGGGTCGCGGATCGCGCAGGCCCTCGGCGGACCAGTAGTCGCCCACGCTTAACACTCCTTGCCGGGCGCGTGCCTCGCGCGGCGGCTCGATGTGCGTTTCTCCTTCCCAGGAGATGAAGCTTTCGCCAGCCGCGGCGCGGTAGGCCAGGATCCAGGCGTTGAGCTGCAACTCGTGCAGCACATGCCCGTAGTCAAAGACCTCGCGCAGCGCGAGGCGCTCCCGTCGCTCGACCAGCCCCGCGCGCTGCAGCAGCCGGTGGCCTTCCAGGCCGAGCTTGTAGGTCCACGGAAACGACCCGCGCCGGGAGATCGGACGGAAGCGGTCGACGTAGCCGGCGCGAAAGAGCTTCAGCAGCCGCCGGTCGGCGGCCTGCACCGAGCTCTTCGGCCACCACAGCTCTCGCAACTGCGGCGCCGTCAGGAACTTGTACCGACGTACGTCTCCTACGAGAGCAATGTCGCGCGGCTGCACCGCACACGGCACGAGCTGGCCGCGGCGGCCCCTTTGAATGACCGCTCCGTCGTAGCGGTGAACCGCCTCGTAACTGGCAGGGAAGCAAGGCTCAGTGCAGCGCATAGTGCAGCGCACCCCATTTCGGAAGCCCGCAAACCGGCTCCCAGAGCGGAAAAGAACCTCCAGACACCCTCGTCTCGAAAACCGTTGTGGGCCTTACGGTCCACCGAGGGTTCGAATCCCTCCCCCTCCGCTGAGCTGCGCGGAATCTCGCACCAGGAGCGGGATCGCCGCGCTCTCGGGGGACGCGCGGCGAGCGTCAGTCGGCGTCACTGAACGTCAGTGAACCGGCCCTCCTGTACCCACGGCGTACCCACGGGCCATGAAGCGCCCCTGCCTGACCTGCGGGCGCCTGATCGAGGCGGGCTCCTACTGCCCCGCGCACCACCCTACAGCCGGTTCAAGCAGCGCAGCGGCGGGCGCCAGGGCGCCTTCCGCCGGGCGACCTTCAAGCGCTACGGACTTCGCTGCATCGTCTGTCAGCACCCCGGCTCGCCGGACAACCCGATCGAGGCCGCGCACGACCTCGCGCTCGACATGACCGAGGGCCAGCAGGCGACCTTCGAGGAGGCGCAAAGCGGAGTGCCCTTGTGCCGTCGATGTCATCGCAGAATCGACGCCGCCGCCCGGCGCGCGCGTGGGAGAATCCAGCCCTGATGGGCTACCAGGGCGGCAGCCTGAAGGGCTTCGTGTCGGCAGCCGCCGAGGTCACGCCGCTGGCGGCGTTCGCGATGGCCGACGCGGGCTGGAGTACGGCACGGCGCCGAGAGTGATCGAGCCGGACGACCAGGAGGCGATCACAACCCCGGAGGGTCCGCGCGCCGCCGCGCACCACCCGGGCACGCCCGCCCGTCACATGATGGCCCGCGCTGCGCACGACTTGGATGTGCTCGGCGACGAGGTACTGGCCGACGAGCTGCGCGAGTGGGCGACTGCGGCCGAGGCGAACGCGCGGCGACGGCCGGGGATCATCTAGCGGCGCCCTACTCCCGCAGCCCCACGGCTTCGAGGGCTTCCGCTTCCGTTGACAAGACGCGCCACCGGACGGCCTTCTTGTCACGCCAGTCGACAACCACCCAGACCGTGTCCACGAACGGGGTGTCGCTGTCCGCGCCGTGGCCGCGAGTGCGCAGCGTGGCGAGCGTCAGGTTCCCAAGCTCGCGCGCTTCGACCGTTTCGACGGTGTAGTCCGGGAACGCGTCGAGCAGGTTCTGCCACCAGTGGCGGATTCCGTCGTGGCCGTGATAGCCGCCCTCCATCGCGGCCAGGCGCGACTCGGCCACCACGTCCGGGGCCATCAGCGCCAGAAACGCACCGATGTCGCGTCGGTTGAAGGCGTCAAAGGCCTGCTGAGCCAACTCCACATTCTCCTGCGACATCGCCCGCCCAGTATCTGCCGCTCGCAGGGCCGCGTCCAGCAGGGCTCGGATCGGCTCCGATTTCTGACCGCGTCAGCGAGCATGAGGACGACGAGCTGTACGAGCTGCTGACGGACGGGGAGCGCGAGTGCCTGCGCTCGGCGACCTGCGCCCAGGCGATCTTCCGTCCGAGATGGGCATCACGAGCTGGCTCGGGGTGACCGAGGACGTGGCCAGCGCGGGCTCGATCAGCTTCGGCGCGATCGGGGCGCTGCCCCGGCTGTCACCGGCGGTGCCCGAGCTGCTGGCGGGCTCCGGCCTGGCGATGCGCGGCTCGGGACTGTGCGCCCGCCCGAGCACCTGGCTCTGGTCGCCCGAGGAGGAGTTCAGCGAGCAGAACGGCGATGGCGCGGCGTGGGGCACGCGATCTTTTCCTGAAGTCCAGCTCCGGGAAAATCTGGAGCAGGGACGGGCGGACGGGCTGAGCTTCGGTGACGCCTGGCGGGGCGCCATGCGCGGGCGCTGGCCAGTAGCGTCCGGGGCCGCGCCCACGGAGGTCTCAGCTGAGCTGCTCGGCCAGTCCGATGATGATGCCCTCTGGGCCACGCAGGAAGCAGAGCCGGTAGAAGTCCTCGTACTGCGCCATCTCGCCGACGAGTTCGGCACCGTGGCTGCGCAGGCGGGCAACGACGTCGTCGATGTCGTCGACAGCGAACATGATGCGGCGTATGCCCAGCGTGTTCGCCGGTGCGCTTTCCGGCTCGGGTCTGACCGCCGGCGGCGTGTGGAATTTCGTCAGCTCAACCCGGCCGTGGCCGTCCGGGGTCCGCATCATGGTGACGTCGGCACGGACGTCGTTGAGCCCGACGGTGCTGTCCACCCAAGGCCCCTCGAGCTGCGTCTCGCCTTCCAGCTCCATGCCGAGTTCGGCGAAGAACGCTTTGGCAGCCTCGAGGTCATCGACAACGATGAGAACGTTGTCCATCCGCTGAATCGTCATGTCGTGGTCTCCTGGTGTCGTGGGCCGCGCCTGTCGTGGCCCTTCACCTGGTGAGCGGAGCCGGTCAGAGCCTCTCGACATGGAAGCACTCATCCAGCTGACCCTCGTGTAACCACTCGACGCCTCAGAGAGCGCCGGCGTGATGCCTCAGACGGTGGGGGGCCGCCATGGCTCGTGCTCGTGCGTGAGCCAGACGAGCTCGGGGTCGAGCGCAAGGACCCGCTGCCGGCCTTCGGTGGGCGGCTCGTCGAACTCGCCGAACCACACCGCCACGTCGCCGCCGACGATGACCGGGCGCCCGCCAGTCTCGACGACGACCATCTGCATGCCGGGTGTGTGGCCCGGCGCCGGGACGAGTCGGAGCCCGGGCAGCAGCTTGTGCTCGCCGTCGACCGGCACGTACCGCACGCCGGGCGCCTCGACCCACTCGCGAATTGTGTAGCCGTCCTCGCTGCGCGCGTCGTCGAGCTCCCGACGCTGGACATAGATCGGCTTGCCGGCGAAGAGGTGGTTGCCGCCGCAGTGGTCGGCGTGCAGGTGTGTGTTGACGACGATGTCGATGCCGGCGAGATCGAAGTCCTGCTCGCTCAGCGGCTGGAGGCGGGGATCCATGTCGGCCATCGCCGGGTGCAGCTCCGTCATGCCGGTGTCGACCAGCACGCGCGCATCGGGATGGTCGATGACGTGCACGTAGACCGGCATCCGCTCGCCCTCGACGGAAAGGTCGGCAACGAAGACTGGTGTGATGGTGATCGAGGTAGGGGCGTTCATCGTGTACCGCCCGCCGCGCTGAGCGTGGCCGGCAGGTCGAAGTGCTCGAACAGCGCGCCGTCGAAGGTGACGATCTCGGTGACGACCCCGTCCTGCACCCGCAGGACGTCGATCGCCAGCGGTTCGTACGCGGCGTCGCCCGGCTTGCGCACGTAGGCCGCGACCGCGGGCTGACCGTTGGCGCGGGTGACCACGCACCGCATGCTGCCGAACGCCTCCGATCCGAACCCGCCGTCGATCCAGGCCTGCACGACCGTGCTTCGGCCGGTCCAGACGCCGGGCGTCGGCGGCATCGAGAAGCGGACGTCCTCGTGCATGAGCGCGGCCAGGCCCTCGGCGTCGGCGCGCTCGCTGCACTCGACGTAGCGGGCGAGCAGCTCCCGCTCGGCGGCGGTCGGCTCGGCGGCGTGTTGCCACGCCTCGCGGTCCTCGGGCAGGCTCTCCCGCAACCCAGCCCGCGCGCGCTGCAGCGCGGAGTTCACCGACGCCTCTGTCGTCTCGAGCAGCCGCGCGGTCTCCTTCGCCGAGCAGCCGAGGACGTCGCGCAGCACGAGCACGGCCCGCGGCAGCGGCGCGAGGTGCTGGATCGCGGCGATGAACGCCAGCTCGACGGTCTCCTTGGCGAGCGTCACGTCCTCCGGGCCCTCGCGCCGGTCGGGCAGCTGCTCGAGGAGCTCGTCGGGATAGGGCTGCAGCCACGCGACCTCGCCGCTCGCGCTCGGCCGCCGCGGGCGCTTGTCGAGCGCATCGAGGCAGGCGTTCGTGGCGATCCGGTACAGCCACGCGCGAACCGACGCGCGGCCCTCGTACGTCTCGCGCCGGCGCCACGCGCGCAGGAACGCCTCCTGGACGAGGTCCTCGGCCTCCTCGAACGACCCGAGCAGGCGGTAGCAGTGGACGTGCAACTCGCGGCGGTGCGGCTCGACGCGGGCGCCGAAGGCCTGCTCGTCGAGCGGCCGGAGGTCGTCGGTGATGGAGCTCATAGTGTGTGTGACGGCGGGCGGCCCGAAAGCTCATCACCCGGCGCCATGCAAGCGCCTCGAGAGCGTTGCCGCAATCGAGGGTGCTTCATTGCGCAGAGTTCCACAGCACGACCCTCCGGTGCGTCGGCGCAGCGACACCATCATGGGCCGAGCGTTGCAGGCCAGGCCGTCCGTCCGACAGCCGCTGCCGTGTTGACGCGCAGATCTGCTGCGCGATGAATCCAGGCGAGGGGGTAGGTCTCTACCGACATGAGCGATAGAAAAGTAGTTCTGAAAATGGTCATTTCCCTCGACGGTTTTGCCACCAGCCCCGACGGGACCCATGAATGGATGTTCGAGTGGTTCGGTGACGACTCGGGTGAGTGGAACCGCCGCGCGCTCGAGGAGGCCGGCGTCCACGCGATGGGGCGCCGCAGCTACGAGATCATGGGGCCGCATTGGGCCGCGTCCGAGGGGCCGATCGCAACCGCGATGAACGAGAAGCCGAAGGCTGTCTTCTCCCACACTCTGGAGAAGGCGGAATGGGGACCCGTCGAGATCTTCGGCGGGGACCTGGGCGCGGAGATTGCGGAACTGAAGGCTCGGGACGACGAAGGGACCGTCCTGGTCCACGGTGGCCCCGACTTCGCCAAGTCGCTGACCCGCCTGGGCCTCGTCGACGAATACCAGCTGACGACGGTCCCGATTGCGATCGGCGCGGGGCACAGCCCATTCGCCGAGCTGGGAGAGCACCTGAAGCTGGACGTCGTCGAAGAGGAACGCTTCCAGAGCGGAGCCCTCGCGCAGATCCTGGTGCCGAAGCGATGAGCGACAGCCCAAACTGAATCAGCTGCCACGGCTCATAGCCCGAAGGTCGCCGCGGCGCTCGGGGCGGTTCGGCGAGTGTCCGGGTGGTACTCGTCGCGCTCCGGTACGTGGCGGTAGTGCCATCTCGGTCCAGAGGCTGCGAGCTCGTGGAGCGCGCCGGTGAGGCGGTCGATGTCGGCGTGGGTGGTGCCGAGTCCGACGCTGGCGCGCACGGCGCCGGGCAGCGGCGGGCGACGGCCGGCGGCCAGCTCGGCGCGCAGGCGGGCGAGCTCGGCGTCGGAGATGCCGAGCAGCCGGGTGATCAGGGGGTGGGCGCAGAAGCAGCCGTGGCGCACGCCGATCGCGTGCTCGGCGCTCAGGATCGCCGCCACCAGCGGGTGGGCGTAGCCGTCGAGCGTGAACGTGACCACGCCGACGCGGTCGACGGCCCCTGGCCACATCCGCAGCGTCCGCAGGCCCGGCACCGCGTGCAGGCCGTCCCACAGGCGGGCGGCGAGCGAGCGCTCGTGCGCGGCGACGGTCTGCATGCCGAGCTCGCGCAGTCGCCGGCAGGCCGCCGCCAGCGCGACGGCGCCGATGACGTCGGGCGAGCCGGCCTCGTGGCGCTCGGGGGCGTCGGCCCAGATCACGTCGTCGAGCGTGACGAGCTTCACCGCGCCGCCGCCGCGCAGCAGCGGCGGCCGGGCCGCGAGCCGGCGGGCCCCGGCCACCAGCGCGCCGGCGCCGAACGGCGCGTACAGCTTGTGGCCGGACAACGCGAGATGGTCAATGCCGACGGCGGCCATGTCGATCGCCCGGTGCGGCGCGAGCTGCGCGGCGTCGACGAACAGCTCTGCGCCGTGGCGGTGGGCGAGCGCGGCCAGCTCCGCGACGGGCCAGATCTCGCCGCTGACGTTCGAGGCCCCGGTGACGGCCAGCAGGTCGATCCGCCCCTCACGTAATGCGCGCTCACACTCCACGAGCAGCTCCTCGGCGGAGCGCGTGAAGGGCAGCAGCCGCACGTCGTGGCGGCGCCAGGGCAGCATGTTGGCGTGGTGCTCGGCCGGGCTGCTGAGCACGCGCGAGCCCTCCGGCAGCGCGGCGGCCAGCACGTTGATCGCCTCGGTCGTGTTGCGGACGAAGACCACCTCGTGGTCTGCCCGAGCCCCGACGAAGGCGGCGACGGCGGTGCGCGCGTCATCGAACGCAGCGGTGGACACCTGCGACTTGGCGCCGCTGCCGCGGTGCACGCTGCTGTACCAGGGAACGAACGCCTCGACGGCCGCCCACACGTCCGCCATCACCGGCGTGCTCGCCGCGTAGTCGAGGTTCACGTAGCACCGGTCGCGGCCGTCGACGCACGGGACCTCGAGGTCGGCGCCCAGCAGCAAAGGGAGCTGCGTCATCGCGCTACGCAAGCTGCAGCTCGAGCGGCGGGACGAACAGCCAGGACGGATCGGTGATTGGAGCGATGGGCAGGTCGAGTCACCTCACGGGTGTTAGGGCAGCCTGACCGCACCCGCTGTCGAAGCGCTGTCTAAGCCCTTTCACTCGACGCGGGCATGCCCCCGCACCCAGATCCTGTCCGCAATGCGCTACCTGTTCGAGCGCCAGAAGCTCGTGACGGAGCCGCTCCTAGAACGCTGATGTCTCGACGGCCTCAGCGTTTGGCTGCGGGCGTGCCGTGACGGTGGTGAGCGCCTCATCGAGGATCGTAAGGCCGAGATCGATCTCGTCGTCCGAGATCGTCAGCGGCGGCGCTAGACGGAGGCAGTTCGCCGAGCCCGCGGTCTGGCCCCGGACGAGGTTGATCGACAGGCCGCAGCGGAGGCACTCGTCGGTGAGGGCCCGGCCGAGCGTGTCGGCAGGAGCGCGTGTTGTCCGGTCCTCGACAAGCTCGACGCCGCAGAGGAGCCCCATGCCGCGAACGTCGCCGACCGACTCGTGGCGGCCCTCGATCTCACGCAGGCCCTCGAGCAGCCGCTGCCCCTGTCGCGCCGCCACGCCGGCGAGATCTTCGCCGAGAACCACGTCGAGGACGGCTTCCGCAACCGCCGCGGGCATCGGGTCGGAGACGTGGGAGGTGACGTGTACGAAGCCGCGCTCGAAGCAGCTCTGCTCGATCTCGGCGCTCGTGAGCGTCGCCGAGATCGGAACCCCGCCGCCGAGCGTCTTCGACAGCGTGAGGAAATCCGGGACGAAGTCGAAGATCTCGAAGCCGTAGAGCGCGCCAAGACGGCCCAGGCCGGTCTGACACTCGTCGAGAATGACGAGCATGCCGCGCTCGGCGCAGAGCTCGGCGAGCCGCACGAAGTAGCCGGGCGGCGGAACGATCACCCCGCCGGCCGATAGCACCGGTTCGGCGATGACCGCGGCGGGTGAGCCCACGCTCGCCTGGTCGTATAGCTCGAAGCCCGCTTCGAGGCAGGAGCAGTCGCAGTCGCCGTCGCAGTGGCGGATCGGGCATCGGTACGCGTAGGGCGCGGGCAGCGCGAACACGCCGGGAGCCGTTGGGCCATAGCCGCTGCGCCCGCCCGCGTGCGTCAGGGCCGACATGCCTGCGGTCAGTCCATGCCAGCTGCGGGTGAGCGAGAGGACCTCGAAGCGGCCGGTGTAGAGCTTCGCCATGCGCAACGCCGCCTCGTTCGCCTCGCCCCCGGTCGAGAGGAGCATCGCCTTTTCCAGCGGCGCCGGCAGCGTGTCGATCAGACGATCTGCGAGTCGCAGCACGGGTTCGGAGATCACCCATGAGTTGAGATGGAGGACCTCTCGGGAGGCCTGCTCGATCGCCTGCACGACACGCGGGTGGTTGTGGCCGATAGTTGCGCAGATCTGGCCGGCGGTGAAGTCGAGCATGCGCCGGCCGTCGTCGAGCTCGTAGAACGAGCCCGAGGCCGAGCGCGCGACGCCGGGGACGAACGGGCCCGCGTAGCGGATCAGCGGTTCGGACATCGCCGGATCTTCTCGGCACCGTTCGTTCAGAACAAGCGTGGATTCATGCATAGGATCGTGCGACGCTTCTTCACATGCTGGACCTGCGGCGGCTCCGCCTCCTGCGCGAGCTACGTGATCGAGGCACTGTCGGCGCGGTCGCCACGGCGCTCGACTACAGCCCGTCGGCCGTGTCGCAGCAGCTGCGGGTGCTGGAGCGCGAAACCGGCGTCGAGCTGCTCGAGCGCAGTGGACGCAGGATCCGCCTAACCGAGGCTGGGCTGACACTGGCCCGCCACGCCGAACGGCTGCTGGCGGCGGCCGAGGAGGCCGAGGCGGAGCTCGCCGCGGCGGATGGCAGCGTCACCGGCACGGTCCGGATCGCGGCCTTCCAGACCGCGACGCTGGCGCTGATCCCGTCGGCCCTGAGCGCGCTGGCGCTCGCCCACCCGCAGCTCCGCCTCGAGGTGATCGAGGCCGAGCCGGAAGCCGCGCTGCATGCGCTCGCACTCGGCGAGCTCGACCTGGTGATCGCCGACGAGTGGGAGTACGTCCCGCGCATCCGGCTGGAGGGGCTTCTTCGGGAGGAGCTGCTGAGCGAGCGCGTGCGGCTGGTGCTCCCGGCCGGCCATCCGCTCGCCGGCGGCGGCAAGCCGGTCAGGCTCGCCGCCCTCGCCGAAGCGCCGTGGGCGTGCGGACCGCCTCCGAGCGCGCATGACAAGCTCGTCCAGCGCGCCTGCAGGGTCCTCGGCGGCTTCAGCCCGGACGTCCGGCACCGCTCAACGGACCTGCTCGTCCTGTTCACGCTCGTCCGCACCGGACACGCGGTCACGCTGTTGCCCGATCTCGTTCGTGCCGAGGAGGACTCGACGCTCGCCGTTCGAGATCTCGCCGAGGGTCCGCTGACGCGGCTCGTCTTCACGGCCGTACGGGCCGCGACGGCCGAGCGGCCGGCGCTCGCTGCGGTGCGCGCCTCGCTTCGAGAGGCTGCTCGGCGCTAGCCGGCGCGGTCGGCAGGTCAGGACCGCGCCCGCCCCCGCCACAGGCCCGAGGGGTGAGCGATTCACCCTTAGGGTGGCTTATCGCGCGGGCACGCGCCGCCGACACTCCGGGCATGGCTCGCTCAAAGGTCTTCTCGTTCGCCGCCGTCACCGCCGCCGTCGCGCTCGCGCCGGCCTCCGCTCACGCGCTCGAAGGCGGCGTGCCCGACCCGTCGTTCGGGGCGGGTGGGATCGCGAAGGTCAGCGCAGCGCCGGAGGGCTCGCGCGAGGGCGGTAGCGCGGTCGCCCTCGACTCCCAGGGCCGCGTTCTCGTCGGGGGCGAGGTCAGCGGCAACGCGACCAACCGCACGGGTGGCTGGGCGGTCACCCGCTTCAACGCGGACGGGTCGCTCGACCGCGGCTTCGGGATCAACGGCCTCGCGACGCCGTTTGCCTTCGGGATCGACGTCCAGGCTGAGATCAGCGCCATTGCCCAGGTGCCCGGCAGCACGGACCTGCTCGTCGCCGGCAAGACGCTCGATTCCTCGCGCAGGTGGCTGTTCACCGTGGCGCGCTACAACGACAACGGCTCGCTCGACACGGACTTCGGGCCGGCGAACACCGGCTACGTGACGGCCGACCTGAGCTCCTCGTCCGACGAGCTCGAGGACATGGTCGTCTCGGCCGACGGGACCATCACAGCTGTCGGCGGCGCCGGTGTCGACGCAGGATTCGTCCGCTGGGACTCCGACGGCGGCCTCGACCCGAGCTTCGACGGCCCTGGCGCGACACCGGGCGACGGCAAGTTCGTGGATCCGGTCACCGCCAGCAGCGACACCTTCCGTGACCTCGACGTCCAGCCGTCCGGGGCGATCAGCGCCGTCGGCGTGGCCTCGGGCTCCGCGGGCGCCTCGAGCGACTGGATCGTCGGCCGCTACACCGCGACCGGCGCGCGCGACACGGGCTTCGGCGGCGGCGACGGCGTGGTCCAGCACGACTTCATCGGCACGAACGAGTTCGCCGGCGGCCAGGCGCTCATGGGCGGCGTCCTGTACGTGTTCGGGACGATGGACTCGGAGCCGGGCGGCGGCCCGGGCGAGGATCGCACCTACGCCGTTGCAGCGTTCGACGCTCAGACCGGCACGGAGCTGCCGGCCGCCGAGCGCTACTTCGAGCTGCCCGGCGACCAGAACCTCGTGGCGGCCGGCGTCCAGCGCCTCGGAGGCTCGCCGGAGCCCTCGGCCGAGCGCTTCGTCCTCGCCGGCACGGGCGTGGTTGGCTCCGAGGGCGGCGGCATGCTCATGCGTCTGCGCCGCTCGGCGGCGGATCCCGCCAGGCTCGAGCTCGATCCCGAGTTCGGCTCCGGCGGCGTCGTCATCACCCCGTCCACCGGCGGCTTCTGGGGCGGCGTCGCCGTCGACTCGCAGAACAGGGTGGTCGCGGGCGGTCATGTCGGGCTCTACGAGCAGGCCGACCTGGCCGCGGCGCGCTTCGTCGACCGAGAGCGCCAGCCCAGCCGCAGCCCCAGACGCCCGCCGACACGCGCGCGCCGCGCGGCAAGCTCGTCCTCGTCACGAAGTCGCTGACGCAGGCGCTGCGGAAGCGCGTGGTCGTCCTCAGGGCGACGATCGACGAGGCCGGCTCGTACCGCATCTCCGGGCCTCGGCAAGCGCGTGACGACCCGCTTCGCCCGCGCCGGCAGCAAGACGATCCGCGTGAAGCTGGGCAAGCCCAAGGTCAAGTCGCTGAAGAGCCGCCGCCGGGCGCGCGTGTCCTTCCGCTACGAGCGCCGCGACCTCGCCGGGAACGTTGCCGGCGGCCGGCTCGCCAAGACTCTGAAGCAGCGGCCGCGCTGAACGGCGGCTGCGTAGCTCTAGCCGGACGCCGCTACCCTCGCCCGGATCGCGTCGTCCGATGAGCAATCCGACCGTCGCCAACCGCCACGAGGTGGTCGTGGTCGGTGCGGGGCAGGCCGGCCTCGCCATCGGATATTTCCTCGCGAAGCAGGGCCGCGACTTCACGATCCTGGATGCTGCCGCGGAGCCGGGGGCGGCCTGGCGTCAGCGCTGGGACTCACTCAGGCTGTTCACGCCGGCGCGCTACGACGCTCTGCCCGGGCTCGCCTTCCCTGGAGACCCGGATCGCTATCCAACGCGCGACGAGGTGGCGGACTACCTGACCGACTACGCGCGCCGGTTCGATCTGCCGGTCGAGCTGAACAGCCGTGTCCGCACGATCCGGCGCACGAGCGGCGCGTACACCGTCGAACTGGACGACCGGACCTACGAGGCCGAGCAGGTGGTGATCGCCACGGGCCCGTTCCAGACGCCGTTCGTGCCTGCCGTAGCCGCGCAGCTGGAGGAAGGTGTCGCGCAGATCCACAGCAGCGCGTATCGCTCGCTGCAGTCCGTCCCCGAGGGGCGTGTGCTGGTGGTCGGCGGCGGCAACACGGGCTTTCAGATCGCGGAGGAGCTGGCGGCGTCCCACGAGGTCCACCTGTCGATCGGGTCCCGCCAAACGCCTCTGCCGCAGCGGATCCTCGGGCGCGACCTGTTCTGGTATCTCGAGGCGATCGGGCTGATCCGCAAACCCGCGGAGTCACGGATCGGGCGCAGGATGTCAGGACGCGACACGCTGATTGGCTCGACGCCGCGGCGGCTGCGCCGCATCACATGGCGTGAAGCTCCACGGCCGCGCGATTTCCGCCGCCGGCTCGACGGTGAGCTTCGATGACGGCGCGCAGATCGACGTCGACGGCATCGTCTGGGCGACCGGCTTCCGCCTCGACCATTCGTGGATCGATGCGCCGATCTTCGATCACAGCCGGTCGTCTCGTTCATCGCCGGGGCGTAACCGACTCGCCTGGCCTCTACTTCCTCGGGTTGTCCTGGCAGCACACGCGCGGCTCCGCGCTGTTGGGCTGGGTGAAGCACGACGCCGAGTACATCGCGCAGCAGATCGCCGGCTCCCGGCCGGCCACGCTCAGTCAGCCGGCAGTGGCCACCAGCTAGCCCGCGAACGCGAGGTGCGCGGCGATCGCCAACACGGCGACGCGACCCCCGACCGCCAGCCCGCGCCGCACCCGCGGCGTCATCCAGCGGCCGGCGTGTCCGGCCGCCAGCGTGAGCGCGAGGTGCCAGGCGGCCGAGGCGACGCCGACCCCGGCGGCAAAGGCGACGGCGGCCACCGGCCCGTCGAGCGACAGCGCCGCGGCCACCGCCGCGAACGAGGCGATCGTCAACGGGTTGGCCGCCGTGATGGCGAGGAAGCGGGCGTACATCGTCGCGGGTTTGCCACGCGTCGCCTCGCGTGGCGGAGCGGCGGCCGAACGCTCGCGCGCGATGGCCACCAGGCCGTGAACGGCGATCGCCGCCACGCACGATTGCGGCGAACACGCGGATCTCGCCCTCGTGGCCGGCCAGGGCAGCGCCCGCGGCGGCGCCTGCCGCTGCGGCGACCACCGCGAACGCCAGGTCGGCGGTTGCGACGCCCATTCCGGCGGCGACGCCCGAGCGAGGGCCGCCGACCACCGCGGCCTCGACGAGCAGCAGACTCACGGCGCCCACCTGCATCGCGATGGCCAGGCCCGCGGCCAGTCCGGCGATCAGTGCGGCGCTGGGATCCATGACGCCCGTGATATCGGCCAGAACTGTTGGAAGACAAGTCCAGCGCGTCAAATACTGAGATAATCGCGGCAATGAACGTCACAGACAGCGAGATACTCAGACTGCTTCGTGACGACGGGCGTCTGTCCTGGCGCGACCTCGGAGCCGCGGTGGGCCTGAGCGCGAACGCGGCCGCCGACCGCGTCCGGCGCCTGCGCCGCGAAGGCGTGATCACGGGCTTTACGGCCCTGGTTGATCCGGCCGCCGGCGGCCGGCGGCTGGAGGCGCTCGTGGGCGTGGTGCTCGCGCCCGGAACGGATTCCGACGAGTTTGCGATCGCGGCGGCGCGGCTCGAGCCGGTGACGGAGGTGCTGCACCTGGCCGGCGCGCCCGACTACCAGCTCCGGGTCGCGTGCAGCGACACGGCGGAGCTCGATCAGCTGCTTCGAGCGCTCCGCCTGCGTCTCGGCGCAGCCGACACCGAGACCAAGATCGTGCTGCGCTCGGGGCCGCCCTCGTGACGATCCGATGCGATGAGTTTCTCCGGCGGCTACGGTCGTAACGGCCGATGGGCAAAGCCGAATCGACGTTCGCGGCCCTATTCGAGCGCCACCGCGGCGAGCTGCGGGTCCACTGCTACCGGATGCTCGGCTCGTTCGAGGACTCCGAGGATCTCGTCCAGGAGACCTTCCTGCGCGCATGGCGCAAGCGAGCGAGCTTCGGGTCCGACGGACGCTCCGCGTTTCGGCCCTGGCTCTACCGGATCGCGACGAACGCATGCCTCGACGTGCTGCGCAGCAGGCCGCGGCGCGTGGTGCCGCCGCAGCTGGCGGGCGCGGGCGACCCGACGGCGCCGCCCTCGCCGCCGGTCGACCTTCCCTGGCTGCAGCCGTATCCCGATCGCCTGCTCGAGCCGGCGGCTCCCACCGAGGACGAGCCCGCCGCAGCCGCCGTCGCGCGCGAGACGATCGAGCTCGCCTTCATCGCCGCGATCCAGCACCTGCCGCCGAGGCAGCGGGCGGTGCTGATCCTCCGCGATGTGCTCGGCTGGTCGGCCAAGGACGCGGCGGCCCTGATCGAGGCAAGC
This sequence comes from uncultured Thermoleophilaceae bacterium, assembly GCA_963820315.1. Lineage (GTDB taxonomy): Bacteria > Actinomycetota > Thermoleophilia > Solirubrobacterales > Thermoleophilaceae > JACVRW01. Next base: position 93,037 of record CAWFZK010000046.1, on the reverse strand, counting down.
GTGAACTCCGTGAACAGCGCCCTCCAGCGGGCGCGCGCGACGCTGCGCGAGCAGCTGGGCGAGCGACGCAGCGAGTGGGCGCGCTCCACCGAGCCGAGCGCGGAGGAGCAGGAGCTGCTGCGGCGCTACGTCGACGCCCACGAACGCGCGGATGCCGACGCGCTTGCCGCGCTGCTGCGGGAGGACGCGCGCCTCACGATGCCTCCGCACCCCACCTGGTACGAGGGGCGCGCGGCGATACGCATCGCCGCGGGCAAGGGCTTCGAGCCGAGCTTCGGCACGCTTCGGACGCTCGTCACGGCGGCGAACCGCCAGCCGGCGGCGGCCCACTACCTGCGCCGGCCGGGAGAGTCCGAGTACCGGGCGCTGGCCGCTCGACGTGCTCTCTGGTCGAGGACGGCCGCATCGCCGAGATCTGCTCGTTCGTGTCCCCTGAGCTGTTTCCGGCCTTCGGCCTGGCGCCCGCGCTCCGCGAGTGATGAGTTTCTCCGGGCAGCTCGTTGTAGACGGCGAACGCCCATCGAAACCACGGAGCTCAGGTGAGAACACTCGCTGTCAACACGTTCATGTCGCTCGACGGAGTCATGCAGGCCCCCGGCGGCCCCGAGGAGGACCCAACCGGCGGCTTCACGCTCGGCGGCTGGGCCGTCAACTACTTCGACGAGGAGATGCTGGGGGAGATCGCCGAGTCAGGCCCCTACGACCTTCTGCTCGGCCGAGGCACCTACGAGATCTTCGCGGCGCACTGGCCGTACGACGAGGGCCCGGTCGCCGACCACCTCAACGGGACTCGCAAGCACGTCGCCTCGACCACGCTCGAACGGGCTGACTGGAGCAACTCGACGGTGATCGGCGGCGACGTCGCCGAGTACGTCGCTGACCTGAAGAGCCAGGACGGCCCCGAGATTCAGGTCCACGGCAGCCCCGGTCTCATCCAGACGCTGCTCGAGCACGACCTCGTCGATGAGTTCCGGCTCTGGATCTTCCCCGTGGTGGTCGGGAGCGGGAAGCGCCTCTTCGGCAGCGGCGCGATCCCGGCGGGCCTGACGCTGACCGGCAGCAAGGTGTCGAAGACGGGCGTGACGATCAACACCTACGAACGAGCGGGCGCCATCGAGGCCGGATCGATGGACTTCGACGAGCCCACCGAGGCGGAGCTCGAGCGGCGCCGGCGGCTCGGCTAGGCGCCGATGTCCGGGACCACCTCGCCCGCGATGAGCTCGAGCTGGCGGCGCTCGTCGCCGAGCGGCCAGAGGAAGACGCGCTCGCAACCGGCCGCGGCGTAGCGCGACAGCAACTCGGCGCATTGCTCCGGCGGCCCGATGCAGACCTGCCCGCGCAGCTCGTCAGGCTCTCGGCGGAGAATCGGCGCCAGCACGCCGGTGAGCATCCGATCGGCCTCGGCCCGGTCCTTCGAGACCCAGGTCCACATCGTCGCGAGACCGTTCGGGAAGGAGGCCGGGTCGCGGCCTCGATCTGCCAAGGCGCGCGCAAGCCGGGCGCGCGCCGCCGCGAAGCGCTCCGGCGTGGTGTTGTAGGCGGACGCGAGCCAGCCGTCGCCTACCCGGGCGGCCCTGGCGAGGCCGGCGCGAGAGCCCCAGCTGCCGATCCACAGAGGGACCCTGCCTGGCGGCAGGGGTCTCAGCTCGACCTCGCCGGGCATGCGGTAGTAGCGCCCGTCCTCCGGTGGCGGGTCGCCGTCGAGCAGCGCGCGCAGCACGGGCAGCGCCTCGTCCAGGCGCTGCCAGCGCTCCTCGAAGGGGATGCCGAGGGCGTCGTAGTCGCGCGCCGACGAGCCCGGCCCGACGGCGGCGATGAGGCGCCCACCCGAGATCAGGTCGATCGCGGCGAGCGCCTTCGCGAGCGGCACGGGACCGCGCAGGACGGCGAGCGACACCGTCGTCGCGAGTGCCATGTCGCCCGATCGCTCGATCATGCTCGCGAGCGCGGTCGGCCCGTCGAGCCACGGCGTCTGGAAGACGAAGTGGTCGTTCGCGCACAGCGCCGAGAACCCGCACTCCCGCGCCGTGTCGACCGCGGAGCGAAGGCGTTCCTGCGAAAGCGGCTCCTCGCCGAACTGCATCAGCGGCAGATGGACGCCCAGCTCCACCGGTCAGGTGCCTACTCGTCGCGCCCGATCTTCGCCAGGTACTCGGTCTCCGTGGCGCCGCCTATAGCCGTCCGCACCGACTCCTTGAAGCGCTCGGTGCGGCGGTCCGGCCGGAAGCGGCGCTCCGCTCGCGCCTGCTTGCGGGGGTTGCGCTCGCCGTAGAAGCGCCGTGCCCAGGGCGAGCCCGGCTTGCCGAGCCGCACCGCGCCGTAGACGTCGAAAACCGGGATCAGCAGTCCGACGAAGCCGTGCGCCATGCGGTGCTTGAGAAAGCAGATGGCGACGCAGGTGAAGTGGAAGAGGAGCAGAGCGAGGCTGGCGGCGATCTCGCCGGCCGAGCCGGTGTCGAACTCGAACGGCCGCACGCCGAGCAGGATCAGGGCGAGCCCCGCGACGGCGATCGCGGTCGCGTCGATCGAGCGCCGGCCCTCCTCTGCCCAGTAGACGTCGTCGAGATGCACCCAGAGCGCGAACTCGTCGATCGTCAGGCCCATCCCGATGCCGAAGAGAACCGCGCAGATCCCGTAGATCACATCGGTCGCGAACCCCCCGAAGCTGATCGTGCCCGCGGCCATCATCAGGACGATCCCGAAGACGAGGTGATGTACGTGCACGCCCCCGCTCTCGATGCTGCCCGGCCACCACGGCACCCGTGGGCTGCGCATCAGGCGCGTGCTCATCCGGATGAACGCGAACGACCCGACGAAGCCGAGCAGCACGAGGAACACCCATTGGCGCCCGTGCTCGACGAGCTGGTCGTTCCAGAAGTCCGAGATCAACGAGGCCAGGGCCGGGCCCATCGGCCGGAAGGCTACGCTGCGCTGTCGTGGTGGACAACGTCGAGCTCGTGCGCAGTAGCTTCGCGGCGATCAGAGCCTGGGACATCGAGCGCTTGCTGTCGCTCTATCACCCGGAGATCGAGTTCCTGCCGCTCACCGGCACGCAGGTCGAGACCGGCGGCTACCGCGGCCACGACGGCGTGCGCGCGTACCTGGCCGAGGCGCGCGATCTATGGGACGTCCTGGAGCCCGACGGGGAGCACTACGAGGACCTCGGCGACCGGGTGATCGTCGGCGGGATTTGCCGCGTCCGCGGCCGGGCAAGCGGCGCGGAGAGCAGTCCCGTCTGCGCCTGGGTCATCGGCGTTCGCGACGGGCTGATCGTGTCGCACCGGGCGTGTTCGACGCTCGCCGATGCGGAGAAGGCCGCCGCGAGGAATACGACGGCGTAGGGCCGCCGCTCGGGCGAGCGGCGGCCCCGGCCGGATCAGCGGTGGTGGTGGCCGTGGTGGTGGTGCTTGCCACCGAGGTCGATCTTCAGGACCTCGCCGGTGCCCGCCTCGCGGCTGTGGTTCGAGACATAGAGGTCCCCGTCCTTGCCGACGGCGATCCCGCCCGGCTCGATCAGCGTGCCGGCCGGCAGCTCGATCTTCTCGGGCGTCCCGCCGCCGCGCGGCACGGCCCAGAGGCCGCCGTCGCGGTTCGGCCCGATCGGCGGGAGCAGTGAATCGCTGTCGATCTCGAGCACGTACAGCGTGCCGTCACGGCCGAACGCGAGGTCCATGGCGTTCGTGAAGCCGCTCGCGTAGGTCGTGAACTCCCCGCTCCGCGGATCGACGCGGAACACCTTTGCGCCGCCGATCGGGAACGGGAAGCCCGTCAGCTGGCTCACGTAGAGCGCGCCGTCGCGCCCGTCCACGACGCCGGTCGGTACGGCGTTCATGTCGATATCCGGGCCGCCGAACGGATCCGGGGTAGGGATGTTCGGGAAGATGCTCACGACCCGGACGTCGCCGCCGCGAGAGACGCGCAGGATCGTGTTGCCGCCCGCGTCGGCTACGTACAGCCGGCCGCGATGGCCGGCGAGCACGTCGACGGGGTTGCTGTCGACGAGCTGGTTGCCGTCCTCCTCGTCCGGGTTGTTCTCGTTCTCGAAGGCCCAGAGGTCGGCGATCTGGCTGAAGCGACCGTGCTTGCGGAGCTTGAGCAGCGTGCCGTAGAGCGCGGAGACCGGATCCTCCGCGACGAGAGTGGGATCGCGCAGGACGACCTCGCCGTTCCGGGTCGGCGCGGTCGGGCCGCCGTTCGTGATGTAGACCTTGCCGCCCTTCACGAAGATGCCGTGCGGGCCGATCGCGCTGCTGCCGTCGGCAGGCGCGAACGAGGCGAGCCCGGTCAGAACGCGCTCCTGGTCGCTGCGCCACCCGCGCGTCGAGATGCGCGTGACGGCACCGCTGTTGCCCGTGCACGCGAAGCCCTCGGCGCTGTCGAAGCAGGAGTCGGCCGTCGCATGGTCGCCGCCGCGGCCGGACTCCGCGACGTACACGTCGCCGTTCGAGCCCACCGCGACGTGACGCGGGTTGTCGAGCCCGGTCGCGATCACGTCCACATCGGGACTGTCACCACCACCCTTGCCGTGTCCCGGTTTGGCTACGGCTGAGGCCGCGAGGCCCAGGGTCAGCAGGAGCATTGCGGAGACCACCGCTATGAAGCGCACGGATGTCGTCCTCTCAGTCGGGGGGTGCTTGCGTCAGACTTCCCGGAGACCGTACCGGCCTAGTCGACGAGCTGCATGTTCGGCTCGCCCTGCGCGTTCAGCCCGTTTGCGGCGCGCACGCAGCGGCCGCCGCGCACCGCGCCGCCGTTGTAGGCGAGCCGCAGGCAGTTGCGCATCGCGAGCTGGCCCCAGTACGAGGCGTGCGCGTCCTCCTGCAGCTGGTAGGGCCCGAGGATCGTCGTGAGCGTGCGGATCTGGGCGACCCACTCGGTCTTGTCGACCGCGCCGGCCGACTGCCACGAGGAGACGCCGGCCTCCTCGAGCAGGCCCACCGTGTTCTCGCACAGGCGCCGGTCCGTCAGCGCGTTCTGCATGTCGAGCACGCGCGTGTTCGGGAGCCCGCTGGCGGCAACCGCGTTCCGCATGGTGCTGTTCATCGCAACGACGACGGTGTCGTTCGCCCAGTTGAGATCGCGGTTCCAGGCGCCGCAGCCGCCGATCGACTGACGCGTCCAGCCGCTCTCCGGATAGCGCATGCCGTTGCCGCGCGGGATCGGCGACCAGTAGGTCTGGCCGATGATCGTGTACTGGGAGGGGCTGTAGCCGGCGTTCGACATCGCCTGCGACACGCGCAGCAGCGCCTGCCGGACGTTCTCGGCCTCCTGCGCCTGGCGCGCGGCCGTGAAGCGCGAGGTCATGTCGGAGTCGTCGGAGCAGTAGTTCTTCCACCAGGACGGCGAGGTCGCCCAGTTGAGAACGCAGCGCTCGACGATCGCGGCGAAGCCGTAGTTGTTGGCGCCGATCATCACGACGACGGCCTTGACGTTGTGGGTGCTCGCGTACTCCTGCAGCGCGAGCGCCTGGCCCTTGCGTCCCTGGGCGTCCGAGTAGAAGTCGATGCCCGGCTTGAAGTCCTGGCCGGAGCCGGTGCCGCCCGTGGTCGTCTTGGCGCCCGAGCAGGCGAGGTTGGCGCTGGCGACGCCGCCGCCGATGTGCGCCTGCGCGGCCTTCGAGCGGTGGCAGCCGCTGATCGCCTCGCCCGTGGGCGTGTCCCAGTAGGCGGTCGAGCCGAGCGCGTCGACCCGCCAGGACGCGTTGTTCGTGTTGCCGGCCCAGCGCCCGGCCTCGCCCGAGATGGCGGAGTCACCGAGCGTGACGACGGTTGGGGTCCCGACCCCCGGACCGTCGGCCAGCGCCGGCGCCGCGGGCGCCAGCAGGGCGATCGACACGACTAGACAGGCTCGAACGGCAGCGCGCATCCACGTCCTCCTCGTTTGGCGCGCCGATCCTTTCGGGGTAGTAAGACGGTGTCAAGTGCGAACCCGTGCCTTCACAGCCCTCGCCGCAGCGCTAGCCGCAGTCGCCCTGATCGGCTGCGGAGACGACGACGCCGGCCCGGGCAGCGACGAGCAGCTGCCCGAGGCAAGGGGCACCGTCGACGGCCGGCCCGCCGTCAAGGCCGAGAGCAGGGACGTGGCGGGCAGGCTCTGCGACGCCGCCAGGCTCGACTGGCCCTACGGCGACGCTCGCGCGGTGACCTTCGACGTCCCGGGCGAGGACGACCTGGCCTGCCGCGCGCCTGACCGCTAGGAGTCGCCGAGCTCCGTCATCGCCGCCACGGCCACCATCTCGGGGGTGACCTCGACGGGGAGATGCCCCGCCCGAACCGCTGCGAGCAGGGCGAACGCGGCGGCGTGCAGCCGGCGGCCGGTCTCCAGGTTGGTGCGTTCGAGGAGGTCCTCGCGCTCGCTTTCGGACAGACCCGTCAAATGAGCCTCGGCCATCGCGGCGCCGCCATCAGGTGACTCGTCGATGCCGTCGAGCACCGCCTCGTCGAGGCTCGGAGCCATGTCGTTGAGCGCCGCGCGCCGGACCATGAAGTCCCCGAAGGCCTCGGAGGCGTGCGACTGCAACACGCGGCCCATGAGCTCCTTGAGCTGAGCGCTGCCGGATTGGCTGCTGTCGCTCACGTGCCTAGGATCTCACACGCTCAGTGCCCGTCGAGGCCCGTGAAGCGGATCCGCACCGGCACGTTGTAGGCCTGCGCGAAGCTCTCCGGCGTCATGCCGATGCCGGCGATGTGCTCGTCGTACTTCTCGAGGTACTCCGGCGACCCGTCGGCGGGCGGCAGCTCCGGGTCGACGGCCGCGCTGCCGGTGAACACGATGATGTCGCCGCCGCCACCGTCGCCGTCGAAGTGGAGCGCCACTCGCGGGTTCGCCTCCAGGTTGCGCACGCGCGGGCTCGCGCGGCTGTACATGACGACGGACTCGTCGCCGTCCCAGAGGAACCACACCGGGCGCGGCAATGGCGATCCGTCGGGCGTGATGGTGGTCATCCAGATGACGATCTCGTCGCGCAGGCGCCGCGCGGCGCGGGCCCCGAACTCGGTGTCCTGATCGATCACGCGGCGATCATGCCACGCGAGGCGCGGCTAGCTGGTCGATCGCCTCGCGCGTCGAGACGACACGGCCGAACTCGGGCTCGAAGTTGACCGCCGTGACCTGCGCGAGCAGGTCCGCGCTGATCAGCTCGCCCTTACGCGTGACGCGGTCGTGGGTGTAGGTGGCGTCGAGCACGAAGCTCACGTCGAAGCCGAGCACGGCGCCGACGCGCGCGCTCGTCTCGCAGCACATGTTGGTCTGGACGCCGCACATGACGAGCCGCTCGATTCCGCGCCCGCGCAGCCAGGCGGCGAGGTCGGGCTCGCCGTGGAAGGCGGAGCTCACGTGCTTCGTCACGAACAGGTCCGGCTCCGCGGCCAGCACCGGATGCAGGTCGTTGCCGGGCTCGCCGGGCCGCAGGGTCGAGCCGGGCTGGATCGAGTCATGGCGGATGTAGACGACCGGCTCACCGTTCGCGCGCCACGCCCCGAGCAGCGCCTCGACGTTGGCGACGCAGTCCGGGTTGTTGCGCGGCCCCCAGGACGGGTCCTCGGTGCCGAGCTGCAGGTCGACGACGATCAGCGCGGTCGGAGCCATGCGCACAATGTGGCACGCTCGAGTGCACTCGACCAGGAGGCCGAAGATGGGATTGAGCGACTGTCGGTTGGAGGCTGCTGTCGCCGTATCGGACCTCGAGCGCGCCCGGCGCTTCTACGAGGATGGGCTCGGGCTGGCGCCCGGCGAGACGGAGGAGGGCGTGAGCGTGCGCTATCCGTGCGCCGCGAATACGGCGATGTTCATCTACCTCGCGCCGGACAACGCGGGGAAGTCGCCGGCAACCCTGGCCGGCTGGTTCGTCGACGACCTCGACGAGACGATGGGCGAGTTGAGCTCGCGCGGCGTCACGTTCGCGCAGTACGACCAGCCCGGCCTGGCCACCGACGAGCGCGGCGTCTTCGAGGGGCCGGGTTTCAGAGCGGCCTGGGTCAAGGATCCGGACGGCAACACGCTGGCGATCACGGAGGAGGGCCGGGGCTAGCGGGGGCGTGAGCGGCACTCGACCGGGTGTTCGGCGGGTCGTTGGCGCGCTGGGGCTGGGGAAGGGTGGGTGAACGGAGCGGTTGGTCGGGCGTGACCGAAGATCGTTCGGGGATCCTCTTCCCGAATTCTGGACCGTCCTGACTTAGTAGGCCTATGGCCGCCAAAGTCAGGACGGTTGCCTCAATCTCGGCGCGCCGGTCCAGCGGGTGCCGATGGATGTTCGGCGAAGCTCCCGATCGGCCGACGATCCTTCGCTAGGAGCGTTCCGGCCGCCAGATGCACCCCCTTCCCCAGCCTAAGCCCGGCAGGCGGAGACCACCCTCGTCTTCGACGAGACCGTGAAGGCGGCCCAGTAGGGCGGGCGGGGCGGGCCGGAGCCAGCCCCGGCCCGCCCCACGCCCGTCTGTCTCAGTGGCGCTTGCGGCCGATCGAGCCCGCGAGGTCGCGGACCGCGTCCTGCAGGTCGTCGAACTTGTCGCCGCGCAGCGACGCGGCCAGCACCCGCAGGGTCACGCTCGCCGCGACCTTCTTCCCGTCGTCGGCGAAGTCCTCGGCGCGGTCGACGAACCTGTTGACCTTGTCGAGCGTCCTTGCCCTTGAGGTCACCCGAGCGCTCGAGCTGGTCGATGAACGAGCGCACGACGGCGAAGCTCGGATCCCACTCGAGCTTGTCCTGATGCTGGACGTTCAGGCGGCCGACCTGGACCTCCTCAGCCGCCTCGATCTCGTTCTCCGAGAGCTCGTCGGTCGGCGGTCAGGCCCCAGACGTCGAAGCCACGCGCGAGCTCCGAGCCGTAGGTCGAGCCGTTGTACCAGTAGGTCGACCACAGGCCGCCGAGCACGAGCGCCGTCGAGCTGATCGGGCCGCGGTCGTAGTAGCCGATCTCGACCGGGTTGCTCGAGTCGCTGAAGTCGACCAGCGACGCGCCGCCCTGGTACCAGGCCTGCACGAAGATGTCGCGACCAGGCACCGGGACCAGCGACGGGATGTGGCTGACGCAGTTCTCCTGCACGGTCTGGACCGGCGGGATCTTGTAGTAGCTGCGGAAGACGAGCTTGCCGCTTGACGATGTCGTAGATCGAGTTGCCGCCCCAGCTGAGCTGGTCGGTCGCCCGGCAGCGCGCAGCCGTGCCGCCTCCCCACTCGTCCGTGAACACGACCGTCTTGCCGTCGTTGCTGAACGTGGCCCCGTGCCAGTAGGCGTACAGCGGGTCGGCGACTGCGTCGATCCGCTTCGGGTTGGCCGGGTCGCTGATGTCGATCAGCAGGCCGTTGCCCTCGCAGGCGCCCGCCGCGATCTCGAACTTCGGATACACGGTGATGTCGTGGCAGGCGTCCGTGATCGGCGTCGGGCCCCACGCCATGCCGGACGGGTGGAACGCCGTCTGCGGGGCGTTCTGGAGGCCGTTGACCGCGCCGGTGGCGGGATCGCGCGAACAGCCGCGGCTCGTTGACGATCTCGGCGTCCTCGGGCGCGGCCAGCGGGACCTTGATGACCTCGATCCGCCACTTCGACGGGTTGTCGCCGATCGGCGTCGTTGGTGTTGTTGGCGTCGCAGCCGGCCAGCTCCGTCCGGCGGCCGCGACGCCCGCCGTGCCCTGCACGTAGATGTAGACGTTCTTCTTGCTGTGCTTGTCGGTGACGAGCGTGTGCGTGTGCGAGCCGCGGCAGGTCTGGACCTGGCCGACCTGCACCGGCGTCTCGAGGTTGCTGATGTCGAAGATGCGGACGCCGCGGAAGCGCGTCGTCGCGTCGGCCGCCGGGCGTCAGCGTGCAGTCCTTCTTGGCACGCGTCTCCTCGACCGACATGAACAGCAGGTGCTTGTACACCGACAGGTCGCCCTGGCCGCCGGGGCAGACGACCGAGGTCGTCAGCGTCGGCGCGGCCGGGTTCGAGATGTCGTAGATGTTGAAGCCGTTGAAGTTGCCGACGAAGGCGTTGTCGCCCTGGAACGCCATGTCGGAGTTGAGGAAGCCGAAGTTGCCGGGGTTGGCCGGGTCGAAGAATGCGTCCGGCTTGTTCAGATGCGCCAAGAGATCCATGCCCTCGCTTGGCGACCCCGGCGTTGTCGAGCCCGGGCGCGAGGCCCACGCGTGGATCGTTCGGGGTCGGGCAGCTGAGCCGACGCACTTGCCGTAAGTACGCCCATCAGCAGCAGCACCCCGCACAGAAGACCGCCCAGTTTCCGCATAGTCTGACCCGCGCCGATTGGCGCCCCGAGTGACCTTCGTCATTGCTACTCCTCCACTCCCCAACAATGGACCCGGGCCAGACCGGTGTGCGATCCTACTGCCCTCGGATGGGTAAAGGCAACTCCCAGCAGGGGACTCGCTGGGTAGTCGTCGCTCTCGCCGCAGCGGCCCTGCTCGGCGGCTGCGCAGGCTCGGAGGACGCGGCGGACAACGGCGCGGACGAGGCCAATGTCGTGCAGGCGGGCGCCCCGGGAGAGCCCTCCCGCAAGCTCTCCGAGGAGGAGGCCGCGAAGATCGAGGAGACGCCGCACACGAAGGCGGACGTCGACTTCATGCGCGGCATGATCCACCACCACGCGCAGGCGATCCTCATGACGAGCCTCGTGCGGAAGCGGAGCGCGAGCGACCGGATCCCGCTCCTGGCCAGGCGTACGGAGATCTCCCAGCAGTCCGAGATCGAGATGATGGAGAACTGGCTGAAGGCGCGTGGCGAGAAGCCTCCGTCGAAGGCCAGCCATCGGCACGGTCACGGCCCCGGCGCGAGCCTCATGCCCGGGATGGTCCCCGCCGACAAGCTCGCGCTGCTCTCGGCGGCCGAGGGCGAGGAGTTCGACGACCTCTTCCTGAAGTACATGATCCGCCACCACCAGGGCGCGCTGACGATGGTCCGGAACCTGGCCGCCGACGGTGGCGGGAACGAACCAGAAATTGGCGCGTTTACGCGCCACGTCGAGGCTGATCAGAACATCGAGATCTCGCGCATGGAGGACCTGCAGGACGCCCGTCCCGATGCGGCGCGCGAGTTGCCGGCCCCTCGAAGGCCACCAGGGAGCGCGCTCAGCGGCTCTCCTACGCCGGCGGCCGGCCGCTCATCTGCTACGTCGGCTGGCCACGTCGAGCGGCAGCGGCCCCGCCTCCTTGACCGTCCGGATCGCCACGTTGCTGCGCACGTCGGTCACGCCCGGCAGCTCGAGCAGCGTCTCGAGCAGCAGTTGCTCGTAGGCGGGCAGGTCCGGAACGACCACCTCGAGCAGCATGTCGGCCATGCCGGCGACGATGTGGCAGGCGACCACGGCGTCGATCTCGGCCACCGCGGCCGCGAACTCCTCCGCGCGCCGCTGCGAGTGCGCGGTCAGCTTGACCTCGACGAACACCGTCAGATCGAGCCCGACCCGGCGCCGGTCGAGGATCGCCCGGTAGCCGCGGATCGTGCCGTCCCGCTCGAGGCGCTTGAGGCGGCGCAGCGTGGGCGAGGGGGAGAGGTGCACACGCTCGGCGAGCGCGGCGTTCGTGAGCCGGCCGTCCTCCTGGAGGTGGTGGAGGATGCCGCGGTCGGTGGCGTCCATTGGCAGATAATTGCGCAGAAGCCGGTCTGATGAGCGTCAGACGCCATCATCTGCCACGGCTGCGGATGCATACTTGCTGGATGGACGATTACGCGGACGCTGCCCACACCGCCGTCGAGCTGCTGGCCGAGCACGTCGCCGAGGCGCGCACCGGCCTTGGCCCCGTGAACGTCCGGCCGGAGCCCGACGAGCTGGCCGAGGAGCTCGAGCTCGGTCGCTGGATCGAGCGGGGCGGGATGGACGCCGCGGCGCTCGCCGAGTGGCTGCCGCGCTATCTCGACGCGACGGTGCGTCTGCACCATCCCGGCTCGATGGCCCACCAGGTGGCCGTGCCCTCGACAGGCGCAGCGGTGGCCGACCTGATCCACGGCGCCACGAACAACCCGATGGCGATCTACGAGATGGGCCCGGCCGGGGCCACGATCGAGCGGGTCGTCGTCCGCTGGATGCTCGACAAGGTGGGCTTCGGACCCGGCTCCGACGGGGTGCTCACTCACGGCGGCTCGCTCGCCAACCTGACGGCGCTGCTCGCGGCCCGCGCCCGCGTCGCACCCGACGCGTGGCGCGCCGGCACGCCCGGCGATCTGGCGCTGCTCGCGCCACCCTCCGCCCACTACTCGGTGCGGCGCGCCGCGGCGATCCTCGGGCTCGGTGAGGACGCGGTGCTGGAGCTCGACGTCGACGAGCTCGAGCGGATCCGCCCCGAGCGGCTCGGCGACGCGCTCGAGCGCTGCCGTGCGGCCGGCCGGCGGCCGCTCGCTCTGGTGGCGCCCGCATGCGCCACCAGCACCGGCCTCTTCGACGACCTGCGCTCGATCGGCGCCTTTTGCAACGAGCACGGGATCTGGCTGCACGTCGACGCGGCCCACGGCGCCTCGGCGCTCCTGTCCGAGCGCCACCGCGGCCTTCTGGACGGAATCGAGCTGGGCGACTCGGTGATCTGGGACGCCCACAAGCTCCTGCGCACGTCCGGCCTGTGCGCCGCCGTTCTGGTGCGTCGCGGCGAGGACCTGCCCGCGGCCTTCCGCCAGAGCGGCGACTACCTCTTCAACGACAACGAGTCGGTCGGCTTCGACCTGCTCGACCGCGCGCTCGAGACGACGAAGACGACGATGGGCCTGAAGCTCTTCCTGTCGCTCGCCTGGTCGGGCGAGCGCGGGCTCGGCGAGTACGTGGCCTCGCGCTTCGACACCGCGCGCCGCTTCCACGACCTGCTCGCGGACGAGCCCGACGTGAGCCTCCCGTACGTGCCGGAGAGCAACATCCTCTGCTTCCGGCTCGGCGATGGCGACCAGCTCGCCCTGCGCGACGGGGCGCTCGCCGAGGGGCGGCTCCACTTCGGCTCGACAACCGTGAACGGCGAGCGCTACCTGCGCCTTGTCGTGACCGCGCCGGACACCGGCGACGCGACGCTGCGCGAGCTGCTCGCGACCCTGCGCGCCATGCCCCATGCCGCCGCAGCTTGAGTAGCCTGGCGCCGTGGGCGCCGACGACGGCCTCGAGCAGATCTTCTTCGCGTCAGCGGAGCAGTGGGAGGCATGGCTCGACGCGCACCACGCCGACACCGCCGGGCGTCTGGATCAAGATGGCCAAGAAGGCCAGCGGCATCGACAGCGTCAACCACCAGGAGGCGCTCGAGAGCGCGCTCTGCTTTGGCTGGATCGACGGTCGTCGCGAAGGGCTCGACCAGATCTACTTCCTGCAGCGCTTCACGCCGCGCAGGCCGCGCAGCAACTGGTCTCGGATCAATCGCGACAAGGTCGCGCGGCTGACAGCCGCGGGCCGGATGCGCCCGGCGGGGCTCGCCGAGGTCGAGCGCGCGAAGGGCGACGGCCGCTGGCAGGCGTCCTGATCAGGTAACCGGGCCGCGCAGGATCGAGATCGTCGAGTGGCTCGGGTCGCCGTCGTCGGGCTCGCGCGAGAGGTCCAGGTAGCGGAACTGCTTCGGGTCAACCGGCAGCTCGACGTCGAGCGTCGCGTCGCCGGAGTCCGGCACGCGCACCGAGCCGAGCGAGACGAGCTCGCCGTCGTCGCCGAGCAGCCACAGCTCGTAGAAGTCGCGCGGCCCGCTCGGCCTCAGCCCGCGTAGCTCGACCTTGGCGCGGCCGCCCGCCTCGGGCCGCAGCTCGGCCGTCCCGCCGGCGTTCTGGGCCGCGCTCACGACCGGTGCGAGCTGCACGCGCTCGAGGTCCTGATCGCCGGCTCCCTCGTCGTCGCCCCCGGCGAGCAGCAATCCCGCGCCCACCCCGAGCGCGAGCAGGACGATCGAGGCCAGCGCCGCCAGCGCCGGTCTCAGGACAAGGCGGCGGCGGGGCGCCGCCTGCGGAGAATCCTCCGCCGGCCACGGAGGCGGCGGCGGAGTGGGGCGCTCCCAGGCCTCCCGCGGGAGCCGTTCGAGGTGACGCTCGAGCTCTTCGCGCGACATGCCGCTCATAGCTCCTCCGCCTCGATCAGCTCACGCAGTCGCTCGAGCCCCGCGACCATCCGCATCTTGACCGTGCCGAGCGGGATGTCGGTGCGCTCTGCGATCTCGGGCTGGCTCAGCCCGTCGTAGAAGCGCATCCGCAGCAGCTGAGCCTCCTCCGGGCGCAGGCGCGTGAGCATGTGCGCAACGCGCCAGCGCTCGAAAAGCGCCTCCGGCGAGCTCTCGGGATCGTCGTCGGCGGTGAGCGCGAGCGTCGTGCTCGAGTCCGGGTCGCGCGGCTCGGGCACGCGCCTGCGCAGCTCGTCGATAGCGCGGCTGCGGGCGATGGTCATGATCCAGGTGAGCACGCTCGCTCGCCCTGGGTCGTAGTCGGGCGCACGCTGCCAGACCTCGAGGAAAACCTGTTGGTGGACGTCCTCGGCGCGGCCGCGGTCGCCCAGCACGTTGATGAGGTAGCCGAGCACCGTCGGCGCGTACTCACCATGCACCTCCTCGATCGCCTCCCGGTCACGGCTCTGGAGGGCGCGAGCGAAGCGGCGCCCCGCCCGCGACCGCCCCCGTCCCAGGACGGGGATGGACACAGTCGCGGCCCCCATCGCGAGGGTTACGAGAAGCACGAGGCGCACGGTTGCCCAACCGCCGCCCTGCCGAGGTCCGGATACGGCACGGAAGGGCAATCGATCATGGAGGTAGGAAGTGAAACGGATCAGCATGCTGGCGCTGGCGGCGATCGTAGCCGCGCTGCTGGCGCTCGCCCCCTCTGCTAGCGCGAATGTGCGGCTGGCGGGCGGAGCGACCACGCTCAAGCTCGCGTCGGGCACGGCGGCGGCGCTCCAGTCGAACGGCGTGGCGCTGACGCCGCTGAGCCCCGCGCGCGTGCGCGGCGGCGGAGTGGCTTTCCCGATCACAGGCGGGTCGATCGACCCGGCGACGTCGGCGGGGCGCATCGACCACAGCGGCGGCCTCGCGCTGCGCGCCGGTGGCACTCGCGTCGCGCTCCGCAATTTCCGTGTGCACGTCGGCTCGCGCCGAGCGATCCTCACCGCGAAGGTGGGCAAGGGCCGCCTGACGGCGCTCACGCTCTCGCTGAAGAACGCCAAGGTCGTCC
Source organism: uncultured Thermoleophilaceae bacterium (assembly GCA_963820315.1). Lineage (GTDB taxonomy): Bacteria > Actinomycetota > Thermoleophilia > Solirubrobacterales > Thermoleophilaceae > JACVRW01. The sequence continues at coordinate 77,932 of CAWFZK010000046.1, read as the reverse complement.
GCAACGGCCTCGGCACGACGGTTCGAGGCGTGCAGGCGCTGCTCAGCGGGCAGGCAGCGAAGGCGCTCAACGCCGCGTTCCAGACGGACCTGTTCGCAGGCGGGTTGCCGATCGGCAGGGTGACGGTCAGGGCCACGCCGGCGCAGGTGGAGCTGGCGGGCGGGGCGACCACCCTGGCGCTGGACTCCGGCGCCGCGGCGGCGCTCGCATCGCTCGGCGTCGAGGCGGCGCCGGTCGACCCGGCGAGCGCGGCGAGCGGCGGACTCAGCTTCCCGATCACCGGCGGCAAGCTCGACGCGAAGTCGTTCGCCGGGCGCGTGGCGCACTCGGGCGGCATCCGGCTGTCCAAGGGCTCCACGTCGGTTGAGCTGACCGCGTTCACCATCAACGTCGACTCCGATCCCGACCTGACCGCACTGCTGGGAGGCCAGCGTGTGTCGATCCTGAACCTCGACCTGTCGCAGCTCGATGCGCAGGTGCGGGGCCGCCGGATCACGCTCGCTGGTGTCCGGGCCACGCTGACAGGCGACGCCGCACAGGCTCTCAACGGGGCGTTCTCCACGACCGCCTTCAGCGAGGGACTGCTGCTGGGAACTGCCGCCGTCACGGCCCGGGCGCGCTGATGCACGCCGCCCGCGCCTCCGCTGTCGCGGTCACAGGGATGCGCATCGCCTACGGCGCTGCGCTGATCGCGATCCCCGAGCGGCTGACGCGCAGCTGGCTCGGGGACACTGCGGAGAGCGCGGGCGGCCGTGTCGCCCTGCGGGCACTTGGGGCGCGGGAGGTGCTCCTGCACTCCGGAGCGCTGCGGGCGGCGCTGCAAGGAGGCTCGGCACTGCCCTGGCTCGCCGCCAGCTTCGGCGGCGACCTCTCCGACATCGCCTCGACCGTGGCCGAGCGGAACGGACTGCCGGCCGGCTCCGCTCGGGCCACGGCGGTGGTGGCGGGCGCTTCGGCGCTCGCCACGGCCGCTGTGGCGGCGGCGCTCGAACGAGCGGACGGGTAGCTAGCGCGCCTCGTCCGCGAGCGCCGCGCGCAGCGCCTCGCCGAACGGCTGCGGCGTCACCGGGAAGAGCGCGGCGCCGGAGGGGTCCTCGACGACCGTCCGGGTCCTGAGCCCCTCGATCAGCGGCCGCGCGACCCCGGCGTCGACCGGGGTCACGAGCCCGATCCAGAGCGAGGACAACCACGGCGTGAGAAACGGGACCTTCAGCCGCGGCCGGCGGCGCCTGCCGAGCGCGTCCGCCATCCGGTCGAGCATGTCCGCGTAGGCGAGGATGTCGGGCCCGCCGATCTCGACCTCGCGCCCCTTCGATTCCTCGACCTCGGGCGCCAGCGCGAGGTAGGAGAGCACGTCCTCGAGGCCGATCGGCTGCGTCTCCGTCGAGAGCCACGCGGGCGCGATCATCACGGGCAACCGCTGGACCAGATAGCGCAGCGTGCGGTAGGACTCGCTGCCGCTGCCGACGACCATCGCGGCGCGGAAGTAGGTGAGCGGCGGGCCGTGCTCGGCGAGAATCGTGGCCGTCTCGTGGCGTGCGCGCAGGTGTTTCGAGCCGACGCCCTCACCGCCGAGCCCGCCGAGGTAGACGGTCCGCTCGACTCCCTCACGCCGCGCCATCTCTGCGAACGCACGAGCGGCAGCTCGCTCACGCTCCGTGTAGTCGGCGTCGCCGCCGCGGCCCATCGAGTGGATCAGGTAGTAGGCGACGTCGACGCCCTCGCCCGCCCCGGCGAGCGAGGCGGGGTCGAGGACGTCGCCCTCGTGGAGCTCGGCGCCGAGCTCCGACAGGTCCTCAGCCCGGCGCCGGTCTCGCACGAGACAGCGAACGCGCGCACCATCGGCACAGCAGCCGGCGGGCGAGCCGGCCGCCGATGAACCCGGTGGCTCCTGTGACGAGTGCGCGCGATTCGCTCAGAACGGGACAAGCAGTAGCGGATGTGCGGTCGCAGCGTCTACGAGGACCGTCCGCCGGCCGGTTGGCCGACGTCGCGCGCGAACATGTCGAACGCGTCGCCCTCGATGCCCCAGCTCAGGACGCGCCGCGGCCGGATCCGGATCCACGCCGGCTGGAACGGGAAGCTCGCGCCGAGCCGCTCGCCCACCTCTGCACCGCCGGCGGTGTGCGTCTCCGCGTGCCCGCGGATCTCGATCCCCCGGGGCAGCCAGGGCTCGATCGAGGCGAGGTCGTCGACGACCACCGCCACCTCGCGCCGGCGCCGCGCATCGCGGAACTTCTTACTGGCGGCCATGTCGCCGGCGCCGCCGATCACGATCGCCTCGAACTCGGGGTCGTAGAAGACCCCGACGGGCATCACGTGCGGCCTTCCATCGGCGCCGACGGTCGCGATCCGCCCGAGCGGCTGGCTGTTCAGGTACTCGATCTCGCTCTCTGTGAACGTGCTCATCGTGCGCACGCTAGGACCTCAAGTGCGCTCGAAGTCAAGGCCGTCAGTCGCTCCTCTCCAGGTGGGCGATGGTCTCCTCGAGCGCGTCCGCCGCGCTCTCGAGACGCTTACGTCCGATTGCCTCGCCGTGGTTGCGCGCCCACTCGAACTGCACGCGCTCGATGGCGCGCAGGGCACGGCGGCCGCGCGTGGTGAGCGTCAGCAGCCTCGCGCGCTTGTCCGCTGGGTTGTCGAGGAACTCGGCGACGCCGTCGGCCGCGAGCAGATCGGCGGTGCGCTGCACGCTCTGGCGCCGCAGCCCCATCGCGCGCGCGATCTGGGAGACCGTCATCGGCTCGTGATCGATCACGCCCATCACCTGCCAGCGCGCGCTCGTCTGGCCGGAGGGCGCTGCGAGCCGGTCACCCGTCTCGAGCAGCAGGCCGTTCAGCCGGAACACGAGCAGCACGAGCCGTGTGAAGGCCGCCTCCGCCGGGGTGCTCACGTGTCCGCTGGGGTGCTCCATGATTGACAGGCTCCTGTCAAGGATGATAGATTGACAGGTCGCTGTCAAACGATAACGAGGTGCCCCCATGAAGCTCAACCACCTCAACCTGACCGTGAACGACGTCCAGGCGGCCAGGGCCTTCGAGGTGCTCTGCTGATGATCTGCGTACCGTGTGTGAGTACGCCCCCCGATGAGTTTCGTCGCTTCCCCCCGTCTCAACAGCAGACGAAACCGCAACGCCCCAGGAGTCTGATGTCAACCAATCCCCCATTGGCGATCGAGGCCAACGGCCTCGTGAAGTCGTTTGGCAAGACGCGCGCCGTCGACGGCGTGGATCTGACCGTGCGCAGCGGCTCGGTGTACGGCGTGCTCGGCCCGAACGGAGCCGGCAAGACGACCACCATCCGCATGCTCGCCACCCTGCTCACACCGGACGCCGGCTCGGCCCGCGTGCTCGGCCACGACATCGTCAAGGAGGCCGACACCGTGCGCGGGCTGATCAGCCTGACCGGCCAGCTGGCGTCCGTCGACGAGGACCTGACCGGACGCGAGAACCTGATCCTGCTGGGTCGGCTGCTCGGCCTGAAACGCGACGCAGCGAAGGCGCGTGCGACCGAGTTGCTCGATGCCTTCGGCCTCGGCGAGGCGTCGGCGCGGCTCGTGAAGCACTACTCGGGCGGCATGCGCCGCCGGCTCGACATCGCGGCGAGCATCGTGGTCACGCCCGAGGTGATGTTCCTCGACGAGCCGACCACCGGCCTCGACCCGCGCTCGCGCAACCAGGTCTGGGACATCATCCGCGCGCTCTCGAACAGCGGCACGACGATCCTGCTCTGCACCCAGTACCTCGACGAGGCCGACCAGCTCGCTGAGGGAATCGCCGTGATCGACCACGGCAAGGTGATCGCAGAGGGCACGCCGAGCCAGCTGAAGGCGTCGGTCGGCTCGGGCCGGTTGCACATCCGCCTGCTCGAACCGGACCAGCGCCCCGAGGCCGAGCGGCTCGTCGCCGCGGAGCTCGGCGAGGTCCATCTCGAGCCCGACCCCGCCGCGCTGACGGCGCCCTGCGCCGACCCCGATCGCGCCGCCGAGGCGGTCGCGCGGCTGACGCGCGAGGGAGTGCGGATCGCCGACTTCTCGCTCGGGCAGCCGAGTCTCGACGAGGTCTTCCTCGCGCTCACTGGCCACACCGCGGAGGAGTCTGCCGACGAAGCCGACATGCAGGAGGAACGCGCAGCATGAGCACCCCGGCCACCACTGACCAGACCTCGGCCATCGCCGACGCAGCGGCGGTTCAGAAGGCGATCGCGGCGACCGCGCGCCCGAAGCGCGCGAGCGCGCTCTCGGCGGCGCTCACGTACGGCTGGCGCGGCATGCTCAAGGTCAAGCACGTGCCGGAGCAGCTGCTCGACGTGACGATCACGCCGGTGATGTTCGTGCTCATGTTCACGTACATCTTCGGCGGCGCGATCGCCGGCTCGACCGCGGCCTACCTGGACTACATCCTGCCCGGGATCCTCGTGATGTCGGTGCTGTTCACGACCGTCTACTCGGGCGTGGCGCTCAACACCGATCTCACGAAGGGCGTCGTCGACCGCTTCCGGACGCTGCCGATCTGGCGCCCGGCGCCGCTCGTCGGCGCGCTGCTCGGCGACAGCGTGCGCTACCTGGTGGCCGGGATCGTGATCGTCGCGGTCGGCATGATCCTCGGCTACCGCCCCGACGGCGGGGCGGAGGGCGTCGTGCTCGCGCTGCTGCTCGTGGTGGTGTTCGCGTTCGCGCTCTCCTGGGTCTTCCAGACGATTGGCCTGCTGATGCGCTCGCCCAATGCGGTCATGAACGCCGGGTTCATGGGGATCTTCCCGCTGACGTTCCTCAGCAACGTCTTCGTCGAGCCGGACACGCTGCCGGCCGCGCTCGAGGCGTTCGTGAACGTCAACCCGATCTCGATCCTCGCGGACGCCTCGCGCGGGTTGATGGCGGGCGACGTCGACATGGGCGACATCGGGATCGTCTTCGGCACGGCGGTCGCTCTCACGGCGATCTTCATGCCGCTGACGACCCACCTGTACCGCACGCGCAGCGTCTAGGCGCAGCGGCTCACCGCGCCGTGTGAGGAGTGTCACACGCGCGATGACTTCGACCGGGAAGGTCAGTCATACGTGGCGTGACCCGATTTTCAGGAGTGGGAGTGAACGTGACAAGCGATACGACCAACCGCTGGCTGGCGCTGTACGTCCTGTGCGGCGGCATGCTGATGATCGTCCTCGACGCGACGATCGTGAACGTGGCGCTGCCGTCGATTCAGGATGATCTGGGCTTCTCCCAGAGCAACCTGGCGTGGGTCGTCAACGCTTATCTGATCGCCTTCGGCGGCCTGCTGTTGCTCGCCGGCCGGATCGGCGACCTGATCGGCCAGCGAAGAGTGTTCCTCACCGGCCTGGTCGTCTTCACGGCGGCCTCGCTCCTGTGCGCGGTCGCTCAGACCCAGGGCATGCTGATCGCCGCCCGCTTCGTGCAGGGTGCCGGCGGCGCGGTCGCGTCCGCGGTGATCCTCGGCATGATCGTGACGATGTTCCCGGAGCCCCGGGAGCAGGCCAAGGCGATCGGCATCTACAGCTTCGTCGCCTCCGCCGGCGCCTCGATCGGGCTCCTGCTCGGCGGTGTCCTCACCGAGGCCATCAACTGGCACTGGATCTTCTTCGTGAACCTGCCGGTCGGCGTGACCGTCGGCCTGCTGGCGCTGCGGCTCGTCGAGGACCGCGACGGCATCGGCCTCGACAAGGGCGCCGACATCCCCGGCGCGGCGCTCCTGACGGGCGGGCTGATGCTGGGCGTCTACACGTTGCTCGAGACGAGCGAGCAGGGCTGGGGCTCCGCTCAAACGCTCGGGCTCGGCGCGGTCGCGCTCGCGCTGCTGGCGGCCTTCGTGGCCCGTCAGGCGCGCATCGCCAACCCGCTGATGCCGCTGCGCCTGTTCCGCTCGCGCAACGTGACCGGCGCCAACCTCGTGATGGCCCTGCTGGTCGTCGGCTTCTTCGGGATGTTCTTCCTCGGAGCGCTCTACCTCCAGGGCATCCTCGGCTACAACGCGCTCGAGGTCGGCCTGGCATTCCTGCCCTCGGCCGTCGTGATGGGCGGCCTGTCGCTCGGCCTCGCGGAGAAGCTGATGATGGGCATCGGCCCGCGTTCGGCGCTGCTTGCCGGCCTCGCGTTCATCGTGGCCGGGCTGCTGCTGTTCGCGCGCACGCCGGTCGACGGCAGCTACTTCGTCGACGTCTTCCCGGCGATGCTGCTGCTGGGTGGCGGCGCCGGGCTCTCGTTCCCCGCGCTGATGACGCTTGCGATGTCGGGCGCCACGCCGCAGGACTCGGGGCTCGCGTCGGGCTTCATCAACACGACCGTGCAGGTCGGCGGTGCGGTTGGCCTGGCGGTGCTCGCGACGCTCTCGACCGAGCGCACCGAGCGGCTCGTGGCCGACGGCGAGAACGTCGCCTCGGCGCTCAACTCGGGCTACCACCTTGCGTACCTGATCGGCGCGGCGCTTACGGTCGTGGCGATCGTGGTGGCGTTCGTGGTCGTGCGCACGCAGGCGGGCGCGGAGGAAGTCGACTCGCGCCAGGCCGAGCCGGCCCTCTCCGAGGCCGCCTAGCCGAACCCGTCTGACAGACTCGCCCCCATGAGCACACGCGTACGCGACTCGCTCATGGGGGCGTTCGGCGAGTTGCGCCACGAGCCCACCGAGAAGCGGGTGCGGGCGCGGGCAGGCGGACGCGACGTGGTCGACACGACGAGCGCCCTGCTCGTCTGGGAGCCGGGCCGCATGGTTCCGCGGTACGCCGTTCCGCTCGAAGAGCTGAACGCCGAGCTGGCGCCGGCGCAGGGCCAGGTCCCGGAACGCTCCACGGCCGGCGAGAGCCTCGATGTGCTGGTCGACGGGACGCGGCTCGAGGCCGCGGCGTTCCGCCCCGCCGACCCCGAGCTCGGCGGCCACGTGATCCTCGACCACGGCGCCTTCGACGGCTGGTACGAGGAGGAGGAGCCGATACGTCGGCCACCCCCGCGACCCGTTCCACCGCATCGACATTCGGCAGAGCTCGCGCAGCATCAGGATCGAGCTCGGGGGCACGCTGCTGGCCGAGAGCAGCGAGCCGACGCTCCTCTTCGAGACGCACCTGCCGATGCGCTTCTACCTGCCGCGCCGGGACCTCGTGCTCGAGCCGCGTGCCAGCGCCACGCGCACGGTCTGCGCCTACAAGGGCGAGGCGAGTCACTGGTCCTTCGACCTCCCCGGCGGCGACGACATCGCCTGGACCTACGAGGAGCCGATCGTCGACGCCGCCCAGATCAGGGGACTTGTCGCCTTCTACGACGAGCAGGTCGACGTGCTGCTCGACGGCGAGCCGCGTGAGCGCCCGCGGACCCAGTGGAGCCGGGGCTGAGCGCGCGCCACGGCATCTTCATGGCTCCGTTCGAGGAGCTGTCGGAGCCGCGCGTCGTGGCCGAGCTCGCCGCGCGCGCGGAGGAGCGCGGCTGGGACGGCTTCTTCGTGTGGGACCACGTTTCCTACGCGCCGCCGGTGCGCGCGCTCGCCGATCCCTGGGTGACCCTGGCGGCGGTCGCGATGGTGACCGAGCGGGTGACGATCGGGCCGCTCGTCACGCCACTGCCGCGGCGGCGCCCGCACCAGCTCGCGCGCGAGACGACCACCCTCGACCGGCTCTCGGGCGGCCGGCTCGTGCTGGGCGTCGGCATCGGCAGCGGGCGTACGGGCGAGTTCGACCCTGAGCGCTTCGGCGAGGAGGGCGACGCCCGCGAGCGGGCGCGCCTGCTCGACGACGGCCTCGAGCGCCTCGGCGCCTACTGGGCGGGCGAGTTCGAGCCACGGCCCGTGCAGCAGCCGCGCATTCCCGTCTGGGCGGCCGCCGTGTGGCCGAACCGCCGGCCGCTGCGCCGAGCGGCGCGCTGGGACGGCGTCTTCCCGATCGATATGCCGGAGCCCGACGCGCTCGAGGCCGTGGTGGCACAGGTCCGGGAGCTGCGCGAGCCGGACGCCGGCGCGTTCGAGGTGGTCGTCGAGAACCCGCCGGGCACCGACCCGGGACCCTGGATCGAGGCCGGTGCGACGTGGTGCCTCACGGGCTTCAGCTCGCAGCCGACCCGGCGCGAGGTTCTGGAGGCGATCGACGCGCGGGACCCGTAGTGGCGCTGCGCCGCGTGGTCGCCACGCGCTACGTCGAGGCGCTGCGCGAGGGAGGCTCGCTGCCGGGCCTGATGGAGGCCGACGACGACGGCCTCTACGTGACGAAGTTCCGGGGCGCGGGCCAGGGCGAGGCCGCGCTCGTCGCCGAGGTGCTGGCCGGCGAGCTCGCCCGGGCGCTCGGCCTGCCGGTTCCCGAGCTCGTGGTCGTGGACGTCGCGCCGGAGGTCGGCCACGCGGAGCCGGACCCGGAGATCCAGGAGCTGCTCGAGGCGAGCCCGGGCGCGAACCTCGGCATGGACTTCCTGCCCGGCGCGCTGACGTTCGCGCTGCCGGCCGAGCCGTCCCTCGATCCCGCCTTCGGCGCCGATGTGGTGTGGTTCGACGCGCTCGTGACGAACATCGACCGCACGTATCGCAACCCGAACCTGCTCGTATGGCACGGGCGCACCTGGCTGATCGATCACGGTGCCGCCTTCTTCCGCCAGCACGGCGACCGGCCGCTCGCCGAGACCGCCGCCGAGCCGGTGCCGATGCTGGCTGACCACGTGCTGCTGCCGGTCGCGGGCCCGCTTGGTGAGGCGGACGAGCGGCTCGCCGAGCGCGCACTGGCGGCGGTCGAGGGCTCTGCTGCGCTCGTTCCCGACGACTGGCTCGGCTCGGATCCGGACGCGGCGCGCGCCGGGCTGGGCACGTTCCTGGAGCGGCGGCTCGCTGCCCCGCGCAGCTTCGTGGAGGAGGCGGAGCGTGCCCGCCGCTGACATCGGCCAGCGCCCGTTCTCGTACGCGCTGCTGCGGGTCGTCCCGCACGTAGAGCGCGGCGAGCGCCTGAACGCCGGAGTCGTCCTCTTCTGTCGCGAGTACGGCTACCTGGCCGTGCGCACCGAGCTCGACGAGGCACGTCTTCACGCGCTCGCGCCCGGGATCGACCCGGCCCCGCTGCGCGCGCACCTGGAGGCGCTCGCCCGGGTGGCGGCGGGAGACCAGGACGCCGGCGCGCTCGCGGCGCTCGAGCCCTCGGAGCGCTTCGGCTGGATCGTCGCGCCGTCCTCGACCATGATCCAGCCCTCGACGGTGCACACCGGCCTGACGTCCGACCCGCCCGCGACGCTCGAGCACCTGTTCCAGACGCTCGTCGTCAGCTCTCCATCTCACAGCCAGGGCGAGCGCGGCGTTTCCCAGGCATGACCTACAAGCTCATCGACTCCGAGGGCCAGACCTACGAGAGCAAGACGCCCGGCACGCTCGGCGGCCACCGCGGCAACCGCGTCTACGGCACGCTCGACTGCGAGGGCGCCCAGCGCTGGATCGCGAAGGGGCACTACGTGTCCCAGCGTGTGTTCTTCGCCGATGAGGAGACCGCCATCGCCGCCGGCTACCGGCCCTGCGCGAACTGCATGCCCGCGTCCTACGCGCGCTGGAAGCAGCAGGCGACGCTGTTCAGCGAGTACGACTCGCCGGTCGGACCGCTGCTCCTCAGCGGTGACGCGGACGCGCTCACCGGGCTCGGCTTCAAGCGCGGCCGCGTGCCGGCCGAGTGGATGCGCGACGACGAACGCTTCACGCGCGAGCGGACTCAGCTCGACGAGTACTTCGCGGGCGAGCGCGAGAGCTTCGACTTCCCGATGCGGCTCGAGGGCGCCCAGTTCGACCGGCTCGTCTGGCGGGAGCTCGAGGGCATCCCGTACGGGACGACCACGACCTACGGCGAGATCGCCGACCGGATCGGCAAGCCGGGCCGCGCGCGGGCGGTCGGCGCCGCGAACGGGCGCAACCCGATCGCGATCGTGGTGCCCTGCCACCGCGTGATCGGAGCCGGCGGAAAGCTCACCGGCTACGGCGGCGGGCTCGAGCGCAAGCGCGAGCTGCTCGTCCTGGAGGGCGCGCTGCTCGCTGTGTAGCTTGGCGGCGTGCCCGCCGCCGAGCGCGTCCTCACAGCCCGTGAGCTGAACCGGGCACTGCTCGCCAGGCAGCTCCTGCTCGAGCGCGCGCGCACGCCACTGCCGCGGGCGCTCGAGCGCATGGGCGGGCTGCAGGCGCAGTACGCGCCGTCCATGTACGTCGGGCTGTGGTCGCGCCTCGACACGTTCGAGCGCGACAGCCTCACGCGGGCGCTCGAGCGGCGCAGCGTCGTGCAGGCGACGCTGATGCGCGCCACGATCCACCTCGTCTCGCGCGCCGACTACTGGCCGCTCGAGCTCGGCGTCAAGCGCTCGCGGGCCGAATGGACCATGCGCGTCGCGACCTACCGGATGCCGCGGCGGCAGCTCGCGGCCGCTGCGCGCAAGCTGCGACGCGCGTTCGACGGCGGCTCGCTTCAGCGCAAGGAGATCGAGCAGCTGCTCGGCAAGGACGGCGCGCGCGCCGTCGGGATGGAGCTCGATCTCGTGCGAGTGCCGCCGGCGGGCACCTGGGAGCGCCGCCGCGCCGACCTCTACGCGGCGGCCGAGGACTGGGTCGGCCCGCCGCCCCCGGGGCTCACGGAGGAGCAGGGCATCGAGCTGCTGGTGCGCCGGCGACTGGGCGGGTTCGGGCCGGCGACCCGCAACGAGGTCGCCGACTGGGCCGGGCTGCCGGTCGCGCTCGTCGAGCCGCATCTGGAGCGGGTCGCAACACGACGGTTCAGGAGCGAGGACGGCGCGCAGCTCGTCGACCTGCCGCGGGCGCCGCTCCCGGATCCGGAGACGCCCGCCCCGGTCCGTTTCCTGCCGACCTGGGACGCATCCCTGCTCGTCCACGCGCGCCGCAGCGGGATCCTGCCCGAGGAGCACCGGCCGCGGATCTTCAACACGAAGATGCCGCAGTCGATCGGCACCTTCCTCGTGGACGGCGAGGTCGCCGGCACGTGGAAGCTCGACGGCGATCGCGTCAGGACGGATCCGTTCGCGAAGCTCGACGCCGCCAGGCGCCGCGAGCTCGCCGCCGAGGCCGAGCGGCTCGCCGAGTTCCACGGTTAGGCTGCGCCGATGCGATACGACGTCGTCGTCCTCGGCGCCGGGCTCGCGGGTCTGAGCGCGGCGCGCGATCTCGCAGCGGGCGGCGCCGACGTGGTGGTGCTCGAGGCGCGCAACCGCCCGGGCGGGCGCGTCGAGCAGACCTCGCTCGCGGACGGCCGGCTCGTCCAGCTCGGCGGCGAGGTGGTCGGCCCGCACCAGACCGCCTACTACGGCCTCGTCGAGGAGCTCGGCCTCACGCTCGTCCCGGCCTTCCCGGACCTGCCGGGGGAGGAGACGTGGGTCCTGGCCGACCGGATCTCGGTGGGCCCATGGATGAGCGACGCCGAGCGTGAGGAGTACGCGCGCCTCGACCGTGAGTTCGGGGAGCTCGCCGCGAGCGTCGATCCCGACGACCCCTGGTCGCACCCCGAGGCCGCGCGGCTCGACCGGCTGTCGGTCGGCGACTGGCTGCGTGAGCGCGGCGCGCCGCCGAACGTGGTGCGCTCCCGCGACCTCTCCATGCTTGCCCTGTCGGCCGAGTCGGTCGAGCGCACCTCGCTTCTGTCCGACCTGCGCAAGGAGGCTGCGGCCGGCGCGCCCGGCTTCTACTCGTACGACGTCTGGGAGTGCGAGCGCGTGGCCGAGGGCTCGGCGACGGTGGCGCTGCGCATGGCCGAGGAGCTCGGGCACCGCGTCCGCTACGCCACGCCGGTCACGCACGTGAAGGTCGCTCGCTCGGGCTGCGCGGTCAGCACCTGGACCGGCGAGCACTTCGAGTCCGAGGCGGTGGTGAGCGCGATCCCGGTCGGGCCGCTCCGCCGCGTCGCGATCGAAGGGGTGTCGGACGAGCGCCGCGCCTCGCTCGACCGCCAGCGCCACGCCCTGGCCGCCAAGGTCGTGTTCGCATACGAGACGTCGTTCTGGGAGGAGCAGGGGCAGAACGGCGACGCCTACTGGGAGACCGGCGTGCTCGGCGGCACCTGGGTGCAGCGCGAGGGGATCATGTCCGCGCTCGTGCCGCCCGAGCGGCTGGCTGCCTTCCTCGCCACCTCGCCCGCCCAGATCGAGGGCGAGATGGTCGAGGAGATGGTGCAGGCGTTCGGGGAGCGCTCACGCGACCTGCTCGGCATCTGGTTCCGGCGCTGGGGCGTCGACCCCTGGACCGAGGGCTACATCACCTCCTGGCGCCCGGGCGACGTGATGGCCGTCGGGCCGTTGCACGGCAAGCACGAGCCGCCCTTCTACGTGTGCGGCTCGGACCAGTGGGTCTGCGGCTACATGGAGGGCGCCGTGCGCACGGGGCGCGGCGCTGCTCGGGCGGCGCTCTCCGCGTAGCCGTCCATCAAGCCGTGGACGATCATCGCCGCCGCGGTCGAACCGGCGGCGATGGCGTTCGCCACGGACTGCATCTGCCCGCTCGCATCGCCCGCGGCGGAGACGCCCGCGACGCTCGAGTGAAAGCGCTCGTCCACCTGGACGGCGTCGGCCACCAAGGGGGCCTTGCTCACGAGCTCCGCGCCGAGCTGCTCGGCGAGCGGCGTGCGCTGATGGAGGGTGATCGGCACGAGCAGCCCGCCGCAGCTGCGCTCGCTGCCGTCCGTGAAGACCACAGCGCTCAGCTCGTCGCCAGGGCCGCGTAGCTCGGCCACCGGGCGCTCGTCGACCTCGACTCCCACTGCGCTCAGCAGGGCCGCCTCGTCCGCATCGAGCTCGGCCGGACCGTTGCTGTACAGCGTCACGTCGTCGCTCCACGCTCGCAGCAGCAGCACCCGCCGCACGCCGTCGGCGCCCCGGTCGAGCACTCCCAGCGCGCGCTCGCGGACCTCCCAGCCATGGCAGAAGGGGCAGTGGAACACGGAGCCGCCCCAGCGCTCCTCGACGCCCGCGAGCTGGGGGCGCCGATAGTCCATGCCGGTCGCGAGCAGCACCCGCTGCGCCGTCTCGCGCTCCCCGCTCGCGAGCTCGAGCACGATGCCCTCGCCGTTGCGCTCGGCGCCGACCACCTCACCGGAGCGCAGCTCGACCGCGGGATAGGCGGCGAGCTCCTCGCGCCCCGCGGCATAGAACGCATCCGGCGGCCGGCCGTCCTGGCCCAGCAGGCCGCCGATCCCGTGAGCGGCGCGGTTGCTCTGCTCGCCGGCGTCGATGACGAGCGTCCGCCGGCGGGCGCGGCCCAACACCAGGGCGGCGCTCAGGCCCGCCGCACCGGCTCCGACAACGATGCACTCCCAATTCGTGTTCATGACCGGAGGGTGGCGCAGCCAGGGCTGGTTTGCCAAGCTTTGTTGCCATGCAGGCAAACGAGTCATTCGACACTCGCGTCCGTCAGCGGCTGCGCGAGCTGCGCGCCCAGCGCGGCCTGACCCTGCAGCAGGTGGCCGAGGCCGCGAGCATCGACGTCTCCACGCTCAGCCGGCTCGAGTCGGGCAAGCGCCGGCTTGCGCTCGACCACATCCCCGCGCTTGCGGCGGCGCTCGGCGCGAGCACCGACGAGCTGCTCGGCACCCGGCCTCCGGAGGACCCGCGCATCCGCAGTCGCCCGCGGACCCACAACGGCCTGACGATGTGGCCGCTCACGCGCAGCGGGGCCGGCGGGCTGCGCGCCTACAAGATCCACATCTCGGAGCGCCGCCGGAAACCGCCGCGGCAGCTGCCGGTGCACGAGGGGAGCGACTGGCTCTACGTGCTGAGCGGCCGGCTGCGGCTGCTGCTCGGTGAGCAGGACCTCACGATCGAGCCGGGCGACGCCGTCGAATTCAGCACCTGGACACCGCACTGGTTCGGCGCCGCCGACGGACCGGTGGAGCTGATCATGATCGTCGGGCCGCAGGGCGAGCGGCTACACCTGCACGCCTGAGCCGACGGCGTCGACGAGCGGCTGCACGCGCGGGCGGATTGGCCGGCTGAGCACGACGTAGCTCGTGGTGTGGCGAATTGCGTCCGTGGCGAGCAGGCGGTTGACGATCTCCTGGAGGTGCTCGGTGTCGCGGGCCGCGACGCGGCAGATCAGGTCCTGGGGCCCGCTCACCGCATCGGTCTCGAGCACCTCCGGCACCGCCTCGAGCGCCGCGACCGCCTCGGCGAGCCGGCCCTGGGTCAGCTCGAGCAGCACGAACGCCTCGAGCCGGTGGCCGAGCTCGTGCGGGTCGATCTCGGGGCCGAAGCCGGTGATCACGCCACGCGCCTCGAGCTTGGAGAGCCGGGCCTGCACGGTGCCGCGCGCGACGCCCAGCCGGCGGCTTATCTCGAGCAGCCCCAGGCGCGGGTTCTCGCGCAGCTCGGCTATCAGGCGGGCGTCGAGCTCATCGATCGGACTGGTCAAAGTGCACAGATAGTAGCGCGGCGCACATACGGAAATGGGCAGATTGACCAGTTCCACTGTGCAGACTTGAAAGCCGGTTCCGGAAGTGGTGCACTCGGCGACATGTTCGAGGAAGGGCAGCTCTACTCACCGGTCACGCAGAGCGAGCACGGCGAGGTGGAGGTTCACCTCGCGCACGACCATCCGGGGGCGAACGACCCGGTCTACCGCGAGCGGCGCAACGACATCGCCGCCCTGGCGCTCGCCTGGAAGCCCGGTGAGCCCGCACCGCCCGTCGAGTACAGCGACGAGGAGCAGGAGGTGTGGCGCACGGTCTGCCGCGAGCTCGCGCCCAAGCACGACCGGCTCGCGATCCGCGAGTTCCTCGAGGCGAAGGAGGCGCTCGCCCTGCCGACGGACGGCGTGCCCAGCCTCGACCTCGTGAGCGAGCACCTGCGCCCGATCACCGGCTTCCACTACGTGCCGGCGGCGGGGCTCGTTCCGCTGCGCGACTTCTACGGCTCGCTCTCCGAGCTCACCTTCCACTCGACCCAGTACGTGCGCCATCCGGCCGAGCCGCTCTACACGCCCGAGCCGGACATCATCCACGAGGTGATCGGCCACGGGCACCTGCTCGCCACGCCCACCTTCTCGGAGCTCCACCGCCTGACCGGCGAGGCGACCCATCGCCTCCGCGACGAGGAGAACCTGCGCTTCCTGTCGCGCGTCTTCTGGTTCAGCGTCGAGTTCGGCGTGGTCGTCGAGGACGGCGAGCTGCGGGCCTATGGCGCCGGCATCCTCTCCTCGTACGGAGAGATCGACGAGTTCCGCACGATGGAGCACCGCCCCATCGACCTGATCGAGATGGGCACCGCCGACTACGACATCACGCAGTACCAGCCGGTGCTCTACCGGGCCGAGTCGCTCGACGAGGTCCGCGAGGTGGTCGGAGGCTTCTTCGCCACCTGCACCGACGACTCGATCGACGAGATGCGCGCGCGGGTGGGCGCGGCCACGGCCTGACGGGATACTCCCGCGCGTGGAGCGCGGGTTCGACTGCGACGTCCTGATAGCCGGCGGCGGCGTTGTCGGCTGCGCGATCGCCCGCGAGCTGACGCTCTTCGACCTGCGCGTCACGCTGCTCGAGGCGGGCCCCGACGTCGGCGCCGGCACGAGCAAGGCGAACACCGCTCTGCTGCACACGGGCTTCGACGCGAAGCCGGGGACGCTCGAATCCGAGCTCGTCGTGCGCGGCTACGAGCAGCTCGGCCGCTACGCGGAGCGGGTCGGCATCCCCGTCGAGCGGACCGGGGCGCTGCTCGTGGCCTGGAGCGAGGAGCAGCTCGGCTCGCTGCCGAGCATCGTCGAGCAGTCGCACGCGAACGGCTACGAGCCGATCCGCGAGCTCTCGGCGGAGGAGCTCTACCGGCGCGAGCCGCACCTGGGCGCGGGCGCGCTCGGCGCGCTCGAGGTGCCCGACGAGGGGATCATCTGCCCGTTCACGACACCGCTCGCGTTCGCCACCGAGGCCGTGCTGGCGGGCTGCGAGCTGCAGCGCGGCGTCGCGGTCACGGGACTCGAGCGGCTCGAGGGCGGCGGCGTGCTCGTGCGCGCCGGCGCGCGCGAGTGGCGCACGCGCTACCTCGTGAACGCCGCGGGGCTGCGCTCGGACGAGCTCGACCGCATGCTCGGGCACGACGGCTTCACGGTCACGCCTCGGCGCGGCGAGCTGATCGTCTTCGACAAGCTCTCGCGCCCGCTCGTCTCGCACATCGTGCTGGCGGTGCCGACGAAGATCACGAAGGGGGTGCTGATCGCCCCGACCGTCTTCGGCAACGTGATGCTCGGCCCGACCGCCGAGGACGTCGAGCGCAAGGACGACACCAGCTCGACGGCCGCCGGCCTCGACTACCTGGGCTCCGAGGGCCGGCGGATCATGCCGGCCCTGCTCGAGCACGAGGTGACCGCCGTCTACGTCGGGCTGCGCGCGGCCACCGAGCACACGGACTACCAGGTGTCGATCCACGCGGACGAGGGCTACGCCTGCGTCGGCGGCATCCGCTCGACCGGCCTGTCTGGCTCGATGGCGATCGCCGAGCACGTGCGCGGGCTCCTCGAGGACGCGGGCCTCGCGCTGTCGCCGCGGCGTGGCGCCCCGGTCGAGCTCACGATGCCGAACATCGGCGAGGCCTTCACGCGGCCGTACGCCGACGACGAGCGGATCGCCGCCGACCCGGACTACGGGCGCATCGTCTGCTTCTGCGAGCGCGTGACGCGCGGTGAGATCCGCGACGCCTTCGCCTCGCCGATCCCGCCCGTTGATCTCGACGGCCTGCGCCGGCGCACCCGCGCGCACATGGGCCGCTGCCAGGGCTTCTTCTGCGGGGCCGAGCTGACGTCGCTCCTCGAGGAGCGGGCGTGAGCGTCGTGGTCGTGGGCGGCGGGCCCGCGGGCCTCGCGGCGGCGCGCGAGCTCGGCCGGCTCGGCGTGCGCGACGTCGTCGTGATCGAGCGGGAGCGCGAGCCGGGTGGCATCCCGCGCCACGCCGCCCACCAGGGCTTCGGGCTGCGCGACCTGCACCGGCCGCTGTCCGGCCCCGCCTACGCGCGCCGGCTCGCGGAGCTCGCCGACCGTGCGGGCGCCGAGCTCCGCACCGAGACGATGGTCACGGGCTGGTCGCCCGCCGGGCCGCTCGAGCTCACCGGCCCGCGCGGGCGCGAGCTGCTCGCGCCCGACGCGGTGATCCTCGCCAGCGGCTGCCGCGAGCGGCCGCGCTCGGCGCGGCTCGTGCCGGGCTCGCGGCCGGCCGGCGTGATGACGACGAGCACGCTCCAGCAGCTCGTCTACCTGAAGGGCGAGCGGATCGGCGGCCGCGCGCTCGTGGTCGGCGCGGAGCACGTGAGCTTCTCGGCGCTGCTGACGCTCACCCACGGGGGCGCGCAGCCGGTCGGAATGACGACCGAGCTTCCCCGGCACCAATCGCTGGCCGCGTTCCGGGCCGGCGCGGCGGTTCGCTTCCGCACGCCGCTCTGGACGCGCACTCGTGTCAGCCGGATCGATGGGCGCCCGCGCGTCGAGGAGGTCGAGCTCAGCGAGCTCGACGGGGGTGGCACCCGCCGCGTCGCCTGCGAGACCGTGGTGTTCAGCGCCGACTGGATCCCGGACAACGAGCTGGCCGTCATGGGCGGGCTCGAGCTCGATCCCGGCACGGGCGCGCCGCTGGTCGACGAGTCCCTGCGCAGCTCGCGCGCGGGCGTGTTCGCCGCCGGGAACGTTCTGCACGGGGCGGAGCAGGGCGACGTCGCGGCGCTCAGCGGGCGCCACGCCGGGGCGGCGGCGGCGCGCTTCCTGGCGGATGGCGACTGGCCGGCCCGCCGCGTGCGCATCGAGGCCCGGGCGCCGCTCGCGTGGGTCAGCCCGAGCGCGCTCGCCGGCGGCCCGCCGCCGCGCGGGCGCTTTCTCGTGCGCTCGCGCGAGTTCCTCACGCATCCGCGCATCGAGGTCGCGCAGGACGGGCGCGCCCTCTGGAGCGGGCGGCTCGCCCGGCTCGTGCCCGGGCGCTCCGGGCGGCTGCCGGACGCGTGGACGGCGCGGGTCGACCCGGGGGGCGGGCCGGTCACGGTTTTCGTCGCCTCCGCGCGCGGGTAACAGCGCGCCATGGAGCACGAAGAGCAGGCTCGCGAGATGGAGCGCGACGCCGCCGAGATGGAGGAGCACTCCGACAAGGTCGGCGAGCGCATCGAGGAGGCTCGCAGCGACTGGAAGGCCAAGGAGCAGGATCCCTCCATCCCCGGCGCGCAGCCCGATCCTGACGAGGAGGAGAGGAGTCGGTCCCCGGCGTCGCCGCAGACGAGGAGACCGTCAGCGAGGAGGGCGGCCCGTGATGGAGACGTCTCGCGAGGAGTCAGACCAGCTGCCGGAGGAGGGACCCGCAGAGCAGGTCCCGGACGACGCCGGCGGACCCGCCCGCAAGCAGGCCGAGGAGAACCCCGGCGTCCCGGGCGAGAAGGGCACGGCGACCGGCAACCCACGCGCCGCGGGCTCCGACGAGTAGTCGTTGCGCCTCGTCCGTCCCTACTCTCGTAGGGATGGGCGACGTCATCCGGGGACCGATCAAGGCGGCCATCGCCGCCTTCTTCGCGGTAGGCGTCCTCCTGCTGCTCCTCAACCCGCCGTCACTGTCGGGCGCCGAGGGCCTCATGGTGTTCATCGGCGGCGGCCTGCTCCTGCTGCTCGGCACGGCCTGGGCGACCGTCGCGCTCACGGGCCGTGACTCGATGACCGAGCACGAGTTCGAGCGGCTCGTCCGCCGCTCCGAGGTGCTGGCCGAGCAGCCGGAGCTCCGGGCGGAGACCACCGAGTTCGACCTGCTCGTGGCGGAGGCCATCGACGAGCTCCCGCTCGACTTCCAGCGGCTGCTCGATGACACGCCGGTGGTGGTCTCGCAGCACGGCGTCGAGAATCGCGCGTACGGGCACTACTTCGGCGACACCGTTGCGCGCGACAACTACCCAGACCGGATCGTGCTCTACCAGGACACTCTCGAGCGCGACTTCGGCTACGACCGCGACCTGCTGCGCGCCCAGGTGGTGCGCACCCTGCGCCACGAGCTGGCCCACCACCTCGGCTGGGGCGAGCGCGGCGTGCGCGAGCTCGGCCTCTAGGCCGCCTCACCGAACCGCTCGCGCCCACTGGCGCGGAGGCGCCATCGATGGGAGAGTCACCGGCCTCTAGCGGCGAGGAGGGGCTTTCTACATCCAGGACTTCGATCCGGTCGCGGACTCGCTCGGGCTGACGGCGGCCATTGCCGTGCTGCCGATCCTGACGCTGATCGTCCTGCTCGGCGCGCTGAAGATGAAGGCGCAGTGGGCGGCGCCGATCGCGCTCGTCACGGCTATCGCGGTCGCCACGGTGATCTACGGCATGCCCGTGGATCAGGCGGTCCTCTCGGCCGCCGAGGGAGCGACGTTCGGCCTCTTCCCGATCATGTGGATCGTCGTCGCGGCGATCTGGGTCTACAACATGACCGTCGAGACCGGGCACTTCGCCGTGCTGCGCCGATCGATCTCCTCGGTCTCGGAGGATCAGCGGATCCAGGCGGTGCTGATCGCCTTCTGCTTCGGAGCGCTGATGGAGGCGATCGCCGGCTTCGGCGCCCCGGCCGCAATCACTGCGGTCATGTTGGTCGCGCTGGGCTTCAGGCCGATCAAGGCGGCCGCCCTCGCGGTGCTCGGGAACACGGCGGCCGTGCCGTTCGGCGCCCTCGGGATCCCCATCACGACGCTCGCCGATGTCACGGGGCTCGAGGCGGGCGAGCTTGGCGCGACGGTCGGCCGCCAGACGCCGCTGCTGGCGCTGATCGTCCCTTTCATCCTGGTCGGCATGGTCGACGGCCGGCGCGGGATCAGGCAGGCCTGGCCGGCAGCGGCAGTCGGCGGGCTCGCCTTCGCCGTCGCCCAGTTCACATGCTCGAACTACATCTCGGTCGAGCTGACGGACATCGTGGCGTCGATCTCGAGCATCGCGGCGATCGTGGCGCTCCTGCAGGTCTGGGCGCCGGTTGACCCGCTTGTCGCCGAGCCCGCGCGCGGCTACGAAACGGCCAAGGACCCACCTGCCGAGATCCTGCGCGCATACGCCCCGTACCTCGTCATCCTCGCGGTGTTCTCGCTCGCGCAGCTGCCGGCGGTCAAGACTGCGCTCGCCGAGTCGCCGTGGACCGCGAGCTTTCAGTGGCCGGGCCTCGACGTGCGCAGTCCAGACGGAGACGCTCTGCCCAGCGCCACGTTCCACTTCAACTGGCTGCCCGCCGCGGGGACCCTCATGCTGATCTCCGGACTGATCACCATGGCGGTGATCGGGCTCGCCCCGGCGCGCGCGCTGAGGGTTGCGCACACGACGCTGGTGCAGCTCAGGACCGCGATCCTGGTCGTGACCTCCGTCCTCGCGCTGGCCTACGTCGTCAACCAGTCAGGCGAGACGCTCACCCTCGGCCTGTGGGCCGCGGGAGCAGGCTCCTTCTACGCGTTCCTCGCACCGGCCATCGGCTGGCTGGGAGTCGCCGTGACGGGCTCGGACACGGCTTCGAACGCTCTGTTCGGTGGCGTACAGGTGGCCGCCGCGCAGGACATCGGTACCTCGGCGAACCTGCTCGCCGCCGCAAACGCGTCCGGTGGCGTGCTGGGCAAGATGACCTCGGCTCAGCACCTCGCCATCGCGGCCGCGGCGGTCGGCATCGCGGGCAGCGAGGGCGGGGTCCTGCGCAAGGTTGTCGGCTGGAGCATCGCGCTGCTGCTCATCATCTGCGCTCTGGTGTACCTGCAATCGACATCGGTGCTGGGTTGGATGCTGCCGAGCTGAGCCCGGCCGGCCCGGCGGGCGCTTGCCAGCTCCGCCGGTGCGAAAGTAGCCTTTCCCGGTGGCGACACTGAGCCGCGACGACGGCCGCGCTCTGCGGGGTCGCCGGAGCGAGTGCGAGACCCTCGATCGAATTGTCGCGGCTGTTCTTGCGGGCGACAGCGGAGCGCTTGTCCTGCGCGGCGAGCCGGGGGTCGGCAAGACCGCGTTGCTGGACTACCTGGAGGCGCAGGCGTCGCGATGCCAAGTCGTGCGGGCCGCAGGCGTCGAGTCCGAGATGGAGCTTCCGTTCGCCGCCCTGCATCAACTCTGCCTGCCGATGCTGGATGGCCTGAGCCTTCTGCCGGAACCGCAGCGCGACGCGCTGTCCACGGCCTTCGGGCTGAGTAGGTCCGGCGAGCCACCGGACCGATTTCTCGTCGGGCTGGCAACGCTGACGCTTCTGTCCGACGTGGCCGCCGAGCGGCCGGTGCTCTGGGAGGTGGACGATGCGCAGTGGCTCGATCGCGAGTCGGCGCAGGCGCTCGCCTTCGTAGCGCGGCGAGTGCGCGCGGAGGGGGTCGCGGTCGTGTTCGCCGAGCGCGAGTTCGGCAGGGAGCTGGCGGGGCTTCCGGAGCTGGTGGTCGACGGCCTCGCAGGCGACGACGCGCGCGCCCTGCTCGCGTCGGTGGTCACGGGCCCGCTGGACGAGCGGGTTCGCGACCGGATCGTGGCGGAAACCCGTGGGAATCCGCTGGCGCTGCTGGAGCTGCCGCACGGCCTCAGCCACGCCGAGCTGGCCGGTGGATTCGGGCTGCCGACAGGTTCGGCGCTCTCCCGTCATATCGAGGAGAGCTTCCGGAGGCGGCTGAGCGGGCTTCCTCCCAGCAGCCGGGAGCTCCTGCTCATCGCCGCGGCCGAGCCGGTGGGCGATCCCCTGACCGTGTGGCGCGCGGCCGAGCTGCTGGGTGTCGGCGCCCAGGCGGCCGTACCGGCGTCGCGCGCCGGGCTCCTCGAGTTCGGAGTGCGCGTTCGATTCCGTCACCCGCTAGTGCGATCGGCTGTCTACCGGTCGTCGGCGCTGGCCGACCGCCTGCGCGCGCACCGCGCTCTTGCCGAGGCGACCGACCCGGACGCCGACCCCGACCGCCGAGCCTGGCATCTCGCGCACGCGACGCCGGGGCTCGACGAGCAGGTTGCCGCCGAGCTGGAGCGGTCGGCCGGCCGAGCACAGGCGCGCGGGGGCCTCGCCGCGGCGGCCGCCTTCCTCAGACGGGCCGCCGATCTGACGCCCGAACCCGAGCCGCGCGCGCGCCGCGCTCTCGCCGCCGCGCAGTGCAGCCAGGAGGCGGGCGCGCCGGATGGCGCCCTCGAGCTCCTTGGCATGGCCGAGGCCGGGCCCCTCGATGAGCTTCAGCGCGCCCGCGCCGAGCTCCTGCGGGCGCAGATCCGCTTCGCCGTCGATCGAGGTCGAGATGCCCCGCCGCTGCTGCTCGCGGCCGCCAAGCGGCTCGAGAAGCTCGACGCCAAGCTCTCCCGCGAGACCTACCTCGACGCATTCTCCGCCGCGCTCTTTGCCGGTCGCCTCGCTCAGGGCGCCGGCGTGCGCGAGGTCGCGGAGGCCGTCCTTGCCGCCGACTGGGGTGAGTCAGGCGAGCAGTCGCCGCGCGCATTCGATCTGCTTCTCGAAGGCGTGGCCGTGCTGACGACGCAAGGCTACGCGGCGGGCGCGCCAACGCTGAAGCGCGCGCTCGGAGCCTTCCGCGACGAGCCGATGTCCGAAGAGGACGCGCTGCGCTGGCTGTGGCTCGCGTGCCGTGTGGCGCGGGCGTTGGGCGACGACGCGAGCTGGGACGAGCTGACCGCCCGGCAGGTGCGGCTCGCCCGCGCGGCGGGCGCGCTCTCGCTGCTCCCCATCGCGCTCATCGAGCGCTTCGGCGTGCAGCTGTTTCTCGGTGACCTGCACGCGGCGGAGGCGCTGGTCACGGAGGCGGAGGCGGTCGTCGAGGCCACCGGCAGCCACCTCGCGCCTCAGGGCGCGATCGCCCTGGCTGCGTGGCGTGGCTCGGAGGACGAGGTGTCCACGCTGATCGAGGCCAGCCGTCAGGAGGTGGAGCGTCGCGGCGAGGGCCTGTGGCTTGTTGCGACGGAATGGGCGAGCGCAGTCCTGTTCAACAGCCTCGGGCGCTACTCGGAAGCGCTCGCGGTTTCCGAGCGGGCCGGCACGGACCCCCACGAGCTCGGCGTGTCGACCTGGGTGCCGACCGAGTTCATCGAGGCGGCCGTGCGGGCGGGGGTGCCTGAGCGCACCAGCGCTCCTCTCCGGCGCCTCCAGGAGATCAGCCGGGCAAGTGGAACCGACTGGGCTCTGGGGGTGGAGGCGCGCTCGCGGGCGCTCGTCAGTGAGGGCGAAGAGGCTGATCGCCTCTACCGCGAGGCGATCGAACGCCTGGCCCGCACGCGCGTGAGGGTCGCGCTCTCGCGCGGCCAGCTCCTGTACGGGGAGTGGCTGCGCCGAGAGGGCCGGCGGGCCGAGGCGCGCGCGCAGCTGCGCAGCGCGCACGAGACCTACGCCGCCGTGGGTATGGAGGGGTTCGCCGACCGCGCTCGGCGAGAGCTGGCGGCCACCGGCGAGACGGTTCGAAAGCGCAGCGTCGAAGCACGTGACGATTTGACCGCTCAGGAAGCTCAGATCGCGCGACTGGCAGCCGAAGGAAGCACGAATCCCGAGATCGGCGCGCAGCTCTTCATCAGCCCCCGCACGGTCGAGTGGCACCTGCGCAAGGTGTTCGCGAAGCTCGGGGTCAGCTCACGCTGGGACCTCCGCGAGGCGTTGCCGGAAGCGGGCCCGAGGGAGCCGGCCTAGCGGTTGCTCGCAATCGCGTCGAGGACGATCGACGCGTACTCCGTCGGGGCCTCCTCCCAGATGAAGTGGCCGCCGTCGATGATCACGACGCGGCTGTTGGGCAGCCGGTCGTCGAGAAACTCGGCGTTGGCGAGCGGAACCACGCTGTCGTTACGACCGTTGATGATCGTGACCGGCGTCGTGATCTGTGGAAGCAGCTCGGCAAGCTCGGGCAGTTCCTGCGGATACCGGCGGACGTAGCGCATGGACTCGACGAAGCGGTCTCCGTCGTAGCAGTCGAGGTAGTCCGCGCGGACGTCGTCGGGTACACCGCCCGCGATCGTGTCCAGCGCGGCGCCGACGATCGTGCGCGGGTCCATCCTGCGGTACTTGTCGAGGTCAGGGTCGAGTACCCACGAGGCGAGTGGCTCGCCAAGCTGGAGTGGGACCGCGGTTCCGCCGGTGCCGACGATCACGCTCGCGACCCGCTCCGGATGGGCTGCAGCAGCAAACAAGGTGGCCGCCGTTCCGACGTCGGGCCCGACGATGTGGGGCCGTCCGAGACCGACCTCGGCGATGAGCTCTGCCAGGAAGTCGCCCATGGCACGCGGAGACAGGAGCTCGTCTCGGCGTTCGGATGCGCCGAAGCCGGGCAGGTCGACGGCGAAGAGCCGGGCGTGCTCGGCGAGCACAGGCCACATCGGCTCGAACGCGTACAGGCTCTCCGGCCACGGGCTGGTGAGCAGGACCGTGGGTTCCTGCAAGCCGCCAGTGTCGGCGTAGCGGATGCGGACTCCGGCGACGGTACGGAAGTGCACCTGTGGGGTTGTCGTCGTAGGCATGGAGCGCAGCTTCCGCGCTCGGGCCGTTCTTCGCGCCCGTTAAATGACTGGTCAGCGCCACGGCCCGGGGCGCGTACCAGGGTCTTCACGGGCGCGAAGTGTCGATGGAGCCGTCAGCTTCCTACGTGCACAGCGGCACAGGAGGAGAAACAGATGTCGATTCAGACCAGCAGTGCCACGGAGATCCGCCCCTTCGAGATCGACGTCTCGGACGACGAGCTCAGCGACCTGCGCAGCCGCATAAACGCGACGAAGTGGCCCGACCGGGAGACGGATGACTCCCAGGGCGTGCAGCTCGAGACGATCCAGGCCCTGGCCAGCTATTGGGCGACGCAGTACGACTGGCGCAGGTTCGAGGAGCGCTTCGCCGCCCTGCCGCACTTCATCACCGAGATCGACGGGGTGGACATCCACTTCATTCACGTTCGCTCCAAGCATGAGGACGCGCTGCCGCTGATCGTCACCCACGGATGGCCGGGCTCGACCATCGAGCAGCTGAAGATCATCGAGCCGCTCACCAACCCCACGGACCACGGCGGGAGCCCCGCTGACGCTTTCCATCTCGTGATTCCGTCCCTGCCGGGCCACGGGTTCTCGGGGAAGCCGACCGAGACCGGCTGGGACCCCATTCGCATCGCACGGGCGTGGGTCGTCTTGATGGAGCGCCTCGAGTACGCGCGGTTCGTCGCGCAGGGCGGTGACTGGGGGAACGCCGTCACGGAGCAGATGGCATTGCTGAAGCCCGAGGGATTGCTGGGCATCCACACGAACATGCCGGCGACCGTTCCGCCCGACGTTTCGAAGGCGCTCGCCAGCGGCGGCCCGAAGCCGGACGGTCTCGCGCCCGACGAGGACGAGGCGTTCGAGATCCTGAAGCACTTCTTCGCGACCGGCGTGGGCTACTCCACCGAGATGGCCAACCGGCCGCAGACGCTCTACGGCGTCGCGGACTCGCCGGTCGGCCTGGCGGCCTGGATGATCGACCACGACGAGCGCAGCTACCAGCTCATCGCGCGCGCCTTCGCCGGGCGACCCGGCGGGCTCTCGCGAGACGACGTCCTCGACAACGTCACGCACTACTGGCTCACCAACTCGGGGGTCTCCTCGGGGCGCCTCTACTGGGAGAGCAAGCTGGCCTTCTTCGACGTCAAGGGCGTCGAGATCCCGGTCGGCGTGACCGTCTTCCCCGACGAGCTCTACCCGGCTCCGCGCAGCTGGGCGGAGAAGGCGTATCCCAAGCTCATCCACTTCAACAAGGTGGACGCAGGCGGCCACTTCGCCGCCTGGGAGCAGCCACAGATCCTCTCCGAAGAGCTGCGCGCGACGTTCAGGACACTGCGCTAAGTACCGGCCACCGACGGCATCGAGCGGGTTCGGGGCTTCATGGTCGCGCCAGGGTCGCCGGCACCTCGATGACCCGGTCGAACACCGCTCCCTCGAACTGCGGGAAGACCGGGGCGTCGGGGGGAGTCGCGCCGGTCATGCGGAAGATCGCGAGCCGGGCCGGCGTGATGTCGCCGTAGCGGTCGATGCCGAAGTCGCCGAGGATGCCGTCCTCGACCTTGGCCCCGCGCAGCTCCTCGAGCACCGACGCCCGGGTCCCGTCGGAGCGGGCGATCGCGTCAAGAAGCAGCTCAGTCGTCTGCCCCGCCGGCAGCACGCCGAACACCGGCGCGTCGAAGGTCACCGATGTCGCGCGCGAAGCGCCGGCCCGCGGGGGGCTGCGCCCTCGGCGGGACGTCCGTGGCGCTGAAGTACAGGCCATGGGCCGCCGGCCCGGCGAAGGCCAGCACTTCCGCGATCGGGAGGAACGGGTCGGCCGCCATGATCTTGATCCGGCTTCCGAGGCGATCACGGAGGGCCATCACCACCCGGCCGCCGCCCTCCGATCCCAGACCGGCGATGAACACGCCTTGCGCACCGGAGCGCGCCACCCGCTCGGCCAGGCGATCGTGGTTGGAGCCGTCGGTGAAGTTCGCGACGCCCGCGATCTGGATCCCGAGCCGGCGAGCCGTGCGCCGGAACGGATCGGCCTGCTCGACCTTCAAGCCCGGGTCTTGGAGCACGTAGACGCGTCTCAGGCCGAGCTCCTTCGCGAGCATGGCGTTGGCCACGCCCTGCAGGTCCTCTCGCGCCATCAGCCGGACGAAGCTCCGCTTCCCGGTCGGGTAGTAGACCGCGGGCTCGCCCCGCTCACCCCGCCCGCCGGACGACCGGGCCACCGCGTGTCAGTCCGGGGTGCGTGGCAATCGCACTGACCATCGCAAGCGGCCCGCCCGGCGCGCGGTTGGTGATCGGGATCTGCACCTGGCCGCAGAACGAGGAGTACGGCCCGATCACGGCCACGAGCTGCTCGGCGTGTGCGTAGGCCGACGCGTTCGCAGCGCACTTGCGGAACTCGAAGCCGCCCGTCTGAGGAGTGGACGCGTCGCATGACTGGTACCCGACGGTGTGGTCGCCCGCCTTGAAGCCACGCCGCTCGATCACGTGGCGGATCGCGCCCTCCATCGCACGCGGGTCGGCGCTGCTCGGGCCTTGCAGCGGGAAGTCCGACGCGATCAGGACGTCAGGGGTCCCTGGTCCGGAGGCGACCTCGCCGCACGCGGTCGTGGTCAGCGCTCCCTCCGTCGTCTCACCCGCGACGCTCACCCAGGCCGATCCGGCGCCGGCCGCCAATGCCTGGGGAGCGCCGACGGAAACCTTCGCGGTGACCTTGCTCGTGCGGGGATCGACGCGAGCGACCGTTCCGTCGACGTAGTTGCCGGTCCAGAGCGGCGCCCTCACCGAAGGTGACGAAGGTGACTCCCCTGCCGACATCGATCGTCCTCGTGACCGCTGACCGCTCGGGGATGATCCGCCAGACGACCCCTTCTTGGTCGGCCGCTGCCCAGACCGAGCCGCCGCCGACGGCCACCCCCATCAGGGACGTTGCCCCGACCGGGATCGTCCGGCCCACGCGGTTCCTGCGCGTGTCGATCTCGGTCACGCCCGGTGGATCGTCGGGCCCGAGGAACCAGACGCCCGCGTCGCCGGCCGCGATCGTCCACGCCTGATGCTTCGTCTCGATCGTCGCGACGAGCCGGCCGCTCTTCGGGTCGATGCGGGACACGCTGCCGTCGGGGTTGGCGGCCCAGACCGCACCGGACCCCACGGCGAGCCGCGGCGTCCCCGCGACCGGGTAGACCCCCTCGTCGCCGCGGAGCCTCGCCGTTCCGGTGACTCGGCCGTCGTCGGGATCCATCCGGGCGACGTTGACGGTTGCGTTCGTGCCGTCGCGTCCGCCTGCGATGCCGACCCAGAGAGCGCCCTCGCCGACGGCGAGCTCGCTCGGCACGCCGGGGGTGTCGAAGGTCTCGGTCACCGCCTTCGTGTCCGGATCGATCCGGGAGACGGTCTTGGCCTCGTTGTCGAGCACCCAGACGCCCCCCTCGCCCACCGCGACGTTGCCGGGAGGCGTCTCCGACTCCGTGAACGACGTCACGCTCCCGTCCACGGGGTCGATCGCGGCCACGCCGTTGCCGATCGGCCCGACCCTCCCGTCCTCGCCGCCGGTCAGGGCAACGATGGCCAGCGCGATTGTCGCGGCCAGCAGCAACAGGCCGCCGGCGAGGATGGCGCGGCCGTGCCTGCGAACGGCCGGGGGCACGATCGAGCGGCGCGCGGCCCGCGGCGCGCGTGCCAGCCCGAGGGCGTCCGCTGCCGCGTCGATCAGCTCGGCACCGCTCCCGTAGCGGTCCTCCTGGTTCTTCGCCAACGCCTTACGGAGCACCGGGTCGAGCCCTCGGTGGTCGCGCAGCGACGGCGGCGCCTCCTGCATGTGGGCCCAGAGCGTCTCCGCCTCGGTTTCTCGCCGGAACGGTGGGACGCCAGCGAGGCACTCGTACAGCAGGCAGCCCAGCGCGTAGACATCGGCCCGCCCGTCGACGGGGTCGCCGCGGATCTGCTCGGGCGCCAGGTAGTCGAGCGTGCCGACGACGCGGCCCGTGTCGGTCGAGTCCCCACCCACCTGTTTCGTGATGCCGAAGTCCGACAGATAGGCATGCCCGTGCTCGTCAAGCAGGACGTTGGCCGGCTTGACGTCGCGATGGACCAGCGCGCGCCGGTGGGCCGCGTCGAGCGCGTCCGCGACCTGGGCCAGCACCGCCAGGGTCCGCTCCGGCGAGAGCTTCTCCTCGCGCTCGAGGATCGTTCTCAGATCACTTCCCTCGACGAAGCGCATCGCCAGGTAGAGCTGGCCGTCGTGCTCGCCCGCCTCGTAGATCGGGATCACGTGCGGGTGGTCGAGCGACGCCGCCAGCCGCGGCTCGCGCAGGAAGCGCTCCCGGAAGCGCTCGTCATCGGCCAGCTCCGGGGCGACCAGCTTGAGCGCCACCGGCCGCTCCAGGGACAGGTCCTTAGCGCGGTACACGACACCCATCCCCCCGCGCCCCACCAACTCCTCGACGCGGTAGCCGGCGAAGATCATGCCGGGACTAATGGCTGCCTTCATGCTTAGCTCCCCAAGGGGGGCGAGTCCATGACCGACCGTACCATGAGAGGGGCGGCGCCATCGGCCGCCGCCCCTCGCACGTCAGACAGGGTCGCGTGGGTTAGTGAGTCGCGACGTTGACGCCCCGGCGGCGCTTGCGCCCGGTCAGCATCAGCGCCGATCCGCCGGCGATGCCGAACAGCGCGAGCATTCCGGCCGCGCCGATGCCCGCGTCGCCCCAGTCGAAGCCTCCAGAGGGCTCATCGACCGCGACGACCGTGGGTGTCACGCGTATCTCGCTGATCGCGCGGCGCACCATCTCCTGCACCTCGGCCGACTCGACCAGCGTGCGCTCCGAGTCCGTGTAGGGGCCGGGCCCGGCATGCGTGACGGCCGGCACGGACGGCAGGCCCCGGGCCGCGTCGGCCGCGTCGGGCGAGCCGTAGTCCCGGTTCAGCGCATACTGACCGCGGTCGGCCTCGTGTAGGCCGCGGTGCTCGGCCGCGTCGACAGTGTCGGGCGAGCGCAGGTCCTGGTACTCGTCGGCGGCCGAGGCCGCGATCGAGGACGCGGGCGGAGCAACGTCGCCGCTGGCGGCGCCATCCGAGTGCAGGTCCTCGTACGTGGCGGCGGACGCCGGCGTGGCGCAGACAGCCAGGAGGGCCGCGGTGGTGAGGATGTGGCTACGTCGAAGCATGTCGCCTCCTTCAGGGCCGGCCGCCCTATGCGGCCGGATTCGAGGATCAGCCTCGGCCCGGCCGGTAGCAGCCCGGGGTGGTCGCGGGTAGACGCTGGTAAACGGCGTGCTGCTAGCGCGTGTGTCCGGTCAGCGACCAGCTGAAAGGCGTGCGCGTCTCGGCCGGCGCGAGGCCGTCCGGTCGCCTCCCGCGCCGGACGAACACCGTCGGCGCCGGCGGAGCCACTGCGAGTTCGCCCCGCACACGGCCGAGCCCCTCCTCGCGCCAGCGCTCCGACAGGCCCACCACGAGCAGAGCCGCTCCCTCGGCGAGTGCGGCGACTCCCTGGCGGCCGGGGCTCGCGAGCAGCGGCTCGGCGACGATGCCCGCGGTGCGCTGGACGATCAGCGAGGCGTCGGCGAGCAGCCGGCTCGCATCGCGTGCCTCCTCGCCGCCCTCGGCGGCCGAGCCGATCAGCCGCAGCGGGACGTCCGTGGCGCGGGCAACCCAAGCGCCGAGCCGGAGCGCCGCCCAGTCGTGCGACCGGGCGCCGAAGGGCACCACCACGGGCCCCTCACCCAGCGAGCCGCCGGCCTCCGCAAGCAGGGCCACGTCGCAGGGCGCCTGTTCGAGGACCACTCGCGCGTCGCCGTCCAGCGGCGACGATCCAGCATCCATGAGGAGCAGGTCGACGTTCTCCTGGCCGGCGAGCCGGACGATGTCCTCGCCTCGCCGCGGCGAGGAGAACGCCGCGGTCCTGGCGGCGAGTCCGGCGGCCAGCAGCTGGTCGCGGCGCTCGGCCAGGGCCACGGTGGCGGCAGCCAACTCAGCCGCCGGGACGACGCCCGCGACGATCAGCTCGTGCGGGGACTCCGAGGCCGCCAGCGGCTCGGCGAGGCGAAGCAGCGGGTCGAGGCCGGACAGCGCCCGCGGCACGATCAGGAGCGCGCGCTCTGCCACCGGTCGCTCGCGGTGGCGGCGGCCCCTCTCGCGACGCGCCAGCGGCCAGGTCGAGCCCCGGGTCATGACGCAGGATCGCCTGCTCGAGACGCTTCAACTCTTCGCTCGGCTCGAGCCCGAGCTCCTCTGAGAGCTCGCTCCGAGCCGCACGGTAGGCGTTGAGCGCCTCGGCCTGGCGCGCCGAGCGGTAGAGGGCGAGCATGAGCTGTAACCGGAGCTGCTCCCGCAGCGGGTTGCGCACGATCAGCGCCTCGAGCTCGCCGACAAGCTCGGCGTGACGCCCGACGGCCAGGTCCGCATCGATGCGCTGCTCCAGCACGGCCATCCGGAGCTCCTCGAGCCTTGCGATCTCGGGCTGTGCGAACGGCTCGTAAGCCAGGTCCGCGAGCGGCGACCCGCGCCAGAGTGCAAGCGCATCCCGAAGCTTGCGCGCGGCCCTGCGCGGGTCGCCCCGCCGCGCCTCATCCGCCAGGCGCTCGAAGCGGGCCAGGTCGAGCTCGGACGGCTCGACCTGGAGCACGTAGCCGGGTGCCTGTGTAGCGAGCCGCTGGTCGCCGAGCTGCTTGCGCAGCCGGGAGACGTAGTTATGGATGCTCTTGGCACAGGTGGCCGGCGGCGCGGCCCCCCACAGCTGGTCGATCAAGCGGTCAGTCGATACGAGTTCGTTCGCCTGGAGCAGAAGGATCGCCAAGAGCGAGCGCTGCTTGGCCCCGCCGAGTTCGAGAGGGCGATCACGCTCGACCACCTCCAGTGGGCCC
This sequence comes from uncultured Thermoleophilaceae bacterium, assembly GCA_963820315.1. Classification (GTDB taxonomy): domain Bacteria; phylum Actinomycetota; class Thermoleophilia; order Solirubrobacterales; family Thermoleophilaceae; genus JACVRW01. The sequence continues at coordinate 46,713 of CAWFZK010000046.1, read as the reverse complement.
AGGAGCCGAAAGTCCATACCCGAGTAGCCGCGACCGTACCACGCGGGTTTTGGCTGTCCAGAGCGGAGAGGGTGGGATTCGAACCCACGAGGCAGTTTGACCCGCCCACACGATTTCCAGTCGTGCACCTTAAGCCGCTCGGTCACCTCTCCGGAGCGGGGGCCTAGCCTAGCCGCCCCCTCTCGTCCCACTCTCAGTCCGCTTCGGGCCCAGCTGGGAACGACGCCTGCAGAACGTCGCCAGGGCTGTTTCCCAGCAGACGGACGGATTGCACGCTGTAGAGGTCAGCGGGAATCGCCCCGCCCCAGGTCCCGCTGCGGATCCAGACGGAGCTCCGGGATCGTGATCGTTCGCCCGTCCCTGGTCACAAGCTCCGCGCTCTTGACGTCGCCGCGGTGCTCGGGGTTGACGGTCAGGAACAGCCACGAGGGCGAGCCCTGGTAGCCGAAGGCCACTCCGGCTCGAGCGCCCGTCTCGTCGGACAGGCGCTCGGCCTGGAAGGACTGTCCGCCCGCGCGGTCGAGGGTGTCGCGGTACTGATCTGCGATCTGGCGATCGTTGCTGTACGAGGAGACCAGGACGACGGCGGTGACCGCCGCGGCCGCCAGCGCGGGGCCGAGCCGGGGCGCCAGCCAGCGCAGGTTCAGCCAGCGCGGCAGGCGGCGGCGCGGCTCCGGCTGGTCGAGCCCGATTGCCCTGACGACGCGTGACTCGAAGCCGGCGGGAGGCTCCTCGGCCGGCGCCATCAGAAGCAGCTCGTCGGCAACCCCCGAGAGCCGCTCGACGGCGCGACGGCACTCCGCGCAGGTGGAGAGGTGCCGCAGGGCCTCGGCACGCTCCTCGCCGTCGGCGATCCCGAGCGCGATCTCGGGCGCCAGCTCGCGGATCTCGTCACACGTCATTCGCGGTCTCCAGTGAATCGCGCAGCTTGAGCATCGCGGCTCGGATGCGGGTCTTCGCGGTTCCCAGCGGGACGCCCTCGAGCTCGCCGACCTCCTTGGCGGTTCGGCCGAGATAGGCGGCGAGGAAGAGGGCGCGCCGCTGTTCCGGCGGCAGTTCGGCGATGGCGCCGCGCACGCGCTCGCGCTCATCCGGCGGGACCGCCTGGTCGGGGCTGCTCCCGGCGACGCGCGCTCGCTGCAGCCTGTCCTCAACCTGGTCGGGGTCGAGCGGCTGGGCCGACTTCACCCGGATCACGTCGATGGCGAGGTTGCGGGCGATCGTCAGCAGCCAGGTGGCCACTCGGCCGCGGCGCGGGTCGTACGTGCGCGCGTGCTTCCAGGCGCGCACGAATGTCTCCTGCGCCACGTCCTCGGCGATCCCCTCGTCCCGGACGATCGTCACGACGAGGCCGTAGACCCGCGCCTGGAAGCGCCGTATGAAGGCCGTCGCGGCGTCCGCGTCGCCCGCTGCCAGACCGGCCAGCAGGGCTTCGTCGGAGAGAGCTGAAGACACCACATCCCTTATACGCCGCGGGCCGAGCTTCGGGATTGCATGGCGCAGCAGCGCTCACCCGAGCAATCCGGGCGGAGCTGCCACCCCGTAGTTCAGGGCATGAGACTCTCGATCAAGAATCCACTGACGGCCCTCGTTGCGGTTGGCCTGGCGGCGCTTCTGCTGGCCGCCTGCGGCAACAGCAACGACCACAACGGCACTGCTACCGCCGCGACCGCGAGCACGAGCTCGGGAGTCGTGTCGGTCAAGAACGTCGACGGGACCGACGTGCTCGCCAACTCTCAGGGCAAGACGCTCTACACGCTCCGACGTCGAGAAGAGCGGGCAGATCATGTGCACTGGCTCGTGCACTTCGATCTGGGCGCCCGCGATGGCCACGGCGAAGCAGGCGAAGTCGGCCTCCTCACAGCTCGACGTCACCCTCGGCACGGTCAAGCGGCCCGATGGCGGGCAGCAGCTGACCTTCAAGGGCATGCCGCTGTACTCCTTCACCCAGGAGGGCGCCGGTCAGCTCGACGGCAACGGCGTCGCCGACGACTTCAACGGGACGCACTTCGTGTGGACCGCAGCCACCAGCGGCACAGGCTCGGGGTCGTCGACCATGAGCGCTCCGTCGAGCAGCTCTCCCTACTAGGGCAGCCGCGAGCCGGCACACGGGGGCTCGCCACGGCGAGCCCCCCGGCGTAGCCTGGTTAGGCTGTTGGAGGCCCCAACGAGAGAGGACTCGCCATCACCGCCACCGCCGTCGCGCCGCAGCTAACGAACGATCAGCTGACTGAGCTGCTCGCGCTCATCAAGGACTCCGACAGCGTCGAGCTCAAGCTCACCGTGCCCGACACCAACCTCTCGGAGGCCGCGGTCGCGCTCGACATGGATCCGCTCGAGGGGCAGGTGCGGCAGGTCTTCTTCTTCGACACGCCGGAGCTCGCCCTCAACGCCGGCGGCGTCGTGGCGCGCGCCCGGCGGGTCCAGGGCAGGGGCGACGACTCGGTGGTCAAGCTGCGCCCGGTCGTGCCGGGCGACCTTCCGAAGAAGGTGCGCAGGTCGCCCGGGTTCGGCGTCGAGGTCGACGCGATGCCGGGTGGCTTCGTCTGCAGCGGCACGATGAAGCAGCGGCTCGAGAAGCCGATCGTGAGGAAGAGGCTGCTCGGCGGGGGCCGGATCAGCTCGCTGTTCACGAAGGAGCAGCGCGCGTTCTTCAGCGAGCACGCGCCCGAGGGGATCGAGCTCGACGAGCTGTCCATCCTCGGGCCGATCTTCGTGCTGAAGGCGAGGGTCACGCCCAAGGACCTCGGGCGCAGGCTCGTCGGCGAGCTCTGGCTCTACCCGGACGGTTCGCGGATCGTCGAGCTGTCGACGAAGTGCCTGCCGCACGGAGGCCTTCGACGTCGCCGTCGCAGCTGCGCAGCTTCCTGCACGCGCGCGACATGGTGCCGGCCGAGGTGCAGCAGACGAAGACGAAGAAGGCGCTCGAGTTCTTCTCGGACCGGCTGCGCGAAGACGGGTCCTGATCAGGCCGCGTGGCGCAGCTGCACGTGGGGGGTGCGGCGCGGCAGCTCGGTGACGGTCCCGCCGCGCACCTCGCAGAAGGCGAGCGCCTGAAGCTCGCAACCGCAGCTCACGCAGAGAAGAGCCTCGAAGTCCTCGGCCTCGCCCCAGCCTTCGAGCTCCTCGCCGCAGCGGGGATCGGTGCAGACCAGCGTCGCGTACAGCACGGTCCGGAGATGCTGGGCGGGCTCCCGGACGGAAAGCAGGACTAGGCCCCCTCCGAGACCGGCACGATCAGCCGGATGTGGCGACGCGCCAGCATCAGCACGGGCGCTGTCCACTCGCGGCCCGAGCCGTCCAGCGCCACGAGCTCGGCGTCCAGGATGGTGAAGAACTCCTGGTCGCGCCGGTTCACGTGATCGGACACGCGGCTGCGATAGCCCTCGCGCGGAAGGGTCATCATCCCCTCCACGCGATACCGATCTGTCTCTACCACGACGCGTTCCTGTCGGTTCTCCACCGCGGGGCAATCTACCGGCGCAACCCTCCCCGTCAATGGGGTGCTCCATGTACCTTTTGATGCGTGCATTCCGCGAGGCCCGTGGAGCGCGGGTCGGCGCTCGAGGCGGTCTTCAAGCCAGTCCAGCCACCCACCACCTTCGAGGAGACGGTGGAGCGGCTCGGGACTGCCATCCGCCTCGGGGTGCTGGCCCCGGGCACTCGGCTGCCGGCCGAGCGCGAGCTGGCTGACCAGCTCAGCATCTCCCGCTCGACCTTGCGGCAGGCGCTGACGACGCTCGTGCAGAGCGGTCACCTCGTCTCGCAGCGCGGCCGCGCCGGCGGCACCTTCGTCGCCGAGGCGCCGCCGCTGGGGCAGAAGCGCGAGGGCGTCGTCCTGGGCGAGGAGACCCGCGCGGTGCTCGACTACCGCGTTGCGGTGGAGACGGGCGCGACCGTGCTGGCGGCCGAGCGCGCGACGGAGGACGACCTCGCGAACCTCGAGGAGCTGACCGAGCGCATGGCCGAGACCACCGGGCCCTTCGGCGAATACCGGCGGGCCGACGTGCGCTTCCACATCGGTCTCGCCGAGGCGTCGCATTCGCCCCGGCTCGTGACCGCGATGACCGAGGTGCAGGGGCAGATGAGCGACCTGATCGCCCGCATCGCCCATCCCGACGAGGTGCTGACGAGCTCGAACAACCAGCACCAGCGCCTGATCGCGCTGCTGCGCAAGGGCGACACCGGGCGAGCGGTGCGCCTCATGCGCGAGCACATGGAGGGGACCGAGCACATCCTCGCCGGCCTGATGCGGGAGTAGCTCAGGCGGCTGGCTCGAGCCGCGACTCCGCGGCCCGCGCGAGCTCTCTCGTCATCGCCGGGATCGCCGGCACGCGCCGGCCGCGCAGCCAGACGGCGTGGACGGAGCGCGCCGGGTCGAGACCGGGGATCGGCCGCAGCACGACGTCGGGACGCGGCTCCGGGACGGCCAGCTCGGGCATCACCGCCACGCTCATCCCCGCGGCCACGAACGCCCTGCCAACGGTGACGTCGTCCACGAGGTAGGCGATGTCGGGTCTGAAGCCCGCCTCGCCGAAGACGCTGTCGAGCACTTCGCGGTAGCGGTCGCCAGGGTCGACCGCGGGGCCGTTGAAGCGCTCGCCCGCGAGGTCGGCCATGCGCAGCTGCCGCCGCCGCGCGAGGCGGTGTCCCGCCGGGAGCACGAGCCGGTACGGGTCATCGCCGAGGAACAGGCGCTCGAAGCCCTCGTCCCCGGCTCCGCTTTCGCCGAACACCTCCCAGGTGACGGCGACGTCGATCTCTCCAGAGCGCAGCCGTCGCAGCGCCTCCGCCGGCGCGAGCTGCTCGAGCTCGATCTTCACGTCCGGATGGGCGGCCTCGAAGCGAGCCAGCGCAGGCGGCACGAAGGAGGTGCAGGCGGTCAGGAAGGCGCCCACCCTGACGGTCCCGCTGAGCAGTCCCGCGAACGCGCGCAGCTCCTCCTCGGCCGTCGCCACCTGCCCGAGCACGACCGCCGCATGCTCGCGCAGCCGCTCGCCCGCCTCGGTCGGCCGGACCGGGCGCGTGGCGCGGTCGATGAGCGTGAGCCCGAACTCCTGCTCGAGCGCGGCCACATGGTGCGAGACGACCGACTGGGCATAGCCGAGCGCGAGCGCAGCCTCCGAGAAGGAGCCGCGCTCCGCCACGGCATGGAAGGCGCGCAGGCGGCGGAGATCGTGCATCGACAAACACGATAATAGTTGCGATAACTTCTGTTGCATAGATGACAGCGCCGAGGCACGCTGGCGGCATGTCGATTGCAACCAGCCACATCGAGAACTTCGCGGGCGCCGTCCTCACGCCCGGCCACGAGCGCTACGACGACGCACGCGCCGTATACAACGGCGCCATCGACCGTCACCCGGCGCTGATCGCCCAGGCGACCGACGCCCGCGACGTCGCGGCGGCCATCGCGTACGGCCGGGATCGCGGCCTGCCGATCGCGGTACGCGCCGGCGGCCATTCCGGCGCCGGTTACGGCGTCGTCGACGACGGCCTCGTCATCGACGTCCGGCCAATGCAGCGCATCGAGGTTGATCTGGCCGCCCGCACCGTGCGCGCCGGTGCCGGCCTGACCTGGGCGCAGCTGGACGCCGCGACCCAGGCGCACGGGCTCGCGGTGACCGGCGGGCGCGTCTCGCACACCGGCGTGGCCGGGCTGACGCTCGGCTCGGGCTCCGGCTGGCTCGAGCGCATGCACGGCCTGACCGCCGACAACCTGGTGTCCGCCACCGTCGTGACCGCCGACGGCGGCATCGTCCGCGCGAGCGAGCACGAGCACCCGGACCTGTTCTGGGGCCTGCGCGGCGGCGGCGGCAACTTCGGCGTGGTCACCGAGTTCGAGCTCGCCCTGCATCCCGTCGGGCCGATGATCTTCGGCGGCCCGCTGATGTTCGAGCACGAGCGCGGCGCCGAAGTCCTGGCCGCCTATCGCGAGCTGATGCGCTCCGCCCCAGACGAGTTCGGTGGCTGCGCCGTCCTCCAGCTCGCGCCGCCCGCGCCGTTCGTCCCCGCCGAGCTCGCCGGCAGTCCCGTCGTCACGATCGTCGTGGCGGCGTTCGGCGAGCCCGACGCGGCCGAGCGCCTGATCGCGCCGCTGCGCGCGCTCGGCCCGGCGGTCGACATGGTGGGCCCGCTGCCCTACGTGGCGCTCCAGTCGATGCAGGACGACGCCAACCAGCCCGGCATGCAGAACCACTGGAGGGCGTCCTTCCTCGACGACCTGCCGGACGCGGCGATCCAGTCGGCGCTGGCGGTGGCCGCGGAGGTCCCCTCGCCGCTGACCGCCGTGCTGCTCCAGCCGCTGGGCGGCGCCTACGCGCGCGTCGACGAGGACGCGACCGCGCTCTCTCACCGCGACGCCCGCTGGGCCTGCCACGCGCTGTCCGCCTGGCCCGACCCGGCCGACACCGCGCTCAACCGGGCCTGGACGGAGTCGTTCGCGGCCGCGCTCGCACCCTACGGACACGGAGCCGCCCACCCCAACTACGAGTCCGACGACGCCGGCGATCGCGTGCGGCGCTTCTACGGGCCGCGCACGTTCGAGCGGCTCGTGGCCGTCAAGGAGCGCTGGGACCCGCAGAACGTCTTCGCGCTCAACCAGAACATTCGTCCCGGCGGCTAGGCGCGGACGCGCTCCCCCTCCGGATCGAAGAGCGGCTCGCTCGCCACCTGCCCTCCGACCCAGCGCCCGAAGATCTCGACCTCGACCTCCGTCCCGGGCGCCGAGCGGTCGGGGGGCAGGTGCGCATACGCGATCGAGCGCTCGACCGTGTAGCCGTAGCCGCCGCTCGTCACCCGGCCGGCGATCTCTCCGCCGACGCGCACCGGCTCGTTCCCGAGCGCGACCGACAGCGGGTCGTCGAGCGTCAGGCAGCAGAGCCGGCTGCGCGGCTCGCCCGCCGCGGCGAGCGCCGCGCGCCCGATGAAGTCGGCCTGCTTGTCCGGCTTGACCGCGAAGCCGACTCCGCCCTCGTACGGCGTCACGTCGGGCGTGATGTCGGCGCCCCAGACGCGGTAGCCCTTCTCGAGCCTGAGCGAGTCGATCGCCCTGTAGCCGCCCGCGACGATGTCGTGCGGAGCGCCCGCCTCCCAGAGCGCCTGCCAGAGGCCGAGCCCGTACTCGCTCGGCGTGTACAGCTCCCAGCCGAGCTCGCCGACGTAGGTCACCCGCAGCGCGCGCACCGGCGCACCCGCGACCGTGGTCTCGCGCAGGCTCATGTAGGGGAAGTCCTCGCTCGCCAGCGACTGAGGCGTGAGCGGCTGCAGCAGGTCGCGGGCGCGCGGCCCCCAGATCCCGAAGCAGGCCCATTGCGAGGTCACGTCGTGCACCTGCACCGAGCCGTCGTCCGGCAGCCGGCGCCGCACCCATTCGCGGTCGTGGCTGCCGAAGGCCGTGCCCGTGACGATCCCGAAGCGGTCCTCCGCGAGCCGCGAGACGGTCAGGTCGGCCTCGATGCCGCCGCGGCGGTTCAGCATCTGGGTGTAGGTGATCCGGCCGACGCCGCGCGCCACCTCGTTCGCGCAGAGCTCCTCGAGCAAGGCGGCGGCTCCCGGACCGGCGATCTCGAGCTTCGCGAAGGAGCTCTCGTCGAACAGCGCCACCGCCTCACGGCAGGCCCGGTGCTCCGCCCCGATCGCGGGCGACCAGTGGCGGCCCGCCCAGCCGCGCGGCTGGAGCGACTCGTCGCCCGCGGCGGCGTTGCGCTCGTACCAGTTGACCCGCTCCCAGCCCGACTTCTCGCCGAAGGCCGCGCCGTGCTCGCTGTGCCAGGCGTAGGCGGGCGCCAGCCGCAGCGGCCGCCCCGACTGGCGCTCATGGCCCGGGTAGCGGATGTCGTAGTAGGTCTCGTAGGTCTCGCGCACGCGCGCAAGCGTGTGCGTGGGGGAGCGGTAGTGCGGTCCGAAGCGGCGCACGTCCATGCTCCAGAGGTCGAGCGAGGGCTCGCCGGCGTCGATCCACTCGGCCGTCACCTTGCCGACCCCGCCGGCTCCCGCGAGCCCGTGTGCGCAGAACCCGGCGGCCACGAACAGGCCGCGCACCTCGGTCTCGCCGAGGCAGAACTCGTTGTCGGGCGTGAACGCCTCCGGCCCGTTGATCATCCGCGTCACGCGCACGTCCTCCATCTGCGGCACGCGCCGGCGCGCGCCCGTGACGATCTCCTCGAAGCGGTCCCAGTCGTCCTCGAGCAGCCGCCCGTTGAAGTCGGGCGGGATCCGTTCGAAGCCGGACGCGCCGTCGAGGAAGGCCGGGCTCGACTGTCGTTCGTAGCCTCCCATCACGAGCCCGCCGCCGTCCTCGCGGAAGTAGACGAGCAGGTCGGGATCGCGCAGCGTCGGGAGCGGCCGTGCCGGGTCCCGGTCGCGGAAGGGCTGGGTGACGATGTACTCGTGCGACATCGGGACGACCGGGATGCGCACGCCCGCCAGCCGGCCGAGCTCGGCGGAGAACATGCCGCCCGCGATCACGACGGTCTCGGCCTCGATGTCGCCGCGCTCGGTCCGTACGCCTCGGACGCGGCCGGCGTGCGTCTCGATGCCGGTCACGCGCGTGCTCGTGTGGATGCCCGCTCCGCCCGCGCGGGCGCCCTCGGCAAGCGCGAAGGTCAGCTGCGACGGGTCGAGGTAGCCGTCGCTCGGGAGCCAGGCGGCGCCGCGGACTTCGTCCAGCGACATCAACGGGAAGCGCTCGCGCGCCTGTTCCGCGGAGATCAGCTCGAGCGGCAGGCCGAACGTCTTCGCCCAGCCCGCCTGGCGGCGCAGCTCCTCCATGCGCTCCTCGCTCGAGGCCAGCCGGATGCTCCCGCACTCGACCCAGCCGCAGTCCTCGCCGAGCTCGCGGTAGAGCTCGACGGAGTACATCATCATGCGCGTCAGCGACACGGAGCCGCGCAGCTGTCCGACCAAGCCGGCCGAGTGGAACGTCGAGCCCGAGGTCAGCTGGTTGCGCTCGACGAGCACGACGTCGTCCCAGCCGAGCTTCGTCAGGTGGTAGGCGATCGACGCGCCGCCGACCCCGCCGCCGATCACGACGCAGCGCGCCGCGCCCGGCAGCTCGCCGCGCGGGCTCAACGCCGGGCGTCCCGTAACCAGCCGTCGAAGCGCGGGTCGGCGGCGATCGCCTCGAGCCGCCCGAAGTGCTTCGTCGCGTAGCCCGTGAAGTCGAAGTCGAGCTCGGAGATGGCGCTCTGGACGACCCCCCACATCGCCTCGCGCAGGTCCGACATGAAGCGGAACAGCTTGAGCGTGGCGAGCCGGCGCGCGTCCGGCGGCTCGCCGAAGTAGGTGGTCAGCAGGCGCTGCTCGTGCTCGTCGGTGAGCTCGTTGTTGACGGCGAAGTTGCCGAGGTCGAACCAGCGGTCGCCCATGCCGGCGTACTCCCAGTCGATCATCTGGACGCGCTCGCCGTCGAGTATGAAGTTCGCGGTGAGCAGGTCGTTGTGGCAGGGCACCGGCGCGTGGTCGAGACTGCGCGCGACGGCCTTGCGGATCGCGACGGCGCGGCGGTGGGCGTCCCCGTAGGAGGCCGGCGGCTCGATCCCGTGCTCCGCCGCGATGCGCGTGTAGCTCTCCGCGAGCTCGACCGTTTCGAAGGTCGTTGGCAGCTCGGTCCCGGAATCGTGGAAGGCGCGCAGGTCGGCGGCCACGGAGTCGAGCAGCTCCGGTTGACGCAGCTCCTCGGCGCTCACCCTGTGTCCGGGCACGAACCAGGTGACGAGGCAGGGTGGGTCCTCGGTCATGGCGGCGACCTTCGGCGCGATGCCGAGTCTCGCCGCGGCCTTCGTGGCCATGCGCTCGGCCTCGCGGTCGATGCCGAGCGCGCTCGTCTTCTTGCCGGGCAAGCGCACGACGTAGTCCGTGCCGCCGAAGTTGACGCGGAAGTTGCGGTTGGTGATCCCGCCCTCCAGCTGGACGACGGCACCCTCGCGCTTGCCGAGGAGGGCGGCGAGCCGGGCCACCACCTCGGTCAGCTCAGGGATGGTGATCTCCTCGTGCATGGGCGCAGGCTAGAGCGCGATTGCTCCGAGCACCTCCTCCCACCATACGCGCTCGTTCTCCGTCACGCCCGATCGCATCCGGCGGCGCACCCAGTCGTTCAGCGACTGCCGGGAGCCGAGCGCCATCACCGGGCCCACGACCGCATAGCGGCCGTCCTCGAGCAGCACGAGGCAGCCGGCGACGTCGCGCCGCGAACGCAGGCGGTCGATCACCTCGAGGCCGTCGATCGAGCTTGGCCGGCTCGCGTCGCCGTCGTCGTCGGTCCACGGGCGCACGTGGAATACCGGCGTGGAGCCCGCGAGCCGCGGCCGCACCGGCGCCGCCTCCGGCCCGATCGGGCCGCGCCGCCAGCGAGCGAGCAGATCGCGGACCTCCGGCGCGGCCTCCTGACGGACCAGCACGTGCAACCGGTCGCCGGCGGCGATGCGGGTCGAGCCGCGCGGCAGGAGCGCCTCGCCCTCGCGCACGATCACGCTGACGAGCGCTTCGCGCGGGAGCTCGAGCTCGCGGGTGCGCAGCCCGACGATCGCGTCGTCGTCGTGCACGGGGTACTCGACGACCTCGGCGCCCAGCCGGCGGATCGTGCCGGTCTCGGCGATGGGGCTGGGCAGCGCGGGGACGTCCGTCGTAAGCCCGAGCCTGCGCGCCAGCGGCTCGAACGTGCTCCCCTGCAGGAGCGTCGACAGCAGCACGGCGAAGAAGACCTCGTTGAGGAAGTCGACGCTGCCGGTGATGTCGGCATTCACCGGAAACAGGGCGAGCACGATCGGGACCGCACCGCGCAGGCCCGCCCACCCGAGGATTACCCGCTCCGCCAGCGTGAACTTCTCGAAGGCGGTTGCCACGAACGTGGCAATGGGTCGCGCGACGAAGGCCACCACGAGGGCGAGCAAGGTCCCCTCGACGATCACGTCGAGCACGTCGCTCGGGAAGATGAGCAGCCCGAGCGCCAGGAACATCGTGAGCTGGGCGACCCATGCGAGGCCGACGTGGAAGGTCGTGATCGTCTGCTTTGCGGGGATGTTGGCGCTGCCGAGCGCGAGCCCGACGAGGTAGACGGCCAGGAAGCCCGAGCCGTCGATCGAGGCCGCGGCGCCGAATGCGAGGGCGGCCGCGGCCAGCGAGGCCACCGGGTAGAGGCCGGGCGTGTCGAGCCGGGCGCGCCGGAAGGCCTGCACCGCGAGCCAGCCGATCCCAAGGCCCACGATCGCGCCGATGCCGAGCTGGCGCACGAACAGCCAGAGCATGTCGACCACGCCGTAGTCGGGCCGCTGGAGGTACTCGATGAAGCCGAGTACGAGCAGCACGGCCACGGGATCGTTGAAGCCGGATTCGCCCTCGAGGACACGCGACAGGCGCCGCTCGAGCGACGAGCTCCGCAGCACCGCGAAGATCGCCGCGCCGTCCGTGGCGGCGATGATCGAGCCGAGCAGCAGGCCCTCGGTGAGCGAGAGGTCGAGCAGCACCATGGCGGCGACCCCGCCGATCGCCGCCGTGAGGAGCGTTCCGACGAGCGCGAGACTGAGCGCGGGCCGCAGCACAGGGCGGATGTCGTCCCAGCCGGCGGTCAGGCCGCCCTCGAAGAGGATCAGCGCGAGGGCGATGACGCCGATCGTCTCGGCGAGGTGGTAGTCGCTGAAGTCGAGCCAGCCGAGGCCGTCGGAGCCGATCAGCATCCCGAGGCCGAGGAACAGCACGAGGCCCGGCAGGCGCAGGCGCCCCGCCATCAGCGAGGCCGCCAGGCCGGCGGTCAGCAGCAGCCCGGCGACGAGGATGAACTGTTCATCGCTCATCGACGGACCGTCTCGCGCCTCAAGGGGCCGTCACCCTATCGTGCCTGGCGTCCCCGCTAAAGGGAGGCGGCGGCAGTCACGAAGCTGCGCCACTCGGCGTGCTCGCGCTTGCGCCAGGCGTCGTCACGCTTCGGCTCGACCCGCTCGCCCACGGGCAGCCGCTCGGCGATCTCGGCCGTCGAGCCCCAGACGCCCGCGCCGACCGCAGCCAGCGCAGCCGATCCCGCGGCGGTCGCGTCGACCGCGCCGGGCTGGACCGGCACGCCGCCCGTGTCCGCCTGAAGCTGCAGCAGCAGCGGGTCGCGGGTCAGGCCGCCGTCGACCCGCAGGACGTCCAGCGACGTGTGCTCGGAGACGACGGCCAGGATGTCCGCCACGCGCCAGGCGATGGACTCGAGGGCCGCCCGAGCGATGTGCCCGGGCCGCGCGCCGGCTGACAGCCCGGCCACGACGGCGTGGGCGTCCGGGCGCCACCAGGGCGCGCCGAGCCCCGCGAGCGCGGGGAGGACGCGGACGCCGTGGCTGTCCTCGACCTCGGCGGCGAGCGCGGCCAGCGCGGGTGTGTCGGCCGCCAGGCCGAGGTCGCGCGAGAGCCAATTGAGCAGCTCGCCTGCCGTGAAGACGCCGCCGTCGAGGGCGAACTCGACCGTGCCGTCGATCCGCCACGCGACCGTCGGGAAAAGCCCCTCGGCGCCGGCGTCGGGCAGCTCCTCGCCGACGTTGGCGAGCACGAAGACGCCGGTGCCGTAGGTGGCCTTGACGCGGCCCGGCTCGACGCAGCCGGCGCCGGCCAGCGCCGCCTGCTGGTCGACGACGCGCGCTCGCAGCGGCAGCGGGCGCGGCCAATCGGGGTGGCGCAGCTCGCCGAGCTCGCCGGCGCTGTCCACGAGCGGCGGCAGCGCGGCGTGCGGCACTCCGAACACCTCGAGCAGCTCGGCGTCCCAGTCCGGCTCGCCGGGAACCGCCAGCTGTGTCCGCGACGCGGTCGACAGGTCGGTGGCGTAGCCCGCGCCGAGCATGTCGGTCAGCCAGGCGTCGACGGTGCCGAGCCGCGCGGTGCCCGCCTCCACCGCGGAGGACACGCGCTCGTCGTTCTGCAGCAGCCAGGCGAGCTTGCCGGCGGAGAAGTAGGGGTCGAGCGGCAGCCTGCTGCGCTCGCGCACTCGCTCAGCGCGCCCGTCGGCCTCGAGCGCGTCGAGCACCTCCTGCGAGCGCTTGTCCTGCCAGGTCACGATCGGCGTGAGCGGGTCGCCGCTCTCCGCATCCCAGGCGAGCACCGACTCGCCCTGGTGGTCGAGCCCGCAGGCGACGATCTCGCCGTCGGCGTCGCGCAGCAGCTCGGCGACGGCGTCGACCACGGCCACCATCACGGCCTCCGGATCCTGCTCGACCCAGCCCGAGCGCGGGTGGCTGAGCGGCTTCTCGCGGCGGGCTTCGGCGACCGTGCGCAGGTCTCCGTCGTAGAGCACGGCCTTGACCGCCGACGTCCCCTCGTCGATTCCCAGCAGGAGTTCGCTCATGTGTTGACTCGCACGAAGTCCCGGGTTAACGTCGCGCCACGACCGGCATCGGTCGGATCTTCGCACCATTTGGCTGGCCCAGGAGGAGGAGGCTGCGCGTGGCAACTACCGGAGGCAGCGGAGACGTCGAGGGCACCGCTCCGCAGGAGGGCGCGCAAGCTCCCGTCGGTGCGGGTATGGAGACGGACGAGCAGCGGCTCGAGGAGCTCGGCTACAAGCAGGAGCTCTCGCGCGCCTGGTCCGGATTCACGAACTTCGCGATCTCGTTCACGATCATCTCGGTACTCGCCGGGACCTTCACGACGTTCGCCTTCGCCTGGCAGAACGGCGGCCCGATCGCCGCCTCGATCGGCTGGCCCGTTCTCTGCTTCTTCGTCCTGATGGTGGCCTTCTCGATGGCAGAGCTGACCTCGCGCTACCCGACGGCCGGCGGTCCCTACTGGTGGGCCCACGACCTCGGCGGCAAGGGCTGGAGCTGGATGACCGGCTGGTTCAACATCGTCGGCCTGGTCGGCATCGTCGCCTCGGTCGGCTACGGCGCCGCGACCTTCCTCAACGCCACGCTCGGGCTCTACGGCGTCAGCATCTTCGGCGTCGACTTCGGCGACAGCGCGCACATCCTGAGCGAGACCTGGCTGCTCTTCTTCCTGATCCTCGTCCTCTACACGGTCGTCAACATCTTCGGCGACCGCGGGCTGGCGATGATGAACAACATCTCGGTCGGCTGGCACGTGATCGGCGTGCTGATCATCATCGGCCTGCTCGTCTTCGTGCCGGACGAGCACCAGAGCGCGAGCTTCGTCTTCGGCGAGCGCATCAACAACTCGGGCCTGCATGACGGCTCCACCTCCAACCTCGGCTTCTGGTTCCTGGTGCTGCCGATCGGCTTCCTGCTCGCGATGTACACGCAGACGGGCTACGACGCCTCCGCCCACACCGCCGAGGAGACCAAGGGCGCCGCGATCACGGCAGCCCAGGGCGTGTGGCGGTCGGTGTTCTTCTCGGCGCTGATCGGCTGGTTCGTGCTGCTTGCGTTCCTGTTCGCGGCGAACGACGTCCAGGCGGTCAATGACGGCGCCGGCTTCGTCGGCGCGATCTTCACGAGCGCGCTCGACAGCTGGGCGGCCAAGTTCATCCTGATCGTCGCGACCGTCGGCCAGCTGTTCTGCGGCGCGGCCGGCCTCACGAGCGCGTCGCGGACCTGGTACGCGTTCTCGCGCGACCGCGGCATGCCCGGCTGGGCGATCTTCCGCAAGGTCAACCGCGACCGGGTGCCGTTCAACGCGGTGATGGCGATCTCGTTCTTCTCGCTCGTCATCGCGATCCCGGCCCTGTTCGGCAAGAACAACATCCCGTTCGCGTTCTTCGCACTCACCGGCATCTGCACCGTGGGCCTCTACCTCGCCTACGTGATCCCGGTGTACCTGCGGCTGCGCAAGGGCGACGCGTTCGAGGCCGGGCCGTGGACGCTGGGCCGGAAGTACAAGATCGTCAACGTGCTCGCGATCATCTTCGTGATCCTCGTGGTGTACGCGCTCAACCTGCCGTACACGCCGGCGGGCCTGCCCTGGAACGACGACTTCGACGCGAGCCTTGTGAATTACACTCCGCTCGCCTTGGTCGTTCCGCTCATCTTCGGCGTCTGGTACCTGGTCTCCGCCAAGGACCACTACCAGGGTCCCGTTCGCACGCTGGAAGAGGACGAGGTCACCGCGAACCAGTGACGCTCGAAGAACTCAGGCAAGCGACCGCTGCGGGGGAGGTCGACACCGTCCTCCTGTGCATCGCCGACATGGAGGCACGCCTCCAGGGCAAGCGCCTCACGGCGTCGCACTTCTTCGAGGAGGTGGTGGAGCACAACGCCGAGGGCTGCAACTACCTGCTCGCCGTGGACGTCGACATGAACACCGTCTCGGGCTACGAGATGTCGAGCTGGGAGCGCGGCTACGGCGACTTCGTGATGAAGCCCGACTTCGACACGCTGCGGCGGGTGCCCTGGCACGAGGGCACCGCGCTGCTGATGGCGGACCTCGTCTGGGAGGACGGCTCGGATGTCGTGGCCTCGCCGCGCCAGATCCTGCGCAAGCAGCTGGCGCGCCTCGCCGAGCGCGGCTGGAAGGCGACCGCGGGGACCGAGCTCGAGTTCATCGTCTTCAACGACACCTATGAGGACGCCTGGAAGAAGGGCTACCGCGACCTCGACCCGGCCAACCTCTACAACGTCGACTACTCGATGCTCGGGACAGCGCGCGTGGAGCCGCTGATCCGGCGCATCCGCAACTCGATGATGGGCGCGGGGCTGCGGGTCGAGAACTCGAAGGGCGAGTGCAACTTCGGCCAGCACGAGATCAACTTCCGCTACGACGAGGCGCTCGCCACCGCCGACGCGCACGCGATCTACAAGAACGGCGCCAAGGAGATCGCCGCCCAGGAGGGCATGGCGATCACCTACATGGCGAAGCTCGACGAGCGCGAGGGCAACTCCTGCCACATCCACTGCTCGCTGCAGAACGACGGCGGCAACGTGTTCGCCGGCGACGAGGCGACCTTCAACCAGTTCGTCGCCGGCCAGCTCGCCTGCCTGCAGGAGCTGACGCTGTTCTTCGCGCCGCACGTCAACTCGTACAAGCGCTTCGTGCCCGGCTCGTTTGCGCCGACGGCCGTCGCCTGGGGGCACGACAACCGGACCTGCTCGATGCGGGTGGTGGGCCACGGGCAGTCGCTGCGCGTCGAGAACCGGCTGCCGGGCGCGGACGTCAACCCGTACCTCGCGCTGGCGGCGATGATCGCCGCCGGCCTGCACGGCATCGACCAGCAGCTCGAGCTCGAGCCGGCCTTCGAGGGCAACGCCTACGACTCCGACAAGCCGCGCGTGCCGCACACGCTCTACGCCGCGCGCGACCTGTTCGCGGACTCGGCCGTCGCGCGCGACGCCTTCGGGCAGGAGGTCGTCGACCACTACCTGAACCGGGCGAACATCGAGCTCGAGAGCTTCGAGGCCGCCGTCACCGACTGGGAGAAGTACCGGGGCTTCGAGCGCTTGTAGATGGCCGGGCAGCGACCGGTCATCGGCATCTGCAGTGCGATCGAGACCGCGCGCTGGGGCGCATGGGAAGCCCTCTGCGACCTCGTGCCGCGCAGCTATTCGCTCGCGGTCCAGCGCGCCGGCGGCCTGGCGCTGCTCCTGCCGCCCGACGACACCGTCGCGGAGGAGCCCGACGAGCTGCTCGACCTGCTCGACGGCCTCGTGCTGGCGGGCGGCGCGGACGTCGACCCCGGCTCCTACGGGGCGCGCCCGCACGCCGAGACGGGAGCGACGCGGCCCGAGCGCGACCGCTTCGAGCTCGCGCTCGGCTACCGGGCGCTCGAGCGCGACCTGCCGCTGCTCGGCATCTGCCGCGGCATGCAGATGCTGAACGTGGCGAGCGGCGGCACGATCGAGCAGCACCTGCCCGAGCGGATCGGTACCGAGGTGCACCGCCACACGCCCGGCAGCTTCTCGGACCATTCGGTGCGCATCGCCCCCGGCTCGCTCACGTCGCGCGTGGTGGGGAGTGACAGCGCTGACGTGATGTCACATCACCACCAGGGGGTGGCCGAGCTCGGCGAGGGAGTCGAGGCGACCGGCTGGTCCGAGGGCGACGAGGTCGTTGAGGCGATTGAGCTGCCGGACCGCCGCTTCGCCGTTGGCGTGCTGTGGCACCCGGAGGAGGACGAGCGGAGCCGGGTCATCGGGGCGCTGGTGGAGGAGGCGCGGGGGCGGGGGCGTTGACTCGGCAGGTGGTCGCCGGGTCAGTCGCGCGTATTGGCTGGGGAAGGGGGAGGTGCGCCCGCAGGCGCTCGACATGCGTCAACGTTGCTGATTTGTTGGCCCATAGGCCATGCAAGTCAGCAATGTCGGGCGAATCGCGGGTCCAGCCACCCTTCCCCAGCCCTGACCCGGCTGGCGGAGAGCGACTCCGCCGGTGGCTGCCTCCTAGCCCACCGCCGGCTCGGCCGTCCACTCGCGCGCGGCCGCCACGAACGACTGGAACAGCTCGCGCTTCTCAGCCGCCTCGGGGTGCCACTGCACGCCGAGCACCCAGCCGCCGCCGCTGAGCTCGATCGCCTCGGGCACGCCGTCCTCGGCGCGCCCGGTCACCACGAGCCCGTTCCCGAGGCGATCGACCGCCTGGTGGTGATGGCAGCGGCCCTCGTGCAGCTCTTCCTCGAGCGCCCGCGCTGCGAGCGAGCCCGGCTCCAGATGGATCGTCTGCTCGTTGCCCTCGAAGGTGCCGACGATGCGCCGGTGCGGGGTCGTCCCGTCGTCGAGCGCAAGGTGCTGGTCGAGGTCGCCGCCGAGCGCCACATTCAGGATCTGCATGCCGCGGCAGATGCCCAGGTAGGGCATGCCGCGCTCGATGGCGGCGCGCGTCAGCGCGATCTCGAAGTCGTCGCGCTCGGGATAGGTCGCCTCGACGCCCGGCTCGGGCTGCTGGCCGTAGCTGCGCGGGTCGAGATCGGCCCCGCCGATCAAGAGCAGGCCGTCGATGCGGTCGAGCAGTCTCTCCGGGGCGCGCGTGTCGACCGGCAGCAGCACGGCGAGCGCACCCGTGGACTGGATCGCGGCCACGTAGGTGTCCGCGACGAGGTGCGCGGTCTGGTCCCAGAAGGCCCAGCGCGCCTGCTCGCGCACCGCGCAGATCCCGATGACGGGGTCGTCGCTCATCCGCGCGACCTTGACACGAGACGCGCGCCGCTGCAAAGGTCTTGCGGGCAAGCCATTTGGTTGGAGGGTACCCAGTGTCGGTCACCGCCGAGTCGACAGTGCAGGTTCTCGAGCCCGCGACCGAGGAGGTGATGGCCGAGCTTCCACGGGCCACGCTTGAGGACGCCGATACCGCGATCGCGCGCGCGAAGGCGGCCTTCCCGGCCTGGCGGGCCGTGAGCCCGGGCGACCGCGCGAACCTGCTCCGGCGGCTGGCCGCCGCGGTGCGCGAGCGCGCCGACGGGCTGGCTCGGCTCGAGTCGCGCAACGTCGGCAAGCCGATCTCGGACGCGCGCGGCGAGGTCGGCATGGTGGCCGACGTGTTCGAGTACTACGCGGGCGCGCCGGAGCGCCTGCTCGGCTCGAGCATCCCGGTGGCGGGCGGGATCGACGTGACCTTTCGCGAGCCGCTCGGCGTCGTCGGTCTGATCACGCCCTGGAACTTCCCGCTCGCCATCGCCTCCTGGAAGCTCGGTCCCGCGCTCGCCGCCGGCAACACGGTCGTGCTGAAGCCCGCCGAGCTGACCCCCCTGACGGCGGTCGAGCTCGAGCGGATCGCGCTCGACGCCGGCCTTCCCCATGGCGTCCTCAACGTGGTCGTCGGTCCCGGGCGCACGGTCGGCGAGCGCATCACCCAGCATCCCGACGTCGCCAAGGTGGCGTTCACGGGCTCGACGGCGGTCGGCCGCCGCGTCCAGGCGCTGGCGGCCGACACGATCAAGCGCGTGACGCTCGAGCTCGGCGGCAAGTCCGCGAACGTGATCTTCGCCGACGCCGACCTGGAGCGGGCGGCGCGCGCGGCGCCGGGCGCCGTCTTCGGGAACGCGGGGCAGGACTGCTGCGCGCGTTCGCGGATCCTCGTCGAGTCCTCGGCACTCGACCGCTTCATGGACGCCCTCGAGGAGGCCGTCGAGGCCGTGCGCGTGGGTGACCCGCTCGACGCCGACACCGAGATGGGCCCGCTGATCTCGGCGGACCAGCGCGACACGGTCGCCTCGTTCGTCGGCGACGACGCGCCCGTCGCGATCCGCGGCAGCGCGCCGGAGGGCAAGGGCTTCTGGTTTGCGCCGACCGTGCTCGCCCCGGTGTCGAACGACGACCGCGCCGCGCGCGAGGAGATCTTCGGGCCGGTCGCGTGCGTGATCCCGTTCCGCGACGAGCGGGAGGCGATCCGGCTCGCCAACGACACGATCTACGGGCTCTCCGGCTCGATCTGGACGCGTGACGGCGCCAAGGCCCTGCGCGTGGCGCGGGCGATCGACACCGGTGTCATCTCGATCAACTCGAACACGTCGGTGCGAGTCTCGACCCCGTTCGGCGGCTTCAAGCAGTCCGGCTTCGGCCGCGAGCTCGGGCCGCACGCGCTCGAGCACTACACCGAGGTCAAGAACGTCTACTACGCGACGGGGGAGTGAGGGTGGCCGGAAGGCTCGAGGGGAAGGTATGCGTCATCACCGGCACGGCGAGCGGCATCGGCCGCGAGTCGGCTGAGCTGTTCATGTCGGAGGGCGCGCGCGTAGTCGGCGTCGACCTGAGCCCCGATGCCGCGGGCGACCTGGCGATCCAGGCGGACGTCACCGACGAGGAGCAGGTGCGCGCCCTCTACACCCGCGTGCGCGATGAGCTCGGTCGCATCGACGTCCTCTTCAACAACGCCGGCATCTCGCCCGAGGACGACCGCTCGATCCTCGACACGGACTACGAGGCCTGGCGGCGCGTCCAGGACGTCAACCTCGCCTCGGTCTTCTACTGCTGCAAGTACGGGATCCCGCACCTGATCGACGGCGGCGGCGGCTCGGTGATCAACACCGCCTCGTTCGTCGCGGTGATGGGCGCAGCCGTGTCGCAGATCTCCTACACCGCGTCGAAGGGCGGCGTGCTCGCGATGTCACGGGAGCTGGGGGTCGAGTTCGCGCGCCAGGGCGTGCGCGTCAACGCGCTCTGCCCTGGGCCGGTCAACACGCCACTACTGCAGGAGCTGTTCGCGAAGGATCCGGCGAAGGCGCAGCGCCGCTACGTCCACCTGCCGCCGGGCCGGTTCGCGGAGCCGCGCGAGATCGCGAACGGCGCGCTCTTCCTGGCGAGCGACGAGTCGACCTACGTCAACGCCACCACCTTCATGGTCGACGGCGGCCTGTCCGCCGCCTACCTCACGCCCGAATGAGGGTCCTCTCGATCGTCATCCACGACAACGCCGGCGCCGGCGTCTTCGGCGAGGTTCCCGGCGTCGAGTGGGTCGAATGGATGCCGCCCAAGAACGGCGCGGCGCCCGAGCTCGACGGGTTCGACGCGGTGATGGCGTTCGGCGGCTCGATGCACGTCGACCACGAGGAGAAGCATCCGTGGCTTCGGGCCGAGAAGGCGCTGCTGCGGGACGCGCTCGAACGGGGCACGCCGCTGCTCGGTGTCTGCCTGGGCGCCCAGCTTCTCGCCGAGGTCGCGGGGGCCCGTCCGCACCACGCCGCCACTCCCGAGATCGGCTGGTTCCCCGTCCAGGTCACCGAGGAGGGCCGGGACGATCCGCTCGTCGGACCGCTCGCGCCGGAGTTCGAGGTGCTGCAGTGGCACTCCTATGAGTCGCCGCTGCCGCCCGGCGCGACCGCCCTGGCGCGCAACCCGGCGTGCCTGCAGGTCTTCCGACTGGCGGAGCGGCCGGCGTGGGGGTTGCAGTTCCACGCCGAGGTCACCGGGGCCGACGCCGATTCGTGGATCGACGAGTTCTACGACGACTACGAGGCGGCGGCCACGGGCCTCGACCCGGAGGTGCTTCGCGCCGAGACCGCCAGGCGGATCGGTGCGCAGAACGAGCTCGGGCGCGAGCTGGCCGCGCGCTTCGTGGCGGAGGCTCGGGCCATCGCCCAACACTGATTGAAGAGTTCGCGGGGCTGTAGCCCCACGAATCGTTCAATCAGTGGGGATTACCGCTCCGGCGGTGGCTGCTCCGCCGCCGCCGGTGGGTCCGGCGTGGCGGGGCGCTCCGGTGTGGCCGGGGCCGCCGCGCCGGGAGCGGGCGCTACCGGCTCGGTCGGCGCGCCACCGGGGCCGGTCGCCAGGACGGGCTCGCCCTTGATCGCCTTCAGCTCGAAGTAGATGACCGAGGCGGCCAGCGCGGTGAGCGGCGCCAGCAAGAGGCTGGTGATCAGGATGCCGATCGCGAACCCGAAGATCGAGTCGAAGATGCCGCCGAGGATGGCGGCGATCAGCACCTGGACGACGATGACGGCGAGGAAGAGCAGCACGAGGACGCCGAAGACCTGCCAGCCGCTTCCCTTCACGAGCTCGCGGCTGCGCCCGAACGCCTCGAGGACGCCGCTCCGCTCGATCACGACCACGGGCACGATCACCGCCCAGATCGTGATCAGGAAGAGGCCCGGGATGATGAGCAGCACGAAGCCGATCGCGATCGCGATACCGGCGAGGATGCCGACGGCGATCAGCGTGCCGACCACGGCTCCGGCGCTCCTGAAGAGCCCGCCGATCGACTGGTCGCGGCGCCCGTCGAGGATGTCGCGCGCGGCCTCGACGACCATGCCCTGGTACAGGTAGCTCGCCACCAGGGCGATCGCGTTCGCGATCAGGGTGAGGAAGAAGCCACCTGAGTCGTACAGCAGGCCGTTGACGATGGCCACGGGCACGTATATCGCGAGCGCACCCCCGATCAGCAGCCCGAACTGCTGCCGGTAGATCCGGAAGATCTGCTCGAACACGCGGCCGACGTCGAGTTTCGCGTCCATGCCGCAGAATCTAACTCTGTGCCGGACAGCAAACGCGGACAGCTCCTGATCGCGGCGCCGTCGCTCTTCGACTACTTCAGGCGCACGGTGATCCTCGTGCTCGAGCACACGCCCGACGGCGCCATGGGCGTGGTGCTGAACCGCACCTCCGAGACGCGCGTCTCCGACGCCGTGCCCGCGCTCGCCGACCTGCCGGGCGCGGACCAGCCGGTTCGGCTCGGTGGGCCGGTGTCGCCGCAGTCGGTGGTCGCGCTGGGCGACTTCGAGCGCCCGGAGGAGGCGAGCACGCAGGTGGTCGGCACGCTCGGCACGCTCGACCCCGACGGCACGAACGATTCCCTGCGGCGTGTGCGGGTCTACGCCGGCTACGCGGGCTGGTCCGCCGGCCAGCTCGACGGCGAGCTCGAGGAGGAGGCCTGGATCGTCACCGACGCGGCCGTCGACGACCCGTTCGTGGACGGCGACCTCTGGTCGGACGCGCTCGCTCGCAAGGGCGGCAAGTACCGGCTGCTCGCGACGATGCCGACCGATCCGTCGCTCAACTGAGCAGCGCTCAGTTGTGACAGCGGCGCACCGACTCGGCGATCCGGCTCGCCCGGTACTGGTAGCCCGTGGCGGAGACGTGGACGCCGTCGCCCGCCAGCCAGCCGGGGTTCTGGCGGACCATGCGGGCCCAGTCGACGACGCGCAGGTTCTCGCGCGGCTTCGACTCCTCCCGCAGCACGCGGTTGTAGCCGGCGTAGCTCGCGCCCGCGACCGGCGGCCGCACGATGTTCGCCCAGACCACGCAGCGACGCGGCCCGGCCACCGCCATGACCTCGCGGATCGCGGCCTGGAACCCCGACAGGCTGCGCGGGTCGTCGTTCGTCCCCAGGCTCACGTGGATCACGCGCGGCAGGTTGCGCCCATAGGCGCGCATGATCGAGGCGCCCTCGAAGGCGTGGCGGCTGATCGCCGTGGACTGGGTGACCCGCCAGCGCCGCAGCGCGCGCGGCAGGTAGGGCGCCGTGCCGACGGCGAGCGAGTCGCCGTTCACGAGCAGGCTGCGCGTGCGCGACGCGTCCACCGGCAGAGCGGCCGAAGGCGCAGCCGGCGCGAGTAGCAGGACCAGGAGGGCGACCAACACCAAGCGCCTCATGGCCCGTCCTTCTCGTCGAGCGCCGGGTAGTCCTTGGCCATCTGGTCGAGCACGAGCCGCGCCGGAGCGACCGCCCCCTCGCGCGAGAAGTGCACGCCATCCGACTGCCGCGCGAGCACCTTGCGCCCGTCGATCCGGAGGCTGTCCGAGTACTTGCCGCCCGCGAGCGTCGAGTACACGTCGACGTAGCGCAGCCCCGGCACGGCCGCCACGGCCTGCTCGACGGCGCGGTTCTGGGTCGCGTAGATCGAGTTCAGGTCGCCGTCCCGCGCCGTCGGCGGCGGCACCCAGTAGACGGGCCGCTTGCCGTCGCCGCTGAACGTCTTCGCCACGACCGCCACGCGGCGAGCGAATTCGGTCTGCCACTCGGGGTCGCTCGGGCCGTACAGCTGCCCGCCCGCCTCGACGTTGAAGCCGTCGTTGCCGCCGATCGCCATCACGACGGCATCCGGGTCGCGCGAGTCCATCTCTTGCTGGGCATTGATCTCCCAGTTGAAGAAGTCGGGATTGGTGAGCCCGGTGGCGTTCTGGGCGACCGTCTCCACCTCGAGCAGGCCCGGCTTCGCCTGGTCGGTGAGGCGCTGGCCGAGGAACTCGGCCTCCGAGTCGCCGGTCACGAGCACCTCGATCGGGTCTTGCCGAGTGGGTTGCCGGAAGGAGGGCGCCTGTCGCCGCTCCTGGCTCGCCCCGCCCCGGCGCAGGATCGCCGTCGAGCCCTCCTCGAGCTCCGTGCCCGAGCCGGTCTTGTCCTCCTGCCCGAAGGCGAGGTCGAGCCCCTCGCGCGGCAGGTGCAGCCCGATCGCCCCGGCCACGTCGTCGAGCGGCCGCGCGACGGAGAGCACGATGTCGCGCGTCGTCCCCTGCTTCATGCCCTCGCCGGCGCGCACGATCGCCTCTGAGTTGAACAGCGCCGCGATCCCGAGCGCGATCAGCATGACGCCGAGCACCCGGCCCGCGGGCATCATGAGGTCTCGGTTGCGCTTGGGGTCCATGGGTCAGAACTGGAAGTAGATGAAGGGTGCGACGCCCTGCTGGCCGACGGCGGCGTCGGCGGCGACGATCAGCGCGCCGATGGCGATCCCCTGGAATGCCACCGGACGCGCGACGAGCCAGGCCTCCGCGCGCCTCCACATGTCCTGCGGGAAGAACTGCACGGCGATCGCCGCAACGACGAGGAACACCATAGGGAGCGTGACGAGCGGGGACGGCCCGGAGAGCCCGATCCCGCCCAGGATGTCGAACGCAGTCGAGAGGTTGGGGGCGCGGAAGAAGACCCAGGCAACGCATACGACATTGAAGGTCACGAACCACGCAAGCCATTTCGGCAGCCGGAAGCCGGGGTGATGCGTGCGGCCCCAGCGCTCAATCGAGAGGGCGGTGCCGTGGATGCCGCCCCAGAACAGGAAGGTGAACGACGCGCCGTGCCAGAACCCGCCGAGCAGCATCGTGATCATCAGGTTGCGATAGGTCTTGCCCTCGCCCTTGCGATTGCCGCCGAGCGGGATGTAGAGGTAGTCGCGCAGCCAGCGCGAGAGCGTGATGTGCCAGCGTCGCCAGAAATCCTGGAGCGACAGCGCCGTGTAGGGACGGTTGAAGTTCTGCGGGAGCTGGAAGCCGAGCAGCAGGGCGATGCCGATCGCCATGTCCGTGTAGCCGGAGAAGTCGCAGTAGATCTGGGCGGCGAAGGCGTAGAAGGCGAGCAGGATCTCGCCGCCGGAGTGGGCGACGGGATCGTTGTAGACCGGGTCGACCACCTGGCGCGCGAGCTCGTCCGCGATGACCGTCTTCTTGAGCAGCCCGCCGGCGATCAGGAAGAGGCCGGGGCCGGCGAGCACCGCGCGCGGATCGCGCGGCGTGCGCAGCTGCGGCAGCAGCTCGTTCGCGCGGACGATCGGCCCGGCGACCAGGTGGGGGAAGAACGCCTGCAGGATCGCGACGTCCATGAGCGACGCCGCGCGCGTCTCGCCGCGGTAGACGTCGACCACGTACGAGATCGCCTGGAAGGTGAAGAACGAGATGCCGATCGGCAGGACGATCTGGACGATCGGGAGCGGCGACCCGAGGCCGACGCCATCAAGAAGGGAGTTGAATTCGTCGACGAAAAAGCCGAAGTACTTGAAGGTGCCCAGAAGCGCCAGGTCGAACGTGACCGCGAGGACGAGCGCGCGCTTGCGCGCGACCTGCGACTCCGAGCGCGCAATCACCTGGGCCGCGAACGTGTTGACGACACTCGACCCGATCAGGAGCAGGACCCAGCGCCAGTCCACCCACCCGTAGAAGACGTATGACGCGAGCAGGATGAACGGCCGCCATGCTCTCGGGTGAGGCATGAGCGCCCAGGAGACGATGAACACGACCACGAAGAAGGCCGCGAACTCGATTGTGGGGAAACTCACGGCGATGATTCTGGCTGGCGCAGCGGCCGTGCTTCTCACGGGCGGGCCCGCGACCGCCCAAACCGGGGCCGGAAGCGTTCTCGTGATCGGGGACAGCCTCCAGGTGGGGACGGGGCCCTACCTGGAGCAGCAGCTGGGAGCCATCCCGGTCGAATCGGACGACCGCCAGAGCCGCCGGAGCGCGGAGGGTCTCGAGGCGCTGCGTGCGAGGCTGAGCCCGGAGCACACCGTCGTCGTCTTCGACATGGGCACGAACGACGACCCGAGCAATCCCGACGCCTTCTACGCGAACCTGCAGGCGGCGCGCGCCGCGACCGGCGACCGCTGCCTCGTCGTCGCCACCGTGCTGCGCCCGCCCTACAACGGCTTCAGCGTCGACGGCATGAACGCCGCGCTCGAGCGATTCGCGCTCGACAACCCGGGCGTCCAGCTCGTCGACTGGTACGGCGTCGCCACCAGCACGCCGGGGATCCTCTACGACGACGGCGTCCACGCCCGGCCGGAGGGCTATGCGCTGCGCGGCCGCCTGATCGCCGACGCGGTGCGGAGCTGCGGTGGACGCGGCGGCGAGGCGACCGGGATCCCGGCCCCCGCGCGCAGGGCGCGGAGCGCGCCGCCGCCCGCGCCCAGGCCTGAGCCGCCGGCGGAGGTCGACGTGCGCATCGAGCCGCCCGCGCCGCTGCTCGCGATCGCCGGAGCGGTCCGGCACGCGGCGACGCTCGTGTCCGCGGCCGGCCGCGACGCCCGCCAGGCGGCGGGGATGGAGCCGCCCGAGCCCGTGTTGGGCGCCGGTTAATCGCTCGCGGGCGTCGCGGTCCCATCCCTTAGGGTGCGGCCCATGACCCCAATCAAACGGACTCTCACGGGGCTTGTCGCGACGGCCGCTCTGGCCCTCGCACTCGCCCCGTCGGCCTCAGCGGCCGAAGCCACCTGCCCTGGCTCCTTCGAGGTGCTGCACAACGACCGCATCGGCGCGATGCAGCTCCCGGCCGGCCCCTACACGATCACCGTGCTCGACACAGCGACGATGGGCTGCACGGAGGCATCACATCTCTTGAGCCAGTTCCTCGAGGACTGGGACGGGCGCCTGCCCCGCCCGTGGGTGGCGGACAACGCGACGCGCACCTTCCGCGCCGGTCGCGGCAGCAGCGTCGGCTTCCGCATCACGCAGGGACAGCCGACCCCGCCGATCCCGCCCAACCCGCCACACCCGCCCTCGAGCCGCGTCTGCGCCGGCTACTTCACGGTGCTGCACAACGACCACATCGGCAGCTTCTCGATCCCGAAGGGCCGCTATCGGATAACGCTGCTCGGCTACTCCGGCCCCAGCTGCTCGCGGGCGTCCACGCTGCTCGCCCAGTTCCTGCAGGACTTCGACGGCATCCTGCCGCGGCCGTGGTTCGTCGACCCGACCACGGGCAGCTTCATGCGGGGGAGCCGCCACATCGGCTTCCGGATCAAGCCGTACGTCGACGACGGCGGCGGCTCGAGCGGCGGTCGTTACCCGGTCCGCGGGGAGACGCGCTGCCCGACCTTCCGCGTGCTCCACAACGACAGCATCGGACGGCTCGTCCTGCCCAAGGGCACCTACAACGTCTGGGTGCGGGGCAGGCTCAGCTGCTCGCAGTCGACGCGGCTGTTCGACCAGTTCCTGGACGACCCGACCGGCGACCTGCCGTCGCCGTGGGTCGTGAACGCCCGGACCGCGGGCTTCTCGCGCGGGCCCGGCAGCCCGACGGGCTTCCGCATCAAGCTGGCCACGGCCAGGTAATCAACTCGGCATATGGGTGCGCAGGTGCTCGTCGAGCACCTCGCGCACCCAGCGCCGTTCGTCCACGCTCGCCATCCGGTAGCGCCCGAGCAGCTCGCGCTGCCCCTCGAGCGGCAGCCCGCTGATCTCCCAGCGCACCGCCAGGCGCTCGAAGAGGAACTCGCCGCGGCGCTGCCAGCGGTCCTCGGCGCTCGCGGCCGGCTTCGCCTCGAGCGCGTCGAGCTTCGCCCGCGTCCCCGCGCTCAGCTCGTCGCGCAGCGTGAGCACGTTGCCCTCGGCGTCGGTGTAATCCGTGGTCGAGCGAGGCGCCTTGCCCTTTCCCTCGCGGCGCCGGCTGCGACGGCCCATCTCAGCGGCTGCGCAGGTAGCTGCGCGCCTGGTGGCGCACCAGCTCGATGAGGTTGCCGAGGGCGATGTTGGCGTCTGTCACGTGCAGGCCCCAGTTCGGCGTCGGGACGGCATTGAGCGGCGTCGCCCCGCCGCGCGGCGAGACCTGGAGCACGCTGGCGCCGTCCGCTTTCGAACAGCGCGCGCTGTAGCTCCCCGGGAACGAGCGCCAGGCGGTGCGCACGCTCGGCATGGGCGCGCCGGTGGCGATGGTGAGCGCGCCGATGCTGGTGCCCGGCGCGAACGGCACACCCGGGAAGACAGGGTCGATGGGGGCGGAGCCGCCGCCGAGCGCGGCCGGGTTCGTGCAGATCGCCTCGTGACCGTCCTGGGGCTGGCCGAAGAGCGAGTCCTTCGGCACCGGTCCGCCGTAGGCCGAGAAGGCGATGACGCAGCCGAGCTGGCGCTCCGCGCGGCAGGCCGGCACGTTCCTGAACTCACCGGACATGACGTTTCCGC
Organism: uncultured Thermoleophilaceae bacterium; assembly: GCA_963820315.1. Lineage (GTDB taxonomy): Bacteria > Actinomycetota > Thermoleophilia > Solirubrobacterales > Thermoleophilaceae > JACVRW01. The sequence continues at coordinate 18,769 of CAWFZK010000046.1, read as the reverse complement.
CGAGTAGCAGCGCCGAGATCAGCCGCCGGCGCACCGCCGGCCTCCGGTCGATCTCGCGTCTGACGAGCTCGCGCAGCACGAAGGTGCCCTGCGAATGGCTGATCAGCACCACGCCGCGGCCGCGGTTGAAGCGGCGCAGGTAGGTGTGCCAGGCCTCGCGCACGTCGCCGTACGCCCGCGCGCGCATCTGCGGCGACGTGTCCGGGCTCAGGATTCCGCTGGTCGTGAGCTGCCGGTAGACCGGCGCGTACACCCGGCAGTCCTGCGAGTAGCGCGCCGCCTGGTAGAGCGCGATCGAGCGCAGCTCGGGGTCGATGCGGCGGTTGGCCTGCAGGGTCGGCTGGTCGGAGACGGTCGGGTAGACGTAGAAGCAGTCGAACTTCGGCCGCCTGACCCTGCGCGGGTGCTCGGTGCGCAGCACCTGCCCCGTGGGCGAGAAGACCGTGGTCGACAGGCTCGGCATGCAGGGGTTCGCCTTGAGCCCCGGCTTACACAGCCATACGGTCTTGGCCGCGCTCGCGTCCGCCGTGCCGAGCACGGCGACCGAGACGAGCGCGAGGATCGTCGCGAGACGCCGTGCCCTGCCCATGGGGGCGATCCTAATGGTGCGAGTCGCGCACGCGCACTATGTCGTCGTCATCGTCGTCCGGCAGGCCGAAGCGCGCGTTGACGGCGTAGATGAAGTCCTTGAATGGCGCGATGGTCGTCGGAACATCGAAGCGCGGGTCGGTCAGGAAGCGGCGCACGACTCCGCTTCGCTCGCGCTGGTCGAGCTTGACCGCGGCGATGCGGTTGATCCGGTTCTGGACCACGTACAGCGTGCTGCCGCGGCGCAGGATGCCGTCGCCCATCGGCAGCGGCTGGTCGAGTGTGATCTCGCGCGTCACACCGGTGCGGCCGTTGACGCTGAACAGCTTGCCGGTGTTGCTCTGCACCACGACGAGCCGGCGCCCGTTCGAGAGCGTGTCGATGCCGTTGACGTTGAAGCCGGTCGTGAACTGCAGGTCGCCCGAGTAGGTGATGCGCTGCGGCGGCGTCAGCTCGCCATTGCGCCGGATGCCCACCCGGTAGAGCTGAGGCACGAGCGAGTCGGTGAAGTAGGCGGCGTTGTGAGTGAGGACGACGTCGTTGACGAAGCCTGCGTCGGGCAGCGGGAAGGTCGCGACATCCGCGCCCGTGCGCGCGTCGTAGACGTAGATGCCCTTCGACTCTCCACCCGAGACGAACAGGCGATCGAAGCGCGTGTCCACCTTGAGCCCGGTGTGGTTGCGGCCCGGATGCGGCGGCACGAGCACGGCGCCCTCGCCGGTGCGGTAGGAGCCGCTGTAGACGGCGCCGAGTGGAATCGAGCCGACGTAGAAGCGGTCGCCCTTGCCCGAGGCGATGCCCTCGGGGCGGAACTCCGCCGGCAGCGGAATCGAGCTCTGCGCGCCGGATCCAGCGGGTGCCGCCGGTACGAGCAGGGCGAGCGCGAGCACGGTGATGGGTAGCGCCTTGCGAAGCATGCCTGGGCCATACCCGACGCGGCTGCGCCGGGAAACGCGGGCGGCGCTACTTGGCGCCTTCGAGCTCCGGGGGAGGCGCCTTCGGGCGTCCGGGTAGCGCCAGAAGGCGTCGGCTGCCTTGAGCACGCGGTAATCCATGCCGTTGGAACTACCCTCCACGCATGAACGACCAACCTGTACTCGACCGCATCGAGGCGCTTGTCGAGGAGGAGCACCGGCTCTGGCGAGCGAGTGAGTCCGGCGGCCTCACCGACACCGAGCACAAGCGGCTGCATTCGGTGCGCAAGGAGCTCGACGAGTGCTGGGGCGCGCTCCGCCTCAGGCGCGCCGGGGCCGAGCCGCTCGCTGACAGCGAGGTGCCCGACCCGGCCAACGACCTCGACGGCCCCGAGCCGGAGCCGCCGCACCTCGAGCACGGCGTGCACGACAACCAGCCCTCGCCCGACCCGGGGGTCAATCCGAACGTGCCGTAGCTACTCGGCCTCGACCTGGTGCCGCAGCCGCTCGCGGAGGTCGGCGAAGTGCACCGTCTCGTAGGCGATCAGCACGGCCAGCAGTGCCAGCACGATCGCGAGCGTCGCCAGCGACGCGATCTCGGTGGCGAGCGGGATCAGCGCCAGCAGTGCGGCGGCGCAGATCAGCCGCTGCGTGCTGAAGCGATGGACGTTGCGCCAGCGGAACGCCACGTGCGCGAGCAGGTAGATCGCCGTCCCGCCCAGCATGGCCGTCGCCACCTCGATCTTGAGCGGGTCCTCGACGTGCCCGATCGTCTTCTTCAGCCCCAGAGCGAGCAGCACGATGCCGGCCACCATGGGGAAGTGGAGGTAGGAGAACGAGTCGCGCGCGATCTCGTTCTGCTCCTTTCCGGGCTCGGCCTGGGTCAGGCGCCGCTCGGCCACGAGCGCGACGACGTCGAAGTAGAGCCACCAGAGCGCCGCGGCCACGCCCACGCCGAGCACCGCGGCCACGACCACGCCGGCATCGACCTCGCCCTCAACTCCGGCGCCGATCGCAACGATCGACTCGCCCAGCGCGATGATGATGATCAGCCCGTGGCGCTCGACGAAGTGGCGCGGTGAGAGCTTCCAGCCCTCGGAGCCGAACAGGTACGGCTCGCCGACGTCGAGTGCCAGGGCCAGCGCCCACAGCCCTCCCTGCAGTAAGCCGTCGGTGAACGAGGCAACGATCAGGATGCTCGTCCCGATAAGCGTGCCGACGGCCAGCCCGGCGACCGAGCGTCGCAGCCCTGGGTCGCCGCGGCCCGCGGCGTACAGCAGGGTGACCTGCCCGATGCGGACGACGAAGTAGGCACACGCGAACAGCAGACCGAGGTCTCCGAACGCCTCGGGCACGCACAGCGCCACCACGAGCAGCGCCGCCATCGCCCCGAAGATCGCGAAGCGGACGAGCCCCTCCTCGGGGTTGACCACGCTCGTCAGCCACGAGTAGCCGACCCATGACCACCACAGCACGCCGAGCACGAGCAGCCCGCGGGCGAGCCCTTCCCAGGTCGGATCGTCGGCCATCAGCTGCGTGCACTGGGTGATGGCCAGCACGAAGACCAGGTCGAAGAAGAGCTCGAGCGGCTTGACGGTCTCCTCGGTCCGGAGCGTCATGCGGGCGCTGCGGCTTGCGGCCTCCATCGGCGCCCAGTATGGCCACGGCGACGGGCGTGGCTAGTCTTGCCGCCCGCGATGGGCGACTTCGAGCGCGACACCGGCGTCGAGCCGCGCGGCGACGGGATCTACGGCTGCGACATCAGCCCGGACTGGTGGGTCGGGGCCGGGCCGAACGGCGGCTACCTCGGAGCGATCGTCGTGCGCGCGCTCAGCGCCACGCCCGAGCTGGCCGCGCGGCCGCTGCGCTCGATCACGCTGCACTACCTGGGCCGGCCGAGCGAGGGGCCGGCCGAGGTGCAGGTCGAGGCGGACCGGCACGGCCGTTCGGTGAGCTTCATGCGCGCGCGGCTCGTGCAGGAGGGCCGCCTGATGGCGACCGCCGCTGCCGTCTTCGCCGACGAGCGCGACGGTATCGAGCTCGACCAGCTCGATACGCCCGTGGTGAGCCCCCCGGACGAGACCGCCGGGCTGCCCAGCGCGCCCGACGCGCCGCCCTTCAGCCGGCAGTTCGACTACCTGCCCGCGATCGGGACGCCGACGCTCGGCGGCGGCGACGAGGCGCTCACGGGCGGCTGGCTGCGGCTGCGCGACGAGCGCCCGCTCGACGCCGCCGCGCTGGTCGCGTTCACCGACTCATGGTTCCCCGCTGTGTTCGCGGTGCGGACCGAGCCACTCGCGGTCCCCACGCTCGAGCTCACGGTCCATCTCCGCGGCCGGCTGCCGCGCGAGCACGACTGGGCGCTCTGCCGCTCCCGAACGCGGCTGGCACGGCATGGCTTTCTGGAGGAGGAGGCGGAGATCTTCTCGCGCGAGGGCGAGCTGCTCGCCCAGGGCCGCCAGCTTGCGATCGCCGGTTAGCCGGGGCGGCGCTACGATGCCGCGATGCCGCGCTCCCGCTGGGGCCTCGTCGCAGCAGTCGTGCTGCCCGCCTGCCTCCTCGTCCCCGTAGCCGTCCAAGCCGATCGCAGCCCGGAGGCCGCCGGCTCCGCGCAGCGCATCACCCCCGCCGGGGTGGGCGCCGTCAAGCTCGGCATGACCGCCGCGCAGCTCCGCCAGCAGGGCCTGATCGGGCGCCTGCGCAGAGGTTGCGAGCCCGCCGGGCCGAACGCGCGCTCGGCGCGCCTGCTCGCGCCGCTCAGCGGCAGCGTGGACTTCTCGACGAGCACGCCGCGCCGCGCCCGCACGATCGTGGTGCGCGGCGGTGCGCGTGCGCGCGGGGTCGGCATCGGCGCGCGCATCCGGCGGATCCGCACGGCCTTCCCGCGCGCGCGCGTCGACCACTCCACCGACGCTCAGTTCGGCATCACGCTCGTCAAGATCCCGCCGAACGGCGGCGGCCGGATCCAGTTCGCCGTCGACGTCGACACGAAGCGGACGATCCTGATCGCCGTCCCGCGCGTGCCGTTCTGCGAGTAGCGCCAGCGCGATGACGCGCCCCCAGGCGTCCCCACGGGCGATCGCCGTAGCGCGCGGCGACGAGCCCGCCGACCTGCTGCTCACCGGTGGCCGCGTGTTCAGCCCGGCCCGGCGCGAGTGGGTCGAGACCGCCCTCGCGATCGCCGACGGCGTCGTGGCCGGCTGGGGCGAGCGCGACGCCCACGAGGTCGTCGACGTCGGCGGCAGCGCGCTCACGTCGGCCTTCATCGACGCCCACATGCACCTCGAGTCGACCAAGCTCTGGATCGACGAGTTCGTGCGAACGGTGCTTCCGCACGGCACCACGGCCGTGGCCGCCGACCCGCACGAGGTCGCAAACGTGCTCGGCGTTCCGGGCGTCGTGGCGCTGGCCGAGGCGGCCGCGCCGCTTCCGTTCACGTTCGGGGTCTACGCCTCGAGCTGCGTCCCGGCGTCGCCGTTCGAGAGCTCCGGGGCGGCGCTCTTCGCGGACGACATCCGCGATCTGATCGAGGAGCACGGGGCCCGCGGAGTGGCGGAGGTCATGAACTTCCCGGGCGTGATCGCAGGCGACCCCGAGATGCTCGCGCGCATCCGCGCGGCCGGGGGACGGCGGGTCGACGGCCACAGCCCTGGCGTTCTCGGCCGCGACCTGGACGCCTACCTCGCCGCCGGCGTCGAGTCCGACCACGAGTCGACGACGCTCGACGAGGTGATCGAGCGGCGGCGCAAGGGCATGTGGGTCTTCATCCGGCAGGGCTCCGCCAGCCAGAACCTCGAGGCGCTGATCCCCGACGTCCTGGAGCACGGCCCCGAGCTTGCGGCGCTCTGCACCGACGACCGCGAGCCCGACACGCTCCTGCGCGCCGGCCATATCAACGACTGCGCGCGCTTGGCGGTCGCCGCCGGCGTCTCCGAGGTCGACGCGCTGCTGCTGGCGAGCACGCACCCGGCCCGCTACCACCGCTTCGACTCGCTCGGCAGCCTTGGGCCCGGCAAGCAGGCCGACGTCCTCTGCTTCGACGAGCTCGGCACGTGGAGGCCGGCGCGCGTGTGGCAGGCCGGCCGGCTCGTCGCGGCGGACGGCGAGATCGTGGCGGGCGCGGTGCCCTCGGCTCCGATCCCCGAGCTGCTGCGCGGCACGATGCATCTCGGAAGCCTGCCTGTAGCGGAGCAACTGGTGCTCACGCACCCGCCGGGAACGCGCGTGCGCGCCGTCGGAGTCGAGAGCCGCAGCATCAGCACGCGCGAGCGAGTGCTCACCGTGGGCGAGCCAGGCGCGGACCTGGCGCACGCCGCCGTAGTCGAGCGCCACCACGCGACGGGCCGGATCGGTCTCGGCTACGCGACCGGCTTTGGCATCGAGCGCGGCGCGATGGCCTCGACCGTCGCGCACGACGGCCACAACTGCGTGACCGTGGGAGCACCCGGCGCAGGCGCGGACATGGCGCTCGCGGTCGCCCGGCTGGCGGAGCTGGGTGGCGGCCAGGTCGCCGTGCTCGACGGCCAGGTGGCCGGCGAGGTGCCGCTGCCGCTGGCCGGCCTCATGAGCGACCTGCCCGCCGCCGAGGTCGCGGGTCAGCTGGCGGCGCTCGGCGAGGCCGCGGCATCCCGGCTCGGCACGACGGTGGAGGAGCCGTTCATGCAGCTGTCGTTCTTCGCCCTGTCGGTGATCCCGGAGCTCCGCCTCACGGACGGCGGTGTGGTCGACGTCAGGCGCTTCGACTACGTGCCGGTCGAGGCGTAGCGCGGTTTTGCCCAGGCCCAGGGCGGAAACAAGAGATACGTGCAGATTCTCGGACTCATCATCATCGGAATCGTCATCGGCGTGCTGGCCCGGCTCGTGCTGCCGGGGCGCCAGCACATCGGCATGCTCATGACGGTCCTGCTCGGCATCGGCGGGGCGCTCATCGGTGGCATCGTCGCGAGCGCGATCGGTACCGGCGACATCTGGGAGCTCAACTTCCTCGGCACCATCGTGGGCGTGATCGCGGCCGCGGGCCTGATCGCCGGAGCGGAGGGCCTCGGTGTGGGCGGCGGCGACCGGCGCGAGCGGCTCGGGCCGGGGAGCTAGCTGCGGATCAGTCGCCGGCGGCGCCGACGAACAGCGTGAAGGCGCTCACGTCGCCGCCCTGGAGCCGTGCGCCCAGCACCGCGTAGGGCACCGGCCTGCCGAACGGCAGGATCCCGGAGATGATCCGGAAGCCCCGCGGGGTGCGGCGGGCGCTCGGGTGGAGCTGCTGGATCCGGGCGACGCTGTCGCCCAGGCGCAGCCCCTTCGTGGTGCGCCAGGGCCGGTCGCCGGTCACGACGGCCTTCTGCGCCAGGCCGCGCGGCCCGCACGAGTCGACGCCACCGAAGTTCTGGAAGATGATCGTGAGCCCGAAGCGATCCCAGCGGACGCGGCAGATCTCGCCACCGCCGCGCCTGCGGTCGGGCTGTCCGAACGCACGCACCGCGGCGCGCAGGCGCGGGTTCACGGACGGCTTGAAGTCGCCGATCGCGCGGACCTCACCGAGCCCCGTCTGGCTGCCGGTGGCGCGCAGGACGAACGAGCGGGCGTCGGCCGGCGCGGCCGCCACGAGCGCAGTGGCCGCCGCGAGTGCGGCGATCAGGACCGGGCGTGTGCGACGCCGTGCGAGTCGCGCGAGCACGGCGACAAGGTAACCGATCTGTTCGGACGGTCTCCGCGGGCCGGGTCAGGGCTGGGGAAGGGGGTCGATCAGCTGGCGAGCAAGATTCAGGCAGCCGTCCTGACTTGACCCGCTCAGCGAAGGCAAAGTCAGGACGCGCCGTGGCGCGTCGAGCCTAAGCCGGCGCCCGCCGCGCCCGCGCCGCCTTCTGGCGGGCGACCGCCTCCAGCACGAGCTTCCGCAGCCGCACCCCGTCGGGCGTGACCTCGACGCACTCGTCGTCGCGGATGAACTCGAGTGCCTGGTCGAGTGAGAGCCGGTGGTGGGGGACGAGCTTGACCGTCTCGTCCGAGCCGGAGGCGCGCATGTTGGTGAGTTTCTTCTCGCGCACCGCGTTGACGTCGAGGTCGTCGGCGCGCGCGTTCTCGCCTACGACCATTCCCTCGTAGACCTCCTCGCCGGGCGCGACGAAGAGCTGGCCGCGCTCCTGCAACTTGAGCAGTGCGAACCCGGCGGTCGGGCCCCTGCGGTCCGCCACCAGCGAGCCGGTCGGCCGCGTGCGGATCTCGCCCTGCCAGGGCTCGTAGCGCTCGAACACCGAATGCAGGATCCCCGAGCCGCGCGTCTCGGTCAGGAACTCGGTGCGGAATCCGATCAGGCCGCGCGTCGGCACCAGGAATTCGAGCCGGACCCAGCCGGTCCCGTGGTTGACCATGTTCTCGATGCGGCCCTTGCGCAGCGCGAGCAACTGAGTCACCACGCCGAGGAAGTCATCCGGTACGTCGATCGAGAGCCGCTCGATCGGCTCGTGCACGACGCCGTCGACCTCGCGCGTGACCACCTGCGGCTTGCCGACCGTGAGCTCGAAGCCCTCGCGCCGCATCGCCTCGACGAGCACGGCGAGCTGGAGCTCGCCACGACCCTGGACCTCCCAGGTGTCGCGCTTCTCGGTCTCGAGCACGCGCACGGCCACGTTGCCGACGAGCTCCTGCTCGAGCCGGTCGCGCACCTGGCGCGCGGTCAGCTTCGTCCCGGACTGCCCGGCGAGCGGCGAGTTGTTGACCCCGATCGTCACTCCGAGCGCGGGCTCCTCGACCGCGATCACCGGTAGCGGACGCGGGTCCGCCGCGTCGGCGATCGTCTCGCCGATCGTGATCCCGGGGATTCCGGCGAGGGCGATGATCTCGCCGGCGGCGGCATCCTCGGCCGCGAGCCGGCGCAGGCCCTCGGTCACGTAGAGCTCGGCCACACGCACGTTCTCGACCTCGCCGTCGCTCCGGCACCAGGCGACCGTCTGCCCCTTCGAGATGCGGCCGTGATGGATGCGGCAGAGCGCGAGCCGGCCGACATAGGGGTCGGCGTCGAGGTTGGTGACGCGCGCCTGCAGCGGGTGCGACTCGTCGTACTCGGGCGCCGGGATGCGCTCGACGAGCAGGTCGAGCAGCGGCCGCAGGTCCGTTCCCTCCACTCCGGGCTCGAGCGACGCCCAGCCGGCCTTCGCGTTCGTGTAGGCGATCGGGAACTCGATCTGCTCCTCATTCGCGTCGAGGTCGATGAAGAGCGCATAGATCTCGTCGACGACCTCGGAGATGCGCGCGTCGGGCCGGTCGACCTTGTTGACGCAGAGGATCACGGGCAGCCCGGCCTCGAGCGCCTTGCGCAGGACGAAGCGCGTCTGCGGCAGCGGCCCTTCGGAGGCGTCCACCAGCAGCATCACCCCGTCGACCATCGTCAGCCCGCGCTCGACCTCGCCGCCGAAGTCCGCGTGCCCGGGCGTGTCGACCAGGTTCAACTTCACGCCGCCGTACCGCACGGCCGCGTTCTTGGCGAGGATCGTGATGCCGCGCTCGCGCTCCTGGTCCATCGAGTCGAGCACGCGGTCGGTGACCTCCTCGTGCGCGGCAAACACGCCGGACTGGCGCAGCATGGCGTCCACGAGCGTCGTCTTGCCGTGGTCGACGTGCGCGATGATCGCGACGTTGCGGATGTCGGAGCGGTGGGCCATGGGAGCGGCCGTCAAGAGTCGCAGGCCCGCACCGCGGCGGCGATCTCGCGTACCCCGGGGGCGATCGAGGGCTCGGGCGTATGGGCGTAGCCGAGCAGCAGCGCGGGCGGGAGCGGGGCCGCGCCGATGCGTGCATCGCTCATCACCGCGATCAGCACGCGCCGCCGCGCCGCCTCGGCCTGGATCGCTCGCTCATCGGCGCCCGACGGCAGCTCGACGGTCGCGTGCAGACCCGCCGCGATGCCGCGGATCGTCGCTTCGGGGAGCTCCTCCTCGACCGCCGCAACGAGCGCGTCGCGACGCGCCCGGTAGCGGACGCGCATACGGCGCAGATAGCGGTCGAGGTCGCCGCGCCTCAGGAAGTCGGCGAGCGCGAGCTGCTCGATGCGCGCGGTGCCGCGGTCGGCGAGCAGCTTCTCGGCGCGGATCGGCTCGACGAGCGCCGGCGGCGCGACGAGCCAGCCGATCCGGAGGGCGGGCGCGAGCGTCTTGCTCGAGGAGCCCGCGTAGACGACCCGCTCGGGATCGAGTCCCTGCAGCGCGCCGACCGCGGCGCGGTCGTAGCGGTACTCGGCGTCGTAGTCGTCCTCGATCGCGATCCCACCGCGTTCGCGCAGCCAGCCGAGCAGCGCGCGTGCGGCGCTCGCCGCTCAGCACGACGCCGGTCGGGTGCTGGTGGGCTGGTGTCAGCACCACGGCGTCGACGTCGCCGAGCTCGCTCACGCGCAGGCCGTGCTCGTCGACTCCGACCGCGACTGTTTCGAGCCCGGCGCGCGCGACGATGTCCCTCTGCTGGGGGTTGGTCGGGTCCTCGATCGCGATGCGCCTGGCGCCACCGGTCGCGAGCGCGTGCGCCACGAGCGCGAGTCCCTGCGTGTAGCCGCTCGTCACGATCACACGCCCGGGCTCGGCGACCACGCCACGCACCCGGCCGAGATAGTCGGACAGCGCGCTGCGCAGCTCCTCGACGCCGAGCGGGTCGCCGTAGCCGAGGTCGAGGTCGGCGATCGCGCCCAGTGCCTGGCGCAGCGAGCGGAGCCAGGAGCTGCGTGGGAAGTCGGACACGTCGGGGACGCTCGGGCGGAAGTCGTAGCGCGGCGGGCGCGCCGGTGCCGTCGCGACGTGCTCGCTCGCCACGCCCGCGGCAGTGGCCTCGGACACCTGCGGGCGGGCCCCCTGCCGCAGCAGCAGGTAACCCTCGGCAGCGAGCTGCCCGTAGGCATCCACCACTACGCGGCGCGAGACGCCCAGCTGGCGCGCCAGGTCGCGCGTCGAGGGCACCTGAGCGCCGGGACGCAGGGAGCCGTCGCGGATCGCAACGCGGAGCTGGCCCTCGATCTGCGCGACGAGCGTCTCGGGGCCTTCGCGGCTGATCGTGAGCAGCAGCTCAACGGGCTGACTGGTCTCGTTCAAGGCCGCGAAAGTGGATCTTCCCAGTGCACCAGTGCAAACGTAGCATCGCTCCCATGAACGCGATCTCCTCCAGCTCCCGGCGCCCGCCGCCTGCTCTCCATCTCGATTGTCGCGCGGCTCCCGTTGACGATGCTCGGCGATCGGCCTGCTCGTGCACGCCGAGCAGCTGAGCGGCTCGTTCGCAGCCGCCGGCCTCGTGGCCGCCGCCTACGCGGTCTCGCTGGGGATCGGCGGCCCGTTGCTCGGCGCCCTCGTCGACCGCCGCGGCCAGACGGTCGTGCTGCTCGGGAGCGCCGTCGCGGCGGCAGTGGTCCTCGTCGCGCTGGCCCTGCTTCCGGCCGGCACGCCGCTGCCGCTGCTCGTGGCGCTCACGCTGCTCGCCGGCCTTGCGACGCCGCCGGTCGGTGCCTGCGTGCGCGCCCTCTTCCCGGAGCTGCTCGACGACGCCGACGTCCGCGCCGCCTACGCGGTGGACGCCTCGGCGGTCGAGCTCACCTGGATCGCCGGCCCGCCGCTGGCGCTCGGGCTCGGCGTGCTGTGGTCGACGGGTGGCGCACTCGTCGTCGCGGCGCTCGTGGTCCTGCTCGGCACCGCTGCCTTCGCCGCCCAGCCGGTCTCGCGTGCGTGGAGCCCCCGCCCCGTGGCGCGTGAGCGGCGCGGCGGCGCGCTGCGGGCGCCGGCGATCCGGACGCTCGTGCTCGCACTCGTGGCCGTCGGCACGCTGTTCGGCGCGGTCGAGGTGGCCGTGGCCGCCTCCACCGAGGCGGGCGGGAGTGCCGCGGCCGCCGGCCCGCTGCTCGGGATCTGGGGCGCCGGCTCGCTGCTCGGCGGGCTGCTGGCGGCGCGCGCCGGTGGCGGCGCACAGAGCGCGGCCGGCCTGACGCTCGTGCTCGGCGGACTGACCGCCGGCCACTTCGCGCTCGTGCCGGCGGCGGGCAGCGTGCTCGCGATGGCGGTGGTGCTGCTCGCCGCAGGCGCCGCGATCGCCCCGGCCTACGCGAGCATCTACGCGATGGTGGAGCGGGCTGCCCCGGACGGCACCGTGACCGAGGCGTTCTCGTGGCTCGCCACCGCTACCGCCATCGGAGCGTCGCTCGGCGCGGCCGGCGCGGGCGCGCTTGCCGACGGCGTGGGCCCCCAGGCCAGCTTCCTGCTGGCCGCCGGCGCCGGGGTTGTTGCCACGCTCATCCTGATCCTGCGCGCCGGCACGCTCGGCGCCGGTGCCCCCTGCCCGCAGCCCGCCCAGGCCTAGCAGCCTGCTTGTCTTCAGCGCGTGGACACGCAGGCCGAGCTGCGACGCGACATCCGTGAGCTGGGAACGCTGCTCGGCCAGACGCTCGTGCGCCAGGAGGGCCAGGAGCTGCTCGACCTCGTCGAGCGCGTGCGCCGGCTGATTCGCAGCGACCGGCAGGCGGCGGTCGAGCAGCTCGGCGCGGTCGAGCCCGCCACCGCACGCCGGCTGGTACGCGCCTTCAGCATCTACTTCCACCTGGCCAACATCGCCGAGCAGGTTCACCGCGGCCGCGAGCTGGCGGCCCTGCGGGTCAGCGACGGCACCTGGCTCTCGCAGGCCGTGGACCGCATCGAGGCAGCCGGGGTGAACGGCGGCGAGCTTCGCGCCGAGCTCGAGCGGCTCGCCGTGCGGCCCGTGTTCACCGCACACCCGACCGAGGCCGCGCGCCGGACCGTGCTCGCCAAGCTGCGCCAGGTCGCCGGGCTCCTCGACGAGCGCGATCAAAGGCTCGCGGCACCCGACGCCGAGCGCCAGCTGCGCCGGCGGCTCGAGGAGCTGATCGACCTGATCTGGCAGACGGACGAGCTGCGCGTCGCGAAGCCAGACGTCGTCGACGAGGCGCGCAACGCCGTCTATTACTTCGACGCGCTCTACCGCGATGCGCTGCCGGGCGTGCTCGAGGCGCTCGCCGAGCAGCTCGCGCGGCTTGGCTACGAGCTGCCGGTCGACTCGCGCCCGCTCGCCTTCGGCAGCTGGATCGGGGGAGACCGCGACGGCAACCCGAACGTCGGTCCGGAGAACACCGACCAGGTGCTGAGGCTCCAACACGAGCACGCCATCCGCGGCGCGCTCGACCTGATGGACGAGCTGCGCTCGGATCTCTCGCCGTCCGTGCGGATAGCGGGCGCGACGCCGGCGCTCGAAGCCTCGCTCGCCCGCGACCTCGACGCGCTGCCCGAGATCGAGCCGCGCTACCGGCGCCTGAACGCTGAGGAGCCGTACCGGCTCAAGCTCACCTGCATGCGCCAGAAGCTCGTCAACACCCGCCGCCGGCTCGCGCGGCGGGGGCCGCACGAGCCCGGACGTGACTACGTCGGTGTGGGCGAGCTGCTGGCAGAGCTCGAGCTGGTGCGCGCGTCGCTCCTCGAGCACCGCGGCGAGCTGATCGGGCGCGGGCGGGTCGAGCGCGCCACCCGCACGATCGCGGCCTTCGGGCTCCAGCTCGCCACCCTCGACATGCGCGAGCACGCGGACGCCCACCATCACGCGGTCGGCCAGCTCTTCGACCGTCTCGCCGAGAGCGAGCGGCCCTACGCCCAGCTCTCGCGCGACGAGCGCCGCGAGCTGCTCGCCCGCGAGCTCGGCTCGCGCCGCCCGCTGGCGCCGAGCCCGCCGCCGCTCGACGCGGCGGGCGCGCGCACCTTCGGCACCTTCGCTGCGATCCGGGCCGCGCGCGGGCGTTACGGCGATGACGTGGTCGAGTCCTACATCGTCTCGATGTGCCAGGGGGCGGACGACATCTTCGCGGCGCTGCTGCTCGCGCGGGAGGCCGGGCTCGTCGACCTGCAGGCGGGCGTGGCGAGCATCGGCTTCGTACCGCTGCTCGAGACGATCGAGGAGCTGCGCCGCGCCGACGCCGTGCTCGAGGAGCTGCTGAGCGACCCCGGCTACCGGCGCGTCGTCGAGCTACGTGGCGACATCCAGGAGGTGATGCTCGGTTACTCGGACTCGAACAAGGTTGCCGGTATCGCCACGAGCCAGTGGGAGATCCACCGCGCGCAACAGCGGCTGCGCGACACCGCCGCTCGCTTCGGCGTCCGGCTGCGCCTCTTCCACGGCCGCGGCGGCACGGTCGGGCGCGGCGGCGGGCCCACCCACGAGGCGATCCTCGCCCAGCCGCCCGGCACGCTCGACGGCGAGATCAAGCTGACCGAGCAGGGCGAGGTGATCTCGGACAAGTACCTGGTGCCGCGGCTCGCGCGCGAGAACCTCGAGCTCATGCTCGCCGCGGCGCTCGAGTCGACCGTGCTGCACCGGCGGCCGCGCATGACGCCGGACAAGCTCGCCGCCTGGACCAAGGCGATGGAGATGGTGTCGGAGACCGCCTTCGAGCGCTATCGCGGGCTGATGGACGACCCGCGCCTGACCGACTACTACTTCGCCTCGACGCCGGCCGAGCTGCTCAGCGAGCTGCATCTCGGCTCGCGGCCGTCACGGCGGCCCGACTCGGCGGCCGGCCTCGACGGCCTGCGCGCGATCCCGTGGGTGTTCGGCTGGACGCAGTCACGCCAGATCGTGCCGGGCTGGTACGGCGTCGGCAGCGGACTGGCGGCGGCCCGCGCAGCGGGCATGAGCGACCTGCTCGCCGAGATGTACTCCGACTGGCGTTTCTTCGACAACTTCCTCTCGAACGTCGCGATGACGCTCACGAAGACGGACATCGAGCTGGCGCGCCACTACGTCGAGCGGCTCGTACCGGCCGAGCTGCACGGCGTCTTCGGCGCGATCCGCGACGAGTACGAGCTGACCATCGGGGAGCTGCTCGCGGTGACGGGCGAGCAGGAGCTGCTCGGCGCGAACCCGGTGCTGAAGCGCACGCTCGAGGTGCGCGACGCGTACCTCGCGCCGCTCCACTACCTCCAGGTCGAGCTGATCGAGCGCTGGCGCGCCGACCGTCGCGAGCGGCGCGACCCCGACCCGGACGTGGAGCGCGCGCTGCTCCTGAGCGTCAACGGCATCGCCGCCGGCCTGCGCAACACGGGCTAGCCGGCGACCCGAGCCGCCAGCTTGTCGAACGCCGCGGTCCAGCCGGCCTCGGCGTGCCCGCGTGCCTCCACCGGGTAGGGCCCGTCGCTGAGCGTCATGCGCGTCTTCTCGCCGTGGTCGTGGAACTCGACGCGCAGCACGATCGGATCGGGCATACCCACCTCGGGCAGCGGGTCCGAGCGCAACACCAGCAACTCGGGCTCGACGATCTCGAGGATCTCGTAGCCCACCGGGTACTCGGCTCCGCCGTCGCGGCGGACCATCGTCAGCTCGTACCGCCCACCGACCCTGAGGTCGATGCGGATCCTGTCGCGCGGCGTGTCGAAGTGCTCCGGCCCGTACCAGACGGCGACGTCGTCCGGGTCGGTCCAGGCTCTGAAGACACGCTCGCGAGGCGCCTCGAAGATCCGGGTGATCAACACCTGCCGGTCGTTCATCGTTCCTCTTCCTTGCGCAGGTGCGCATCGAGTCGGTCCATCCGCGCCTCCCAGGTCCGCTTGCGCGACTGCATCCACTCGACCGCGTCGTCGAGCGGGTCGGCCTGCATCCGGCTCGGCCGCCACTGGGCGTCGCGGCTGCGGACGATCAGCCCCGCGTGCTCGAGCACCTTCAGGTGGCGCGATATCGCGGGCAGGCTCACCGGGAACGGCTCCGCCAGCTCGCCCACGGTCGCCTCGCCCTCGGACAGGCGGGTGAGGATCGAGCGCCGAGTCGGATCGGCGAGCGCGGCGAAGGTCAGGCTGAGCTGGTCGGTAGGCACGTAACGGATCAGTTAATTAACGCCTTCATTAAATACGATCCGGCGCCGAGCCGCAACTGCGAGGCGCCGCTAGCGCTCCCGGCTCACCGCCGCGACGGCCTCCGCCACCGACGGATAGACGTGCTCGAGGGTCACGTCGGCGCGCCGCAGGACGTCGCGCACGCTGCCGATGTCGCGCGCGAGCGCGAGC
Organism: uncultured Thermoleophilaceae bacterium; assembly: GCA_963820315.1. Lineage (GTDB taxonomy): Bacteria > Actinomycetota > Thermoleophilia > Solirubrobacterales > Thermoleophilaceae > JACVRW01. The sequence continues at coordinate 3,249 of CAWFZK010000046.1, read as the reverse complement.
ACCGCGCCCTCTCGCGCGAGGGAAACAGCCAGCGCAGCGGCTTCACCGCGTCAGAGGGCCGAGATGCCGTCGCCGATCAGCTTGGCGCCGATCAGGAGGCAGATCACGGCCATGATGGCGGCGTTGTGGTGTCCCATCCAGTTCTTGAGGTCATCGAGGATGCGTCTCGCGCGCTCGCCCATGAAGAAGTAGATCGCCACCGGCAGCCCAGGCCCGAGCGTCCCGATCAGGACGAAGACGGCGAGCGCGACCACCTGCTCGCCCGTGGCGACGTCGGTCTGCGCGATGGAGGTCGCGGCGCCGACCGTCAGCAGCAGGTTCTTGGGGTTGATCGCGGACAGCGCCACGCCCATCGCCAGCGCGCGCTGCGGCGTGAAGCGGTCGATCGTCTGCATCCACTTCGGTAGGGCGGCTTCGGCATCGCCCCGCGGCCGTCCGCGCCATTGGCGCATGGCCACGAGCAGTAGGAGAGCACCGATGACGAGCTTCAGCACGCCGACCCAGCTCGCCGGCTCGCCCGACTCGCTCGCGTCCGCGCCGCTCGACACGACCAGGACGACGGCACCGACGACGCTCAGGCCGATCACCCAGCCGCCGATGAAGGCCGGCCCGTTGGCGCGCCCGCGCCGGGTCGAGAGCATCAGGACCACTGCGATGATCGGCACCGGACTGAGCGCGACGCCCACTCCGAGCGAAACGACTTGGCCGATCGCGTCGCCCATAGCGCGGGAACACTATTGGTGCCTAGCGGACGGCCTCGTCCAGCGTGGCGTCGATGCGCACGCGCCCTGCCACTCCGGCCCGGCGCAGGACATCGAGAGCGGGTGCGCGGACCTCGGCGCGGCGCAGCTCGATCTCGCACCAGAGCGTGCCGTCATTGTCGAAGACGGCGACGCGCTCCTCGCCTGGCAGGCGGTCGCCGGCCCTCTCGGCGAACGCGACGATCGCCTCGCGCGTCGGCGTGTCATTCCAGGATGCGAGCGGGGCTGGCATCGCGGCATTATCCCGTAGCTTGTGTTGCCCAATTCCGACAGGAAGGACTCGCAGTGAGTGATCCGTAGCGATCGCCTACAAGGACGTTCCGACCGCCCAGCAGGTTGCCGCGAATCTCGGTGAGGCCGTCAAGGCCCACGAGATCGAGCTCGAGGATCTCGTGATCGTCGAGCACAGGGACGACGGCAAGGTCAAGCTCCACCAGCCGTCTCTGGTCGGCCTCGGCGCCGCCGGCGGAGCGCTCTGGGGTGGGCTGATCGGACTGATCTTCTTCGTGCCGCTGTTCGGCCTGGCGATCGGCGCGGCGGCGGGAGCCGCGGGCGGCGCGGTGTCGGATCGCGGCGTCGACGACAACTTCATGAAGAAGCTCGGCGAGGAGCTTCAGCCTGGCGGCGCCGCGCTGATCCTGCTGGTCAGCAAGGTCACGCCGGACAAGATCCTGCCGAAGGTGCAGATTTCCGGCACGGTGATCCAGACCTCGCTCTCGAGCGAGGACGAGGCGGCGCTGGAAGAGGCGCTCGACAAGGCGAAGGCCTGAGACGTCCGCCGCGCGGCTCCGGGATTCGGCCCGGAGCCGCGAGCTGGATCGAGGGGGAGGATGTCGGCCGACGATGCGCTGACCTGGATCGAGGAGTACCGAGACCTTCGTGAAACCGTCGAGCGGTCGATCATTCCCATAGCGACCTCGGTCGATGGGCGCCGCTTCGAGTACCAGGCCTCGCTGCACGGCCTCGAGCTGGAGGCGGGCGGCTACGTGGCCTCGACGCCGCCGAGACGCGGCTCGGCCAGGTGCTCTCGCTCGACATGCAGCACCATCGGCCCAGGCCGGCACGGCGCTTCATGGTGCGCCTCGCGCTGGGCGACGGCGAGCTGCTGGACGGGACGGGCGCCCGTTCCACGACGCGCCGCTCCGGCCGGCGACGCTGGAGGAGGTCGGGGCCTGGCAGAAGGGCTCCGCCCCGCCAGCGCGCCCTGGCGATCGGCGAGCTGCGCTCGCGCACGGGGTTCCGTTCGAGCTCGACGCCGGTGGCTTCGGCCGCCACACGTTCCTCTGCGGCCAGTCGGGCTCGGGCAAGACCTACTCGCTCGGCGTCCTGCTGGAGCGCCTGCTGATGGAGACGAGGCTGCGGGTGGTGGTCCTGGACCCGAACTCGGACTACGTGCGCCTCTCCGAGACGCGCGCCGACGTCGATGCGGCGGCGGCCGCGCGCTACCGCGAGCGCGCCGGCCGCATCGTCGTGCGGCAGCGGCGCGGAGCGGCGATGCCCGGCTCGCGTCCGCTTCCGCGAGCTCACGGCCGGCGCTGCAGGCGGCGCTGCTGCGCCTCGACCCGATCGCCGACCGCGACGAGTACGCCGAGTTGGCCGCGCTGGTCGAGGACGAGCGCATCCGACAGCCTCGAGGACGCTCGCGCAGACCGCCCGGCGCAGCGGCTCGGCGCCGGGCGCACAACCTCGGCGTCGACCGCTGGGGCTCTGGGCCCGGCACGACGACGGCTCGATCGCTCGACGACGCTCGACGACGCGGACCCCGCTGCCTGGTCGTCGACCTCGGCTCGCTCGCCGACGCGCGAGGAGCAGGCGCTCGTCGCCGGCGCGCGTGCTCGAGCAGCTCTGGCGCCGCCGCACGACCGCGCGAGCCGATCGCGATCGTGATCGACGAGGCCCACAACGTCTGCCCGGCCGAGCCCGACGACGCGCTCACCGCGCTCGCGACCGAGCACGCGATCCGGATCGCCGGCGAGGGCCGCAAGTTCGGCCTCTACCTGATCGTCGTGACGCAGCGGCCGCAGAAGGTGCACGAGAACGTGCTCTCGCAGTGCGACAACCTCGTCCTGATGCGGATGAACTCCGTCGCCGACCTCGGCTACGTCGCCGACGTCTTCTCGTTCGTGCCGCCCGGGCCTGATCGACCGGGCCGCGACGTTCCGCCTGGGCGAGGCGCTCGTCGCCGGCAAGCTCGCCTCGCACCCGGCGCTGATCCGCTTCGGCGCGCGGCTCACGCACGAGGGCGGCGCGGACGTCGCAGGCTGGGCCTAGCCGGCGCGACTCGTCAGTGCACGAACACCTTTAGGGCGACGAGCACGAGCCCGAGTGACGCGCTCGACATCCCGGCGCCGAGCACTTGCGCCAGCGAGCCGCCCGACAGCTCGCGGAGGCCCGCGCCCCACACGAACAGGAGCACGACGTTGACCGAGAGGCCGACCCAGAGCCCGGTGGCCACGGAGTAGACCCCGGCCGCCGCGAGCCCGAGCGC
>CAWFZK010000045.1:0-36817 GCA_963820315.1 uncultured Thermoleophilaceae bacterium | reverse complement strand
GCCAAGAGCGGCACGACCTACTCGGGCGAGTACTCCTTCGACGGCCTGACTTGGACGCCGATCGCCCAGAGCGTCGAGAACCCGATGGCCTCGCCCGCGTTCGGCCTGTTCGCGTTCGGGCCGCAGGCGGACGGCCAGGGCGACACGGTGTCGTTCGACTACTTCAAGGTCAACGGCCAGCTCGGCTGCGAGGAGCCGCCGCCCGAGAACACCCCGCCGGCGATCGAGTCGGTGACGGCGAGCCCGACCAGCGGCTTCGGCCCGCTGCAGGTCGCCTTCAACGTCTCCGCGACGGACGCCGACGGCGACGCGCTCACCTATAGCTGGGACTTCGACGGCGACGGCACGGAGGACTCGACTGTCGAGGATCCGTCGCATACCTACACGGCGCCCGGGGTCTACGAGGCCGAGGTCACCGTGTCCGACGGCGAGGCGGAGCGCAGTCAGACCGTCACGGTCACGGTGCTGGCGGCCGACGACCCGAATGCGCGCTTCCGCGTGCTCGTCTTCTCGAAGACGACCGGCTTCCGCCACGACTCGATCGACGAGGGCATCGCCGCAATCAGGGCACTCGGGCAGGCCAACGAGTTCCAGGTCGACGCGACCGAGGACGCCACTGCCTTCCGCGACTCGGTGCTCGGGCACTACGACACCGTCGTCTTCCTGTCTACGACCGGCGATCCGCTGAATGCGAGCCAGCAGGCGGCCTTCGAGCGCTACATCCGCGCGGGCGGCGGCTTCGCCGGGGTCCACGCCGCGGCCGACACCGAGTACGACTGGAACTGGTACGGCCATCTGGTGGGCGGCTACTTCCTCAGCCACCCGCCCGGCACGCCCACCGCGACCGTCGACGTCGAGGACCTCACGAACCGCTCGACGGCGCACCTGCCGGCGCGCTGGGAGCGCACGGACGAGTGGTACAACTACCGCTCGCCGGACTTCGCCGATCCCGATGTCCCGGACGGCGACTACAGCCCGCGTGAGGGCGGCGTCCACGTGCTCGCCTCGATGGACGAGACGACCTACGACGAGCAGGACGGCAACGAGACCGACGACGATCACCCGATCGCGTGGTGCCAGCCCTACGACGGCGGCCGCTCCTGGTACACGGGCATGGGCCACACGGCCGCGTCGTACACAGAGCCCGACTTCGTCGAGCATCTGCTGGGCGGCATCGAGATCACGGCCGGCGCGGCGAGCTCGGCCGAGTGCACGAACGAGGGCCCGAGCGTCCAGGCCGCGGCCGACCCGCAGACGGGCAATGCCCCGCTCACCGTCAGCTTCACCTCGTCCGGCAGCGATCCCGAGGGCCAGACGCTCGTCTACTCCTGGGACTTCGGCGACGGCGGTCGCGCGTTCGGCTCGTCGGCGACGCATACCTACCAGCAGCCCGGCACCTACATGGCGAAGGTCACGGTGACCGACCCGGACGGCGGCACCGGCACGGCCGAGGTCGAGATCATCGTGACCGAGGCGCCCAACAGCCCGCCGACGGTCAGGGCCGCGGCCGACCCGGGTTCCGGCGAGGCGCCGATCGACGTGCGCTTCTCGGCCGAGGGCAGCGATCCCGACGGCGACGCGCTGTCGTACGAGTGGGACTTCGGTGACGGCGGGCAGGCCTTCGGCGCCCAGGCGACGCACCGCTACTCGGCGCCGGGCGACTACACCGCCACGGTCACCGTCACCGATCCGGACGGGGCCAGCGCAACCGCCACCGTGCAGGTGACCGTGAGCGGCAACCGCGCACCGTCGCTGGCGCTGACCGCCGATCCGGAAACCGGGACCGCGCCGCTGCGCGTGCGCTTCGAGGCCGATGCCGTGGATCCGGAGGGCAGCACCGTCCGCTACCGCTACACGTTCGGCGACGGCACGGCGCCTGCCAACGGACGCAGGCAGAACCACACCTACCGGAACCCCGGCACCTTCACCGCGACCGTCACGGCAACCGACCGCGAGGGCGCATCGTCGACCGCCGAGGTCGAGATCACGGTGACCCCCACGGCCGTCAACCAGGCCCCGGCGGTCACCTTCAGCGCGACGCCGCAGACCGGCTCGACCCCGCTCGACGTCGCGTTCAGCGCCGTCGGCACCGACCCCGAGGGCGGCAGGCTCGATTACCGCTGGACGTTCGGCGACGCGAGCGGAGCCGCGTTCGGCAGCGACGTGGACCATCGCTATCGCGGCCGGGGCAGCTATACGGCGACGGTCACCGTGACGGACTCCGAGGGCGCCAGGGGGAGCGCCGAGATGGAGATCGCGGTGACCCGGCGCGGCGGCAGCTAGGCCGCTTCAGAGCCCGGCACACGCGCGCGGGAGCGGGCGGGCGGCGCCTCGCCTCAGGTTCAGACCTCCCTCGAGCTGCGGGCGGCGGCCCCTGAACCGGAAGCGGAAGCGTCCTCCGCCGGTGAGCTCGCCGGCGTCGCCGCTCCCCCGATCACCGTCATCCGCCCGCTCGCCACCGGTTTGCCGCGGCGCGCCGTCAGGCGGAGCCGCAGGCAGGCCGTTCCCGCTCCGCGTGCGAAGCGAGCGAGGGCGAGGCCTCGTACTCGTAGCCGTCTGGCTCGAGGGAGTCGCCGGCGGGTTCCTCGCAATACGTCGCGCTGCACCCTCCGAGCATGAGCGGCGCGGTCAGGGCAAACGAGGCGAGCAGGATGCGCGAACGACGGCGGAGCGTCATGCTCCGACGCTAGGTGGGCGGCGCGTGCCGCGCTTCGCCGAAACGAGCCATATCGGCCCGCTCCGGGCATAGCCAGATCTAGCTACTCAGCCGGATACAGCGCCTGGATCGCCTGCTCGTCGAGGGCGTCGAGCGAGCAGTGGGCCGCCTGGTAGTACGGATACATCACCGACGCCGTGTTCGTGGCGTGGTCGAGGCCCGCCACGTGGCCGTTCTCGTGCAGCAGCACGGTCTGAGTGTCGAAGCTGTTCGCGACGGTCGTGCAACCCGTGTGCCACGGCACGCGCGTGCTGAGCGCCATATCGGCCTCATCGGTGCCGCCGATGATCGACCAGGTCACGCCGAGCGTGCCGTTCGAGAGCCTCGCCCAGCCGACGTCGTTGAAGCCGTCGATCCGTTGCGGTCCTGGGCACTCCTGCACGATCGAGGGACAGCGCGAGGTGGTACCGCCGGAGCCCATGGCGAAATCTGAGCCCGGCACCGAGCTCCAGGTGGCCTGGGTGGCCTGCAGGAGCGACTGGGCGGCGACGGCCTCTCCGGTCGGGTTGTAGCTCTGTGTCACTGGCAGGACATCCCAGACCAGCCCCGTGAATCCGGGCCCACCGGACGTGGGCGGCGCGGCCCTGCGCGCGCCCTGCTCGGCGAGCGCCGCGTTGGTCGCCTCACGCGCCGTTTCGCCGGGCTGCACCTGCACGTAGACCTCGACAAGAGCCGTAACTCCCCTGACTTCTGCCACTCCGGTGGCTGAGGCCGTCCGCTGCACGGCGCTGGCGGCCGCGGGGAGGGCGGCGAGGGCGATGACGGCAAGGACGAGTGCAGGTGTTCGGCGGAACATGGGTTCGCGATACCCGGATCGATTGATTCATCACGCCTGCCGGCCGGGCTTTGCGCCCAGTACGAACACGGCCAGAAGTAGCGCGCTGACCGCGAGCGACACGCGGCCGGCGCTGGAGGCGAGCCGTTCCCAGCCGGCCCCGGCAAGATCGCCCGCGGAGACAAAGGCGGAGCTCCAGATGGCGCATCCCGCCGTCGTCAGCGGCACGAAGCGGCGGAGCGGGATCCCGACGTGGCCCGCGGGAAGTGACACGAAGGTCCTCGCCAGCGGAAGCAGCCGCGCCGTGAATACGGTCCGCTCGCCGCGGCTCCTCAGCAGGCGCTCGCAGCGCGCCACCACGGCGCCTCCGTTTCTCGGCAGCTTGGTGAGCACCTGCCTGCGCCCGAGCCAGTACGCGATGAGCGAGCCGACCAGGTTGCCCGCGGTCGCCATCGCCACCGCGGCCGGGAAGCTCATCCAGCCCTGATGGACGCCGAAGCCGGCCGACAGCAACGTCACCTCGCTGGGCAGGGGTATGCAGGCGCTCTCAGGCACCATCAGGAGAAAGACTCCGAGTGGGCCCAGCTGTGCGACGAGTGCGGTCATATGGCTGCCAGAATGTCGGGATCGCTAACTGATCTAAATAGTTAAGTCTACTTACCTATTTCCCCACCACGCCCCGATCGAAACGAAGCCGTCCAGGCACTCGCCGCGGTAGCGCCCCTTGCAACGAGGTGGATACAGCGGCTGCTCGCCCAGGGCGATCCGTCGCTGACCGTCCCTCAGTACCTCGCCCTGCGGGCGATCGAGCGCGAGGGCGTATCCGGCACGGAGCTCGCGCGGCGCTCCGGCGTCTCCGGCCCGGCGGTCTCGCAGCTGCTGTCGGCGCTCGAGGACGCGGGCCTCGTCGAGCGTCAGCTCGGCACGGAGGACCGCCGCCGGCTCACGCTGACGCTCTCGCGTGCCGGCAAGCGGGCGCTGACACGCGCCGACGCGCTGCTGACCAAAGAGCTCGGCGCGCTCCTCGAGGACCTCCCGCGGCCCGAGGCCGACGCCCTCGCGCGGGCCCTGCCGCGCGTGGAGGCCGAGCTCTCGGGCGCACATCCGCCGCGGCGACCGCCGCATCCGCCCCCGCCGCCGCCCCGGCGGAAGCGGCGGTAGGCTGCCGCTGCAGCATGGATCTCTCAGCCGGATCCTGGAAGGACGCGTTCAAGCGCACCCGCGTGGCCTTCAAGGAGGACAAGCTCACCGACTGGGCGGCCGCGCTGACCTATTTCGGGATCCTCGCGATCTTCCCGGCGCTGCTCGTGGTGGTGTCGGTGCTCGGGCTGATCGGCGACTCCGCCACGAACGCCCTGCTCGACAACCTGGAGGAGGTGGCTCCCGGCCCGGCTCAGGAGATCCTCGAGAACGCCATCAAGAACCTCCAGGGCTCAGCGGACGCGTCGGGCGTTGCCCTCGTCATCGGCCTCGGAGCCGCGTTGTGGGCGTCGTCGGGCTACGTGAACGGCTTCATGAGCGCGTCGAACTCGATCTACGACGTCGACCCCGCAGGCTCGCTCACCAAGACCGTGCCGATGCGCCTGGGCCTCACCGTGCTGCTGATGGTGCTGGCCGGGGTGATCGCGTTCGCCGTCGTGCTGACCGGAGGGCTCGCGAAGGAGGTTGGGAACGTCCTCGGCATCGGCGACACGGCCGTCGACGTCTGGAACCTCGCGAAGTGGCCCGTGCTCCTGCTGCTCGTGAGCTTCCTGTTCGCCGTTCTCTACTGGGGGGCGCCGAACGTGAAGCTGCCCTTCCGGCTGTTCTCGCCCGGGGCGCTGCTCGCCGTGCTGGGCTGGGTGATCGCCTCGGTCCTGTTCGCGTTCTACGTCTCGAACTTCTCCTCCTACAACAAGACCTACGGGGCGCTCGCCGGGCCGATCGTGTTCCTGCTCTGGCTCTGGATCTCGAACATCTGCATACTGCTCGGCGCCGAGCTCAACGCCGAGCTCGAGCGCAGCCGCAAGCTCGAGGCCGGGGAGATAACCCATGCGCAGCAGGCCTTCACGGAGCAGCACAGCTGACGACCGTGGTCGACCTAGTAATTGACGTCGAGAACACGCCCGGCGCACTCGCCAAGGTCGCGACGGCGATCAGCGACGCCGGCGTGAACATCGCGGCCGCCACGTGCATCGGCCCGGGTGACCGCGCCGAGCTCCACCTGCTCGTCCCCCACGCCGAGGCCGTCAAGCATCTCCTTGCGATCTCGCACCTCGCCGTCACGCGCGAGCGCGAGGTCGTCGTGGTCGACGTCGAGGACAGGCCGGGCGTGCTCGCGGACCTGACGCGCAAGATCGCCCGCGCCGGAGTCGACCTCGATCTCGTCTACGTCGCGACCCGCGATCGGGTGGTGTTCGGCGCGGAGGACCTGGAGGGGCTCAGGGCGGCGTTGGAGGGTCCGTGACGGACCGCATTCGGATCGGGGTCGGCGTGACCCCGTTCCACACCGATGCCGAGGCCTCCATCCGTCTCGCCCAGCGCGCCGAGGAGCTTGGCTATGAGCGCTTCGGAACCGCCGAGGGGTGGACACACGACGCCGTCGTGCTGCTCACCGAGATCGCCGCGGTCACCGAGCGCATCGGGCTGGCCACCGCCGTCCTCCCGGTCTGGAGCCGCACGCCCGCCGCGATCGCGATGGCCGCGGCGAGCCTGCAGCGAGCCTCCGGCGGCCGCTTCTCATTGGGCCTGGGCGCAAGCAGCCCGCCGCTCGTCGAGGGCCTGCACGGCCTCACCTGGGAGCGGCCGATCGACCGCCTGCGCGCGACGCTCGTCACGGTGCGGGCGCTGCTCGCCGGCGGGCGTGCGCCCCTCGAGCGCGACGACGTGCGACCGCTGCGGCTCGGCGTTCCGGTCGAGCCGCCGGTCCCGATCGTGCTCGCCGCACTTGCGCCCGCCTCGATACGACTGGCGGGCGAGCTCGCCGACGAGTGGCTCCCGTTCCTCTGGGCGCGCAGCCGGATCGAGGAAGGCCGCGCGCTGCTCGCCGAGGGCGAGGCTTCCGCCGAGGAGCCGGTGGCGACGCGGGTCGGCATGAGCGTGCCGCTCGCGATCGCGGAGAACGAGGAGACCGCCCGCATGATCGCCGCCGGCTGGCTGCTCGCCTACCTCACGCGCATGGGTCCGCTGTACCCGCGCATGCTGCGCGATCAGTTCGGCTTCGCCCGCGAGGTCGACGCGCTCCTCGAGGCCAACGCGGACGGCGGGCTGCCCACGCTGCCGCCCGAGTCCGAGCGGCTCGCAGACGAGGTGACCGTCATGGCCGGCTACGACGAGGCGCCGGCGACGGTGCGCCGCTGGCTCGACGCGGACGCCGACTCCGTCGACCTGGTGCTTCCACTCGGTCTCCCCGAGGAGCTCCTGCGGGAGATGCTGGAGGCCGCGCGGCGCTGATGGATGAGTAGCGCGAGTCCGGCGTTGACCAGGCAGAAGTAGGCCGGGTAGAGAAGCAGCGACGGGTCGAGCGACGCGACCGCGCCCGTTGCCAGCGCCCCGCTCAGGCCGGCGAGCGCGAACGTCGAGAGCGTCTCCGAGTGAGGGTCGCGGTAGGTCTTCGGCACCATCATCGCGACGGCGATCAGATCCGCGGCCACCACGCACGCGGTGGCCACGAGCGGCGCATCAGCCAGGAGCCAGCCCGCCACACCGGCGGCCGCGATCGCGAGCATCACGCAGTCGGCTCCGCCCGCTCCGCCCACACCGCGGCCGACCGACAGAGTGAAGATCAGCGTTATCAGCACCGCCTGGGTCGCCGCCATCGGCAGGCTCCAGCTCGCGCCGTCCGCCTCCATCGAGAAGCAGACCACGACGGCGAGGACGCTCCAGACGAGCCACGTGCCGCGATGCGGCCGCGTCGAGCCGCGCAGCCGGTGCGCCCGGCCCACCCAGCCGCTGGCGACGCTGATCGGCGCGTTGAACTCGATCTCGTCGCACGCCAGCCAGGTGGCCATCCGCGCCGCGCTGGCGGGATCGCCACCCTCGCGGTAGAGGTGATACGCGCGTTCGCGCGAGGCGAACAGCGCCGCCCCGTCGTCGAGCCACCAGGCTGCCCAGCTGAGGCCCTCGAGCGCGTCGGCAGATTCTTCGATGGCGAGTGCGCCCTCGAACGACGTGCGGGCATCGGCCCAGCGCAGAGCGCGCAGGGCTTCCCAACCGTCGGCGAGCAGATTTGAGCTCGGGCTCACCACTCGGGCAACGGCCGATTATTCCATTGGCGTGCCCCACGAGAGAAAGCGCGTGTGACCCATGTCACGCGCGTTGCCCGGAATGGGCGCTCAACTAGAGGGGTCCTCACCTAAGACCACTGCCCCAAGGGAAGGACCCCCACAGATGGACTACGCACACTGCCCCCAGTGCGACCTGCCCGCCGAGGTGATCGACCGCTTCTCGCTCCACAGCACGGACGGTCCGATCCCCCACGTCAAGACCGCCTGCCTGGCGGGCCATGTCTTCACACCCCCCGCTGAGGACGTGACCTTCCTGGACAGCGCCGCGGACGTGCCTGCGGCCGTCCGCATCGGGTAGCCCGACGGGGCGGCGCGGACCCAGCCCAGGGGCCGCGCCGCCCAGCGGCCGTTTGCGCCGCCATCCGACCGCCTTTACAGTGGTGTACCCGGATTGGGGACTCGCCCCCAGGACTTGGAAGTTTCGATGGCCCCTCCTGCCCAGCCCCTCCGCGGCATCCCGCCACCACGGTCGCCCGATGGCAGCACCTGACCGGGCGACGCCATTAGGGTCTCGCCGCGATCGCCGAGCAGGGGCGCAACTGCTCGTCGATCGGCAGGGCGAGCTCGCGGAGCTGCGGGAGCGATTGGACGCCGTCCGCTCTGGCGAGGGCAGCGTGGTCGTCATCGAGGGTCCCGCCGGTGTCGGAAAGAGCGCGCTGCTCGACTTCGCCCGCAGCCGCGCCCTGGCTGGAGGCTGCCGAGCGCTCAGCGGCCGGGGGAGCGAGTTCGAGCAGGCATATCCATGGGGCGTCGTCCGCAGCCTGTTCGCGCCGGCGCTCGCGGAGGCTGACCGCAGCGGGTTGCTCACGGGGGCGGCCCGGCTCGCCGACGTGGCGCTGGGCCTGCGGCCCGCGCCGGGCGGAGCGGTCGCTCCAAACCCCGAAACGATGGGCGCCGCCCTGCACGGGCTCTACTGGGCGCTTGCCAACCTCGCCGGAGGCGAGCCATTGCTCGTGGCGGTCGATGACGTGCAATGGGCGGATGGGCCGTCACTGCGCTGGCTCGGCTACCTGGCCACCCGGGTCGACGACCTGCCGGTCCTGCTCGTGATCGCGCTGAACCCGGCCGAGCGAATGGGCAAGCGACGGCTTCCGTTTCCTCTTTCGGCGGACGCCACCACACTGCTCAGCCCCGCGCCGCTCGGCGAAGCGGGGACGCGCCGGCTGGTCCGCGAACAGCTCGGGCCCGAGGTCCCAGACGACCTCGTGCAGGCGTGCCACGCTGCGACCGGGGGCAACCCGTTCCTTCTGCACTCGGTGCTGACGGAGCTCGACGAACAGGACGGCGAGCCGAGCGCATCCGCACTGGAGGATGTGCCTGACATCGAATCTCCCGCGATCTCGCGGTCGGTGGTCCGGCGGCTGGCGCGACTGTCCCTGGAAGCCGGCCAGCTGGCAGCGGCGGTAGCCGTCTGGGGCACGAGGCCCAGACTCGTGGAGGCTGCCGCTCTCGCGGACATCGACAACGACGTGGCGGCCCGGGCAGCCGACTCGCTTGCCGCCGCCGGGCTGATCGGTCCGAACGAGCCACTCGAGTTCGTGCACCCTGTCGTCTACGCGGCGGTCTACAACTCGATTCCTGCCCATCGGCGGAGCCTGTGGCACGCCCGTGCGGCCGAGCTGCTCGACGACGCCGGTGCCCCGCTGGACGCGATTGCCGCGCATCTGCTTGCCATAGAGCCGAAGGGCGACAGCCTGCTCGTCGAGCTGCTGTGCGAGGCCGGAGCGGGCGCGTTGTCGGCGGGCGCGCCCGAGGCAGCGTGCACCTACCTGAAGCGAGCGCTCGCGGAGCCCCCCGCCGATTCGCAGCAGGCCACGGTGCTCCGTCTACTGGGACATGCCGAGGCGTCGCTGCATCGCCCGCAGGCGGCCGAGCACCTGAGGGCCGCGCTCGATCTCACGGCTGGCGTTCGCGAGCGTGTCGAGCTCACGCGGGAGCTTGCTGTGCCGCTGGTGCACAGCGGACAGATCCACGAGGCGGTGTCGGTGCTCGAGCGAACCTCCGATCACCTGGCGGGCACCGACCGGGAGCTCTCGCTCGAACTCGAGGCGGACATCGTCAACGCCGGCCGGCTGCACCCGGAGCTGCGGCCAGCGGCGCTGGCGCGCGCCCGCCGGCTGTACGACGCGGGACTCCGGGGGCGAACGTTCGCCGAACGCGTCGCGCTCGCCGCTGTGGCCGGTGAGGGCGACGCCGTGGTTCGCCAGGGCCGAGGACGCGATCACATGCGCCCGGAGGGCCCTCGCCGGCGACCGGTTGCTCGCCGAGGCGGGCCCGGAGGCTCCGGCGTACTGGTACGCCGTCAGCGGGCTTGTGCTAGCGGAGGCGCTCGAGCCGGCCGACGCCGCCGTGGAGGCCGGACGGGTAGAAGCGCGCGAGCAAGGCTCGATGCTCGGCTCTGGGCTCGCCTACTGCTTCCAGGCACTGCTCGAGCATCGACGCGGTGATCTGCCGGCGGCGGAGGCCGACTTCCGTCACGCGGTCGAGATCACACCGAGCACGCGCTGGGCGGCCAAGACCTACGCCCTGGCATTCCTGATCGACATCTTGTTGGATCGCGGCCGTCCCGGCGAGGCCGCCGCCGTGCTCGCCGCGAGCCGGATGCCGGACACCGCCCCGCCGGTGCTGCCGTTCCTGATGCTCCAGCAAAGTCGTGGACGCCTGCGCGTCACGCTCGGCGAGACCGACTCGGGAATGGCGGACATGCACACCGCCGCGGAGGGGTTCGCCGCCGGATGCTTCGGGGCCTGCCTCTGGCCCTGGCGGTCCTTCCATGCGCTTGAGCTCGCCCGGGAGTGCGAGCAGGCACAGGCGCTCGAGCTCGCTCAGGAGGAGGAGCGGCTCGCCCGGGCCTTCGGTGCGCCGCGCGCGTGGGGGATCTCGCTGCACACGGTCGGAGTGGTGGAAGGCGGCGACGCGTGCATCGCTTCGTTCCGCGAGGCCGTCGACGTGCTCGATGGCTCACAGGCGGTGCTCGAGAGGGCCCGTGCGCAGATCGACCTTGGGGCTGCTCTGCGGCGCGCAGGTCACCGTGCGGAGGCGCTCGAGCGTCTGCGCGACGGGCTCGACGTCGCGCATGCATGTGCAGCGGAGGCCTTGGTCGAGCAGGCCCGCGGCGAGATGGTCCTGGCCGGAGCTCGGCCGCGGCGAGACGCCGCGCATGGACGCGACTCGCTCACGGCGAGCGAGCTGCGCGTGGCGCGGAAGGCGGCCGAGGGAATGACGAACCGTGAGATCGCCCAGGATCTGTTCGTGAGCCTGCGGACCGTCGAGACACACTTGACGCACGTCTACCGCAAGCTCTCGATCGACTCGCGCGACGAACTCGCGCGGCTTCTCGATGCCTAGGCGCTAGCGCGCCGTCCAGCGCGGCCGCGGCGGGCGACGGGGCGCGCTCAACGCGACGCCGATCCCGGCCAATGCGACCACGAGCGCCATGCTCGATAGAACGATCGGCAGGGTCTGGCCGCCGTCGTCGCCCGTCTGTACCACCGTCGGGGCGGTCGGCTCGGTGGCCGGCAATTCGGTCTGGGCCGCTCGAGCAGCATCGCGCGCGTCCGGCGAGCGGAGGTCCGTGTAGCCCTGCACCTGCGCGGTCGCGCTTGCCGTTAGGACAAGCGCGACCACGCATGCTGAGGGGACGAGGATTCGGAGCCGGAGGCGCCACGTCCAGCGCCTTCTCTGTCGCATGGCGCGGATCAAATCGGCCCCTTGAAGGGACGCGGCACCATGGGTGGGTCCGCGTTGTCGCCGGCGCTCGGGTACCAGCAGGCGATGCGGCTGGGGATGACGTAGACGCCTTCGTGAACGCCGTTTCGGGTCAGCAGCAGCGGATCGCCCGAGCTCTCGACTCAGTCCCTGGAGGACAAGCTCCGGCGTCTCCTCGACGGTTATGCCGTCACCGCCGAGGCCGCTGAAACAGATGAGAGTGGGCATGGTCGCCATCTCCCGGGAACGGTTCCCCGAGGGTCGCTACGGACGAGCGCCGCTGAAGGGCGTGGGCCCGCCGGAGATCGTGGTGTCGGCTTGCGGGGTCGTCCCGCCGCGCGTGCCTTCCTCGGGCCCGCCGTCATAGCGAGTCGCTGCGGCCGCAGCCGCTGCGGTCGCAGCCGCTGAGGGCTCCGCCGTGATGGCTTGCGCCGCACCCTCGTTGGGTCCGCCGTCGTAGCGGGCCGCCGCAGCGCCCGTGGCCAGAGCGGCCGCCGGCTGCACCGTGATGGCCTGGGCGGCGCCCTCTTCCGGACCTCCGTCGCTCCGCTGCCCGGCAACCGCGTCGCTCGGAACCGCGGCAGACTCGACAGCAGGCGTGGGCAACGAAACGATCGGGTCGTCCTCGATGTTCACGAGGGCGAACGTCGCCGTTGCGATGCCGGCGCCGAGGACCGCCGCCGCCATGAGCGGGACGGCCAGACTGCGTCTTGGCTCTGGCAAGTGCGGTGCGTACTGCATCGGTCCACCTCCGTCGTGCTCCGGCTGGCCCCGGAGCGGTGCGAGTCCAGGGCGACCACTGTGGGGCGTAGCGCTTCGCTTGGCATCGTGGGAGCGACCACGATCTTTGCGTGCCGGCGACCACGACCGGCGCTCGCGAGCGGTCCGGGATACTCGGGGTCGATGTCGCAGGAGAACCTCGAGATCGTGCGGCGGACGATGGACGCATACAACGCCCGCGACCTGACCGCCTACCTCACGGCCGTGTCCGAATCGGTGCGGTTCGAGTCGCGCTTCAGCGCGATCGACAACGTCGTCTACAGCAGCCACGCCGACCTGCGCCGCTACTTCGCGAACCTCGACGAGGCGTGGTCACGCTACGAGATGCAGGTGCAGCGCCTGGTACCCGCCGGAGCCCAGGTTGCCGCGCTCTGCCACCTGTACGCCGTGGGGCGCGACAGCGATCTGCAGCTCGAGGAGGACTCCGGCGTCGTCTTCACGCTCGAGGGCGGCATGATCGTCCGGATCGACTCCTACCCGACGCATGCGGAGACTCTGGCGGCGGTCGGGCTGTCGGGTTAAGCCCGCTTCGCTTAGGACCGCCGGGCACCGACTGGTTCGAGCTCGGCGAGCCGGCGCAGGTTGCGTTGCTGCGGGAGTTACGAGCGGGTTTGAACGGCGCCGGGTACACGCTGTCGGAGATGCGGTTCTCGATCAACATCCCGAACTTCGGAGACTTCGCCGACGCCGAGGTGGTCGCGAATTTGGCAGCCACGGTGGAGGCGTCTGGATGGGACGCGCTGTTCGTCTGGGATCACATCCTCTATGACAGGCGCGCCCAGCTGCGCATCGGCGATCCCTGGATGCTCCTCACCGCAGCCGCGCTCGCAACGACGCGCCTCAAGCTGGGGCCGATGGTTACGCCGGTCCCGCGGCGCCGGCCGCAGCAGCTCGCGCGACAGGTGTCGACCCTCGACAACCTGAGCGGCGGGCGGGTGATCTTCGGCGCCGGGCTGGGCGGTCCCATCGAGGACGAGTACGGCAGCTTTGGCGAGCCGACCGATGCGCGGCTGCTCGCCGAGCAGTTGGACGAGGGCCTGGACCTGCTCGACCGTTACTGGTCGGGGAACCCGGTCACGCATGAGGGTCGCCACCATCAGGTGCGCGACGTGGCCCTGCTGCCCACGCCTGTGCAGCGTCCGCGGGTGCCGGTCTGGATCGGCGGGTTCTGGCCGGCGCGTCGGCCGATGCGACGCGCCGCGCGATGGGATGGCGCCGTTCCTCTGTTCGACTCGGCCTCGCACGGCCACGTCCCACCGCTCGACGAGGTACGCGACCTGATCGCCTACGTCCGTCGCCATCGCGACGGCGATCGGGACGATTCGTTCGAGTTCGTCCTCGGCGGGCCGAGCCCGGCCGACCGCGCCGCCGCACTCGACGTGCTCGGCCCGTTGATCGAGGCCGGCGCCACCTGGTGGGACGAGCGCAGGCGCATGGACGACGAGGTCGACCGGCTCGAGCCGGTGCTGCGTCGGGTTGAGGCGGGGCCGCCGGAGCTGTAGGGCGGCCGTGGGCTTCAGTAGCGGCCCGCAGGGGAATGCCGCTGGGCCTTGCCGCGGCCTCTGCAACCCGACCGCCACCTGTATGGATTGAACGGCAGCCGCACGACGACCTGAGCTTCGTTGTTGTCTTCGTTCGACTCGTAGATGCGGTTCTCAGGGTCGGCGATATGCACGTACGCGAAACAGCCTCGGAGCCCGGCGATGTTGATCCACTGTTCCGGGTAGGCCGCCGGGTAGACGTCAGCCCAGCCGACCGACGTACCGAGCCGCAGCCGTGACGCGAACGAGCTCGTGCTGCAGGCGGGATACACCGGCCCGAACGGCGAGCCGGCCAGCGCCGGGGCGAGGTGCCCGAGGTCACGCAGGCAGTACGCGACCTTCGGTCCGGTTCGCAGCTTGCGCAGCCGTCTGCCGCGCCGGTCGAGGCGCCATAGCTCGAAACGCGCCGCGTTGTACCACTTCCACCAGCGCCTGCCCCCGTGCGCGTACTTGAACACGAGGCGCGCCCCGGTGCGTCGATATGTCTTGCCGCCGCGGCGGAGGTAGATGTGTTGGCGGGCGTGCATCCAGCCGGGCGCCACCTGCCAGCCGTACAGCTCAGCGGGGCCACGCCCACGGTTCACGATCGCGTTGCCGGCGTGCAGCAAGCTGCCGTAGGCGTACAGCCCGAACGGCTGTCGCATTGCGAGGTCCGGACACAGCAGACGGCGGGCCTTTCCTCCGACGCACGGGTTCGCTCCTCGGACAGAGCGATCCGGGGCGGTGCCTCGCGGTGGTTCCGGCACGGCTAGCGCGACACAGGGGAAGGCAACCGCGAGCAGGAACGGGGCCAGCGTCCAAACACGCATGCCCGGCCCACCGTAGTCTCGACTGCCCGGTCAGGCAACGAGCTCGGATTTCGCGCAACAGCCCGGCGATCAACGGCCGATGCTCTCCGCCAGCCGCTCGGCGAGTGCGATCGTCGAGAGGTTTGTGTTGGCCCGAGGAATCGTCGGCATGATGGAGGCGTCGGCGACGTAGAGCCGGTCGACTCCATAGACGTGGCCGTCACCGTCGACGACGCGGCCGATCGCGCAGGTGGCAACCGGATGGAAGAAGCCCCGGGCGCCCTCGCGAACGTGGGTGGGCGCGTCGACCTCCGGTCCCGGGCGCGTCTCGCGTCCGGCATAGCTGCGAATGGGATCGCTGCCCGTCAGTTCGCGAAGCGCCTCGACACCTTCGGCGAGCAGCTCGGCGTCGCGCCCGTCCGACAGGAAACCATGGTCGATAGCGAGCGGCGCGTGCGGGTCGCTCGAAATCAGGCGGACCGACCCGCGGGAATCCGGCTTCATCGCGAAGACGGCGACGCTCACCCCATAGCCGTGCCGGTCGGCCGGATCGACACCGGGAAAGAAGAAGAGGTCGCTGACGCCCTCCGCGCAGACGCTGCTCGACATGGCGACCGTTACCTGAGCCATGAACAGGGGGTGGGATTCCTCGAAGCTCGCCGTCTCGCGTTGCAGCAGCTCCGTGCCCTCGAAGCCGAAGCCAACGCCGACGTGGTCACAAAGACCAGCGCCGACCGGTAGCTCCCGCTCCGGACCGACGCCGCTGCGAAGGAGGACTCCCGGCGAGCCATACGCGCCCGCGGCCAGCACGACGGCTCCTGCGCGCAGCTCGCCGGCCGTCGTTGCGACCCCGACCGCGCGGTCGCCGTCCAGCAGCACGCGGTCGACGAGCGTGTCGGCGAGAACGGTCAGGTTCTCGCGCCCCCGAGCTGGATCGAGGTAGGCGAAAGCTGCGTTCCAGCGGACCGAGCCGACCGCGTTGACCGGGTGCAGAATCGCGTCGTCCCCTGCTGCCGCGCTGAACGCCCGATGCCAGGGTGAGAGCTCTCCCTGCGTGAGCCGGCGGACGCGCAGCTCGCCCTCCGCCCGCCGCAGGTACGGCTCGATCACGTCAAAGCTCCAGCCGTTCCCCCACTCGTCGTAGTCGGCCGGCGCGCCCTCGAGCACGACGCATGCGTTGTGTGCCGAGCAACCGCCGATGATTCGCGCGCGCAGCTGGGAGCGGTCTTCCCTGTCGGTCTCCCAGGCGTGGGAGAAGGCAAGCCGGCGCCCGTCGAGCATGTCCGCGGGCCAGCGCCCCTCCACATACGGCCCGTAGTCAGGTCCTGCCTCGATCAGGCAAACTCGCCGGCCGGTCTCGCTCAGTCGCGCGGCGAGAACACAGCCAGCCGAGCCGCCGCCGACGACCACCAGGTCGAAGCTCGTGCTCCGGGCCACCATCGCGGACGATAGCCGCGGGGCTGGCCAACCGCTCGACATCCCGCAGGCGGAAGAGGCCGGGACCGACGGCGGCGACCCGCTCGCGCTCTAGCGCCGCACCGCAGCGACAGCGAGCTGGTCTACGAGCTCGTTGAGCGTGACCCCGGAGTGGCCGGCGACCTTGGTGAACTCGAGCCGGTGTGGCATGGCCGCGACCAGAAGCTCCTCCCACAGATCTCGATTGGCGACCGGTTTCTTCTGCGAGTTCACCCAGCCGCGCCGCTGCCAGCCGTCGAGCCAGCGGTCGGTGAACGCCTTCATCAGGTAGGTGGAGTCGACGTGCGCCTGGACGCGGGTGGGGCGCTTCAGCGCGCGCAGGCCCTCGAGCAGCCCCATGATTTCCATCCGGTTGTTGGTGGAGGGGCTCTCGTTGCCCCAGGTCGCCATCGCTCGCATCGGGCGGCCGCTGCCCAGGTCGATGCTGACGGGGCCTGGCTCGGTGAGCCGCTTGATCTCGCGTTCGAGCATGCTGGCGGCAGCGTCGGCGCCGGCGCCCTGGACGGGGCGGCCGAAGATGAGCACGGCTGCCCAGCCGCCGGCGGCGGAATGGCGGCCGTTGCCGGAACAGGCGCCATCGCACCAGAGCTCAGCGGTCGGCATAGTCACCCCTGAACCTATCGCGCGACGCTGATTGCTCGGGACAGTTTTCTCGGCCTGTGGGGCTGGGGGATCCCCGTGACGGACCTAGTTGTTGGGTGCGGCGTCGAAGCGCGCAACGGGGCCCGCCTCATGCCTCCGCATCGCACAGGCCGGGCCGGCTGCTCGAGCCCTGCAGCGGCTGCGGCTCGGCCGATCCGGTTTCGCTCGGCCCGCCGATCACCGAGCTGGCGGCCGCACCCTGGCGTTTCCGCTCGTCGCGGTCCTTGCCGGCGAGCCGAACTGCTCGCTGCGGCGCTGTGGGGTGGCAGCGCGTTCGACGAGTGCAGAGATGAGCTTCGCCGCATCTGATCGCTCGATGCCGTTGCTCGAGAGTGAGTGCCAGGTCGAAAAGGCGAGGGCGTGGCGCAGCGCTCCTCCGAGGAGTCGCCGTTTCCGGCCGCGGACTTGACGGCCGATGGTGAGGATCTCGGCGGCTTCCTCGAGGTATGCGTGGAGCGGGGCCACGGCGTCACGGGCGACGGCGACGATTTCGGCGTCGCGGAGCACGTTGGCCAACATCGGCTCGGTGCGCTCGTAGTAGCCGTAGAGCTCGTCCAGGGCGCGCTCGAGTCGTTGCTGCGGATCGCGAATCGCGCGCCAAGCGCCGAGATCGGGCCACGGATTGGCGCTGAAGTAGTGCGTCGAGCAAGCCGCGAAAAGGTTGGCCTCGGTGGGAAAGTGGCGATAGAGGGTGCGGCGCTCCACGCCTGCCTTCTCTGCGACCGCGCTCAGCGTCGTGCGCGACGGCCCGACGGTTCCGTGCAGTTCGATAGCCGCCTCGGTGATCCGCAGGCGCGTCTCAGCCATCTCCTCCGCACGCTTCTTCAGCTTGTACTTCCGCTTGGGTGGACTTTCGTGACTCATATGCGTGTCGTCAATATTGCCATATCGCCTCAAGTCATGTATGGTCGACTTTCGTAACACACAACTGTATAACGAAAGGATCTAGAGATGGCGACAGACATGACGATCGCCCGCATTTCCACCGCTACGCCCGAGCAGGTGCTCGAATCGATCGTGACCGGAATCAACTCCGGGAATCTCGACAGTCTCATGCCGCTCTACGAGAACGAAGCGGCATTCGCAACTCAGCCCGGGAGCCTCGCTCCTGGCATCCCGGGTATCCGCGAAGCCCTGAACGGTTTCATCTCGATGAACGGCAAGCTCGACCTCGAGGTCACGCGAGTCCTCGAGGTGGACGACCTCGCCCTCGTGATCGGTGTCTGGTCGTTCGACGGCACGGGACCGGACGGCGAACCGGTCCAGCTGGCGTCAAGAAATGCGGACGTCCTGCGTCGTCAGACAGACGGAACCTGGCGGTTCGTGATCGACAACCCGTGGGGAACCGACTGAGCGGCCGCGCGGCTCCAGAGTGCGGGCTGTTCTCGAGCCGCCCGCAGCTCCGGCTGCCGTTCGCCGGCGGTCAGATCGGTGCGGTGACGAACTCGCCCAACACTCAGCCGCAGCCCGTGTTGTTCCCGCAGCTCGAGCACGTGTAGCACGAGCCGGTGCGCTGCATCATGCCTCCGCACATCGCGCACGCCGGGCCGAGCTCGAGGCCGTGGAGCTTCGCCGGGATCGCCGGGGGCTCGTCGGTCAGCGCGGCCGTCGGGGGCTTCGCCTCCTCCCCGGACTCGGCGGCGGGCTCCCGCTTGCCGGTGCCGCCGTTGCCGGCGTGGCCGTTCTTCGGCTCGGCGTCGCTGCTCCGCAGCGGGCGGCCCCGCCGTGTCGCCGCGCATCAGCGCCTCCTGCGAGGCCTTCCGCGCGCGCACCTCGGGCGTGAGGATGCCGAGCTCCTCGTGCAGGTCGGCGTCGCCGAAGCGCGAGGCCAGCCAGCGCATGATGTAGTCGGGCATCGACTTCGCGAACGGGATCTCCGGGTTGCCCGTGTAGCCCTCGGGCTCGAAGCGCATGTACGCGAACTTGCGCACCAGCGTCTCGAGCGGCACGCCGTACTGGAGGCCGATCGAGATCGAGGTCGCGAACGCGTTCATGAGGCCCTTGATCGTCGAGCCCTCCTTGCCGACGTCGGTCAGGAAGACCTCGCCGAGCGTCCCGTCCTCGTACATGCCCGCCGTGATGTAGCCCTCGTGGCCGCCGACGGAGAACTTGTGCGTGATCGACTGGCGCTCGCGCGGCATCCGGTGACGCACCGGGCGCGCGGGCTCGGGTGAGACCGGGGCCACCTCGACCTCGGCCTCGTCCTTCTTGTCGCCGGCGTCCGTCTTCAGCGCCTGCGCCGTCTTCGAGCCGTCGCGGTAGATCGCCAGCGCCTTCAGCCCGAGCTTCCAGCCCTCGGTGTAGATCCCGGCGATGTCGTCGACCGTGACCGACTCGGGCATGTTGACCGTCTTCGAGATCGCGCCCGAGAGGAACGGCTGCGCCGCGGCCATCATCTTCACGTGGCCGAGCGCCGAGATCGCGCGCTCGCCGACGGCCACGTCGAACACCGGCAGGTGCTCGTCCGCCAGCCCCGGCGCTCCGACGATCGTGCCGCTGTCGGCCAGGTGCGCCTCGATCGCCTCGATCTGCTCCGGCTGAGTAGCCGAGCGTCTGAAGCGCGAGCGGCACCGTCCGGTTGACGATCGTCATCAGCCCGCCGCCGACCAGCTCCTTGTACTTGACGAGCGAGAAGTCGGGCTCGATGCCGGTGGTGTCGCAGTCCATGAGGAACGAGATCGTCCCGGTGGGCGCCAGCACCGTCGCCTGCGCGTTGCGGTAGCCGTTGTGGGCGCCGACGTCGACCGCCTCGTCCCAGGACCGCCGCGCCGCGCCGAGCAGCTCGGTGTCGGTGAAGAGTGAGTCCTCGATCTCGTACGCCGCATGCCGGTGCTTGCGCATCACGTGCATGTGCGGGTCGGCGTTCTCCTCGTAGCGCTCGTACGGGCCGAGCGCGCCGGCGACCTCGGCCGACGTCCGGTACGCGCGGCCGGTCATCAGCGCCGTGATCGCGCCTCCCAGCGCGCGGCCCTCGTCCGAGTCGTAGGCGACGCCGTTCGCCATCAGCAGGGCGCCGAGGTTCGCGTAGCCGAGCCCGAGCTGCCGGAACGCGCGCGCGTTCTTGCCGATCTCCTCGGTCGGGTACGACGACGGGCTGACCACGATCTCCTGCGCGAGGATCACGACGTCGACCGCGTGCTCGAACGCCTCGGTGTCGAAGCTGCCGTCGGGGCGGCGGAACTTCATGAGGTTGAGCGAGGCGAGGTTGCACGCCGAGTCGTCGACGTGCATGTACTCGGAGCACGGGTTCGAGGCGTTGATGCGGCCCGAGTTCGGGCAGGTGTGCCACTCGTTGATGGTGGTGTCGTACTGGACGCCCGGATCGGCGCAGCGCCAGGCCGCGTCGGCGATCTGGTGGAGCAGGTCGGCGGCGTTCACGCGCGAGATGACGTCGCTCGAGTTGCGCGCGGTCAGCTCCCACTCCTCGCCGCGCTCGGCGCGCTCCATGAACTCGTCGGTCACGCGCACGGAGTTGTTCGCGTTCTGGTACTGGATCGACGCGAACGCCTCCGAGTCGAGCCGCATGTCGAAGCCGGCGTCGCGGAGGGCCATCGCCTTCTCCTCCTCGCGCGCCTTGCACCAGATGAAGTCGAGGACGTCCGGGTGGTCGACGTCGAGCACGACCATCTTGGCCGCGCGGCGCGTCTTGCCGCCGGACTTGATCGTGCCGGCCCAGGCGTCGGCGCCGCGCATGAAGCTGACGGGACCCGAAGCAAGCCCGCCCTTCGAGAGGTGCTCCTTCGACGCGCGGATGCGCGACAGGTTGATCCCCGACCCGGAACCGCCGCGGAAGATCATGCCCTCCTTGGTGTTCCAGTTGAGGATCGACTCGATCGTGTCCTCGACCGAGAGGATGAAGCAGGCCGAGCACTGCGGCTGCTCCTCGAAGCCCACGTTGAACCAGACGGGCGAGTTGAAGGCCGCCATCTGGTGGAGCAGGATGTGGGTGAGCTCGTCCTCGAAGGCCTGGGCGTCCTCGTCGGTCGCGAAGTAGCCGCCCTCGCGACCCCAGGTCGCGATCGTCCCGGCCACGCGGCCGATCATCTGCTTGACCGACGACTCGCGCTCGGGCGAGTCCATGCGCCCGCGGAAGTACTTCTGCGAGACGATGTTGGTCGCGTTCTGCGACCACGTCTTCGGGAACTCGACACCGCGCTGCTCGAACGCCGGGCTCTCGGGGTCGCCGATGACCGCGTCGCGGATCTCCCACTCGACCGCCTCGAAGGGGTGCACGCCGGCTTCCGTGAAGCGCCTGGGAACGCTGACCCCGTCACCGGCTGCGGTGATAGCGGGGGCGGTGGCGCTACGGCTGTGCGACATGACTTCTCCTCGGTTGAGCGGATGTTCGATGGCCCCCTCGGGGGGAAAGATCGATGCTGCTACTCGCGTCGGACGGACCGGTCGAGCCGTCGAGCGCGAGCTGATCGGAGGCCGGCAGGGGCTCCTCCTTGAAGCGCCGGACGACCGCCTCGAGCTCGTCGAGGTCGGCCAGGTTTCGGTAGACGGAGGCGAACTGGATCGCGCTCACGGGGTCGACCCGGGCGAGCCCGCGCTCGGCGAGATCGCCCACGTGGCCGGCCTCCACCTCGCCGCTCGCGCGGACCTGGCGGGCCACCCAGTCGGCGATCGACTCGAGCTGCTCCTCGCTGACACCGGCCGTCCGCCGGCAGCGCGGGCGAGCCCGCGCAGCAGCTTCTGGCGGTCGAAGCGCTCGCGGCTGCCGTCGCGCTTGACGACGGTCACGCGCGGCTCCTCGGCGCGCTCGTAGGTGGTGAAGCGACCGCCGCAGGCCTCGCACTCACGCCGCCGCCGGACCCCGTCCGGGGCCTGGCGGGTGTCGACGACCTGGGTCGAGTCGGATCCGCATAGAACGCAACGCACACGCTGAATTCTACTACGGGTAGTGCTTCATTCCTCCCTCGAACACAACATATTGTGCCCGCTATTTACGCCGGGATCACGTCGTGGCGCGCCGCGATGTTGGCGAAGTCGCTCGGATCCGCCGCCAGCTCGCGCAGATAGCGCTCGAGACCGCTGGGCGCGGTGACGTTGAGGAAGCGCACCGGCTCGGCGCCCGGGTTCGAGACGGTGTGCACGTTGCCGGGCGGGATCACCACGTGGCTGCCCGCGGGCGCCTCGTGCTCCTCCTCGCCGAGCAGCACCGTCAGCGTCCCCTCGAGCACGTAGAAGGAGTCGGTGAGGCGCTCGTGCAGGTGCGGTGGCGGGCCGGGTGACTCCGCCGCCAGCTCGAAGTCGATGACGGTGGCCGAGCCGATGGCATCGTCCCCGCTCAGCTTCACGCGGCCGCGGCTCGGGCCCGAGCTCGATCAGCTCGCCCTCGTCGCCGCGGCGCAGCACGGCGTCGGCGACGCGCCGGTTGTCGTCCGTCGGCCGCGTCGCGGTTGTCGAAGTCCGCCCCCGAGCGCAGGTACTCCGCGAAGCCGGCGTTCGGCGCGTGCAGGTTGAGCCAGCGGCTGTCCGTGGCATGGAAGTAGTGGACGAGCCCGGGCGGGGCGAGCGCGAAGTCGCCCGGCTCGAGCTCGATCTCCTCGTCGCCGATGCCGAGCACGAAGCCGGGCTCGAGCACCCAGAAGCCGTCGGCGTGCGTGTCGTGCACGTGCGGGCTGGTCCTCGACGAGCCGACCGTGTCGGTGAAGGCGAGCGACTCGAGGTCGCACTTGATCTGGAGCCGCCCGCCGATGTCCTCGCCCCCGCCCGGGGCGAGCAGCCTTGCCTCGGTCACCCGGCGAGCCTCTCGCGCCGCTCGACCTCCGCCTCGGTCGGCTCGTCGAGCGCGAACGAGCCGATCGGCACGTCGCCGGCGGGCTCGTAGGTGGCGATGATCACGCCCGTGCTCGACGTGGTCGAGTCCGTGAGCTTGAGCCCGGCCGGGACCGTCCCGTCGCCGAACAGCCGCTTCCCCTTGCCGATCACCACCGGGAAGATCCAGACGTTGAACTGGTCCACCAGGCCCTCCTCGAGCAGGGTCTGGATGAGGCCGGCGCTGCCGTGGACCTGCAGCTCGGGCCCGTCCTCCTCCTTGAGCTTGCGGATGCCGGCGGGCACGTCGCCCTCGATGAGGTGCGAGTTCTGCCAGTCGACCTCCTTGAGGGTGGTCGACGCCACGTGCTTGGTCGCGTTGTTCAGCTCCTCGGCCCCGGGCTCGTCGCTATGGGGCCAGTGCGCGGCAAAGATCTCATACGTGCCGCGGCCGAGCACGAGGTCGAAGGGCTTGCCCATGAACTCGCCCATGATCTGACCCATGGTGTCGTCCCAGTAGGTGAAGGACCAGCCGCCCTCGGTGAAGTCGCCGGTCGGGTCCTCCTCCGGGCCGCCGGGCGCCTGCATCACGCCGTCGAGGGTCACGAACGTGTTGACGACGAGCTTTCTCATCCTGAGCTCCTCTTTCGCGATGACTGGTGGGGATGTAGACCGTCGCAGACGGCCCGACTCATCGCCCGGCCGGTCAGTCGTCGTCGAAGTCGTCCGAGCCGTGGCCCGAGCTGTCGCCTCCCGCCGCCCGAGTCGTCGCTGCCGGAGCCTGAGTCGTCGCTGCCGGAGCTGCCGCTGCCGGAGCTGTCGTCGGAGCCGCCCGATCGGCCGCGGCCGCGCCCTGCCGCTCGAGTCGTCGCCGCCCGAGTCGTCGCCGGGCTCGAGCTCGCCACCGCCGCCGTGGTCGTCGGTGGTGGTCGTTGTGGCCGGCGGCGATGCGGCGGCGCGCTCACGCTCCCGCGCGCGGCGCGCCTGCGGCGCGCCGCCTCCTTGCGGCCTCGGCCGGCGCTGCGCGCGCTCCTGGCGCGCGTCGCGCTGCCGGTCGGCCGCCGGCGGGGCGAGCGTGTCGCCCGCGCTCAGCGGCTTCGCCGACAGGCCGACGCTGTCGCCCGAGATCGTGTTCGCGAGCAGGCCGATGCCCACCGCGGCCACGAGGCCGGCGACCACCAGTGCGGCGCCGAGCAGGAAACGCTTCATCGTCCTCGACCCTAGCCCCGCCTCGGTAAGGCCTTGGTCAGGGGCGGGTAAGGAGCTGTGCGCCGGCAGCACGATCTCGGCGCGCGCGCCGCCCTCGGGGCGGTTCGTGAGCGAGGCCTCGCCGTCCCAGCGCTTCGCGAGCGCCTCGACCACGTTGAGGCCGAGGCCGGTGCCGTCCTGGCCGCCGCTTGCCGTGCCGCGGTAGAAGCGCTCGAAGACGCGCTCGCTCTCGTCTGCGTCGATTCCAGGTCCCTCGTCGTCGACGCTGATGTGGACGCGCCGGCCGTCGCTGCGCCAGCCGATCGTCACGCGACCGCCCGCGGGCGAGTAGCGCAGGGCGTTCTCGATCAGGTTGTCGAGCATGGCGGCGACGTCCTCGGGTGAGGCGCACACCTCGGTCGGCTGCCCCTCGTCGACGATCAGCTCGTGCCCGCTGCGGCGCGCCGGGCGGCGCCAGCGCTCGAAGGCGCCCGCGGCCGCGTCGCCGACGTCGACCGGCTGCGGCTCGGGGCGCTCGCGCTCGCCGGCCAGCGTGAGCAGCTCGGCGAGCAGGCGGGCGAGCCGCTCGGTCTCGTGCTCGGCGGCGGCGAGCTCGTCGCGCACCTGCGGATCGTCTGATTTTGCTGCCGCCGCCTCGAGGCGCAACCGCAGCCCGGTCAGCGGCGTGCGCAGCTGATGCGACGCGTTCGCAACGAACTCGCGCTGCGAGCGGAGCGAGCGGCCGAGCCGGCCGGTCATGTCGTTGAAGGCGGTCGCGACCTCCTGCTGCTCGGCCGAGCCCTCGACCTGGGCGCGCGCGTCGAGGTCACCCCGTGCGACGCGGCGCGCGCTCGCCGCGAGCCCGCGCAGGGGCTTGGCGAGCGAGCCCGCGAGCAGCCAGGCCACCGCCAGCCCGAGCAGCAGCGCGACGATGCCGACGCCGATCAGCGCGATGATGTCGTTTCTCACCTCGCGGTCGACCGCGTCAACGCTCTGCGTCACCCGCACGGCGCCCTCGGGCCGGCCGTCGACGACGATCGGCGCGGCGGTGAACAGCAGGTCCTCGTCCAGCTCGTTGCTGTGGCGCTCGCCCTGGGACGGCTGGCCGTCCAGTGCCCGCGCGATCTCGGGCCGGCTCGCGTAGTCGACGCCGTTCCCGCGCGCACCGGGCGCGGCCGAGTCGGCGACCAGCGCGCCGTCCTCATCGACCACGATCACGCGCCCGCCGAGGTCTTGTTCGGAGCTCTCGACGAGCGCCCGCAGCTGTGCCTCGTCGTCGAGCCGGCCGGACGCGCCTGCCGCCAGCAGCTGCGCCTGGTCCTGGGCCTCGCTCTTGATCTCGGCGTCGACGCGCTTCGACAGGTTCAGCGCCAGCGGCACCTCGAGCGCCACGATCACGAGCACGAGCACGTACGCGAACGCCAGCAGCAGCCGGGCGCGCAGGCTCATTCGAGTTCGTCCGGGCCCGCGAAGCGGAAGCCGACGCCGCGCACGGTGTGGATGTAGCGCGGGTCGGCGGAGTCGTCGCCGAGCTTGCGGCGCAGGCTCGACACGTGGACGTCGAGCGTCTTCGTCGAGCCGAACCAGTTCGTGTCCCAGACCTCGTCGATCAGGCGCTCGCGCGTGATCACGGTGCCGGCCTCGCTCAGCAGCAGCTGGAGCAGCTCGAACTCCCTGCGCGTGAGGTCGAGCTCGCTGCCGTTGAGGGTGGCGCTGCGCTTGCTGGGGTCGAGCGTGAGCTCGCCGACGGTCAGTGCCTCCCGCGGCTTCTGGGGTTGTGCCGGCTCGTCGGCTCTCCTGAGCACCGCCCGGATGCGCGCCGCGACCTCGCGCGCGCTGAACGGCTTGACGATGTAGTCGTCGGCGCCGAGCTCGAGGCCGACGATGCGGTCGGTCTCGTCGCCGCGCGCGGTGAGCATGATGATCGGGACGCGTGAGCGCTCTCTGCAGCGTCCGGCAGACCTCGAAGCCGGAGCCGTCCGGGAGCATCACGTCGAGCAGGACGAGGTCGGGGTTCACGCGTTCGGCGGTCTCGAGCGCCTCTTCGGCGGTCGGCGCGATCTCCGTGGCAAAGCCCTCGCGTTCGAGGGCCTCGCTCAGTGGTTTCGTGATCGATTCCTCGTCCTCGACCATGAGGACGGTGCGCCTGCCGGCGTGCATCCCGTCAAGGGTAGGCACGAAGCGGGCGCCGGACTCGTGCTCCGGCGCCCGCTTTGCGGTCCCTGCCCGTCGCGGGTCAGTCGTCGTCGCCGCCACCGTGGCCGGAGCTGTCGCCGCCGCCGTGGCCGGACGAGTCGTCGTCGAAGTCGTCGCCGCCGCCGCCGTGGCCGCTCGAGTCGTCGTCGAAGTCGTCGCCGCCGCTGTGGCCGGAGCCGCTGTTGTCGTCGTCGAAGTCGTCGCCGCCGCTGCCGTGGCCGCTGTTGTCGTCCTCGAAGCCGCCGCTACCGGGGCCCGAGTTGCTGCCGCCGCGGTGGTCGTCGATGCGACCGCCGCCGACACCGGTGCAGCGCGGGTCGTTCGCATGCTCGGCCTCGTCGCAGGGGCCGGAGATGTCGACGCCGGTGGCCGGCGCCTGCGGCTGTGCCGGAGCGGGCTGCTGGGGCACGTTCACGCCCGCGCAGCGCGGGTCGTTCGCGTGCTCGGCCTCGTCGCAGGGGCCGGAGATGTCGCCGGGGCCGTCGTCGTCGACGCGGTCGTCGCGGCCACGATCATCACGGCCACGCCCGCGGTCGTCATCGACGCCGCGGTCCTCGGTCGTCTCGGTTGTGGTGGTGCGGTCCTCGGTCGTGGTGCCGGCCGTGGTGGTGCCGGCGGGGGCGGCCGGGTCCTGTCCGACCTGGGCCACCACGACGGCGGCCAGGATGCCGAACAGGGCGACTGCAAGTGTGAGTGTGAGTGCTCTGCGCATGTTCTCGAGGATGCGCTCCGGCCCGTCAGCGATTGGCCAGCGCCGAGTCAGGGTCGGGTTAGGGCTTGGTAACGGCTGCCGCGGGCTACAGTGCGGGCATGTTCCCGGCGCGCCCACAGCCGGTCCCCGATCCGCCCGATCCGTGCGGCTCGCCGGACGAGGCCGCAGGAATCGTTGGAAGCAGCGGGACGGTGTCGAGCGCGGGCGTGGTCGGCAGCGCGGGCACGCTCGCGAGCGCCGGCGTGGTCGGGAGCGCCGGCACGGTGGCGAGCTCGGGTGTCCTTGGCAGCGCGGGGACGGTCGGGAGCGCCGGCGTGATCGGCAGCGCGGGGGTCGTCATCAGCGCGGGCATCGTCGGGAGCGCGGCGATCGTCGCCGGGGTCGGCAACATCGGCTGCGCCGCGTGCGTGGCGTGCGTCGGCTGTATCGACTGCGTCGGCTGCGTGGGTTGCGTCGGCTGTGTCGGGCTGCGCGGCGCGGTCGGCGAGGTGGGCGTCAGCGCCGAGTTAGCGCAGCGAGGCGAGCGTCTTCTCGAGGCCCTCGTCCAGGTCGACCTTCGCCTCCCAGCCGAGTTCTTCACGCGCGCGCGAGGGATCGAGGGCGATGTGCTGGACCTCGCCGGGGCGCTCGGGGGCGTGCTCGGGCGCGAAGCCGTCGTCGGACTGGCGAGCGAGCGCCTCGACGATGTCGACGACGCTCGTCTGCACGCCGCGGCCGATGTTGATGGCGCCGGTCGTCTCGACGTTCGACGCACGCAGGTTGGCGTCGACGACGTCGCCGACGAAGACGTAGTCGCGCGTCTGCTTGCCGTCGCCGAAGATCTTCGGCGTGCCGCCCTCGAGCAGCTTGCCGCAGAAGATGGCGATCACGCCGGCCTCGCCGAGCGGGTCCTGGCGCGGGCCGTAGACGTTGCCGTAGCGGAGCGAGACGGTCGAGAGGCCGTGCAGGCGGGTGAAGATCTCGCAGTACTGCTCGGCGCAGAACTTCGACAGGCCGTAGGGGGCCTCGGGGGCGACCGGGTGCGATTCGGGCGCCGGGATCTGGCGGCCCTCGCCGTAGATGGCGCCGCCGGTCGAGGTGTTGACGACGCGCTTGACCCCGTGCGCCTGCGCCGCGCTCAGGACGTTGACGGTGCCCTCGACATTGGTGCGCGCGTCGAAGGCCGGGTCGGCCACGGACTTGCGCACGTCGATCTGGGCGGCGAGGTGGAAGATCGCGTCGGGCTTCGCCTCTCCGATCGCCTGCGAGACGGCGTCGGCGTCGCGGATGTCGACGTGGACGAGTTGCGCGCCCTGTTGCTCCGCGTTTTCGAGGTTGTGGCGTTTGCCGGTCGAGAGGTCGTCGATGACGGTGACCGTGTCGCCGCGGGCGAGCAGGCCGTCGACGAGGTTCGAGCCGATGAAGCCGGCGCCGCCTGTCACTAGGGAGTTCATGCGGCGGCGGACTCTAGCTTGATGCGGTGCTACGTTCGCCCCTCTCATGCGAGGCCTCTTCGTCACCTTCGAGGGCATCGACCGGTCGGGCAAGACGACCCAGGCGCGGCTGCTCTGCGACGCGCTCGGCGAGGACGCCCTGGGCGTCCGCGAGCCGGGCGGGACCGCCGCGGGCGAGCGCGTGCGGGCGATCCTGAAGGACCCCTCGTTGCCGCTGTCTCCGGAGGGCGAGGCGCTGCTGTTCGCCGCCGCGCGGGCCGAGCTCGTGACGGAGGTGATCCTGCCGGCGCTGGCGCTCGCCCGCGTGGTCGTGTCGGACCGCTTCCTCGATTCTTCGCTGGCGTATCAGGGCGGAGCGCGCGGGCTGGGGATCGACGACGTCGAGCGGGTCAACCGCTTCGCCACCCGCGGCCTGCGCCCCGATCTGACTTTTCTCTTGGATTTGCCCGTCGCGGAGGCGGCGGCGCGGGGAGGGGAGAGCGACCGCTTCGAGGAGGAGGGGTCGGAGCTGCAGGAGGCGGTGCTGAGCGCCTACGAGGTCTTGATCGAGTCGGACCCGGAGCGCTGGCGACGGGTCGACGCGACGCGCTCTCCCGACGAGGTGCACGCCGAGGTGCTCTCCCTGGTCGAGGAGGCGCGGGCCGGGGCGTCGGCGTGAGCGCCGCGGCCGCCCCGCCGCTCGCCGGCACGGAGGACCACCCGCAGGCGCGCATCGTCCTGTCGAACGCGCTGGCCGGGTCGCCCTCGCACGCGTATCTGTTCCACGGGCCGGCGGGCGTCGGCAAGCGGACCGTGGCGCGGGCGTTCGCGGCCGAGCTGCTCGCGTCTGGTGCCTCGGATCCCGACGACGTGCGGCTGCGCGTCGCCCACGGCACGCATCCGGATCTGACCTGGGTGCGCCCGAGCGGCGCGCACGTGATGCGGGTCGATGACGTCGACCAGCCCGTCGTGATGGCGGCCACGCGGACGCCCTTCGAGGCGTCGCGGCGGGTGTTCGTGCTGGAGCGGGTCGACACCATGAACGACGAGGTGGCGAACCGGCTCCTGAAGACCTTGGAGGAGCCCGCGCCCTTCGTTCACCTGGTGCTGCTGACCGACGCCCTGGGCCGCGTGATCGAGACGGTGGTGTCGCGCTGCCAGCTGGTGCGCTTCGAGCCGTTGTCCGACGCGCGAATCGCTTCGCAACTCGTCGCCGAGGGCGTCCCCGAAGAGCGTGCACGGTCGTGCGCGCGGCTCGCGCTGGGCAACGCCGCGCGAGCGCGCTACCTGGCCTCGCCCGAGGGCGAGGAGGTGCGCGGCGAGGTGGAGTCGTTCGTGGCGGCGGCCTTGGCGGGCGGCGCCGACGGCGGCGAGCCGTGGCGACCGCTGCTGCAGCGCGCCGAGTCTCGCCGCGAGGCGGAGGAGGAGCGGCTCGCGGTCGCGGCGGCCGAGCGGCTCGACCTCGAGCCGAAGGGCCGCGAGCGCCGGGCGATCGAGCGCGAGCTCGAGGACGCGGCGAAGCGCGACGGCCGCCGGGCGCGCACGGAGTCGCTCGACCTGGCGCTGGCGTTGACCGAGCTGACCTTCCGCGATCTCGTCTGCGTGGCCGAGGGAGCTTCCGAGGCCGTGCTGGCCGAGGACCGCAGTCCGGCCCTGGCCGAGCGCGCCCGCTCGCGCGACCCGCGCAAGCTGCGCGAGGCGGCGGAGCGCTGCGAGGACCTGCGCCAGGCGCTCGAGCTGAACGTGACCGAGGACCTGGCGCTGTCGGCGCTCGGCTTCAGGCTGACGCGGCTCGTCGGCTCCGCCTGAGCCGCCCGGCGCTCCTACAGCGTCGGCTTGGCGACCAGGTAGTAGAAGAGCGCCGCAAAGATCGCCGTGATGGCACCCCACAGGAGGGCCCAGCCGACGCGCTCTTGCGGCTTCATCTGCGGCCTCGCGACGCCGAAGATCACGGCCAGCTCGAACACGACGCACGCGCCGACGAAGATCCCGACGTTCCACAGGTCGGTCAGCGCCATGACGATGTACAGCGGCACCTGCGTGCCCGCGATCGACCCGCCGATCGACAGCAGGAGCACGAAGTACTCGTTGTACGTGTCGCGGTAGATCGGCTGCCGCGGATCGAGCGCCGCGGCGAACCTGTTCGAGTGCTGCTCGGCCATGGCCTGAATATTCCCAGAGCGACCGGCTTCGGTCT
This sequence comes from uncultured Thermoleophilaceae bacterium, assembly GCA_963820315.1. Lineage (GTDB taxonomy): Bacteria > Actinomycetota > Thermoleophilia > Solirubrobacterales > Thermoleophilaceae > JACVRW01. Next base: position 6,661 of record CAWFZK010000045.1, on the reverse strand, counting down.
CGATGACCCCCGCCGCGCGCGGATCGAAGATGACCCGGCCCGGCCCGATGTCGCGCGCGACCCGGATCACGCGCCCGCTCGCATCCAGGAACACGATGTCGAGCCGGAAGAGCATCCCGAAGGTGTGGATGCACCGGCAGCGCGGGATCAGCAGCGGTACCTGCGGGCGGCGCCAGGCGAGGGCGAGGCCCAGCAGCCTGGCGCGCCTGCGACAGGCCACATGCAGGTCGCCAAAGCCCGGCAGCGGCTGTACGTCGAAGCCACGAAAGGTCATGTCTGTCTGAGGTGTGAGCGGGACGATCTCGCCCCGCCGGCTGCTCCGGCCGCGAAGCCGATCAGCCAGGGCTACACTCGTCGCTCACGCCGACGTAGCTCAGTTGGCCAGAGCACCGCTCTCGTAAAGCGGGGGTCGAGGGTTCGAATCCCTCCGTCGGCTTCCAGTCGCAGAGCCAAATCCGGGCTCCTCGAATCGGCCTTCGAGGTCCGCGCGTACAGCACACGTACATTGGGTCCAAGGACCTCCTCGCGCGCGCGACTGATGGCATCCGCGGCCGGCACGCGGTCGGCCGGGTCGAACTCCTCGAAGGTGTGCGCGTACGTGCGCAGGCACTCCTCGGACGAGACGGCGGCGAAGCCGGGGCGAACCCGGGTCGGTCATCGAGCGGGCGGCTGAAAGCAAACGAAGTGTCAGACCGGGGTTGTGCGGGCGACCGCCGACATGTGAATATCGGACGGATGCCTCGGGGTGTGGGGAGCGTGACCGGTCGCGAGCAGATCCACGAAGCGATCGCGCGCCGAGCAACGCACCGTGATCCCGAGGACGTCAGCAGGACCGTGTCACTCGCGAACGGTGAGCGGCTCTTCGGTCATGAGTACCACGGCAGATTCCTCATCGAGCTGTTGCAGAACGCGGCCGACGCCTGGGACGCCGGAGCCGGCGAGGGGGAACGGTCTCGGATCGAGATCGCGATAGCGGAGGGCCCGGTTCTGCTCGTCGCGAACGAGGGCGAGTCGTTCCCCGCATCCGTCGTAATCAAATCGCTCGGCCACATCGGCCGATCTACGAAGACCGAAGGCAAGGCCATAGGCCACAAGGGAATCGGGTTCAAATCGGTGCTCGAGATGTCCGCGACGCCGGAGATCTATTCCGGCCTGGGCTCGCGCGGAGCCCGAGCTCGCGGTTCGGTTCGATCGACGGGAGGCCCTCGAGAAGATTCACGAAGCGTCGCCCGATTGGCCGACCCTCGCGGCAGATCACGTCAGTGAGGCGGACGGGAACGAGCTCGCGCTCGTTCCCGTCCTGCAGTTCCCGATGTGGGTCGACACGCTCCCCGCTGACGTACAGGATCTCGCCGAGCGCGGCTTCGAGACCGTCATTCGGATTCCGTTCGGTGACGATCTCCGCCCCGACCCGGCGCTGGACGAAGAGAGGTGGCTCAGCACCGTCCGGCACGCCACCGAAGGCGTGTCCGACGAGATGCTGCTGCTCCTCGGCGCCTTTGAAGAGGTCGTTATCGACGACCGGCATCGGCGGCATGAGGCGCGTCATCCGACCTGCCTGGGAGGAGTCGCACATGTTGGCCGACGGGACGACCCGCGAGCAAGTGGTCGTGTCGCGCGACGACGAGGTCTCGACTCGCTGGCTCCTCTTTCGGCGGAAGCTTCCTGATCTCGAGGACCTCGCCGGCGAGGTCCTCGCCGGGGCACGGCTCGGGGCGGAGCCCGGCCGGCCGATCGTCGCGCCCGCCGACGGCGAGCCGTCGGCGCCCTTCTACCTCTTCTTCCCGACCAAGATTCGCTCCGGCCTGCCGTTCCTGCTCCATGGCTACTTCGAGGTCAACGCCGCCCGCACCGATTTCTACGAGGGCGCGACCGAGCGGAACGAACCGATCCTCGACGAGCTCGCGCAGCTCGTGCGCGCGGCGGTCGAGGACATGGCCTCGACCGGCGACGCCGGACTCGCGAGTCTCGCCGACCTGCTCGGCGAGGCCCAGGATCCCGAGGACGAGCTGGCGCGGAAGTTCCGCGACTCCACGCTGGACCTACTCGACGAGGTCGCCTGGGTGCCGCTCGAGGGCGACTCGACCGGACGGCGACTTCGGGAAGCCAACAGAGATCCTCGCCGACGACGACGCCGACGTCGTCGAGAAGCTTCGCGCCGCGTTCCCCGCCGCGTACGTTCGCGAGCACACCGGCCTCGGCGTCCCGGCGAGGGGGATCGGCGCGTCCGGCAACCGTTTCCTCGTCTCGCGGCAACCTGACGACTCCCAGTCGCTTTGGGAGACGATCGAGGAGCTATGTCGTCCGGGTGCCGGCGGCCCATGGGAGCCCGGAGACGAGGAGATCGGCTTCCTCGCCCTGCTCGAGCTGTTCGCCGCGCTGCGGGTCAAGGACGGAGACGAGGCGGAGGCTCTGCTCGACGAGCTTCGGGGCGACGATGAGAGCGTCCTCGTCCCGGTCTCGGCTGGGAGCGCCGGCGTACGGATGGTGTCGATGCCGGACCCGACCGAGGGTGTCGCCGGACAGCGGAGCCGCGGCGTCATGGCGCGCACCCAGAAGCGCACCCCAGCGGAGGGCGACTCGCTCGTGCCGCCGGCGTCTCTGGACCTCGACTTCGTCCCCGATGGGCTGCTCGAGACCGAGCGCGAGATCGACGACGCGAAGGCCTTCGGGATCCGGCCGTTCACCGTCGGCAACATCGTTGACAGGCTCGTCGGCGCCACGGAGCGAGAGGACGAGGGAGGCGAGATAGCGAGGTTCCTCTGGCGCCTGCTGACCCGGGAGCGCGCATCGGAGTTCTCGATCAGCGCGGCGCTCGAGCGGACGCGGGAGTTCGATCCCTCCGCACTGGTTCTGGCCGACGGCCAGTGGCCCCGATCGCGAGCGGCAGAGTCGTCTACGGAGCATGGCGAGGGTGCTGTTACCGGCGCGGGACGATTCGTGGCAGCCTGCCGGAAGCCTCGCCTTCGGCGCCGACTGGGCGGCGGCGATCGAGTCGGCGCTGCCGCCGTCGCTGGCGCGTGATCGCCGCTGCGAGGCCTACGCGGCGCTGGATGCCGTAAGCCCACGGCCGGAGACCCTGATCGCTTCCCCCGAGCGGCTGCTCGAGCGGTTCGGTGACGTCACAACTCCGGTTGATCCCGAGAGCGGCGAACCGATCAGCCCGGTTGCGTGGCTCCACGCCTTCCTCCTCAGGCTCGGCGTCTGGGAAACGCTGCCGGTCGAGGCATTCGATGACGCCGGGCAGACAAACCGCGACCGGTTCCCGTGGGCGGACGACCCACTCTCAGACGAACGCGATGAGTGGATCGCCCGAGAGGGCTGGATGTTCGGCGAGGACTGGTCCGGCGGCGAGCACCGCAACGTCTGGGTGGCGCAGGACTTCCGGTTTCGGTGGAGCCTCGGCGACGCAGCAGCTGCCAAGCCCGTCATGACCTCGCGCCTGGTCGGCTTCGCGACCGGGCTCTACGAGGACCTCCGGTACCTCACCGTGTTCTGTCCGCGCTGCACCTCGGAACGCGGTGGGCACACCGCCCGGCGGTCGAGCGATAGCTCCAACGGCTACCCGAGCCTGCTCGCCGTCGAGCTCCGTACCGCCGGCTGGGTGCCTGCCGTGCGCGATGGCTCGCCGCTCGACTCCCCAGCCGCCCCATCGTCAGTGTGGTGGGCGCCGTCGATCCCCTCGGGCGCCGCGCTAACGCAGAGCCCGCTCCGCTTCCTCGCGCTCTGCGACCCCGAAGCGGAGGTGGGCTCGCGCCTGCGCGAGCTGGTCGGCATCGAGAGCCTCGAAGACGCCGATGGCGATTCGGTCCTCGACCTATTGAACAGCCTCCAGGAGCAGTTCGAGGGCGACTGGCTCACGCCGGATCCCGGCCAAAGCAGCGGCGCCCGTCGCGCGTTCGTTGGGCTTCATCGACTGGCCTACGAGCGGCTTGCCGACCTTGACGAGGACGACGGGTGGAGAGACGATGGAAGCGGGACGACGAAGAGGGAGAGGACGAGCGCGACGAGGACCCGCCGCCGAGGACGGGATCGACGTTCTCTGCGAGGTCGGCGACAAGCTCGAGTACAGGCCCGCCGGCGAGGTGTTCCACGACGACGGCTCCTTCGCCTCGTACCGCCGTTACTTCGGCAGCCTCCCGTTCGCCGAGCTCGCGAAGGAGAAGGTGTCCGTTGCAGACCACCTCGGCGTCCAGCGGTTCGAGGTCGACCTCGAGCGGCGTCCTTCGAGCGAGCCGGAGGACGTCACCGACGAGATCCCGGAGTTGCTGGCCGACAGGATTCCCGAGTTCCTCGCGATCCTCGTCCACCACGTGCTCGCCGGCCAGACCCTCGATCCCGATAGCGCGGACTTCCGAACGCGCGCGCGGCGGCTGCAGCAGCTGCGGGTGATGACCGTCGAGAACCTTGTGATCGAGGCGCGGGTCAAGGGAACCGATGAGTCGACGACGATCGGCGAGCACTCGGAGGAGGAGCTGTTCCTCGAAGGCGAGGCGACCCCGAACCCGGTCATCTACCACGACCTCAAGGGCGAGGGCTGGCGCGACGCGTTCCGCCGCCGGCTGGCGCCGCATATCGCCCGAATCATCGAACGCCCCGACTACGCCGACGTCTTCGCGCTGTTCCTGCTCGATGACACCGACGTCCAGCGCGAGGCGACCCTGCTCGAGCGCGGGATCACCCAGGCGGACGTCGATGAGATCCGCACGGCAATCGGGATCGTCTCAGAGGGCGAGAAGCGCGCCTATCGCCTCTGGTTCGGGACGATCCTCGCGCTCATCCGCGGCGAGGACGCCCCGGCCGACGTGGCAGAGGAGACGATCCCCGAAGCGCTGGAGGCCGCGGGCCTCTCGCCCGATGAGGCGTCGCGGCTGATTGATCGCGGCGGCAGCGACCAGGCGCGCCGCGACGTCGAGCCGGACGGGGCCCTGGCGCAGCTCCGGGATCGTGGAGTCGATCTCCGTGCACTCGACGAGATGCTGAAGGCGGCTGGGGATGATGGGCTGCAGATCCGCGTCGCGCGAGCGCGGCTCCGGGAGTGGACGGCACGACACGGCCGCGCCGCCGCGACCGTGCTTGCGGAGCGCCTCGAGCGAGAGCACGCAAAGGCGATTGCCGACAGCTGGCGGGCGCCCGCGTCGCTCGACTACGCACTCGATCCCTCACCGGGCGAGTGGCTCGCGCCCTGTCGTCGCATCGCTCCGGGAGGCCGGATTCGAGCCACGGGTCGAGGCGCTGGCCGACGATCCGGCCCAGGAGCTGATGCGGCTTGCGGGCGCGGATCGACCGGAGGAGTTCGAAAGCCGAACGGAGGCCCTTTATGACGAGGAGCAGCAGAGGGCGATCCTCGCCGCCGCGGGCGTTTCGTGGAGACGTCAGCTCAAGCTCGTCGGCATCCTCGTGCGGACGGCGCCGGCCGATGGTCGCGCCGCCATCCGGCGCCGAGAGGAGGAGGTCGACACGCTGCTGCCGCAGAACCCGGCTTCACCGATCGAGCTGCGGGAGAGCCTCTCGGAGCTGCTGCCCGGGCATCCTTCGTTGGTTGACGCGTTCGTTTCCCGTCTGACGGACTCCGTCGCGGCGCCGGGCGCGGACCAGGAGACGGTTCTCGCTCTCGCGGCAGAGCACGGCGTGGAGACAACCCACACGGACGCGATCATCCGGGCGCTCCAGGCGCCTCGGACGGAACTCGCCCGGCGGGTGAGGGAGGGCATCGAGACGATGCAGCAGAACGAGCTGCGCGTCGCAGCTCCGGAGGGCCTCGCGCCTCCGCCCCCGAAGAAGGAGCGCGAGAGAGGGCCGCGCAAGGTCGCCAAGGTGAAGGTCGACGGTTCAGTGGACCGCCGCAAGCGCGAGCTCGGCGACCGTGCGGAGCGGTGGGCGCTGGCGGCGATGATCGGGGAGCTGAAGGATCTGGATGCGGACTCGCGCGGAGAGGCCATCGACGCGCTGCTCGAAGTGTTCGAGCCATTCGAGGGTGAGCCCGCAGAGGCGGCCCGGGCCCACGCCGAGGCGGCTCGGGCGCGGGACCTCGAGGACGACGAGCTGATCGAGGAGCTCGCCGGCTTCCTTCACGTCGCGGGCCACAGCGACGCATTCGGCTTCGACATGCTCGGATGGATTGCTCACCCGGGCTCTGACGAGCACGAGGCGATGCTCGTCGAGGTCAAGTCGAGTGTCGACGGAACCTTCCACCTCTCACCGAACGAGTGGCGGTGCGCGGAGGACTTTCCTTCCGACTACTGCGTCCTCGTCGTCCGGCGGGCGGCGACCAGCGCGGTCCCGCAGCGCCTCGACCTGCTCGTCGATCCGGTGCGGCTCGTCGCGGAAGAGCAGCTGTCGAGGACCCCGGACGGCTACCTGCTCGGATACGTCGCGAAGTCGTGACCCAAGCGTGCTGTCGTCGAGGATCTGGGATTGCAGCTCGGCGAGCCGGGGCGCCCGAATCCCTCCGTCGGCTTGGGTCGATCCGACAACCCCGCGCTCGGTTCGTCGGGATGCGAGCGCGACCGAGTTGGCGGACAGGGACACTCAGGACCCTCGGCAGCGCGTCGCGTCACCGCCTTCAACGTCCCACTGCGGCAGTGTGTGCGCGCAGGTCGGGCACACCATCGGAAAGTGGCCGCTGTGGTGCACGTGCTCCCAGAAAGCGGGGCTCGAG
>CAWFZK010000044.1:0-11716 GCA_963820315.1 uncultured Thermoleophilaceae bacterium | reverse complement strand
CACCCCGTGCAGCGTCACTCCGCCGGCGAGCGCCTCGGTTGCGGCCGCGTGGATCACGGGCCCGTCGGCGAGCGGGTCGGAGAACGGCACGCCGAGCTCGATCAGGTCGGCCCCGGCATCCGCGGCGGCGAGGCCCGCCTCGGCCGACGCCCCGAGGTCGGGGTAGCCGCCCATCAGGTACGGCATCATCGCGGCCCGCTTGCCGTGCTCCGAGAAGGCGGCGGCGATCCGGTCGATCCCGGTAGTCGCGACGCTCACGAGCCGCCCTCGAGCGCGATCACCTCGGCGAGGTCCTTGTCGCCGCGCCCGGACAGCGTGATCAGGTCGAGGCCCTTGCCGGGATTGGCGAGCACCCAGGCGACCGCGTGCGAGGACTCGAGCGCCGGCAGGATCCCCTCGAGCTCCGCGACGCGCCTGAAGGCGGCGAGCGCCTGGCCGTCGTCGACGGCCTCATAACGGACACGCTCGCTGTCGCGCAGCCAGGCGTGCTCGGGCCCGACGCCGGGGTAGTCGAGACCGGCGGAGATCGAGTGCGCCTCGAGGATCTGGCCCTCCTCGTCCTGGAGCACAGCCGACATCGCGCCGTGCAGGACGCCGCGAGCGCCGGTCGTGAGCGGCGCGGAGTGGCGCATGCTCGCGAGGCCCTCGCCGGCCGCCTCGACGCCGATCAGCTCGACGTCGTCGCCGACGAAGGGGATGAAGGTGCCGATCGCGTTGGAGCCGCCGCCGACGCACGCGATCACGCGATCCGGCAGGCGCCCGAGCCGCTCGAGCAGCTGCCCGCGGGCCTCGTCGCCGATGCGGCGCTGCAGGTCCCGCACCATCGCGGGATAGGGCGCGGGGCCGACGCACGAGCCGATCACGTAGTGGGTCGTCTCGACGTTCGTGACCCAGTCCCGGATCGCCTCGGAGACGGCCTCCTTCAGCGTGCGGGCGCCCGCCTCGACGCCCACGACCTCCGCGCCCAGCAGCCGCATGCGCTGCACGTTCGGCTGCTGGCGGCGGATGTCCTCGGTGCCCATGTAGACGACGCACTCCAGATCGAGCAGCGCGCAGGCAGTGGCCGCCGCCACGCCGTGCTGACCCGCACCCGTCTCGGCGATCACGCGCGGCTTGCCCATCCGCCGCGCGAGCAGCGACTGCCCGAGGGCGTTGTTGATCTTGTGCGAGCCGGTGTGGGCGAGGTCCTCGCGCTTCAGCCAGACCTCGGCGCCGGTGGCCTCCGACAGGCCGCGCGCGTGGTAGATGGGCGTCGGGCGCCCCACGAAGTCGCGCAGCAGCGAGTCGAGCTCGTCGTTGAAGGCGGGGTCGGAGCGCGCCGACACCCACTCGCGCTCGAGCTGGTCGAGCGCAGGGATCAGCGTCTCGGGGACGTAGCGCCCGCCGTACGGTCCGAAGCGGCGTTCGACGGCCGGGGCACTCACGCCGACACCGCCGAGGCGGCTGCGCGGGCGTCGGCCGCGGCCACGGCGCCGAAGAAGGCCGCGAGCTTGGCCGGATCCTTGCGGCCGGGGGCGGCCTCCGTGCCACTCGCCGTATCGACGCCCCACGGATTCGTCGCCGCGATCGCCTCGCCGACGTTGTCCGGCGTCAGACCTCCGGACAGGATCACCGGCGGCGTGCCCGAATGGAGCCGCGCCAGATCCCAGTCGAATTGCCGGCCCGTGCCGCCCGGAGCGCTCGCCGAGTAGGCGTCGAGCAGGTGGAAGTCTGTCGGGTAGGCGCGCAGGGCCTGCACCTGAGCCGCGTCGCGCACCCGCGCTGACTTGATCACCTTGCACCCGGTGCGGCGCGCGGCCTCGCGGCAGAAGACCGGACCCTCGTCGCCATGGAGCTGGAGCAGGCTCAGCCGGCAGCGGTCGGCGAGCTGCGCAATCTCGTCGAGGGTCTGGTTGACGAACACGCCGGCCAGCTCGACGCGGCGGTGGAGCTCGGCCCCGATCGCCTCGGCCTCGTCGTGCGGACACGCGCGCGGGCTGTCGGGCCAAAAGATCATGCCGAGCGCCCACGCCTTCAGATCGACGGCCCGGAGGGCGTCCTCCGGGCCGGTGATTCCGCAGATCTTGACGTGGGTCATCGCCCGCCTATGGTCGCAGGCGGGCAACGACCCTGGTCTCAGGGCAGCGGGAAGAGCCCGCCGCCGTCGTCCTCTTCCTGCGGCTGCTGCTGCGCCTGCTGGTCGAGTGAGGACGGACGCTCACCGAGCTCCACCTCGGCGGTCTCCTTCTCGCCGTCGCGGTAGTACTCGATCTCGACCGTGTCGCCGGGCTTCTTGGCCGCGACCACCGACGCGAGATCGTCGCTCGTGTTGATCGTCTTGCCGTCGATCGCGGTGATCAAGTCGCCGCCCTCGCCGGTCGACGAGTCGCCGCCCTCGATGCCCGCCTCGTCGGCCGGGCCGTCCTCGGTGGCCTCGACCACGAGCGCGCCGTGGTCGACCGGCAGGTCGAGCTCCTTGGCCACGTCCGCGGTCACGTCCGACATTTGGACGCCCAGCCAGGCGTGCTCGATCTCGCCGCCCTCGCGCAGCTGCGGGAGCAGCTTCTTGGCCGTGTTGACCGGCACGGCGAAGCCGATGCCGACCGAGCCCTGGCCACCGCCGGTGGCGATCTGCGAGTTGATCCCGATCACACGCCCGTTCGCGTCGAGCAGCGGGCCGCCCGAGTTGCCGGGGTTGATCGACGCGTCCGTCTGGATCACGTCGTTGATCTGGAAGCCGTCGGGGGCGATGATCTCGCGCTGGAGGCCGGAGACGATGCCCGTCGTGACCGTGCGGCTGTAGCCGAACGGGTTCCCGATCGCGACGACGGGGTCACCGACCTCTGACTTGGACGAGTCGCCGAGCGGCAGCACCTCGAGGTCGTCGACCTCGGAGGGGTCGATCTTCAGCACCGCGAGGTCGGTCGAGGTATCGACGCCCTTGACCTCCGCGGGGATCACCTTGCCGCCGTCCTCGAAGCTGACCGTCACCGAGTCGGCGCCTTCGACGACGTGCGCGTTGGTGAGGATCGTGCCGTCCTTGTTGACCACGAAGCCGGATCCGGTGGCCGAGCCTTCCTGGGGCGTGCCGAAGGGCGACGACTCCTCCGAGGTCACCCCATCCGCTGAGATGAATGCCACGCCGCGGCCCTCCGAGGCGTAGATGTCGCGAACCGTCCGGCCGCCGTTCGAGTCGGAAGCGTCCTGTGTCAGCGGCGCCTGGCGCTGGACAACGGTGCTCGAGTCGCCGGTGTCGATGACGTCTGTCGAGATGAGGATCGCGCCGAGTACCAGCACGACCAGGCCACCGAGTAGGCCGGAGAGGATGTTCGCGATCGGGTTGTTCATGCGACCGAGTGTGGAAGGCCAACCTTAGAAACGTCTAAAGGGCCGGCGGCTATCCGCGCGGGGCGCCCGGCGGGATCGCGAGCAGGCCCCGCAGGCGGTCGCGCAGGTTGCCGCGGGTCAGCTCGCGTCGCACCGCGCGGCGCTCGCTCAGGCTCGGTCCCGGGGGCTCGCGCGGGTCGTAGCGGCTCGAGCGCAGAGCCTCCGCATAGGCGGCGGAATGGGGCCCGGCGAAGCGGCCGAGACGGCGCTCGAGCCCGAGCAGGGTCGTGGTGGCGGGCAGGTCCCAGCCGAGCCGGATGAGCGCCCGGCGCAGTTCGCGCAGCTGCACGTCGGCGCGGTCGGACGGGCCGAGTGCGCGCACGCGGCTGACCCGCCGGCTGACGACCACGACGCTGCCGGCCACGACGCCTGCGAGCAGGAGCAGCACGGCGACCAGCAGCGTGTTGGCGCCGCCGTCCTCGCCGGTCGCGGAGGCGGCGCCGCCGGCAACGCGCTCGGGGGCCACGCCGGCGCCGCCGACGCGCACCTCACCGGCGTCGGCCGCCGCGGCGCTCGCGGCGCTCGCGCTCGACTGCGACTCGGCCGGCGCGGCCGCGGGCGTGGGGTCGAACGGGACCCAGCCGATGCCCGTGAACCACACCTCCACCCACGAGTGGGCGTCCAGGTCGCGGACGCGGTACTCCTTCGTGTCCTTGTTGTAGGAGCCGGGAGAGAAGCCTGCCGCAACCCGCGCCGGGATGCCCGACATGCGGAGCAGCAGCGCCATTGCGCCCGAGAACTGCTGGCAGTAGCCGCGCTCGTCTTCGAACAGGAAGCCCATCAGCGGCAGCGGCCGGGTGGGCACGCGCTCGCTGTACGGGTAGTTCTCCTGGAGGTGGCGCTCGACCGCCTTGACGGCGTCGTACTCGGTGGGCTGGTCGGCAGTCAGCTCCTGCGCGAGCTCGTACATGCGCGCGTAGCCCGAGCTCTCGAGCGCCGTGGCCGCGGTGGAGCCGTCGCCCGAGATCGGATCGCCGCGCAGCGGGACATAGACGCGCTGGCGCGCCTCGGCGGCCGCCTCGCGCGCCACCTCGCTCTGCATGCCGGGTGATTCCTCGGTGGCGCTCTCGCCGGGATTCGGGAGGCTGATCCCCGTGTAGGAGATGAGGCTGCCCGCGTAGCCGGGCGGCGCGCCGCGCATCTGCTCGGCGGTCGGGTCGGGCGCGTAGGCGTCGACCGTGTAGGTGTCGCCCTGGCGCAGCACCTCGGTGCCGAGCAGGCGCGTGGTGCCGTCGGCGCTGCTGACGGCGCGCACGCCGTCGACTCCGTAGGTCACGCCGGCGCCCACGACCAGGTTGCTGGAGAGCGAGCGGACCGTGAAGTCGATCGTCTCGTCCCAGGCGCCGTTGTACTCGCCGTAGTCCCACTCGGCGCCGTCGGACGAGAAGCGGTCGAAGGGCAGCTCGGCCCCGAGCCGCGCCTGGTCGCTGTCGCCGGAGCGGTACCAGCGGAACCCGTCGAAGGCATCGAGCGTCTCGGCCTTCCAGTAGTGCGGGCGGTCGGACGAGACGTTCATCAGCGTCGTGCCCTCGCGCGGCCAGTCGAGCGGACCGTATTCGTGGCTCCAGTCGAAGGTCACGACCTTGCCCTCGCCGAACCAGCTCCAGGCCTGGTAGTCCCACCACGCCCCGTCACCGTCGAGCGCGGCCGCGAGCGGGAGCGAGAGCACGCCGACGGCAGCGACCACGGCCGCCCCGAGGCCCGCCTCGCGTGCCGGCAGGCGCGGCAGCCACAGGTAGGCCGCGACGAGCAGCAGCAGCACGAGCCCGCGCCCGAGCGCCGAGCCGGGATCGTGCTCGGTGACCGCGGCGCCGTAGAACAGGAGCAGCACCGCGAGGCCCGCGATGCGCAGCACCGGTGCGGCGCGGCGCGCCGGCCAGAAGGCGAGCGTGGCGGCGATCGCGAGCAGCAGCGGCGCACCGAGCAGGATCGTCCGGCGGATCCATTGATCCGGGCCGTCGTAGGGCCACTCCACTCCCTGGATCCCCGCGAGACCGCGGTCGAGGCCGTCCGTGAGCTCGGCCCAGTGCTCGGGCAGGAGCAGCCGGGCCGGCAACCCGGCGGCCATCAGACCGAGCAGCAGGGTGGCCACCCCCACGAGCGCGGCCAGCGCCCAGATGAGCGGGCGCGGCAGCGACAGCCGGCCGAGCAGCGCGAGCGCCGCGCCGCCGCCCACCGCCGTCAGCACGACGAGCAGCGTGCGCCCCGCCGGGGCGTCCACGACGAGCATCACCCAGTGCGCGGCGCCGAAGGCGGCCAACGCGCCGAACACGCACAGCCGCACCAGCAGCGAGTCGCGCGGCGCCGCGGCGGCCCGCGACGCGGCCGCGCCCGCGGGCGCCCCGCCCGCGGTGGCCGGCGCCGGGGTCGGTCCGAGCGGGCTGCTCACGCGGCCACGCTCCTGCGGGCGCGCTCGACGAGGCAGCCGGTGCAGCCCGCCACCTCGAATGCCGGGCGCGCGCCGGGCAGCGCACCCGGGGTCACGACGTAGCGCGCGCCGGCGGGCAGCCGCTCGAGCGTCCGGGGCGCCCTGGCGAGGTCGGCGCCCGTGACCCAGACGACGGCGCCGCCGCGTGGCCCCAGCGTCGAGGCGGGCGGCGCCGGGCCTTCCTCGACGAGCGCGAGCCGGACGTGCACGGCCGGCCACGCGCCGAGGTCATGGCCCACCTCGATCGGGCGCCTGTCACCGGGAAGCAGGATCGAGCAGCCGCCATCGTGCGCGAGCCAGACGCACAGCGACGCGGCGGCACGCACGGCCATGTCGAGCGCCTCGTCGCTCGCAGGCGCCGACGGATCGAGCACGATCAGCGGCGCCGAGTCGAGCTCGGCGACGAGCCGGCGCTCGAGCATCTCCCCCGTGCGCGCCACCGACGGCCAGTGGATGCGCGATGCCGCAGTTCCCTCGCGGTAGGGGCGCAGGCCGTCGATCTCGAGCTCGGCGAGCGAGGCATCGAGGCGCCGGCCCGAGAGGCCCGGCGCGTTCCCGAGCCCTGCGCGCGCGCCTGCTCCCGCGCCGCCGCTGCCGGGCGCCATCACCTGCTCGATGCGCGGCAGGACGAGCACCTCCTCGCCGCCCGTGGCGCTCAGCTCGCGGCTGAACAGACGCAGCGGGTCGCGGATCACGAGCAGCGCCGGCTCGAGCTCGCGGCGGCCGCGGCGCGAGAAGCGCACGTTGATGCGCAGCCGCCGCGACCAGCGCCCGGCGATCGGGACGGGCCAGCCGAGCAGCGGCTCGAGCAGCTCGCCGCCCGGCGGCGGCGCGATGCCGCTGTGCACCTCGATGCGCAGCGGGTAGGGCTCCTCCTCCACAACCCTGGACGGACCTGGGATGCGCGTGATCGTGGCGCCCTTCGCCGCGAGCAGGACCCAGGCGACCGCAACGACGGCGATCGCGATCAGGCCGACGCCCGGGACGTACAGCGAGGGCGAGTCGAAGGTGCCCCCGGCCAGGCACAGCGCCACTCCGAGCAGCGCCGTGACGATCGGGCGGAACACCGCGATCAGAGCGCCGGGACCCGCTCCAGGGCGTCGCGCACCACGGCGTCGCGCTCGTCGTTGCTCGCGCCCGGTGACAGCAGCAGCCGGTGCGAGAGCACGGAGGAGGCGAGCTTCTGGACGTCGTCCGGAAGCGCATGGTCGCGAGCGTCGAGCGCCGCGTAGGCCTTGGCCGCGCGGAAGAGCATCAGCCCGGCGCGCGGGCTCGCGCCGAGCTCGACGCGCGAGTCGGCGCGCGTGGCCTCGGAGATCGAGACCACGTAGCGGCGAAGCGCCTCGCTGCCGTGGACCGCGGCGGCGGCCGTCTGGCCGGCCAGCACGTCGGCCACATCGGCGACCGTCTCGAGGTCGAGCACGCGATCGCTCTCGGCGTGCTCGAGCAGCATCGCGGTCTCCTGGTCGGCCGTCGGGTAGCCGAGCGACACACGGACCATGAAGCGGTCGAGCTGCGCCTCGGGCAGCGGATAGGTGCCCTCGTACTCGACCGGGTTCTGAGTCGCGACCACGAGGAACGGGCGCGCCAGCTCGTGCGTGTGCTTGTCGACGGTCACGTGGCGCTCCTGCATGCACTCGAGCAGGCCCGACTGCGTCTTCGGCGAGGCGCGGTTGACCTCGTCGACGAGCACGACGTTCGCGAACACCGGCCCGGGCCGGAACTCGAAGCGGTTCTCGCGCTGGTTGTAGACGTTGGTGCCGACCACGTCCGCCGGCAGCAGGTCGGCCGTGCACTGGACACGCGCGTACTCGGCGTCGAGCGAGCGCGCCAGCGCGCGAGCGAGGGCTGTCTTCCCCACGCCGGGGTAGTCCTCGATCAGCACGTGGCCCTCCGCGAAGAGCGCCACGAGCACGTCGCGGATGACCTGCTCGGGCGCCTTGACCGCGCGCGCAATGTTGTCGCGCAGCCGGGCGCCGAGCTCGGCGACCTGTGAGGGGTCGAGCTCAGGGGCCGTTGCCATGTCGCACCATGGTAGGGATACGCGTGCGTCGGCTGAGCGGTTCCGGCGCGATGCCGCTCAAGCCTGCGTGGGCTCCTCGGACCTGGTCAGCTCGCGCACCGCCGCCTCCGGGTCCGGCGCGCGCATCAAGCACCTCTCCGATCAGCACGGCGTCGACGCCCACCTGCTCGAGCTCCTCGATCTGCCAGCGGTCGTGGATGCCCGACTCGGACACGACCACCTTGCCGGCCGGCACGTCGGCAAGCAGATCGAAGGTGCGCTGGATGTCGACCGTGAATGTCTCGAGATCGCGGTTGTTGATGCCGATCACGTCGCAGTCGATGGCGAGTGCGCGCTCGAGCTCCTCCTCGTGGTGGATCTCGACGATCGCGTCGAGGTCGATGGCCTGGGCGAGCGACCAGAGGTCCCAAAGCTCATCGTCGTCGAGCGAACCGACCACGAGCAGGACGGCGTCGGCCCCCGCGGTCTTGGCCTCGTAGAGCTGGTACGGGTCGATGGTGAAGTCCTTGCGCAGAATCGGCAGGTCGCAGGCCGCGCGCGCCTCGCGCAGGTCCTCGAGCGAGCCGCCGAAGTGCGCCTCCTCCGTGAGAATCGACAGCGCGGCGGCGCCACCGCGCTCGTAGGCACGCACGATCTCGCTGCAGCTCGCGCCCTCGCGGATCGTGCCCGCGGACGGCGAGCGGCGCTTGTGCTCGGCGATCAACGAGGTGCCGGGGCGCGCCAGCGCCTCCGCGAATGGGCGGCCCTCGCGGCCCACCTCGACCTGGCCCTCGAGCTCCGACAGCGGCCGCTCACGCTTGCGTGCGGCGACCGCCTGACGGGTCGCGCCGACAATCTCGTCGAGCCGCACGCTCACGCGCGCGTCACCTCGATCCAGCGTTCGAGGACGTCCGTGGCGGCGCCGGAGTCGATGGCCTGCTCCGCGCTGCGGACGCCGGCGACGAGCGACTCCGCCCGGCCCGCCACCTGGATCGCGGCGCCGGCGTTCAGCACGGCGAGCGCGCGCTCGGGCCCCGGCTCGCCGGCGAGCACGCCGCGCAGCACTCGGGCGTTGTCGTCCGGGTTGCCGGCACGCACCGCCCCGTCGGGCGCAGGGTCGAGGCCGACCTCCGCCGGACTCACGTCGTATGTCTCGAGCCTGCCGTCGTTCAACTCGACTACATGGGTCGAACCCGAGACCGAGAACTCGTCGAGCCCATCCGCGCTCGACACTACCAGGGCCCTCTCGGTCCCAAGCTGTCCGAGCGCCGCGGCCATGGTCTCGAGCTTGCCCGGGTCGGATACCCCGATCACCTGGCGTTTCGCGCCCGCGGGATTGGTCAGCGGGCCGAGCAGGTTGAAGATCGTCCGCACCCCCAGCTCCTTGCGCACCGGCACGACATGTCTCATCGCGGAGTGGTGGCGCGGCGCGAACATGAACCCGAAGCCGACCGACTCGATGCAGGCCGCCACCTCGTCGGGCTCGAGGTCGATGCGCGCGCCGAGGGCCTCGAGCACGTCCGCGGAGCCGCACTGGCTCGTGGCCGAGCGGTTGCCGTGCTTGGCGACCCGGCAGCCGGCGGCGGCCGCGATGAACGCGGCCGTCGTCGACACGTTGAAGGTCGGCCGTCCGCCACCGGTGCCGGCGGTGTCGACTAGGTCGTCGCCGGCGTCGACGCTCAAGGCGAACGAGCGCATCGCGCTCGCGAGCCCGGCGATCTCGGAGACCGTCTCGCCCTTCGTCCGGAGCGCGATCAGGAAGGCGGCGGTCTGGGTCTCGGAGGCGTTCCCCTCCATGACCTCGGCGAGCACGCGCTCGGCCTCCTCCGCGGACAGGTCCTGTGCGCCTGCCAAGCGGTCGATGGCTTCAGTGAGGACGGGGTTCGGCACGGCTAGTCCAAGAAGTTGCGCAGCAGCGCTTTGCCCTGCGGCGTGAGCACCGACTCCGGGTGGAACTGGACACCCTCGAGCGGCAGCTCGCGGTGGCGCAGGCCCATGATCACATCGTCCGCGCGCGCGGAGACCTCGAGCTCCTCGGGCAGCCCCTCGGGCCGTACGACGAGCGAGTGGTAGCGACCGACCACGAGCGGAGATTCGAGCCCGCCGTAGATCGTCCTGCCGTCGTGCTCGGCCTCGGCCGTCTTGCCGTGCACGGGCTCGCCCCGGACCACGGCGCCGCCGAACTCGGCGGCGAGCGCCTGATGGCCGAGGCACACGCCCAACACCGGCACGCCCGCCTCGGCGTAGTGGCGGATCGCGCGCTTCGACAGCCCCGCGTCCTCCGGCGTGCAGGGACCGGGCGAGACGATCACGTGGTCGGGCTCGCGCTCGAGCAGCTCCGGGACATCGTTGCGGATCACGTCGGGCTCGGCGCCGAGCTCGCCCAGGTACTGGACGAGGTTGTAGGTGAACGAGTCGTAGTTGTCGATAATTAGGACCCGGGGGCTCACGCCCCCGGACCCCCGTGGCACCTGGCCGGTTGCCGTAGGCCCGTCCGTCACGCCCAATCCCCCTGCTGACACGCGAGCCGGATCGCGTCCATCACGGCGCCCGCCTTCGCCTCGATCTCGCGCACCTCGTAGTCGGGCTCCGAGTCGGCCACGATGCCGCCGCCCGCCTGCACGTGGACGCTGCCGTCCTTGACGAGCGCCGAGCGGATGTAGATGCAGGTGTCGAGCTCGCCCGTGTAGGAGAGGTAGCCGACCGCGCCGCCGTAGGGGCCGCGGCCGCTCGGCTCGAGCTCGTCGATGATCTGCATGGCGCGGATCTTGGGCGCGCCCGAGAGCGTGCCCGCGGGCAGCGACGCGCGCAGCGCGTCCATCGGCGAGACGCCCTCCAGCAGCGTGCCGGAGACCGCCGAGACGATGTGCATCAGGTGCGAGTAGGTCTCGACCGCCATCAGCTCGTCCACCTGGACGCTGCCGTACTCGCAGACGCGGCCCAGGTCGTTGCGGCCGAGGTCGACGAGCATCACGTGCTCGGCGCGCTCCTTCGGGTCCTCGAGCAGCTCGTGCGCGCGCCGCACGTCCTCCTCGGTCGAGCCGGCGCGCGGGCGCGTGCCCGCGATCGGGCGCTGCTCGACGCGCCTGCCGCTCACCTTGACGAGCGACTCCGGCGACGCGCCCGCGATCTCGAAGTCCTCGAAGTCGAGGAAGTACATGTACGGGCTCGGGTTGATCGCACGCAGGCCGCGGTAGATCGAGAACGCGTCCACAGGGCAGTTCGCGGTCCAGCGCTGGCTCGGGACGACCTGGTACACGTCGCCCGCGCGGATGTACTCCTTGCAGCGCTCGACCGCCGCGGCGTAGCCGCCCGGGCCCAGGTTCGCGTAGAACTCGGGCACGTCGAGCTTGCCGCGCCCGGCGGGCGGGACCGGGTCGCGCAGCCGCTCGCGCACCTCGGCGATGGTCGCCGCCGCCTCTTCGTAGGCGCGCTCGACGTCCCCCTCGGTCACGACGTTCGCGAGCACGGTCAGCTCGTGGCGCAGGTGGTCGAAGGCGAGCAGGACGTCGGTGACCATCACGGCCAGCTCCGGCACGCCCGTGTCGTCCGCGCCCGGTGCTCCGATGCTCGGCTCGAAGGTGCGCACGAGGTCGTAGCCGAACATCCCGACAGCGCCGCCGGCGAACGGGGGCAGCCCGTCGAGCTGGGCGATGCGATCGCGCTCGAGCGCCTCGGTCACGAGCGAGTACGGGTCGGGGTGCTCGCCGCGGCCAACCGTGATCACGGTGCGCGGCCGGAGGCCGAGGAACGACCAGCGCCCCACGCGCTGGCCCTGCTCCGCGGACTCGAGCAGGAACGAGGGACCGTCGCCGCGCAGCTTCAGGTAGGCGGACACGGGCGTCTCGCAGTCGGCGATGAAGGTGTGGCGCAGCGGCACGAGCGTGTGCTCGCGCGCCAGCGCCCGCACCTCGTCGAGC
>CAWFZK010000043.1:0-35444 GCA_963820315.1 uncultured Thermoleophilaceae bacterium | reverse complement strand
GGCGACCTCGGCCATCGCCCCCGGCGGCCCCGAGGTCGACGCGCAGATGCTGAGCGTGCTCGCGGCGGCGTGTCGCGACGCCGAGCGCGTGCGCTTCGCGTACCGCGGCCGCGACGGCGCCGGCAGCCGCCGCGAGGTAGAGCCGCACTCGCTCGTCAACGTGGGCAAGCGCTGGTACCTCGTCGCGTGGGACCGCGGCCGCGAGGGGTGGCGCACGTTCAGGGTCGACCGGCTCTCCCGTCCAGTCGCCGCGGGCGCGCGCTTCGAGCCGCGCGAGCTGCCCGCCAAGGACGGTGCGGCGTATGTCTCGCAGAGCCTGTCCGCGGCGCCGAACCGCTACGAGGCGCGCGTGACGCTGCACGCGCCGATCGACTCGATCCGAAGATGGGTGCCGGGTCACTGGGGATCGCTCGAGCCGCTCGACGACGAGCGCTGCGAGTTCCGCACGGGCGACGACGACCTCGACTGGCTGGCGCTGCGGATCATGATGTTCCGCGTCGACTTCGAGGTGCACGAGCCGGAGGAGCTGCGGGAGCACGTGGCGATGCTCGGTCGACGCCTCGAGCGTGCGGTCGGCGCCGGCGCTTGACAGGCAGCCAATACGGGTCGAAGTTGGACACAGCGTGCTCGAGCTGGCCGACATCGAGCCGTACCTGAGGGATCGTGGGCTGATCAGCCCGAGAGCGGTGGTCGACGGGGGCTTTAGGGTCGTGGACGTCTCGCGGCTGAATCGCGTCTTCATCGTGACGGCGGAGACCGAACGCTGCCTCGTCTTGAAGTTCGGTGGGCCTTCGGGTCACACGGGGGTAGCTCGCGAGGCAGAAGTCCTGCAGCGCCTGCGGTCGCTGGACCCTGAGGGCGTCGCCACCTTCATACCGGCGGTCGTCGAGTACGACCCAGCGGAGCGCGTGCTGATCCTCGAGGCGGCTCCCGGCGCGAGAGACCTGGGCCGTCACCACGCCAAAGGACGTTTCTCCCGTGTGCTGGCACGCCAGGCTGGAGAGGCCTTGGCTCGCCTCCACGAGATGCCGCCTGGGGCCCTCAGAGGACTCTCGGGTTCGGTGGACCCGACCTGGACCCTGCGCGTGCACGAGCCCGATTGGGAGTCGACCTGCAGAATGAGCGGAGCCGCGCTTGAGCTGACGCGGGTCATCCAGAGCTCCGACGAGCTGTGCACTGGGCTGGATGACCTCCTGGCGTCTTGGAGCGAGGACTCGGTGATCCACGGCGATGTGCGCTGGGACAACTGCGTCGCCATTCGCGAGGCCGGAACCCACCGCTGGAACGGGTTGCGGTTGATCGACTGGGAGCACTGCGCACCCGGAGACCCGAGCTTGGACATCGGAGCTTTCCTCGGAGAGTATTTGCGCGCCTGGCAGCAGTCCATTCCGATCGTCGACCCCGAGGATCCCGGTCGGCTGCTCGGGGACGCTCGACTTCCGCTGCGCCAAATGCGACCCGCCCTCCGAGCGTTCTGGGACGCCTACCGCGCCGCCGCTCCTGCTCCGGCGAGCTCGGTCGTACCCTGCGCCGGGCCACGCTTTTCGCCGCGTCGAGCGTGCTCACGGTCGCGCTGGAGCAGGCGCAGACGCTCGCGGAGCTGCGCCCAGGCGTGCTTGGCCTGGTGCGCCTGAGTGAGAACATCCTCCGGCGTCCCGAGGAGGCCTCGGCTCATCTCCTCGGGTTCGGACCGTCTCGAGCCGTGGCATGACCGATTACCGGGGTCAGGTCATGCAGGCGCTCCGCGCCGTCAAGGTCTCGTCGGCGACGACGTACGCCTGGTTTGGCCAACGCTCGCCTCCGTTGCCACGGCCGGTGGTGAAGGCACTGTCAGCCGACACCGCGCGGGACTACTTGGTCGGCCTGGTCGCCGGCGAGCTATATCGATCGTTCTACACGCAGGGACGGGCGGTACCCGTCAATCCGGACGTTGCTAGGCCGAATCGGCCGGACGATGCGTTCGTCGAGGGGTTGTCGCTCGCGAACAACGGAAAGGGGGGCTGGGACAGCGGCTGGCGAGTCGAGAAGGCAGCACCGAGCATCCTTCACGTGGAGAGAAACGGGCTTCGTGTTCGGGTGCGAACCTCGGACTGCCGCTCGTCACGTGGCACCCCCGCGATTGGCGACACGGTGAGCGTACGCCGGCCCAACGAACTCAGCGCCGCCTCCCCGGGCTTCTACACCGCGCTTGGTGACCGGGAGCTCGCCATAGGCGATGAGGGGCTCGAGGTACGCCTGTACTTCAACGTCGCGGCCGCCGGGGCGGCGCCGCTGGTGGCGATGTGCACACGACTTCTGAACGACGCGGAGATCCCCTTTCTGCTCAAGGTCGTCGATCATCCAATGGGGTTCTTCCGCTGCGACACCGCGGTGTTGTACCTCGACGGCGATGGCTTCCAGGGGATGCAAGGATCACTGGCGGCCGCGGCTTCCGCATCTGCTTCCCAGCTTCGCCGGGACGCGCCGGCGTTCACGAGACCGCTGACGCACGGTGTGGCCGTGGGCGAACATCGTCCCAGCCTCGGCGCGAGCTTCGGTGCAAGCCGCTGCCGGCTCCTCGCCGAGGGCATAGTCGATGCCCATGAGCGCGGCGCCACGCGGCTCGAGGACCGGCTCGATGCAGTAGCGCGCCGCTTCGCGCGACGCGGCTTCGACCTCAACGCGCCCTATCTCGTGCCCGCGAACCACGATGCCCTCTGACGACGCTGGGTTTCTTGACGCGGCCGGCGCGCTCGGACACCGGATCGCGGACTCCGCTATCTCGTTCGAGGACCGCTGCAACTGGATCGGGGCGCTTTCGGACGCGCCCCGCCGGCCTGAACTTGTCGCGCCCCACGCGGCACTCGGGCCGGATCTGTACGAAGGAACGAGTGGGATCGCACTGTTCCTCGCGGAGGCCGGTGTCAAGCTCGGCGACTCCCGTCTGTGCGCCACCGCGCTTGGGGCCATCAACCACGCGCTCGCCCACGCCGGGCGGGTTGAAACCAGAGCTCGCGACGGCCTGTACGCGGGCGCTATCGGGATCGCCTACGCGGCAACGCGAGTAGCAGGGTTGCTGGAAGCGGACCATGTCATGACGCGCGCGCGCGACCTTCTTCTGGAGTGGCGCACTGAGGAGGCCCGATCGGAAGCGTCCGATGTCATGAGTGGCTGCGCGGGGGCGGTCACGGGCCTCGTGGCAATCAGCACCATGATCGACGAGCCGTGGATTCTGGACAGCGCGGTGGAGCTCGGCGAGGAGTTGGCCGCCAGGGCGGAGGTCACCGGCGCCGGATGGTCATGGGCGGCTCCCGGCAGACGCTCGGACTACAACCTTTGTGGCTACTCCCACGGTGTTGCCGGCATCGGGCACGCCTTCCTCGAACTCTTCGGCGTGACCGGCGACACCCGCTTTTGCGAAGCCGGCGAGCGCGCGTTCGACTACGAGCGCTCCTGGTTTGACCCACAGAGCGGGACCTGGCCAGATCTCCGGGGAGTGGCACGCCAAGCCGGCCGGGATGCTCCAATGCCCGCGCCCGGCTTCTCGTGGTGCAACGGTATGGCGGGGATCGCGCTCTCGCGACTGCGCGCAACGGAGCTGCTCGGGTCAGCGGTCATCCGTCGGGACGCAGCTCTCGCGCTGGCGGGCTGCGAACGGCATGTGTCCGAGCTGCTGGCCGGGACGCCGGACGACTTCTCGCTCTGCCACGGCGCGGCGGGCGCCGCCGACGCGCTGCTGTATACGGGAACAGAGAACTTGGGCCACCTGGCCGCCGAGATTGGCCGACAGGGCATCGAGCGGCACCTCGGACCGGAGGCGGCTCCTTTCCCCTGTGGTGTGACGGTGGGCGAGACCCCAGCCCTGATGCTCGGATTTGCGGGCGTGGGGATGTTCTACCTCCGCCTGTCCGACACAGGGGTGGGAAGCCCCCTGCTCGTCGGGCGAATGGGTTGACAGCGTCGACCAGTGCTGCTTAGAGTCGTAAGCACCCGGCAAAGGAGCGTGCCGTGCCGCGCGACCCCACTCCCCCGACGGCTCCGATTCTTCCTGATCTGCGAACTCAGGGAGGGCAAGGGCCGATAGAGGCTGTAGTCGATGTGGTCGGCTATGTCGGTGAAGCGGACGACCCCGGGGCGTTCGTTCGCATACATCCTGAGCGTGACTTCCAAGCCTTCATGGACTTTTCGGTCGACGACATCGTGACCTCCAGTCCGCTCAACCCAGATGACCCCCTTGGCAAGGCGGTTGTGTGGGTCCTAAGCGACAGCCTGATGCACGTTGACGTCTTCAGCGAGAACGCCGAGTCGGTTTTGGAGAGGGAGCTCGTAGGCCCCAGAATGAGCGTGTGGAACTTCCTTCCCGCTTCACGCTACGTCGCCGCGGTACTCATGGGATTGATCCGTGAACACGAAGGACGGTACTGATGCGATCCGATGGGATGGTCGCCTCGCTCGATCGTGAGAAGCTGCTCGAGCATCTCGAAGCGGAGTTTCTAAGCTCCGACGTGAGTTCCTGGCAGTTCGATTCGGAAACGCGTCTGGCGGATCTGCAACTGCTCGCCCTTGGGGACGAGCCCAAGGAGTGGTATACGAGCCGAAGGACCAGGCCCCCTCCGTACTGCTGTCGTTGATCGTGTCAGTTGTCGCTCGGTAGGAGACGCTGCCGCTCGACGCGGCTCAGTTCGCGCTCAGCACGAGTGCGTGCAAGCCTCAGGACCGCGCTGAGCGGCCCGCACACCTCGCAGGTTGAAACCCGGACGACGCCGGGCGCGCCGGCGCTCACCACACGGCGACCATCCCTGCTGAACTCGGCCGACGTTGCGGGCCCTTGATGTGTGAACAGCACGACGAGTGTCTCCCCTCCCTCGGCGCTCCATACCCGCACGGTCCCGTCCTGTCCGGCGCTGACCACCCGCTGCCCGGTTGGATCAAACGCCGCTGACGAGACCGGGCCCTCGTGACCTCTGAGGATGGTCGTGGGGCCGCCGTCCACGCCCCAGACTCGAACGGTGCCGTCGTCGCCCGCGCTCACGACGCGTCGCCCATCGGAGCTATAGGCGACGGAGGTGACCGACTGTCCGTGTCCCCGCAAGGTTCGCCCGAGCCTCCCGGTTGCGGCGTTCCACAGGCGCACAGTCCCATCGTCCGACGCGCTCGCGAGATGGGTCCCATCCCGATCGAAGGCAACAGCCCGTATCGCGCTCTCGTGACCCTTCAGGACAACACGGTGACCCCCGTCAAGTCCCTGAATCGTGATCGTCTCGCGCGACCCGCCGAAAGCGATTCGGCGCCCGGACGGATCGAACGTCGCCCCAAACACCGGCACGTCCTCTGCGGCGGCGACTTTCGAGCGCCTGCTGTCCGAGTCCCATAGGCGGACGCTTCCATCCACGCTTGCGCTGACGATGCGCTCGCCGTCTCGGGAGAACCGCGGAAAGCTCAGCCCTGCATGGCCCGGCAACCTCGTGACCGAACCGGTTGAGACATCCCACAGCCGGAGCACGCCGTCTGCACCGCCGTTCAGGACCGTCTTGCCGTCGGGGCTGAAGCTCGCCGTGGTCACGGGTGCCTGCAGGGTGGCAGCGGTGGCTGGAGACCAAGTGCGGAGAGTCCCATCCTCGCCGGCGCTGATGACGATGTTCGAGCCCGGTAAGAACGCCGCTTGCTGAACCAGGCCCCTGTGGCCCCGCAGTTCCGCGAGCGCGGGGCCTCCGTTCACGTCGTGCACGGATACAACACCGTCCTCCCCTGACGTGATCAGCCTCTTGCCGTCCCCGCTGAACCGGACGCTGTTCAAGGCTTGGTCGTCGACGGGGATCTCCAGCGGACGCCCGCCGCCGTCCGCGTCCCAGATTCGCAGGACCCCATCCTCACTGGCCGTCGCCACACGCCTCCCGTCCGGGCTGAAGTCGGCACCCAGCACCCGCTCCGGATGAGGCAGGACGATCGAGGTTCCGCTGGCGAGATCCCAGATCCGGGCCGTGCGATCGTCACTGGCGCTGACGGCCCGCGTGCCATCAGAGCTGAATCGGGCGGTCCACACGAGCTCCGTGTGCCCCCTCAACGCCCTGACCGGCCCACCGCCCTCGACCGGGACGAGGTGGATGGTGCCGTCGAAGGCGGGAACCAACAGGCGGCTCCCGTCCGGGCTGAACTCCACCGCGTTGCCGTAGTTCAGGCCTAGACGCAATAAGACGCGCTTCTCCTCGCCCTTGAGGTCCCAGAGGGCGACGGTTCCGTCGTCGTCGGCGGTCGCAACCTGCCGGCCGTCAGGGGACAGGCTGGCGCCGAGGGCCCAGCTTCCTGGCTGCGTCTTGATCGTCGTGACGGCGCGGCCCCGATCGAGATCCCACACTCGAACGCGACCGTCCTGGCCAGCCGTTGCAACCAGCCGTCCGTCGCGGCTCGGCTCCGCGGCATTGATCGGTCCGTCGTGCGCGGGCCAGCTCGACAGGGCACGTGTGGCGAGCGTGGCCTGTCGCAGCACGTTCTCCGCCTGCTGGGTGTCTCTTCGGTCGAGTGCCTGCAAGGCGAGCGCAAGGCTCAGCCCAGGATCCACGTCCAGGAAGCTCGTCGCTCGCGCCGCCAGCTCGCGTGACGCTGCGATGTCTCGCTGCCGCTCCGCTTCCTGCCCCTGATAGATGGCGATGATCGCCACCGCCGAGATCGCCGCGAGCGCTGCCGCGAGTGCGACGACCACCAGCTGCAGCCGCTTCCGCCGCGCCCGCTGCTGACCTTCGCGATGCCTGTCGCTGGCGTCGAGGAACTCGCGTTCGAGCTCGTTCAGGTCGGGCTCGTGGCTCTCACGCCATTCGTCTGCCTCGGTTAGCCGCGTTCCGCGGTAGAGCGCGTCCTCGTCGCGTTCGAGCTCGTCCCACTCGCGGGCCGCGGAGCTGAGGCTCCGCCGGATGCGCAGGCCCGCCCGATCCTCCTCGATCCAGCCGGCGAGGCGGGGCCACTCGCGGAGCAGGGCCTCGTGGGCAAGCTCGACGTAGCCGGCGCTGACCGTGAGCAGGCGGCGGTCGGCGAACAGCTCGAACACGCGCCGGCTGTCCGCATCATGCTCGATGTCGAGCTCCGTCAGCGGCACGCGGCGTCGCTCGATCGCCCCGTCGGGCCCTTCGCGCGCGAGCCGTACGAGCAGGCTGTGCGCCAGCACCTGCTGGTCGGGGTCGAGCTGGGCGTACGCGTCCTCCGCGAGCCTTGCGACGGCGCGCCTGACTCCGCCCGTCTGCAGATAGGCGGTGTGACGGAGCACGCGGCCGTCGCGGCGCTGCCAGATGTCGAGCAGTGCGGCCGACAGCAGGGGGAGGGCGCCTGGCGCCTCCTCGACGTCGTCGAGGAGCGCTGTCACGAGCTCGGGCTCGACCTCGAGGCCGGCGCGCCGGGCGGGAAGCTCGACCGCGCGGCGCAGCTCGTCGCGCTGCATTGGGCCGACGAGCACGTGGTTCTCCGCGAGCAGCTCCGACAGACCGGGATAGGCGGCGCAATTGCCGTAGTGGTCCGCGCGGATCACGAGCACGACCGTTCCACGGTTGTGCCGATCGCGCGCCACCCGTACGAGCTCGGCCACGAACGCGGCGCGCTCCTCCTTGTCGCGGCACGCCGTGAACGTCTCCTCGAACTGGTCGACGGCGAGGACGACCCGTGGGTCGCCGTGGATGTCGCGAACGGCGTTCTCCAGCTCGCGCAGTGGATGCTCGCCCGGTCGCATCAGGACGCGCGCCCACTCCTGGCTCCCAGGGAGGACGCCGCCCGCGAGGGCGGGCAGCAGGCCCGCGCGGACGATCGACGACTTGCCGCTGCCGGACGGCCCCACGACGCCTAGCATCGGCGCGCCGACCAGCCGTGCGACCAGTTCGGCGACGAGCCGCTCGCGCCCGAAGTAATAGTCGGCGTCGTCCTCGTCGAACGGCGCAAGCCCCTTGAAGGGGCAGACAACGGGCTCGTCGTGTTCCCTGGCGAGCTCGAGGCGCTCGCCGGCCGTCTGCAGATCGACGACGCCGCCGGCCAGCTCCGCCTCCATCGAGCGCAGCTCGGCGCGACTGGCGGCGGCGCGGCCGGCCATCGCCTCCACACGCCCCGCAGCCTCGCGGCGCGCCCACTCACTGGCGAGTTCGTGGACCCGAAGGGGGAGTCCGCCGCTCGCCTCTTGGAGACGCTCGACCGGTACGGCGCCGTCGGCCTCGGGCGCATAGGAGAGAGCGATCGTGTGCACGGCCTCGTCGTCCAACGGCCCGAGAACGAGGGCGTCGGCCGCGCCGAGCTGCGTGAGGGCGTCGACATCCTCGCCCGAAGCGAGCACCAGCACCGGCAGCCTGCGCAGGCCACGGCCCAGGTCGCCGAGCGCGGCTCGCACGTCGGCGCCGGCCTGGTCCGCTCCGTCTACGACGAGCAGCGTGGGGCGCTTGGCCTCGGACGCTCGCTCGATCACCCGCAGGGTCTCGGCGGGCGGCGCCGCGTGGGAGGCATAGAGGACGGGGGCGGGCGTCTCGTGGACTTCGCCGGCGAGCTCCGCGGCAAGCCGCGTCTTGCCGATCCCGGCCGGACCGCTGAGGGCGATCAGGGCGCCCTTGCCGGAGCCCACGCGTCTCCATGCCTCACGCAGCCGTTCCAGCTCCGCGCTGCGACCGGCCAGTGCGGGCGCGGCTGCCGGGTCGAGCTCGTGCGGCAGCTCGATCGGACGCACCACGTGCTCGAGCGCCGCATCCTGCCGCAGCACCGCGTCCTGCAGCTCGCGCAGCTCCGGCCCGGGCTCCACCCCGAGGTCCTCCACCAGCCGCCGGCGGGCGTCCTGATAGGCCTGGAGGGCCTCCGCCTGACGGCCGCAGCGGTAGAGGGCGGTCATGAGCTGGCCCGCGAGCCGCTCGCGCGTGGGGTGATCCGCCACGAGCTGGCGCAGCTCGCCGACGAGCGCCTCGTGCCTGCCGGCCTCCAGGTCCGCCGTCACGCGCGTCTCGATCGCCGCGAGGCGCTGTTCCTCGAGGCGGGCGATGTCTGCCTGGGCGAACGACTCGAAGGTGAGATCCGCGAGCGGGGGGCCTCGCCAGAGCGTCAGAGCCTCCTCGAGCAGCGCGGACGCCCGCTCGGGGTTCCCGCGGGCGAGGGCGCTGCGTCCCTCAGCCACACCCTGGTCGAAGCGGTCCGCGTCGAGCTCGCCGGGCTGCACCGTGAGCAGATAGCCGGCGGCCCCCGTGGCCAGGATGTCGGTGTCGCCCAGCGCCTTTCGCAGGCGCGAGACGTTCACCTGGACCTTCTTGCGGGCTTCGCTCGAGACGTCCTCTCCCCAGACGGCCTCGGCCACCCGCTCCCAGCTCACTGGCTCGTTTGCATGCAGCAACAGGTAGGCGAGCACTGCGCGCGGCTTGGGGCCTTTCAGCTCGACCGGGCCGTGGTCGCTGCGTACTTCGAGCGGTCCAAGGACGCGAAAGTCCATTTTGCGTCTCTAGAGACCGTAACCCACCTTCTCCAAGCCTGAAAGCGGCTGTTCCCGGCCTGCAACCGTGCTGTATCCGCGCGCGCGCAGGGTGGGGGCATGGCTCGCACGCACTCAGACCCGCTATCCGAGGCGTTCTCGGAGCTCGCCGAGCTCGAATATCGGCTGGGCGACTGGCCTGCAGCGCATGCCACGGCCATGACATCCCTGCTCACGGCCCAGTCTGCCGGCCTCGATCACGAGACGATGACGAGCCTCGTCAGGCTCTCCTGCATCGAGGCCGGCCTGGGTCGCGCAGGCTCCTGTCGCAGCCACGCGAAGCAGGCCGTCGCGCTCAGCCGGGCTCACGGCGACACGACGGTCGAAGCCCGCGCCGGCGAGGCCGTCGGCTTCCTCGAGCTCGGACTGGGCCGGATCGACGAGGCCATCGCGCAGCTCGAGCGGGTCGGCGAGCTGAACGGCACGCTCGGCACCTGGGCCACCGACCTTGCCGAGGCCCACGTCCGCCGCGGCGACCCGTCGACGGCCCGGCGCATCCTGGCGACGAACGGCGAGCGGTCGAGCTCGGCACTGACACCTGCACTCGAGCGCACGCAGGCGATGGTCGCGGACGACGACTCCTACGAGCAGCTCTTCAGGCGGGCGCTGTCCTGGAGCGAGCGCGCGCAGCAGCCCTTTGAGTGGGCGCGCACGCAGCTCTGCTTCGGCGAGCGGCTCGGCTGTGCGCGGCGCCACCCGGAGGCGCGCACGAGGCTGACCCGTGCGCTCGAGCGTTTCGAGGCGCTCGGGGCGCGCCCGTGGGCGGCCCGCTGCCGGCGCCTGCTCGCGGACCTCGATGACAGCCAGGCGGGAGCGAGCGTCGGTCGCTCGCTCGCTCTCCGGGGCCGCGGCGGTTTTGCCGCCGGGCTGATCACGGCCATCCCGTAGCGCTAGCCGGGCGTCCTCACGATCCGTCCCTCCACGGCCGGCGCCACCGGCGAGTTGGCGGCGATGTACTCGATCGTCACCTCGAGCAGGCCGTCGCCCGGCTGCAGCACGTCGGTGCCGCCCGCGAGCGCGGTGTAGCCGTCGCCCCCGCCGAACATGAAGTCGTTCGTGACGATGCGAACGGTCTCGGCGTCCCCGATCGGCGTGAGCGGACCGGCCGGCCCCTCCGGCGCCCGGGCAAGCTCGCTGACCACCGGCGTGGTGCCGGTGCAGGAGAAGGTGATCTTCAGCCCCGACACCTGCGGGAAGCGGCCGGTGGCGATGTTGGAATCGCAGACCGGGCTGAACCCGTTCAGCAAGGCGGCGCGCAGCTGCGCGCCGGTGAGCGTCTCGATCACCGTCCGGTTGCCGAACGGCAGGACGGCGAACACCTCGCCCCAGGTGGTCTCACCCGGCTGCTCGCCCGCCGACGGGGGCGCGAAGAGCAGGTCTTGGCGCAGGCCTCCGGAGTTGGTCAGCGCCGCGTCCACCCCGGGGTACTTGGTCCGCATCGCGTCCGCGACCATGTTCCCCATCGCCGACTCGAGCAGCCGGCTCGGGGCACGCAGGATGTCGGCCGACTGGGTGCCGATCACCTGGTTGCGCAGCACCGCGGTCTCGGCATTGGCCTGGTCGACGATCGCCTGAACGTCAGGCCGCGCGGCCACGCCGAGGTTCTTCGCCCTGCGGTTGGTGGTGCCCGCCCAGACGACGTCCCCGCGCGAGAGCATCAGCTGCGCCACGGAGTAGCTGGCGCCCGCGTTGAAGCCCTCGACGACCGGGATG
Organism: uncultured Thermoleophilaceae bacterium; assembly: GCA_963820315.1. GTDB lineage: Bacteria > Actinomycetota > Thermoleophilia > Solirubrobacterales > Thermoleophilaceae > JACVRW01. Next base: position 24,277 of record CAWFZK010000043.1, on the reverse strand, counting down.
CGGCCCACGACGGTGTTGGCCGCTCGGTGCGTGTGGCCGGCGATGACGAGGTCGACCGTGGTGTCCTGGATCGCCTGGGTGATCCCCATGATCGGGCCCTCCCAGGGCGCGGCCGGCTGGCCGTCGACGCGGTTCGCGCCGAGCGACGCGCCCTCGTGAATCACCACGATCTGAACCTTCACGCCGCGCCGGCGGAGCTTCGCCGACTCGCGCTCGATGCGCTCGGCTTCGTCGAGGAAGAGGAGCCCCTCGGTCGCGTCGGCACGCACGAGCTCGGGTGTCGTGCGGACCGTGGAGCCGATCACGCCGACGCGCACGCCGTTCACGCGGAACACCTTCGAGGTCTTCATCCAGTCCGGCGCGCGGCCGGTGGCCTCTTCGACGATGTTCGTCGACAGGAACGGGAAGTTGGCCCGCGCCTGATGTTCGAGGATGCGCTCGACGCCAAAGTCGAACTCGTGGTTGCCGAAGCTCGTGGCGTCGAGGCCCCAGGCGTTCTCCACATCGATCGCGGGCCTGTCGTCGAGCAGCGCCGAGTTGGGCGGCGAGGCCCCGACGTTGTCACCGGCCGCCAGCAGCAGCGTGCGGCCCGGCAGGAAGGAGCTCTCCTCGTCGAACATCGTGGCGAGCTGCGGCGCCCCGCCGACCCCGACGTTGAGGTTGTCGAGCGGCTGGGTGCTCGGGTCGAGCTGACCGTGGAAGTCGTTCAGCCCGATGATCGACAGCGGCTTGTACCTGCGCCCGCGGTCGAGCAGATCACGCCTCACGATGCCCTGGCTGTGCCCGGGCGCCGGCACGTCCAGCAGGAATGCGGCCGTCGGGCGCCAGGTCGATGCTGCGGACGTTGCGGACCACCCCGCGCTTGATGGCGTTGCCGCCGGCGAGGAAGGTCGCGCGCATGTTGGTGTTGCTGCGCAGGTCCTGCAGGTCCGGGACGTAGCCGTGCTGGCCGAAGAACGCGGAGCGCGCGATCAGCGTGCCGGGCGTGGCCGCGTCGAACTGGTACGGCGGCGTGGAGAAGACGACCAGGTCGCCCGTACGCGTCGGGTGCGCCATGTCGGCGCCGCCGCGCCCGCCGTTCGGGATGTGGCGCGCCTCCGCCTTCGTGAAGGCGCGGTCGATGACCTTCCAGCCCTCCGGGTTGCCGTCGCCGGTCCAGTCGTTGTCGTCCTCGAGCGCTAGGAAGGCCTCCTTGATCTGGGCGACCGTGGTCGCCTCGTCGGCCGCGGCCACCTGCTGGAAGGCGCCGGCCGGGTCGCGGCCCGCCAGGTTCAGGTAGATCTGCACCGCCCCGCCGGCCCAGCAGGCCTTGGCCTTCCCGATCGTCTCGCCCGTGGCGGGCCGGCAGTTCGCGGTCTGGGGCGTCGACAGCAGGCCCAGATCCACGAGCACCTTGCTCGCGTCGATCGCGGCGAACTGCGGCGCGAAGCCGTGATCGGACGCCACGAAGGTGGTCAGGTCGCGATCGCGCAGGTGCTTCTGCGCGAGCCGCATCGTCTTGTCCGCCTCGGAGTACGCCTCGCGGATGAACGCCTGGCGCTCCGTCACGCGGCCGTCCGGCGTCCCGTCGACCTCTACGTCGTCGTAGGCGGGGTTGGGAGCGCCGTTGGGAAGGCGCTTCGTCACGAGCCCGAGGAACTGGTGCTGGAACTCGTCCGTCGTGGGCGCGCCGACGAAGGCGAGGTCCGGCCCGTACTCGTCGAGGACGTACTTGATGATCGGGTGGTACGCGGTCGACCAGTAGAGGCCCTGCTCGACGTAGGTCTCCTCGCTGACGATGCCCGCTTCGAGGACCGCGAAGTCGGCGGCCTGCGACGAGGGGAACTCCTCGGCGATGTAGTCCTCGAAGTCGCCCTCGAAGCCCGGCTCGCCGGGCCAGTCGGGCCAGCTCGCGATCGCGCGCGCCACGGAGGTGTGGAAGAGCCGCACCTCCGAGAGGTCCGATGCGAGCCGCTCGACCTTGATGAGCATGCCGCCCGTCTTGCCGGCCAGGTCGGAGCCCTGGATCGTGACCTTGACGTCGGCCCACTCGCCCTCGCGGAGGTTGCCGACCGAGTCGTCGCCGTCCTTCGTCGTCGAGAACAGCACGCGGTCGTAGCGGGCGCGGCCGTCGTTGCGGCTGTCGTAGATGTAGGCGTTGAGGCCGTACTTGTCGACGCCGAAGTCGAGGACGCGCATGCGCATCTCCTGCGCGGGGCTGTAAGAGCGCGGGACGTCCGTCCAGCCGGAGACGGGGGAGGGCTCTGCCTGCGGGAAGGCGGCGTTGCCCGCGAAGCCGTCCGGGTGGTCGAACTGGAGCCCGAAGGATCGCGTGAAGGACTCGGAGTCGCTCGGCGCGATGTAGTTCGTCGCCACGCCGCGGCCAGAGCGGAAGTTGCGGAAGTCGAGCGTCGGGCCGTCGATCGTCCCGCCGCGTCCGCCCGCCCACTCGATCTGGACGACCTTCTTGCCGCCGCGCTCAGCGGACTGGGCGAGCGTCTCGGCCTGCAACAGGCCCTGGCCGAACGCCGAGGTGCTGTTCGAGAACGCCTGCCCGTTCACGTGGAAGGTGTTGTTCGTGAGGCCGTGCGTGCCGGGCCAGGCGCCCGTGGCGAGCGTGGGCCAGCCCGCGCCGGTGTTCGGCGGCGCCTGTGTCAGCAGGCCGTTGCCGGATGCCTTCGCGCCCTTTCGGAGGAGGTCGCGGAAGCCGGGGACGACACCCTGGTCGGCGTACTTCTCGACCGCGTCCTGGCGCAGGCCGTCGGAGGCGAAGAAGAGGAGCTTGCCGTCGCGGCCCTGGTCGTGGCCGCGGCCGTTACCGCCGCGCTCGGAGAAGGACCACGCCGCGCCTGCGCTCAGCGCGACCATCACGACTGCCGCCACCAGCGCACTGGTGAGCCGCCTCGACACGACCTTCCTCATCCCACGTCCTCCCTGAATCGTCCGACCCGTCGGTAGCGGCCGTAACTTACGCCTCTCTCTGCCGTGACGTTGTTACCGCGATGGGGCGGACTCGTAACTTCGGCGCGCCGCGACCGGAGTACCCTTGAGGAGGTATCCACCGACGGGTGTCGCGTTCCTGCGCCCCCAGTGGGTCGTATTCCTCGGGAGCAGTCAGGAAGTTCAGATGAACGGACGCGAAGACGGTGCCGGCTGGAAGTCGGCTGCGCGCGGCGAGTCGGCTTGGAAGGAGCAGCGCGATGAGGTGACGACGCGCAACGCGCTGGCGCAGAAGGCGGGCAAGCTGAGGCGCGAGGAGTATGCCCGGGAGCGCGCGGCCGTCCGCAAGGCCAATGAGGCGCGCCGGCACGCGTCGCTACGAGGCCGGCCCCGCACGCCCTAGTCGTCGCCGACGCGGACCGTCACCACATGGGCGCGTTGATCGCCACCGGCCCTCCGGTCTCTGACAGTTTCAGCCGCGCCAGTGTTCCCGAGCCGCTGCGCGCGGCGTTCTCGAGCTCCTTGATCACCTCGTCGATCGTCCCCTCGACCTCGAGGTGGTCACCGGTGCTGAATAAGAGCCTGATCGTCGCCATGATCGAGTTCGTCGGACGCGGCCGCCATCGCGGGCTTCGGTCGCAGGTGGCCGAGGACATCGAAGCAGGACCGCTCGACGCTCCGCCGGATCAGCGCGGGAACGGCCACCAGAGCCATCCACGGGGTCTGGACAGGGTCGGCCAGATGGGCGGCCGCCGACCGGATTCGTACGGCCAAACGCCTGGTGCGCCTGTGCGACAGGCTGGCGTCGGCAACAGCCCAGCCCGCGAACGCGAGCCCGCCCAAGCTGCCCGTTGCTGTCAGCAGCACCCCGGCTGCCGCCGCGGCGGCGACGCCCTCGGGACCAAGGATCAGAACGCTGGCGGCGGCGCCGACGCTGAGCCCGAACGGGAGCTGGCCGAGGCTGACGACGGCGATCAGCACGGCGACTGCGTCGAAGATCGATGCATCCACTCCGACTGCACGCAGCAGGAGCCAGTTCCGGGCGATCTGAGCGAACACGGCCACGAGCACGAAGGCGAGCAGGCGGATGCGCCCGCGCAGGCTCTGCATCACCGCCAGTCCTTCCTTCAGCCAGCGCCCCTTCGCGACCGCCAGGCCCCGTAAGCCGACGCTCAGGGCGGCGATCACCGCGACGCATACGAGCGGCAGCCACCACGGCAGGCCGAGCGGACCCACCAGGGTGAAGGACGTGAGTGCGGCGAGCATGGCCTCCACCACCAGGATCGGCAGCTCGGCAGCAATGAGCGTCGCCACGCGCGGGGTCTCCTCGGGAGCCCAGCGGCGCAGCGCCGTGATACGCGCGGCGGAGCTCAACTGGCCGTTGAGCAGTCCGCCCACGAAGCCCATGCTCGACGCCCGGTAGAGGCACCGCCGTCCCACCGTGCCTCCGGACGCGTGCACGCATACGTACCAGGCCTCGCTTCGCGAGACCAGGGCGACCACCTGAAGGGCGATCGCAACCAGCACGATGACGAGCGGGGCGCCGCGTGATCCCGGCTGAGACCTCGTCCCACTTGCCGACGAGCAGGGCCGCCAGGCCCAGCGTGGCAAGCGCGGACAGCGTTGCGGTCAGCGCTGTCCGGCCGCGCCGCGGCATCGAGACAGGCCGGCTCGGCGAACGCGCGAAGATCTCTGGCCCACCCCTCGTCTCTCTCGGATATCGGCGCGACAGGCAGAGGACGGGACCTGTGGGCCGCCGGGGAAACCCCGGGACGTCTTGCACTCTACCGCCTACCCGGTGCCGGACGATAGATGCGGGCGAGGTATGGCGCGAACCACCCTGAGGGGTCCTTCCGGGGTCCCGCGTGCGCACGGAGCATCCGGGCATGCCCACTTTCCTCACATCGCTCGTCGCCTGCATGCTCACCGCGCTCGTGCTCGCCGGGAGCGCCTCCGCCGACACCAGGAGCTTCAAGAACGAGTCCGCGATCGCAGTGCCCGGCAGCGGCGCGCATCGGGCCGGCTTCGCCGTACCCCTCGGGCGTCACCGTCGAGGGAATGACCGGGCCGATCACGGACGTCAACGTCACGCTGCACCGCTTCGGGCACACCAACCCGGCCGACGTGCGCATCGTGCTCGTGTCACCGACCGGCCAGAAGGTGCGGCTGATGAGCAGCGTCTGCGGGACTACTGATGTCGAGGACTACACGTGGATCTTCGACGACGGCAGCCGCTGCCGAGATGCCCGTCGCGGCCGACTGCGAGGGCTTCGCCTACCGGCCGTCAGGCGGACCGCCCGCCAACATGCCGGCGCCGGCGCCCGGCGGGCCCTACGCGGCGAGCCTCGGCGCGTTCAACGGCAAGGACGCCAACGGCACCTGGCTGCTGTATGCCGTGGATGTGTTCGACAACGACAAGGGCGACATCGAGATGGGCTGGACGCTGACGGTCAACACCGGCCCGGTGGACGCCGCGATTCCGGGCAGCGGCAGTGCCGGCGCGGCGAGCCCCTACCCGCTGAGCGTGACGCTCCCCACCCAGCAGCGGGTGATCACGGACCTGGGGGTTCACATCGACGGCATCTGGCATCAGCGCCCCGATGACCTCGACCTGCTGCTGGTCGGTCCCCGTGGGCAGAGGACCGTGCTGATGTCGGACGCGTGCGGTTCCTTCGGAGTCGCGGCCTTCGGCTGGCGCTGGGACGACGAGGCTGCCGCGCCGATGCCCGATGGCGACTCCACCAACCTGTGCGGTACCACGAGTCACCGGCCAACGGACTACGAGCCCGGTGACGTCTGGCCCGCGCCCGCGCCCGCCGGGCCCTACGCGGACACGCTGTCGGTGTTCGACGGCAGCGACCCCTCCGGCGAGTGGCGCCTCTACGTCAACGACGACAGCTTCGGCGCCGGCGGCTTCTTCACGAACCGCTTCCAGGTCGCGGCGGAGACGCGGGCAAAGGCGGACGTGGCCTTCGCCGAGGCGCGTGTGGCGATCACCGAGGGCGAGACGCGCGAGCTCACCATCCGCCGCAGTGGCGCGGCCAGCCTTGGCACCGCCACCGTCGAGGTCACGAGCCTGCCGGCCACGGCGACTTCGGGATCCGACTTCGAGCCCGTGCTGAAGATGGTCCACTTCGCCCCCGGGGACACCGAGAAGACGGTCCCGGTGACCGTCCTTCCCGATGGCGACAAGGAGCCCGAGGAGGCGTTCGTCGTCACGCTCGGCGCCGCGAGCGGCGACGCCCGCATCGCGCCGGGCGCGAGCACGACGGTCACGATCCCCTCGCAGCAGAACCCGGCGGCGGCCCCGGGCGGTGGCGCCGCTCCGGCCGCCGGCGGACAGATCGGGAAGCCGGCGCCGCGCTGCGCAGGGAAGAAGGCCACGATCGTCGGCACGTCGCGCCGCGACGTGCTGCGCGGCACGGGCCGCGCCGACGTGATCGTCTCGCTCGGCGGCAACGACCTCGTCAAGGCCGCGCGCGGCAACGATACGGTCTGCGCCGGCTCGGGCAAGGACGTCGTGCTCGGTCAGGCGGGCAACGACCGGCTCATCGGCGGCGCGGGCAGCGACCGGCTCGTCGGCGGCGCCGGGCGCGATGCCTGCCCGGCCCTCAGCCGCCGCGACCGAGCGAGCTGCGAGCGCTAGCCGTCAGGCTCAGGCGAACGCCAGGACCTCGTGCGCGAAGCGCACCGCGAGCGCGCCGTCGCCGACAGCACCCGCGACGCGCTTGTTCGAACCCGCGCGCACGTCGCCCGCGGCGAAGACACCGGGCCTGACGGTCTCGAGCAGCTCGGGCGTGCGCTCGGAGAGCGGCCAGCGGCAGGGCCCCTCGTGGAAGGCGGCGCCCTTGCCGCAGACCAGGTAACCCGCGGGGTCCACGCCGAGCATCCCCTCGACCATCTCCGTGCACGGGTCGGCGCCGATCATCACGAACATCGCGGGCGTGTCGATCCGCTCGATGCGGCCGTCGCGGCGATCGCGCAGCTCGACCGCGTCGAGGCGCTGTTCGCCGTGCGCGGCCACGACCTCGGTATCCGTCATCAGCTCGACGTTGCGCGCCTTCTTCAGGCGGTCGATCAGGTAGCGCGACATCGTGTCCGAGAGACCGTCGCCGCGTATCACGACGCGCACGCTGCGGGCCAGTCCGGCCAGCTGGACGATCGCCTGCCCGGCGGAGTTGCCGCCGCCGACCACGACCACGTCCTCGCCGCGACAGCGCTGGGCGTCGCTCGGCATCGCCGCGTGGAACACCCCGGCGCCCGCCAGCCGCTGGACGCCCTCGGCCTCGAGCTCGCGCCAGCGCGCGCCGGTGGCCACGACGACCGTGCGCGCCAGCACGTGCTGGCCGTCGTCGAGGTCCACGCGCGTGAGGTCCTCCGGCCCTTCCGCGAGCTCGACCGCCCTGTGGAAGCTCGAGAACATCGCGTCGAAGCGACGCGCCTGGAGCGTCGCCTTGCGGGTCAGCTCGACGCCGGAGATGCCGGTCGGGAAGCCCAGGTAGTTCTCGATCCGCGAGCTCGTGCCCGCCTGGCCGCCGGGTCCCCACGCCTCCACCACGAGCGTGCGCAGGCCCTCCGAGCCGCCGTAGACGGCCGCGGCCAGTCCCGCCGGGCCGGCGCCGAGGACGACGAGGTCGAAGCGCTGGCCGTCGACATCCGCGCGCAGGCCGAGCTCGCGCGCCACCTGGGCCGCGGACGGGTTGCGCAGCACGGTCTCGCTGCGGATGAGCACCGGGGTCTCCTCGGGCGGGATCGCCAGCGTCTCGAGCAGGGCGGCGCTCTCGGGATCGGAGTCGAGGTCGTAGGTGCGCACCGGCAGCAGGTTCCGCTCGAGCAGATCGCGCACCTGGAACGCGCGCCGCGACCCGCGCGGGGTGATCAGGCGCAGGACGCCGTGGCCGCTGCCCTCATGCCAGGCGCGGCGCGCCATCAGCGTGCGCAACACGATCTCCGCGAAGTGCGGCCAGCCGGCGAGCATTCCCCGCAGCTCGGCCCTCGTGAAGGCGATCACGTCCGTGGGCTCGGCGGCGACGCAGGCCGAGATCGTGGGCTCGCCGGTGAAGACCGCGATGTCGCCGAGGAAGGTCCGGCTGTCGGCCTTCGAGATGACGACCTCCTCCTCGGGCCGGTGATCCACGAGGTGCACGAGGCCGTGCTCGATCACGTAGAAGGGCGCATCGCGCTGCCCCTGCTCGTAGAGCGCCTCGCCTTCGGCAAAGGAGCGGCGCTCGCCGGACTCGGCGAGCCGCTGGATCTTCTCGTCGCTGAGACGAGGGAACATGACCTCGTCGCCGAGGTCCGGGAGTGCTACGGCGGTGGTCACCCCTCTGACCCTAACGAGCGCAGCGCGACTCACCCGCCACGGCCTGATCGACGAGAGCCTGCGCGCCTGGGCCCGGGAGTTTCGTGCGCCGTCCGACGTTGACGGTTCAATGGGAAGCGACCCATTTCGGGGACACCCAATGCGAGATCACCTGGAGGCGGAGCTGGCCGAGGCCCGGGCAGCGCTCCGCACACACACGTCGAGCTGGGAATACGCCTTCGCAATGGCGGGCGGCTGCCACGGGGGTGGCGACCACCCCGCGCACCGGGCCACCCGCGAGCGCACCGACGTCCTCGTGCGGCGCTGCCGCGACCTCGAGGCGCGGCTCGCCGAATTCGTGCTCTGACGCTCACCAGCGCCGCAGCAGATGGGCGATCAGGTCGGCGCGCTCGACGAGCGAGTCGATGTGCACGCGCTCGTCCAGTGCATGCGCGCCGCCACCCTCCGGCCCGAGGCCGTCGAGGACCGGGACGCCCAGGGGAGCAATCAGATTGCCGTCACTGGCGCCGCCGGCGGGCCCTTCGAGCAGATCCATGCCGAGCTCGGTGGCGAGCTCGCGTGCACGAGCGAAGGCCGAGCCGATCGCGGCAGTCCGCTCCATCGGCGGCCGCATGACCTCGGTCTCGAGGTTGAGCGACGTGCCCGCTCGGCGCGCGTGCAGCGCCGCCATCCCGGCGTCCACGCGCTCCTGTTCGGCGACGGTCCGGGCGCGCACATCGATGCGTGCCCAGGCCGAGTCGGCGACCACGTTCGCCGCCGAGCCGCCACCGATCACACCGGCGTTGATCGTGGTACCGCGCTCGGGGTCCGCGAGCCGGCGCACATCGAGCAGCTGGTCGACCAGCTCGTCGATCGCGCTGGCGCCCTTCTCCGGCTCGAGACCGGCGTGCGCCGCGCGCCCGCGGACGCCCAGCGTGTAGCCGGCCCATCCCTTGCGCGAGGTCTTGAGCGCCCCGCCGTCGAGCGGCGGCTCGGTTACGAGGACGAGCGCGGCGTCGCGCGCCGCCTCCGTGATCAGCTCGCCCGAGCCTCGGCTGCCGGTCTCCTCGTCGGGCGTCAGGAGGAACCGGACGCCGCGTGCGAGCGGGCGCGTCCGCTCGAGCGCCGCGAGCGCCGCCACGATGCCGGCGCGCATGTCGAACACGCCCGGGCCGTGCACGGTGCCGCCCGCCTGCCGGACCGGACGCTCGGCCGCCGTGCCCGCCGGCCACACCGTGTCGTAGTGGGAGAGGATCAGCACGGGCTGGTCGTCAGCGGGACCGAAACGGCCGTCGAGGACGATCCCGGTGGACGTCTCATGGCGGGTGAGCGCGGCCTCCAGCTCGCTCAGCCTCGTCTCCAGCCACGCCACCGCGCCCGCGCTTGCCTCGGGCTCGGCGCTCGGAGCGTCGTGCGCGCTGAGCGCCAGGAGCTCCGCGACAAGCCGGCTGCGGGCGTCGCTCAAGCGGAGCGGGCCCGCTCGACGGCGGTCCGCACGCAGCGCGTCACGAGCACGCGCACGAGCTGGCGCTTGTACTCGACGGAGCCATTCCCGTCCTCGACCGGCTCCGCGGCGGCCGCGGCCGCCTCCGCGGCGGCGGTCACACGCGAATCGAGCTCGTCGACAGCCGCGCCCGCAAGTGCGTCCTCGGCGTCGAGCGCCCTCCCGGGCCGGTTGCCCACCGAGCCGACGGCCACCCGCGCAGAGGCCACGACGCCGTCCTGAACGCGGGCCAGGCAGGTGACCGTCACGGCGGGGCGCTCGTGCAGCGACATCTTCTCGTGCGCGACGCCGGCGCCCGGGCCCGGGTGCGGCACGCGCACGGAGGTCACGAGCTCGCCGGTCTCGAGAGCCGTCTGGTAGGGGCCCTTCACGAAATCAGCGATCGACAGCTCGCGCGCCGGCCCGTCGCCGCGGCGGCAGACGAGCGAGCCGCCAGTCGCGAGCAGGAAGGTGGCCGGATCGGAGTGCGGGTCCGCGAAGCACAGGTTGCCCCCGATCGTGCCCATCACGCGCACGCGCAGGTTGCCGACGTTGCGCTCCATCATCGCGAGCGCCGGCCAGCGCTCGCGCACGACGCCCGCCCGCTCCACCTCGCGATGGGTCATCGCCGCGCCCACCTCGAGCACGTCGGCCGTCGCCTCGAGGCGGCGCAGCTCCGCGATGCGCTTGACGTCCACGACGTGGGGGTGATCCGCAAACCCGAGCTTCATCAGAAGCAGGAGCTCCGTCCCGCCGCAGAGGATCACAGCGTCGTCGCCGAGCTCGGTGAGCAACCGGCTCGCGTCCTCGAGCGAGTCCGGCCGGTGCAGCTCGAACGGCGGCAGCGTGCTCACGCTGCCGAGACGGCCCTCTTGGCTGCCTCCCCGATCACCTCGAGCGTCGCCTCGACACCTTCCCCGATGCGGACGTCTGCGCCGAGGTCCTTCAGGCCGCGCCCGAGCGCACTGACGGCGACGACCGGGTTCAGCGAATCCGCGGCCGGGCCCATGTGGCCGATGCGGAAGACCTTGTCCGCCAGCTCTCCGTATCCGCCCGAGAGCATGACCCCGTAGCGGTCGCGGATGTGCGCGAGCGCGTCGGCGCGCGAGATCCCGTCCGGCACCCGGATCGCCGTGACGCAGCCGGCCGCGTAGTCCTCGCGGCGCGCCCAGAGCTCGAGTCCCATCGCCTGCACGCCCGCGCGCACGGCGCGCGCAGCCGTCTGGTGTCGGGCGATGCACGCGTCGAGGCCCTCGTCGAGCACCTGGTCGACCACCGAGTCGACCCCGTTGACGTCCACCACCGACGGCGTATAGAGGAACTTCGTGCGGTCGCTGTCCACCCAGCCGCTGCTTCCAGTCGAGCAGGGAGACGAAGGAGCCGCGCGGCGCCTTCGGGTTGCGCTCCATCGCCTCCCACGCGGCGGCCGAGATCGACATGAGCGACATGCCGGGAGGCCCGGCAAGGCATTTCTGCGGGCCCGCGACGCACACGTCGATGCCCCATTCGTCCACGAGCACCTCCTCGCAGCCGAGGGCCGACACCGCGTCCACGAGCAGCAGGGCGCCTGCATCCCGCACGAGCGGAGCGATCTCGCCCACGGGGTTGTGGATCCCCGAGGGCGTCTCCGACTGCACGACCGCGACCAGTTCGACGTCGGGGTGCTCGTCGAGCGCCCGGCGCACATCGTCGGCATCCACCGCCTCGTCGTAGGGCACCCGCACCTCCACGACCTCGGCTCCGTACTCGCGCAGCCAATCGCCGAACCAGGCCGCGTACACGCCGGACACGAGGTTGAGCGCCTTCATCCCGGGTCGTGTGAGCGCACGCGCGGCCGCCTCGAGCCCCAGGACCGCCTCGCCCTGCATCAGCACGATGTCGTCGGAGCTGCGCATCAGCTCGCCGACCTTGCGCTCGAGCTCCCGGAACTTCTCCAGGAAGACGGGGTCGTAGTCGAAGATGATCGGCTGGCCGAGCGCCTGCAGTGTGCGGGGCGTTGCGGCGGTGGGGCCGGCGGTCAGGGTGAAGCTGGGATCTCGCATGGCTACCTCCTCATGAAGTGCCTCTCCGGCTTATCACGTCAGCGCTCTCCCCGGAAGTAGGGGACCCCGAGGGCGGACGGCAGATAGGAGCGCCGCGCGAAGAGGACGAGCACGACGATCACGGCGATGAACGGCAGCATCTGCACGTAGTCGGTCGAGATCTCGACGCCGATCAGCTGCAGCGCGGTGGCGACCGAGAGCGACATCCCGAACAGGAGCGCGCCCACGATCGTCCAGGGCGCGGTGCCGCGGGCGAGCATCGCGATCACGATTGCGATGAAGCCCTGGCCCTGGGTCATGAACGGGGTGAAGGTCCCCGCCGCGATCACCGACAGGTAGCCGCCGCCCAGGCCGGCGCCGAGCCCCGCGCCGATGGTCGCCCAGGTCCGGGTGCGGTCGACGTTCACACCGGCCGCGTCGAGCGCGCCGGGCTTTTCGCCGGCGGCCCGCACGCTCAGCCCGGCTGACGTGCGGCGCAGGACGTAGTGGATCGCGATCACCAGCGCGACCCCGAGGTAGACGATCGGGTGCTGGGTGAAGATGCTCTCGCCGAGGACCGGCAGCTCGCTGAGGCCGGGCACGGCCCACTCGGAGGCGGCCGGAAGCCGCGGCCGGGACGCCGCATAGCGCGCGTCGAAGAGCAGGCTCGTGATTCCCTCGGCCACGAGCACGATCCCGATCCCGATGACGATCTGATCGAGCTTCATGCGCACGCAGAGGAGGACCATCAACAGCGACACGACGCCGCCGACCAGCATCCCGGCGCCGAGCCCGAGCCACACCGAGTCCGTCTCGAGCGCGACCACGAAGCCCCCGTAGGCGCCCGCGAGCATCATGCCCTCGAGCCCGACGTTCAGGACCCCCGCCTGCTCGGACACCATCTCGCCGAGGCTGGCGAAGAGGAGCGGCATGGCCGCCAGCACGCCCCCCGCCACGAGGGCGGTCAGGAAGGTTTCGGTGAACAGGTCTCCCATGTCTCTATCCCACGACGCCCGGTTGGGCGGGTCGCGTCTCGTCGGGCGACGCGGCCTGCACTCCGACCGTCTCCGCAAGGCCCGGCGTCAGGTAGCGCGGACGCGCGCTGCGGCGTGCGCGCAGCCACTCGGTCACTGCCATGAACAGCAGGATCAGGCCGACCAGGGCCAGCAGGATGTCGCTCGATACGTCGGACTTGCGTGCCGCCGACTCGCCGCCGATCTGAATCACCGCGAACGCCGCCACGAAGAAGGCGGACGCCAGGGCGTTCAGGCGAGCCAGGAAGACCAGAGGGATCACGATCAGGCCGAAGGCCGGGTTGAAGTCCGCCCTGAACGATCCCCAGATGCCGAGGATCTCCACCGCCCCGCCGAGCGCGATGAGGCCGCCGCTCGCCATGAAGGCGAGCACCGTGATGCGCTTGGTGTGAAGCCCGGCGTGGTCGGCCGCGCGCGGGTTCTCGCCCAGCACCTGCAGCCGCAGCCCCACCGAGGTACGCGTCATCACGACGTGGACGGCCAGGATGGCCACGACGGCGATGATGATCCCGGCGTTGATCTGGGTGTCGCCGAGCAGCGGCAGCCGGTCGTCGAGCGGCAGCGTGTCGGTGCGCGCCACCCCGCCCGTGTCGGTTCGGAACGGGCCCTTCACCAGGATGTTCGCGACCGCGATGCCGATGAAGGACATCATCAGCGTCGTGATGATCTCGTTGACGCCGTACCAGGCCCGCAGCACCGCCGGAACCACCGTCCACAGCGCCCCCACCGCCGCGCCGATGGCCATCACCACGACGAGCGTCAGGCCGGAGCCGAGCGTGTCGACGAGCGACGGCGCCAGCCCCGCGGCGAACGCCGCGCCGAGCAGGAACTGCCCGTCGGCGCCCAGGTTCCAGAGGTTGGCCCTGAAGGCGACGATCAAGCCCGCCGCGATCAGCAGCAGCGGCGACATCCGGATGATGCTCTCCTGGAGCCCCGGCCACTCGAGCAGGCCGCGCTCGAACATGTCGCTGTAGAACTCGAGCGGGTCGCGCCCCAGGATGAGCAGCATCAGGCCGGTGGCGACGAACGCCAGCAGCGCCGGCACGAGCGACGCAACGATGGCTTCGCCTGCGCGTCCGGCCCGGGCCCTCATCGCGACACCATGAGCTCGCCCACGCGCTCCTCGGCCCCGGCGTCGGCTTCGACCACCCCGGTGATCGCGCCGCGCGACATGACGGCGATCCGGTCACACAGCGCGATCAGCTCGTCGATCTCCGTCGAGATCAGGAGCGCGGCCGCGCCCTGGTCGGCCAGCTCCGTGATCTTCGCTCGCACGAACTCGGCGGTGCGGACGTCCAGCCCGTAGGTCGGCTTGTTGAAGATGACGACCCCCGGCGAGAACGACAGCTCGCGCGCGAGCACCAGCTTCTGGACGTTGCCGCCGGAGAGCGTCGCGATGCGCGCGTTCACGTCCGGCGGGCGGACGTCGTAGTCCTCGACCAGCCCGGCGGCGTAGCGCTCGATCTCACGCCTGTTCACGCGGCCGTGCGACCAGAACGGCGAGTCGCCTATCCGCTTCAGGACGCTGTTCATGGCGACGTCGAACGCCGCGACCGTTCCCTCGCCCAGCCGGTCGTCCGTCACGTAGCGAATGCCGCGGCGCTGGCGTTCGGCGATTCCGAGACGCGTGACGTCCTCGTCCCCGAGCAGGACGCTGCCTCGGTCGGGCCGGCGCTGGCCGGCGAGGATCTCCGCGAGCTCCCGCTGGCCGTTGCCGTCGACCCCGGCGATCCCGGTGACCTCACCGCTGCGCAGCTCGAGCGACACGCCGCGCAGACCGACCTCCTGAGGCTCGCCCGCGAGCTCGACGTCGCGGACGGTCATCACGGCCCGACCGGATCCGGCAGCGGCCGCGCGCTGCTCCACGATGGTCGCCTCAGCGCCGCCGACCTCCACGGCGGACGCGACGTCGGGCGTCTCCTCGCCGAACATCATGGTCACGATCGTGTCGCGCAGCTCGTCCTCGCTGCGGCGCTTCACGTCGTCCGGGTCGATGGCGCCGACCTTGCGGCCGCTTCGCAGGATCGAGACACGGTCGCCCATCTCGATCGCCTCGTGGAGCTTGTGTGTGATGAGGATGACGGCGAGATCGTCGGCCTTCAGGCGCTCGAGGTAGCGCCGCAGCTCGTCGTAATCCTGGGGCGTGAGCATCGAGGTGGGCTCGTCGAGCACCAGCACGCGCGTGCGCCGCCACAGGGCCTTCATGATCTCCACCTGCTGGCGCTGGCCGAGCGCCAGCCGGCCGACGGTGGCGTCAGCGTCGAACGTCACGCCGAGCACACCCGCCAGCTCATCGAATCGCGCGCGCGCCCGCGCGAGATCGAGCCGCCGGCCCTGTGAGCCGATGCCGAGCATGAGGTTCTCGAGCACGCTCAGTGTCGGCACCAGCGTCAGATGCTGGTAGACCGTCCCGATTCCGAGCTCGATAGCGGCGCGTGGCGAATCGATCACCTGCTCGCGGCCGTCGATGCGGATCTCGCCGGAATCGGGCCGGTACATGCCCGGCCAGGATGCTGATCAGCGTCGACTTGCCGGCACCGTTCTCGCCGAGCAGCGCGTGCACCTCACCCGCGTGCACGTCGAGGTCGACGCGGTCGTTCGCGACCACGCCTGGGAACGTCTTCGTGATTCCCCGCAGCTCGACGAGGGCATGCTCGGTGCTCGCCTGCACGTCAGTCCTCTAGCTCGCGCCGGCGGGGCCGGGAGTCCCCTGACCCCCGGCCTGCCGACACGAGAACGGATCACCCGCCCGAGATGAGATCCTCAACCTGCGACTTCTTCGTCGTCTCCGGCACCTCGACGTCGCCGTTCACGATCGCCTCGCGGGCCTTCTCGACCGACTGCCAGGCGGCATCGTCGATCTGGTCCGTCTGGAGCAGGGAGATGCCCTTGTTCTCCAGGTCGAGCGCGTAGTTCGTCTCGCCGAAGGTCCCCGCCGCGATGTCATCGAGCGCCTGGTTGAACAGGACGTCGAAGTTCCAGAGCACCGAGGACAGCAGGATGCCCTGCTTGTCGATCTTGGTCTTGTCACCGATGACGTCGATGAACATGACCCCGTCGGCTGCCTCGACGGCCTGGATCATCCCGAACGAGCTGCCGTCGCCCATCCCGAAGATCACGTCCGCGCCGTCAGCGATGACCTGCTCGGTGACTCGCTTGCCGCCCGCCGTGTCGGCGTAACCGGCCTGACCGATCTGCGCGAGCTTGATCTCGATGTCCGGGTTGACCGACTTGGCGCCCTCGACGAAGCCGCCGGCCATGCGGTTCCAGTTCGTGTCGTCGGCGGAGATCACGATCCCCAGGGTCCCGGACTTGCTCGTCTCTGCGGCGAGCACGCCCGCGAGGTAGCCGCCGCCTTGGCCCTGGGCCTCGGCGTTCGCCACCAGGCCCGGATCGGCAGCCTCCGGGTTGTCCCAGATGAGGCTCGGCACATCGGTTTGAAGCGACACGTCCGGGGCGGCCGTGTTGTAGCCGCTCGCCTGGGCGATGATGAACTGCTCGCCACCCGTCGCGAGCTCGCGCAGGATCGGCGTGACGTCCTCGTAGCCGGAGTTGTCGGCGACGTTCACCTCGATGCCACGGTCCGCGGCGATCTTCTCCGCGGCCGCGATCGACTGCTGGTTCCAGCCGTAGTCCGATCCCTTCTCCGGTGTCACGATCGCGAACTTCTCGACCGCGTTCTCAGATTGTTGGGTGTCAGTGCCGCCGCCACCACCACCGCCGTTGCCGGAATCGTCGTCGTCATCACCACAACCGATCACCACGAAGGCGGTGAGCACGACCACGAGCACCGGCAGCAGCCGACGAGCGAAAGTCATCAAGCGCGGCCTCCTAGTCTCCATCTGTGTCCTCCTCGTTGACTGTGGCGACGGGCCCCGCGGACACCGGCGCATCGTCGCTTCCCCAAAACAGCCGCCGGGCGTTGGTTCCCAGCACCCGGCGCTGGTGCTCCATCCCCAGCCCGCTCGCCTCCACCTTCCTGATCTCCACTCCTGGATCGTGGAAGGGGGCGTCGGACCCGTACATCACCTTGTGATCGCCGACGCGCTCGACTGCGGTGCGGATCTTCGTGTGCATGGGCATCCCCGACGTCTCGAGCCACACGTTGGGATGCCTCGCCGCGATGTCGATCGCCGCGTTGATGTACACGATGTTCCCGTGGCCCATGTGACCGAGCACGACCTTCAGCTCGGGGAACTCCACGATCAGCTCTTCGATGCTCCACGGGAGGGTGAAGATGGGGTGCCCGCAGTGGATGAGGGTGGGCAGCTCGCGCTCGACCAGCAGGCGTGCGACCGGATGCACGATCGGGTCGTTGGGGTGGTAGGAGTCGAGCAGCGGGTGCATCTTCACGCCGAGGAACTTGGGGTGTGTGAGGAACTCCCCCGCCTCGTCTGCGCACTCGGGCTCCCGCGGGTTGGCCCAATACAGGGCCCATGCGTTCGGGATGCCCTCCACGAGGTCGCGCACCAGCGCGTTGTCGGGGTGGAAGACGATCCCTGCGGCGTAGTTCCACTCGGCGAACAGCTCCACGAGGCCGTCCGCGTCCATGCCCACGTCGAAGAGAGGGAAGTCGCCCACGTGCATGTGCGGGTCGACGATCTCGTGAGGCGAGACCTTGTCGATCACTTGGGGGTACAGTACTGTGGCTGCCAACTGTTGACAACCCACAGCACACAGTTAACGCACGCTCTATGAACGTCAACGACGAGGCCGACTCGGGAGCCGCCCGACCCCTCGATAACCGCACGCTGTGGGAGCAGGTGCGCGACCGCCTGCGGGAGGACATCCTCGCCGGCAGGCTCGAGCCGGGAACCGAGCTCTCGGAGGTTGCGCTTGCGCGCGAATTCGGCACCAGCCGCGGCCCGCTCCGCGAGGCCCTCGGGCGGCTCGGTTCCGAGGGGCTCGTGACCATCACGCCCCGGCGCGGCGCCGTGGTCACACAGCTCTCACGTCAGGAGTTCATCGATGCCTACCAGGTGCGTGAGGCACTCGAGACGCTTGCGGTGCGGCTCGCGGTCCCGTTGATGAGCGACGCGGAGATCGCTCACCTTCGCGAGCTGTGCGAGCTGATGGCGGGCGCGGCGCGCGACGAAGAGGTGCGCCTCTTCTTCGACACGAACAACAGCTTCCACGAGGCGCTCGTGCGCGGCTCACGCAACCAGAAGCTGCACGAGGTCCACCGTGTGCTCGTGGGACAGATGGCCCCGTACCTGCCCCGCTCCCTCGAGCTGCGCGGAAGCCTGCAGCAGTCCGTGGCCGAGCACGAGGCCATCCTGGCCGCGGTCGACGCGCGCGACGCGGACCGCGCCGCCGAGCTCCTCGCCGAGCACATCGAGGTCCCGCAGCGCGTGCTCGAGTCCGACGCCGATCACGCGCTGTTCCGGGAGGACGGGACGCTTGCAGGAGATGCCGATCACTAGGAGGCCGCACTGACGACGCAAGCGAACGGGGCTGGGCGCGCGGTTGAGTTCGGGGTGAACCTGAACAACCGAGAGCCCCTGATCGCCCCGGGATACGACCTTCAGGCGCTGCTCGACCTGTCCGAGGTGGTGGAGGCGCGTGGCTTCGACTCGCTGTGGGTCGGGGACTCCCTCTTCTCGAAGCCGCGCTACGAGCCGATGACGCTGATGGCCGCGCTGTCCCAGCGCACGAAGCGGGTGAAGATCGGCACCGCGTGCATCGTCGTCACGACGCGCAACCCGCTCTACCTGGCGCTCGAGTGGGCGACCCTCGATCAGATCAGCGGTGGCCGAACCATCTTCGGGCCCTGCATGGGCAACCCCGAGAAAGGCGTGCGCCGCGAGTTCGAGGCGGTCGGCCTCCCATACAAGGAGAGGGCGGCGATCTTCGAGGAGATCCTTGAGATCGTGCTTCAGCTCTGGACGGAGAAGAAGACCTCCTTCTCGGGCAAGTACTTCGACTACGACGAGGTGGAGTTCAGCTCGGGCACCGAGATGGAGCCGCTCGCTCCGCTACAGCAGCCGCCGCCCTGCTGGATCGTCTCGAACCCGCGGCTCGTGGGCGACCCGGGAGAGGAAAAGGCACGCCGCATCATGGAGCGAGCCGCGGACCGGATCATCAAGTTCGGCGACGGCTGGATGACCTGCTGCCGCGCACAGCACCCCGGCGAGCTGACCGAGCAGATCGGCTACCTCGAGGAGGCGGCCGCTCGCCACGGGCGCAGCTTCTCCGACTACACCGTCTCCTACCAGGTCACGATGAACATCGGGGACACGAAGGAAGAGGCGCACGCTTCCTTCAGCGACTACATCTCGAAGTACTACCCGGAGCTGTCCCAGATGATGGACCTCTCGAACTGGGGCCCGGTCGGGAGTCCCGAGGACATAGTCGCGTGGCTGCGCGAGTTCGCCGATCGCGGCGTCGACCACTTCATCTGCCGGTTCGGCGCGGTCGATCAGTTCGATCAGGTCGAGCGTTTCGCCAGCGAGATACTGCCGCAGTTCGACGTCGAAAGGGTCAGGTGAAGTGATGGCGGACGAGAACGCGCTGCGCTCGGAAGCAGAGCTGATCATCGATACGTGCTTCTCCGTCGAGAAGGACGACGTCGTGACGATCATCCACGACGACTCGCGCGTCGAAGAGGCGCGCATGCTGGCGGAGGTTGCGGTCGACCGCGGCGCGTGGCCGGTCCTCATGAACAACGAGATCCAGGTTCGACGCGGGCTGGCGGACACGCACTTCCCGATGGTGCCGCCGCGCAACCTGCACAACGCGATGACGAACTCCGACGAGATCATCATCGTCACAAACCTGGAGTGGGCGAACCGCTTCGCGCACGTGCCGGCCGTCAAGGAGTCGTGCGCGAACAACGCCAAGATCGCGTCGGTGGAGCCGGGGATGGGCGAATGGGGGCTGACGCTCGATCAGATCGACGCCGCGACCCAGCGGGCGCGAGATGCCATGGCCGCGCTCGAGGGCGCCACCAAGGTCCGGATGACCTCCGCCAAGGGGACCGACGTGACGATCACGATCGAGGGCCGGCCGGCTCTCGAGATCACGCCGATCAAGAAGCGCGGTCAGATGATGGGCCCGCTGCCGCTCTGGTCGGAGGTCGCGTTCGCGGCGGTGGAGGACCAGACCACCGGCACCGTGGTTGTCGACGGTGTGATGCTCGGGATCGGCCTCCCGGGTCAGGTGGAGAACCTGATCACCTGGACCGTCGAGGGCGGCAAGGCCGTCAAGATCGAGGGCGAGGAGGAGGCCGAGAAGCTCCGCAACGTGATCGAGGGCGTGGAGAACTCGACGGTCATCGGCGAGTTCGCGTTCGGCGTGAGCGACATCGCGCCGTTCGGAACCCCGTCCGAGAAGGGCCGTGTCGGCACGGCTCACCTCGCGCTCGGCGACAACCACCTGGCATATCCCGGCGGTCAGAACGTCTGCAAGCTGCACCTCGACGGGGTGATTCTCGACGCGAGCCTCGAGATCGTCGACAACGGCCAGTACATCGTCAAGGACGGTGAATGGGCGCTGTGACGGCGGTCTCCGTCATCCCGCTCGACACGGTCCCGGACATCGAGCTGCCCAATGGCAGCTTCAGCCGGATGCTGGTCACCGGCGGGCGGGCCGAGGGCGCGACCGCCTCGCTCGGCTACTCCGTGTTCCGGCCGGGGACCGAGCTGGGCAGCGTGGCGCACGAGACGGAGGAGTTCGCCTACGTGGCGGCCGGCCGCGGCCGGCTGCGGCTCGATGACGGGGAGGTGGATTTCAGCGCCGGTGACGCGCTCCACATCCCGGCCCATGTCTGGCACGCGGTCGTCAACGACGGGGACGAGGACGTCGTGATGGTGTTCGGCTTCCCGCACCCCGACTACCCGCCGACGGAGCGTCGGTGACCGAGGAGCCGGTCGCGACCCAGGTCGCCTGGGCGTGCCGAATCCTCGCGGCGCACGGATACGAGGACCTCACGCTCGGGCACGTGAGCGCGCGAGACGGGAACGACCCGGGGATCATGTGGATCAAGCGCAAGGGGGTCTCGCTCGCTGAGGTCACGCCGGGCGACGTGCTGCGCGCATCGATCGACGGCGATATCGAGAACGCGACGGACATGCATCTCGAATCGGTCCTGCACACCGAGGTCTACCGCTCACGGCCGGACGTGCAGTGCGTGGTCCACGGCCATCCCCTCCACGCCACGGCGCTCGGCGCCTCGCATGTGGACCTCGCCTTCCTCTCTCACGACGCGGTCATGTTCCAGGAGGGGCTCGCGACGCTCGACGAGGTGCCCGAGCTGATCGTCGGCCGCAGGCAGGGCCAGGTGGTGGCCGCTGCGCTCGGCGACCAGCACGTCCTGCTCATGCGCAACCACGGCGTGCTCGTCGTGGGCAAGGACCCGCCCTGGGCCGTGCTGCGGGCGGTGACGCTCGAGCGCGCGGTCGCGCTTCAGGCCGTTGCGACGCGGCTCGGGGAACTGCGTGCGGTCGCCGACGACGCCGTTGCGCCCCTGCACGAGATGAAGTACCAGGATGGATTCCTCGACGAGTACTGGGACGCCTGGGTCCGCGAGCTCCGGCGCCAGCGGCGCGATTTCGACATGCCCGGGGCGGGAGCGTGACGGAGCGGCTGGAGCTGGAGGTGAACGGCGACGCCGTCGAGGCGGTCGTGGAGCCGCAGGAGCTGTTGCTCGACTTCCTGCGCGACCGGCTCGGCCTGAAGGGCGCCAAGCGCTCGTGCGAGGTGCAGGTCTGTGGGACCTGCACCGTGCTCGTCGACGGCCTGCCGGTTAGCTCCTGCTGCATGCTCGCGTGCGAGGCGGGCGGGCGCAGCGTCCTGACGATCGAGGGCTTCGCGCGGGACGAGGAGTTCTCGGAGTTCCAGGAGGCCTTCACCCGCCACGCCGCGCTGCAGTGCGGGTTCTGCACCGGCGGCTTTGTGCTGACGCTCAAGGCGCTGCGCGACAGCGGAGAGCTCGGCGACGAGGACGAGATCCGCCACGCGCTCGACTCGAACGTGTGCCGCTGCACCGGCTACCAATCGATCCTTGCCGCGGCGCGTGAACTCGCCGCCGGCTCATGAGCGTCTCCGTCGAGCAGCTCTTCACCGAGGTCGGGCGCTCGGTCGGCAGGCGCGACGCCGAGGCGAAGATGCGCGGCGAGGCCGAGTTCGCGGGCGACGTCGAGGTGCCGCGGATGCTGCACGGCAAGGTGGTGCGCTCAGAACTGGCGCACGCGCGCATCGCCCGGATCGAAACCTCTCTGCGGCAGAGGACACGTCCATGAAGGCCCCAGCCTCGACATACTCCCCCGACTCCAGCCGCCGCCGGATCCCGGCCAGGTGCTCGGCACGGAACGGCGCCCGGGTCTCGGCCGCGTCGGGCGCGTAGGTCGCCTCGACGAGCCAGATCGGTTCGAGGACGGCGGGCGTCGGCGGGTTCGGGCATGACGCGGCAGTCTACGCGGACCCGACGCCGATGAGGACGATCGCCGCCGCCGCCAGGGCGATGCCGACCGTGTGGTCGCGCGTCACGCGCTCGTGCAGCACGACGGCCGCGAGCAGGACCGTCGCGACCGGGTACAGCGCGGACAGCACCGACGCCACGGCCAGCGCCCCGGTCTGCACCGCCAGCAGGTAGAAGCTGTTGCCGGCCATGTCCAGGACGCCGACCACGGCGACCGCCGGGAGCGACGTCGACCGGCAGCCGCCACGCGGCGCGCGTCCCGAGCACGAGGCCGATCACGAGCACCGCCTGGACGAGCCGGATGACCGTCAGCGAGCTGAAGACCTGGCCCTCGCTGAGCCCCGAGATGGCGATCCCGAAGCAGCCGATGGCGACGCCGGCGATCAGCGCCTCCGTCAGCCCGGCCCGCCCGCCGCCCTCGTCGGCGACGCGCGACACGAGCACGACCGAGACGACGGCAAGGCCGATGCCCGACCAGGACGATCGGCCGCCGGGAGCCCCTCGAGGATGATCCCGCCGACGACCGGGATGACCGCCGCGAGGACGCCCGTGACCGGCGCGACGATGCCCATCCGCCCGATCGGCGAGGCCGCGGTACAGCGCGGTGATGCCGATCCCGCCGAGGACACCGGCCACGACGCACAGCAGCAGGTCGGTCCCGGCCGGCACCGACTCGCCGCGGACGACGGCGATGGCCACCGCGATGAGCATCCCGACGAACTGCGACAGCGAGCACGACGCCGTAGACCGGTGCGCGCCGGCTCGTGAGGCCGCCACCGAAGTCGGCGGCACCCCACGCGGCCGCGGCGGCGAGCCCGAGCGCGATGGTCGCGGTGCCCGCCGAGAGCGGGTCGATCAGCCCGTGACTCCGATGGGCGCGGGCTCCTCGCGGGCGAGCGACGGGTCCTCGACGCCGTCGTCGACCGCGGTCGGGCCGGGCAGCTCGACCACGGCATCGGCCGCGCTGTCGTATCGATCCGAGGTCGTCAGGTAGATGATCTGGAAGTCGGACGCGACCTGCTTGAGCAGGGCGAGCGCCCGCGACGCGCGCGTGTCGTCGAGCGTGACGAACGGGTCGTCGAACACCAGCGGCGGCCGGCGGTCGCCGGTCACGAGCCGGACGAGGCCGAGGCGAGCGGTGAGGTAGACGAGGTCGAGCGTGCCCTGGCTGAGGCTCGCGACCGGCACCCAATCGCCGCGCTCGGGCGCGAAGACCTCGATGTCGAGCGTCTTGTCGTCGACCCGGATGCGCCGGTAGCGACCGCCGGTGACCGTCGCGATGTCGCGGACCATGTGGCCCTCGAGGTAGCGGGTCGCCGTCTTCATCGTCGGCGACCTCGGCGCGCTCGATGGCGCTGCAGGGTCGTCTCCAGCACGCGGTGGCGACGCTGGAGCGGCGGCCAGCTGCTCGCGCCAGCCGGCGAGGCGCTCGGCCTCGGCCGCGACCTGCTCGGCGTCGACGGTGTTCTGCTCGACCCGGGCGCGGGCATTCGCCTCGTCGTCGCGGGCCCGCTCGAGGGCGGCTCTCCTGGTCGCGGACCTCGACCTCCAGGCGCTCGCGCGCTCGCGGCTCCTTGGCGATCGGCCCGAGGTGCTCGAGGGCGCTCGTCTTGAGGTCGATCTCGTGGGCGGCCGCGTCGCGCTCGGTCGGCGAGCGTCTCGCGCGGCTCCTTGCCGACCAACCCGTCGAGCTGGGCGGCCAGCTGGTCCATCCGCGCGACGTGGGCCTCCTCGCGGCCGAGCAGGTCCTCCGCGGCCGCGAGGTCGTCGAGGCCCGAGCGCGCCGAGCTGCTGCTCGGTATCGAGCTGCGCCTGCTTCAGCTCCGCCTCCATCTCGGACCGCCCGCGCAGGCGCCGGTCGATCTCGACGTCGCGCAGCTCCTCCTGCATCTGCGAGCTGCGGCGCAGCCAGAACGCGACGACCGTGAGGATCAACCCGATGCCGGCCACGGCCGCGCCGAGATACTGCGGCGCCGTGCCGAGGTCCAGGATCCCGAGGCGTCGCGGCCAGGAACGAGCCACCGGCCACGATCACCCCGAGGACGACGAGCAGGATCCCCCAGCGGGACAGCGGACGCCACGTGGGCTCCGGGGCGACAT
>CAWFZK010000042.1:0-150340 GCA_963820315.1 uncultured Thermoleophilaceae bacterium | reverse complement strand
ATGGAGATCGATCCCGGCTCGACCGGCGTGCCCTCGACGAAGGGAACCCTGACCGGATGAGGCGATGACGAATCGCGATCCTCAACTACGGCATGGGCAACCTGCGCTCGGTCGAGAAGGCACTCGAACGGGTGGGGGTCGAGGCACCCATTACGAGCGATCCGGATGCGGCGCGGGCGGCGCACGGCGTGATCCTGCCCGGGGTGGGGGCCTTTCCCCTCGCCATGCGGCGCGTGCGTGAGCTGGGGCTCGATGCGCTGGTGGCGGAACGGGTGGACGCGGGCACGCCGGTGCTCGGCATCTGCCTCGGGCTTCAGCTGCTCTTTGAGCGCTCCTCGGAGCAGGGCGGGGACGATGGTCTCGGATTGGTGCCGGGCGAGGTGACGGCGCTCGACGCGCCCGGCCTGAAGGTGCCGCACATCGGCTGGGAGCCGGTGCGCTGGGAGCGCTCCTGCGAGCTGACCGAGGGCCTCGAGACCCAGACGCCGTTCTACTTCGTCCACTCGTTCGGCGTCCGGCCCGAGGACCCGGCTGACGCCTTGGGCACCGCCGAGTGGGTAGAGCGGTTCGCGTGCGCAATTGCCCGCCCCCCGCTCTACGGAGTCCAGTTTCACCCGGAGAAGTCGAGCGGGGCGGGTCTGCGGCTGCTGGCCAACTTCGCGCAGATCTGCGCATCGGTTCCGGCGTGATCCTCTATCCCGCGATCGACATCCGAAGCGGCCACGTCGTCCGGCTGACCCAGGGCGACTATCGGCGGGAGGTGGCCCACGACGCGGACCCGGTCGACGCGGCCCGCCGTTGGAGGGCTCAGGCCGCACGCAACCTCCACGTCGTGGATCTCGACGGCGCGCTCTCCGGACGGCCCGAGAACCTGGACACGGTTCGCCGGATCGTCGAGCTGGGCGTCTCCACCCAGCTCGGAGGCGGTCTGCGGGATCGGGCGGCGGTCGAAGCCGCACTCGGCTCCGGGGTTGAGCGCGTCGTCATCGGCACGGCCGCAGTTCGGGATCCCGGGCTGGTCGCGGACCTCGTCACCGCGCACGGTGATCGCGTCGTGGTCGCGCTGGACACCAGGGGCGGCAGGGTGGCGGTCGCCGGCTGGCTCGAGCAGTCGGACGCCGCTCCCGCCGAGCTCCTCTCGGCGATGGCGGCATGCGGGGTTCGCTGGTTCCTGTACACGCCGATCGAGGTGGACGGAACCCTCGACGGGCCCGCGCTGGCTGGGCTGCCGGAGATGGCCGAGGCGGCGTCCCGCGCCGGCGCCGAACTGATCTACTCGGGTGGGATCGGCTCGCTGGAGGACCTCCACCGCCTGGCGGCGCTCGGCCTCCCGAGCCTCGCCGGGGTGATCGTGGGCCGGGCGCTCTATGAGGGGCGCTTCACGGTCACCGAGGCACAGGCGGCCCTCGGCGTGCCGGTCTAGGCGGATGCCCGGCACGATCTCCTCGCTCTTCGCCCGTTCCAGAGCGCTGCCCTGGGCGAAGATCTACGTCGTCGGCACGTGGGCGTACCGGAAGGGCAGGGCCGCTCACGGGGGGCTGACCGACTCCGAGCGCAGCGAGCTCGGGCGGCTGTTGAAGAAGTCGAAGGGACGGCCAGGCACCTGAGCCGCAGGGAGTTCGACCGGCTGCGCGGGCTCGGCATCAAGGCCCTGGACGCCGCCCGCAGGGCCTGAGCGGCGCCGCGCGGCCGTTACCCTCGCTCCATGGCATTGAAGCGCGTCATTCCCTGTCTCGACGTCGACGAGGGACGGGTCGTGAAGGGCACGAACTTCGTCGGCCTTCGAGATGCGGGGGATCCGGTGGAGCTGGCCGCCCGGTACGACGACGAGGGCGCGGACGAACTGGTGTTCCTCGACATCACGGCGTCCCACCAGCGGCGGGAGACGATCGTCGAGCTCGCCAGGCGGACGGCCGACTACGTTTTCATTCCGTTCACGATCGGCGGTGGGATCCGCTCGGTGGACGACGCCCAGGCAGTGCTGGACGCGGGCGCCGACAAGGTCTCGGTCAACTCCGCCGCGCTCGCCCGTCCCGAGCTGCTCACCGAGCTCGCGGTGTTCGGCGCGCAGTGCGTCGTCGTGGCCATCGATGCGAAACAAATGCCCGCCACCTCCTCATCTCCGACTCCGGGGGCGGCGGGGTCCGATGAAGGACGAGGTTACGGCTGGAGCGTTTACGTGAACGGTGGACGCCGGATCGTCGAGGGGCGCGATGCCGTCGCCTGGGCACGCGAGGCGACAGAGCGCGGAGCGGGGGAGGTGCTGGTGACGAGCATGGATCGAGACGGGACGACCGACGGGTACGACCTGGGGCTCACCAGCGCGATCGCCGAGGTGGTCGGCGTACCTGTGATCGCATCGGGGGGCGCCGGCGAGCTGCGCCACCTGGAGGACGGCATCGTCGAGGGCGGCGCCGACGCGGTCCTATGCGCGTCGATCTTCCACTACGGGGTTCACACCGTCGGTGAGGCCAAGCGCCATCTGCACGAGGCCGGGATCCCGGTAAGGCTCACCTGATGCCCGATCCCGCGCCGGGCTTCGGGGGCATCCTGGAGACTGTCCTCTACCACGAGCCCGCGGCGAAGCCCGAGATCGAGCGTTTCTACTCCGAGGTCCTCGGTCTTCGAGCGGTGACGCGCTTCGACGACGGGGCCGCTTACCGAGTGGGCTCGGGCATTCTCCTGCTCTTCGACACCGAGAAGCTCGCCCAGCGAGCCGAGCCGCACATGCGCCACGGAGCGCAGGGCCCGGGCACGCCTGCCTGGTGACCTCGTCCGGCGAGTACGAGGAGTGGAAACGACGACTTCATCGCCAACTCGGTGAGCATCGATCACGAGGTGAGTTGGCCGGGCGGGGCGCGCTCCATCTACTTCCGGGATCCCGCGGACAACCTGCTCGAGATCGCCGACGGCGACCTTTGGCCCAAGTGACGCGCCCGAACCGGACGTGCCATCTGACCCCATCGAATGCTGAATCAGGTCGGCCACGTCCGTGCGCGTCGGCTATTTGTTCGCCCCCTGCTGCTGGTCTCGACCC
Organism: uncultured Thermoleophilaceae bacterium; assembly: GCA_963820315.1. GTDB lineage: Bacteria > Actinomycetota > Thermoleophilia > Solirubrobacterales > Thermoleophilaceae > JACVRW01. The sequence goes on along the minus strand of CAWFZK010000042.1, from coordinate 147,303 downwards.
TTTTGTGAGTGCTTCCCGCGCCCTCGAGGTTCCCGGCTCTGATGAACGCCCGCATCGTCGAGGTCCCGGTCAGGTAGATCTTCCGGCCGTCCGAGATCACCGGGTTGTACTCGCCCTGGTCGCTGTAGAAGACCTTCCTGCCGCTTCTCGTGTCGTAGCCGAAGGTGCCGATGTCGGCCCGATGACCGACACGTAGACGGTCTCGTCGACCACGCTCGAGGATCCGAGCACGACCCCGCCGAGGTCGTGCTCCCAGCGCACGTCGCCGGTTCGGGCATCGAGCGCGTAGAAGTGGTGGTCCTGGGAGCCGACGTAGACCGTCGTCGCCGGCGAATGGGGGGTCTCCGCCACCGCCGGCGACGGGTAGACCTCGGCGCCGGTGGACTGGCTCCAGGCGAGCTCGCCTGTGCTCTCCACGAAGCTGTAGATGCGGCCGTCGAGACCCGCCCAGGTAGACGCGCCCCCAGGCCACCGCGGGCGTCGCGGAGCTCGAGGCCCACGCGGCGCGCGGACCGAGCCGCGTCGTGCGGCTCGAGACCAACGAGACGCTCAGCGAGGCCATCGCGCTCTACCGGTCGGCGGGCTACGCCGAGGTCGAGCCGTTCAACGACGAGCCCTACGCGCACCACTGGTTCGAGAAGCGCCTGCCCGAGTCTCAGGGCACGAGCCCGGCGGCGCGGTAGGCATCGGCGGTCTCGGCGAGCAGACGCTCGTCGACGAGCGTCAGGAGGCGGCCGTCCAGCTCGATCACGGCACCGGGGTGGGGCGGGTACCAGAAGGCGCGCAGCTTGCGCTCGACGTCGTCACCGGGCCGCACGCGGCGCAGCTCCTCGAACTCCGCGCGGGTGACGTAGCGGCCCTCGCCCTGAGGCGCCCGCGGCAGCTCCTCGTCGCTCAGAGCAAGCGACATCACCCGCTGGAACAGCGCCAGCAAGTGCTCCTGGCTCTCGAGGTCGAGCGAGAAGGCGGTGGCGTTGGCATGGTCGAGCGGGAAGCGCTCGACGCTGACGAGATCCCCTGTGTCGAACCGCTCGTCGACGAAGTGGCAGGACACGCCCCACTCGTCGAAGCCCTCGAGGATCGCGACGTTGTAGCCGCCGAGCCCTCTCAGGTCCGGCAGCGGCGCCGGGTGGAAGTTGAGGCAGCCGATCCGCCCCAGCGAGATGAGCGGCTCGCGGATCAGCCTCCAGTAGAGGAACGAGATCACGACGTCGACGTCCGCGGGCGGATCGGCGTACAGCTGCTCCTCCGTTACGAGCGGGAGCCCGTGCCGGTCCGCGACCAGGTCGACGCGCTGCTCCTCCTGGGTCCAGCGGTCGGGCTCCGAGGCGAGCACGGCGGCGACGTCGCAGCCGGACTCGACGAGCCAGTCGAGCGCCCGCGCCGCGGAGCGCTTGGACTTGGCCATGAACACGGCCCTCATGCGCCGGCCTCGCGGTAGACCGCCATCGTCAGCTCCGCGACGCGCTCCCACGAGTACGGGCCCGCCGCGGCAGCCGCGGCGCGCTGCTCGAGCTCATGGCGCTGCGCGCTGTCCTCCACGAGCTCCGTCAGCGCCGCTGCGAGCGCCTCCGCGTCGCCCGGCGGGACGAGCCGGCCCGCGCCCTCGTCCTCGACGAGCTCGCGGAAGCCGCCGACGTCGCTCATGACCATCGCCTTGCCGAACGCGAGGCCGGCGAACAGCACTCCGGACACGTCGACGTTGCGGTGGGGCAGAGCGAGCACGTCGGCGCGGCGGAAGAACGCCGGCAGCTCGGCGTCGCTCACGTAGCGGTCGACGAAGCGCACGCGGCCGGTGGGCGCGAGCCGCCGCAGCCGCTCCATCGAGACGCCGAGCGGGCGACCGACCACCCAGAGCTCCGCCTCGGGGACGTGCCTCATCGCCTCGAGCAGCACGTCCACGCCCTTGTACTCGCGCACGACGCCGAAGTAGAGCACCACCGGGCGCGCGACCGCCGCCAGCTCGGGCGGCAGCGCCAGCTCGTCGGGGCGCCGGGTCAGGTGCTCGAACGCGCCGTGCGGGATCACGTGCACGCGCTCGCCGCCGCCCAGCAGATCAGCGCCCGCCCGGGTGTGGACGATGATCGCGTCGAACGCGTCCACGAGCCGCCGCGCCGAGCGCTCGCGGCGGATCACGTTGTGCAGCGTGAGCACCTGCGGGCGCCCACGCGGGAGCAGGCGCGTGCTGAGCGACTCGAGCCAGAGCCATTGCCAGTGGCTCACGTCGGCCGCGTGCGCGTGGCGGCGGTAGCGCAGCATGCCGGGCACGTGCTCGGCTGCCTTGAGGACTCGCCGCAGCCCGGGCCGACGCGCACCCCAGCGCGTGCCGGCCGTGTAGAACAGGTTGCGGGCGTCGTAGCCGTCCGGGGCGGGCGCGGGGCCGTGCACGAAGCGCGAGGTCACCAGCTCCACCTGCGCCCCGCCGCGCGCGAGCGCAGCGGCGAGCGCGTGGTCGTACGGGAGGACGTCGGCTGAGGGATCCACGAGCTGGACTCGCATCGGCGGACGACTTTTTCACGGGAGCGGTGCGACTAGGCTCCCGCCTCCATGTCCCGGCCACTGGTTCGGGTGGTGTTCGCCGTGCTGGTGGTGGCGACCATCGCCGCCTTCTTCGCGACGCAGATGCTGAAGAGCGAGTTCCCGCTCGTCATCCGCTTCGCCACCAAGCCGGCCCACTTCTCACCCAACGGCGACGGCTACCGCGACGAGACGCGCGTCGGGTTTGACCTCTCCGAGCCCGCCGAGGTGACGTTCTCGGTCGTGGACGCCGAGGGCAACGAGGTGCGGAGGATCGTGGACGAGCAGACGCTGGCGGGCGACGCCAAGCACCGCTTCAGCTGGGACGGCCGGGACGGCGATGGCAACCGCGTTCCGGACGGCACCTACCGCATGCGCGTCGTGCGCCGCGACGAGAGCCGCGTGATCGACTCGTTCAAGGAGATCGACGTCGACACGCGGCCGCCGAGCGTCCGGCTCGTGAGCGCGGAGCCGTCGGTGATCGCACCCGCTGCGCCGGGGCAGGAGCCGCGCGTGCGAATCCGCTTCGCCGGCCCCGCCAACGCGGCGCCCGAGTTCCGCGTCTTCAGGACGGACGACGGGCCACGGCCCTACGTGGTGCGGCGCTTCCGCGGGATCCCGCCCGAGGGCCGGGCGAAGACCCGCGAGGGGATCTGGAACGGCGAGGTCAGCGCCGGGCCGGACGCGACCACCACGGCGCCCGACGGCGACTACGCCTTTACGGTGACCGTGCGCGACAGGGCGGGCAACCCGGCCGTGGCGCCGGCCGCGATCCCCAGCCCGCGCACAGCGGCGCCGCGGACGGGCGTGTCGGTGCGCAGCTTCACGCTGCGCGGCCCGCTGTCGGTGGTCAAGGCCGGCTCGGTCGTGAACCTCGAGGTCGGTCCCGTCGACCGCTCCTTCGAGTTCGTGCTGTCGCGCTACGGATCGCCCGAGGCACTCCGGCGCGGCGGCCGGGTGGGCGGGCGCTTCCGGGTCGGGGTGCCGAAGGACGCGCTGACCGGGCTTCACCTGGTGCGCGTGCGCACGGGCCGCCAGCGAGCGATCTGGCCGCTGGCGGTGATCGGGCGGCCGCAGACGAAGGCGGCTGCTGAGCGCGGGCCCGATCCGGTCAGCGGCGTGGGCGCCGGTGGGCTGCCGCTGCTCGTGCTGCCGGCACTGACCTGGCAGGGCCTCAACCCGGAGGACGACGACGGCGACGGGTTCGCGGACACGCTCGTGGACGCCCGCGCCGTGCGCCTCGATCGCCCGTTTGCGGGCGGCGGCTTCCCGCCCCGCTTCAGCGCCGAGGTAGCGCCGCTGCTGCGCTGGCTCGAGCGCGAGCGGCTCGGCTACAACCTCACGACCGACATCTCGCTCGCGCGCGGCCAGCCGCCGCTGCTCGGGGACGCGCCCGGCGTCGCGTTCGCGGGCAGCGAGCTGTGGCTGCCGGGCGACGTGCTGCGCCGCCTGCGCGAGTACGTGGCCGAGGGCGGCAAGATCGCCTCGTTCGGGACCGACTCGTTCCGGCGCACGGTCGAGCTCGATGGCGAGCGGGCGCGCGACCCGTCGCGGCGGCGGCGCATAGACGCCTTCGGCGAGCGGACGGCGCTGATCGAGACGGCCAGCGTCGCGCCGCTGAGCGTGTTCGAGGACGAGCTCGGCCTGTTCGAGGGCCTGTCCGACCTGATCGGCGAGTTCACCGAGCTCGAGGTCTCGCGCGGTCTCGCGAAGCAGACCGAGGCGCTCACGACGGCCGGCCGCGACCCCGGCGAGCCGGCGTTCATGGCGTTCCAGCTGGGGGACGGCTGGATGTTGCGCACCGGCAGCTCGCAGTGGACCCGTCAGCTCGAGGAGGCGGCGCTGAGCGTCGAGATCCCGCAAGTGACGAAGCGCATTTGGCGGCGCCTCGGAAGTTAACGGTTGCCGCGGGACCGTCTGCCATCCTGACCCGTCGATGTTCCGCCGACACCGCCGTCTGTTGATCGGCGCGGCGCTGGTCGTGATCGTGCTCGCGGTCGCGATCGGCGTCTACGCCTACAACGAGAACCAGCCGCTCGAGAAGCGTGGCTCCGCCACGGAGGAGTTCGTGGTCACGGAGGAGCCCGAGCCGCCGCCCCCGCCGCCCGACAAGGAGATCGCCCGCGCCTGGCCGACCTACGGCTACGACATCGCGCGCCAGCACATCTCCCCCTACGACCACCGGCCGCCGTTCCGGCGCCTCTGGAAGATCGACGCGCACGACACGCTCGAGTTCCCGCCCTCGATCGGCTACGGGCGCGTGTACGTCGCGCAGCAAAAGGGCCTCTTCTTCGCGCTCGACGCGCAGACGGGCAAGGTCGACTGGAAGAAGGACACGAACCGCTGCGCCGCGTCGTCGCCGACGATCGGCAAGGGCGTCGTCTACCAGGCCTACATGCACCCGGTCGAGTGCCTGCAGGACCAGGCGGGTGCAAACGGATACGTGGTCGCGTGGGACGCCGATACCGGCCGCGAGCTGTGGCGCCACGACAGCGCGCCGGTGGAGTCGTCGCCGCTGCTCCGCAACAACACCCTCTACGTCGGCACCTGGAACAACGACGTGATCGCCCTCAACGCGAAGACCGGGCGCCAGAAGTGGCGCTTCCAGGCCGACAACCAGGTCAACACCTCGGCCGCCTACTGGAAGGGCCGCATCTTCATCGCCTCCGACGGCGGCACGCTGTACGCGCTCAACGCCGGCAGCGGCAAGCAGATCTGGAGCGCGCAGTCGAACTCGAGCTTCGGCTCGCGCGAGTTCTGGTACGCGACGCCGACGGTCGCCTACGGGCGCGTCTACATCGGCAACACCGACGGCACGATGTACGTCTACGGCGCCAAGACGGGCAACCTGCTCTGGGCGCGGCCGCTCGGGTCGTACATCTACGGCGCAGCGGCCGTCTACAGGCGCAAGGTCTTCGTCGGCACCTACGACGGCAAGTTCTACGCGCTCGACGCGGCGACCGGCGACACGCGCTGGGAGATCGAGGCGGGCGGCGCGGTGCACGCCGCGCCGACGGTCGTGAATGAGCTCGTCTACTACGCGATCTGCTCGACCTGCGGCTCGGAGGCCCAGCGGGCCGTGGCGCGCGGCCCCGACTCGACCTATGCGGTGCGCGCGAGCGACGGCAAGCGCGTCTGGCGCTTCCGCGACGGCAAGTACGCAAATCCGGTCGTGCTCGACGAGAAGCGGCTCTACCTCACCGGACAATCGCACCAGTACGCGCTCGCGCCGCGCGGGTCGGAGGCCGCGCGCGAGGACGCGCAGGCGGATCGCGGCGGCCGCGAGCAGGAGCGCGACAAGCGCAAGAAGAAGCGCCGCGAGCGCCAGGAGAACGGCCAGTCCTGAGCGCATAGGCTCCGTCGCATGGCGCCTGACGTTCTAATTCATTCCGATACCCATCGCTCCGCCGCGCTACGGCATGAGCTGCCGCTCGGGATCATCGACCCGATGTCGTACTTCGAGGTCGGCGGGCGGCGTGTGGTCGTGGTCTCGGAGCTCGAGGCGAGCCGGATCGCCGAGGCGGCGCCCGGCGTCGAGATCGTCGATCCATACGAGCTCGGCCTCGATGAGCTGATCGCCGGCGGCATGCGCTGGCACGACATCGACGTCGAGCTGTGCGCGCGCGCCGCCGCCCGGCTCGAGGCCGGGCGCCTCGTCGTGCCCGCGGCCCTGCCGGTGGCGGTGGCGGACCGCCTGCGCGCCGACGGCGTCGAGCTCGTGGCCGACGAGCTCGAGTTCATTCGCCGGCGCCGCTCGAAGTCAGCGGCTGAGATCGAGGGCGTGCGCCGCGCGCAGTCCGCCGCGGACGCCGGCATGGCGGCGGCGGCCGAGTTGCTGCGCGGCGCGACCGTGAGTGGCGGCTCGCTCGTCCTGGACGGCGAGACGCTCACCTCCGAGGCGGTGCGCTCGACGATCCGCGAGGTCTGCGCCGAGCTCGGCGCCCCGGCACCCGAGGACATCATCGTCGCGGCCGGAGCCGCCGGCGCATCCGGCCACGAGCAGGGCAGCGGCCCGCTCCCCGCGGGCGCCCCGATCATCATCGACCTCTGGCCGCGCGACGAGCGCTCGGGCTGCTGGGCGGACATGACGCGGACGTTCGTCTGCGGCGGTGAGCCGGCCGAGGACGTGGTCGCGTGGCACGGGCTCTGCCGCACGGCACTCGAGCGGGTCGTCGAGATGGCGGGGCCCGGCGTCGCCGGCCGCGAGCTGTTCGATGCCGCCTGCGACGTCTTCGAGGAGGCGGGCGAGCCGACCCAGCGCACGAAGGCCGAGGGCGAACCGCTGCGCGACGGCTTCTTCCACTCGCTCGGGCACGGCGTCGGCCTCGAGGTGCACGAGGACCCCGCGCTCGGCCGCACCGGCGCCGACCCGTTCGTGCCCGGCGACGTCGTTGCGGTCGAGCCCGGCTGCTATCGCAACGGCTACGGCGGCGTGCGGGTCGAGGATCTGCTGCTGATCACGGAGGACGGCGCCGAGCGCCTGACGGACTTCCACTACGAGCTGGCCCCGTAGCTCAGCCGAGCCGCTCGAAGAAGCTCGCGACCCGCTCGGTCACGGTGCGCAGCACGTCGATCGAGGCGAGCGGGTCGCCCTCGCGCTGGAGCGAGTGGTCGAGATCGTCGAGCTCCAGCACCTCGAGTGCCTCGTTCTCCGGCAGCTCGCCGTTCCCCCAGCTCGGGTCGGCGGGACTCCCGACGATCAGCGTCGGCCGGTCGGTGGCGCCGAGGGCGGCGAGCACCTCCGCGCGGATCAGGAGCGGAGTGAGCCAGACCGCGGGCAGCGCGCGCTGCGTGGCGAGCGGAGCGGCCGCGCTGCCGAGCGACTTGCCGATGAACGCGATCTGCGTCGCCGACGTCGCGTTGAGGGCGCTCTCCGCGCGGTCCAGGATCCACTCGAACGGCTCCTCTTCCGCGGGTGCGCGCTCGGACAGCTCGAGGACCGACCAGCCGGCCGCCTCGGCCGCCTCGCGCGCGAACCAGAGCAGCGGCGCCTGGCTGAAGTAGCGCACCCCCGGCAGCAGCACGACGCAGCGCTCGGGATCGCCCTCGTGGAGGATCGCCTCACCCGGGTCGAGATCGATCGGGCGCACGCGCGGAACCTACCGCCATCAGCGCCGCGACGACCGCGCCCGTCATCGGCCAGACGAGGTAGTAGTTGTTGAAGGTGCGGCCGATGAACATCAGCCAGAGCAGGGAGATCGAGAAGGCCGCCGCGCCCACCCACAGCTCCTCCGCCCTGCGCTGGGCATAGAGGAGCCAGACCGTGAGCGGCACCCACGTGAGCAGCGCCACCAGCGCGAACGGGTACGAGCCGTCGCGGTCGTCGAGGATGCCGAGCCGGATCAGGATCGCGGACAGCCCGTAGCCGACGATCTTGTAGGTGCCGGCGCCGTACTTGATCGTGTCGTCGTAGAACGCGCCCGGGTCGGCGATCAGGAACGGCAGCACGCCGGCGGCGATCACGCCGCCGAACACGAGCGCGGCGCGCTTCAGCTCGGCGCGCGTGGCCTGCTGGCGGAGCAGCATGAGGACGACGAAGGGCAGCGCCACGAGCGCGAACTGCTTCAGCAGGATCGCGGCGGCGAGCGCGGCCGCCGCCCAGCCGTAGCGCCGGCGCGTGACGAGCGCGAAGGCGAGCACGAGCAGCAGCAGGCTGGGCGCGTCGTTCTGGCCGAACCAGGCCGAGCGCACCGCGATCGGGTTGCAGACGAGCAGCGCGCCGAGCGCGAGCTTGACACCCACGGGCGCTCGGAACAGCAAGACCGCGGGCAGCATCGCGAGCGTGGCGAGCAGGACGAGCAGCCGGTAGTCGTCGAACGGATCCGGCAGCAGCCGCCAGACCGCGGCGCTCACGGCGGCGCCCGGGAAGTAGGCGAAGTGCTCGAGCGCCACCTCGCGCTCGCGCACGCGCTCTGAGACGCTGCCGTCGCGCGTGTAGAAGCGCTCCAGGCCGGACTCGCGGTAGTCGTGGCCGTAGGGGTTGTCGAGGTCGAGCAGCAGCTCGCCGCCGAGCTCGATCTGGTAGGTCGAGTCGTTCGTGAAGAACCAGGGCGCCGTCGAGTCGCGCAGCCCGATCTGGAGCAGCGTCGAAGGCGCCATCAGGAGGACGCCGACGCTCAGCACGAGCGCGATTCCGGCCCAGCGCGGCCACGGGCGCGGCCGGGCGATCAGCAGCACCGCTGCCGCGCCGCACAGGAGCGCCGCGGCGAACGCGGCGGCGCGTGCGATGCCCACGTCCCACTCCTCGCCCGCGGCGCGCACGAGCGGCGCGAGCGGGCCCTGCGGGTCGACCGTCTCCGGCCGGAAGTGCCAGGGGTCCGAGCCGAGCTCCGGCAGCGTTATGGCGATCAGCGCGAAGAGAACCCCGGTGAGGGCCCAGGCGGCGCGGGTGCTCACGTCGGGCTCGCCCGCATTCGCTCGCGCGCCCGCTCCGCCGCCGACGGCCGCGGGTCGTAGAGCCCGTGCCAGGCCAGGTAGCCGGCGCCGACGGCCAGCACGAACCACGTGATCGGATCTTCGAGGAAGCCGCTGTAGAAGAGCGCGTGCACGAACAGCGCGAGGAACGAGGCGAGCAGCGCAAGCCCGAGCGCCCTGTCGAGCCTCAGCACGGCGGCGATCAGGATCGCGCCGCCGGCGAGCAGCCAGAGGTAGAGCGCGAGCCCGATCACGCCGAGCTCGGCGAACACGGTGAGCGGCGTCGTGTGCGACACGAAGTTCGGGGTCGGCCGGTCGCTGTTCGCGAGGTCGCGGCTCGCGCGCGCCTGGCCGCCGATCCCGACGCCCGTGAAGGGCCTGTCCTCGACCACCCGCAGCGTGTCCTCGACGCGCTCGGTGCGGTCGCTCGTGATCTTGTTGAGCGACTCGCCGTCGATCAGCTGCACGGTCGCGTAGCCGGCCCCGGCGAGCACGGCGAGCAGGGCGAGCACTCCGACGGTCAGGCGGACGCGGCGGTCGCCGGTGATGACGGCGAGCGCGAGCGTCACGACGAGCAGCGCGGCGAAGCTCGACTGCGAGTACGAGAAGAAGAGCCCGGCCCACATGACGACGAGCAGGCCGATCAGCGGCCACGGCTTCCAGCGCTGCGCGGCGAGCAGCGACAGCGCCACCCCGATGCCGAGCACGAGGTGGCGGCCGTAGAGGCTCGGGTCGCCGAACAGCGACGTGACCCGGAAGAAGTCCGTGTTCGCGTTCGACACCGCCAGGTTGGGCGCGTAGAAGAAGAGCTCGTGGGTGGCGGCCTGCCACAGGCCGACGAGCGCGAACAGCGTCGCGAGCGCGAGCGCGGCCGCCGCCAGCGCACGCGGCACGCTCTCGGGGAAGTCGGCGCGCGCGACGGTCGCGAGCAGCAGCGCGAACGGCAGCGTGAAGAAGACGAGCAGGTTGGCCCCGGCCTCGAGGTCGTCCGCCCACACGAGCGAAAGGCAGGCGAACGCGAAGAAGGCGGCCGCCGGCGCGGCGATCACCGTGGGGAGCGCGCGGATCTCTCGCCCCTGAAGCGCGCGCCAGCCGAGCGCGATGCCGGCCGCCGCGAGCACGAAGTAGAGCGGCAGCAGCCGGCCCAGGCGGCCGTCGTCGGCGATCGAGACCAGGAAGGTGCCGCCGCTGTCGAACGAGAGCGGCGGCCTGAAGGGAGCCGCCACCAGCACGGCGACCGGGACGATCACGGGCCGCCGCGCCAGTATCGCCGCCGCGACGCCCAGGATGACGATCCCGAGCGCCGCCGCGGCCACGCCGGTGGCTCCGCTGAGGCGGTCGAGCGAGCCGGTTCCGAGCGAGTACGCGAGCGCGCCTTCGGCCAGCGCGAGCACGACCAGCCCGGCGAGCAGCACGAGGCGCCCGCGGGCCAGGAGCACGAGCACCGACCCGACGGCGCCGCCGACGGCGGCAAGCTGGGCGAGGTCGGGGTGTTCCATCCGGTCGGGAAGCGTAAAGGCGCGGGTGGCTGCCGCTCAGCCCGCGTTGTGGAGCGCGGCCGCCTCGCGGATCCCCTCGCCGCGCGCCGGCCTCAGCTCCTGGCGCGCGTGCAGCAGGTAGCGCTGAGGGTCGTGGCCCGGGAGGACCGCCGCCGCGCCGGCGCGAACGAGGTAGGCCCAGGTCCAGCAGAGCCTCCACACGATGCGCGTCAGCCACATGCCGTGCTTGCGGAAGTAGAGGTCGCGGTTGCGGTGGAACTCGACGATGCGGCGCCGCATCGCAGCGCTGTCGGTCGAGAGCTGGTCGTGGTGGATCGCCCGCGCCCCCGGCACGAAGAGGATGCGCCAGCCCGCGTCGTGCAGGCGCTTGCAGAAGTCGGTCTCGTCCGAGTAGACGAAGAAGTCCGGATCGAGCCAGCCCACCTGGCGCGCCGCCTCGCGCCGCACGAGCATTGCGCTCGACTGCACCCAGCCGACCTCGCGGACCACATCGCCACGGCTCTCCACCGCAACGCGCGAGTGCATGAAGACAGCCGCCGCGAGCGCCCACCTGATGTCCGGCAGCCGCCATGCGCAGTCGGTCTCCTCGCCCTCGCTCGTGAGCAGGCGCGCGCCCGCCGCGGCGGCCTCGGCGTCCGCGTCGAGGGCGGCGATCAGCTCCGCGACGGCGCCCGGCTGCAGCTCCGAGTCCTCGTTCAGGAGCAGGCAGAGGCGCCCGCGCGCCCGCTCGAGCAGGAGCGAGTCGTTCTCGCTCTTGCCGGTCCTCCGCTCGAGCTCGATCAGCGTCACCTCCGGATGGCGCTCGCGGACCACGTTCGCGGAGCCGTCCGTGGACGCGTTGTCGAGCACGAGCAGCTCGTGCGACACGCCCTCCGGATGCGTGGCGGCGATCGCGGCGAGGCAGGCGAGCAGGTCCTCGCGCCCGTTCGTGTTGACGACGCAGTAGGAGAGCTCGAGCTCGCTCACCGCTGCGCGGCCTCCTCGAGCAGCTCGAGCACGCGGCCGGCGAGCCGGTCGCGGTCGAACTCACGCTCGGCGAGAGCCCGCGCGTTGCGGCCCATCGCCCTGGCCTCGTCCGGGTGATCGCGCAGCCACTCGAGCTTGGCGGCGAGGTCGGGCGCGTCGCCCGCCCGCACGTAGAGCCCGGCGTCGTTCTCCTCCACGAGCGTGCGCATCCAGCCGTCCATGTTCACGATCGCCGGCCGGCCCGCGGCAAAGCTGTCGAACAGCTTGTTGGGCGAGTTGGTGGCGAGCACCGGGACGTCCTTGAAGAGCGTCAGGCAGGCGTCCGAGCGGGCCGCGAGCGCGGCGACCTCCTCCTTGGACCCGGCGGCGCCCGGGAAGGCGACGTTCTCCGGTGCGCTCCGCTGGAGCGCGCCACGGCGCTTGCCCTCGCCCATCAGCACGAACTCGACGTCGGGCAGCAGGCGCGCCGCCTCGACCGCCGCCGACAGGTCGTTGGCCTCGCCCATGGTCCCGAAGTAGGCGACGGTGAAGCGGTCGCCGGGCCGGCGCGGCCTTGGGTCGAAGAGATCGAGATCGGACGCGTTCGGGACGAGCGCGACGCGTTCCTCGGGCACGCCGCCTGCCAGCACGCCCGCACGGATGCCCGGCGACAGGGCGATCACGCGCGCGCTGCGCCGGTAGACGAAGCGCTCGAGGATGCGCGCGAGGCGGCGGGCGAGTGGGTTGCGCAGCGCGCCCATCTGGATCGGCGCCTCGGGCCAGAGGTCGCGTACCTCGAACACGAGCGGTGCCCTCCAGCGGAAGGCGGCCGCCAGCGCCGGGAGCGCGATCGTGAGCGGCGGCGAGGTCGCGTAGACGACGTCGGGCCGCGGCCCCCGCAGCGCCGCGCGCGTGGCCGCCAGCGCGAAGCGCGCGAAGGCCCACATCCGGCGCGGATAGGAGACGGCGGTGGCGCCGACGTAGTCGGAGTAGCCGGCCGGGACGCCGACGACCTCGATGCCGTCCACCGTCCGCTCGCCACCCTCGGCGGTTACCATCCTCACGCTGTGCCCGCGCGCCACGAATCGGCGCGCGAACTCGTAGGAGCGCGTGCCGCCCACGCCTGCGCGCGTGACGAAGAACTGATGCAGGTAGAGAATCCGCATCCCGGTGCGCCCGAAACCTAGTACGCCATGAACCGCCCGCTGGACCTCGTGCTCGCGGGCGTGCTGCTCGTCGTGACCGCTCCGCTCCTGGCCCTGGCGGCGCTCGCGATCAAGATCGAGAGCCGCGGGCCCGTCTTCTACAGCCAGCGCCGGGTCGGCAAGCACGGGCGCCCCTTCGCGCTCTTGAAGCTGCGCACGATGGTGCCCGGCGCCGAGTCCATGGGCGCCGGGATCTACGTGCTCGAGGGCGACCCGCGCATCACGCGCGTGGGCCGGCTGCTGCGCCGCTTCTCGCTCGACGAGCTGCCGAACCTGGTCAACGTCGTGCGCGGTGATCTCGCGATCGTCGGCCCGCGGCCGACGGTGCAGGAGCAGGTCGACCGCTACACCGAGCGCCAGCGGCGCCGGCTCGAGGTCAAGCCGGGTATCACCGGCTGGGCCCAGATCAACGGCCGCACCTCGCTGCCATGGCCGGAGCGGATCGAGCTCGACGTCTGGTACGTCGAGCATCGCTCGCTGCGGCTCGACCTGCGCATCCTCGCGCGCACGGCGCGGATGCTCGCCAGCGGCCGCGGCCTCTACAGCGAGGAGCTCAAGCAGGGTTGGTGACGCGCAGCGGGTAGCGCTCGGTGGCGCCGCGATCGGTGTCGAGGTCCGACGGCGCGACGAGGTAGTAGCGGTAGCGCCCGCTGCGTGACGGCGTGAACGAAGTCTCGAAGAGCCCGCGGCGCGCGCGCACGTTGCGCGCGTAGACCTTGCGCCAGCGCGTACCGCGCTGCTGCTGTACGACGAGCCGCAGCACCGGCTTGCGCGGGCCGACGCTGCCCCCGATCACGACCGGCTCGCCGCGCACGCCCCGGCGCGGCCGCTCGGTTACGAGGATCACCGGGTGCAGGTGGAGGAGGAGCCGCGTCGAGGTCGCCCGCCGCAGCGGCGCGCGGCCGGGATAGCGCACGCGCACGTACATGCGCCGGGACGGCTTGAGCTCGCTGAAGAAGGCCCCGTCCGGGCCGGTGGTGATGCGCCGAGCCGTCCGCCAGGAGCCGTCGCTCGCCACCTGGAGCTCGAGCTGCTCGCCGGCGAGCGGCAGCCCGCTCGGGTCGAGCAGGGCACCGGACACGGGCGCGGGCTCGCCGAAGTCGATGCTGTCGTCGGTGAGCCCGGCGCTGAGCCGGGTGGCGAAGGACTGGAAGGGCGCCACGCTGCCCGTCTCGACGAGCGTGCGCAGCTCGGGTAGCTGCGCGTACAGCGCGGCGCCGGGACAGGCGGTCCGGCCGGTGTCGCGGTGGCCGATCACGCGCTCGAGCGTCACGCGGGCGCCCGCGCCGTACTTGCTCGCCGAGCCGCCGGAGCTCGTGACCGTCACGCGGCCGGCGAGCGGCTGGCCGTGCACGGCGAGCTTCCAGCGGATGTAGCTGGCCATCGCGGAGAGCGCCTCCGGGGTCTGCGGGAGGCTCGTGTGGTCGCCGATGTTCGAGATCCCCGCGGTGACCGAGTTGAACCCCTGCGCCTGCGCGCCGATCACGGCCTGGTCGAGGCCACCGGCGCGGCCCTCGAAAAGCGTGCCGTACTTGTCGACGAGCGCGTTGTAGCCGATGTCGTTCCAGCCGTTCGAGTTGCGGTGGTAGCGGCAGACGGCGAGCACGATGCCGGGCGACTCGGCCGGCGTGTAGTCGTTCAGCGAGACCGTGTGGTGGACGTGCACGGCGCGCACCTCGCCGTAGTCCGGCGCGGCCCGCGGTGGGCAACCGCTCGCACCCCACTGCGCGCGCGTCACGTATGGGGGAGGCGTGGCCTGGGCCGCCCGCGCGCGCAGGCGAGCTGGACGGGCGCCCACATCGACGAAGTGCAGGCGCAGTCCGGGCAGACGCCGGCTCAGCTTGTACTGGACGGCCCCCGCCCGGCCGACCCAGATCGGCTCCGAGCCGGCCGTCTGGCGCTCGCCCTGGCCGGGGTCGGGGTTGTGCTCGGGCTCGGCGTGGAGGTGCGCCCAGCGGCTCCAGCGGCCGCCGCGGCGCACGCGCAGCTCGATGTCGGGGCGCGAGCGCCCGCGCCAGCGCATCCCGACCAGGTTGAAGCGCCGCGGGGTGGCAAGCCTGCTCGACACGACAGCCCCGGTGGCGGAGCTCACGGCCTGATCGCCCGCCTCGGGGGCGAGCTCGAAGTCGACAGGGGCCGTCCGCGCGGCGAGCGCTGGGGAGGCGGATACCAGGCCGCAGACGAGCGCGGCTGCGGGAGCGAGCAGCTTCACCTTTCCCGAAACACGTTGTCAGGGGGCTGGTTGCGGGCCCGCAAGATCTCTTGCAGGCAGCCCAGATGCAATGCGGCGCCCGCTTAGGGGACCGGCTCGGGGCCGCGCGAGCGGTGCTCGTCGCGGAACGCGCGCAGTGCGTCGTACATCTCCGGCGTCACCTCGTTGCAGAGCAGCAGCTGGCCGCGTCCGTTGGGCGTCGGGTCGCCGTTCCAGGCCGTGGCAGCGACCGCGTACGGCATGTTGCGGCGCGGCACGAGGAACATCTGGTAGGTGTCCTCGTCGAAGAGGGCCTTGAGGTTCGCGCGGTCCTGCTCGGGCAGGCTCGGCTTGAACCAGATGATCACGCGGCCGTGCTCCAGGCCGTGCACGAGCTCCTCGTCCGTGGGCGCCTCGCTGTAAGCGCCGTCCTCGGCCGGGATCTGGTAGTGGCGTCCGCTGCTGGGCGGGTTGGTGTCGTACTTCACGCGCTCGTCCAGCGACGTGGTGTGGTCCTGGGTGCCGCTGCCCTCGACCGTCCGCAGCCGGCAGCCCGCGGCCTGCGCCGCCGGCCGCACCTCGAACTCGGTCTGCTCGGGCACGCTCCCGCCATTCGGCAGCACATCGGTCGACGCGCTGGCGGTGCCGCCGCCGCCGTCGTCACCACCGCCCAGTGCGAAGACGGCGATCACCGCCACGACGGCGATCACGAGCAGGCCGGCGGCGCCGTAGCCGACCAGCTGCTTGCGCTGCTTCGCCTCGCGGGCCTGCCGCTCGCGCTCCTCGCGCTCGCGGCGCAGCGCCTCCTTCTGCTCCCTGCGGTGTGACACGGCGGCGAAGCGTAGTGAAGCCGGGCCTAAGTGGACGGTCGCCGCTCGGAGCTGCGGCGGCTCTTCGAGCCGGCGGAACGGCTGCGCCCGCCGCCGCGAGCCCGCGAGCGGTAGCACTCGTCGACGAAGCCCGTTATCTCGGCCGTGAGCCGCTCGGGGGTGAGCCGCAGCTCGAGGATCGAGGAGGCCTCGACGAGCCGGGCGTTCGGCAGCTCCCGCACGAGCATGTCGGAGTCGGAGAACGGGTGGATCGGGTCGCGGTAGTGGCCGATCACGAGCGTTTGCTGCTCCAGCTTGCGCCGCTCTTCCGTCGGCGGAGCGACGCGGCCGAAGAAGAGGCCCTGGAGCACCGAGGCCGACGGCTTCGGGTCCTGGCTGACCCAGTCGAGCAGCATGTCCGCGAGCAGGTTGCTGCCGCGCGGCACGACGCGCGCGGCGCGTCCGGCCAGCCGTGCCAGCGGGGCGCCGAAGGTCAGCCCGGCGAGCAGCGGTGTGAAGCCGATCGCGCAACCGAGCAGGGCGTTGTCCAGCACAGGCATCTCGATCACGAGTCCTCTGACTCGCTCCGGAGCGGCCGCGGCCGCCTCGAGCGCCGCGTTGGCGCCGAGCGAGGCTCCGCCGAGCACGGCCTTGTCGATCTCGGTGTGGTCGAGGAGGGCGATCACCTGGCGGCCGAAGGTCGTCATCGAGTAGTTCGTCATCTCGGGCGGGCGGTCCGAGTCGCCATGACCCAGCAGGTCGAGGCAGAGCACGCGGTTGCCGCGCTCCGCCAGCGCCTCGGCGAGCGGGCCGTGCATGCGCCGTGAGAAGAGCAGCCCCGGCAGCAGGACGACGGCCCGGTTGCCTGTTCCATACTCGTCGTAGACGAGCCGGTGGCCCTCGAATTCGAACGTTCTCGTGACGGCCGGCATCCGGGCGCTGAGAATAGTCAGGCCGTGATCGCCGCCCGCTTGCTAGGGGGCTTAGCATCCTTCACGGGAGAGAGAGCAACCGGGGGAGGTATGGAGTGAGCACGTCCGTGCACGTCGAGGTCACGGTGAACGGGGAGTCGCGCCAGGCCGACATCGAGCCGAGAACGCTGCTCGTCCAATGGCTGCGTGACGACCTCGGCCTGACGGGCACGCACGTGGGCTGCGACACCTCGAACTGCGGTGCCTGCACCGTCCATCTGAACGGCGAGGCGATCAAGAGCTGCACCGTGCTCGCGGTTCAGGCCGACGGTCAGGACGTCACGACGATCGAGGGGCTCGGTTCGGCGGAGGCGCTGCATCCGCTTCAGGAGGGCTTCTGGGAGAAGCACGGCCTCCAGTGCGGCTTCTGCACGCCGGGCATGATCATGGCCGCCGCCGACCTGCTCGAGCGCAATCCCAATCCCAGCGACGACGAGATTCGGCACGGGCTCGAGGGCAACCTGTGCCGCTGCACCGGCTATCACAACATCGTCGAAGCCGTGAAAGCGGCCGCCGGCGCGTCGCAGGAGGTGCGCTCGTGAACGTCGGTACCTCCATGAAGCGCAAGGAGGACCCCCGGATGATCACCGGCCGGGGGCGCTACACGGAGGACATCCAGCTTCCGGGGATGCTGCACGCCGTGATCGTGCGCTCGACCGAGGCGCATGCGGGCATCGAGTCGATCGACACCTCCGCCGCCAAGGAGCGTCCTGGGGTCGTCGCCGTCTTCACCGGCGAGGAGCTCGCGGCTGACTTCGCTTAGCGGGCTCGCGTCGGTCTGGAACCCTCCCGGGGTCGAGGTCCGCAAGCCCGACCACTGGCCGCTCAAGCGCGGCGAGGTAAAGCACGTGGGCGACCCGGTCGCCGTGGTCGTGGCGGCGAGCCGCGGTGCCGCGGTTGACGCCGCCGAGGAGGTGATCGTCGAATACGACCCCAAGCCGGTCGTCGTCGACCCCGAGGCCGCGCTCGAGGACGGCGCGCCGCTCGTGTGGGAGAGCTTCGGCACCAACAAGACCCATGAATGGGGGGTGTCCGGCGGGGACATCGACGCGGCGCTCTCGGAGGCCGACGTCACGATCACCAAGCGCTTCGTCAACCACCGCACCTCGGGCGCGCCGATCGAGCCGCGCTGCTCGATCGCCGAGCCCCGCGGCGAAGGCCTGACCCTCTACTCCACGACGCAGATCCCCCACATCGCCCGCTTCATCCTCGGCGGGATGCTGGGTATCCCGGAGGACAAGCTCCGCGTGGTGGCTCCGGACGTGGGCGGCGGCTTCGGGTCGAAGCTCCAGGTTTACGGCGAGGAGGCGCTCGTGCTCGCGCTCGCCAAGCGGCTCGGGCGCCCGGTCAAGTGGACCGAGACCCGCTCCGAGCACATGACCACGAGCCATCACGGCCGCGATCAGATCAACACGGTCACGCTCGGCGCGAAGAGCGACGGCACGATCACCGGCTGCAAGGCCGACATCATCGCCGACCTGGGCGCCTACATGATGCTGCTCACGCCGTTCATCCCGACGCTCGGGTTCCCCGTGATGGGCGGCTGCTACAAGTGGCCGGCGATCGACATCAAGATCACCGGCGTCTTCACGAACAAGATGTGCACGGACGCCATCCGCGGCGCCGGCCGGCCGGAGGCGACCTACTGGATCGAGTTGGCGATGGACAGCCTCGCCGACGAGCTCGGCATGGACCGGCTCGAGCTGCGGCGCAAGAACTTCATCGCCAAGGAGGAGTTCCCGTTCACGACGGCGCTCGGGATCACCTACGACTCGGGCGACTACCACGGCACGCTCGACAAGCTGCTCGAGAAGTTCGACCTCGACGAGTTCCGCCGCGAGCAGGAGGAGCTGCGCGGCAAGGGCGTCTATCGCGGCGTCGGCTTCTCGACCTGGGTCGAGGTCTGCGGCCTGGCGCCCTCGCGCGCTGTCGGGCCGCAGGGAGTGGGACTGCATGCGGCGTTCTACGAGTCCGCGAACGTGCGGGTGACGCCCACCGGCTCGGCGATCGTCTACTCGGGCACCTCGCCGCACGGCCAGGGGATCGACACGAGCTTCGCGCAGATCGCCGGGCGACATCCTCGGCATCGACCCGCAGAACGTGACCGTGCTGCACGGCGACACCGACCAGGGCGCGTGGGGCTGGAACACCTACGGCTCGCGCTCGCTGGCCGTGGGCGGCGAGGCGCTCGCGCGCGCGGCGCGCAAGGTGCAGGACAAGGCCAAGCGCATCTGCGCGGCCATGCTCGAGGCGTCGCCCGACGACATCGAGTTGACCGACGGCAAGTACCAGGTCAAGGGCTCGCCGGACAAGTCGATGACGATGGCCGAGATCTCCGGCGCGGCGCACATCCCGCCGCAGGAGCTGCCGACGGACATCGAGCCGGGCCTCGAGGAGAGCTCCTTCTACGACCCCGAGAACTTCGTGTTCCCGTTCGGCGCGCACGCGTGCGTCGTCGAGGTGGACGCGGAGACCGGCAAGGTGAAGGTCGTGCGCTACGCCGCGGTCGACGACTGCGGCCCGGCGATCAACCCGATGCTGATCGACGGCCAGATCCACGGCGGCATCGTCGCACGCGATCGGCCAGGCGCTCTACGAGCAGGTCGTCTACGACGAGGACGGCCAGCTCGTCACGGGCACGTTCGTCGACTACGCGCTGCCGACGGCCGCCGAGATGCCGTCATTCGAGACCGACCGCACCGAGACCCCGTCGCCGGTCAACTCGCTCGGCGTCAAGGGCATCGGCGAGGCCGGCACGATCGCGGCCACGCCGGCCGTGGCGGCGGCGGTGCTCGACGCGCTCGCGCCGCTCGGCGTGGAGCGAGCTCGACATGCCGATGACGCCGATGCGGGTCTGGCAGGCGATCGAGGCGGCCGGCGGCCGGGCGACGGCCCGCGCGCAACCGAGCAGGGCAGGCCGCTCGGCGAGCACGGACAGGGTGCGTCGGGCAGCGGGCCGGCCGGCCCGGACGAAGGAGGTGGGGCATGATCCCCGCAGCGTTCGACTACGAGGCGCCGGAGAGCCTCGAGGAGGCGATCCGGATGCTGCACGAGAACGGCGAGGACGCGAAGCTGCTCGCCGGCGGCCACTCGCTGCTGCCGCTGATGAAGCTGCGGCTCGCGGCGCCGACCGTGCTGATCGACCTGAAGAACATCCCCGGGCTGCACGGGATCCAGCGCGACAACGGCTCCTGGCGGATCGGGCCGATGACGCGCCACGCCGACCTCCAGGACACGCCGGAGCTCGGGCTCGCCATCGCGCGCCGCGTCCGCTGATCGCCGACCAGCAGGTGCGCAACCGCGGCACGATCGGCGGCTCGCTCGCGCACGGCGACCCGGCCGTCGGACCTGCCCGCCGTGCTGCTCGCCTGCGACGGCGAGGTGGCCGTGCGCGGCCCCGGCGGCGACCGCGAGATCGCGGCGGCCGACCTCTTCGAGGACTACCTCACGACCACGCTCGGCCAGGACGAGGTGATCACGAGCATCCGCCTGCCCGCGCTCGACGGCTACGGCATCGGCTACCAGAAGTTCACCCGCCGCGCCGAGGACTGGGCGATGGTGGGCGTGGCCGCGGTCGTCAAGAAGGCGGACGACGGCTCCTGCGCGGACGTGCGGATCGGGCTGACAC
Source organism: uncultured Thermoleophilaceae bacterium (assembly GCA_963820315.1). Lineage (GTDB taxonomy): Bacteria > Actinomycetota > Thermoleophilia > Solirubrobacterales > Thermoleophilaceae > JACVRW01. The sequence goes on along the minus strand of CAWFZK010000042.1, from coordinate 127,124 downwards.
ACATGGGCACGACGCCGGTGCGCGCCACCACGGCGGAGGACGCGCTGCGCGGCGGCGCTCTCGACGCCGGCTCGATCGCCGCGGCCGCGCAGCACGCCGCGGAGGGCACCGAGCCGCCGGGCGACCTGAACGCGACACCCGAGTACAAGCGCCACCTCGCGCGCGTGCTCACGCGGCGGGCGCTGGAGGAGGCAGCAGGGCTCTGAGTCTCGACAGCCCCGTAGCCGTCCAGGAGGCCCTGGCGGGCGAGAGCTATCTCGCCGACCGGGGCCTCTCCGTCGCCGTCTTTCTGGCGGTCGCGCTCGAGCAGCCGCTGCTGCTGGAGGGCGAGGCGGGCGTGGGCAAGACGGAGGTCGGCAAGGCGCTCGCCGCCGCCACCGGCGCCAGGCTGATCCGGCTCCAGTGCCACGAGGGCATCGATGTCCATCACGCTCTCTACGACTGGGACTACGCGCGCCAGCTGCTGCATCTGCGCGCGGGCGATGACGAGGAGCCTCTCTACTCGGAGCGCTTCCTGCTGCGCCGCCCGCTGCTCGACGCGCTCCAGGCGAGCGAGCCGGTCGTGCTCCTGATCGACGAGATCGACCGCGCCGACGACGAGTTCGAGGCCTTCCTGCTCGAGTTCCTGTCGGACTTCCAGGTCTCGATCCCGGAGCTCGGGACGGTGCGGGCAGAGCGCCGGCCGCTCGTGGTCGTCACGTCGAACCGCACGCGTGAGCTCCACGACGCGCTCAAGCGCCGCTGCCTCTACCACTGGATCGACTACCCGTCGCCCGCGCGCGAGACGGAGATAGTCCACGCGCGGCTGCCGGGCGTCTCGGACGAGGTGGCCGGGCGCGTGTGCGCCGCGGTCGCGCGCCTGCGCGGCGAGGACCTCTACAAGCTGCCCGGCGTCGGCGAGACGATCGCCTGGGCGCAGGCGCTGCTCGCGCTCGACTCTGACGATCTCGAGGAGACGCTCGGCGTGGCGCTCAAGGTGCGCGAGGACATCGACCAGGTCCGGAACGGCGGGCTGCTGCGCGACATGGCGGGCGACAAGCCGTGAAGCGCGACCGCCCCGGCGCCCGCCTGACCGGGCGGCTGACGCTGCTCGTGGCGTCGATGCGCGCCGGCGGCGCGCGCGTCGGGATCGGCGAGCTGCTGGCGGCGCACCGAGCGCTCGGCGCGATCGACCCGTCGGACCGCAGCACCGCCTATTTCGCCCTGCGCGCCTCGCTGTGCTCGCGCCGGGATGACCTCGAGGCGTTCGACGCCGCCTTTGCCGAGTGGTTCTCGGCGCCGCTGCCCGAGACCCCGGATGTTCCCCCGGCGCTCGACGAGGTCGCCTCGCTCGTGCTTCCGCGGGTGGCGATGCCGGCGCCCGAGGTGCGGCAGCCGGCGACGCCCGAGGGGATCGAGGTCCTGCCCGCCGCCTGGTCCGACGTCGAGTTGCGGGCGGACAAGGACTTCGCCGACTACAGCGAGAGCGAGCGCCGCAGCGCGCGCACGATCATGCGCCGCCTCGCGGGCACGGGCCCCATGCGGCCGAGTCGCCGCACGCGGCCGGCCCGGCGCCGAGGCGCTCCGCCCCACGCCGCGCGGCCCGACCTGCGGCGCACGATGCGCGCGTCGCTGCGCAGCGGCGGCGAGCCATTCGAACGCCACTGGCGTGAGCCCGCCGAGCGCCCGCGCCCGCTCGTGCTCGTCTGCGACGTCTCGGGCTCGATGGAGCCCTACGCGCGCATGCTGCTCCAGTACATGCAGGCGTGCGTGGCCGCCCGCCGGCGCGTCGAGGCGTTCGTGTTCGGCACCCGGCTCACGCGCGTCACCGCCGAGCTCTCGGGGCGCGACCCCGACCGCGCGCTCGACCGTGCCGCCGGCGCCGCCGACGACTGGTCCGGCGGCACGCGCATCGGCGACGCGCTCGCCACGCTCAACCGCGAGCACGGCCGCCGGCTCGGGCGCGGCGCGATCGTCGTGCTGCTCTCGGACGGCTGGGATCGCGGCGACCCGGAGCAGCTGGCCACCGAGATGGCGCGGCTCGGCCGCTGCGCGCACTCGCTGATCTGGCTCAATCCGCTGAAGGCTCACCCGGCCTACGAGCCGCTGACCGTCGGCATGCAGGCGGCGCTCCCGTACGTCGATCATTTTCTGGCCGGCAACTCACTAGCGTCGCTGGAGGAGTTGGCCGAGTTGATGGAAAGTGGCATGAGATGAGCACCTTGGGGGAAAGGTTCTGCAAGGAAGGGAAGGGAACCCGTGAAGGATGTGCTGGATGACGTACGCGGTTGGCGCGAGCGTGGCGACCGCGTTGCCATAGCGACCGTCGTCGCGGTCAAGCGCTCGGCGCCGCGCCCGCCCGGGGCGAAGATGGCCGTGAACGAGCACGGCGAGGTCTCGGGCGCGGTCTCGGGAGGCTGCGTCGAGGGCGCCGTCGTCGAGGCCGCCGGCGAGGTGCTCGGCGGCGACGGCCCGAAGCTGCTGCATTTCGGCATCGCCGACAGTGACGCCTGGGACGTCGGGCTTCCATGCGGCGGCGAGATCGACGTGTTCGTCGAGGAATACTCGGTGACGGGTCGCTCCGCGGCCGACGCTCCGCGTCCGAGCGAGCGCTCAGGGGGAGTTCGCCCGCATCGCGGGCGAGGACGGCCGCGCTGCTCTCGTCACGGTGATCGAGGGCGAGGGCCTGGGGGCCAAGCTGTTCGTGGGCGCCGACGGCGGGACGGCTGGGGGCCTCGGCAGCGCCGAGCTCGACCGCGCCGGCGTCGAGGCGGCCGAGGAGCTGATGTGGGCCGAGCGCTCAGAGCAGCGGCCGGTCGGCGACGTGACGCTGTTCGTCGACGTCACGGCCCCTGCACCGCGGCTCGTCGTATTCGGCGCGGTCGACTACGCGGCGGCGCTGTGTCGCCTCGCCAGGGCCGCCGGCTGGCGGCCCTTCGTGTGCGACCCGCGCTCGCAGTTCGCGACGCCCGAGCGCTTCCCGGAGGCGGAGGAGGTGATCGCCGCCTGGCCGGAGGACGCGTTCGCCCGGATCGGCGGGATCGACCGCGCCACCTACATCGCGGTGCTCACCCACGACCCCAAGCTGGATGACGCGGCGCTCGAGCTGGCGCTCCACTCCGAGGCGCCCTACGTCGGCGCGATGGGAAGCCGCCGGGCGCAGGCGCAGCGCCGCGAGCGGCTGCTCGCCGCCGGCCTCGAGGAGGAGCTGCTCGACCGGATCGCGGCGCCGATCGGGCTCGACCTCGGCGCCGTCACGCCGGAGGAGACGGCGCTCTCGATCATGGCCGAGGTCGTTGCCGTCAGGAACGCGCGCAGCGGCGGCCGCCTGTCCGAGGCCGGCGGCCGCATCCACGAGGTGGGCGCGTGATCGGAGGCCTCGTGCTGGCGGCGGGAGAGGCCTCGCGCTTCGGGAGCGCGAAGCAGCTCGCCCTGCTCGACGGCCGCCCGCTGCTCGAGCACTCCGTCGGGGCGATCACGGCATCGCCCGTCGGGCGCGTGATCGTCGTACTCGGAGCGGGGGCGGAGGAGGTGATCGCGGGCGTCGACCTGCACGGCGCCGAGCCGCACCTGTGCGAGCGCTGGCAGGAGGGCCAGGCGGCGTCGCTCGCCTGCGGGCTCGCCGAGCTGAAGGACTGCGAGGCGGTGGTGGTCACGCTCGGCGACCAGCCGCGCGTTTCCCCGGACGCGATCCGCCGCGTGATCGCCGCGCGCGGCGACGGGGCGCTCGCCGTGCGGGCGAGCTACGGAGGCGACCCCGGCCATCCGGTGTTGCTCGAGCACCAGCTGTTCGCGCGCATGCGGGACGTGACCGGCGACCACGGCGCGCGCAACCTGCTGATGAGCGTCCCCGTTCGCGAGGTGCCCTGCGGGGACCTGGGCGGCGGTGAGGACGTCGACACGCCGTCGGAGCTCGACGCGCTGCGCGCCGGCGGCCCCGTCGCCTGATCCGCCTCGACCCGCGCCACAGCGGGTACACTTGTTGTGCCCGCAACTAACTGGGGCGCAGCCCTATGAGCATCAACGGCAACGACGGGATTCAACTTCTCGACCGCGAGGAGCTGGGCGCATGGCGCGGAATGCTGCGCGTGCACGCCGAGCTCACGAAGGCCCTCGACACCGAGCTGACCGAGGTTCACGGCCTGCCGCTGTCCTCCTACGAGGTGCTGCTCTTCCTGGCCGACGAGCCCGACGGCCGCATGCGCATGTCCGAGCTGGCCGACTCGGTGCTGTTGAGCCGCAGCGGTCTGACGCGGCTCGTCGACCGGCTCGAGCGCGCGGGGCTGCTCGAGCGCGTCCAGTGCGACGAGGACGCGCGCGGCTACTTCGCCCAGATCACGCCCGCCGGGCGTGAGGCCTTCAACGACGCGCGCCGCACGCATCTCGAGGGCGTGCGCCGGCTGTTCCTGAGCCGCTTCTCGCGCGATGAGCTGCGCGAGCTCGGCGGCCTCTGGGAGCGCGTGCTCGTCCGCTAGGACATCGGCGCGGCGACCGAGTGCCGCGACCTGCGGCGCACCTCGCGCATCGCCCTGGCCAGGCGCCGGACGCCCTCGTCGAGCTCCGGCGGATCGAGCAGCGAGAACGACAGTCGCAGCGAGACCTGCGAGCGGCGCTCGGCGGTGACGGCGCCGCCCGGGGTGAAGGCCACGCCGTGACGCTGTGCCTCCGAGTACAGGCTGCGCTCGTCGAGGGCGCGCGTGAGCGTGACCCAGAGGTGGTGGCCGCCGCTTGGAATGTCCGCGCGGTACTCGCCGGGCATGTGGCGCTCGAGCGCCTCGACGAGCGCGTCGCGGCGCTCGCGGTAGAAGGGCAGCGTGCTCTCGACGTAGCGGTCGTGGGCGCCGGCGGCGAGCCAGCGCGCGGCCATGTGCTGGATCAGCGTCGGGCTGTGGAAGTCGTCGGCCAGCTTCAGCATCGCGATCCGCTCGCGCACGGGCCCGCGCGCGACAACCCAGCCGCAGCGCAGTCCGCCGCCGACGACCTTCGAGAGCGAGTTCACGTAGATCACGTGCGCCGGCACGAGCTCGCGGATCGGCGGCGGCGCGCTGCCGTCGAAGCTCGTGTCCGCGTAGACGCGGTCCTCGATGATGAAGAAGTTGCGTTCGACGGCGAGCTGGGCAAGGCGCTGGCGGCGCTCCTCGGAGAGGTTGCGCCCCGTTGGGTTGTGGCAGGCCGTCTGGAGCGCGACGAGCTTGACCTCGTGACGCGCGAGCTGGCGCTCGAGCGCGTCCACATCGAGGCCGTCCTCGTCGACCGGCACGCCGATCACGCGCGCGCCCGTGTGGCGCAGCGACTCGAGCAGGCCGAGGAAGGTGGGTGACTCGACCACCGCGACGTCGCCCGCCTCGAGCGTCGCCTTGGCAGCGAGGTTGAGCCCCTGCTTGGCCCCCGACACGACCACGATCTCGTCCGGTTCGTCGGCCCAGCCGTAGTGGCGCCCGCGCAGCGCGAGCTGCTCGCGGAACGCGTACAGGCCCTCGGCCGGCAGGTAGGAGAGCGCCTCGCCGCCCTCCTCCTCGAAGACGTCGGCGGCGATCTGCGCGAGCTCGGCGGTCGGATAGAGGCGGGGTGAGGGCCAGCCGACCGCGAGCGAGATCAGGTCGGGGTCGCCCGCGCTGGCGAAGGCATCCGCCAGCACGCGCTCCGGATAGGTCACAGCGTGCTCGGGCAGTGCGTAGACCTGCCAGTCGTCGCCGAACTCCTCGCTCGCCTCGGGGGCGAGCGCGCGCACGAAGGTGCCGCGACCCACGGAGGCGGTCACGTAGCCGAGCTCGGCGAGCTTCCGGTACACGCGCGCGGCCGTGAGGTGGTTGACGCCGACCTCGGCGGCCAGCTCGCGCGTTGGAGGCAGCTTCTCGCCTGGGTCGAGCTCGCCCTCGTCGATGGCGCGCCTGAAGCGCTCGACGAGCTGCTGCGTCAGTGATACCTCGCCGTCCCTGCTCAGACCAGACAAATCGATCTTGTAGGACATTGTCTGCCTCCTTGTAGGTCATACACTACACATACAAGGTCATACAGACAACCCAAGATGATCAGAAGGAGGTCGTCCGACATGAAGAACTTCTCCGTCCGCCGCTCCCATTCAGGCGACCAGGTTGCGCTGGAGCGGCTCGCGGCACTCGACAGCGCCCGCCCGCCTCGCGGCCCCGCGCTGATCGCTGAGGCCGACTCGCGCATCCTCGCGGCGCTGCCGCTCGGCTCCGGCCGCCCGATCGCCGACCCGTTCGAGCCGACCGCCGAGCTCGTCGCCCTGCTCGAGCTGCGCCGCGCGCAGATCGACAGCGCGGGGACCCACTCGCCCCGCCGCGGCCGCCTGCGCTCCCTCCTGCGCGGGCGCATGTCGCACGCGGGCGCGTAAGCGTCCCCGCCCTCCCCAAGGGGCCTCCAACCTCCCCTCGTGAAGCGGCGCCCTGGCGGCGCCGTTTCGCGTTGGGGAGAATCGCGGCATGTACATCTCCGTCCTGGCCCGGACACTGCGATCCGGAGCGAGCTACGACGACTTCATCGACGCCTGGTATCCCGAGCGCGGCTTCGGCGTCCCCGGGCGCGGGCCCTACACCGCCCGCAACATCGCAGACGAGCGCGAGATCCTGGCCGTGGGGTTCGTCGACGTCCCTGACCGGACCGCGCTCGACGAGGGCCTAAGGCGCGTCGCCGCGCAGGAGGCGGCCCGGCACGCTCGCATCGACGAGGTGATCGAGTCGACCCAGCTGCGCGGGATCTACGAGCTGCTCGACGAGTTCGACTTCTCGAGCGACGAGTCGGTCGCGCGCGGCCGGCCCCGATCCTGAGCGCCCGTCAGCGACGCCCGCGCCGCGCGTCGCCCCGGCCGAGCCGGCGGGCGCGCGCCTCGCGCAGCTCGACGATCGACAGCGGGGTGGGCGGTGCGAGGTCCTCACGGCCCGGCAGCGCGACCAGCTCCAGCGGCGTCTCGACCGCCTCGCCCGCGACCTCCTCGACCCAGTAGGCGCCGGCGCCGGGGCGGGCGCTGACCGCCTCCACCAGCTCCGTGCCCGCGAACAGCAGGCCGGCGCCGTCGTCGACCGCGTAGCCCGGCGGCACGGACTCGCTGCGAATCGCCTGGTGGTAGCACGGCCGGCGCTCGCGCTCGCTGTCGTGGTGGACGGAGTTGCTGCCGCGCAGGAAGCCAAGCGCGCGCACTGGCCGCGGCTCGCCGAACGACGTGGTGAGCCCGGCCTCGAACCAGCACATCGAGCCCGCGCTGATGCCGCACAGGACGATCCCCATCTCCCACGCCTCGCGCAGCAGCCTCTCGGCGCCGTGCGCGCGCCAGACCGCGAGCAGGTTCAGCAGGCTGCCGCCCCCCACGTAGAGCACATCCTGGGAGAGCAGCACCTCGCGCAGGTCGATGCGGTCGCTGCCGAGCCTGAAGAGCGACACGTGGGTCGGCTCGCAGGGAAGGTGGCGGAAGGCCGAGTAGAAGCGGCGGATCTGCTCCTCGGCGTCGCCCCCGGCCGTGGGCAGCAGGCAGATGCGAGGGTGCGGCTTGCGGGCGACCTGCAGCACGTAGAGGTCGAGCGCCGGATCGCCTGGCGGCGCGGAGAAGCCGCCGCCGCCCATCGCGACGATGCGCCGCGGGTCCTGCGCGAGCGGGAGCACGGGCCTCAGGCGGCCACCACCGACAGGCGCCCCGCCGGCTCCGCGGCGGGCGCCGCGCCGTCCCCGGCCACGCCCAGATAGGTCGACGCCAGGGGGCGCCGGCTCACGCGCTTGCCCGTCCAGCGCATCCGGTGTGCGCGGGCGCCCGGGCGCGAGGCGACCACGCGAGTGAGCCGCTCGCCCTCGAAGTGGAGCGCGGCGCCGTCCTCGGCCGCGTAGCCGGGCGGCATCCCCTCGGCGAGCAGGCGCCGGTAGCCGACGCAGCGCGCCGGCTCGGCATCGAAGTGGACGCAGTTGCTCCAGGGCAGCAGCCCGAGCCCGGCCACCGGTTGGGGCGGGCCGTGGAAGGCGGTCACCGCCTCGGAGAACCAGCACAGCGAGCCCGCGCTCAGGCCGCACAGGACCACGCCGTGCTCCCAGGCCTCGCGCAGGATCAGGTCGATCCCGTGCGCGCGCCAGGCGCCCAGGAGGCTGATGACGCTGCCGCCGCCGACGTAGATGAGGTCGCGCGTCAGCAGGTGCTCGCGAACGTCGCCGACGGCGCACTCGCGCCGGAACAGCGACACGTGCGACGGCTCGCAGAACTCGGGCGAGAAGGCCCGGTAGAAGCGCACGATGTAGTGGTCTGCGTCTCCGCTCGCGGTGGGCAGGAAGCAGACGCGCGGGCGCGCGCCGCCGCCGCGCCTGCGGGCAAGCCCGAGCACGTAGTCGTCCAGCAGCGTGTTGCCGCGCTCCATCGAGAAGCCGCCGCCACCGAACGCCACGATCTGCCGCGGGTCGCCGGGCATCGGTCGAGGTTAGGGTCGCGCGTGGGCCCGGTCAATCAATCCTGGCCAAGTGTCGATGGCCGCTCGACACGCTGTCCAGGCGGACGCCGCGGCGCAGGCGCCTGGCATGATCGCGGCGTGGCGGACAAGGTCCTGACCAGTCGCGAGCTCGGCCGCGCAACGCTGGCGCGTCAGCTGCTGCTGGAGCGCCACGAGCTCGGCGCCGTCGAGGCGACCGGCCGGCTCGGGGGCATGCAGGCGCAGGAGCCGGGTCCGCCGTACATCGGCCTCTGGTCGCGGCTCGCGGGCTTCGAGGCGCCCGAGCTGGAGAACGCCATCGAGGAGCGCGAGGTCGTGCGCGCGACGGCCATGCGCGGCACCGTCCACCTGCTCCCGGCGCGCGACTACACGCGCCTCCAATCGGCGATCGCCGAGGCGCTCGAGGGCGACATGGCGCGCTATCTCGCCGCGCGGCTCGAGGGGGTGGACATCGCGGCGCTGGTGGAGGACGGCCGCGGTCTGTTCGGCAAGGAGGACTCGATGTCGGCCGCGGCGCTTCGCGATGCGCTGGCGAAGCGCCACCCGGAGGCCGACGTCCGCGCGATCGCCGCCGTCGTGCGAACGAGCCTCCCGCTCGTGCGCGTGCCCGACGGCGGCCGCTGGGGCTTCACGCCGAAGGCCCCGTTCACTGACGCGGAGCGCTGGATCGGCAAGCCGCTGCGCAAGCGGCCCGACCGCGCCGAGCTGGTGCGCCGCTACCTGGCCGCGTTCGGCCCCGCCTCGGTGGGGGACATGGAGGCCTGGCTCGGCGGCGGCGGGCTCGCCCCGGTGTTCGAGAAGCTTGCCTCGGAGCTCCGGCGCTTCAAGGACGAGGGCGGGCGCGAGCTGTATGACCTGAAGGACGCGCCGCGCCCGCCGGAGGACACGCCCGCTCCGGTGCGGCTGCTGCCGGAGTTCGACAGCCTGATGCTCGCCCACGCGGACCGCACGCGCGTGATCGCGGACGCCCATCGCAAGTCGCTGACGACGAAGAACCTGCGCGTGCGCGCGACCGTGCTCGTGGACGGCAGGGTGGCGGCCTTCTGGAAGCTCGAGAAGGCGCGCGGAACCGCCACCGTGGTGATCGAGCCGCTCGCCCGGCTGCGCGCGGCGGACCGCAAGGCGGCGCTCGCCGAGGCCGAGGCGCTGGCAGCCTTTGCCGAGCCGAGCGCCAAGCGGCACGCCGCGCGCGTGGCGAAGGGCTAGGCGCTGCCGGCCGGCACCTCGTTGCGCTCCGCCGGCAGGCCGAAGCGCTCCACGATGCGGTCGTAGTTCATCCGGATCATCGCGATCACGTCGCGCACGTCGTCGTCGTTCTCGATCCGCCGCGAGGCATGGCCCGCCTTGCCCGGGAAAACCGGGTGGTAGTCGACCCGGCCCTCGTCGTAAAGGCGCTGCCACACGTCCTTCGGGAACGACAGGTGGGCGGCGTGGTCGCCGTGCAGGTGGCCCAGCGCGCGCGGCCCGATCTTGAAGGCGAACTCGCCGCGGCTGCCCTGCCCCGCGCTGACCCCGGGCCAGGACGTGACCTCATCCGTGATCCGCCGGCCCGCGCTCCTTGTCTCGGTCATGCCTGCTCCTCTGCTTGGGGGTTCAATCAGGCATGGTCAGGGTTCAAGTGCGCTTGAAGTCAAGGCCCCGTGTCAGCATGGACGCCCGTGACCGCCGCGCCGATCGACGTCGACACTCCGCACGGCCCCGCGCGCGTGCACCTGCAGGAGGCGCCCCGCGCTGCAGGCGCGGTCGTGCTCGGCCACGGCGCCGGCGGCGGGGTCTCCGCGCCGGACCTGATGGCGGCGAGCCGCGCCGCGCTCGAGGAGGGCTTCAGCGTCGCGCTCGTCGAACAGCCCTACCTGGTCGCGGGACGGCGCTCGTCGCCGGCTGCCGCGCAGCTCGACAGCGCCTGGACGGCCGTCCTCGATCGGCTGCGCGCCGACGAGCTGGCGGGGCTGCCCGTCGTGACGGGCGGGCGCTCCGCAGGCGCCCGGGTGGCATGCCGGACCGCCGCGGCGACGGGCGCCGCCGGCGTCCTCTGCCTGGCCTTCCCCGTGCATGCGCCGGGCCGTGGCGACGACCCCTCGAAGAGCCGCCAGCCCGAGCTCGACGCGGTCAGGCTGCCGGTGCTCGTCGTCCAGGGCACGAATGACCCATTCGGCATGCCGAAGAAGCGCAAGGGCCGCACGCTCGTGACCGTCGCCGACAATCACGGCCTCAAGAAGAGCGTCGACGAGGTGGCCGCCGCGGTCAGCGCCTGGCTGCCTCAGTTCTCGGAGTAGTCCGCTCCCGCTCGCCTCACCTCCTCAGTCCGGCAGCGTCGGCATCTCGGGGCGGAGCCGGCGGCTGAGCTGCGAGGCGCGCGTGATCGCGTCCGTGCCGAAGCGCTCGCGCAACTCGTCGACGGTGCTGTCGAGCGCCGAGACGCTGCGCTGCTCGAGCGGCAGCGCGAGCTGGATCGCGGCGTCGTCGGCGAGGTTCGAGAGCGAGAGGCCCACGAGGGTCGCGCCGCGTTCTTCGATCATCGGCATGGCCGCCATGAGCAGCTCGCGGCCCACCGCCAGGATCGTGCGCGTCTCGAAGGTCGACTCGAGCAGCGTGTGCGAGCGGGTGGCGCGCGAGAAGTCGTCGAAGCGCAGCCGCAGCGTGATCGTGCGGCACGCCCGCCGCGCCTTGCGCAACCGGAGGGCGAGCCGGTCCACGATGGCAACCAGCACGCCGTCGAGCGCGGCATGGCTCTTCGGCGAGCGCCGGCCGAGCGCGTGCTGCGATCCCATCGAGCGCCGCCGCCCGCCGGCGCGGACCCTCCGCGGGTCGTAGTTGTGGGCGAGCGAGTGGAGCTGGCGGCCGGTCGCGCGGCCGAGCATCTCGACCAGCTGCACCTCGGCGAGCTCCGCGACCTGCGCGACCGTCGTGATCCCGCGCTCGTGGAGCTTGCGCGCGGTGACCGGCCCAACCCCCCAGAGCCGCTCGACCGGCAGCGGGTGCAGGAAATCCAGCTCGCGCCCCGCCGGCACGACGAGCAGCCCGTCCGGCTTCGCGACCCCGCTGGCCACCTTGGCGAGGAACTTCGTGCAGGCCACCCCCACCGTGACCGGCAGGCCGACCTGCTCCCGCACGCGCCTGCGCAGCCGCTTCGCGATCTCCGTCGGCGTTCCGGCGAAGCGCTCCATGCCCCTCACGTCGAGGAAGGCCTCGTCGATCGACAGCTTCTCCACGAGCGGCGAGGTGTCGTCGAACACCTCGAGCATCGCCTTGCTCGCCTCCACGTAGGCCTCCATGCGCGGCGGCACGACGATCGCCTTGGGGCAGAGGCGGCGCGCCCGGTGGCCGCCCATCGCGCTGTGGACTCCGAACGCCTTGGCCTCGTAGCTCGCGGCCAGCACCACGCCCGCGCCGACGATCACCGGCTTGCCGCGCAGGCGCGGATCGTCGCGCTGCTCGACCGAGGCGAAGAACGAGTCGGCGTCCGCGTGCAGGATGGTGGCCTCGACCGGCACGAACATATGTTCGTGTGCCGTTCGGACGGAACCTTCTGGCCGGGCCGGGTATGACACTTCGGAACGCCCTGGAAGGAGGCGCCGGTGCAGAGGTCGGAGATCAGGGGATTGAGCGAGCTCGCGGGTGAGCTCCTGGCCTCGGCCGGCACCGTGGCAAGCGACATGCACGCCGGAATCGCATCGCGACCATTCGGCGCGCTCGGCTCGGTGGCCCGTCCCGTGCAGCTCATCCACGACGGCATCTCGTCGGCGGTCTACTCCGGCGTCCGCGGCGGCCTGCGGGCGCTGGCGCGCGGCGGTGGCCAGCTGGCCGAGCTCGGCTCCGGCGAGGATGGCGCCGCGCTGGCCTCGACGCCGCGCGGCGCACTCGCGCTCGGTGCCCTGAACGGCCTCTATGGCGACCGCCTGCACGCGGACGGCAGCGCCCTTGCCCTGCCGATGACGATCCGCGAGGACGGCGATCCGGGGCCGCGCATCGCCGTCTTCGTCCACGGGCTCTGCGAGACCGACGCGGCCTGGCGCGGGCTGCCGCTCGGCGGCGATGCCGGGCGCCCGACATACGGCGACCGGCTGCGGGACGAGCTCGGCATCACCCCGCTGTACGTCCGCTACAACAGCGGGCTCCACATCTCGGAGAACGGCCGCCTGCTCGCCGAGCAGCTCGACGAGCTCGAGCGCGGCTGGCCCGTTGCGGTGGAGGAGATCACGCTCGTCGGCCATTCGATGGGCGGGCTCGTCGCGCGCAGCGCCTGTCATTACGCCGCGGCCGACGGGCTGCGCTGGGCCGACGCGGTCGCGCATGTCTTCTGTCTCGGCGCTCCGCACCTCGGTGCCGATCTCGAGAAGGGTGTGAACGCGCTCGCCTGGGCGCTCGGGCGGCTGCCGGAGACGCGTGCGTTCGGGCGGGTCGTCAACGCCCGCAGCGCGGGAATCAAGGACCTCCGCTACGGCGGCTGCGTCGATGAGGACTGGCGCGACTGCGACCCCGATGAGCTGCTGCGCGACCGCTGCGGCGAGGTGCCCTTCCTGCCCGGGGCCGGCTACTACTTCGTCGCCGCGAGTCTTCGCGAGGGCCCGCTCGGCGCGCTGCTCGGCGACCTGCTCGTGCGCCCGCCGAGTGCGTCGGGGCGTGGCAACGGTCGCGGCCGCATGGTCCGATTCGAGGTCGGGAGCGGCCGCGAGCTGACCGGCCTGAGCCACTTCGACCTGCTGAACCACCCGGAGGTCTACGGGCAGCTGCGCGACTGGATCAGCGCGGCGGGTCGAACACGCTCGTGATGGTGCCGCCCGGGGCGAGCCACGGCTCGACCAGCGCGCGGGCGCGCTCGGGCTCGCGCTGAAAGAGCCCGACGCGCACCGCGAAGACCTTGTCGAAGCGCCGCTCGCCGAGAGCCAGGTCCTCGAGCTCGGCGACGAAGAACTCTGCCCTGCCGGCGGCCACATGCTCGGCGTTGCGCCGGCGCGCCGCCTCGATCATCTTGGGGGAGCGGTCGACCGCGGTGAGCCGGCCGCCCTCGAGCCGCTCGCAGACATAGCCGGCGGCGACCCCGTGGCCACAGCCGATCTCGAGCACTCGATCGCCCGGCTCGACGTTGAGCTCGTCGACCACCTTCCTCAGCCGCTCGCTCACAGCTGCTCGTTCAGCTCCTTCAGCAGCCGGCGCAGCGTGGCGATCTTGCGCTCGCCGAGCTTGGCCGTCCACTCGGCCTCGGTGTCGATCACGAACTCGCGCGCGATCGCGTAGACCTCCTGGCCGCGGGCCGTGGCTCGCACGAGCTTGGCGCGCCGGTCCTCCGGGTCCGGCACGCGTTCGACGTAGCCGTGGCGCTCGAGGTGCGAGACGAGCTCGGCCATCGACTGCTTCGTCATCTGCGCGCGATCGGCGAGCACGCTCACGCGCGTGCCGCCCGCGTCGAGGAACTGGAGCACGTTGCCGTGCGGCGGGCGCACCTCCGGGTGCCCGCGCTCCGCGAAGCGCTCGTGCAGGCGCGCCGAGGTGATCCGGAACGGCTCGCGCAGGAGGATCCCGAGGTTGTCGGGACGGGCGCGCTCGCCGGGGCTGAAAGGGAATTCGCTTGACATTGGACAGGAAGCCTGTCTATCGTAGCGCGCGACCGGACAAGACAGGCAACCTGTCTTTCGAGGAAAGGAACTCACATGCAGATCGGAACCGATGAGCTCAGCCTCCGCGTCACGAGCGCGGACAGTGACGGCGCCCTGCTCGCCTTCGAGATCCGGATGCCGCCCGGAGGCGGCCCGCCCGGGCTTCACCGCCACGCCGCGGCAGAGCTCTACCGGGTCGAGCGCGGCGAGTTCGCGTTCTACGTCGCCGATGGCGACGGGGAGGTCGGGCGCTCGACGGCGCGAGCGGGAGATGTCGTCGCGATCCCGGGTGGCCGCGAGCACACCGTCCGCAACGAGTCGAGCGAGGACGGCGAGGCGTTCGTGGTGCTCGCGCCCGGCGCAGAGTTCGAGCGCTTCGTGCGCGCGGCTGCGCTGACCGACGACGTTGTCGCCCTCGCCGCCGCGCACGGCATCGAGATGACGCGGCCGCTCGAGGCGATCCGGTGAGCGCCTCGCCGTTGGAGCCGCTCGAGCGCAGCTGGGCGGTGCTGCTCCGAACCCGCAGGCGCGCCGGTGACTGGGTGGGGACGCCGGTCAACCTCACCGTCGAGGGCGAGCGCGCGTACTTCGGCACTCCGGCGGACAGCTGGAAGGTCAAGCGCCTGCGCAACTTCGCCGACGTCGAGCTGGCTCCCAGCAGCTTGCGCGGCAGGCCGACCGGCGCGCCCCTCCGCGCGCAGGCTCGTCTGCTGAGCGGTGACGAGGCGCGCGCCGCGGAGCGGCTGCTCGTGCGCAGACACCCGATCGTGCATCGGTTCGTCGTGCCGCTCGAGCTGCGCCTGAAGCGAACGACCAGCGCCGTCTACGAGCTGACCGGCTTCCGCCCGGTCGAGGGCGGGTAGTCGCTCGTCAGGAAGGCAGTGACGCCGCCCGGCGCTGCTCCGCGAGCTTGCGCGCGCGCCGGACCGCGTCGGCCAGGGTGTCGATGTCGTATGCGCCCTGGTGGCGGACGCCGTTGATGAAGAACGTCGGCGTGCCGGCCACGCCGCTCATGTCGGCGCTCGCCACGTCCTCCCCCACCCGGTCGGCGAACTCGCGGCGGCGCAGGTCGTCCCAGAAGCGGTGCATGTCCAGACCGACGTCGTTGGCGTGGCGTGCGAGATCCGTGGGGAGCAGCTGGTCCTGGTGGTCGAGGAGGAGGTCGTGCAGCTCCCAGAAGCGGCCCTGGGCGCCGGCCGCCTCGGCGGCCTCGGCCGCGAGCTGCGCGTTCGGGTGGACGTCGTTCAGGGGCAGGTGGCGCCAGACGTAGCGCAGGTCGTCGCCGAACGAGTCGAGCAGCGAGCGGATCACGACCTCGGCCTGGCCGCAGTACGGGCACTGGTAGTCGCCGTACTCGACCAGCGTCACCGGGGCGTCGTCTGAGCCGCGAACGTGGTCGCGATCGGGGTCGATCTCGTCGGACAGGTCCATGATCGCGTCGGTCGCGCCGGCCGGCTGGCGCGCGCGCATCGAGGCGGGCAGCCTCGGGATGATGAGGCGGAAGATCAGCCAGCTGAGGAGCGTGGCGATGATCGCCGCGCCGAGGATGCCGAGCTTCGCCTCGGCGAGCTCCTGACCGCTGAAGGCGATGCTCGCGACGAGCAGCGCCACCGTGAACCCGAGCCCCGCGACGGTGCCCCCGCCCACGATCACCGGCCAGCTGAGCGACAGCCGCAGCCCCGACAGCCACGACCGCGATGCGAGCCAGGCCGCCAGGGAGATCCCCACCGGCTTGCCGACCACGTACCCGCAGATGATCCCCAGCGTGATCGGTGACGTGGCTGCGTCGCTCAGCAGCTGCCCGTCGAGGTGGATGCCCAGGTTCGCGAGCGCGAACAGCGGCACGATCACGTAGCTGGTCCACGGGTGCAGCCGGTACTGGAGCCTCTCGTTGACCGACAGCGCGGCCGCGATGCCGACCTGGGCCGAGCGGGCGAGCTCGGGCGTCGGCTGCTCGCGGAACGTGCGCGTCTGCTCGGTCGCTCGCTCGAGCGCCCCGCGCGCGGGCGTATAGGCGGTCGTGGCGAGCCCCACGACGAGGCCGGTGATCACCGGATCGACGCCGGACTCGTGCAGCGCGATCCAGATCCCCACGCCCAGCAGAGCCGCCACCTGCAGGCGTCCCGCGACCGGCACGAAGCGCAGCCCGAGCAGGACCGCGAACAGGCCGAGCGCGATCAGCAGCGGCATGAGCTCGACGTGCTCGGTGTAGACGGTCGCGATCACGATCAGCGCCACGAGGTCGTCGATGACGACGAGCGTGAGGAGCCGAACGCGCAGGCGCGTCGCCTGCGGCGCCACCAGCGCCAGCACGCCGAGGGCGAAGGCCGTGTCGGTCGACATCGCGGCGCCCCAGCCGTCCGACGATGGCTCTCCGGCGTTGATCGCGAGGTAGATGAGCACCGGCACGGCGAGTCCGCCGAGCGCGGCCAGCACCGGGATCGCCACGCTGCGCCGGTCGCGCAGCTCGCCCAGGTCGAGCTCGCGCTTCGCCTCGAGCCCGACCACGAGGAAGAACAACGTCATGAGGCCCTCGTTGACCCAGTCGCGCAGGTCGAGCGTCAGCGCGTCGTCGCCGATGCGGATCGACAGGTCGGTGGTCCAGAACGACTCGTAGGACTCCCACCAGGGCAGGTTGGCCCAGATGAGAGCGGCGACCGACGCGGCCAGGAGCGCGAGCGCGCCGCTCGTCTCGGTGTTGAGGAAGCTGCGCACCGGCGCGGCGAGATTGCGTGCCCAGGCCGTGCGCTCCCGGAACTGCGTGTTCATGGCCGCCTGAGAGTACGCTCGACCTCGTCGAGCGCTTCACCTAGCGGAATTCAGTTACACCACGTGCAGCGCCCCGCCGCGCAAGTGCAGTCCGGCGCGGGGGCGGTCAGTCGCTGCGGCCGCCAGCGCCGCAGCCATTCCGCCGCGACGGGGAGTGAGCGATCCGCCGGCCCGGGCCGTCGCGCCGCGACGAGAGCCGCCAACGCTCCACCTGCGGCGCGCTGTCTCGTCGCCGCCGTCTCGATCAGCGCGGCGATGTGCGCCCGGTCGGGCCTTCCCTGCCGATCCATCGGAGCGATCCATACCCATTCGACGGGCAGGCGATCCCTCCTCGGCCGGCCGAACGCACTGCGCCGGCTTGGGAACCCCGTCAGGCGCTCTGGGGGACCTTGCTGATCGCCTCTCGGAAGATCTCCATCTCCTCGGCGACGCCCTGGTTGGTGGCGCCCTCGATTACGCGCATGCCCTCGACCACGGTCGTCGCCTCGGCGAGGATGCGCCGGTATTCCAGATCCTCGCTCAGTGCGTTGAGCTGATCCGGGCTGCCGTGCAGCTCGATGTAGCCGCCGATATCGGGATTCGGGGCGAGCAGGGCGACATCGAAGCTCTCGATACGCCCCTCCTGCTGGCAGCGCCCATAGAAGCCCAGGGCGTCGTTGAATACCTCCAGGCTACGTTCCTCCCTGCCGCGGACAGGCTCTGCCCATGCGATGAACAGCATGCGATCGGCCATCTCGTCTCCTTCTGTCGCCTCTACCGACCTTCTCACCGTCCCCGCCGCGTTGCAACGGCCCCCGATCTCGACCCGGACCGCGATCGGGTCGTGGGGCCACGCCGAATCGGGGCCTAGGCGTAGAGCCGCTCGATCTCGTCCGCGTAGCGCTTCGCGATCGCGCGCCGCTTCAGCTTCATCGTCGGCGTCAGCTCGACGCCGCCGGGCATCCAGTCGTGCTCGAGCAGGCGGTGGCGCTTGATCTGCTCGACGCGCGACAGGCGCGCGTTCGCGCGCTCGACCGCCGCGGCGATCTCGGCGTGCAGGGCCTCGGGCGCGAGCCGGCCCGACGCCTCCGCGTCGGGTGTGAGCAGCGCGACGTTGTAGGGCCGGGCGTCGCCGATCACGCAGGCCTGGCCGATCAGGCCGCTGGCGGCTTTGAGCGCCGACTCGATGTTCGCCGGCGACATGTTCTTGCCGGCCGCATTGATGATCAGCTCCTTCTTGCGGTCGACGATGCGCAGATAGCCGTCCTCGTCGAGCACGCCCACGTCGCCCGTGTGGAGCCAGCCGTCGGCGTCGATCGCCTCGCCCGTCTGGTCCGGGCGGTTGCGGTAGCCGCGCATGAGCACGTCGCCGCGCAGGAGGATCTCGCCGTCGTCCGCGAGCCGCAGCTCCACGCCCGGAGCCGGCTGGCCGACCGTTCCGATCCGCTGGTGGCCAGGCCGGTTGGCGGTGGCGACGGCGGACGTCTCGGACAACCCGTAGAGCTCGACGATCGGCAACCCAAGGCCCTGTAGGAACGTGAGCACCTCCGGCGGCACAGGCGCCGCAGCGCATACCGCGATCTCGCAACGGTCGAGCCCGAGCCGGGCGCGAATGCCGGACAGCACGAGCTCATCGGCGCGCGCGAGCTCGTCGCGCAGGTCCGCGGGGACCGCCTCGCCGCGCTGCTCGAGCTCGACGACCGTCCGGCCGGTCTCGAGCGCCCAGGCCATCGCATTGCGGCGTGCGTCGTCGGCTTCCGCGCCGAGCGCGGCTTCGACGCCCGCCTTGAGCTTCTGCCAGATGCGCGGGACGGCCGCGAACACGGTCGGCCGGACCTCCGGAAGCAGCTTGCCGACCTGGCGCGGGTCGCCGCACGAGGTGATCGCCGTGCCGAAGAGCATGCCGGCGTAGTGGCAGCCGAAGCGATCGGCGATATGCGCCGAGGGCAGGTAGGAGATCGTCGAGCTGCCCGGGTGCGGGAGTTCCCAGGCTGCCTGCAGGCCACGCCACGCGGCGAGCAGGTTCCGGTGCGTCAGCTCGACGCCCTTGGGCGGGCCGGTCGTGCCCGAGGTGTAGATGAGCGTCAGCAGGTCGTCGGCGCCGACGGCGCTCCAGCTCGCGTCGAAGTCGAACCCGGCCGAACGCCGCAGCTCCAGCTCGTCGAGGGTCAGGGCGCCGGTCGGGCCGTCGACGATGACGAGTGAGTCGGGCGGCCGCTCGCCCAGGTCGAGCGCCTGCGCGAGCCGGTCGTGCAGGGCCGTCTCCGTCACGACCACGCGGGCGCCCGAGTCGCGCAGGAGATATTCGATCTGCTCGGGTGCGCTCGTCGTGTAGACCGAGAAGGGCACGGCTCCCAGGTGGATCGCCGCGGCGTCGAGGAGGTGGAACTCGCTGCGGTTGGTGAGCAGCAGGGCGAGTGTGTCGCCGCGGCGCAGGCCGAGCGAGTGCAGGCCCTCGGCGATGCGGCGCACGCGCTCGCCGTACTCGTGCCAGCTGATGCCGGCCGCGTGGCGCTCGTCGGCCAGCGCGAGCTCGTCCGGTCGCTCGGCGGCCGTGCGCTGGAAGGCGGCGCACAGGGTCTGATCGTCGAGGGTCGCCGGCGTCGTCGGCGCGGTCTGCACGGCAGTCGTGTTCATGCGCCGATGGTCTGCCCCGGGGGCCGGCGGCGCATCGTGGCCCGACCACGAGATTTTCATGTCGTGGTGCCGCGCAGGGCGTCGGCGAGCTTCGTGCGGGAGTCGATGTCGAGCTTCTGGAACGCGTGCGTGAGGTGGGTTTCGACCGTGCGCAAGGACACGAACAACGCTTGGGCGATCTCGCGGTTGCTGAGACCCTCCGCGGCCAGCTCCGCGACACGCCGCTCGCTCGCGGTGAGTGAGCCGGGCCCCGACAGCACGTCCTGGCGCGGCCGCCCCCCCGCGGCGCGGAGCTCGGTGCGGGCCTGCTCGGCGAGCGCAGCTGCGCCGCAGCGGCTGGCCAGATCGAGCGCGCGCCGCAGCGGCTCGCGCGAGTCCGCGCGGCGTCCGTCGCGTCTGAGCCGCGCACCGAGCTCGGCGAGCGACCTGCCGAGCTCGAGCTGTGCCTGCGAGCGCTCGAGCGACTCGACCGAGGCCTCCAGCAGCGCGAGGCCGCTCTCGCCACCCGTGGCGAGTCCCTCGGCTCGCAGGGCGATGCCGAGCGCGCGGGGAAAGCCCGCCGTCCGGGCGAGCTCGGCCTCCTCGGCCGCGAGCGCTCGGGCGGCCTCCGGGTCTCCGAGCGCGAGCTGCGCGCCGGCGGCGCCGGAGCGCCACGCGGCGGCGCTCGGCGTGGTGCACTCGCCGCGCAGCAGATGGCGCCCGGCTGCCAGGAAGTCCTCCAGCGCCTCCTCGGCGCGCCCCTGCGCAAGCCGCAGCCGCCCGCGCGCGCTGAGCAGGGGGCCGTAGGTGAGCGCGGACGAGCGCTCCGGGAGCCCGATCCGCTCCAGCTCGCGCTCGGCCTCGGCCGGCAGTCCGCGCTCGACGAGGGCCTCCGTCAGGCCCGCGAGCGCGAACATCCCGTAGAAGCCGTGGGCCTGGCGCGGGGCCGCCTGCAGGGCCACGCGCGCGTCCTCCTCGGCGTCGCCCAGCGCCCCCCGGCGCAGCGCCAGGCAGCTGCGCATCGCGGAGCACATCGCGAAGTGGATCTCGGATCCCCGCGAGCGGGCGATCGCGAGCCCCTCTTCGACGAGCTCCTCGGCCTCGTCGTAGTGCTCTGCGAAGAGAAGCGAGGTGAAGAGGGCGACGAGCCAGGTCGCCCAGCCGAGGCCGCGGCGCTTCGCGCCGGCGCGCGCCCGCCTCGCCGGCGCAACGATCTCGCCGGCGGGCGTGGCCGTCTGCGCATTCGCGATCGCAACCGCGGCGAAGACCCCCGACGGAGCACCGGGATCCCGCTCCACGACCGCTCGCAGCGCGTCGACGCGCTCCGCCATCAGCGGCGCCACCGCCACGTCGCCCACGCCCGCGGCTACGGCGGATGCCTCCAGCCGGAGCGCCCAGCGCTCATGCCGAGGGGCGGCTGACTCATAGAGGGAGGCCGCGCGCCCCGTCTCGCCCGAGAGGACGAAGAACTGGGCGAGCGCGAGTGCGGCCATCCTGCGCGGTTCGCTCTCGGGTGAGCTCTCGAGCGCCTCGCTCAGGTGGCCGATCGCGCGGGCGTCGCCGACGAGCGACTCGGCGGAGCCGAGCTCGGCCAGCAGCCTGGCCCGCTCGTCCGCGGCGGGCGGCTCCGCGAGCGCACGACGCAGGTAGGCGGCCGCCGAGCTCGGGGCGCCGCGCCCCAGCGCCCCATGGGCGGCGGAGACGAGGAAGTCGACGGTCGCCTCGGCACCGCCCGGCTCGGTCACGAGCAGGTGGCTCGCGATGCGCTCGCTCGCGGCGCCCTCCGTGCGCAGCAGCTCCGCGGCGAGGCCGTGCAGGCGCCCCCGCTCCCCGGCCGGTATCGCCGCGTAGATCGCCGAGCGGGTGATCGGGTGCACGAACTCGACGGGCTGCTCGCCCGTCAGGACGTCGGCCGTGCGCAGCGCATCGAGGACCGGGCCCACCTCGTCGGCCGGCAGGTGGGCGAGCCGCGCCAGGCGGCGCACGTCCGCGTCCGCGCCCAGCACCGCGACCGCTCGCACCACCTCGACCGCCAGCGGGGACGCGTTCGCGAGCCTGGCGAGCAGGCGGCGTGCCACGGTGCGCGGGCCGAGCTCGCGGACCCGTTCGGCGTCACGGGCCGAGGCTGCGATTTCGCGCTCGCCGACCTCGCGCACCAGCTCGCGCACGAGAAAGGGGTTGCCCTCGGTCGCGGCGAGGCAGGCGTCCACGAAGGCCTCGTCGGGGTCGTCGCCCGTCTCCTCGCGCAGCAGCGCCTCGAGCGCGGCTCCGCCGAGCGGTCCCGGCCGCACGAGCCCGGCGCGGGGGTGCCCGAGCAGCTCCTCGAGCAGCTGCTCCTCGACCTCCTCGGCACCGGGTCGGCTCGCCACGGCCAGCGCCACCGGCAGGTCCTCCACGCGGCGGGCGAGGTAGGCGAGGAAGGCCAGTGAGGCCGGATCGGACCAGTGCGCGTCATCGACCAGCACGAGCAGCGGGGCCCGGTCCGCGAGGCTCGCACACAGCCAGTAGAGCCCGTGCAGCACGGCGAACGAGCGCTCGTCCTCCTCACCGTGTCCAACCAGCTCGAAGACGGGCGCGCACAGCGCCGCGGCCCCGTCCATGAGCTCGTCGGCGTCGGGGCCGTGGACGCGCGCCTCGAACAGCTGCCGCACCACTCCAAAGGCGAACTCGCGCTCGAGCTCGGCGCCGCGTGCGGTCAGCACGCACATGCCGCGCGCGCGTGCCTCCCGCTCGGCCGCCAGCAGCAACTCCGTCTTCCCGATCCCGCCGGGCCCCTCGACGACGAGCGCCGAGCCCGCTCCCGTGCGAGCGGCGTCGAGGCGCTCGAGGATCTCGCCCAGCTCGCGGTCGCGGTCGAGCAGCCGCGCACTCGTCGGTGCAGGCCGGCCCACGCCCCGCAAGGTACAGCGCGGCCCGCCGGGCGGCGGGCCGCTGTGAGATATGAGCTAGGTCCGGACGGCGCCGGGCCGCGTGAGCGCCCAGATCACCCAGACGTCCAGCGCGATCAGGAGGATCGCCCAGAACGGGTAGTACGGGATGAAGAAGAAGTTCGCCAGGGCGCTCAGCATCGCGAGGAAGATCGCGGTGTAGCCCGCCCAGGCGGAACGGTTGAAGAGCCCGAAGCCGGTGATCACGAGCAGGATGCCGATCAGCAGGTGGATCCAGCCCCACGCGCTCGTGTCGAGATCGAAGGTGTAGTTCTGCGTGACGACGTAGAAGCTGTCGTCGATGATCGCCACGAGCCCTGCGATCACCTGGAAGAACCCGATCAAGTATGAGAACGCAGGCGGCGAAGGTGACCCCGCCGACAGCCCAGCCGGAAACGGGCTCGTTATCGCCCGGGTACTGCCCCTGAGTAGCCATGAAGCCTCCTCGATTGACCGCCGCGAATGTCCAAGGGCGGGGTTCGTCGCTCGGGCGGTCAGATCCTGCTTTAGCCCGCTCCCCTGAGCTCTGCCATGCGGGCGCGCCGGGCCGCGGTGAGGTCCGCCACCACGACCTTGATCGACGCCGCGACCGGGACGGCCAGGATGGCGCCGATCACCCCGAGCAACGCACCACCTGCCAGCACCACTGCGATCGTGGCGAAGCCCGACAGCGAGACCGCTCGCCGGTATACGAGCGGCTGGATCACGTAGTTCTCGATCTGCTGGTAGACGAGGATCACGAGCAGCATGATCACCGCGTCCGCCACTCCCGAGCCGGCGAGCGTGATCAGCACGACGATGATCGCGGCGATCATCGAGCCGATCTGGGGGATCAGGTCGAACAGTCCGACGATCAGCGCGAGCACGACCGGGAAGGGCGCCCCGATGATCACCGCCGTCACGCCGACGACCGTTCCCGCGATCACCGAGATCGCGAGGTTGCCGACAAGCGAGTAGGAGATCGTCTCCGTGACCTCCTTCATCAGCCGTTCGACGCGAGCCGCCTCCTGCGGCGGCAGCAGCGCGAGCGCGCCGCGCTTGAGGTCGGGCAGCCCGATCAGCAGGAACAGCGTGAGGAACACGAGCGTCACGACGCTCAGGACGGTCCCGACGAGCGCGCCCGTGATCCCGAGCAAGGAGCTCGCCGCCTCAGGGATCTTGTCCGCGATGTTCTTGGCGAGGTCCTCGGCCTTGTTCGCAACGTCGGTGTGCTCGTCGAGCTCCTTGAACAGCGGCTCGTCCTGGAGATCGCTCATGTAGCTCGGTAGGTCGCCGGTGAGATGGCGCACCTCGTTCCAGAGCGGCACAGCGGCCCAGATCACGATCACGGCGGCGATCAGGAAGAGCAGGCCGAAGACCAGCAGCGACGCCTTGCCGCGGCCGACGCCGCGACGGGTGAACCAGCCGACGAGCGGATCTAGGCCGAGCGCGAACACGAAAGCCAGCCCGATCGTGAGCAGCACCTCGCTCGCGACGATCGCAAGGTAGACGCCCAGAGCGATGATCGCCGCCTTCAAGACCGTCAGACCCGAGACGACGATCTCGACGCGCTTGGGCGGGATCTCGGCGCCGCCCAGAGCCTCATCCGGCCGGGCGCTCATACGGGGGCATGCTCGCGGGCCGCCCGGACGTA
Source organism: uncultured Thermoleophilaceae bacterium (assembly GCA_963820315.1). Classification (GTDB taxonomy): domain Bacteria; phylum Actinomycetota; class Thermoleophilia; order Solirubrobacterales; family Thermoleophilaceae; genus JACVRW01. The sequence goes on along the minus strand of CAWFZK010000042.1, from coordinate 103,198 downwards.
GGCTCCAGCGATGACCTTCATCGAGACCGTTCCAGAGTCCGGCGCTCCGGAGCCGGTCGTGCAGCTCTACGACGCCGATCGCGACGCGCAGGGTCGGGTGCCCAACTACACGCGCGCGTTCTCGCTCCACCCCGAGCTATACGCCGCCTGGCGGGGACTGCTGGACGCTGTCAAGGGCGACATGGACCTGCGCCGCTACGAGCTGGTGACGCTCGCGGCCGCGCGCCGGCTGCGGTCCTCGTACTGCGCGCTCGCGCACGGCTCGGTGCTCGCGGACCGGTTCATGTCCGACGAGCAGCTGCTCGACGTCGTCGCCGACCACCGCCACGCGGGCCTCGACGAGGTCGACGTCGCCGTCATGGACCTCGCTGAGAAGGTCGCCGGCGACGCCACCACTGTGACTCGGGAGGACGTCGATCGGCTGCGCGCGCTCGGCCTCAGCGACCGCGACGTCCTCGACGTCGTGGCCGCCGCCTCCGCACGCTGCTTCTACAGCACGATGCTGGACGCCCTGGGCGTCGAGCCGGACGAACGCTTCCTCGATCTCGACGAGCCGCTTCGGCGCGCGCTCACGGTCGGGCGCCCGTTCGGGGGGTAGCCGCCGGCGTCCAGGCGCCAGCGCCCGGGCGGCGGGTTCGGCCAGCAGAGGTCCTCGAGGATCTCCTCCAGCGAGAGCTCGATCGTCAGCTCCGGGACGAGGCGCGAGACGCTCATGCCGCGACCCTCGCGTGCAGGGAGTCGCCCATCACCTTGATCGCCTCGCTCGCGACGATCGCGTGCCCGCGGGCGTTCAGGTGCAGCCGGTCGCTCGCGTACACGCCCTGATCGGCGGAAATCGGGTGTCCGCGCATCTCAACGAGCATCGCGCCGTGGCGTGCGGCGACCTCGCGTGTTGCCTGCGCCAGTCCGCTCATCCGCTCGTCGAGTGCGGCCGCGTGCTCTGGCGGGATCAGCCCGGACGCGACGATGTCCATCAGCTCGAGCATCAGGAGGTCGGCGCCCGCCTCGCGCAGCGGGGCCACGATCGCGTCCAGCTCGTCCGCCACGCGCTCGGGCGAGAACGAGCGCCGCAGCGCGTCGTTGCCGCCGGCCGCGACGATGGCCAGGTCGGGCCGGAAGCGGAGCGCCGCCGGCAGCTGCAGCTCGCGCACCTCGGCCGCGCGCAGGTCGCGCTGCCCCAGGTTCATCACCGTCAGGCCGGGCGCGACCGCGGCGAGCGGCTCGACGATGCGCTCGATCCAGGAGAGGTCGCGGAAGCCGTCATGCGGCTCGCGCACCCCCTCGGCGATGCTGTCGCCGAGCACGGCGATGCGCCGCCAGGGCGCGCCCCGCAACATCGGCACGTGGTGGGTGAACGGCAGTACGTGGGGCTCGCGCGTGAGGTAGGTCATGTCCTTCCTGCGCTCCTTCGGGTGTGCAAACAAAAAGCACGATCGGTCGTACTTTGTAGCACAGTACGAACGGTCGTGCTACTTTCTTCACGAAATGACCACGCCCGACGATCTCGAGACGCTGGCGGTCGCCGACCCGGACGCGGTCGGCGAGCATGCCGACGGCCGCCGCCGGCGCGGCAACCGGACGCGCGAGTCGATCCTGCAGGCCGCCGCCGACCTGGCATCCGTCAACGGGCTCGAGGGCCTGACGATCGGGACGCTCGCGTCCGAGCTCGGGATGAGCAAGAGCGGCCTGTTCGCGCACTTCGGCTCGAAGGAGGAGCTCCAGCTCGCGACGATCGATGCGGCGCGCAGGCGCTTCGTCGATCGCGTCGTCAAGCCGTCCCGCCATCTGCCGCGCGGCCGCGCCCGGCTCGAGGCGCTGCTGCACGACTGGCTGCAGTACTACCGCGACCAGGTCTTCGCGGGTGGCTGCTTCTTCCACTCGGTCAAGGCGGAGTTCGACGGCCGGCCGGACAGCAAGGTGCGCGAGGTGGTCACGCAGGACGCGCGCGAGTTCCTGGCGTTTCTCACGCGCGAGGTCCGCAAGGCGCAGGAGGCGGGCGACATCGATCCGACGGTCGAGGAAGAGCAGATCGCGTTCGAGCTCGATGCCCTCGGCGCGGCCGCCCACCAGCACTTCCAGCTCATGCACGACCCGGCCGTCTTCGACCGCGCCGAGCGGGCGATCAGCGCGCGGATCGAGTCGCTGGCGGTCTGAGCGCGGCGCTAGCGTTCGGGACGTGGCCTACGACGAGCGGCTCGCGGAGCGCGTGCGTGACCTCCTCGCCGGCGAGGCGGGGCTGACAGAGCAGCGCATGTTCGGCGGCCTGTCCTTTCTCCTACACGGCAACCTCGCCGTCGCGGTCTCGTCGCGTGGCGGGCTGCTCGTGCGGGTCGGCCCCGACGCGTTCGACGAGGCCCTCGAGCGGCCCGGCACGAGCCCGATGGAGATGGGCAGCCGGCAGATGAAGGGCTGGGTGTTCGTCGCTCCGGAGGAGCTCGGCCGCAAGCGCGAGCTCGCCGCCTGGGTGAGTCGCGGCACGCGCTTCGCGGCCTCGCTCCCGCCGAAGAGCTAGCGCACGCTTAGCGGCTCGACCCCCAGCGCGGCAGCGACCGCGTCGACAGCCTCGGCGCCCCGCTCACCCAGCAGCGGTTGCACCTCGTCCAGCCCGGCGCGCTCGACGAGGCGCTTCTCGTTCAGCACCCACTCGCCTCGCGCGGCGAGCCGCGCGTGGGCCTCGCAGAGGACCGCCCCGGCGAGCATGCCCGCGCAGCACACCCGGTCCGCGGCGCCGGCGTGCATGCGCGCGAACATGAGCGACACCGAGGCCCGCCCGCGCCAGCGTTCGACGGCCGCGTCCGCAAGCGGCTCGGGGTAATCCGGCCGCGGCAGCTCGCCGCTCAGCGGCCGGTTGATCGCAAGCTCGCCGACGGGGACGTAGGTCGGCGCGCCGACGATGTAGCCGTTCTGAAGGAGCACCTCGAAGCGGCCCCGCTCGGCATCGTCAAGCCAGCGCTCGACCACGCCGAGGTCGCGGAAGAGCACGTCGATCGCGATGCCGTCGACGGTCAGCCAGGCGCCGCCGTTGACGATCGGCCCCCACTCGCCCAGATCCGACACGTAGCCGGGGTGCCCGAGCGCTCGGACGGCCTCGGGATCGAGCGAGTCTCGGTAGTAGACGCCGAGGTCCCAGTCGCTGTCGGGGCGGTGAGTCCCCGTCGCCCGCGAGCCGCCCAGTGCCACGGCGACCGCACCCGGCAGTCCGGCGAGCTCGCTCGCCACTCGTGCGACCGCTGCGGGCAGGGAGCGCATCGCCGCAGCCTACGCCGCGCCTCCGCGGGTCCGGAGAGCGCGCACCTGGACTCGCTGCGTCGCTGCTTCATTTGAGCCGCGCCGGGTAGCCACGGGGGACCCGAAAGCGAGGACCACGATGGCGAAGGTCAAGGACAAGAAGCTCTACCGCCGCTTGCGCTCAAGCGGCGTGCGCAAGAAGGTCGCCCGCGAGCTGACGGAACTGCCCGGAGAGGCGAAGAGCGGCCGCGCGCCGAAGCGGCTGCGTGACACCGTCGAGCGCCTCGACGCGGGTGTGACCGAGCTGCGTGGTCACCTCCGCCGTGGTGATCGCAAGACCGCGGCGAAGAAGGCGGCGCGGACCCGGCGCGCCAAGGCGAAGAAGCGCAGTACCGCGAGTCGCAAGGGCGCACGCAAGCGCTCGAAGGCCTAGTTCCGCCGCCGGCGCAGCGCGCGCCTCTATCGTCGGGCGGACGGATGGCCCAGAGCTTCGTCCCGCCCGCTCGCCACCTCCTGCGCGCCAAGGACCTCGCCGACGCGCGCTACTTCGAGCCGCTCGACGTGGACGACATGGCGCGCGCCGCCGGCCTCTCGCGGGCGCATTTCAGCCGCGAGTTCCGGCGCGTGTTCGGGGAGACGCCGCACGCCTATCTGCTCACGCGCCGGCTCGAGCGGGCGGCCGCGCTGCTGCGCAACACGGATCGCTCGGTCACGGACATCTGCCTCGCGGTGGGGCTTCAGAGCCTCGGCTCGTTCACGACGAGCTTCACCGGCACCTTCGGCGAGTCTCCAACGGCCTATCGGGCCCGCTTTCCGCCCGCGATCCAGCGCGCCCAGCTGCCGAGCTGCGTGCTGCGCGCGTACGGGCGCCCGCAACACCGCACGTTTCGAGAAGACGTGGACGGCCGCGCTCCGTAGCGTGTCTCCTGCCAGTCACTTCCACCCCCAAGGAGACACGGGATGATCAAGATCAGCACCGCTCAGCTGTGGGTCCATGACCAGGACGAGGCGCTTGCCTTCTATACCGAGAAGCTCGGCATGGAGGTGCGCGTGGACGCGACCTTCCCCGAGATGGGCGACTTCCGCTGGCTGACCGTCGGCCCGCGCGGCCAGGAGGACATCGCCATCGTGCTGATGGCGATCCCCGGCCCGCCGGTGATGGACCCCGAGACACAGAAGGAGGTGCGGGAGCTGATGGCCAAGGGCTTCGCGGGCACCGTCTTCCTCACCACCGACGACATCCAGGCGGACGTCGAGGCGCTGAAGAAGCGCGGCCTCGAGTTCGTCGAAGAGCCCGAGGAGCGTCCCTACGGGATCGACTCCGGGTTCCGCGACCCGTCGGGCAACCATTTCCGCCTCACGCAGGTGCGCCAGGAGGCGCTCGTCTGACCTCCGCCGTGCCGGCCGGCCCTCAGCGATAGCCGCTGGGGTCGGCCGGCAGCCCCCTGTCCTGCACCTCGACCAGGTAGCGCCAGCAGTCCGGTTGTGAGCCGTCGACGTCGGTGAAGCCGTACTCGCGTGCGAGCCCGCCCGACGAGAAGGATCCGCCGTTGCGCGTCTGGAGCTCCGGGTCGGCGGCGAGCGCCGCCACCGCACGCCCCACGAAGCGCGGGCTCTCCGAGATCGCGGCGAAGTGCCCATTGCCGCCGGTGGCCTCGCGCCAGTTGTCCTCCGTCACGCCGTAGATCTCGAGCATCATCTCCGAGCGCAGCCAGCCGGGCGTGAGCGCAACGGCGGTGCAGCCGTGCGGTGCGAGCTCCTGGGCCTGGGCGAACGCGAGCCGCAGCACCGACGCCTTGGCGAGGTCGTAGTAGGCGGACACGCGGTAGTTCGCCTCGTTGTACTCGCGCGTCCCGTCGGTCATCTCGACGACGAGCCCGCCGGGCGCGCGGATCAGCAGCGACAGCGCGAAGTGGCTCGTGATCAGGTGCGTGTCGACCGCCAGCCGCAGGGTGCGCAACCCCCTGTCCAGGTCGTGCTCCCAGAGCGGCTTGTCCCACTCGAACAGCTGCTCGGCGCCCCAGATGTCGTTGACGAGCACGTCCAGGCGACCCTGCTCGCGCTCGATCCGCTCGACGAGCGCGGCGACCTCGGCAGGCACGAGATGGTCGACCTGCACGGCGATGCCGGTGCCGCCGGCGGCCTCGACGAGCTCGGCGGTCTCCTCGATCGTCTCCGGCCGGTCGTATTCCGAGCGCTGCTCGCGCGTGCTGCGCCCCGTGCAGTAGACCGTGGCGCCGGCCTCGCCGAGCGCGACGGCGGTGCCGCGCCCGGCCCCGCGCGTGGCGCCCGCGACGAGCGCGACCTTGCCATCGAGCGGCCCGCTCATGCGGCCACCTCCAGCGGCCGGCGGGTGGGAGCTCGGACGGCGATCACGGCCATCAGCACGAGCGCGCCGCCTGCCAGCTGCGCGGGCCCGAGCGACTCGCCGAAGATCGCGAACGCGAGGGCGACGGTCACCACCGGCTCGAGCGTCGACAGGATCGAGGCGGCGCTCGGTCCCACGCGCCGCAGCCCGGCGAAGAAGAGCGTTACTGCTGCGACCGTCGAGACGAGCGCGAGGCCCGCGAGCCAGACGAAGCCGGTGGCGCTGACGCCCCCCGGGTCGAGGTCGCCGCCGGCGAGCCCGGCGACCGTCAGCGTGGCGGCCGCGCCCGTGCAGACGAGCGTGCTGAGCGCGAGCGGCCGCACGCGCAGGGCGACGCCCTCCGAGATCAGGATGTAGCCGGTGTAGACGACGGCCGCGCCGAGCCCGAGCGCGGTGCCGACCGGGTCGAGCGCGCCCGCTGCCGCGCCGGCCAGGACCAGGACGAGCCCGGACGAGGCGAGCGCCAGCGCCCCCGCGGTGCGGCGGTTGGCGCGCTCGCGCCCGAGCGCGATGGCGGTCACCGTGACCATGACCGGGAACGTGTACACGAGTAGCGACAGCAGCGACGCGTCGAGACGCTCGAGCGCCGCGAAGTAGCCGCCCGCCTGGGCTCCGTAGCCGATGGCTCCGAGCGCGAGCGCGATCCCGACGTCGCGGGCGGAGAGGCCGCGCAGGACGCGCGCGCCCCCGGACCAGGCGACGAACAGCCAGAACAGCGCGGCCGCCAGGACGAAGCGCGTGGCGAGCAGGGTGCCGACGGTCGCGCCCTCGTCGTAGGCGAGCTTTCCGAAGACCCCCATGGCGCCGAACGCGGCCGCGGAGGCGAGGCAGGCGATGATCCCGATTGCTGGCATGGCGCGATGGTGGCGCCGGAAGCCATTAGGAGCAACTCACGTTTCTAACGATGATTCAGTAGCATCGCTTCTGGGTGACGCTCGACCTGCACCGGCTGCGGCTGCTCCACGAGCTGCACGCGCGCGGCACGATCGCCGCGGTCGCCGACGCCCTGCAGTTCACGCCGTCGGCGGTCTCGCAGCAGCTGGGCGTCCTCGAGCGCGAGGCGGGCGTGGAGCTGCTCGAGCCGGCGGGCCGAGGTGTGCGGCTGACCGATGCCGCGCTCGTGCTCGTCGGGCATGCCGGCGCTCTGCTCGAGCGCGCCGAGCTGGCCCAGGCGGAGCTCGCCGCGGCGGCCGGCGACGTGGCCGGCCGCGGCCGCATCGCGACGTTCCAGTCGACCGCGCTCGCGCTCGCCGTGCCGGCAATGCAGGCCCTCGCGCGCGAGGCCCCGAGACTGCGCTGCGAGCTCGTCGAGGCGGAGCCCGAGGAGTCGCTGCCGGCGCTCGCGCTCGGCGACGTCGACCTCGTCCTGGCCGACGAGTGGCAGCACCAGCCGCTGTCGCGCCCCGCCGGCGTCACGCGCGAGGACCTGCACCTCGATCCCGTGCGGCTGGTGCTTCCGGAGTCCCACCCCGCCGCCCGACGCCGCCGGCGCGCGGTCGCGCTCGGCGAGCTCGCAGGCGAGGCCTGGACGACCGGCCATCCCGACACGGGCTGGGAGGAGATCGTGATCAGGACCTGCCGCGAGCTCGGCGGCTTCGATCCGGACATCCGCCACCGCACCAACGACAGCGTCACGAGCCTCGCCCTGGTTGGCGGCGGGCGGGCCGTGACGCTGTTGCCGGAGCTCGTCGCCCCCGAGACTCAGCCCGGCGTCGCCGTCAGGGAGATTGCCGAGGGCTCACTCCACCGGACGATCTTCATGGCGACCCGCACCGCCGACGCCGAGCGTCCTTCCGTCAGGGCGCTGCGGGTGGCGGTGCGGGCTGCCGCGGCCGACCTCGGCTGGGGGGTCAGGCCTTCGCCTCCGCGGGCGGCATCGGGTGCTTCGCGAAGTACTCCTCGCCCTCGACGCTGATCCGCGGCAGCCTCCGGCCGAGCCAGCTCGGCATCCACCAGCTGGCCTTGCCGAGGAGGGTCATCACCGCCGGCACCAGCAGGCAGCGCACGACCGTTGCGTCGATCGCGATCGCGACCGCCAACCCGACCCCGAACTGCTTGACCACCGGGTCGCCGTTGAGCACGAAGCCGGTGAACACGCAGACCATGATCAGCGCCGCCGAGGTGATCACCCGGCCGGTGTTCGCGAGCCCCTCGATGACCGCGTGGGTCGGCCGCTTGGACTCCATGTAGTGCTCCTTGATCTGGGTGAGCAGGAACACCTCGTAGTCCATCGAGAGGCCGAACAGGATCGCGAACATCAGCAACGGCACGAAGCTGACGATCGGGATCGGACCGTCGAGGCCGATCAGCGACGCGCCGTGACCCTCCTGGAACACGAAGGTCACGATGCCGTAGGCGGCGGCCACCGACAGCAGGTTCATGACCGCCGCCTTGGCCGGCACGACCAGTGACCGGAAGGCCAGCATCAGCACGATGAAGCTGAGCCCGACGACGATCAGGATCATCGCGGGCAGCTTGTCGCTGATGCGGGTCGCGAGGTCGATGTAGCCCGCCGTCTGGCCACCGACCCAGGCGTTCACGTCGGTGCCCTTGGTCGCGTTCGGGATCGTCTCGTTGCGCAGCTGGTTGACGAGGTCCTCGGTCTTGTCCGAGGACGGCGCCGAGTTCGAGATCACCGTGTACACGGCCGCGGTGCCGTGTTTGTCGAGCGCGGGCGGCGACACGGACTTGACGTCCGGCGTCTTCGCGATCTGGTCGGAGAGCTTCGTCAGCCGCGGGTCCGTCGCCGGGTTCTCGGCGAGCTTCTTCTGCTGCGCGAGCTTGTCCGACTGCGACTGGGTCTGCTGCTGCGCCTCGGCCTGTGCCTGCTGCTGGGTCGCGCCCTGCAGCATCGCCTCCTGCTCGATCTGCTGCTGCTGTTGCTTGAGCTGCTTCTGCTTGTTGTTGATCTCGTTCAGGTTCTTCTGGTCCGGCTTGGCGGGTGTGCCGAGCTCCGCCGCCACCAGCAGCGGCCCGTTCGTCCCCGCGGCGAAGCCCTTCTCGAGTCCGTCATAGGCCTGGCGGGCGGTGGTCGACTCCGGCATCGCGCCGGTGTCGGACTGGCCTAGGTGCAGGTTCAGGAGCGGCAGCGCGAGCACGATCAGGACGGCGGTCGCCGCCACCATCGAGATCCAAGGCCGGCGCGCGACGCCGCGCGCCCAGCGCGCCCAGCCGTGCGGGCGGTGATCGTCCGGGTGCGTGCGCCCGAGCTTCACCCGCAGCGAGTTGATCCGCGGGCCGAGGGCGCCGAGCAGGGCCGGCAGCAGCGTTGTCGCAGCCAGCACTGCGACCACGACCGCGGCGGCTGCGCAGAAGCCGAGCTTGGTCACGAGCGGGATCCCCGCGAACAGCAGCGAGGCCAGCGCGATCACGACCGTCGTGCCCGCGAACAGCACGGCGCCGCCCGCCGTTGCGGTCGCGCGCGCGATCGATTCCTGCATCTCCATGCCGTCGCGCAGCTGCAGCTTGTGGCGAGTGACGATGAAGAGCGCGTAGTCGATCCCCACGCCGAGGCCGATCATCGTGGCGAGCGTCGGCGCGACCGTGGGCACGTCGGTGAACAGGCCCAGGATGCTGATCAGCGCCAGGGCGCTCATCAGTCCGAGGATTGCGGTCACGATCGGCAGCGCCATCGCGGTGGCGGTCCCGAACGCGAACAGCAGGATGATCACCGCGGCGCCGAGCCCGATCGCCTCACTCATGTGCGTGTCGGGCTTCGAGAGCTGCTGGCCCGCGTAGCCGCCGAGCGCCACGTCGATGCCCGCCTGCTCGGCGGGTTCGCCGGCGTCCAGCACGGCCTGGGCCTCGTCGTTGGTGATGTCGCTCTGGCTGACGTCGAGCCTGACCGGGATGTAGGCGATCTTCTTGTCCTTCGACAGGAACTCGGAGCCCTTGTCCGAGAGCGGGTTGACCGCCCCGATCACGTGCGGCGTCGCCTTGACCTCCTTGACCGTCGCGTTGACGGCCTTCTTGTTCTCCTTGTTGGTCAGCTTGCCGTTCGTCGACTGCAGCACGAGCGGGTTGCTGCCGTTGGCCTGGTCGGGCAACTTCGACGCCAGGACATCGGTCGCCTTGGTTGAGCCCGTTCCGGGCAGCGTCAGGTCGTCGCTCGTGCGGTCGCCGACGGCGCGACCCCCGAGCACGAGCCCGATCACGACAACGATCCAGGCTGCGATCACGAGCCGGTTGTGGCGAGAGGAGAAGCGGCCAAGGTGGTAGAGCGGGCCGGTCATTGGGGGCTTCCTTCCATCGAGTTCGAGGGGAAGCCTGAAACCGCAGCGAGCGCCGGACAATGGGAGGGACCCCAGGGTTTCCCCCAGGCTTTCCGCCGGTCTGGCTCCGGCCGCTAGCCGCTCGCGAGCGCCGAGGCGAGCTGGAAGCGTGAACGAATCCCGAGCTTCCGGTAGGCGTTCGTCAGATGCAGCTCGACGGTCTTCTCCGTGACGAACAGCTGCTGGGCGATGTCGCGGTTGGTGCGTTCGCCGGCGGCGAGCTCGCACACCCGCCGCTCCGCCGGCGTGAGCGCCTCGACCCCGGTCAGCTCGAGCCGCGGAGCGCGGCCTCCGCCCGCGCCGAGGTCGCCGCGGACGCGCTCGGCGAGCGCCGCGGCGCCGCATGCCCGCGCCAGCTCGAGCGCGCGCCGGAGCGCCTCGCGGCCCTCGCGCCGGCGGCGCCGCTGCACGAGCTCGCCCCCCAGGTCCGCGAGCGCGTGGGCGGCCTCGAGCCGGGCCGACGAGCGCTCCGCGACCGTCACCGCCTCCTCGAGCAGATCGAGGCCATCGTCGCCGCCGAACGCGCGGCCGCCGCTGCGCAGAGCGCGCGAAAGCTCGCCTGGCGCCCCGAACGCGCGGGCCGTCGCCAGCTCCTCGCTCGCGAGCGCTCGGGCGCGCTCCTCGTCACCGAGCTGCATGAGCGCGACGACCGCATGTGGCCGCCAGCTGACGAGCGCCGGCGTTTCGTAGCGCTCGAGGAAGCTGGCGCAGCGCTCGTAGTCCGCCAGCGCGCCGCGGAGGTCCCCGGCGGCGCTGCGGACGCGGCCCCTGCTGACCAGGTAGCGGTCGGCGAACAGGCGCTCGCGCTCGAGGCGTTCCGGGTCACGGGCGGCGAGCTCCTGCGCCCGTTCGAGCTCACCCCGCTCGAGCGCGACCACCATCGCGACGGCGAAGACATGGGGAAGCAGGAAGTAGCCGTCCGGGATGAGCTCGAGTGCAATCTGCACATCGACGTCGGCATCCGCGAGCGCCCCGCGTCCGACCTCCATCAGCGCGCGCTCGGTGTGGAGCGCAGCCATCTGCGCGGGCAGCCCGAGCGCCCGCGTCGTCTCGAGCGCCGCGTCGATGAAGGGCGCAGCGGCGTCGTAGCGCTCTGTCCGGATCAGCAGGTCGATCGCCGCGTGAAAGGCGAACGGGTCCGCGGGCGGACCCGTACGGAGGATGCCGACCACCTCGTCAGCCACCTCTGACGCCGGCGCACCGGCGGCCTGGCGCTCACCGACGGCATGCAGGCGCGCGATCGGCTCGAAGCGCGCGTGGTCGCCCGCACGGCGCAGGAACTCGTCGAGCCGCTCGGCGCTCAGCTCCCGCAGCGAGAGCTCGAGCCGGGTGAGCACCACGGCGGCCGCCTCGAGCTCCAGCGCTCCCTGCCGGTCCGCATTGTCACGCTGCTCCAGGAGCGCCTCGAGCGCCACGTCGCGCAGCCTGCGGCCGCGAGAACGAGATCGATGCGCGGCTCAGCCAGATCGCCGCCCGCGCGTGGTCGGCTGGGTCGGCCGGGCTCTCGAGTGCCGCCAGCAGGTGCGCCTCGGCCGCCTCGCCATCGAAGCGTGTGGTCTCCAATTGGCCCAGATCGGCGAGCACCGCCGCCCGCTGCTCTTGTGTGGGCGGCTCGTCCAGCGCTCGCCGCAGGTATCCGATCGCGGCCGCGGGCGCGCCGCGCTGGGCCGCGCTGGCGGCGGCGGCACGCAGGGTTGCGACGGTTGCGGGATCGCCGGCGGGCGTGGTCTGCAGCAGATGCGTGGCGACCCGCTCCGCCGGCGCCCCGGACTGCTCGAGCAACCCCGCGACGGCGGCGTGACGGGCGGCGCGCTCTCCCGGCAGCAGGTCCTCGTAGATCGCCGCCTCGATGATCGGGTGCACGAAGCCGAGCTCGCGGTCGGCGGCGAAGACGTCGGCGCGCACGAGCAGGTCGGCGACGTTGCGGGCCTCCTCGCGGATCGATTCCCGCCGCACGGGCGGCGAGCGGAACGTCGCTCGTCCCGCCGAGGACGGCGACTGTGCGGGCCAACTCGGTGGCGGGCGCGCCGAGCCGCTCGAGCCGTCGCAGGACGAAGCGGCCCACGGCGGGCGGTCCAACCGTCTCCACGGCGGCCGCGGCGTCGGCGCTCGGCTCCACCTGTGCCGCATCGAGTGCGGCCACGAGCTCACGCAGGAACAGGGGGTTGCCGCCCGTGGCCTCGTGGCAGGCGGCGCTGAACTTCTCGTCCACCTCGGTGCCAAGCCGGCTGCGCAGCAGCTGTGCCACCGCCGGCTCGGACAGGGTGCCCGGCCGCAGGATCTCGGCGGCGGGATCGCTCGTGAGCTCGCGCCAGAGCTCCTCGCCGTCCGGGTCCGCGGGCCGCGCGGCGGCGAGCAACAGCACCGGCAGGCCCTCGATGCGGCGCGCCAGGTAGCCGAGGAACTGCATGGATGAGGGGTCGGCCCAGTGGGCGTCGTCGACGGCGAGCACCAACGGGCCGTCGTCGGCCAGGTTCACGGTCAGCCAATAGAGGCCGTGGAGCGCCGCGAACGCGGTGTCCGCGCCCTGCGCGACGACCTCCGGGCCGGCATCGCCGACGAGCCGCCCCGAGAGGCCGGCCGCTCCGGCGAGCAGCGTCTGGCGCTCGCCGTCGCTCGCGGCGGCGACCGGCTGCTCGAACAGCTGCCGCGCCACGCCGAAGGCGAAGCCGCGCTCACGCGCGGCGCCGCGGGCTTCGAACACCCGCAGCCCCGCTTCCTGGGCAAGCGCTCGCCCGCTCGCCATCAAGCCGCTCTTGCCGACCCCCGCCGGGCCCTCTATCAGCAGGCATCCGCCGCTCCCCTCGCGGGTTCGCGAGACGGCGCCTGCGAGCGCGTCAAGCTCGGGCTCGCGCTCGAGCAGATGTGGAGTCGAGGTCCTCTGGCTCCGCATGGGTCAGGGCAAAGGCTGGGGCCTCGTCCATTATCCGCGCTCGGCCCACGGCGCTGTGAAGGCGCGCCTGTCAGGCTCGCGGAGGTGACCCTTCTGGCAGAGGTCGTGGACGCGTCGCGCGAGGTCGCCGCGACCAGCTCGCGCTCGCAGAAGATCGCCATCCTCGCCGACCTGCTGGGGCGACTCGAGCCGGATGAGGTGGCGCCCGCCGTCGGCTTCCTGACCGGCGTGCCGCGGCAGGGGCGCGTCGGCGTCGGCTACCGGACGATCTACGCGATCGAGCGCCCGCCCGCCGCGGAGCCGTCACTCGGGATCGCCGAGCTCGATCGCGCGATCGCCGCGATTCAAGGTGTCACCGGGGCGGGGTCGGCGGCGGGGCGCGAGGAGCTGCTGGCGGACCTGCTCGCGCGCGCCACCGAGCCGGAGGCGGAGTTCATCAAGCGCCTCTTCACCGGCGAGCTGAGGCAGGGGGCGCTCGCCGGGCTGATGATCGACGCGGTCGCGAAGGCGGCCGCCGTGCCGGGCCCGCTCGCGCGGCGCGCGCTGATGCTCTCCGGCGACCTCACGCACACGGCCGAGCTCGCGCTGACGAGCGGCGAGGAGGGGCTCCGCGAGGTAGGTCTCGAGATCTTCCGCCCGATCCTGCCGATGCTCGCCTCGACGGCTGCGAGCGCCGCGGAGGCGGTCGAGGGCTTCGAGCGCTCGTCGGTCGAGTGGAAGCTCGACGGCATCCGCATCCAGGTCCACCGGCGCGGCGACGAGGTCCGCATCTACAGCCGCAACCTCAACGACAGAACCGCGGACCTGCCGGGCATCGCCGAGGCGGTGCGCCGCCTCGACCTCGGTCAGGCCGTGTTCGACGGCGAGGCACTCTGGATGCTGGAGCAGGGGCCCGCCTCCTTCCAGGAGACCGTCTCGCAGCTCGACGCCGACGGCGACCCGGAGGGGATCGTGACCTTCCTGTTCGACGTGCTCCACCTCGACGGCGAGGACCTGCTCGACTCGCCGCTCGAGGAGCGCACCGCCCGGCTCGAGCGGATCGCCCCGCACCTGAAGATCCCGAGCACGCTCACGTCGGACCCGGACGCGGCGCAGCGCGTCCTCGACGACGCGCTCGAGGCGGGCCACGAGGGCGTGGTCGTGAAGGACGCGGCGTCGCTGTACATCGCGGGCAGGCGCGGCAAGGCGTGGCGCAAGGTCAAGCCGGTGCGGACCTACGACCTGGTCGTCCTCGGCGCCGAGTGGGGCCACGGGCGGCGCCGGGGCTGGCTCTCGAACCTCCATCTCGGCGCCCGCGACCCGCGCTCGGGCGAGTTCCTCATGGTCGGCAAGTGCTTCAAGGGGCTCACCGACGAGCTGCTCGAGTGGCAGACGCACGAGCTGCTCGAGCGCGAAACCGCCCGCGAGGGCATCGCGGTGCTGGTGCGGCCCGAGCTCGTCGTCGAGATCGCGCTCGACGGCGCACACACCTCGACCCGCTATCCCGGCGGCGTGGCGCTGCGCTTCGCGAGGGTCAAGCGCTACCGCCCCGACAAGGACGCCGCCGAGGCGGACACGATCGACGACCTGCGGGCGCTCGCGGGCCTTCCTGTGCCGCAGGTGGAATAGGAGCACGCGAGGGCCGTCTTCCCTCGCATGACATCCCCCACGACACGAATCCTGCGCTTCGCGGCGGTCGCCGCAGCCTGTTGTATCGCTCCGGCTGCCGCGCACGCCCACGGCGGGCACCTGCCCGATGCCGAGATCCTTGCCACGAACAACACGGCCGTCATCACCGATCCCGCCGACCCGCGCCTCGACGACGAGCTGCGCGGCTTCGAGCGGAAGGTCGAGCGCATCATCCGGCGCGGCGGCGGCGATCTCGAGGGGTCGCAGCTCCTAGACGGCGTCTTCTTCTCGTCAGACCTCGGCACCACAACCTTCGAGCGCTCACGCGACTTCGACGTCGACGATGTGACTCAGAACGAGCTGCGCGAGATCGCCGACAACGTCCGGCAGCGCTTCGGCCAGCAGTCGGTGCTCACCTTCGACTATCCGGAGCGGCCCTGGCATCCCGTCGACGCGGTCGAGGTAGAGGTGCCCGGCCTCGATGCCCAGAGCCTGCGCGACGGCCTGCTCGCCGACGCGGAGGCCCGCGAGCGCCTCTTCGGCGGCTCGGTGACCCTGGACGGACGGCTGCTGCTGATCGCCGGCCTCGAGGACCTCGAGCTCGTCGAGCGCTTCGTGACCGACATCGGGGGTGACTTCGACGCCGCCACGATCCGGCCGGGGCGCCGCGAGTTCGTCGGCTTCTAGACCCTGTCCCGGGGCTCCGTCTCGAGCGGATGCAGGTCCGGCATACCTCCGGACCAGACCGCGTCGGGCGCCGGCGGCGGATACGTCGGCGTCGCGGCGCGGTCGTCCGCTCCGGCGCGGCGCATGTGGCGATACCAGCGGTGATAGAGCGGCGCCAGCAGCACCGTGATCGCGACCAGGATCGCCAGGCCGAGCAGCATCCACAGGTGGCGGCGCAGCGGCTCGGCGCTGTCGTCGGCGACCGCCGCCAGCCCGGCGAGCCCGATCGACAGCAGCCAGCTCAGGTAGTAGTCGCGCGGGAAGCGCCACAGCCACGGGACCTCGAACCACCAGACGTTGCCGCGCCGGAAGCGCTGCACCGTGTAGGCCGGGTTCAGCACGAACCAGAGGTAGTCCCAGACCACCGCCACGCACGAAGTAGATCGCGATCGTGCGCAGCTCGCCGGCGAGCGTCCAGTCCACGCCGCTCACGTAGGGCAGGTGGAGGATCAGCATCGGGATCGTGAAGGCGAACACGTGGTAGCCCGTAAGCGGGCGGTGCCCCATCGCGAGCCTGTAGATCCGGCCGGTGCGGCCGCGCATGAGGTACCAGGTCGGCAGGCGCTCGGCCCAGCCGACCCCGCCCTCGATCTCGATCTCGATTCCGGCGAGGCCGAACGACCAGGCGAACAGGACGAGCGTGAGCCCGAGCTCGAACTCGCTCACGCGCGCGCCGCGGCCACCAGCTCCGGGACCGTCACGAAGCTGTATCCCATCGGGCCGAGGTGCTCGAGGATCGCCTGCGTGCCCTCGATCGACTTGTGCCGGTCCGCGGTCGGCTCCTCATTCGAGCCGTCGTGCAGCAGGATGATGTCGCCCTCCCGCGCCCGCTTGCCGCGACGCGAGATCGCCCGCGTCGTGGTGTGGGCGCGCCAGTCATAACAGGTGATCGACCAGGTCACGGGGACGAAGCCCTCCTCGCGCATGGTGCGGAGCGTGCCCGGACGGCGGCGGCCATAGGGCGGGCGCATCAGCGCGGCGCCGTCGACCGTCGAGAACGTCTCGCCGGAGGCCTCCACCGCCGCGCGGCAGCGGCGCAGCTCCTCGCGGATGCGGTCGGCCCCGTGCGCCGGCATCGACACGTGCGTGTGCGTGTGGTTGCCGATCGCGTGGCCCCTCGCCACCGTCTCGCGGATCAGCCCGGGCTCGCGCTCGGCCCACTGGCCGATCAGGAAGAAGGTCGCCTTCGCGTCGTGGCGCTCGAGCAGCTCCAAGAGCCGCGGGGTCTGCTCGGGGTTCGGGCCGTCGTCGTAGGTCAGCGCCACGCGCTTGCCGGCGCCGCGCTCGCGGAAGATCGTCGTGCCGTAGACCTGCATGGTCGGGTACTGGCCGAGGAAGACGGCGACGCCTGCGGCGGCCACACCCGTGGCACCGGCGGCGATCGCGGGGCCCTTGGCGCTCATCGCTGCTTCTTCTTTGCCTCGCGGCGGGCGCGGGAACGGTCGCGCCGGCTGGCCTCGCCGGCGGCGCTCACCGTCTCGGTGATGATGTCGATTGCCTCCGCATTGCCGTCCTGCACGTACGCCTCCAGTCGGTTGTGGTAGCCGTCGAGCTCGTCGAGAAAGGCCGACAGCGTCGCGGCGTCGATGGTCTCGGCACACATCCCGAAGCCCTCTCGCTCGAGATAGCGCGCGTTCATGAGCTGCTCGAACTGGCCATGCAGCGGGACGGAGAGCACCGGCTTGCCCAGATAGACAGCCTCGCTCAGCAGTGAAAAGCCGCCACCCGTGATCACGCCGCGCGCGCTCACGAGGTCCGCGAGGAAGCCGTCGATCGAGCGCGCCCGGTACTCGATCGAGCCGTCGGTCGTGCCGACCTCCTCGCCGTCGCGCATGCCGTACACGCGCGACGGCACGCCGCAGTCGCGCAACGCGTCCGTCAGCTCGTCGCTGCCGCCCGAGTAGACGAGCAGGTGATCGCCACGCACGGGCTCCGCCGCGACGATCTCGGGTCGGACGATCGGCGGCACGAGGCTGGTGCGGCCGCGCGCGAGCGGCGGCTTGAAGAAGGTGGTGATCACGTAGTCGCCGGCGGTCGGAACCATCGCGCGCGTCACGGCTCGCGCGATCCGGTAGTCGTCCAGGGCGCCGTCCGTGATCTCGTCGTCGTGCCGGCAGCGGTCGATCATGTGGATGTTGTCGACGCACACCAGCGGGACGTGCGCGGAGCGCGCGTAGATCCCCGCCAGCGGCTCGAAGTCGGTGACCACGACCTCCGGGCGCCACTCCTCGACGACGCCCATCCAGCGCTTGACGCTCCCGGGAAGCTCGCGGGTGGCCGCGGTCATCGTGTGCTTGACGGTCGCCCAGCGGCGGATCTCACCGTGGTCCATCGCGAACGAGGGCCCGAATATCTCGCTCACGTGGCCGAGTCTGGGCTCGAGGTACTTGAACGCCGCGCCCGAGGCCATCACCCGCACGTCGTGCTCTTCGAGCAGCGCGCCGATCACCACCTCCGAGCGAGTGGCATGGCCCATGCCCTCGCCGTTCACCCCGTAGAGGATGCGCACCGCGGAAAAGCTACCGGCTCGGCCCCATCGGTTACGATCGCCGCGAGTGGCCGCGCTGACTTGGCCCAGCCCCCGCTGATGCGGATCTACGTCTGGCACGGCTACCTCCTCGGTGGCACGGGCTCGAACATCTACGCCCGCCAGCTGTCGCGTGAGTGGTGCCGCGAGGGCCACGACGTGACCGTCTTCTCGCAGGAGCCACACCCTGAGCGCTTCGACCTCGGCGGGGCCGCCACGGCCAAGCCGGACGTCGGCGGGCTGCTGCCCGTGTTCGTGATCGACCGCTACGAGGGCTACGAGGTCAAGCGCGTTCAGGACTGCTCGCGCGACGAGCTCGAGACGTGGGTCGAGGCGAACGCGCGCGCCCTGCGCGAGGCCGGCCCGGCCGATCTCATCTTCGTCAACCACGTCCTGCTGGGCGGGCCCGTCGGAGCGGCCAGCGGCGGCCGCTACATCGTCAAGGCGCACGGCTCCGAGCTCGAGTACTCGATGCGCGGCAACGCGGAGCTGTCGGCCTGGGGCGGCGAGGTGCTCGCCGGCGCGGCGGCGACCATCGTCGGCTCCGCGCACATCCGCGAGGTCGTGCACGACGTCTGCGGCACCGTCGACGGCGTCCACGAGGTGCCGCCCGGCGTGGACGTGGAGCTGTGGAAGCCGGCGCCCCGCGAGGAGGCGCTCGAGCAGCTGATCGCCGAGGCGCGGCGCGATCCGCCCAACCCCGGCAACGCCAACGAGCGCCTACCGGATGAGGGCAACCCGGAGCGGCTCGCCGAGTTCCTCGCGGGCGACCGACCGACCGTCGTCTACTACGGAAAGCTGATCGAGAACAAGGGCGTGCAGGTGCTGCTCGACGCTGTCCGCGGGCTCGAC
Source organism: uncultured Thermoleophilaceae bacterium (assembly GCA_963820315.1). Classification (GTDB taxonomy): domain Bacteria; phylum Actinomycetota; class Thermoleophilia; order Solirubrobacterales; family Thermoleophilaceae; genus JACVRW01. Next base: position 84,725 of record CAWFZK010000042.1, on the reverse strand, counting down.
GTGCGGTCGGTGATCGTCGGCTTCGGCGACTACCGAGAGGAGCTCGAGCGCCAGGCGGCGGGCCTCGACGCGCTCTTCACCGGGCCGCTCGAGCACCGCCACCTCGTGCATCTGCTCGCGCTCGCCGACACGGCGGCCGCACCCTCGATCTTCCCGGAGGCGTTCGGGATGGTGGCGGCGGAGGCTGCCGCCGCCGGCTGTCCGCCGATCGTCGCGAACCACTCCGGATTGGCGGAGATCGCGCGCGGGCTCGAGCAGCACTACCCGCCCGAGCTCGGGATCGACCCGAGCTTCCCGAACGGCGACGCGGCGGCGCTGCGCGACCGGATCGAGGCGGTGCTGTCAGTCCAGGGCGACGACCGGGCTGCGTTGCGGGCTGCGGCCCGGCGCGCGGCGGTCGAGCTGTGGAGCTGGACGAGCGTGGCGCGCCGGATCCTGGCGACGGTCGAGTCCTAGCCGCGCACGGCGGCCACGAGCGCGTCGGCGAGCTCGCCGGTGCCCGCGTCGCCGCCGAGGTCTGGCGTGCGCACCGCGCGCGCCGCGAGCACGTCCTCGATCGCGCGCATCACGGCTGCCGCCGCGTCCGCCTCGCCGAGGTCCTCGAGCATCAGCGCGCCGGCCCACACGGCGCCGACCGGGTTGGCGACGCCTTTGCCTGCGATGTCCGGCGCCGATCCGTGCACCGGCTCGAACATGCCGGGAACTCCGCCCGTCCGGATTGATGTTCGCGCTGGCGGCGAGCCCCATGCCGCCCTGGATCGCGGCGCCGAGGTCGGTCAGCACGTCCATGAAGAGATTCGAGCCGACCACGACGTCGAACGACTCCGGGCGCGTCACGAAGTAGGCGGCCGCGGCGTCGACCAGGACGCGCTCGAGCTCGACCTCCGGATAGTCGCCCGCGACATCGGCGACGACGTCATCCCAGAACACGAACGCGTGCCTGCCCGCGTTCGACTTCGTCACGCTCGTGAGCTTGCCGCGCCGCCTGCGGGCGAGCTCGAACGCGTAGCGCGCGATCCGCTCGACTCCCTCGCGCGTGAACACGTCCGTCTGGATCCCGACCTCGTGCGGCAGGCCCCGGTGGACCCGCCCGCCGACCCCGGCGTACTCGCCCTCGGTGTTCTCGCGCACGCACAGCATGTCGACCTCCGCCGCGCGCAGCGGGCTCTCGACCCCGGGCAACAGCCGGACCGGGCGCAGGTTCACGTACTGGTCGAGCACCTGGCGGATCGGCAGCAGGAGCCCCCAGAGCGTCACGTCGTCGGGCACGTCCGGGGAGCCGACGGCGCCGACGTAGATGGCGTCGTAGCCGCGCAGCGTCTCGATCGCGTCCGCGGGCATCATCGCGCCGGTCTCTCGGTAGTGGGCGCTCCCCCACGGCAGCTCGTCGGTCGCGAGCGTGAAGCCGTGACGCTCGGCGGCCGCGCGCAGCACGTGCAGGCCGGCCTCGACGACCTCGATCCCCACGCCGTCTCCGGCGATCACGGCGATCCGATGGGTGCGCCCGTCCGCCACGGGACAGAGCGTGCCCGGTTCGCGCGACACCTACCCGCGACCGAGGCGGCATAGTTCCCGAACCGTGAGCGTCCGGCCGCCGTCCGGGGAGCAGATCGAGATCACCTCGGGTGATCAGGCGGCCGTGATCGTCGAGGCCGGCGGCGGCCTGCGGTCCTACAGCGCGGGCGGGCGGGAGCTGCTCTACGGATTCGCCGCCGGCGACATGCCCACGAGCACCCGCGGCAAGGTGCTCGTTCCCTGGCCCAACCGGATCCGGGACGGCAGCTACGAGTTCGGGGGCGAGTCCCATCAGCTGCCGATCGATGAGGTCGCGAAGGGCAACGCGATCCACGGCCTCGCGCGCTGGGCGGCCTGGAGCGTGGCAGAGCGCGACCGGGACCGGGTGCTGATGCGGCTCCCGATCCATCCCCGCCCCGGATATCCGTTTTCGCTCACGGTGGAGGTCGAGTACCGCCTGTCCGCCGAGGGCCTGCGGGTGACCACCACGACCGTCAACACCGGGGCCGGCACGTGCCCCTACGGCTGCGGGGCGCACCCGTACCTGACGCTCGGAACCGAGTCGATCGACGGGCTGACGCTGCAGGCGCCGGCTGCGACGGTGCTGATCTCGGACGAGCGCGGCATCCCGGTCCGCGCGCAGCCGGTCGAGGGCACGGAATTCGATTTCCGCCGGCCGCGGGTGATCGGAGACACGGTGCTCGACCACGCGTTCACGGATCTCGAGCGCGGCGAGGACGGGCGGGCGCGTGTGCTCCTCGCCGGCCCCGAGCGCGCGCTCGAGCTGTGGGTCGACGCTGCCTATGGCTACCTCATGCTGTTCACGGGGGACGTTCCGCACGTCGCTCGCCGCGGGCTGGCCGTCGAGCCGATGACCTGTCCACCGAACGCCTTCCAGACCGGAGAGGCGCTCATCCGCCTGGAGCCCGGCGCCGGCGTCAGCGCCAGCTGGGGCATTCGCCCGCCTTGGGCCGGCGCCTAGTCTCGGGGCATGACCGCGGCCGCGCTGGGCATCGCTCGCAGCCAGGCACTGGCGTTCCGCGTGAGGCGCCACAACCTCGCCGAGCGGCTCGGCCCGAGGAAGGTCGAGGCCGCCGCCGTGGTGGGCCTGCAGGACACCCCGCCCGGCACGGCGGCGCTCGCTCTCGCGGCGCGCTCGGAGGCGGGGCCCGATGCGCTCGACGAGCTTGTCCTCGTGCCGAGCATCCGCGGCGCGCCGCTGGCCGTCGCCAAGCGGGACCTCGCAGTGTTCACCGCCGGGCTCGAGCCGCCGGACGAGGAGGCCGCCAAGGCGCTGATCGGCAACGCCTGGAAGAGCCTCGACGGCATCTCGGCGATGGAGGCACTCGACCGGGTGAGCGAGGCCGTCCGCGCAAGCCTGGAGAACGGCCCGCTCCCGCGCGACGACTTCCACCAGGCGCTGCGCGAGCGCCTGCCGCCTGAGCTGCTCTGGTGGTGCCGGGGCTGCGGGAGCCACCACGTGCACCCGTCGCTCTGGCGCGCCACCGGCGTCAGGGGCGTGCTCGCGATCGTCGGGCGCGAGGGTCGCAGTGCGGTCTTCGGCCTGCCACCGGACGCGCCGCCGGTCGAGGACCCGGGCGCCGAGCTCGCCCGCCGCTTCCTGCGCGCCTACGGTCCGGCTCGGCCGAAGCTGCTCGCCGACTGGGCCGGGCTCGCGTCTTCGCATGCGAAGGCGCTCTGGGAGCGCGCCGGCGAGCTGATCCCGGTCGACCTCGAGGGCACGGAGCGCGTGGGCACTCGCCGCCGACCGGCCGGCGCTCACGGAGGACTCAGCGCCCGCCGCGCTGCGGCTGCTCGCGAACCTGGATCCGCTCAACGCGGCCCGCGACCGCGAGCTGCTCGTGCCCGACCCCGAGCTGCGCAAGCGGATCTGGCGGCAGCTCGGCGGCCCCGGGACGGTGCTCGCGGGCGCGGAGGTAGTTGCACTATGGCGCCCCGCCAAGAAGGGCAAGCGGCTCGTCGTGACGGTCGAGCCGCTCACCAAGCTGACGGCTGCGGCCAGGGACGAACTGGCCGCAGAGGCGGATCGCCTGGCGCCGTTCCGCGGCGCCGAGAGCGCTCAGCTCGACTGGGCGTAGTTCAGGTAGACCACTCCGTTGTCGTACGAGGCGGCCGCCGCAAGCGAGAACTTGCGCGACTCGGCGCCGTCGGTGAAGAGCCGCGGACCGGACCCGCGCGTCAGCGGGTAGACGAACAGATGCAGCCCGTCGATGAGGCCGTCGGCGAGCATCGCGCGGACCAGCATTCCGCTGCCGCTGACGTAGAGGTCCCCGTCGAGCCCCTCCTTCAGGCGCCTGATCGCGTCGGGGTCGTAGCCGCCGACGATCTCCGAGTTCCGCCACGTCCCCTCAGTGAGCGTCCCGGACACCACGTACTTGGTGGTGTCGTTGAAGAAGGGAGCTCCCGGGTCGTCCTCGACAGTCCGCGTCGACCATGCCGGCTCGAACATCTCGTAGGTGACGCGACCGAGCAGGATGCCGCGGCTGCGTTCCGTGACCGCTCCGATGGCCTCGCCCATCTGAGGGTCGAAGCCGTACTCGAACGTCCACGTCGGCGCGTCGATCACGCCGTCGAGGCTCATGAACTCGTGTACGTGTATCTCTCCCATTTCCACCTCTCCCTCTTTCGAATCCTGGCGATATAGGACGCCGGTGACCGGCGCGAAGTCATCGCTCCGGCCTCCCTGAGCGCAGACCGAAGGCGGTGAACGCCGTGCCCACCAGCAGGGCCGCCAAGCACACAGCCAGCCCCCAGCGCGCCGCGACGTCGAAGCTCGCGACGGCGTCGTTCAAGAGGTCGGCGCGGGCCTTCCCTCCAGCTTGCTCGCGGCGTCGGTGGCGTCCTGATCGACTCCTTCGCCACGCGCCGGCACTCGGCCCGCGGAGATGACCTCGGCAGCGTAGATCGCCGCGAACACGGTGCCCACGATCGCGACGCCGAGCGCGCCACCGACCTGCCGTGCAAGCTGGTTGACGGCCGCGCCGTCGCCGGCCTTCTCGGTCCCGCAGTCATTGAGGATCACCGCGGTAGCGGGCGGGAACGCCACGCCGAAACCGCAGCCGACGAGCCCGGTGCCGAGCACGACGAGCGCGGCCCGCTGTCGGCTCGACAGAAGCAGCAGTGACACGAAGCCAGCCGACGCGATCAGCAGCCCGGCGACAATGACGTCGCGCATGCCGAACCTCGCGACGAGCCGCCCGCTGAGCGCCGCGCATACGGCCAGCGCGACCCCGAATGGCGCGACCACTACGCCCGAGACGAACGCCGAGCCGTCCTGCACGTACTGCACGTACTGCGGGCAGCAGGAACAGCATCCCGAGCGTGGCGATGTAGGCGGCGAGGATGACCACAGCGCCCACCGCCACCGGCCGGCGGACGAGCACGCGGACGTCGAACAGCGGATGGCGGCTGCGACAGCTCGATGGCGAAGAAGGCGACCCCGGCGGCGATGCCCGCCGCCGCGGCCGCCGAGCACGGCCGGGCTCGTCCAGCCGGCGTCGACGCCCTCGATCAGCGCGAACACGATCCCGGTCAGCGCGACCGTCGACAGCAGCACGCCCGGGATGTCGAGCGGGGGCACACCCGGGCCGTCGCGACTCGGGCAGCCAGCGCAGCCCGAGCGGCACGGCCAGCAGTGACGAAGGGGACGTTCACGAGGAAGACCCAGCGCCAGCCCGCGAGGTCGACGAGGGCACCGCCGACGACCGGTCCGAGCGCCAGCCGAGCCCCCCGACGGCGGACCAGATCCCCGCCGCCTTGGGCCGCAGCTCGGGCGGGAACAGCACGGCGACGAGCGACAGCGCCGGAGGCATCACGCAGGCCGCGGCCGCGCCCATCAGCGCCCGCGACGCGATCACCTCACCCACCGCCTGCGAGAGCCGCGGCCAGCACCGACGCGACCGCGAATCCGACGAGCCCGCACAGGAAGACCCTTCGCCGTCCGAAGCGGTCGGCGAGCCCGTTTCCGACGAGAAGCAGGCCGGCGAGCGAGATGAGGTAAGCGTCCAGCACCCACTGCAGCTCGCCGATCCCGGCACCCAGATCGTTCGACATGTCCGGCAGCGCGACGTTCACGATCGTCATGTCCATCGCGCTGATGAAGATCGCGACGCAGATGACCGCCGAGGCCGAGCCAACGCGTCCTCACGCTCGTCGCCGTCGCGCGCGGCGAGGGATGGATGAAGTGCGAGGACCTCGATGGCCGTGGATCTTCACTTCGGACGTGCCGGGGAACCGGCTCGACCCGCTCAGTCCGTGATGACTCGCCCACCCCAAGCATGTTCCCCTCGCTGTCCCGGAACCAGGCGGCTCGCTCGCCGCTGCCCTTGCTCGGGTAGTTGCCCTCGATGTCCGCGATCCCGTCGACCGTCTTCAGGCCGGGAAGGTCGTACTCCTCGAACACCACGCCGCGCGCACGCAGCTCGCGGACGGTCGCCTCGATGTCGTCGACCTCCCAGCCCATCTGGGTGTGATCGCCCGAAGCCGTGCCCGCCGATTGGAACAGGCCGAACTCCCCGGACGCGCCGACGTAGCGCAGGCCGCCGGGGCGTTCCTCGACCGGCTCGAGGCCGAGCTTCTCGGCGTAGAACGCCCTTGCGCGGTCGAGGTCCTCCGCGGGGAGGCGGGCGGCGAGTCGTGCGTTGCTCAGCATCTCAGCGCTCCTTGTCTGGTTCGTCTCTAGGCGCAGGGCTGCCCCGCTGCGACTGCGACCGGCGCCCGCTCCCTGGACGCGAGCAGGAGCCGCGCGACCATGACGGCGGCGGCTGCCACGAGCACGCCGCTGAGGGTGGCCGCGACCTGCAAGCCTTGCACGAAGGCTTCGCGCGCGGGTCCGAGCACATCGGCGCCGAGGGCCTGGGGCAGGCGGTCGGCGACGGCGACCGCGCCGGCGAGCGTGTCGCTCGCGCTGCCGGCGACGCCGTCCGGGAACGCGTCGGTCGTCTCGTTGCGGTACACGGCGGTCCCGACCGTGCCGAGCACGGCGAGGCCGAGCGCCCCGCCCAGCTCCGAGCTCGTCTCCGAGATGCCCGAGGCCGCGCCGGCTCGCTCCGGCGGAGCGCTCCCGAGCGCGAGGTCGGCCGCCAGCGTGAACAGCGGCGCCATGCCGAGCGAGAGGATCACCAGCCCGGCCACGAGCAGGCCCGGGCCGGCAGCAACGCCGACCTGGGTCAGCAGCACGACGCCGCTGAAGGCGACGACGATGCCGCTGAGCATCGCGACCGGCGGACCCACGCGCGCAGCGAGTGGCGGGGTGAGCTGCGAGCCGACCACGAACGCCGCGGCCGCCGGCACGCTCCACAGCCCCGCCTCCAGCGGCGAGTAGCCGAGCACGAGCTGGAAGTACTGCGCGACGAACACCTCGACTCCGAACACCACCGCGAACGCGAGCGTGTTCGCGCCGAGCGCCAGGCTGAACGCCGGCCGCCGGAACAGGCCGAGATCGATCATCGGGTCGTCGAGCTGGCGCTGGCGACGGACGAAGAGCGCGCCGAGCGCGAGCCCCGCGACGGCCGGCGCGAGACTCGCAACGTCGACTCCGTCACGGGCGACGGCCTTGATTCCGAAGATCAGGGCCAGCACGGCGGCCAGCGAGAGCGCCGCGCTGAAGATGTCGAGCCGGCCGGGGCTCGGATCCCTGTACTCGGGCAGCAGGCGCGGGCCGAGCACCAGCAGCAGGGCCATGACGGGCACCGCGAGCAGGAACACCGAACCCCAGTGGAATTGCTCGAGCAGGAGCCCGCCGACGAGCGGGCCGATCGCCGCGCCGACCGAGAAGCTCGTGATCCAGATGCCGATCGCGAAGGTGCGCTGCTCGTCGCGCTCGAACATGTTGCGGATCAGCGACAGCGTCGAGGGCGCCAGCGTCGCCCCGGCGATGCCCAGCAGCGCGCGCGAGGCGATCAGCATCTCGGCGCTCGACGAGAACGCCGCGAGCAGCGAGGCGGCACCGAAGGCGGCGGCGCCGATCAGGAGCAGCCGGCGGCGGCCGATCCGGTCGCCGAGCGTCCCCATCGTGATCAGGAAGCCCGCCACGAGGAAGCCGTAGATGTCGACGATCCAGAGCAGCTCGGTGCTGCTCGGGTGCAGGTCGGCGCTGATCGACGGAACCGCCAGCGTGAGGACGGTCAGGTCCATCGCGTAGAGCAGGCACGCGAGTGCGATCACCGCGAGCCCGATCCACTCGCGCCGGGTCGCGCCCTGTTCCATGGTCGTGGCGGTCAGCTGTGCATTCGGCGTCATGCCCTCCCAGTTACAGGGTGGGCCGCCGGCGTTACGGATCGCGGGAGCGCTTGAAGTCGGCGATCACGCTGTTGCGCAGCTCGGCGGGGAACGACTCATCCGTGACGCCACGGAGCGAGCCCGCGACGGCGCGCAGTTGCTCGAGGTACTCGGTGCAGCCCGGGCAGGTGTCGAGGTGGCGCTCGAGCCGCTGCGCCTGAGCGTCGGGCAGTGCGCCCTCGAGGTAGTCCGTCACGAGCTCGACCAGCTCGACACAGACGAGGTCTTCAGCTTCAGCCGTCACCTGAGATCGGTCTCCTTCCTGGCAGTGTCACCGGCCGCCTGCGCCGTTACGGCGTCGTAGTCGATTCGAACCACCGCCCCGTTGTGGTCCTCGATCGCCTGCCGCACGCGGCTGCGTGCCCGGTGGAGCAGGATCCGCTGGTTTCCGGCCGAGATCTCGAGCGCCTCGCAGACCTCGTCCGAGCTCCAGCCCTCGACGTCTCGCAGCGCGATCACCGTCCTCTGCGCCACCGGCAGCGCGTTGATGGCCGCTGCGATCACGTCACGGACCTCGCCTGCCAGCAGGCCCTCCTCGGGCGTGGGCCACGGCATCGGCATCACGAGCCAGTGGCCGGCGAACTGCTCGTGGTCCGCCGGCAGGAATCGATCGGGGTCGACCGTCGGCTCGCCGCCGTCCTCCGCCCGCGCGAGCGCCGAGAACGGCACACTGCGCCGCTCGCGCGGGCCCGCGCGCATCGCGATGTTCGTGAGGATGCGAAAGATCCAGGTCCTGAGCGAGGAGCGGCCCTCGAACCCGTCGAGCCCGCGCATGACGGCGATCCAGGTCTCCTGCACGGCCTCCTCGGCGGCGGCCCTGGTCGGCACGTAGGCCATCGCGACGCGGATCATCGCCGGGCTGTGGCGATCGACGAGCGTCGCGAACGCGTCCGCGTCGCCGTCGCGGAGCGCCGCCAGCAGCTCGTCGTCGTTGTGGCCGGTCGATGCGGTCATCGCGTCCTCTGCTTGTTACGACCCCAGAGGGTCGCAGGGCTCATCGGAGGCCGAGCACCCCGGCTGCCGCCCGGGCCACCAGCTGCTCGTCGTGCGGGGCCTGGCCGGCGAGGGCGATGACCGCGCCCTCGATCGCGCCGGCGAACGCGAGTGCGACCGCTCGCGCCGGCGGGCCCGGGGGGATCGAGCCGTCTCTCCGGCCCGCCCTGATGAGCCGCGCGCAGCGCTCGACGAGCGTCCCCGTGACGCGCTCCACCTCGCGCCCGAGCGGATGGTCCTGCCCGCTGAACTCCATCCTGAGCGCCATCGCGACGCGGGCGATGTCTCTGCGGCAGAAGACCGCATGGCCGCGTGCAAGTGCGATCAGGGCGGTCGCCGGATCGGCATCGCGGTCGACCAGCCCACCCACCTCGCTCTGCCACGTCTCGTCCACCCATTCGAGCACCGCGCGGGCCAGGTCCTCCTTGTTCCTGAACTGGTGGTACAGGGCGCCGCGCGTGTAGCCGGCCTCGCGCGCCACGTCCTCGAGCACGAGATTGCCGTAGCCGTAACGGGAGAGACCCCTGGCGGCCGCCTCGAGCAGAGCGGTCCGTGAGCGGGTGCGCCGCTCGGCCTGGGTCGAGCGTCCCTCCCTTGCATTACCTACATGCATGTATGTATGTTATGCCGTACGAGGACAGACGTGTCGAGGCTTCCCGACAGCGCACACACCTCCAGGCCGTGGCGGATCCACGAGCTCACGCCCGACTTCCGCCTCGAGGACGTCTGGGCGCTGCCCGTGCGCGGCAGCCTCGAGGAGTTCCCTGTGCTCGTGGAGCATTTTGCGACGGGCGACCCGGCGGACAGCCCATCGCGCTTGGTTCGCGCGCTCTTTGCCATCCGCTGGAAGCTCGGCGAGCTGCTCGGCTGGGATGACGCGGACGCCAGTGTGGGCTCCGGGGTCCCGACCCTGCGCGACCGGCTGCCCGCGGACCTTCGCGATGCGACAGCCGGGCCGGAGTTCGATTCGCTTCCGTTCAGCTCGCTCTACCAGCTCGAGGACGAATGGGCCGCGGAGATCGCCAACAAGACGATGCACGGAGTGCTGCATGTCGGCCTCGTCCCGGATGGCGGCGGTCTCTACCGCGCTCAGATGGCCGTCCTCGTCAGGCCGAACGGCCTGCTGGGCGACGCCTACATGGCCGCGATCAGGCCGTTCCGGCACCTGATCGTCTACCCGGGCCTGATGCGGCAGATCGAGCGCGAGTGGCGGGCGCTCCGCCTGGCGCCGGCTGGGCGCTGACTCAGACGCTCAGGCGGGAGCGGAGGTCCTGGAACTCGGCGTCGGAGAGGACGCCGCGGCGGTGGAGGTCGGTGAGCTCCTGCAGCGTGTGCGAGGGATTGGAGGGCGCGCCCCTCGTCGGCATCGCAGCCTGAACCGTCTGCTCCGCCCAGCGCCCGCCCTGGCGCCCGGCGAACCACGAAGCGTTGAGCGCGTCGGGGCGTCCGGTGATCGCCGCGGCCCGGATGTACTGGCTCAGCAGCACCATGCGGTAAACCCTAACCGCCGAGCTGCGCCTCGAGCTCTTCCCGCCTAGGCCCGGCTCTCCGTTCCGCTCAGCGCCCGGTACGCCTCGTCGAGGATGGCCGCCGAGCGCTCGAGGAGCTGCCGCTCCTCGTCTGACAGGCGCAACAGAAGCTGGCGGTCGACGCCCGCCCGGCCGATCACGGACGGCACGCTGAGGACCACGTCCCCGATGCCGTACTCCTCCGCGGGGCGGACGGAGACCATGAAGATCCGCAGCTCGTCGCGCACCACGGCGCGCACGATGCGCGCGGCCGCGCTCGCGACGCCGTAGCTCGTATAGCCCTTGCGCTCGTGGATCTCCCGCCCGCGCCGGTGGATCGCGGCCGTCAGCTCGTCCTTGAGCTGGAGCAGCGAGGTGCTTTCCGGCAGCGGGCAGTCCTCGAGCCGCACCGCCCCCACCGTCGCACTCGACCAGACCGGGAACGAGCTGTCGCCGTGCTCCCCGATGACGTAGACGTGAACATCGTCCTTCTCGACCCTGAGCAGGTCGCCGAGACGCTCGCGCAGGCGCGCTCCGTCGAGCACGGTGCCCGAGCCCATGATCAGATGAGCGGGCCGTGTCGAGGTCTCGATCGCGATGCGGGTGAGCACATCAACCGGATTGCTCACGAGGATCACGACCGCCTCCGGGCAGACGCGGTCGAGCTCGCCCATGACGCTCGCGATCAGGTCGGCGTTGGATCCGAGGACCTCGAGCCGGCTGTGTCCGGGGGCGTTCGTCGCGCCCACCGCGATCACCACGGCGTCGGAGCCGGCGAGATCGGCATAGTCGGAGGCCGGCTCGATGTCCATCTCGGCCAGCAGCGGGACGGCGTCGGCGATGTCCCACGCCTCCCCCTCCGCGCGCGCGGCGTTGCGGTCGAACAGCACGACCCGGTCACACGCGCGCCGCAGCACGAGCGCGTTGGCCACCGCCGAGCCCACGTGGCCCGCTCCGACCACCGACACCGTCGAGCCGGTCATCGCGGCGAGTATTACTCACCGGGCCAGGGCGCGGCGCCGGGGGCGTTCCGTTCCGGCCGCCGCCGGTGTCTGAAAGGACATGAACCCCCAAGACACCTCCCTCGATCCGCGCCGCTGGTGGGTGCTCGCGCTCCTCTGCGGAGCCTTCTTCATGGTGATCCTCGACGCCTCGATCGTGTTCGTGGCGCTGCCCTCCATCGGGGGCGACCTGGGCTTCTCCGACCAGGGCCTGCAGTGGGTGGTGAGCGCCTACGCCCTGACCTTCGGCGGCCTGCTGCTGCTCGGAGGAAGGGCGGCCGACCTGCTCGGTCGCCGGCGCGTGTTCATGGTCGGCCTCGCCGTCTTCGCGAGCGCCTCGCTGCTCTGCGGGCTCGCCTGGTCGCCGGCCGCGCTCCTCGGAGCGCGCGCGATCCAGGGCGTCGGCGCCGCGATCATGACCCCGACCGCGCTCTCGATCATCTCCACGACCTTTCCCGAGGGCCCCGAGCGCAACAAGGCACTCGGGATCTGGGGGATGCTCGGTGGCCTCGGCGCCACCGCGGGATGGCTGATCGGAGGCCCGCTCGTCGACGGACCCGGCTGGGAGTGGATCTTCTTCATCAACGTCCCCATCGGCCTGGTGGCGCTCGCGCTGTCGCCGGCGCTCCTGCACGAGAGCCGCGGCGCGCTTGCCCGGCGCAGCTACGACCCCGCCGGCGCGGTCACGATCACGGGCGCGCTCGGCCTGCTCGTCTACGCGCTGGTCGAGGCGCCCGACGTCGGCTGGGGAGCCGCCCAGACGATCCTTCTCTTCGCAGGCTCGGCCGTGCTCCTCGCCGCCTTCGTGCTGATCGAGTCGCGCCACGACGCGCCGCTCCTGCCGCTCCGCCTGCTCCGCTCGCGCACGCTCGTGGGGGCCAATCTCGTGATGCTGCTCTTCGGCACCGTCGCGTTCGGCATGCCGTTCATCCTCACGCTCTACGCGCAGGAGGTGCTCGGCTACTCGGCGCTCGAGTTCGGCGCCGGCACCGCGGTGGTGGCGGTCGCGGCCGCGGTCGGCTCGATCGTCGGGCAGGCCGCGGTCCTCAGGGTCGGCTTCAGGCCGGTCGCCGTGCTCGGCATGACGCTGATGGGTGCCGGCTCGCTCCTGCTCACGCAGGTGTCCGCGGGCGGCAGCTACTTCGGAGACATCTTCGTCGGGTTGCTCGTGTTCGGGCCCGGCATCGGCCTCGCCTTCGTCACGGCCACGGTCGCCGCACTGGCGGGAGTCGACGAGCGCGAGTCCGGGCTCGCGTCCGGCCTCAGCAACACCGCCTTCCAGGTCGGCCAGGCGCTCGGCGTCGCCATCGCGTCGACGGTTGCCGTCTCCGGCTCCGAGGACTACCTCGCCGCGCACGAGGGTGCGAATCCGCTGGTCGTGCTCACCGAGGGCTTCCAGTCCGCCTTCGTGGCCTGCGCCGTGCTGGCCGGGATCGCCGTGCTGCTGGCGCTCACGCTGCTCGGCGCCCCGCGGAAGGCACGGCAGGAGGCGCTGGAGGCGCTCCCCGCGACCGGTTCCGCCAACTGAGGAGAAGAAGATGCTGCTCGAGGACAAGACCGCCGTGATCTATGGGGCGGGAGGCGCGATCGGCGGCGCCGTCGCCAGGGCCTTCGCACGCGAGGGGGCGACCGTCTTCCTGACGGGACGCAACGCGGCGAGAGTGGATGCCGTCGCCAAGGAGATCGTGGCCGCCGGCGGCGTCGCCGAGACGGCGCAGGTCGACGCGCTCGACGAGCAGGGGGTCGGGGAGCACCTCGAGGCCGTGGTCGAGGAAGCGGGGGGCGTCGATATCTCGTTCAACGCCATCGGCCCGGGCGCCACGCGCGACCGCAAGGCCCTGACCGAGCTGTCGGCCGACGCCTTCGCGAGCGCCGTCGCCTTCTACACGACGTCCAACTTCATCACCGCGACCGCCGCGGCGCGGCACATGAGCGGCCGCGGGTCGGGTGTGATCGTGACGCTGACGGCGGTTCCCGGCCGGATGCCCGCTCGCCTGATCGGCGGGGCGGGGCCGGCCTGGGCGGCCGTCGAGGGGTTCTCGCGTTCACTGGCGCTCGAGCTGGGACCGGCCGGCGTCCGGGTGGTCTGCCTGCGCTGTCACGCGATCCCGGAGACGCCGCTCATCGAGGAGAACTTCGCGACGGCGGCCGCGGCCGTCGGTGTGAGCCCCGCTCAGTTCCGGGCGACCCTCGAGCAGAGCACGCTGCTGGGGCGGCTTCCCACCCTCGCCGAGGTCGCCGACACCGCCGCCTTCGTGGCCTCCGACGGCGCCGGCGCCATGACCGCGACGGTCGCCAACCTCAGCGCCGGCAGCATCACCGACTGAAGGTCAGGCCGCGCCGCCCCGGGCGGCGCGGTAGCGCCGGATCAGGGCGTTGGTGGAGCTGTCGTGTGTGAGCTCCGGCGTATCGGCGGCCTGAAGCTCGGGGATGATCCGCTTCGCCAGCGCCTTGCCGAGCTCGACGCCCCACTGGTCGAAGGAGTCGATGCCCCAGATGGCGCCCTGGGTGAAGACGCTGTGCTCGTAGAGCGCGACGAGCTTCCCCAGCGCTGCCGGGTCGAGGCGCTCGGCGAGGATCACGTTCGAGGGGCGATTGCCCTCCATCACCCGGTGCGGGACGACGGCCTCCGGCGTGCCCTCGTCCCGTACCTGCTCGGCGGTCTTGCCGAATGCGAGCGCCTCCGGCTGGGCGAACACGTTCGAGATCAGCAGATCGTGGTGCTCCCCGAGCGGGTTGAGCGGGTGCAGGAAGCCGATGAAGTCGCAGGGGATCAGCCTCGTCCCCTGGTGGATGAGTTGGTAGAAGGAGTGCTGGCCGTTCGTTCCGGGCTCGCCCCAGTAGACGGCTCCGGTCTCGTAGTCGACCCTCTGCCCGTCGAGGGTCACGTGCTTTCCGTTCGACTCCATCGTCAGCTGCTGGAGGTAGGCCGGGAAGCGGAGCAGGTAGCGGTCGTAGGGCAGGACGGCGATCGTCTGTGCGCCGAAGAAGTCGCCGTACCACACCGCCAGCATCCCGAGCAGCGCGGGCAGGTTCTCGGCGAGCGGCGCCTCGCGGAAGTGCTCGTCGATCGCGTGGAAGCCGGCGAGCAGCTCGCCGAAGGCCTTGGGGCCGATGGCGAGCATGGTGGAGAGCCCGATCGCGGAGTCCATCGAGTAGCGCCCACCGACCCAGTCCCAGAAGCCGAACATGTTCTCGGTCGCGATGCCGAACTGAGACACGCCCTCGGCATTGGTCGAGACGGCGACGAAGTGCCTCGCGATCGCCTCCTCGTCCCCGAGCGCGGCGAGGGCCCATTCGCGCGCGGTCTGGGCGTTGGTCATCGTCTCCAGGGTGGTGAAGGTCTTCGAGCAGACCACGAAGAGGGTCTCGGCGGGATCGAGGTCGCGGGTGGCCTCCACGAAGTCGGTCGCATCCACGTTGGAGACGAACCGGAAGGTCATGTCGCGGCGGGAGTAGTGGCGCAGCGCCTCGTAGGCCATCACCGGTCCGAGGTCGGAGCCGCCGATGCCGATGTTCACGACGTTGCGGATCGGCTTCCCTGTGTGTCCGCGCCACTCCCCGTTCCGCACGCGCCCGGCGAACTCGCTCATCCGGTCGAGGACCTCGTGCACCTCCTTGACCACGTCGACCCCGTCGACCACGAGCGAGCGGTCGCGCGGCATCCGCAGTGCGACGTGCAGCACGGAGCGGTCCTCGGAGACGTTGATCCGCTCGCCGCGGAACATCTGCTCACGGCGCTCCGGCATGCCCGTCTGCTCCGCCAGCGCGACGAGCAGCGACAGCGTCTCGTCGGTGACGCGGTTCTTCGAGTAGTCGAGGTACAGACCGGTGCTCTCGGCGACCATCCGCTCCCCGCGGCTCGGATCGGCGTCGAACAGCTCGCGCAGGTGGCGGTTGCCGATCTCGGCATGGTGCCGCTCCAGCTCGCGCCAGGCCGGCTGGTTGCGCAGCGGCTCGCTCACGGGGCGGCGCGAGTATAAGTCACGCTGACTGGCGAATCCAAGGAGAGCTGAAGGCGTGAGCGCAAAAGCGGAACTCGGGATGGTCGGCCTCGGCAGGATGGGCGCGAACATGGTTCGCCGCCTGATGCGCGACGGGCACCGGTGCGTCGTATACGACGTCAACCCGGCCGCCGTCGAGACGCTGGTCGGCGAGGGCGCCGAGGGTGCCGCCTCGCCCGCCGAATTGGCCGCGAAGCTCTCCGCGCCGCGGGCCGTCTGGGTGATGGTGCCGGCGGGCCACATCACCGAGTCGACCGTGAATGCGGTCGCCGCCGAGCTCGAGGCGGGCGACGCGATCATCGACGGCGGGAACTCCTACTACCGGGACGACATCCGCCGCGCAGCCGAGCTGGCGAAGCGCGAGATCGACTACATCGACTGCGGGACCTCGGGCGGCGTCTTCGGGCTCGAGCGCGGCTACTGCCTGATGATCGGGGGGCCCGACGCCGCCGTCGAGCGGCTCGACTCGGTCTTCGCCACGCTCGCCCCCGGGGTCGATTCGGCCGAGCGCACGCCCGGGCGCGAAGGTGACGTGAGCCCGGCGGAGAACGGCTACCTCCATTGCGGCCCTGTCGGCGCGGGCCACTTCGTGAAGATGGTCCACAACGGGATCGAGTACGGCGTGATGGCGGCCTACGCGGAGGGCCTCAACGTCCTTCGCAACGCGAATGCCGGGAGCGTCGAGCGCGAGGCGGACGCGGAGACGGCTCCGCTCGAGCACCCCGAGTACTACCAGTACGAGCTCGACCTCCCTGACGTGGCGGAGGTCTGGCGCCGCGGCAGCGTGATCGGCTCCTGGCTGCTCGACCTGACCGCCACCGCACTGCTGCAATCACCCGAGCTCGAGACGTTCTCGGGTCGCGTCTCCGACTCGGGCGAGGGACGTTGGACATCGATCGCGGCGATCGAGGAGGGCGTGCCGATACCGGTGCTGAGCACGGCGCTCTACACCCGCTTCTCCTCCCGCGGGCTCGCCGACTTCGGCGACAAGGCGCTCTCGGCGATGCGCAAGCAGTTCGGGGGCCACGAGGAGAAACCGGCCTGACGGCGGCCGTGGAGCCCTACTTCGATCTCGGCAGCTACACGCGCGCGACGTCGACCGCCTCGACGAGCGCGCAGACGTGGTTCGAGCGCGGACTCGTGTGGTCCTATGCGTTCCACCACGAGGAGGCGATCCGCTGCTTCGAGCGCGCCCTCGAGCACGACCCCGGGTTCGCGCTCGCCCACTGGGGCGTCGCCTACGCGATCGGGCCGAACTACAACAAGGAGTGGGAGGCGTTCGACCCGGTCGACCTCGCGGCGTCGCTCGAGAAGGCGTGCGACGAGGTCGCGGCGGCACGGGCCTGCGCGGACCGCGCGGCGCCGGTCGAGCGGGCGCTCGTCGAGGCGCTCCGGAGCCGCTACCAGGCGAACGACCCCGCTGCCGACCTCGTCGGGTGGAACGCCGACTACGCCGAGGCGATGCGCGACGTGTATCGCGCACATCCCGACGACCTCGACGTCGCGGCGCTCTTCGCAGACGCGCTGATGAACCTCACGCCGTGGGCGCTGTGGGACCGCTATACGGGCCTGCCGCCCGATGGTGCCGCGACGCTCGAGGCGAAGGAGGTGCTCGAGCAAGCGCTCGAGCGGCCCGGCGGCCGCACCCACCCGGGACTCGTGCACCTCTACGTGCACCTCATGGAGATGTCGCCGTTCCCCGAGCAGGCGCTGCCCGTCGCGGACGAGCTGCGCTCGCTCGTCCCCGACGCCGGCCACCTCGTGCACATGCCGACCCACATCGACGTGCTGTGCGGCGACTACCAGAGCACGCTCGCCTGGAACCTGCGCGCGATCGAGGTCAACGAGAAGTACGTCGCGCGCGAGGGCCTGGTCGGGTTCTACTCGCTCTACCACGCGCACGACCGCCACTTCGCGATCTACGGGGCGATGTTCCTCGGCAGGTCGCAGGTTGCGCTGGAGGTCGCCGCCGGCCTCGAGGCCTCGCTGCCGGAGGAGCTGCTGCGGATCGAGCAGCCGCCGATGGCCGACTACCTCGAGGCGTTCATCCCCATGCGCCTGCACGTGCTCATCCGCTTCGGCATGTGGGAGGACATCTTCGCGCTGGCGCTGCCCGTCGACCCCGAGCTCTACTCCACCACGACGGCGATGACGCACTACGCGCAGGGCGTCGCCTACGCCGCGACCGGTCGGCTGGCGGAAGCTGAGGCGGCGCGCGACGCCTTCGTCGCAGCGGTCGCGCGCGTGCCCGCCTCGCGCTACCTGTTCAACAACACGTGCCAGGACATCCTGGCCGTCGCCGGAGCGATGCTCGACGGCGAGCTCGAGTACCGGCGCGGCCACTTCGACGCGGCGTTCGAGCACCTGCGCCGGGCGATCGCGCTGGACGACGCGCTGCCGTACGACGAGCCCTGGGGCTGGATGCAGCCAACGCGCCATGCCTACGGCGCGCTGCTGCTGGAGCAGGGTCGGGTCGAGGAGGCCGAGACCGTCTACGCCGAGGACCTCGGCTATGACTCGTCGATCCCGCGCTCGTCGTGGCACCCCGGGAACGTGTGGAGCCTGCACGGCTACCACGAGTGCCTGGTGCGGCTGGGCAAGCCGGAGCCGGCGCGGATCGTCAGGCAGCAGCTCGACGTCGCGCGCGCGCGCGCCGACGTTCCGATCAGGTCGTCGTGCTTCTGCCGCATGACGCACCACGCGGCATCGGCAACAGCGGCTTCATAGGCCGACCGCGCCGCGCGTGACGAGCGCCGCGCCCACGCTGAACGAGGCGACGAGCAGGATCTCGCGGGCGTGGTCGTGGGTCCACTGCTTGACCGCTCTCACGAGGCGTCGCGCCACCTCGGGATCGCTGATGCAGATCACGAGGGCGACGATCGGCACTGCGAACCAGACCACGTTGTAGATGACGAGGGCGATGGCCTTGTCGGTTGTCGAGGAGTTGTGGGCGATGATCAGGTTCAGCGCGATCACGTAGAAGAGCCCCGGGATGTGGGTCGCGGGGCCGGCGAGGGCGGCTGTTCGAATCGTCAGTCGCCGGTCGAGAGCGGTCTGCAGACGCCCCCCGGGTGCGTCACCGCTGTGTCGTCCCTGGATCAGCCCGGTGAGGACTCCGATGCCGAAGGCCAGCGCAAGCGCGCCGCCCGCGATGTCCGCGATCGCCTTGTCGGTGCCGGACTGCAGGTGGATTCCCGTGTGTGGCGGCGACGACGATCGCGCCGAACGCGAGCGTGAACGCCAGCCCGGCGGCGAGGTAGGCACCCATGAGCCTGCGTGGTGCGTCATGCGACAGCAGCGCGTAGACGGCCGCGACGCTCGTCGGCCGCACCGTGCTTGCCAGCGCCAGCGCGAAGATCTCGATGATCACGCGTGCGCCGGATCGTGTCGAGGCGTGCCGGCGGGCGCCGGCTCGCCGGCCGGCATCGGGGTCTCGCGGTCGGCGAAGGTGATGAGCACGGCGCCTCCGAGCGCCGCCAGCAGCGCGGCGAAAGCAACCACGATGTGCCAGCCGGGACGGGTGAGCCGCTCATCGAACAGAAGGATCCCGAGGAGCACACTGACGGCCGGGTTCGCGACCGAGACGGCCGCCATCGCCGGCGCGAGCTGGCCGCTCGCGAGCGACATCTGCTGGATGACGAACGCGATGAAGCCGAATCCGAGCAGCGCCCAGGTTTCCCAGTTCCCCGCCGCCGCGCCGATGCTGACGTGCAGGTCGTTGATGACCGGCTTGGCGAAGCTCGCGGACAGCCCGTAGAACAGGCCCGCGCATACGCCGAGCACGGCGGCGCGCAGCGCCCGCGAGGTCTTGGTGCGCAGCCACAGCAGAACCGCCGCGACGGTCGCCCCGATCGCCAGTGCCGCGAGGACGAAGCCGGCCGTCGATGCCTCGTCGACCCCGGCATCCGGGTCCCCGACGAGCACGAACATCGCCAGTCCCAGCACCACGACCGCGGCGCCCAGCACCTGTCGCCGAGCGACGTGCTGGCTGGTGAGCAGGTAACCGAGCGGAAGAGCCCACACGACCGTCGTCACGAGCAGCGGCTGGACGACCACCAGCTTGCCGCGGTCCAGCGCAGCGCCCTGTGTCGCGTAGCCAAGGAACAGGACGAGCGTCCCCGCCACCCACACGGGCACGGCGATCAGCCGGAACAGCCCGGTCACACCCTCAACGGCGGCACCGCGGCGCGCCAGACTGAACTGACCACGCTGCTGCAGCGCCGCCGAGAGGGCGAAGCAGACCGCTGACAGGAGTGCGAGTAACGCTGCCACGCCGATCTAGGTGGATGATTCAGTCCGGCTGGTGCCCCACGATAATCCGCGGCGCTGCCACGAGAGGAGCGAAACCTTGAAGCCTATGCGGCACCTGATGGTTCTCTGCTTGGCCGCAGCCGTGGCGCTTGCCGTCATCGGGTGCGGGGATGATGACGACGACAACGGCGCGCAAGGGGGCTCGGCCACCGCCGAGGCGGTCGCGCCGCCCCCCGGAAGCGCCTTCAACGATCTCGAAGCCGCACTGGAGGCGCAGGGGCTCGTGGTCAGCCAGCTTCCGAAGGCGTCCTTGAACGGTGCGGAGACCGGGGTGGACATCAGCGGCAGCCAGTCCGGCTCGGCTCGCTCGTTCGCAAGCGAGGCGGAGGCGAACGACTACGCCGACGAGGTTGCCAAGGAGGGCGACAAGTCGAAGGTCGTCGGCACGGTCGCCTTCCAGGCGCCCACGCAGGACGACCTCGACTTCATCGTGGACGCCTACGAGGACTGAGGTTCAGATGCCCGCGCGGGTGAACGTCACATGCGTGACTCCGCTGGGCGAGGACGTGGCCTCGACCTGGTAGTCCTTCTCGAGGCCCTCCAGTCCGTCCCAGAGCCGCACGCCCCGGCCGAGCAGAATCGGAACCACCACGACGTGCATGTGGTCGATGAGCCTGGCAGCGAGGAAGTCGCGGATCACGGTGGGACCTCCGCCGATGCGTATGTCCTTGCCGTCCGCGGCCTCGCGAGCCGTCTCGAGCGCCTCGGCAGGCGACGCGTCGAGGAAGTGGAACGTCGTGCCGCCCTCCATCTCGATCGACGGGCGCGTGTGATGCGTGAGGACGAAGACCGGTGTGTGGAAGGGCGGGTTGGGACCCCACGCGCCCTTCCACTCCGGGTCCTCCTCCCATCCGGGGTGGCCGAATTTCCCGGCCCCCATGATCTCGGCACCGATCCCCTGATCGTGCCGCTGCACGAAGACGTCGTCGACGCCGCCGCTACCGCCGGGCTGCCACGACCGGGTGGCGAACATCCACGTGTGCAACCTCTCCCCGGCGTGACCGAAATGTGCGTCCTTGGTCTGACCTTCACCGGTGCCGAAGCCGTCGAGTGAGATGGAGAAGAAGTGGACGTAGACGAGTGACATGGCTGCTGCTCCTTCGGTAGTTCGAGGTCAGTTGTAGTAGCGGCGGGCGCTCGAGCCGATGCGGGTGATGTCGGTGCCGTAGATGTGGATCGAGATCGCGGTCGTGTCGCCGGTGTTGTGCACGCGGTGGATGTCGCCGGGCGGCGCGAAACCGCTGACGTCGCCGACATGGTTATCACTGCGACCGACCAGGTTCAGGTCGGCGTCGAACAGCTCCTCGTGCTCGGCGCCCTGGATGACGCCGAAGACGCACCACGTGGTGTGGTCGTGGATGCGAGTGAGCTGGCCGGGGCGCCACACCAGCCCGACGATCGAGAACGATCCGTCCGGCTCGACGTACAGGTTGTGGGCGCAGTAGTCGTCGGGTGAGCCGAGGCGCTGCGCGGCCGTCAAGACGTCCGGGGTGGGCAGGTGCCGGCGCAGCTGGTCGGCGACGAGCTGCGCGGTCTCGGACCAGTCGGCCTGCGCGTTGACGGCGGTCCGGACACCGTCGGCGAGGGGGGCCAGTTCGGTGGCTGGAGGTGTCTGTGTCGTGGTCATGGCTCCAGAGGCTGCCGCCTGAGGTCTCATACGTCCAATGCCAACTTTCGGGCAAATCCATAGATAGGGTTGATGAATGCTCGACGTCACCCGACTGCGCGTCATCGAGGCCGTCGCGCGCAACGGATCGGTAACGGCGGCCGCAAGAGAGCTCAACTACTCCCAGCCGTCGGTGACCCACCACCTCGGGCGGCTCGAGGCCGAGACCGGCGCGCAGCTGCTGCAGCGAGTCGGGCGCGGCGTCCGGGTCACACCTGCCGGGCAGCTGCTGGCCGACCGCGCCGCCGAGATCATCGGGCGGATCGATGCCGCCGGCGCGGAGCTGTCCGCCCACGTGGGGCTGACCGCCGGCCGCGTGCGCCTCGCCGCCTTCGCCTCGGCGATCGGATCGCTCGTGCCGCAGGCCGTGGCCGCGCTGGCGGGCCGGCATCCGGGCCTCCAGGTCAGCCTGACCGACACCCACCCGCCCGAGGCGATCGAGCTGCTGCGCGCGGGCAAGGTGGAGGTCGCCATCATCTTCCGCTACGACGAGACCGAGCCCGAGCCGGCCGGGATCCGCCTTCATCACCTGCTCGACGATCCCGTCTACCTGCTGTCGACGCGTCGCGAGCGCGGGCTGACCGCCCTGCGCGATGCGACGTGGATCGCCGGATGCGAGCGGTGCCGCAGCCACCTGCTGTCGATGTGCGCCGACGCCGGGTTCGATCCGCGGATCGGCTCGAGCTCCGATGACATGGTCGTGATGCAGGCGCTGGTGGCCGCCGGGCTCGGGGTTGCGACCCAGACCGGTCTGGCCCTGCGCGCCCACCACATCGAGGGTGTCGTGGCGACCGAACTGCCCGGCTCGAAGCGGCACATATACGCCGCGACCTACGGCGAGCCGCCCGACCCGCCCGCCACCGCCGCCCTCGTGGCTGCCCTCGCCGAGGCCGCCACGGCGGCGGTCACGTCGTCCGGCCAGAACGTGCCTCGATCGGCGGCGATCCTCTAACCGAAGCGCTGCCGCCGAATGGAGCCAGCCGGACTCGAACCGGCGACCTCCTGGGTGCGATCCAGGCGCTCGCCAGCCCTGAGTTTGGCTTGTTTGCGGGGATTTCGCGGTGGCCGCGGTCCGGCTCGACGCCTCCGTGAGGAGAACGCTGATCGGCGATCCAGGCTCGAGTCTCCGCCTACATGCGCATCCGCACCTCGGGGCGCGCGCGTTCCTTAAGGAGCAGGACCAAGAGCTGCGGGCGATCGGGTAGGCAGCACCCACCCGATCGCCGTGCGAGCCCTCAGCCTCAGTCCGGCGGGCCGACGATCAGGAAGAACACGACGGACAGGACGGCGAGACCCCCGATGACCGCGGCCGTGGTCGCCATGCGGGTGCCCTTGGCGCCCGCAAGGTTGGAGCGGGCCTGCAACCCGAGGACGATGGCGACGATCCCCACGGCCGTGCCCGCGAAGCCGGCGATCCCCGAGATGTCCCAAGCGATGGTGACTCCCGGGATCGAGACGAGCGCGAGCGCGAGCGCGAGGCCGGGCCGAGGCCGGGCCTTCGGGGCGAGGTCGACTGCAGGACGTGCGGTGCTGCTGGACATAAGCTCCTCACTTCGTTCGCTTGACGCTCACGACGCTATGACCGCGCGACCCAGCAAGCATCGGGGCGGGCACTCGATCCCGCTCAGCGCTACCACTGATCCTGCACGGCGCTCAGATGAGCGAGCACGGCGAGCACGCGACGATGGCCATCCTCGCTCTCGGGCAGGTCGAGCTTCATCAGCACGTTCCGCACGTGGGCCTCGATGGTGCGCTCGCTGAGGAAGAGCCGCCTAGCGATGCCGGCGTTTGTCAGTCCCTCGGCCATTAGCTCGAGCACCTCTCGCTCGCGCTCTGAGAGGACGGCCAGCGCTCCGTCGCCGCCGGGCGAAAGCAGCGTCGTCACGACCTGTGGGTCGAGCGCCGACCCGCCCTGGGCGACCCGCTGCGCGGCGTCGAGGAAGTGCCCGACCTCGAGCACGCGATCCTTCAGGAGATAGCCGAAGCCGCCCAGCGGGACGAGGGTCAGCGCGTGGGTCGTCTCGACGTGCTGGGAGAGGACGAGCACGCCGACCTCCGGGTGCTCGGCCTTGATCCGGCGCGCGGCCCGGGCGCCCTCGTCGGAGAAGCTCGGCGGCATCCGAACGTCGACCACCACGAGGTCGGGCCGGTGGCCGGCGACGGCGGGGAGCAGCCGGTCGGCGTCGCCGAACGAGGCGACGACCTCGTGACCTCCGTCCTCGAATAGCCGGGCGAGCCCCTCGCGCAGGAGCACCTGGTCTTCGGCGACGATCACCCGCATGGGAGCTCCGCGGTGAGGATTGTGCCGGCGCCCGCGTGGCTCTCGATTCGGAGCGTGCCCCCGTGGGCCTCCACGCGGTCTCTGAGGCCCCGCAGCCCCGAGCCGCCGGAGCTGTCGGCGCCACCAGCGCCGTCATCACGGACGCTGACCACGAGAAGCCCGGCCCTCCTCGTGGCGCCGACCCTGACCGTCGAGGCGTCGGCGTGCTTGACGGCGTTGGTGAGCCCCTCGCTGGCGATGAAGTAGGCCGCGGCCTCGACGTCGTGGGGAAAGCGCTCGCGGCTCGCGCTCACCTCGACCGCCAGCGGCGCCCGGCCGGCCAGCTCTCGGAGCGCCGGTGCGAGCCCGCCGTCGAGCTGCGCGGGACGCACCCCGCGAGCCAGCTCGCGCAGCTCCTCGATCGCGAGCGCGATCTCGCGGACGGAGTCGTCGAGCGCCGCCCGCGTGCCGTTCGCGGAGGGAAGCAGCTGGTGCTGAGCGTGGCGCAGCGCCAGCCCGATCGAGACGAGCCGCTGCTGGGCGCCGTCGTGGAGGTCCCGCTCGATCCGGCGGCGCTCCTCGTAGCCTGCCGTCACGATCCGGGCGCGCGAGGTCGCGACCTCCTCGAGCTGGCGGCGCAGCTGGACGTTCAGGCGCGCAATCTCGATCGCGAGCCCGGATGCCTCCACGACCTCCTCGAGCAGTTGAGGTCGTTCGGGATCCAGGGGGCCATGGATCACCAATCCGATTGGACGCCCCCCGCGCGCGACCGGCATCCCCGCTCGCCCCTCGCCCGTCGCGTCCCCGGCCGGCTGCCCGCGCGAGTCCACGTACTGCGCGCTCTCGGGCAGCCAGAAGTGCAGCTCGACCTCGGGGTCGGCGAGCACCTCGCGCAGCAGCGGCTCAACTCCCTCCGGCGCCGCCGTCCCGGCACGCAGCTCCTCGAGGAAGGCCTCCGTGCGGCGCAAGGCGTCGTAACGCGCGCGGTTGAAGCGGCGGTCGACTGCGTCCTGCACCCGAGCTCGCAGCGGGCGGAATGCGGCCGCGGCTGCGAGCGTGGCGCCGGCCGTCGTCCAGGCCGAGCCGCTGCCGAGCGTCGCCCCCAGCAGCAGCGTGGTGGCGGCATACGCCGCGGCGAGCAGCACCGTGAGCACGCCGTAGACGAGCGTGCGGTTGATCACCCGGTCGATCTCGTAGAGCCGGTAGCGCAGCACGGCGACGCCGATCGAGACCGGGAACGCGCCGATCATGAAGAGGAAGAGCGCGGCGAAGAGACCGCGGTCCTCGGCGTCCTCGGCAAGCAGCGCGGCGATGATGCAGATGACCAGCGACAGCGGGACGAGCACGGCGGAGTAGGCGAGCCATTTCAGCTGCAAGCGCTCGACGCCGCGCGCGCGCCGGAAGCGGAGCCTCACCGAGAGCGCACCTCCCGCGAGGCCGGCGAGCATGCCGAGGAAGGCGAGCGGCCACAGCGCGGCAAGCGCATCCGGGAGCGCAGGCAGTGGCCGCTCCACTTCCCCGTAGGGAGACTCGAAGGGCTCCGGGTCGAAGAAGCTGAGGACCATGAAGAGTCCGATCGCGACGGCGGCGCCGATCGCCCAGCGCCGCCAGCGCGGCGAGGGCAGCCTCCCGTCCGGGAAGATGAGCACGATCGCCAGGAGGACGGCGTATAGCAGCGGCCACGCCGACTGGTCCCACAGGACCGCCCACTCGGCACCGGGGAGCGCTCCGGGGTCTTCCAGGACCGCGTACTGGGCGTACCCGGCGGCGACACCGATGGTCGACAGCAGGACCGCGTTCGCCAGCAGCAGCCAGCCGATCGGGTGCCCCGGGCGCCGCAGGGCGAGAATCAGCCCGATCGCGACCGAGGCGAGCGTGACGAATACGCCGAGCAGGTACTCCCACAGCGGATCCGCATGCGAGCCCGACAGGACCTCGAGCACCAGGGCAAACGCGACGAGCAGCACGACAACAGCCGCGATGGCCGACGGCAGTGCCGAAGAACGGCGCACGGAGCCATCGTCTCAGCGCCTGCGGCGAACGGCAACAGTGCCAGCACTGAGCACGCCAGCGCCCAGCCCGCACACGACCCCGATTCATTCGGAGAGCTCCTGAATGGAGTTCCATTTCGCTCCCGTGCCTGAGCCGCTGACCAGCCAAAATAGGCTTGAAATGGCGCCTCGCGATGGTTAGCGCGAGAAGCTGACTGCCGATATCGGGCCAAAGGACCCCGGCCTCGCGGCCCCGCGCGGCCACCATGACAGTGCGCAAACCCGCACAGTTGCAGCGATTCTCGGAGTGGAGCTAGCCGGACTCGAACCGGCGGCCTCCTGGGTGCGATTCGGGCGGCCCCTCCGCGCGAATAGTGCCAATTTGCAGGGCATTTAGCGAGCCACGGTTCGCCACCGGCCATTCCCGATTACCTACACTTGCAGGCGATTCACGGGAGTTAAGGCCAGAGAACCAGCGTTGTGGCCTAAACGTGCGTCGCAGCTCGATGCGGTCGTCCTGAGCGATCCGCTGGTCGCCAATCAGAGTCTGCGCGGCCGAGGACGTCACGTTTGCGACCGCTCCCTTTCGCGCATTGCGCAACTCCCGGCCGGCCATCGGGCTGAGTGCTGCTTGCATGGGAAAGCAGTCGTCTACACGCAGGTAGGCAGGGCACCCCCTCGTCGTCCCGAGCGAGCGCGGATGCGGCGTCGGGCGACGCGCCCGTTTTCATGGGAAAGGGAAACTCTGGTCGCTGGTTGTGAGTCGCTGGTGCGACCGACCGACTGCCGATTCGGGCGAGCGCTGCGGATTCGCTCAGAACAAGCAAGAAGGCCCGCAGACGCGGGCCTTCTCTCCTGCAGCGAACGGGCTCGAGGTTGTTACGCCTGGACGAGCTCGTTCGTCTTGCGTGCGACGACCTCGCCGCTGGTGATCTTGGGCGGGTTCGGGAGGGCGGTCTCGAGCTTGTGCTCGCGTACCCAATTGGACGCGACGCGGGTCGACTCGTCGGCCTGGTCGGAGGTGTCGAAGAAGCCGATTGAGCTCATCACGCCGTCGCTGGCCTCGATGAGGTAATAGCCACTGAAGCCGGGGAGCTCGCTGAGGCTCGGCAGGAGGGTCTCGTCGGCCTTCTTGACGAGCTCGCTGGTGCGGCCCTGGTCGATCGCCTCGTAGCGTCGAATGGTGGCAAACATGCTAGGTCCAACTCTCTTCTCTGGGGTGGAGGACTCGGTTGAGTCCTCCTGGTGCGCTCGGGCCCGAGGTGACTGCCGTGGGAGCTTGGGAAGCTCGACGGCGTCGGCGGGGGGTCTTGGCGCGTGACGTACAGTAGCATACTTACGGGGTAACGGTCCCTTACCGATCTACGTTCTCATACGTTTAAAATGTAGGAGATTTGGGGATGTGTCCATTCTCGGTGACGGTGCAGCACGTTCCGGATCGCGAGCTCGGCCCGCTTCTTACCCGGCTCGCGGAGGCAGGATTCGACAAACCGATCATCAACCACGTTGACGCCGATGGTGGCTCTGACGAAGCGGCCGCCCCTGCTCGCGGGGGACGCCTGGACCTGCCGGAGGATTGGCGCCTCCTGCGCGAGCGCGAGGGCGAGTCATACCGCTGGCCCAGCGGGCGCGATCGCTACAAGCCCTACCGCGTGTTCATAGGCACCACGCGCGCCGAAGGCGCCGTCCAGGTCGGGCTGGGCGAGACCATCCGCAAGAACAAGTGGGGCCGCGACCGCAAGTACGTCGTGGCCTTCCTGAGTGCTGGATCCCCCCAACAGCCCTTGGTCGAGTTCGTGGCAGCCGACGACTACGAGCAGACACGCGAGCTCGTTGCGGTCATTCGTGGCAGCGACGGAGGGCGGCGCATGTACGGCGTCGGTGACGCCCTGCCAGCCGTCTACACCGAACGCTTTCAAATCCACACCTACAACGAGCGAGTCGTCCGCCCCGGCGCCTGGAACAAGATGGTCGTGGTCGCCCGCGAGGACGACGACGAGGCGATGCTCAACCACGCGCTGATCCAAAGCCGACGGCGCCAGCGCACTTAGGCAGGGTGCAGCCGGCCACGGCGGCGGGCGCGCCGCGCGTCGAGCTCGTCCGGTGCGCCCGCGGCGAAGGCGCGCGACTGATATCTCGACCACCGCGGCGGCTGCGTGGGAGGATGGGCACGGGGCGATTGCGTGACCGCGCTTTCAACGTCAGCCGTTGTGGGGTTCGGCTGTGCCGTGCTGTCGGCGCTCGGGACGAACCTCGCCTTTCTGTACAAGCACCGCGGTGCCGTCGCGGCGCCCGACGTGGACATGCGCCAGCCACTGCGCAGCGCGATCGATCTGTTCCGCTCGAAGTGGTGGACGATCGGCTGGCTGGTGGCGGTCGCTGCCTTTCTTGCGCATGTCGCCGCGCTCACGCTGCTGCCGCTCTCGCTCGCCCAGGCGGTGCTGTCGGGCGGGTTCGTCCTCCTCGCCGTGCTCGCGGAGCGCTTCTTCGGGTTCCAGCTCGGCCGCCGGCAGTGGGTCGGGATCGTCTTGGTGGCGGTTTCGCTTGCGCTACTGGGGCTCACCGGCCAGAGCTCCGGAGGCGACCACTCCGATTACTCCGTGAGCGCCATGATCGTCTTCGAGGGCGTTGCCATCGCGGTGGGGATGCTGCTGATCTTCTCGGGTCGCATGGAGCGGGCCAGGGCCCAGTACGGAGTGCTGCTCGGCGCGGCTGCGGGGCTCGGCTTCGGGATCTCCGACGTGGCGATCAAGGCGCTGAGCGGAGACCTCGAGAACGGCATCGGCGCGCTGGTCAGTCCCTGGACCGCGCTCGTCGTGACGGCCGCGGTCGCCTCCTTCTTCGCATCCGCCCGCAGCTTGCAGATCGGCGACGGCGTGGCCGTGATCGCGGTCACCTCCGTCGCCGCGAACATGTCCACGATCCTGGCGGGCGTGGTCGTCTTCGGTGACCCGCTGGGAGACGATTTCCTGGTCGTCGCGGCGCGGCTTATCGCGTTCCTGCTCGTACTCGTCGCCGCCGCGTTGATGCCCGCCCCGGTGCGGGCCGGGCACGCCCTCCAGGAACCGGGCCCCGAGCGGCGCGGCCCCTCTCTCAGTCCCGCCTGAGGACTCCGCTCGCGCGCTGGACGGCCGCCGTCTCGCCGCCGATCCGGCTGCAAACCAGGTCCGCGATATCGGCGGCATGGCGGGGCGCAAGCCCGCTGAAGACGCCCTTGCCCGTGGGCGTCGAGAGCGCCAGGCGCGCTCCGAGCCGTCTCCCCTTGAGCCCCACCGAGGAGATCTCCTCATACGGAAACGAGAGCGTGCGCCGAACCGAGATAAAGAGAAGCCGCCGATCCGTGGCCACCAGCACGCCGTCGTGGCCCGCGCTGATCCCCGGCGCCATGTCGATCACGTCCTCGTCCTCGTCCACCAGGCCGCTCAGTTTGTGCAGCATCGCGCGGGTCTCCTCCACCGCGCGACGGTCGGCCCGCGCTGCCCCGAGGCTTCGCTCCGCCGGCTCGGCCGCGGCCCGAGCCGCCCCGCGGACCACCTCCACGTTGCCCGCGGCGAGCTCGATCTGCTCGGCCAGTCGCCGCACCTTTCGCTCGTCCCAGCGGGGAAAGGCGACCTCCCGGCGCCACGTCGGCGCCTCGATCACCAAGACCACCCCGCGCCGGGAGAGCCGCCCCGCCTGCGGCACGGACCTCGGCCCACGCCCTCACCTCCGCCGTCAGGTCGTGGTTCCCGTCCGCCGTGCTCACCTTGTCGGCGTAGAGGACCACCCGGTGACCGTAGGACGCAAGCGGCTCCGCCGTCTCCGCCGCCCGCAATTGCCGCTCGGCCAGCTCGATCGCACGATCGTGCGCCTTCTCGGCCTGCCTCAGCGCCCGCTGGGCCGCGGCGATCTCGTCATGCTCCTCACGCAGCAGCTCCCGCAACGGCCGCGCGGCGACCTCGATCGCCTCCCGCTTGCTCTCCGAAGCGGTCACGCACCCCACGCTAAACCACGCCGACGCTCGACGCCAAACGCGTCCAGCGATGGTCGACCGCGGACATGCTCCGCCTGCTCAGATCCAGATCGAGACCGCTCCACCACCAGCAGCGCAGAGAACGCCGCTCTGCCCAGCACCCCCTTCACAGCCTGCGCCGCCGGGTCACGCGATCGCGTCCACGCAGCGCCAGGCACGCCCCCGACTTCACCCCGAGCAGCGGCCACGGATCTGGTGGTCAGGCGTGAGCGCTCGGCGAGCGCCATTCGTGCGCGAGCCGGTAGCCGCCGCTCGGGATGCGAATCGGCGCCGGCGACGGTTCCGGCGACGCACCCTGAGCTCAACCAGTGCCGGGATCGAGCACGCCGGCGTGCGTTTGGTTGCCGTGCACATGGAGACCGGCAAACGCCGGGATACTGTCGGCCATGGTCGGCACCTCCCATGGTTGGGGGGTCGGCCGGAGGACACCCTCCGGCGCCAATCGACGGGCGGTCCATCGGGTCTAGTCGATGCGGGCGGCGAGCATGCAGAGATCGTCGGTCAGGGCGCCGTCGGCAAACTCTGCGACCCGTGCGCGCAGGCTGGTGACGGTCTCGCTCGGGGAGGGGTTGCGGA
Organism: uncultured Thermoleophilaceae bacterium; assembly: GCA_963820315.1. Classification (GTDB taxonomy): domain Bacteria; phylum Actinomycetota; class Thermoleophilia; order Solirubrobacterales; family Thermoleophilaceae; genus JACVRW01. Next base: position 54,588 of record CAWFZK010000042.1, on the reverse strand, counting down.
GTTCCCCGAGCACGGCGCTCACACCCTCCAGACCGAACAACTCCCCATCGCGCCTCGCTTCGGTCAGCCCGTCGGTGTAGAGCAGTACGCCTGTGGGGGCGCAGGAGCGAAGCGACCCCTCGACGTATTCGGGATCCTCGCCAAGCCCGAGCGGGGTTCCCTGCCTGGGCGCGACGAGCTCCCCGCCGCCATGCATCCACAGGGCCGGCGGATGGCCGGCGTAGGCCCAGCGCAGCAGCTGGTCGTTGGGGAGATATGTCACGCACGCGGCGGTTACGAACTCGCTGCTGGTACCGGCCCGCTCGACCAGCGCGATGTTCGCCCAACTCAGCAGCCGGCAGGGATCATCGGAGAAAGGGGCGGTCGCGGCAAACGCGGTCCGAACGAACGCTGCTCGCCGCCCGGCCCGCAAGCCGTGCCCGACGACATCTCCGATGACCAGCAGGGTGGAGTCCTGCGGCCCTTCGGCGACCAGATAGAAGTCGCCGCTGACCTGCTCGGCGGCGGGCACGAACGTCGCGGCCAGCTCCAAGCCGGGGCGCTGGGGCAACTCGGGCGGGGTGAGCGCATCCCGGATCGCACGCAAATCCTCCAGCTCATGCTCGGCCGTCTCAAGCTGCTCATGCAGCGCCGCGAGCTCCTCGTCGCGCACTTCGGCTTCTCGGCGAAGGCGCGCAATCAGCGTGTCCTGGCGGTGCTCCCACTCACCCATGTCGCGGAACTCGGCCTCTCGGGCGTCCGCCTCGGCGTGCAACCTCCGGAGCTCTGCATCCTCCTCGTCGGGCTCCTCGCTCATTACCCTCGTGGCAAGCTCGGCCGAACGCCATCGCGTGCCTCTCGGCATCGTCTCGCACCGCGCCGCGTGTCCATGTCCACGCCCGAGGCGCCCAACAGCACGTCGCCCGACGTGAGCTCAGCTTCCCAGTCTGGGTCCCGGACGTTCGGCATGCCGGAAGGCTAGCTTGGCCGCCGGTGCCCAGTCGCATCAGCAGCCACAGTCGACCGGTACATTCCCAGCCCCTGGCGAGCACCATGTCGGCTGCCCGGACACACGTGGCGTCGCGTGCGGGCTCAGCCGCCTCGGCGTCCCCGCCTGCGTGCTTTGCTTGTAGAGCTCCGCAGTTGCTCCAACGTCGCCCGTTACTGCTATCGGCGCTCTGCAATCACTTCAACCCTCACGGGCCCGTGACTGCTCTCGGCCAAGAGCGATAGCGAAGCCATAACCCGCTCTCGCTCCTGCAGTGGACGAAAACCCGACAGCGCAGGCGTGACGCCTGCTCTGCGCTGACGCGGCAGCCTGCCGGAGCGCTCAGTTGGGCCGCCTTACTGGGAAGTTCTGGCCTAAAGTCGTGCCCCAGACGCCGACCGTGATCTGGGGAACGGCCGTATTTGCAGGGACTTCCCTGATGGAGCTAGCCGGACTCGAACCGGCGGCCTCCTGGGTGCGATTCGGGCGGCCCCTCCGCGCGAATAGTGCCAATTTGCAGGGCATTTAGCGAGCCACGGTTCGCCACCGGCCATTCCCGATTACCTACACTTGCAGGCGATTCACGGGAGTTAAGGCCAGAGAACCAGCGTTGTGGCCTAAACGTGCGTCGCAGCTCGATGCGGTCGTCCTGAGCGATCCGCTGGTCGCCAATCAGAGTCTGCGCGGCCGAGGACGTCACCTTTGCGACCGCTCCCTTTCGCGCATTGCGCAACTCCCGGCCGGCCATCGGGCTGAGTGCTGCTTGCATGGGGATCCAACACTCTGGTGGCAATGGCGCGCGGGTTTCGGTCGTCGTCCAAGGCGGAAGCCGATGATCTAGCTCCGCTTGGTCGTCCAAACCTTCACGGACGGGTCATCTTTTCAGGCCGCGATAGAGGAGCGCGCCCTTCGCATGCATGCATGGCAAGAGGGCGCGCTCCTTGTCGACAACTCCTGAGACGCCACAGCAGCCGCAGAGCCTCTACACCGACACCTCGCGCCGGGTGATCCGCCAGGTGCCGATCAGGAGCGGAAGCAGCATCCAGAGTGCGAGCGCCGTGCCCACGTGCGCCCATTGGGTCGCGCTCATGACCTCCTCCTGCATCGGGCTGAGGGCGCGCGCGGTGGATACCCACGGGGCGACGTCGGCGAAGAAGGACAGCGAGACCACCGCCATCCACGCCGTCGGCAGCGCGAAGAGGACGACGATGGCCGGCGCCGAGGCGAGCAGGATCGCGCCGAGCGCGACGCCTGTGATCATCCCGGCCGTCAGGTAGACCGCCGACTGGCCGATCAGCGGCGCGGCGTCGGACCAGGTGCCGTCGACGCCTGGCGATGCGACGAGCACACCCGCGGCGACGACGGCGACGGACATGACGAGCATCGGGACGGCGAGGACGAGGCTCGCGATCAGCTTGGCGCCGAGGACGCGCGAGCGCACCGGGACCAGCGCGAAGGTGATCATCCCGGTGCGCTGGGACCACTCCGAGGTGACGAGCAGGATGCCGACGACCGGCAGCAGGATGGCCGCCGGCTGCAGCCCGACGTTAAGGACGGACTGGAATGTGAGGTCCGCCGCGTCGCCGACGACGCAGGCGACGATCACGGCGAGCACGGTGATCGCGACGGTGGCGAGCTGTAGCCAGAAGCCGGCGCGGGTGTTGACCATCTTGCGCAGCTCGACGGCGACGAGGCGGCCGAGGCCGGGGCGTGCGTGGACGCCGGTGGTGTTCACGCGGATCGGTGCGGCGAGGGTGGTGGTGCTCATGCGGTTGCTCCTGTCAGCTCGGGGTGCATCGAATCAGTGGGCGGCGACGGTGTGCTTTCGCCGGACGTGGTCAGCTCGAAGAAGAGGCGTTCGAGGCCCGCGTCCTGGGCCGGGGCGAGCCGGCGCAGCACGACGCCGTCGGCCATTGCCGCGTGAGCGACGACCTCGGGCTCGGCCTCGACCAGCCGCCGATCGCCGTCGGCGGGGTGCATCGTCAGGCCGGCGTGGTGAAGCGCGGCGTCGAGCGCGGCGAGGTCGGCCGCCTCGACGATGGTGCCGGACTCGGTGAGCAGCTCGGCGCGGGTGCCCTGCGCCTGGATCCGTCCGCCGCCGATGATCATCATCCGATCGGCGACGGCCTCGACCTCTGCCAGCAGGTGGGAGGAGAGCAGCACGGTGCCGCCGCGGTCGGCGAAGCCGCGCAGCAGGCCCCGCATCCAGCGCATGCCCTCCGGATCGAGGCCGTTGGCGGGCTCGTCGAGGATCAGGATCTCGGGGTCGCCGAGCAACGCGTGGGCGAAGCCGAGGCGCTGGCGCATGCCGAGCGAGTACTTGCCGACACGCCGCCGGGCTGCCGTCGCGTCGAGGCCGACGAGTTCCAGCAGCGCGTCCGACGCGCTGCGCGGGCACGCCCATGGTCTTCGCGGACACGGCGAGCGCCTCGCGGCCGCGGCGCCCGGCGTGCTGCGCCGACGCGTCGAGCAGGATGCCGACGCGCCGGCCGGGGTTGGGCAGGTCGCGGTAGCGCTCGCCGAGGATCCGGGCCTCGCCGCTGTCGGGCTCGGACAGGCCGACGAGCATCCGCATCGTCGTGGTCTTGCCGGCGCCGTTGGGGCCGAGGAAGCCCGTGACGGTGCCCGGCTCGCAGCGGAAGGTGACATCGGAGACGACGGTGCGCCCCCCGAGCTGCCTGGTGAGTCCTTCGGTTTCGATCATCCCGGCAGACTCGCGGCCGGCCGTGCTTCCGCCCACGGTCCCCGGGCTACGCTCGCCGAGCCCTGCGGCGGTGGCAGCCAACGACTTTGGTAGGGGGTCGCGGCCGCGGTCCTCGCTTAGCCTTCGTCGTCGAGCGATGACACGCCAGGCGACAGCACGCTTCACCCATCGGCTGTCCGGCTGGATGCGCTCCGCACTGCCCGGCGTCGTGATCGACGCGCCCGACGAGGAGCGTGGCCGCCGCGACCGCGTCGTCGACGCGACGATCTATCTGCTCGCGTTCGCGATCGGCGCCGCCACCCTCGCGGACACGTGGGAGCTGCACCCTCCCTGGTTGCGCGTCGTGGCGATCGTCGTCGGGATCGCCGCGCTCGTCGCGCTGCGCTGGCGGCGCACCCATCCGGCCGTGGTCGGGATCGGCGTGATGGCGGTCTCGATCGTGATCGTCACGGTCTCGGGCGCGGCCCTCGCCGCCACCTTCAACGCGGCGATCCGGGCTCGCGGTCGTGACCTGGCCGTCGTCGCCGGCCTCACGATCGCCTGGGCCTTCGCGAGCCCGCTGCTCTATCCCTCCGACAGCAGCTACTGGTTGGACGCCGGGGCCTGCCTGCTGGTGGTCGGCGTCGTGATCGGCTGGGGACTCTTCGTACGCGCGCGGCGCGAGCTCGTGCGATCCCTGCGCGAGCAGGCCGACCGCGCCGGGGACGAGGCGCGCGCGGCCGAACGGCGGCGGATCGCGCGCGAGATGCACGACGTGCTCGCCCACCGCCTCTCGTTGCTCTCCGTCCACGCCGGCGCGCTCGAGTTCCGCCCCGACGCCCCGGCCGAGGAGGTCGCCGAAGCGGCCGGCGTGATCCGCGAGAGCGCGCGGGCCGCGCTCGACGAGCTGCGCGGCGTGATCGGCGTCCTGCGCGAGGACGGCGGCGAGAGCCTGACCCAACCGCCCCAGCCGACGCTCGCCGACGTCGCCGCCCTCGTCGATGAGTCGCGGGCGGCCGGGATGCGGATCACCGCACGGATCGAACTGGGCGACGCAGCGCCGCCCGCCGCCGTCGGCCGAACCGCCTACCGGATCGTGCAGGAGGGTCTGACCAACGCACGCAAGCACGCGCCGGGAGCGGCCGTGACTCTAACCGTCCACGCGCCCGACGGCGACCTGCAGGTCGAGGTCCGCAGCCTCGCGCCGGTGGCCGTCGCCGCGGTCTCGCCGCTGCCCGGGGCGGGGACCGGCCTGATCGGGCTCACCGAGCGCGTCGCGCTCGCCGGCGGCGAGCTCGAGCACGGCGTCGACGCCGACGGCGCGTTCGTCGTGCGCGCCCGCCTGCCGCGATGATCCGCGTCCTGCTCGTCGACGATGACGCGCTCGTGCGCTCCGGCCTGCGGATGATGCTCGCCGGCGCAGCAAGCCTCGAAGTGGTGGCCGAGGCCGCCGACGGCCGCGAGGTCCTCGGCGCGGTCGACCTCCACCGGCCCGACGTCGTCCTCATGGACATCCGCATGCCACACCTCGACGGGATCGCGGCCACCCGTCTGCTCGCAGCGCAGCCCGACCCGCCCGCCGTCCTCGTGCTCACGACCTTCGACGCCGACGAACTCGTCCTGCGCGCGCTGCAGGCCGGCGCCGCCGGCTTCCTGCTCAAGGACACCGCGCCGGCGGAGATCGTCCGCGCAATCGAGCTCGTCCACGCGGGCGACGGCATGCTCTCCCCCACGGTGACCCGCCGGCTCATCTCGATGGTGGCCGGCGACTCGGACGCCGGCGCCCGCACCGAGCATGCCCGCGACCGACTGGCGACGCTCAGCCCGCGCGAGCGCGACGTCGCGCTCGCCATCGGCCTCGGCCACGGCAACGCCGAGATCGCCGCGACGCTGCACCTCTCCGTCGCGACGGTCAAGGGCCATGTCTCCCGTCTCCTCGACAAGCTCGAGGTCGACAACCGCGTCCAAATCGCCCTGCTCGTGCAAGCCGCGGGCGAGCACTAGCAGGGTCGCGGACGGATCAGAGTGTCGACGCCTACAACACCGCTCCCGCCGGCGGCGCCACGGAGATCCTCAAGGAGCACCGCTTCGCTTTTCCCTTCAAGACGCTCGCCGACACCCTGATCAAGTCCCATCCGGTTCGGTTCCTCAGGCGACTGCAGGTGGCGGTGCACTCCAGCAACACACCGGCTCTGACGCCCCAGCAGCAACGGCTGTCGGACGGGTTCGACCGCCGCTTCCGGAGAGGCGGGGATCTCGACCGCGCAAGCAGCCGCGCGTTCCGCCGCGGCGCACAGACCGCGCACGCGGCGATTTTGGCCAACTACCTGCGCGACCGCGGCCCGAACCAGTGGATCCACTTCACCAATATCGGCGAGTGGGGCAACGATGTCCTCGATCGAGCGTCGATCACCGAGTTCATCCAGTACGGCAACGACATCAGCACCGCCGCCTACTACCACACATTCCGGGACCGTCGAGGCGCGAGACTGGTCGGAAGCGCGCGGCGCGGTTACGTGATGACGTTCCCCAGCGGCGGCCAGCCGCCCGCGGAGCGGTTCTGGTCGCTCACGGCGTACACGCCGAACGCGATTGAACTCATCCCGAACCCAGCCCGCAAGTACCTCGTCGCGCGTTACACGCCCGGGCTACAGACAAACAGCGACGGCTCGGTGTCGATCTACATCTCGCGCTCCAAGCCCCAAGGCGTTCCGACGGCGAACTGGCTCCCGGTCTCCAACCGCCCGTTCAATCTGATGCTACGCGTCTACGGAGTGGAGTCAGGCAGCAGCGTTGCCAACAACACCTACGTGCCGCCTCCCATCGTCAAGAGGTAGCTCGACGCGGACACGAGTCCTAGGCCGCAGGCCCGCCGGAGCTGCGCGCAGCGGTCGCCGATCGATTTCGCCGAGCCCGGCACCGCGCGCACTCAGCTCAACGCCCCCCGCGGCGCTGGAGCATGGACGACGGGACGCTTCGGGCGTGGTTGTGAGCCGGGTTCGTCCGGCTCCAGACGCTGCTCGGCGGCCACCCGGGACTAGGGGCCGTGCTGGAGCGGGACGAGCTCGTTGCGCCCGTGGTCCCGAACGCTGAGGCGTTCGCGGGAAGGATGCCAGCGCCGCCGCACGAGCGCAGTTGCGCAAAATCGCCCTCTCGGCGGGGGCCGTTGCTCCCGTGTGAGCGGCACGCCCGCCGTTGCTGAGAGTGCCCCTTCGCGTGATTCCTTAGTCGCCCGCCGAGCCGTTGACGGAGTTGTGCTCTCGCGTGATTGCAGCACTCGCGCCGGCTCCCACTCTTGCCGCGCGGGCGCCGCGCTTGCGCTCCCGCGTGAACGCGACACTCCGGCCGGATACCCGTGAGCCGCTGCAGTGGACGAAACCCGACAGCCAGGCGTGACGCCTGCTCTGCGCTGACGCGGCAGCCTGCCGGAGCGCTCAGTTGGGCCGCCTTACTGGGAAGTTCTGGCCTAAAGTCGTGCCCCAGACCCCAACCGTGATCTGGGGAACGGCCGTATTTGCAGGGACTTTTCTGATGGAGCTAGCCGGACTCGAACCGGCGGCCTCCTGGGTGCGATTCGGGCGGCCCCTCCGCGCGAATAGTGCCAATTTGCAGGGCATTTAGCGAGCCACGGTTCGCCACCGGCCATTCCCGATTACCTACACTTGCAGGCGATTCACGGGAGTTAAGGCCAGAGAACCAGCGTTGTGGCCTAAACGTGCGTCGCACCTCGATGCGGTCGTCCTGAGCGATCCGCTGGTCGCCAATCAGAGTCTGCGCGGCCGAGGACGTCACGTTTGCGACCGCTCCCTTTCGCGCATTGCGATAGCGAACCCTGAGGCGGCGGAGGCGCTCCCAACTCGTCCGCTGCGGGAGCCAGCTCGGTGCCGGCCGAGACGCTCGCATGTCGCGCGGAGCGGAAGTCTCGGTGCGGAGGGTCTAGCGAAACGAGTGGCGAAACTCGCGCCATTTCGGTGAGATGGGTCTCGCGTCGGGCTGCCGCTCGTCGGAGTAGTCTTTCTGAAGGCTGATCGTTCGTTAGGTCTCACTCTCTCTCTTCCTTTCGTGCGTCCCCCCACAGAGGGACTGAAGGGATGAGGACCATGGCAAGCGAGGAACGCGACCGCGCCGTGCAGCGGCTCGAGGCGGCGCTGGTCGAGCAGGATCGGCTGGGCGAGCGCTTTGACGCCGCCGTCGGCACGTCGACCGAGTTTGGAGCCTACGTCCGGCTCCGGGGCGCGGGCGATCAAGTCACGGCGCGGGAGGCCTGGCTCAACTGGGTCGACGACGAGGGGTACCGAGGGCTCAACGCGGGCCCTTTCGAACTGCTCGCCGAGAGCCGCGCACTCGCCTGTACTAGCGGACTGGACGGTTGAGGACGATGACGAGCAATGAGCGACAGCGTGGCGCCGAGGGGGCGGCGCGACGGCGAGGTGGACTGCACCGCGCCGGTGGCGACCGCCGGGTCGGGCGGGCCATCGTGGCCCGGCACGATTTGGCTACGCGTGGGGTTGGCCGTGTCTGGTTAAACGGCCGCGAGCTCGGCGGTGCAGATCCTCGCTACGCGCACCTCGAGGCTTCGCACGACTAAGCGGGTCGCCCACGCCGCGAGGGGGCACGGCGACGAGCGCCGGACCGTGGACGACCGCAGCGATCGGGCGAGGCGCGTGATGAACCGGGCGGCGTGGGGGGACGATCCGGCAGGTAGCAAGGGGGGAGCAGCGTGAGCGAAGTTCCCGGAGGCCCGCCAACTTCGTTCGTGATCGTCGAGCTGGCGACACCGCCGCGCCAGGCGTTCCGCTTCGCGGAGCAGGCGGACGCGCTGCGGCTTGCCGAGCGGCTGCGCCGAGCGGACCCGGACGCCGCCGTCCGGACGCAAACGCCCGAGGAGGCGCGCGATGTACTGCTCGACTTGGCGTTCGTGCCCGAGGACGCGATTGGCCCGCTGATCATCATGGCGTCGCGGCAGCTCGACCGCGAGACCGTGGAGGGCCACTTCCGAGCGGTGGGCGGCGCATGACGCCGAGAACGCCAGACGCGATCAAGGGGCCGGCATGACGGCGCGCCGTCGCGTGCGTGGGCGATCGGTAGCGGCGCCGACGCGTCACGAGCGCTGCCAGGCGAGACCGACGAAAGGACCGCCATGACGAACATCATCTGCGTTCTCTACGACGACCCCGTCAGCGGGTATCCGCCGTCCTATGCGCGCGACTCCGTGCCCACGATCGAGCGGTACCACGGCGGCCAGAACACACCCTCTCCCGAGCACATCGACTTCACGCCGGGGGAGCTGCTGGGCTGCGTGTCGGGCGAGCTCGGGTTGCGCGAGTTCGTCGAGGGACGCGGGCACAAGCTGATCGTCACGTCCGACAAGGAGGGGCCCGACTCGGTGCTGGATCGCGAGCTTCGTGAGGCCGAGATCGTGATCTCGCAGCCCTTCTGGCCCGCCTACCTGACCGCTGACCGGATCGCAAAGGCGCCCAAGCTCAAGCTGGCGGTCACGGCTGGGATCGGCTCCGACCACGTGGACATCGACGCGGCCATCGAGAACGGCATCACCGTGGCGGAGGTGACCTTCTCGAACAGCATCAGCGTCTCCGAGCACGTGGTGATGATGATCCTCGCGCTCGTGCGCAACTACATCCCGTCCTACCAGCGGGTGATCGACGGGGGCTGGAACATCGCCGACTGCGTATCGCGGTCCTATGACCTGGAGGGCATGGAGGTCGGCACCGTGGGGGCAGGAAGGATCGGCTCCGCGGTGCTGCGGCGGCTCAAGCCCTTCGAGGTGGGGCTGCACTACACCGACCGTCACCGCCTCCCCGAGCAGGTGGAGCGAGAGCTCGGCGTCACCTACCACGAGAGCACCGAGGACATGGTGCCCGGCTGCGATGTGGTCACGATCAACGCCCCGCTGCACCCGGAGACGGAGGGGCTCTTCGACGACGAGCTGCTGGGCACGATGCGCCGCGGCACATACCTCATCAACACCGCGCGCGGCAAGATCTGCGACCGCGACGCGATCGTGCGGGCGCTCGAGTCGGGCCAGCTCGCCGGTTACGCCGGCGATGTCTGGTACCCCCAGCCGGCCCCCAAGGACCATCCCTGGCGGACCATGCCCCACCACGGCATGACCCCGCACACCTCGGGCACCAGCCTGTCGGCCCAGGCCCGCTACGCCGCCGGCACCCGCGAGATCCTCGAGTGCTGGTTCGACAACCGCCCGATCCCGGACGAGTACCTGATCGTCGACGGCGGCAAGCTCGCCGGCACCGGCGCCCACTCCTACAGCGCCAAGGTGTGACCTGCCCCTGGCCAAGGCCCTTCTCCTGGTGGGAGACGCGGGGCCCACTCTCCCGTCGCCCCGGGACCCGGTCCACCCGCCTCGTCCTCCGACATGGAGCCCGCGGGAGCGCTTGCCCCGAGCATCCGCACGTCTGGCGATGACCGCTTGGTCACCTAGCCGGAGGGTGCCGCGGAAACAGCCGGAGCTGGGGCGACCGGGACGGGTGTTGACCTTCAGGCAGGGTCGCCGGGTCCGCGTCCGCGAATGCCTCGACCCATCAGGAAGCTCTTGAAGCCGCGAGCGGCGGCCTTGCCTTTGGCGCGGCAGGGCGCGTTCTACACCGTGAGGACGATCTTGCCGCGGGTGTGGCCGGACTCGCTGAGTTCGTGTGCTTGCTGGACCTCGGTGAGTGGCAGCTCCTCGCTGATCTCCACGCGGACCTCGCCGCCCGCCACCAGCTCGGCGATCCGAGCCAGCTGCTCCGAGCTCGGGCTCATCACGAGCAGCTCCGCGCGCACGCCGCGCGCACGCGCCGCCTCTTCGGGTGGCGCGTTCGCGATTGTGACGAGGATGCCTCCCTCGCGCACCGTGGGGACCAGCGCCTGCGTCGTGTCCCCGCCGACGGTGTCGAACGCTACGTCGACGGCGCTCACCGCCTGGCCGACGTCCTGCTCCGTGTAGTCGACGTATTCGTCGGCGCCGAGACCCAGCACGAAGTCGCGATTGCGGGAGGACCCGGTGCCGATCACCCGCGCGCCCGCGAGCTTCGCGAACTGCACGGCAAGGTGTCCAACGCCGCCCGCGGCCCCGGCGATCAGCGCGGTCTGTCCGCGTTCGAGCCCGCCGCGGTCGAACAAGGCCTGCCACGCGGTCATGCCGGCAACCGGCAGCGCGGCGGCCTGCTCGTGGCTGAGACCGGCCGGCTTCCTCGCGATTGTGTTGGCGGAGGCGATCGCGAACTCGGCGTATCCCCCGCCCGCGACGTATCCGAACACCTCATCGCCCTCGGCGAAGCCGTCGGCACGCGAGAGCTCGACCGTGCCCGAGGCGTCTCTGCCGAGCACCGCTGGCAGCCGCGTTTCGGACAACCCGCGCCGGGCCTTCCAGTCCGCCGGGTTGACGGACGCAGCGTGCACCCGGATCAACACCTCACCGTCGCCGGGCTCGGGCCGCTCGGCCTCCTCGTAGTGCAGGACGTCCGGGCTACCGGTCTCGTGGATCAACACGGCTTGCATCGCGACTCCTTCCAAGAGCGCGGTCGGGCCCCACGCAGTCTAACTTACGCTTCGTAAGGTTCGACCGAAGGCCGAGGCCGACCACAGGGGCACCGTCGAGAGTGCCGCAACCCCATGGATGCGCGAGCGAGCTCCGAGCCTGCGAGGACTGTTGAGCTTCGTCCAATCCGGGCGTCTGTGGGGCATCGCTCGAGACGCCTCCATTCACGCGAGGCTGGGGCCGTCCGCGCGCGGCGGCCCGGCATCCACGATGCTGACCGCGTTCGCCAACCGCGAGATGACGAATAAGGACGCTTAAAGATGCAACAAGAGCAGGTCCCCGCAGCTGGGCGACCGATAGGGGTCGTGATCATCGGCGCCGGGATCGGCGGCCTGGCCGCCGGCGCGATTCTGCGCCGGGACGGGCACGAGGTGACGGTGCTCGAGCGCGCCGAACGGTTCGAGCCGCTCGGCGCCGGACTTGCGTTGTGGCCCAACGGCGCCCGCGCCCTTCGCGAGATCGGAGTCGGCGTCACCGCCGACGCCGCCGAGGTTCCTCGGGGCGACGGTGGGATCAGGCGAGCTCGTGACGGAAAGCTGATCACGGCGATCTCGCCAGAGGTCCTGGAGCAGCGCTACGGCGCGCCGCTCGCGCTCGTTCACCGGGCCGAACTGCAGGGGGCATTGCTAGCGGCCGCCGGAGATGGCGTGGTCCGCTTCGGCGCCGAGGCGCGTGAAGTCGGCGCAGACGGCGCTGTCGGGCTGGCCACGGGAGAGCGGCTCGAGGCGGAGGTCATCGTCGGCGCCGACGGCATCAACTCGGCGACCCGAGCCGCGCTGCTCGGCGACGGTCCACCGCGCGCAAGCGGGGTGGTCGCCTACCGCGCCGTTGTCGACGATTGGGGCGGCGAGCTTGCCGCCGGCGAGTACTGGGGTCGCGGGGAGGTCTTCGGTGTGGCACCGCTCTCCCGACGGCGGGTCTACTGGTACGCCGCGCACCGCGCCGAGCTTGCGAGGGACGCCGGTGAGGACCGGCTCGCCGGGTTGCTCGCCCGCCACGGCTCATGGGCCGAGCCGATCCCGAGCCTGCTCGCCGCGACGCGGCCGCAGGCCCTGCTTCGCCACGAGCTCTTCGACCGGACGCCGATTGACGCCTGGGGCCGTGACGCGGTCACCTTGCTTGGGGACGCCGCCCATCCGATGCTCCCCTTCCTCGGCCAGGGTGCCTGCTGCGCGCTCGAGGACGCGGTCGCGCTCGGCGCCGCCCTGCGCGACACCGAGGATCCGCGTGCGGCGCTCCGCGCCTACGAGCGGGATCGCGCTCCGCGGGCGCGCGACCTCGTCGACGGCTCGCGCGCCGCCGCACGCATCGCCCTCGCCTCATCGCCGCAGCTCACGAGGATTCGCGACGCGGCGATGGCGCTGGTCCCAGTCGGCGTCCGGCTACGACAGCTCGACCGGGTCATCGGCCGGTGGCCGCCGATCAACCGGAGCTGAGGGCCGGGCCGCGAGTCTTCGACAGGACGTCGCGGACGAGCCGCCCGGCGTGGGCGAACGCCTCCGCCGCCTCGAGGAGAAACGGCCAGAACAAGTGGAAGAGGCGCCAGTCGGCCGCGTACAGCTCCAGTCGCGCCTCGACGCCGTGCTCGCGCGCGCTCTGCGAGCGCCTCCGCTTGCCGCCGGCACGATCGCAGCATCCGGTGTTGCTTCGCGAGTCAATGCGGAACTGTCCGCCCGCCCCGACGAGAGTGTCGAGTTGGACGACGAGGGGGTGCCCTGCCTACCTGCGTGTAGACGACTGCTTTCCCATGCAAGCAGCACTCAGCCCGATGGCCGGCCGGGAGTTGCGCAATGCGCAAAAGGGAGCGGTCGCAAACGTGACGTCCTCGGCCGCGCAGACTCTGATTGGCGACCAGCGGATCGCTCAGGACGACCGCATCGAGGTGCGACGCACGTTTAGGCCACAACGCTGGTTCTCTGCCTTAACTCCCGTGAATCGCCTGCAAGTGTAGGTAATCGGGAATGGCCGGTGGCGAACCGTGGCTCGCTAAATGCCCTGCAAATTGAGACTATTCGCGCCGAGGGCCGCACGAATCGCACCCAGGAGGTCGCCGGTTCGAGTCCGGCTAGCTCCATCAAGGAAGTCCCTGCAAATACGGCCGTTCCCCAGATCACGGTTGGGGTCTGGGGCACGACTTTAGGCCAGAACTTCCCAGTAAGGCGGCCCAACTGAGCGCTCCGGCAGGCTGCCGCGTCAGCGCAGAGCAGGCGTCACGCCTGCGCTGTCGGGTTTTCGTCCACTGCAGCGGCTCACGGGTATCCGGCCGGAGTGTGGCGTTCACGCGAAGGCAGGAGCGACCCGGGGAACAGAGGGCAGCGCCAACACTGCTGCCGTCGAAAAGCAGGACTGCCACCGTCGGCTCCTGCTGGTGTCCAGAGCGGTCGCTTGTGGTGGCCGCGGGGTCCACTCGCGCCTTCGCCGAAGAGCAGCGGTCTCACCTTGCGCGCTCCTGGCCTGCGTCATCGTGCCAGCTAATGGGCTGGGTGCGATGTTCGCGTTATGCACGCGAGGGGGCCCAAGGTTGGCGATCGGTCACCCGCGGGGCCGCGACTCGTCGCGTCACCGGGGTCGGCTCGATGATCCGGTGATATGTCGGGTGTCAGTGGGGCCCTGCGTGGTCCGTTGCGTTGACTGTGGCTTGCTCGGGTCGGTCCTTCAGCGCGCGGAGGGCGAGTTCGATCGCATCGCGATCCCCGAGCGCGCCGCCCGCTCGGGCGGCGGAATCCCAGCTCTGCGGGTCGGTTTCGCGTAGGTCTCTGGGTAGCTGATCTTCGATGCGACGGAAGACGAGTTCCTCGGCGGCCATGCGGTGCCGCTTCTCGAAGCGGGTGCTGGCGGCGCCGGCGAGCAGGCCGGCGTCGTGGCGCGCCCCGCGGTGTGCGGCGATCGCCGCGGTGCATAGGAGCGCCGCCTCAGGCGTTTGGTCGAGGGAGTGGTCGCGGCAGAGTCGGAGTTGCTCTGAGAGGGCATCTGCCGCTTCCTCATAGTTTGTGATCATGAGGTGCGCGACGGCCTCGTTTCCGCGGATCATGGCGATGCCGGGAGGGTCGTCCGCCGCTCGCGCGGCCGGCAGCGCCTCGTCCAACAGGGGCAGCGCCTCGCTGTAGCGCCCGTACTCGATCGCGGCGTAGGCGGCGGTGTTGAGCAGCGGGTAGATGCGGCGGATCGCGCCGCTCTGACGGAAGTGCGCGACCGCGTGCTGCGCGAGGGAGCGAACCTCGTCGAAGCCCTCCCCGGCGGTTGCGCGCAGCCATAGCGCCGAACCGATCGCGCGCTCGTCGTGAGAGGCGCTCGCGGCAGCCAGGGCCTCTCGAGCGAGGGCGCCCGCCTGCCGGTAGCGTCCAAGACAGACCTGTCGGTAGCCGAGCGAGACGAGGCTCTCGGCGACCCCGGCCTGGTCGTCGAGCTGGCGGTAGAGCTCGAGTGCGGCGGCTGCGTCTCGCTCGGCCTGTTCAGGGTCCAGCAGCGCTGACCGCAGCGAGGCCAGCAGTGCGCCGCGCGAGGAGGCGAGCAGCGCGCGGGCGCGGGTCCCGGTCGGTGTCGTGTCGTCGGCGAGCGAGAGTGCCGTGTTGAGCCAAGCGCGGATCTCGCGGTCGTGCCCGCCTGGTCGCCAGAATGGCTGCAGCGCGCTGGCGAGCGAGAGCGCGGACTCGACCCGCCCGGCGGCCACGAGCCAGGCAAACGCCGCACGGAAGTTGTCGATCTCGGCGTCCAGACGGCGTCGCCAGGCGATCCAGTCCGGCCCGTCGAGTCTTGCCTCACCGTCCTCGGCGAGCATCAGGAAGTACTGGGAATGGCGCGAATGAATCTCGTCGGCGTCTCCGCGCTCTGCCAGGCGCTCGGCGGCGTAGTCGCGGACGGTCTCGAGCATCACCAGCCGTTCGTCACGGCGTGCAATCAGCGACTTGTCCCGCAGCCTCGCAAGCGCGTCCAGGTTTGCGCGGGCGATGTCCTGGGCGGCGTCAATGGTGCAGCCTGCCTGGAAAGCCGCAAGTGCCGCGAAGGCGGAACGGGCGGGGGCGTCAAGGAGGTTGTAGCTCCAGTCGATGGTCGCGCGCAGCGTGCGCTGACGCTCGGGGGCATCGCGAGCGCCGCGATCGAGGAATGCCAGCGGGTCCTGGAGCCGGGACGCAAGCTCCGATAGCGGCAGAAGCGCGACCCACGGTGCTGTCAGCTCGATGGCGAGCGGCAGCCCGTCCACATGCCGGCACATGGCGACGATGGCCTCGCGCCCGGTGTCGTCCGGCTCGAGGTCGGGGTCGTGGTCGCGCGCACGTTCGAGAAAAAGGTCGGCCGCGTCCTTGTCGTTCAGCCCGGCCACGCTCGCTACGCGTTCGCCTCTGAGGCCCAGAGGCTCACGGCTGGTTGCCAGCACCGTCAGGCCCGGCGCCGCATCAAGCAGCTCGCTGACCAGCGGCGCGGCCGCCAGCACGTGCTCGAAGTTGTCGATCACGAGCAACAACTCGCGCGGCGCCAGCCAACGCGCGACTGCCTCGCGCGGAGGCTCGCCTTCGGCGACTATCACCTCGAACGAGCCGGCGAGGGTCGTCTCGACCTGCTCGGCGGCCGGTAGTGAGGCGAGCGAGACAAACCGCCACCCATCACGCCACCGAGCCCCGACCACGGTGCCGAGCTCGCTAGCCAGACGCGTCTTGCCCACCCCGCCGGGACCCGTGAGCGTCACCAGGCGGATCTCACCGCGACTCAACAGTTGCGCAATCGCCGCGCGCTCCACCTCCCGCCCGATCGTGCGCGTCCGCGGAGCGCGCAGGTGAGCCGTCGGACGCGCGGGGAGCCCGCCGAGCGCGTCGGGCGCGGCAGTGACCATCGTGCGCGGCGCGTCGAGCGCCGGCTCGTCAGCCACAGTCGTTTGGGAGATCGCACGCAGCTCGAACACGTTCTCCGGGCGCGACAGGCCGAGCAGCTCCTGCCGGCCGCGCTCGACCAGCTCGGCGTCCGGGGGCATGCGCTCGCGGACGATCTCTGCGGTCGCCTGAGACATGACGGTGACGCCGCCGCGCGCCAGGCTCCTCAGCCTGGCGGCGCGGTTCAGCGCCGGGCCGAAGTAGTCGCCCCCACGCTCGTGAGCCTCGCCGCTGTGCAACGCCACCCGAGCACGCAGATCGAGCCCGCCGGGCCACGCGGCGCTCCGAAGCGCGCTCTGGATATCGACCGCGCAGGCCACCGCGTCGGAGGCGCGCCGGAACACCGACAGCGTCGAGTCGCCCTCACCTTTCGCCTTCAACAACCACCCAGCGTGGCTGCCCACAGCGGCGGCGATCAGCTCGTCATGGAGCTCGAGCGCAGCCGCCATCGCTTCCGCATCGGCCTCCCACAGACCCGACGAGCCCTCGATGTCCGTCAGCAGGAACGTCACCACCCCGGTGGGCAGCTGCGCCGGTGGCGAAGGGACCTCGCCGCCGTCGCCGGAGGGCGGTGCCGCGGGTGCCGCGAGCGCCGGGTCTTGGGCGAGGATCGCGCGCTCGAGCTCGCGCAGGCGCTCACCCGGCTCGATCCCGAGCCCCTCGACCAGCGCGCGCCGAGCGTCCTGATAGGCCTGCAGCGCGTCCGCCTGACGATCGCAGCGATACAGCGCCAGCATCAGCTGCGCCCGCAGCCGCTCCCGATACGGCTGGTCCGCGATCAGCGGCTCGAGCTCGGCCAGCACCTCGGCGTGGCGGCCCAGCGCCAGCCTCGCCTCGACCAGCTCTTCGGTGGCGGCGACGCGCATGTCATCGAGGCGGGCGATCGCCTGCTGCGCAAACGGCTCGTAGGCGAGATCGTCGAGCGGCCGACCGCGCCACAGCGACAGCCCCTCCTCAAGCGCCACGACGGCGCGCTCCGGCCGCCCTACCGCCAGCTCGCTCCATCCCTCCGCGACGAGGCGCTCGAAGCGATGCGCGTCCAGGCGCTCGGGATCGAGCACCAGCTGGTAGCCGTGCCCGCGGGTCACCACCAGCTCGCCCCTGCGCTCGCGCGACCCGGCCGACAGCGCCGCCCGCAGCCGCGCGACATGAACCCGCAATGTCTTCGCGGCGGTGGCGGGTGGGCGCTCCCCCCAGAGCTCGTCGATCAGCCGCTCCGCGCCCAGCGTCTCGCCGCGGTGGAGCAGCAGCAACGCCAGCAGCGCCCGCGGCTTGCGCCCTCCGAGCGCCACGCTGCGGCCCTCGTCGAGGACCTCTAGCGGACCGAGGATGCGGAACTCCATACGAACAGCCAAGCCAGCCGGGACCCCAACGTACAGCAGCCCCGGGGCACCGCCAAGCCGCCGCCGTTTTCCATCCTGTTATCGCGCCTTGGCCCGCCTGCAACCGGCCACGCCCATGATCGCCGCCGATGTCGGTCATCACGACAACCACCGGACGAGCCGCCCCGGCGGGCTCCACGGACAGGAGGCACAGATGGGCAAGGCAGTCCCGACCCAACACCCCGCGGTCGTCCTGCGATCGCACTTCAACCAGCTGCGAGCGCTACTCGCAGTCGCGCTGATCGCCGTGATCGGCCTGACTGTCGCCGTCGTGATCCTCGCCAGCGACGAGAACCAAGCCAGCGACAGCAGCTCGGCTGGGCCGATCGGCCGCATCAACTATGGCGGCTTCAACCCCGCCACCGGCCGGCCGGAGTCGGCCCCGCTCCCGCAGCAAGAGCACCCGCTGCGGAGCAGTCTGGAGACGGCCCCGCTGCTGCAGCGCGAGCTGCGCATGTACGGCTTCACCCCGAAGCAGGCCGCCACGGAAGCGCTGCCCGGCACCCGCTACGACGGCGGCCCCGAAGAGGGCTTCCGCGAAGCGGCCGTCGGGCCGTCCTCGCCGAGCACGCGCTACGACGGCGGCCCCGAGGATGGCACGCGAGGCGTTGCCTCACCCCCGTCCTCGAGCGCCGCCGCGGACGGCTCAGCCTACGGGCAGCTGCGCAGATCGGGGGCTCTGACCAACGCTCAGCCGACGCACCGCTACGACGGCGGTCCCGAGGAAGGCAGCAGGGGCTTGGGCCGGTAGCCCAACACCCTCCGAGAGGACGCGAACGGGCCCCATCGAAAGGGCCCGTTCGCTGTGCACGCCAGGCAGCGGAAGCAAACGCCACTCTGCGAAGAGGCCGGCCAAGGCGTCTGCTTTCCGGCGACAAGCAGGCCTCGCCACCGGTGCGCGGCTGGCTCTCACAATCGACGAAACGGAGGTGCCTGCCGGCGCTGGATCGACCCGCTCGTCGCTCCTGCTTCTCTGGAGGCGCAAGTATTTCGCCGCAACTGGTTCCGTCGAGAAGCAGGACTGGCAGGCTGTGCACCTGCTCCTCGTCCCGAGCAGGCGCGCCTTGACTGACGTTGCAGCGCTCGCACTCAGCCGAAAGCGGGCGCGTGAGCTTGCTGCATCACTGCCCGCTTCAACGCTGACGCCGATGTTCGCTGCGGTCACCGCGCTTTGCAGTCGTTGCAGTGGACGTCGTCGCGTGGTTCACCGGCGATCAGCGCGTCGACCCAGTCGACCAACTTTTCGCCGTCGACCTCGATCTCGTAGAACTTCGGCTATTCGAAGATCCCGTGGCCGTCGCCGGGCGCTTGGCGAGACCGTGCGCAAGAACAAGTGGGGCCGCGACCGAAAGTACGTTGTGGCCTTCCTGAGCTCGGGATCCCCCCAGCAGCCGCTGGTCGAGTTCGTTGCGGCCGACGACTACGAGCAGACCCGCGAGCTGGTCGCAGTCATCCGTGGCAGCGACGGAGGGCGACGCATGTATGGCGTCGGTGACGCCCTTCCGGCCGTCTACGTCGATCGCTTTCGAACCCAGATCTACAGCGAGCGAGTCGTCCACCCGGGCGCCTGGAACAAGATCGTGGTGGTCGCTCGCGAGGACGACGACGAGGCGATCCTGAACCACGCGCTCATCCAGAGCCGGCGGCGCTACCGCACCTAGGGTGCTCCGAACGCCGGTATCTCACGCAGGGCATCGCGGCACCCCGGGCCGCGCCCGCCCTGGCCGGCACAGATCAACTCGGGGAACGTAGTGACGCGGCCGGCTGTTGTCGGCCGCACGCGCGAGCGGCGTCGGGGGCGGTGCGCATCGGGCATGAGCGCTGCACCCGCGATGACGAGGCAGAACGCGAGGAAGCGTGCGCCGATCTCGAGCGGGCCTGAGCCGAGCGGATCGTGGAAGACGACGATCCCGCCGAGGATGGCCCCGAGGTTGGCGGCCACCGAGCTGATCGCGACCTCGACAGCCTCGCCGATTTGGAGGCTGCGGGCGGACATTGAGAGCACGACGATGCCACCATCGCCCCCGGCGACTCGCCCGCGGCGTCAACGACCTGTTCGACCGCCACGGCGCCCATGCCGATCGCGTCCGACGTCGGTGACTGCCTGTTCACCGCGATGGACATCGCCGACGCCGGCCTGGCGGCCCCAGGCTACTATGCCGGATGGGCTTCGGCGTACCGGCCGGCAGCGGCGGCCAGCTCGCCACCGGCCGGCGGACGCTGATCCTGGTCGGCGACGGCGCCTTCCAGATGACCGGCTGGGAGCTCGGCAACTGCCGCCGGCTCGGGATCGACCCGATCGTGCTCCTGTTCAACAACACCAGCTGGGAGATGCTGCGCGTCTTCCAGCCGGAATCGACGTTCAACGATCTCGACGACTGGCACTTCGCCGAGATGGCGGCGCCATCGGCGGCGAAGGCCATCGCGTGACCACCCGGGCCGAACTCGCCGCCGCCCTGGAGCAAGCGGTCGCCACCCGCGGCCGCTTCCAGCTGATCGAGGCCATGATCCCGCGCGGTGCGGTGTCGGCGACGCTCAGCCGCTTCGTCGCCGGCGTGAAGCGGCTGCAAGCCGCCAAGGACGCCGCCTGATGGCTCCAGCCGCGCCGCTCAAGCTCTTCCTGCACCTCCTTCTGCGGCTCGGCTACCGCTACGAGGTCCGGGGTCCCGAGCACGCGGCGATCGTCCGGCCGGGCGCAAGGTGCTGGTGGTCGTCAACCACATCTCGTTCCTCGACGGCGCGCTGCTGATGGCGGCGCTGAGCGAGATCCCGGTGTTCGCGATCAACACCGCGATGGCGAACCGCTGGTGGCTGCGGCCGTTTCGCAAGGTCGCCAACCTCTACCCGCTCGACCCGACCAACCCGCTGGCGATCAAGGAGCTGATCGGCAAGATCAACGCCGGCCAGCCCTGCGTCATCTTCCCCGAGGGCCGGCTCAGCGTCACCGGGGCGCTTGATGAAGATCTATGCCGGCCCGGCCTACATCGCCGACCGGACCGAGGCCACGATCCTGCCCGTCCGGCTCGACGGGCCCGAGCTCACCCCGTTCAGCCGGCTGCGCCAGGGCCAGGTCACGCGCGCACTGGTTCCCCAAGGTCACGATCACCATCTGCCCGCCGCGCAAGCTCACGGTCGACCCTGCCCTGCGCGGCAAGGCCCGCCGCAAGGTCGCCAACCTGCAGCTCTACGACATCATGTCGGACATGGTGTTCAGCACCACCGACTGGGGCCCGACCCTGTTCGACGCCCTTCTGCGTGCCCGCTGGCGCCATGGCTGGCGCTACCCGGTGCTCGAGGACACCAGCGGCGTCCAGCTCGACTACATGAAGCTGGTCGCCGGCGCGCTGGTGCTCGGCCGCCGGTTCGCGGCGCTGACCGAGCCCGGCGAGCGGGTCGGCGTGCTGGTGCCCAACGTCAACGCCGCCGCGGTCGTCTTCTTCGCGCTGCAGGCCTTCGGCCGCGTGCCGGCGATGCTCAATTTCTCGGCCGGCCCGGCCAATCTCGAGGCCGCGGTCGCTGACGGCGCAGATCAAGCTGGTGATCTCCTCGGGCGAGTTCGTCGCCAAGGCCAAGCTCGAGCCCTCGGTCGCCGCCATCGGCGGGCACGCCGAGTTCCTCTGGCTCGAGGACCTGCGCGGCCAGATCGGCGACCGCCGACCGGCTGCGCGGCCTCTGGGACGGCCTGTTCGCGCGCCGCATCCATGCGCCGCTTCGGGGTCGGCGCGACGACCCGGCGGTGGTCCTGTTCACCTCGGGCTCGGAGGGCCGGCCCAAGGGCGTGGTGCTCAGCCACGGCAACATCCTGGCCAACTGCGCCCAGGTCTCGGCCCGGGTCGACTTCAACCAGCAGGACAAGGTGTTCAACGCCCTGCCGGTGTTCCACAGCTTCGGGCTCACCGGCGCCATGCTCCTGCCGATGCTGGGCGGCGTCGCGGTCTACATGTACCCCTCGCCGCTGCACTACCGGATCGTGCCGGAGCTGATCTACGACAGCGATGCCACGATCATCTTCGGCACCAACAGCTTCCTCAAGGGCTATGGGCGCATGGCCGACCCTTACGACTTCCGCTCCGCTGCGCTACGCCTTCGCCGGGGCGGAGGCGATCCAGGACGAGACGCAGAAGCTGTGGTTCGACAAGTTCGGCATCCGCATCCTTGCCGGCTACGGCGCCACCGAGACCGCCCCGGTGCTCTCGCTCAACACGCCCATGCACTATCGCTCGGGCACGGTCGGCCGCCTGCTGCCCGGCATCGAGCACCGGCTCGAGCCGGTCGCCGGCCTCGACCGCGGCGGCCGGCTCTGGGTCAAGGGCCCCAACGTCATGCTCGGCTATCTGCGCTACGAGCAGCCGGGCGTGCTCGAGCCGCCCGAGGACGGCTGGTACGACACCGGCGACATCGTCGACCTCGACGCCGAGGGCTTCGTCACCATCCTCGGCCGCGCCAAGCGCTTCGCCAAGATCGGCGGCGAGATGGTCAGCCTGGGTGCGGTCGAGGACTTCGTCCACCGCACCAGCCCCGACCACGCCCACGCCGTCGTCGCCCTCCCCGACCCGCGCAAGGGCGAGCGCATCGTCCTGGTCACCACCGACCAGTCCCTCGACCGCGACCGCCTGCAACAGGCCGCCCGCACGGCCGGCCTCAACGACCTGATGCTCCCCGCCGAGGTCCTGCACCGCCCGGAGCTGCCGCTCTTGGGTACGGGAAAGACGGACTATCCGAGCGTGCAGAAGATTGTGAGCGGGTATCTGGCGGCGGCGTGAGGGCAGCTAGGGCGACAACTGAGCGAATTCGTCTTGACCCCGTTCTTCCAAGCAGGATGTCGGCGCTTCAGTCCCACCCGGCTCCTCCAAGATGCCAGTAGCGATAGACAAGCACGATAGCGTTGATGGCCGATCCCGTTTAGACTTTCGCCTGGTGGCGCCGCGTCGCGCCTCGCTGAGATCGAGCATGGACCGGAAGCTCGCCGCTATCCTCGCTGCCGATGTGGTCGGCTACTCCGCCTTGATGGAGCGTGACGAGGCGGGCACGCATCGGCGGCTGGTGGCGGGCCGGAAGGAACTGTTCGAGCCTCAGATTGCGCGGCACCACGGCCGCATCTTCAAGTTGATGGGCGATGGGCTGCTTGCCGAGTTCGGCAGTATCGTGGACGCCGTCGAGTGCGCGGTCAGCCTGCAGCGCGGCCTGGCGGAACGCAACGCTGCAGTGGCGGACGATCAGCGCTTCCAGGTGAGGATCGGGCTCAACCTCGGCGAGGTCATCGTCGAGGGCGACGACCGTTACGGCGAGGGCGTCAACATTGCCGCAAGATTGGAGCAGCTGGCGGAGCCGGGCGGCATCTGGGTGTCGGCCAAGGTCGCGCGGGAGGTCGAGAAGAAGCTTGCCTTCGGCTTCGAGGCAATGGGCGAGCAGAGGGTCAAGAACATCGCGGAGCCGGTAACTGCCTACCGGGTGCGGCTCGAAGGTCCCCCGACACGACCACCGCGGCTGGCGCGACCCTTGCCGCTCCGCGTTGCGATGATCGCCGTCGGGATGCTCCTTCTGGCAGGTGGGGCGGTCACATGGTTCGCATGGACGCCAGCTCCCGAGGCGGTCGTCAAAACCGAACCGGCGCTGGCCGAGGGCAAACCCTCGCTGGTCGTTCTGCCCTTCGCCAATCTCAGCGACGACAAGGAGCAAGGCTACCTTGCCGACGGTATCACCGACGACCTGACGACCGAGCTTGCACGCGTCCCCGGCCTCTTCGTCATCTCCCGCAACGCCGCCTTCAGCTACAAGGACAAGGCCGTGCAGCCGGCGCAGATCGCGAAGGAGCTCGGCGTCCGTTACATCCTGGAAGGCAGTACGCGCCGCGCAGGCGAGGACATGCGGCTCAATGCCCAGCTGATCGATGTCGAGACGGGCGGCCATGTCTGGGCCGAGCGCTTCGACGGCCAATGGGCGGACGTGTTCGCCCTGCAGGACAAGGTCGTCGGAAGCATAGCCGGGGCACTCAAGCTCCGGCTGATCTACGAGCAAGGCAAGTCCGACACCGCCGGCGGCACCGCCAATCCTGCCGCATACGACGCTTATCTCCGAGGCATGGAGATCTATGTTCGCGACAACACTCCCGCCGAATATGCCCAGGCCGCGAGCTATTTTCAGGGCGCCCTCGCGCTCGATCCGGACTATGGCACGGCGAGCGCCATGCTTGCTTGGCTCCATTGGGACGCCGACGACCAGCGCGTCAAGGCATTGGGCCTGTCGTGGGATGAGGTCGACAGCAGGACTTATGAGTTTCTTGCAGCCGCGTCCAAACATCCTTCGCCGCCTTACTATCAGCTCATCGCCAGTCTGCTGGTACGCGAGCGGAAATCCGACGAGGCCATTATCGCTCTGTACAAGGCCGTTGCGCTCGACCCCAGCGATCCGTGGATTTACGAGGGCCTGAGTCAGGCGTTGATCTTCGATGGACAGCCACAACAAGGACGCGCCAATCTCGACGCGTCGATCCGCGTCGATCCGGGCTGGACGGATTGGCGCTACTACCAGGCGGGGTTGGCAGCCTTCGGCGAGGGCCGCTTCGAGGATGCCGCGCTCGTCCTCCAGAAGATCGACCCCCGCTCGCGCGAGCCGTGGCCGAAGTTCTACGGCTTGCAGGTGCTTCTGTCGGCCTATGGGCATCTTGGCCGCAGCGCCGAGATCGCGGCTACCAAGGAGAATTTGAGGACGGTGCTGCGAGAGAGAGACGAGGGCGAGCCGGACTGGCTGCTCACGCAGCAGTATTTCGTGTTCAAGCATGAGGCCGACATAGAGCGGCTGCTTGCGGGATTGGGCAAGGCCGGGGTGCCGGAACTGCCTGCCGACGTCGATCTCCGTTCGCAGGATCGGCTGACCGGAGCCGAGATCAAGTCGCTCATCTTCGGCCGCGAGTTGCGCGGGCGCCGTATCGCGCCCGAGGTGGCGGACTACAGACGGTTCATGTCGGCGGACGGGTCGACCAGCGTTACCATCGGTTCTTGGTCCAACACCGGCAAGAGTTGGGTTCAAGGAGACTTTCTGTGCAACGCGTATCCGAGGAATCTGACCACCTGCGGCGCGGTGTTTCGTAATCCGTCCGGAACGTTCGACCGGAACGATGAGTACTTTACGGTCTACCGCACCAACCGTTTCGCGTTCTCGATTATCGAGTGAACCGACGGTAAGCTGCGGCTCCAGAACGTTACGCGCTGCGTGCAAGGCTAGGCAGGCAATGCACGTCCGTTGTTTGCTCGGCGAGTGCGCCCTGGGCAAATCGGGGCACCATACGAATTCACGTTCGTACCGACTCTCGCCCACTTCTTCTGGTTGCCCGCGAAGGCGGCCGTGAGGCCCAGGCCGATGAACAGCACGCCGCTGACGTAGCGCTCGACCGTGAGATAGCCGCGGCTGCGCTTCAGCCAGTTGCCGGCGGTGCCGGCGGCGAGCGCGTAGCAGCTGTCGGTGATGAAGCCGAGGGCCGTGAACAGCAGGCCCAGGACGGCGACCTGCATGGCGACATGGCCGCGGCCCGGCTCGACGAACTGCGGCAGGAACGCCAGGAAGAAGATCGCGGTCTTGGGGTTGAGCAGGTTGACGACGAAGCCGTCGCGGAACAGCCGCGCGTGGCCGCGTTCCCGGCTCGCGGCGGCGACCTCCGCCGCTTCGCTCCGGCCGAAGATCTTCCTGAGCCCGAGCCAGATCAGGTAGGCGGCCCCCGCATACTTGACCACGCCGAACGCCAGCGCGGACGAGGCGAGGACGGCGGACAGACCCAGGGCGGCGGCGGCCACGTGCACCAGCGTCGCCGCGTGGATGCCGCCGATCGACACCAGGCCGGCGCGGCGGCCATGCTCGACCGAGCGCCCGACGATATAGAGCACCGCCGGCCCGGGGATCAGCAGCAGCACCAGTGCTGCACCGACGAACAGCCCGACATTGGCGGCCCCGGGCGTGACGAGTTCCATCTTCCGGCCCACTTCTTTCTACGCGCGCTCCGCAGAGTAGGCCGCGCGGCAACCTCCTCGCAACCCGGCCGGTGCCACTGTCGGTCCCGACGACACCCTTGACAGCCACATGTGCACATCCGAACCCAGCGGATCTGGCGCCATGAAAATGTTGGGGTGGATGGCCCCCGACGGCATCGGTGTGCCAAGTGGCGATGGTCAGTGATCTGCTCGCTGCGCCAGCGCCTCATGCTGATCAATGCCCTGCGCGGGCATCTGGCCGAGTTCGGCGTCATCGCGCCCCAAGGCCCGCGCCATGTCGCACAGCTGGTCGCGGCGGTCCGGGACGCGGCTGACCCCGGGCGTGCCCGAGCTGGCGCGTCGGGTCCTGGCGATGCTGGTCGAGCAGCTCGAGGATCTGGCGGCGCAGCTGGCCGTGCTCGGCCGGGAGCTGCTCGCCTGGCACCGCGCCAGCCCGGCCAGCCGGCGGCTGGCGACCATCATTGCCAACGGCAATGATCCGGTCCCGCAGGGAAGCGATCGCCTGTCGAGGCGATCGATACGCCCGGGCATCGGGCCGGTGACCGCCAGCACCTGGCGGCGACCGTCACCGACGCCAGCGCCTTCCGCAGCGGGCGGGAATTCGCGGCCTGGCTGGGGCTGGTGCCGCGCCAGAACTCGAGCGGCGGCAAGGCGCGGCTGGGGCGGATCAGCAAGCGCGGCGATGCCGAGCTGCGTCGGCTGCTGATCATCGGCGCCCAGGCGGTGCTGCGTTGGCCCAAGGCCGTCGACGCCAACCCCTGGCTGAAGGCGCTGCTCGCCCGCCGGCCGCGTCTGGTCGCGGCCGTCGCGCTGGCCAACAAGCTGGCGCGCATCGCCTGGGCGGTGCTGCGCCACAACACCGAATTCCGGCCCGCGACGGCCTAGCCACCCCGACGGTACGGAGTGAGCTTGCGAGGGCAACAACGCGTGATGGTGGATCGGTCGTCCGAGGCGGCGAGGGTAACCTGGTTCGTGCACCGGACCACCGAGCCCGCGAAAATGTCGAGGCCTCGCCCCGCGGAACCCATCAGGGCCGGCGGTCAGCGCAGACCGCGCCAAAGGCCGGACACATGACCGCAAGCGACACCCAACATCGCGCGCCACCAGCCCTTGCAGGACGGGGGCCATCCACACATGCACGAACGAATTGCCGCCCGGCATGAACGAACCCAGATACCCCGTACCGCCGCTGTCGGAGGGCTGGTCGGACTCGCCACGCGTGTCCCGCCTCAACCGTCACCAGCGCCGCCACCTCGCTGCCCTGAGCCGGCACGCGGCTTGATGGCGACGGTTGGCGCTGCTAGCGCAGGCTTCGGTGCGCCCGATCATCCACCACCACGGAGGCGAGAACCGATGCGGCCGGTGACCGTCGACGAGGCGCTCGAGACCATCGGCATCGGCCCGTTCCACTATCGGCTGCTCGCGATCTTCGGCCTGGTCTGGGCCGCGGACGCGATGCAGGTGCTGGCGATCGGCTTCGCCGCCCCGTCGCTCGCCGCCACCTTCGGGCTCACCATCCCGCAGGCGATCCAGGCCGGCACCGTCTTCTTTCTCGGCATGCTGCTGGGCGCCTGGGGCTTCGGCCGCCTCGCCGACCGGATCGGCCGCCGCCGGGTCCTGATCGTCACCGTGCTGATCGATGCCGTCTTCGGCCTCGCCTCGGTGTTCGCCCACGAGTTCGGCCTCCTCCTGGTGCTGCGGCTGCTCACCGGCTTGGGTGTCGGCGGCACGTTGCCGGTCGACTACGCCATGATGGCCGAGTTCCTGCCCGCGCGCCGGCGCGGCCGCTGGCTGGTGGCGCTGGAGGGCTTCTGGGCGGTCGGCACCATCCCCGTGGCGCTGGCCGCCTGGGCCGCCAATCTCTGGGCCGGCGACCAGGCCTGGCGCTGGCTGTTCGCCGCGACCGCGCTGCCCGCTGTCATCGGCTTCTGGCTGCGCCTGTGGCTGCCGGAATCGCCGCACTGGCTCCTGCATCGCGGCGAGGAGCAGCAGGCGCGCGCGGTCCTGGATCGCATCGCCGGCAGCAACGGGCAGGTGCCGTCGACCCCGCCGCTCGTTGCCACGCCGCGCCAGCGCGCCCGACTGCGGGATCTTCTGGGCAGCGGGCTGCGCGAGCGCACGCTGCTGATCCTCGCCGCCTGGCTCCTGGTCTCGACCGCCTACTACGGCGTGTTCATCTGGCTGCCGGGCCGCCTGGTCACCGAGGGCCACGGTTACGTGCGGGGATATGGCTTCCTCGTCCTGCTCGCTCTCGCCCAGCTCCCGGGCTACGCCCTGGCCGCGCTCGGTATCGAGACCATCGGCCGCCGGCCCACGCTGGTGGCCTTCCTCGCCGCCAGCGCCGCCGGCTGCCTTCTGTTCACGGTCGCGGAACAGCCGGGCTGGGTCGCCACGGCCCTGCTCGCCATGAGCTTTGCCCTGCTCGGCACCTGGGGTGCGCTCTACGCCTACACGCCCGAACTCTACCCCACCGCCCTGCGCGCCACCGGCATGGGCACGGCCGGTGCGATGGCCCGCGTCGGCGGCCTCCTCGCTCCCTCGGCGATCGCGCTGGTCATCGGCGCCTCGTTCGAGCTCGCGATCGGCCTGTTCGCGGCGCTGCTGCTGCTCGCGGCGCTGGCGGTGAGCCGGATCGACCTCGAGACCAAGGGCCGGCCGCTGGATCAAACCGTCGCGGCATGATCTGAGCCATCCGCCGCAGGAGATGCCCTGACATACGGAGTCGTCCGCGTAGTCCTCAGCCCACCTCCGCCAGCTCCGCCGACTGCCGCCGCCACAGGTCGGCGTAGAGGCCGCTGCGGGCGAGGAGGCGCTCGTGGGTGCCGCGCTCGACGATGCGGCCGCGGTCGAGGACCAGGATCTCGTCGGCGTCGACGATGGTGGCCAGGCGGTGGGCGACGACGAGCGTGGTGACCGTGTGGCCGAGGCTGCGCAGGGCGGCCTGGACGGCCTGCTCGGTGGCGCTGTCCAGTGCCGAGGTGGCCTCGTCCAGGATCATGATGCGCGGGCGCTTGAGGATGGCGCGGGCGAGCGCGACGCGCTGCTTCTCGCCGCCGGACAGCTTGAGGCCGCGCTCGCCGACCACCGTGTCGTAGCCTTGGGGCAGGGCGGCGATGAAGCAGTGGAGCTGGGCCGCCTCGGCCGCGGCCTCGATCTCGGCCTGCGAGGCGTCGGGGCGGCCGAAGGCGAGGTTGTAGCCGATCGTGTCGTTGAACAGGACGGTGTCCTGCGGCACGACGGCGATGGCGGCGCGCAGGGAGGCCTGGGTCAGCTCGCGCAGGTCGTGGCCATCGACGAGCACGCGGCCGCGGGTCGGGTCGTAGAAGCGGAACAGGAGGCGGGCGATGGTCGACTTCCCGGCACCAGTGGGGCCGACCAGCGCCACCCGCCGGCCGGGCGGGGCGCGGAAGTCGATGCCGCGCAGGATCGGCCGGGCGGGGTCGTAGGCGAAGGAGACGCCCTCGAAGGCGACCGCACCTGGTCCGTCCGGCAGCGGCACCGCGTCCGGCCGATCCTCGACCTCCGGCACCTCGCCCAGCAGCTCGATCAGCTGCTCGAGGTCGACGAAGGCCTGCTTGATCGAGCGGTAGAGCTGGCCCAGCCGCTCCATCGGCCGGCTGAGCTGGACCAGGTAGGCGTTGACCAGGACCAGCTCGCCCAGGGTCATGGTACCGGCGGTGACCCGGCCGAGGGCGAGCAGCAGGATCAGGCCGGTGCCCAGGCCGAGGATGGTCGCGAACAGGATGCCGGTCAGGCTGCGAAAACCGAGCGCGCGCACGGTCAGGCGCTCGACCTGTGGCGAGGCTGGCGTCGTAGCGCTCGCCGATATGGGCCTCGTTGCCGAAATACTTGACCGTTTCGTAGTTCAGGAGACTGTCGACCGCCTTGCCGTGCGCGATCGCACCCTCGGCCACCGCCTTGCGCTGGTGCGCCCGCAGCCACTCCGAGCCCACCACCAGCGCCGCGGCGTAGAGGGCCAGCGTGACCACGAGGATGGCGGCGAAGACGAGGTCGAGCCGGGCCAGCATGATCGCCGCCACGAACAGCACCTCGGCCGCCAGCGGCAGGATCAGGAACACGCCGTCGAACAGGAGCTCGCGCGCACCGTTGAGGCCCTGGTCGAGGATGCGGCTGATCTGGCCGGTGCGGCGGGCGAGGTGGAAGCCCAGGGAGAGCGCGTGCAGGTGGGCCAGGGCATGGCCGGCGAGGCGGCGTCGGGTGCGCTGCTCGATCGGGCCGTACAGCGACCAGCGCAGCTCGCTCATCACCTTGGCCAGCCACTGCACCAGGACATAGGCGAGCACCAGCGCCGCGGGTGCGGCGACCGCGGCGGTGGCGCGCGGGGCCAGGGCGTCGACCGCGCGGGCGAACAGGAGCGGCACCAGTGCGTTGACCAGGGCGGTGGCGCACAGCAGCGCCACCGTGCCGACGATGCGGCGGCGCATGGCCGTGTCCGCCTCGCCCCAGAAGATCCGCGCGCACGCGGCGCAGCACCTTGCCGCGGTCGGGATTGCCGCCGGTCGTGGTCTGAAGCGCGCGCAGCTCACGCGACACGAGGAAACGCTCGCACCATGGTCGGCGCCATGTCACAAAACGGTCCGAGTCGGCAAGCTAGGTTGGTGGCGAGTGGACGGCCAGCGACCGCACCTTCCATGACCACGTCAGACGGAGAGCGCACCATGAGCAAGCCCATTACACCCGAGAAGATGGTCCCGGATCTCGCCGAGACCCAGGCCGCCGTGGAGAAGGCCACCGACGCGGTCGCTGCCGGCGTCGAGGAGGGCATGACCGCGGCGCGCGAGGGTGCCGAGCGCCTGATGGAGCAGGTGGAGGATCTGGCCGAGCGGGCGCCGACGCTGCGCCTCGTGCTCGACCGCGCCGCACCTGCGATGCAGGAGCTGGTCCGCGCCGAGAGCGATCTCGCGAGCTTCTGGCTCGAGAGCGCCCGCGACCATACCCGGTTGGCCTTCGAGACCATGCAGCGGCTGGCTTCGACCCGCGACTGGAAGTCGGCGCTGACCATCCAGGCCGAGTATCTGCGCGAGAGCATGGTGCTGTTTCAGGAAGGGATGTTGCAGCAGATGCGGGTCACGAGCGCCATGACGACGAGCCTGATGTCGCCCCGCGGCGAGCAGCTGAAGGACGCGGCCTGAATCACGCGTAGGGAAGGGCGGCCGGGCGCCGGCCGCCCGCCCATCGGAGGGGCGGCCCTAGTCCGGCCGGTCGCCCAGCTCGCTGGCGAGCGCGCCGATCCGCAGCCGTAGGGCGTTGAGGCGGATGAAGCCCTCGGCGTCGCGCTGGTTGTAGACCGTATCCTTCTCGAAGGTGGCGAAGGCGTGGCTGTAGAGAGTGCGCGGCGCCTGCCGGCCGACCACCTGGGCGGAGCCCTTGAACAGCTTGAGCCGCACGGTGCCGGTGACGTTGTCCTGGCTACGGTCGATCAGCGCCTGCAGCATCTCGCGCTCGGGCGCGAACCAGAAGCCGTTGTAGATCAGCTCGGCGTAGCGCGGCATGACCTCGTCCTTGAGGTGGGCAGCACCGCGGTCGAGCGTGATGCTCTCGATCGCCCGGTGCGCCGCGAGCAGGACGGTGCCGCCCGGGGTCTCGTAGACGCCGCGGCTCTTCATGCCGACGAAGCGGTTCTCGACCAGGTCGAGACGGCCGATGGCATTCGCACCGGCGAGGTCGTTGAGCCGGCGCAAGAGGCTGGCCGGCGACAGTCGCTCGCCGTCGACCGCGACCGGGTCGCCGCGCTCGAAGCCGATCTCGACATAGGTCGCCGTGTTGGGCGCCGCCTCGGGCGAGACGGTGCGGGTGAACATGTCCTGGTCCGGCTCGACCCAGGGGTCCTCGAGCGCCTTGCCTTCGTAGGAGATGTGCAGAAGGTTGGCGTCGGTCGAGTAGGGGGGCTCGCCCCGTTTGCCGCGCGGGATCGGGATCTGCCGATCCTCGGCGTACTCGATCAGCTTGTCGCGACTGTCGAGGTCCCACTCGCGCCAGGGAGCGATCACCTTGATATGCGGGTTAAGCGCGTAGCAGGACAGCTCGAACCGAACCTGGTCGTTGCCCTTGCCGGTGGCGCCGTGGGCGACGGCATCGGCACCAGTCGCGGCCGCGATTTCGATCAGCCGCTTGGCGATCAGCGGCCGGGCGATCGAGGTGCCGAGCAGGTAGCAACCCTCGTAGACCGCGTTGGCGCGGAACATCGGGAACACAAAGTCGCGGACGAACTCCTCCTGCAGATCCTCGACGAAGATCTGCTTCACGCCCATGAGCTCCGCCTTGGCGCGCGCGGGCTCGAGCTCCTCGCCCTGGCCGAGGTCGGCGGTGAAGGTGATCACCTCGCAGCGGTAATAGTCCTGCAGCCAGCGGAGGATGACCGAGGTGTCGAGGCCGCCGGAGTAGGCCAGCACGACCTTGTTCACGCCGCTCTGCATCGGAGCTCCATCGCTGCTGTCGCTGATCGCATGTCGGCCCGGCGCGCTGCCGGGCCAATCAGGCTTGGGTGTCGACCCGCCGCCCGCCAGGTTCGGCCGCAGCCGCAGCCTTGGCCACCCCGACCAGGGCCGGCCGCAGCAGACGGTCGGCGATCACGTAGCCGTCCTGGATCACCTCGGCAACCGATCCCGCCGGCAGATCAGCACTCGGCAGCTCGAACATGGCCTGGTGCAGCTTGTGGTCGAACTTCTCGCCCTTCTGCGGCGAGACCCGGCGGACCTGATGCTTCTCGAGCGCTGTCTGGAGCGAGCGCTCGGTGATCTCCACGCCCTGCACGAGGTTCTTCATGAACTCGCTCTGCTGGCGGGCCTCGGCGGGCACCGAGGCGAGCGCGCGGCCGAGATTGTCGCCGACCTCGAGCAGGTCGCGGGCGAAGCCGGTCACCGCGAACTTGCGCGCCTCCTCGACCTCGCGCTGCGTGCGGGTGCGAAGGTTCTCCATCTCGGCGAGCGTGCGCAGCAGTCGGTCCTTCAGCTCCTGATGCTCCGCGGCCGTAGGCGCCGGCGGCGCGTCGGTCTCCTCCTCCACTTCGGGCAGCTCGGTGAGCTCCTCGTCCGCCGCGGTCGGTTTGCTCTCGCTCATCGCCTCGTCTCCGTATCCGGGGTCCCAAGCAGCCGGCTGACCACGCGCGCGGTGTAGTCGACCAGCGGGATGATCCGGGCATAGTTCATGCGGGTTGGGCCGATCACCCCGATGGCGCCAAGCACGGTGGCGCCGCGGCCGTCCTCGGACCCGGAGGTATAGGGGGCCACGATCATGGCGCAGCCCGACAGGTTGAACAGCTGGTTCTCCGCGCCGATGAAGATCTGCATGCTGTTGGCCGACTGGGTGAGTTCGACCAGCCTGAGAATGCCCTGTCGGGCATCGAGCATCTCGAACAAGGCGCGGATCCGCTCGAGATCAGCGAGATTGGTGACGTCCTCGAGCAGCTTGGCCTGCCCGCGCACGATCAGGAACCCGCCGTCGCGTCGCGCCGGGTCGCTGGTCCAGGTCGCGAGTCCGGCCGAGACCACCTTCTCGGTGAGCGCGTCGAGCTGCGTGCGGTGCTGCTCGATCTCGTCGAGGATGCGGCCGCGGGCGTCGGCGAGGCTACGCCCGGCAAGCCGCGCAGTGAGATAGTTGCCTGCATCGATCAATGCCGCCACCGACATCCCCAGCGGCACTTCGATCACCCAATTCTCGACGATGCCGTTGTCGCCGACGACGACGACCAGGGCGCGGCCGGGCGCCAAGGGCACGAACTCGACGTGGCGGAAGGGCCGCTCATTGACCGGCGCGGTGACGATGCCGGCGTGGCGTGACAGCGCTGAGAGGGCGGTCGACGCGTCCGACAGCACGCCCTCGATACTGCGACCGCGCACGGCGCACTGACCCTCGATCTCGCGCTGCTCTTCGTCGGTGACGTTGCCGATCTCCAGCAAACCGTCGACGTAGAGGCGCAGGCCGAGGTCGGTTGGTACACGACCGGCCGAGGTGTGCGGAGCGTAGAGCAGCCCGACCTCCTCGAGATCGGACATGACGTTGCGGATGGTGGCGGGCGAGATCTGCTCGTCCAGGCGCCGCGCGACAGTCCGCGAGCCGACCGGCTCGCCCGTGGCCACATAGGCGTCGACGATCTGGCGGAAGACTTCCTTGGATCGGGCGTTGAGCTCGACGATCATCCCGGTGCGCGGCCGATCCGTGGGCGACGGCCGCTATGTAGGCAGCCGCCTCCGCACCGTCAACGAACCGGCGGCGCCGAGCGGGATCCTAGTAGCGGGGTCCTGAGCGCGGACCGCGGGGACCCCGGGGACCACCCGAAGCCGCCCATGTCGTCGCGCGGGCCGCCGAAGCCACCGCCGCCGCCACGCGGACCGCCGAAGCCACCGCCGCCGCCACGCGGGCCACCGAAGCCGCCACCGCCGCCGTCGGAACGGGGACCGCGCGGGCCACGCGGGCCGCCGCCGGGGCCGCCCGGACCACCGGGGCGCGAGCGCTCCTCGGCCACGCGCACCGCCAAGCTTCGCCCGCCGAGCTGGTAGCCATCGAGCTCACGAATGGCGTTGTCCGCCTCCTGCTCGGAGCCCATCTCGACAAAACCAAAGCCCCTGGAGCGCCCGGTCTCGCGATCGGTCGCGATCTTGACCGACAGAACCTGACCATGCGGGCCGAACAGGGTGTTCAGCTCCTCGTTGGTGGTCGAGTAGGGGAAGTTGGCGACGAACAGTTTGCAGGACATCGATCTACCCAGGGCACGAAGGCTAGCAAAGGCGGACGTCAGACCAGCCCCCGAACCGACACACTGCCCGTGGCCTGACTGACCGACCCGTCCGACGCCACCGCGCTCTACCTGGGCAATCAACGCCGAGTAGGAGACAACCATGGCTCAAGACCCGGGCACCTCTACGGTGGGCCGGATCACGGGCGGTACAGCAAGAAAACGGCAAGTAGTCGGCGTCGATCCCGGGTGACGTTCATCCACGAGAAACCTATAACCCGCTTCCCGCCAGGGCGCGAGCGCAAAAAGGTGGCCGCTGCCACGCTTTCTCAGCCCGCACCGCCCTGCATCGCCGCTGACGTGGCCGTTGTGGGCGAGAGCGCCACCGCCTTCTCCTGCGCCATCGGGATCACGACCGGGGTTGGCGTCGGCAGCGACATATAGGCGCCCCGGTCGGTCATCGGCACCGGCGCCCGCCGCGTCATCCGCCAGATCGCGAACAGGCCGATGGCGAGGTGCACCACGGCCAGGAACAGCGGAAACCCCGAGGGTGCCGAACAGCTGCATGCTGAGCGCGGTCAGCGTCGGGCCGGCCGCGGCCCCGATCCCGAACGCGAGCACCAACGCGCTGCTGGCGCCGACCATCTGCTCGGAGTTCAGGAAGTCGTTGGTATGGGCGACGCACAGCGCATAGACCGGCAGCGAGAGGCCGCCGACCAGGAAGAAGCCGGGATACAGCATCGCGCTGGGGATCTGCGGCAGGAGCGCCGGCGGCAACAGTGCCAGGCCGGTCAAGAGCGTCACGGCGGCAATTACCCAGCGCCGGTCGAGCCGGTCGGACAGGCGGCCTACCGGTAACTGGAACGCGACCCCGCCCAAGGTCATGGCGGCCATGAAGGTGGAGATCGCGGCGACCGACAGGCCCTCCTGGTTGGCGTAGACCGGCGCGAGGCTGAACAGGCCGCTCGTGCCGACGCCGGTGCCGATGAGGCCGACTACGCCCAGTGGCGAGAGGCGGTAGAGGGTGCGTAGGCTGATGGCGCGGCCCGACGTGACCGTCGGCGCCGCCACCGCCGTCAGCAGCATCGGCACCGCCGCTACCGAAATCAGCACCGAGACCAGGATAAACAGGTCGAAGCTGCGTGGGTTGGCGAGGTTGAGCAGGAACTGACCACCTGCCATGCTGCCCAGCTGCACGATCATGTAGAGCGACAGGATCAGTCCGCGCGTCTCGTTGGTGGCGCTACCATTGAGCCAGCTCTCGGCCACGATGAAGGCGCCGGCGAAGCAGTAGCCGGTCAGCAGCCGCATCAGGAACCAGGCCACTGGCTCGACGAACAGCGCCTGGAACAGGATCGCGGTCGAGCCCAGGGACAGGAGGGCCGCGAACACCCGCACATGGCCGACGCGGGCGATCAGGACCGGTATCCGCAGCGAGCCGACGAGTAGGCCGAGATAGTAGCCCGACATCACCAAGCCGGTAGCGACGTCGGGGAAGCCCTCGATGTTGGCACGCAGGCCGAGAAGCGTTCCCTGCAGGCCGTGCGCGAGCATCAGGATGGCGATGCCGAGAAACAGCGCCCAGGTCTGGCGCAGGACGGTCAGCACCGGCCGACCGCCGCGTGCAGATGATGGCGGGCGTCGAGCCCCGGCACTGCGCGCATCTTAGCGGATTGTGTCATGCGCCGGGCCCGGCTTGCTGGCTTGTCCGCACCTCGTAGCAGGCGGCCGCAAAGCGGGCGAGGGGCGCCGCGCGTCGCCCGAGCTGCTGCACGTCGCCCACCATCTCGCAACGGTCGAGCGCCGGCGCTATCTTGGGGCGTGTTCGGATCGGAGTGACCACCCATGCCCCTCTACACCTACCAGTGCGATCACCACGGCGAGTTCTCGGCCTGGGGCCAGATGAGCCAAAGTGAAGCCCCGCAGCCCTGCCCCGACTGCGAGCGCCCGGCACCACGGGCACTGGCGCACCCGGCGGTGGGCAGCCGCGCCTCGGGCGGCGAGGCCATGTCCGGCGGCGCGGGTGCGTGCGCCGCCGACGGTCCCAGCTTCGGCGGCCATTGCTGCGGCGCGGGTTGCGTCCACTGAGCGGCGGCACCTCGTTCGTGCACCAGGGTGGCTGCCGCTGCGGCGCGGTGCGGTTCGTCGCGGAGGCGCGTCCGAACTGGGTCGCCTACTGTCACTGCGCGAGCTGTCGCCGGGCGACCGGCGCGCCGGTGGCGGCTATGCCGGCTTCCCGATGGCGGCGGTCCAGTTCCCCGCCGGACCGCCCACCGAGTTCGCCTCGGCACCGGGGGTGCGACGGGGTTTCTGCGGCCGCTGCGGCAGCCCGATCAGCTTCACCGGCGAACGCTGGCCGGGGGAGATCCACCTGCATCTCGGCGCCTTCGATGACTGCACCGACCTCGCGCCGACAATCGAGGCCTTTACCGAGGAGAGGCTGCCCTGGCTGCATCTGACCGTGGCGTAACCTATCGGCTCGCCATCTTCGACTTCGACGGCACGCTGGTCGACAGTCTCCCATGGTTCTCCAGCGTGCTCGGCGGTGTCGCCGAGGAGTTCGGCATCCGCCCGGTCGGCGAGGCCGAGCGTCAGGCGCTGCGCGCCTGTCACCCGCGCGAGGTCCTGCGCAAGCTGAACGTGCCATTGTGGAAGGTGCCGCGCATCGCCGGCCGCCTGCGCCAGCTCAAGGCCCAGCAGGCGGAGCGCCTGCAGCTGTTCCCCGGGGTGGTCGAGCTCCTGCGCGACCTCGCCTGTCGCGGCATCGACCGCGCCATCGTGAGCTCCGACGCGGAGGCCAACGTGCGCCGGACCCTGGGCCCCGAGACCGCGGCGCTGGTCGCGCACTATGCCTGTGGCGCCGGGCTGTTCGGCAAGCCGCCGCGCCTGCGCGGTGTGCTCCGACGCGCAGGGGTCCGGGTCCAGGAGGCGATCTATGTCGGCGACGAGCTGCGCGACGCCGATGCCGCCCGTGCTGTCGGCATCGCCTTCGGCGCCGTCACCTGGGGCTACGCCACGCCCGACGCACTGCGGGCGCTGTCGCCCGATCGGCTGTTCACGAGCATCGAAGAGATCGCGCCCGCCATCGCAGGCTAGCGGGGGTCGGGCCAGAATTCCTCGTCCATGGCCTGCACGATGGTGAACGGCGCGGTGTCCGCGAACATGGCGAGCGGCAGGCCAGTCTCCGCCGCCGCCTCCTTACGCGCGCCGCGATGGGCCTCTGCGAACAGACCGTCCCGCAATGGCTTCAAGCTCGGATTTCGGTCCAGTGTCCGCGCCGCGTTGATCCGTTCGCGAACGATCGTTCCACGCCAGCTGCGGCTACGGCGCTGCGGCTGGTACATCCACTTCAGCAAATGCATCAGGAGCACTCGGTAGCTGAACTCCAGCCGATGCTCCTGCTCGCTACCCAACGACCGAAGCTCCTCCGCGATGTTGTCGAGGTCGAGCTCGCCCAGCCGCCGTGCCCGCACCAGCTCAGCCTGGTGCAGCGCCCAGCCGTGGAAATCCCGGTCGTAGAGGTCGGCCATCGGCGCCAACTGCTTGGCCATCACCAACTCCTGCTGGTCCCGACCTTCGACGATTTGTGCCCAGCGAGCAACCAGTGGCTGACCTGCTGCGCGCGCCCTCACACATTGAGCAAAAGATGCTCTCGCTCCCAGGAGCTGATCACCTGCTGATATGCGTCGTGCTCGGTCTGTTTCACGGCGAGCAGGACCTCGACGAAGTAGCACGCGTGCCTCGAGTGCGGAACGCTGCTCTGCGACGGCCTCGACATTCCCCGATCCGAGCTAGAATTCGTGGCGCAGGCCGGGTGACCGCGTCGGCTGCTGCGAGCAGCGCCGAGGAAAGTCCGGACACCACAGGGCAGGACGCTGGGGAAATCCCAGGGGGCGAAAGCCGACGGAAAGTGGAACAGAAAGCAAACCGCCGACGGAGTATCTCCGGAGGCTCCGGCGGTAAGGGTGAAACGGTGGGGTAAGAGCCCACCAGCGTCGTGGTGACACGGCGGCTCGTCAAACCCCGTCCGGTGCAAGGTGAAGCAGATCCCGTTGAGGCGGCCCGCCGAGGGATCGGGTACACCGCTCGAGCCGTGAGGCAACTCCCGGCCTAGAGGGATGGTCACCCTCGACAGAATCCGGCTTAGAGGCCTGCTAAGGAAACCCCTGCAAATGCGGGGGTTTCTATTTGGGCAGGCATCACCTGGGCATCACGCGGGCGCGGTATGGAGCTCGGGGAGGGCGCGAAAACGAGAGGCGCGGTCGGCCGAGCCGCTTGATTGAGCGAAAGCTGCGGCCAGCCGCGCCGGTGTCGGGTAGCTCGGAAAGGCTTCTGCTGACACGCTCTGACACGGGTGCGCTGAGTCAGCTTCCGGCGCGCATGACGACGGCCGGCCGAGGTACGCCGACGAGCTGACCTCCGGGGCAATCTTCCGCCCGGACGCGCCGGCGAGGGTTCTCGATCCAGAGCGCAGCGACGATTCCGCCGGTGGCGACGAGTGCCGCGCAGACGGCGACGGCCGTGTGGAATGCGTCCACGGACTCGGGATTGGGCGCGAACGTGCCGCCTGGCAGCCTCGAGGCGACGAGCGCTCCGATCGCCGAGATGCCGACCAGGCCGGCGACGCGGGCGATCGCGTTGTTGATCGCCGACGCGATCCCCGCGTCGGTCTCGTCGGCATCAGCAAGCACGGTGGCGGTCAGCGGCGCGACCGTGGCGGCGAGCCCGAGGGTGAAGACGACCTGCGCAGGCAGGAGGTCGAGCGCGTATGACACCTCGGTCCCGACTCTGAGGAAGAGCAGGATTCCGGCTGCGGCGACCAGAGGCCCGCCCCCCAGGAAGAGCCGGGGGCCGAACCGGTCCGCAAGCGCTCCCAGCCGGCTCGAGAGCGCAAACATGATCAGCGTCGTCGGGACCGTCGTCAGTCCCGCCCGCACGGCCGAGTAGCCCGCGACCTGCTGCAGGAAGATGAAGAGGAAGAAGACCATCACCCCCAGGCCTGCATAGATCGTGAGCGTCTGCAGGTTCGCGATTGAGAAGTTCCGGCGGCGGAACAGGTCGAGCCGCAGCATCGGGTGGGACGCGCGCCGCTCGTAGACCACGAACGACGTCAGCGCGAGGGAGCCGCCGGCGAGCGAGCCGATCACCGCTGGGCTGCCCCAGCCGAAGCGGGGCTGTTCGACCAGGGCGAAGACGATTCCCGCCAGGCCGAGCGCGCAGAGCGTCGCGCCGAGGATGTCGATGCGTCGCCGCACGGCCGGCCCGTCCGGCTCCGCGGCGCGCACGAGCAGCAGCGTGACAAGGACGACTGGGACGTTGATCGCGAATATCCAGCGCCAGGAGGCCTGGTCGACGATCAGACCGCCGGCGAGCGGGCCGAGGAGGACCGCGATCCCGCCCCAGGCGGTCCACGAGCCGATCGCCGCGCCGCGCGCGCGTTCGTTGAACGCCGCCGCGATGATCGCCAGCGAGTTCGGCGTCAGCAGCGCCCCGGCGACGCCCTGCAGAGCGCGGGCCGCGATCAGTGTCTCCGTGCTCGGCGCGACCGCGCAGGCTAGCGAGAGGACGCCGAAGGAACCGACCCCGAGGGCGAACACGCGACGCCTGCCGTAGATGTCCCCCAGTGAACCGCCGATGAGGATCAGCGAGCCGAGGGTGAGCAGGTAGGCGTTCGCGATCCACTGTTGGGTCTGCAGGCCGCCGCCGAGATCGGCTTGGATCGCCGGCAGCGCGACGTTGACGATCGTGCCGTCGATCGCGGCCACACTCGAGCCCAGTGTCGCTGCGAGCAGGGTGAAGCGCTGACTTCGCGTCATCTCGCGCCTAGCTCGACTCGGCACGGGTGTCAAAGATGACGGGCGACGTCACATACCCCCGGGGGCTCCGGGCGCGGAGAGACGCCGTAGCGGACACGGAACCTTTCGTCCCGCGCGAGGCGGCTTCCGCGATACACGCGTCGGGTGTAGTCGACGGTGAAGCTGCCCCCGCCGTGCCCGTACGGGACACTCGTTTCGGTCTCGACTCTGCGGCCGAGGCGTGTCGAGAAGAAGCGGACGGTGATCGAGGTGTCAGTCGCATCGAGCTTGATCAGCACGCTCGCGGGCCAGTCGTTGCGGAAGATCAGCTCGGGGCCACCCCAGGAGATCGTCGCTTCGCGGCCGAGCGGGTACCGGTCGATGTAGAGCGAGTGCGGCTGATGCTCGATCAACTCGAGTCCGGCGAAGAAGGCGCCGTTGTAGAGCATGGTCGCGACCTGGCTGATGCCGCCTCCGACGGAGTCCACGAACGAGTTGCCGGCGATCTGCGGAGCAGGGACGTATCCCTTGGCGATCGTTCGTTCGCCGAGAGCCTCGTTCATCGAGAACGTGGCTCCGGGACGGAGGATCGTTCCGTCGATCACGGCGGCGGCCCGTTGGATGTTGACGACGCGCGGCTGGCCCGGAAGGTAGTGCGTTGTGAACTCCGAGACACGGTCGCGGATCCCGAGCGAGGCGAGTTCCGCGGTGGTCACGTTCGGTTGCACCAGGGTCACGGCCGCTTCGATCGGCGACTGTTCTGACGCGGTGAGCCGGCGGGCAGTGGCGGCTACGTCGAGAACGCGGCCCTGCACTGCGGGCACGATCTCGACGTTCGCGCCCTGGAAGCGGAACTCGGCGTCACGCGCTGAGACCGAGGCTGGGAGCAGGCTTGCGAGCCTGGCTTCGTCGAACGCGATCGACAGCCTGCTCGCACTCCGCTGCACATGGACGAGAGCGCGTAACGTCTGCGGCTGGAGCGTGGTCTCGACGGTGCCGAGAAGGATCGTCCGGCGAGTTCCGGTGAGACGTTCGACCCGCTGCGCCGTCGCGCGGGCCTCGGTGGTCGTGACCTGCGGTGCGATGCGAATCGTCGGCGCCCGGACGAGGCGCGGCAGCGACTCCAGACGAGACCTCAACGCGTCGACGTCGATGACGTAGCCGACTCGACCTTCGCGAACCTCGACACCGCCGGCACTGACGACAACCGCCGCCTCCGACGGCCGCACCGTCCGCACCAACCGTCGCGCCAACGCCCGCACCTCCCGACCGCCGACCTCCCAGGACAGCGGCACGTTGCGCGTCTCGGCGCTGTCGAGCCAGTCTCGTGCGCGGCCGAACCGGTGGAGGCCCGCCGCGGTGACGGCCGCCGCGACGCGGGGCCTTGCACGAAGCGTGACACCGCTCGTGCGGACACTGCCCTGGTGACCCACGACAACAACCGGCCGCATCGCCAGCTCCCGCGCACGCGCCGACACGAGTTCCTCCGCCTCAGCCGCCGACTCTCCACCCACAACTACACCTGCAATCGCGGTCCCTTCGGGAACCCGGGCCGGCGCATCGGCGACGACAACGGCGATAACGGCCACCGCAACGACCAACACAGCCACCGCCCCTACCGCAACCCGGCGGCTGCGCGGTTGATTCAGGCCGAGGGTCGGCCCGGTTGTCTGATGCACGGTCACGCGACTTCGTTTGCGGTCGGTGTGGGAGCCGCGGCAAGTGTGCGCGGGTCTGTGGCGGCAGGCGGCTCGGCGCTGCCGGGGTCGAGGCGAAACGGTGGGTACGTGGACGCGGGTGCGTCCGCGGGTCGACGGACCCCAAGGGCCTCCAGGCGGTCAAGGAGTTCTTCGGCGGCGTGGGACCCGTCGATGTCGAGGTGCGCCGCGTGATCGCCGAGCGCCATCCGCCCTCACGAGTCCTTCTGGGCGCGCGTCCACGCGGCTGTGTTGCCGCGACGCTCTGCTCGACCGAAGCCCGAAGCGATCATCAGGCCACCGGTGACGATGATCTCTGCACCGGCGAAGACACCGATCGCCCACTCTCCGCTGAGCGGCCAATCGAGCACGATTAGCACTGCACCGGTGTGGGCGGCGATGGCCGCTCCGAGCGCCAGCCAGCGTCTTGGTTCCGCTATCCAGACGATCAGCCAGCGCACGTTGGAGGCGAACAGATAGATGGCGACGAGGGCGCTGAGTGAGGTCACCGCTGCCCAAGGGTTGAGGAGGATGAGAAGCGATAGTGCGAGCGGTAACGCCGTGGCGAGAGCTGCTGACCATCGTGCTGTTCGCGTCTGGTCCGACTTGAAGATCGAGCCAGCGCTCGAGCCGGCAGCGACGGCGAGCCCGATGCCGACGGCGATGGCGAGGCCCACGCCGGTGACCGCCGGGGCCAAGACGCAGAAGATGCCGCCGAGCACGAACAGGACTCCGAGGCTCGTTGGCGCTGGGGATCCGCCGTCGCTTGTAGGCGTGACTGCGCGTGGAACCGCTGACATCACGGCACCTCCGCCCATGCGATCGCGACGTCGGCGCGCGCATAGCGCGGCGGTACCTGACGCTTCGTCACGCGCTCGAGCAGTTGCTTGCCAACGAGGGCCGGAGCTGGCGCGCTTTCCCAGCTCCCTAAGCCTGCCGACGATTCCCAGGCGAGGAACGCGGACTCACCGCCGCTGTTGCGGTGGCGGCGATAGAGAAGTGTGTCCATCGCGAGGGTGCCGACCGCGCTCGCCATGACGCCGCGGATGATGGAGCCGAAGATGCCCATGACGGTCCGCGGCTACGCCGCGAGTCGACTGTCCTCGTAGTCAACGCTGCTGAAGGCCCGGTATGCGAAGGGGTGGTGGTAGACGTCAAGCGCGAGGTACGGCTCGGTCGGGATCTCGAAGTACGCGCCCTCCAGCCAGTCGCAGACGCAGACGAGAGTTCTGTCCGCGCCTGCCTCCTGCACCCACACGAGCGTCACGTCGATGCCGGCGCCCGATCGTTGTGCGAGCTCCGTTCGGGTAGTTGTCGGAAGCCTGGTCATCGGGCCAGCCCTCCGTTGTTGCGGGCCTCGATCGCCCTGATGCTGTTCGCGAACGCCTTGCCGAGGACGCCCCTCCCGACGGTCCCGAGGGATGCAAGGATCCGCCCCTTCGCGTTCTTGCCCTCGCGAACGATGCGGACGTCGACATCGGTGAGGTCGTTCGGCAGCCGGGTGAGGGTGTAGGTGTAGCCCGACGCGCCGCCCCAGACCTTCGAGTCGGTGGTCCTCAGGACGACACGGTTGGGATTCGACCAGTCGTACTGCAGTCGCTCCCAAACCCCGCCGGAGCCTTCCGTGACATCTGCCTCAGCCTGGCCTAGGCGGTGCACCTCGAGATAGTCGTCGGCACTCTTGCTGAAGACCTTCGAGCGCCCCGGCCCGAAGTCGGTGAGCCCAGCGACGAGCTGCTCCGACGAGAGGGCCATGGGCTGGTTGAAGTGAACGGTGGACATCTCTGCTCCTTGCGTTGGACGGGACACGCCCTCCCGGAGACATCGGGAGGGCGTGCGACGGCCTGCGGGGTCATCCGGTGAGCCAGAACGAGCAGTGGTGGGCGGACGCGAAGGTCGTCTCGACCTGGGGCTGCGGCGACGCGAGCGACAACACGTCCGAACTCGTGTTGAACGACGGCCAGGGCAGTGCCGCCGCGGAAGGATTACCGCTCGCCGCGAAGTTCCCCCACGCCCTGCGCATGCTCGCTGCGAGCGCCTCCTGATCGGCATTCAACGCAGCGGCGAACGGCGCGTTCGGCTGATCGAAGAGGTACTGGATCTCGGATGAGTGCGTTGCGATCGGCGGGAAGCCGGGTCCCGCGAACAATGGCGGCGCGGTGTCGTCATTGAACTGGTAAGCGAACGTCGGCACGCGCCGCGAAACCCAGCGATCGACCTGCAGCGCGGGACACGCGAAGTTCGCGTCGGAAACCAGTGTGCTGAGAGCCACGACCGGTGCGGGGTAGGCGCTGACCGGATACTCGGCCGCGATCGCAGACGCTCTGGACGCGGACACGCCGAGCACCGACGGCAATCACGCTTTCGTAGGTAGCGGGGGTCGGCTGTGGGCGCTGGCACGAACGTGCCGCCACTCACCGCAAGTCCGAGCCCGGCGACGAAGAGCAACTCCTCGTCGTGGTTCATTCCGTTGAGGAGCGGCACGCGCGCGAACCGTCCGCGGGCCAGCGCTGTCCCGA
Source organism: uncultured Thermoleophilaceae bacterium (assembly GCA_963820315.1). Lineage (GTDB taxonomy): Bacteria > Actinomycetota > Thermoleophilia > Solirubrobacterales > Thermoleophilaceae > JACVRW01. Next base: position 10,442 of record CAWFZK010000042.1, on the reverse strand, counting down.
TCGACTCCCTGAGAACCTTGCCGTCGACGACACCGGGGATCGCGGCGGCCGGGAACTTGTCCAGGAGATCAGGAACCGACACGTTGCGCAGGCAGGCTGCGGTCTGATCCGTGCAGCCCACCTGGTCCGCGATCGTTTCACCGAAGGACTTGGCGTCGGCGAGCGGACCTGAGTCAGCGCGAACGCGCCGCTCTGGACGATCGCCCGGTGGAAGAGGCCGCGGGACCCGCGCGAGACCAGATGGGCGAGCACGGCCAGGCCGCCGGCTGACTGGCCCGCGATCGTGACGTTGCGCGGATCGCCGCCGAACTGCGCGATGTTGTCCTGGATCCAGCGCAGCGCCGCCTGCTGATCCATTAGGCCGTAGTTGCCGGCCGGAGCCACCGCGCCGCGAGGCGAGCGCCGGGTGCGCGAGAAAGCCGAGCGCGCCGAGCCGGTAGTTGATCGTGACGACGACCGTGCCCTCGGCCGCGAGCTTGGAGCCGTCGTAGTTGCGGGCGCCGTCTTGCGTGAGTCCGCCGCCGTGGATCCAGACGAGCACCGGCCGACTTCGCGTCCATGGCGCAGCGCCGGCGTGGAGACGTTGAGGTACAGGCAGTCCTCGCTCGGGCGCCGGGCGGCGCGAACGCCGCTCGGCTGCTGCGGGCAGCTGGCGGCGAACTGGGTCGCGTCGCGGACGCCCTTCCATGAGGCAGGAGGCTGCGGCGGCCGCCAGCGCAGATCCCCGGTCGGGGCGGCGGCGTAGGGGAGGCCGCGGAAGGCGTAGCCGCTGGCGACGGCGACTCCGCGGACGGCGTCGCCCTCGATGTTGACGATCGGGGCATCTACCGGTCCCCGAGCGGCGACGGGGCCGTCGGCGGCGGTCGCGGCGGGTGCGGCGGGTGCGGCGGGTGCGGCAAGGACGGTCAGGGCCGCGCAGATCGCGGCCGGCAGTGCACGCCGTGAGTGGGTCGTGTTCATGAGCTGGACTCCTTGGTTCGAGGCTGTTGCATGCCACGGTGACGTCTGGCCTGTGCGGTCGCGCCCGTGCATGTCCCTGGTGTGCGCGCGTCGCACACCAGGGACTTGCACTGGCGCGAGGAGTCGCCCGAGGCGCGACTGTGGACGCGGAAGCTCTCCCACAAAAAGAAAGGTGGAAACTTCGATGTTCGATTGGGAACGCAACTGGCGCGGTAGCGGCATCTTCTTCGCCGTTGCCTCCATCATCGGCTGGGTCATCTACGGCAGTCAGCCGCACGTGGGATCGTCGGCAGCCGAGCTCATCTCGTTCTACGACGGCGACCGCACACGGGTCCTGATCGGCTCCGCGCTGCTCGCGCTCAACGTCCTCAACCTGCTCTGGTTCGCGGCGGCGCTCACGAGCGTGCTGCGCGACGCTGGAAGGGGCGGTTGGGGATCGGCGGTGACGGCTGCCAGCGCAGCCCTGGGCACAGTCCTGTTCGTGCTCTACACGCTGAGCCTCGCGCTCGCATATTCGATCGCGGGCTCGGGCAACACGCAGGTCGCCTCAGGACTTAACGATCTGTCCTGGGTCCTGACTGTCGTCGTGTCGTTCCCGACCGCGATGCTGATCATGGCCGGTTCGTTCGGCCTCTGGCGGTCAGGGATCATTTCCAACACCGCCTTCACGGTCGGGGTGACGGCCATGCTGCTCGTGCTCGCCGGTGCATCGGCGTGGGCCGGCGGCGGCGTCTGGGCGCCCGACGGTGCGTACCTCCAGTACTTCACGCCGTTCGTCTTCCTGGCGTGGATCGCGGTGGTCAGCGCCTTCCTCAGGCGGATGTCAGCCCCGGTGAGCAGCCCGCAGGGTGCGGCGATTCCGGCGTAACTCGGATCGGAGCGCGGCGTCTCGGCGTCGCGCTCCGGCCACCCCACATTTCGAGAACGGAGGAGATCAGGATGAGTGTCACCACAGAAACCCCCGCAGAGACAAACGCGATCCGGCGCTTCACGATCGAGATTTCCGACGCGGAGGTCGAGGATCTGCGGCGTCGCATCGCTGCGACGCGCTGGCCCGAGAAGGAAACCGTGGCCGACGAGTCGCAAGGCGTGCCGCTTGGCGACGATGCAGGCGCTCGCGGAGTACTGGCGCACGGAGTACGACTTCGGGAGGCTCGAGGCGAGGCTGAACGCCTTCCCGCACTTCATCACCGAGATCGACGGCCTCGACATCCACTTCATCCACGTCAAGTCGGCGAATGAGAACGCGCTGCCCGTGATCATCACGCACGGCTGGCCGGGGTCGATTGTCGAGATGCTCAACGTCGTCGGTCCGCTGACGGACCCGACGGCGTACGGCGGTGACGCAAGCGACGCATTCGACGTCGTGATTCCGTCGATGCCGGGCTACGCGTTCTCCGGCAAGCCGACCGGTACCGGCTGGGGTCCCGTCCACATCGCGGACGCCTGGTTCGCCCTGATGAAGCGACTCGGGTATGGGCGCTTCGTGGCGCAAGGCGGAGACTGGGGAGCTCAGATCACCGACACGATGGGCGCGAAGGCACCACCGGAGCTGATCGGGATCCACTCCAGCATGCCCGGTACCGTTCCGGCCGCCATCGCCAAGGCGCTCTCGTTGAACGTCCTGGGCGCCGGCACCCCGCCGTCCGGGCCTGTCCGCCGACGAGCAGCGCGCGTACGACCGGCTGAACTTCCTCTACACCGAGGGCCTCGGCTACGCGATCGAGATGGCGAATCGGCCGCAGACGCTCTACGGGCTCGCCGACTCTCCAGTCGCCCTCGCGGCCTGGATGCTCGACCACGACGCGTACAGCCTCGAGGACATCGCCAGCGCGTTCAGAGGCGAGCCGGTCGGCAACCTGACCCGAGACGAGGTCCTGGACAACATCACGCTCACCTGGGTGACGAACACCGGGGTGTCCTCGGGCCGACTGTATTGGGAGAACACGCTCGACTTCTTCGCCGCCAAGGGCGTCACCGTTCCCGCGGCAGTGAGCGTCTTCCCCCGCGAGCTGTACCAGGCGCCGCGGAGCTGGACCGAAGCGGCGTATCCGAACCTCATCTACTTCAACGAGCTCGACAAGGGCGACCACTTCGCGGCCTGGCAGGAGCCCGACCTGTTCACCACCGAGGTGCGGGCGGCCTTCCGCTCGCTGCGCTGACTCCGCAGAAAGGAGCAACTCATGTCCGAGACAACGAACATCGACACCGCAACCGTCGTGCTCGTCCACGGCGCGTTCGCTGATGCGTCGAGCTGGAACGGTGTGGTCGACGCGGCTGCAGGCCAAGGGCGTGCCGGTGACGGCGCCCGCGAATCCGCTGCGTGGAGTCGCCGCCGACTCCGCGTACCTCGCAGCGGTGCTCGAGCAGATCGAAGGGCCGGTGATCGCCGTCGGCCACTCCTACGGCGGCGCGGTGATCACGAACGCCGCGACCATCGGCGAAGAACGTCGTCGGCCTCGTCTTCGTCGCGGCGTTCGCACCCGACGAGGGCGAGAGCCTCGGCGAGGCCACGGCCGCCTCGAAGGACGCCGTCCTCGGCGCCGTGCTCGTGCCGCTCACTACCCGTCTGCGAACGACGGCGAGCCGGCGGTGGAGTTCGCGATCGATCGCGCAGGGTTCCACGACGCGTTCGCCGCCGACCTTCCGGAGGAGCAGACGGCGTTGATGGCTGCGACCCAACGTCCCATAGCCGAGCTCGCATTCTCCGAGCGGACGGGAGCGCCGGCATGGAAGCACCTACCGTCCTGGGCGATCATCCCCACTCCGGACAAGGCCGCCGGTACGGATGTGCTCCGCTCGATGGCCGAGCGAGCCGGTGCGCGGATCACCGAGGTCGAGGGCTCGCACGTGATCATGGTCTCGCAGCCCGAGCTCGTCACGAACGTCATTCTCGAGGCAGTCGCCGCGGCGGACCGGCAGACGGCAGGGATCGGCTAGATGTCCCAGGCCGCCGCTCCACCCCGGCCCCTGCGGTTTCCGACAGTGCCTTCGGGCCTCTGAGGCAGGTCCACGCGGGAATCCTGGACGTCGGGTACGTCGACGCCGGCCCGGCGGATGGCCCCGCGGTCGTGCTTCTGCACGGCTGGCCGTACGACATCCACAGCTACGTCGACGTTGTGCCGCTGCTCACGGCGGCCGGCTACCGGGCGCTCGTCCCGTACCTGCGCGGTTACGGCGCGACGCGGTTCCTCTCCGACGAGACGTTCCGCAACGGAGAACAGGCGGCGCTCGCGGTCGACGTCGTCGACTTCATGGACGCGCTGGAGATCGACGGCGCGATCGTGGCGGGGTTCGACTGGGGAGCGCGGACAGCCGACATCGTCGCCGCGGTCTGGCCGAGCCGCGTCAGGGGGCTCGTCGCGGTGAGCGGGTACCTGATCGGTAGCCAGGCGGCGGGGAAACATCCCCTTCCTCCCGAGGCCGAGCTGCAGTGGTGGTACCAGTACTACTTCGCGACGGAGCGCGGCCGGGCGGGATACGAGAAGTACCGGTGGGAGTTCGCGAAGCTCATCTGGCGGATCGCGTCGCCCGAGTGGGACTTCGACGACGCGACGTTCGCGCGTAGCGCAGCATCGTTCGACAACCCGGATCACGTCGCGATCGCGATCCACAACTACCGCTGGCGCCTGGGTCTCGCAGATGGCGAAGCGCGATACGCCGAACTGGAGCAGCAGCTCGCCGAGAGCCCGGTCATCACCGTGCCGACGATCACGCTCGAAGGTGACGCGAACGGCGCGCCTCATCCTGACCCGAGCGCATACGCCGCGAAGTTCTCGGGCCGGTACTCGCACCGGACGCTCGAGGGCGGGATCGGGCACAACCTGCCGCAGGAAGCGCCGGAGGCGTTCGCGGAGGCAATCCTCGAGCTCGGGGGCTTGCGATGAGCCTGTTCCGTGCGGCGTCACGCCCGCCTCCCGGCGGAAGGCCACCTCCCGGGATTCGATGGCGACGGGCTGGCTCAACTCGCCGCGCCTCACGACAGATGACTTGCGCGGCAAGTCGTGCTCGTCGACTTCTGGGCGTACGTGCATCAGCTGGCCTCTCCGCGCAGGACGACTGCCCGACTCTGTGCGGCGGACACATCGGCGACGAGCTGGTCGAGCGTCTCACACTCGGCGCTGCGACCGAGCAGCGTCGCAGCACCCCTCTCAGCATCAGACACCAACGCTGTCCGACCTCCGATCAGCTAGGAGTGAGGACGGCGCGCAGCTCTTTGCGGGAGCTGACGCCGAGCTTCGGATACACCCTCCGCAGATGCCACTCGACGGTGCGCGGGCTGAGGAAGAGCTTGGCACCGATCTCGGGGTTCGTCAGCCCCTCGGATGCGAGATGTGCGATCTGCGACTCCTGCGCGGTCAGATCGCCCCGCGTGTCGTCCGTGCGCTTGCGGGCCGTCTCGCCGGTTGCGGCCAGCTCGCGTCGTGCCCGCTCGGCGAACCCGGGGATGCCCATCTCGCTGAACATGCCGTGTGCCATTCGAAGTTGCTCTCGTGCGTCGAGCCGGCGGCCTTCCCGTCTCAGCCACTCCCCGTACAAGAGATGCGCCCGCGCGAGGTCAGGACGAGTCCCCGCACGGCCGAGGCGCTCGACCGCTTCCAGGTAGAAGGGCTCGGCGCGCGCTGGATCGTCGCTCAAGAGTCCGGCCGAGCGCGCCTCCACCCCGAGCGCCCACTCGGTCGAGGCGAGCGTGGTCCGAGCGGCGAGCCGCTCGAAGGCAACGGCGGCCCGTTCCTGTTGACCGCAGCGCACGGCTGCCTCGACGAGCTCGACGAGAGCCCAGGTGTACGTACCGGTCGGGTTGCGATCGCACGACCGCTGTGCGGCTTCCAGGGCAGGCTCGTATCGTCCCGCCGCGTTGTAGACGAGCGCACGGGCGTACTCGAGGTAAGAGTCGCTCCCGATCCCGCTTCTGCGCGCGCTCAGGTCAATGCGTCGGAGCGCGTCGGCCTCGTCGAGTTGCCAGGCATAGGTCGAGTTGAACTCGTTGCTCGTACGGGTCGCGTCGGCGATCGCCTCGGCTTCTGCCAAGGCGATCGCGGCTGCAGGAAACTCACCCAACGCGACCTTGGCGTTGGCCCAGCAGCTCAAGACCCTGGACAGCATCGACAGGGCGCCTGCGTCGCGGGCGAGCTGAACACCGCGTCGGCTTAGCGTCTCCCAGCTGTCGACGTCCCACGTCGACCGCGCGATCCCTTCGCTAAAGCAGACGTGCGGGAGGTCCGACACCTCGAGCTGTGGCTTCTCGCGGAGTGCGAGGACCGCCTCGCGAAGCAGATCCGTCCCCGCCGGGTAGCCCTGCTCCAGCATCTGCGCCCATCCCCGCACGATCAGTTCGACGATCGCGCCGGACTGCGGAGCGGGCGAGCGGTTCAGCGCGTCCGCGACAGCGCTGAGGACATCGGGGTTCGGAACGTGGAACGCCCAGCGCAGTGCTTCCAGGTGAGCCGCGTTCGCGAGCTCGGAATTGAAGTGGGTAAGCCGTTCGCCCGCGGCGAGGAGCCGGAGGATCGCGTCTCCCGTGTCGCGGCCGATGGACAAGGCGATCTGCGCGGAGAGGCTCTCGGCACGCGCGGCCTGGAACTCGTCGAGGTGCACGCCTTCGAGGGCACGGAGAAGGTTCTCGACTGCGTCGAGAGCCCCGGCTTCGTGCAACACCTCCCCCGCTGCGAGGGCGCGCTCGGCGCGCTTGCCCGCATCGGGCGTGAGCATCGCAGCGCGCTCCAGGAACGCTCCCGCCGCGGCCAGACCGCCACGCGCCTTGGCGCGCGCGGCTGTTCGCTCGAGCTCGGTCGCGACCTCCTCGTCGGGAGCCGGCGTTGCCTGAGCGCGATGCCACGCCCTCCGATCCGCGTCGAGCTTCGGGTCGGTCGCCTCGGCGATCGCGCCGTGGGCCGCCCGTCGCTCGCCCGGCGTCGCTGCCCCGTACACGGCCGAGCGAACGAGCGGATGCCGGAACGAGCACCGCTCGCGGATCTGGAAGAGGCCTGCCTCCTCGGCAGGATCGGCAGACTCGACGCTCAGGCCCAGCTGCTCTGCAGCATTGACGAGCAGGAGCGGATCGCCCAGCGGATCGGCCGCAGCGAGCAGCAGCAGCCGGCGCGTCTCGGCGGGGAGCGGCTCGAGCTGACGCCTGAAGCTCTCCTCGATCCGGGCGGAAAGTGAATCGTGCGACTGACGAACGATCCCCGTCGCAGCCTCGGCAGGCGTCACCGCTTGGGGGAGCTCGAGCAGCGCGAACGGGTTACCGTGCGTCTCGGCGAGAAAGCGCTCACGGACGGTGCCGTCGACGTGCCCGACGAGCACCGAGTCGAGCAGGGCGCGCGAGTCGGACGAGCTCAGCCCACCGAGCTGCAGCTCCGGGACGCCGTCGAACTCCTCGACGATGCTCCCGGCTCGCGAAGACGAGCCCGACAGAGTCGGCCCCGAGACGGCGTGCGACAAACGCCAACGCACGCGTTGTCTCCGGATCGAGCCACTGCGCGTCGTCGACGACGCATAGGACAGGCTGCGCCGCGGCGACCTCGGACATGAGCCCAAGGGTCGCGAGTCCGACCATGTATCGGTCGGGAGCGTTGCCGGAGGAGAGGCCGAACGCGACGCGCAACGCATCGGACTGCGGTTGCGGCAATGCGCTGATCGTGTTCGTCATCGACCTGCACAACTGCTGTAGTCCCGCGTAGGGGAGGTCGACCTCGCCCTCGACGCCCTCTGCGCGGACGATCCGGAACCCCGACGCCGAGGCGATCAGCTGCTCGAGCAGCGCAGACTTGCCGATGCCTGGCTCGCCTCGTACGACAAGCGCCGCGCTTCCACCGTCCCCGACGGCCGCCAGCAGCTCGCCGAGCGTCTCGAGCTCGGCATCTCTGCCCACGAGCAAACGCAGACCGGAGGTGGGCGGCCGCGCCGCCGACCCGCGTTGACCGCTCTCGGTGGTCGATGGGTCGCTCGTCGCGTGCCTCCGCAACAAGTCTCCCAGAAGGGAGCCACGCCGCCAAGCAACCGCGGCGCTGGTGCCACTGGCGTCGACATCTCCGGCTACCCGAAGGTGAACGCGTACGCCTCGGCGCCTGGTTCGCGGAAGGCGATCTCGAGCGTCCGCTCGCGGACCGTGCCTTGCTGGCGGACTAGTTGGTACATGCGGCTCTCCCGAAGGACGCCGTTCCCCGCCTCGTCGACGTCGACGCCATGAGCTAGCGACCCGGTGCCTCGCCGTCGAGGAGCACGCGGAACGGGATTGGCTCGCGCCTCTCGGTGGACAGCACGAGATGAGCGTCGCGTGCGTCGAAGCGGCAGGCGATGCTCCCGTCCGTCTGCTCGAGCACGATCTTCTCGCGCCCGATCGTCCACTCGCCGGCGAGGGCCCACCCGTTGGAACGCAGCCGATCGGGCAACTCGTACAGCCGCGGTTCATCGAACGCGTGGCCGTTCGCCGACGCGAACCCGCTCCCGCGGCCGTAGCCGAGATACGTCTCGGGCGTCCGCAGGTGCTCCCAGTCAGCCTCCGCCTCCACACCGACGCCTTCAACGGAGACGAGCTCGCGCTCGACTCCGAGCAGCTCCTGGATGACGCGTTCGCACTCCTCGTAGCGCCCTTCGCCGAACTGATGGTGGCGGATGACGCCTTCCGCATCGACGAAGTAGAGCGCGGGCCAGTAGTGGTTGTCGAAGGCCGTCCAGATTGCATAGTCGTTGTCGACGACCACCGGATAGTCGATCTCGCGCCGCTCGATCGCTTGCCGGACGCCCGCGATCTGGTGCTCGAACGAGAACTCCGGTGTGTGGACACCGACGACGGTCAGCCCGTCGTCTCGGTAGGCCCGCGACCACGCGCGCACGTACGGCTCCTGGCGCAGCCAGTTGATGCATGTCCATGTCCAGAAGTTCACGAGGACGACGCGGCCGCGCAACTCGGCGGGACCGAGTGGCTCGGAGTCGAGCCACTCGGTCGCCCCACCAAACGGGGGCATCTGCAGGCGGTCGAACATGGTCATCTAGCGCACTGAGCGGAATGCAGCCCGCACCTCGGTGGAGAAGAGCTCCGGCTCCTCCCAAGCGGCAAAGTCACCGCCCCTGTCGACCTCGTTGAAGTACGCCAGGCCCGGGTAGACCGCCTCGACCCAGCTGCGCGGGAACTGCGGGAGCGCGTTCAGCCTCGTCTCGATCCTGCTGAAGTCGTACTCGGTCATCCAGTAGCGTGCGAGCTCCTGAATCGTCGCCGGCTGCACGCCCTGTGACCGATCCTCGACGAGCTCCTTGCTTGGAAAGCGCGTCGCCTCGATGCGGCGGCGCAAGTCCTCGATCTGCTCCTCTGAAACCTCGATCCGGAACGGCCGAATCTCGGTCGCCCTGTCGACGATGGTGCTCATGTACGCCCTTCTTATTCCTGAGCCCTGATGGGCATCGATTGGTGACGCACGCAGCCTGATCGGCTTGGTGGAACGTCGCACCAGGGCAAGGCACTGGTCTGCTCCCTGGTCTGCCCCGGATCCGATTGACACGCGGGGCGCATCAGGTCCGAGGGAGACCTTCGAGGCGCCACCAGTGACTCGACCAGGGTGTCCGACGGACGCGACGGGTCGTCCCGCACGCGAAGCTCCTCCGAACGACGCGAAAGGGAGGCGGGACTCATGGAAATGCTGTTGAAAACGACACGGACGGAGCTGGCCCACCGCTCTAGCGACGGCGTCGACGTGACGCTCGTCTGGGCAACGGAAGGCGGCGAGAACCAAGTTGTCGTCTCCGTCTGCGACCGGCGCGGGGGCGCCTACTTCGAGATCCAGGCCGAGCCGTACCTCGCGCTCGATGTCTACTACCACCCGTTCGCCTACCGAGACTTCAGCACCGTCGACTATGAAGACCGCCGACTCGTCGCGTAGCCCGATGAACCCGGGTCGGCGCCTACGCCACCCGAAGCGACGCCGAGCTCGCCCAGACCGTGCTCACCAGCGGAAGATCCAAGCGAGGAGAAGACCGGTCACGAGTGCGTACAGGAGCACGCCGCTGGCGCCGAAGTTCGTGAACCGCTCGTCGATGTTCGCCGAGATCACGTACGAGCTGATCAGCCAGGCGAGCGCCCAGGCGGGCGGGTTCGCTGCCGCCCACCACGCCGCACCGGCGAAGCCTTGTCGTGCGAGCACCAGCGCCTGCAGGACTCCCACGACGAGGCCGGTGATCGGCGCCCATGAGCATGAGCTCGCCTCGGTCGATGCCGTAGTCGACAAGCGCCGCGCCGACGGCGAGGCCGACGGCCATGCCGAGGCTCGTCGCGGCGATCCAGAGCCACGGGACGAACTGCCTCAGCGCGAGCCATTGCGCGGTTCCGACCACGGCACCCGCGATCAAGCCGCCGGCCATCGCTGCGCCGACGGAGTCGACCGCGCCGACGATCGACGTTCGCGATGTAGCCGCCGATCGGGAAACCCGAGCAGAGCGGCGAGCGGCCACGCCCAGACGCGGGGCCGGCTGAGCGTTCCCGCCGT
>CAWFZK010000041.1:0-55735 GCA_963820315.1 uncultured Thermoleophilaceae bacterium | reverse complement strand
TCGCGTTGACGTGCAACGTAAGGCGATCCTGCTGCCGGGCGTAGTGTTGCCTGCCGAGCTTGCCTACGGCGGGCTACTCGAAGCTCTGGGCGAGGGAGCCCAGGCGATCGCGAAGGACCTCGAGCTCTACGCCGGGCAGGTGCCGCCGCCTGATTACACGCCCGAGTACGAGGTCGACGGGGTGCTGCGCGCGGCAGACGATGTCGGCTTCGACCGCTTCCATCTGGTCGGCTATTCGGCCGGAGGCGCATCGGGCGTCGCGTTCTCCGCCAGTCATCCGGAACGGCTCCTGAGCCTTGCGTTGCTCGAGCCCGCGTGGATGGGAAACGAGGACCTGGGTCCCGAGGAGCAGGCGGTCCGGGCTGAGCTCGATCGGGTCGTGACGCTAGCGCCCGAGGAGATGATGCCGGCGTTCGTCGCGCTCCAGCTCGCCCCCGGGGCGGAACCGCCGCCGGCTCCGCCTGGCCCGCCGCCTCCCTGGATGGCGAAGCGCCCGGCGGGGATTCGCGCCGTCGCCGACGCGTTCAACGCGTCGACGCTCGATCTCGACGAGCTGCGAGCGTTCGACCGGCCGGTCTACTTCGCGCTCGGCGGCCAGAGCAACCCCGGTTACTACCGCCGGATGGCCGAGCGAGCGGCCGACATCTTCAGTGACTTCACACTCGACGTGTTCGAGCAGCGCCACCACTTCGACCCGCCGCATCGAGCAGAGCCGGAGCGGACCGCCGGCGCGCTGCTCGCTCACTGGGCACGAGCCGAGGGCCAGCCGCGATGAAGCACCGAATCGTCCATGGCCTGCAGAAGTACGTGTTCAACCCGCCGGTGAAGGCGCTGCTTGCCGCGGGTTTCGTTCCCCCGTCCTATGCGCTCCTGGAAACCGTCGGGCGCACAAGCGGCCTGCCACGTACGACCCCGGTCGGCAACGGCCTGATCGGAGACACCTTCTGGATCGTCACCGAGCACGGGCTCACGGCCGGCTATGTGCGCAACATTCAGCGCAACCCGAGCGTCCGCGTCAAGGTCCGCGACCACGGCCTTCGCTCGCGATGGCGCAGCGGCAGCGCGCATCTGGTTGCCGATGACGACCCGCGCCAGCGCCAGAGGCAGATCTCGCGCGGCAAGCCCGGACGTGCGCTCAACGCCTTCGTGGTACGCACGTTGGGCACGAGCCTGCTGACGGTGCGCATCGACCTCGATCCGGCGTAACGCGCGAAGCACCCACTCAGTTGTCGGTGAACTCCTCACCGGCATCCTCGTTGCACTCGATGCTCGGTGGCTCCTCGCCGGGGAAGGCCAGGAAGTCGTACTGCGGGGTGCCGAACCCGCGCATGTCGATCGCGAGCGCCGGCCGACGCTTCGCGCCGCCGGGTCCGAAGAGGAACCCCGTGTCGCCGCCCCACGTCCCGTGCTGGGTCACGCCGATGGTGTAGGCGCACTGGTCGAAGAGCTCGAACTCCTCCACGGGCTCGGCAAGATCCTCGATGTCCTCGGTCATCGACTCCACTTCCTGCTGGAGGTCGTCGATGCGGTCGGGCAGGGACTCCGCAAGCGCGGGCGGCGCGAAGGCGGCCGTTGCCGCACACATCAGCGTGAGAACGAGAGCGCTGCGCATGTCAATCGACCGCCTCTCCTGGTTCGTCCTGACAGTGGCGGCCGGGCCGGTCGCCGCCCACGAGTGCGAGGAACATGTAGTCCGGGTCGTCCCAGTCGCTGCGGTCGACGTGGAGCGCGGGCCGGTATCCGGGCCAGGCGCCCAGGGGTCCGAACAGGAAGCCGAACCTCTGATCGGGGTCGCCCATCTCCGTCACCGGGACCCACGAGACGCAGGACTCCCACTCGTCGAAGCGCTCGGAGGCCGTCTCCAACCGCTGCGACCTCGTCCACAGCCGCCTCGCCCTGTGCTCGAGCAGCGTGACCTTTCGCTTGAGGCTGGGCTGCCGCTGGACCCGAGCGCTCCTCGCCCGCACCGACGCCGGCTCGGCGGTGCCGCCGGGCTGGGGGTTGTCGGACCGGCACCCGCCCTCGCGGAAGTGCATGAACAGGTAGTCCTCCCTGCCGGCCCTGCGCCGCCGGTCGACTGCGATCCCATCCATGTATCCGACGCCGGTTCCGTCGCGCTCGTCATAGAGGTACCCGGACTGCCGGTCGCGGTCGCCCTGCTCGTTGACGGGCACGTACCTGATGCACGTCATCCAGTCCTCGGCGTTCTCCGCCGACTGCTCCATCAGCTCCACCTGGCTTTCCAGCCGCGCGATCTCCCGTTCCAGCGCGCGGACATTCGCGCTCGGTGCGCTGGTGCGCGGCCACGGCGAGTCCTCCCCAGCGGCGACCGCCCCGGGCGGTCCTGCATCGGAGACGGCCGCGCCTCCGAGGCCGAGGGCCAGCACGGCGCCGCAGACGACGGCGAAGGCAAGGGGTGGACGCTTCACTTAGCCACCTCCACGGAGCCCGCGTCGCAGGCTGGTCCCTGCGGACGCGGCACGCCGCGCTCGTCCGCTTGCAGCAGCGCGCCGATGTCGTCCACGAGCCCGGCCAGATGCTGCTCGCCCTCGAGCTGAGCGGGAAGCGGCGGGTTGAGGCAGGCGGCGACGGGCACGCGATCGACCGCCGGGCTGGCGGCCTCCGGTAGGTGCGTTTCCCCCGTCCCGCCGTTGCCGCCCAGCGGCCCGAGAGCGGAGGGCAGGCCGACCACATCGGTGGGCGCCGCCAGGCGGCACGACGGCTCGGTCACGACGTTGTAGCCGAGCGAGATCGAGGCCGGCGTGTCGCAGCTGTTCTTCGTCGGCTGCGCCTGACCGCCGTTGAACTCGACCTTGGCCGGACCGATGACCGAGCCGAACGCCTCGAGGCGCTCGCCCACGCCGATGTTCGCAGCGTCCGAGGCGATGTTGTCGGCCACGGTGGAGGACACGAGGGTGAGGACGCCGCCGGCGTGCAGGCCACCGCCCTTGGCCTCGGCAGAGTTGTCGCTGACCGTCGAGTTGCCGACGTACATGTCGCCGCGCGACCAGATGCCCCCGCCGATGTGCGCGCTGGCGAAGTTGCGCGAGATCGTCGAGTTCAGGACCGTCACGGTCGCCTCACCCGAGATCGCGCCGCCGCGGTCGTCGGCGCGATTGCCTGAGAGCGTCGAGCCGATGATCGTCACGTCCCCGTCGAGCGTGAAGATCGCACCGCCCGGGCCGTCCGCCGTGCTGCCGCTGACGGTCGAGTCGATCACCGTGACATCGCCGTCCTCGTCTGTGTAGATGGCGCCGCCGTCGCCGTCGGTGGTGTTGCCGTCCATGTGGCTGCGCACCACGAGGATGTCGCCGGTCGAGCCGAGCGCGCCGCCGGACCCGTCGACGAGGTTGGCGCTGACGATCGAGTCGTAGACCTGGATGCCGCCGCGGCGCGCGTACACCCCGCCACCGTCATCGTTGGCCAGGTTGCCGGTGATGACCGAGCGGATGATCGTGGCGCGACGCTGCGACATGACTCCGCCGCCCGGCTCCTCGGCGAGGTTCTGCTTGATCTTGGAGTCGATGACGGCGATCTCCCCGCGCGTGGTGACGGCGCCGCCCGGCCCGTCGCTGCCGCCGCGCGTGAGCGTCACGTGCCGGAGCTCCACGTAGCCCGTGCCGTCCTGGCGCAGCAGCCGCTTCTCGAAGCAGGTCTGCCGCAGCGTGTGGCCATGACCGTCCAGCACGACCGAGCGAGGCGACTCGCGCAGCGGGTCCCCGAGCTCGCACGCTCGCAGGAAGATGTCGGCGGTCACGTCGATGGCGGAGACGCGCGGGTTGCCCCAGGCGGCCCGCAGCTCCGATTCGGTGTTGACCGCGATCGGCTGGTCCGTCACCAGCGTGTAGCGGTGGCTGACCCGCCGGCGGCCCTTGCGACAGAGCACGCGCCCCTCGTGGAGGCCCTGTACCTCGTACAGCCGCCGCTCGGTGCAGGCGTAGCCCATGACGTGCCGCCGATAGAAGCGATCGCGTAGCCAGCAGCGTCCGAGGAAGACCGGCCGGACGCAGCTGGTTGCCACGTGCTCGTAGCAGCGGCGCTTGAGGCAGCGCTGGTATTGCCGCGCGACACGCTTGCCGACGCGGCAACGCGTGCCGACCACCCATACGCCGAGCACTGAACCGGGGCCGGCGCTGCTCGTCGCTCCCAGCCGGCAGCTGCGCGCGTCCGTGGGCCTGTACGGCACATCCTCGCCCTCGCCCACCTCACGGTCGCTCCACGGGCCGGGAGGACCTGCGCTCGGCGGAACGTGCGCCTCCTCACCGCCGGCAAACGCCGGCGCGCAAACGGCCAGCATCACCGGGACGAGGGCAAGCACCGCGATGGCGCACAGGGTCGTGCGCGCCAGAGCGCTCTGGGTTACGCCTGAACTGCGGGGCATGAGCTCTCCTCGTCCTGCTGTCGGAGAGACCTCTCTGAACGACACCAAGCCTGAATCACTTCGGCTGCGCGTCGCGCCCGTGAGGACCCTGGTCGGCCCCCTGGTTCCGCGTGATCGCCATTGCGAGCTCGAACCTAGGTCACGCCGCCCCCACCGCTGAGAGGCGTTCGGTCACAGCCGATAGGCGCTTCTTGTCAGCGCAGAGGCAGGTCGCGGCGAGGACGTGCCCGCGCAGCGGGTTCTCACCCTCGGACACGGCGCCAAAGGCTATGCCCGAATCGTCATCCGTGCCACGAGCTCGCCATCCACCACGAACGTGAAGTGGCTCGGGCCGTTGAAGCCCTCGCCGCCCACCGTCGCGGTGATGGTCGTGGCCGCGTCCGCTCGCTCGACGTCCGTGACTGCGAGGGAGACATGCACACCGATGAACTCACCGTCGCTCCATCCACGGATCTCGTCCGAACCGTGGAACTCACGGCCCCAGTCGTCCACCACGCCGTCCGCCGTGAAGCAGGCGAGGAACGCGCCGGTGTCGTTTGCGTTCGCCGCCTCGAGGAGAACGGCGACTGGTTTCGGAAGGTCCTGCATGTCGTCCGCTAAGTGTGCCGCTCAGCCGGCGGCGGGCCGCATCTTCGCAGCGCCGGCGCTAGTTGGCCCTACGTATGGCAGGCGAACGACCAAGCCGGCGCTAGCGGTTCAGGTGCTGATGAGCGAGCTGGATCGCCGTCGCGCCCTCGCCGACGGCGGTCGCACAGCGCTTGATCGAGTTCGCGCGCACGTCGCCTGCCGCGAACACACCGGGCAGGCTCGTCTCGAGCAGGCCGGTCGCACCCGCCTCGGGCCCGGTAAGCACGAAGCCGCGGCGATCGCGCCTCAGCTCGTCGCCGAGCCAGTCCGTGCACGGCTCCGCCCCGAGGAACAGGAAGAGATAGGAGAAGCTGAGGCGGGCGCCGTCCTGCAGCACGACACCCTCGAGCTCCCCGCCCTCTCCCTCGAGCTCCGCGATCTCTGCTCGATCCCGCACGGGCACGCTGAAGCGCTCGAGGTCGTGGATCAGGTAGTCGGACATCGTCTCCCGCAGGTCCGCGCGCCGGTGCAGCAGCGTTACGAGCGCGCCGCCGCGCGCCAGCCAGATCGCTGCCTGAGCGGCCGAGTTGCCGCCTCCGACCACCCCCACCCTGGCCCCAGCGCACAGGAGCGCCTCCGACGGCCCGGCGCTGTAGAAGACGCTGATCCCCTCGTACTCGTCCAGCCTCTCCACGGGTAGCCGGCGGTACTCGGCACCGGTCGCGATCACGACGACGCGCGCGGAGACCTCATAGCCGCCCTCGAGGGCGACGCGATAGCCGCCGTTCTCGGCGACCAGGCTCTCGGCCCGGTAGGGACTGGCCGTGCGGGCGTGGAACTTGCGCGCCTGCGTGACCGCACGGCTGGCCAGCTCCGTGCCGCTGATCCCACCCGGGAAGCCGAGGTAGTTCTCGATTCGCCGCGACGAACCGGCCTGCCCGCCGAGCCCGGAGCTCTCGACGACGAGTGTGTCGAGGCCCTCGGAGGCGCCGTAGACCGCAGCGCCGAGCCCGGCCGGGCCGCCCCCGACTACGAGCAGGTCGACGTGCTCGTGGCGCTCCAGCTCGAGCCCGATGCCGAGGCTGCGCGAGAGCTCTCCGTTCGTGGGCCGCTCCAGCACCAGCCCGCCGGGCAGGATGACGTACGGGCCCGCGCGCCCGGCTTCGCCGGCGGTCTCGGGATCGACGAGTGAGTACGGCAGCCGCTGGCGCCTCGCGAAGTCGACGATCCGGCGCATGTCTGGATCGGCGCGATCGCCGACGATCTCCACCCCAACGCCGGGCTGCTGCTGGAGAGCCTCCCGGCGCCGGATGAACGTCGGCAGGATCAGGTCCGAGAGCGTGGAGTCCTCGACGAGCAACGACCGGAACGCGTCGCGCTCCACGGCCAGGTAGCGCATCGGCTCGGTCGCGACGGCGCGCAGGAAGACCGTCTGCCCCGACATGAGATTCAGCTCGCCGAGGAAGCCCGATACCCCGTGCCGGACGATCTCGTTGCCGGCGGCGTCGTGTATCGCCGCCTCGCCCTCCAGGATGGCGATGAACGGGTAGCGCCGGTCGCCGACGTCGAAGAGGACTTCTCCCACCTCGGCGGTGCGCTCACTGCCGTGCTCAGCGAGCGTTCTGAGCTGGTCTTCAGAGAGCCGTGCGCTGACTGGTCCCGCCACGTCCGGAGCGTAGCGAGCGGTAGCCTCCGCCCCTTGAGCCGCCTTCTGGTGCCCCGCATGCTCGCAGCCGGCTCGCTGGTGTCATCGACCACGGCGTTCCGGGTCGGTGTGAGCCAGCTTGCGCTGGTACTCGAGCGCACGCCGCTCCTGGTCAAGCTGGCCGTAAGGGCGTCCGTCGGAGGCGCCGGCGCGGGTGAGGCTCAGGCGGAGTTCCGCGATGACCTCATCGCCCTCGCCCGCGACTCCGCCGAGGCCTCCTGGCGCGAGCTGCGCCGGGGCGTCGATGACTTCGACGCGTTCAGCCGCCCGAGCGAGGAATGGGCGGCGGAACCGCACCGTCCCTACCGGGTCAAGCTGTGACCACCGGCGCCGTCGCGAGCGACGACGTGATCGCCGAGCTCGGCGCGACGGCCGAGATCAGCAGGCTGCGCGAGCGAATCGCGAGCTGGCTCGAGGGCGTCGACGACGAGCTGCGCGAGCCGCTCTCATGGGCGCTGGCCGGGGCGCCGAAGCACTTCCGACCGCTCACGCTGCTGGCGTGTCACCGGGCGGTCGTCGAGACGCCGGCCTCCGAGGCCGTCGAGCTCGTGTTCGCGGTCGAGCTGATGCACAACATGTCGCTGATCGTCGACGACGTCCTGGACGGCTCGGATGAGCGGCGCGGCATCGCGACCGTGGAGACGAAGTTCGGCCGCCTGACCGCGCTCATGGCGTCCGGCTACCTCGTTGCGGATGCCTTCGAAGCGGTCGCCGACGACTCGTTCGCCGTACGCCATCTGTCCGAGCTGCTGCGCCGGCTCGGCGCGGCAGAGTGCCTTCAGTGGCGCCTGCGGCGCCGGCCGCTCGGCGTCGAGGACTGGCTGCGCATCGCGGGTGAGGACACCGGCTCGATGTTCGAGATCTGCGCGGTGCTCGGCGCGCGCTCGCAGCGGCTGCGGCGCTACGGCCATCACCTCGGAGTCCTCTACCACGGCTGTGACGACGTGGGCGACCAACGCGGCCTCGAGGCGCTCGGCGGCGGTGGCGACGAGGACATCCGCGACGGCATCCTCACCCTGCCCGCCGCGCTCGCCATACGCGACCCCGAGATCCGCGCGCTGTTCCTCGTCGACGATGACGACGAGCAGAGGCTCGTCGCCCTCGGCGAGGCCCTCCGCGCGCAGCTCGAGGAGGCCGAGGAGGTGCTCGACGGGGTGGCGGACTCGGCTCGCACCGAGGCCGCCCAGTTCGCGAGCGATCCCGAGCCGCTCCTCGCCCTGGTCGACCAGGTGCGTCAGCTCTCGCGGCGCTGATCCGCCGGCGGCCTCGTCGGCGTCAGCAGGCGCCGCATCGAGGAGAGCCAGTCGCCCCCGCTCGACCACGCCTTCGCGGCGAATGCGTAGGGCGCCCAGGCGTAGCGAAGCCATACGTAGAGCGGCGCGAATCCCGCGTCGGGCTCGTCGATCTCGACAGCAGCGCCAAACCCGCGCCGCTCGACGATGACGCGGGCAGCCTCGAGGCCGGTGGTCACCGCCGACTCGATCACCGTCATCCCGATGCGGTTCGCGCAGAAGTCGCCCGCCAGCGTGAGGTTGGCGATGCCGTCGCACACGGCCGGGGGACGCCAGATGTCGGTACCGGTCTCGTTGACGAACAGGCTGGCGTCCATGTTCGGCTCGAAGCTGGTCCGCTTCCAGTCGATGTCCGCTGACTCGCCCCAACTCGTCCCGGGATCGAAGTCCAGGTACTCGGCGAGCTCGCGCAGCATCGCGAACCCGTCGTCCTCGTCGCCCGTGCCGGGCAGCCCGTAGAGGTCCGAGGCCGAGAGGGAGAGGACGGTCCTCCCCTCGAGCCCCCGCACCCCCTCCCAGGTCTGGGAGATGTCGGTGAAGGCGAGCGCGAGCTCGGAGCCGAACAGGCCGACCGGCTCGGCCGGGATGTGCCGCAGCCTGCGCTTGAACCAGAGGTGGACGATCGGGATCCGCTGGCACTGGAGGCGCGATACCTCGGCGAGCCTCGGGACGGCCTCGACGATCCGGTGGCCGGGCTCGCTGGAGCGCACCAGCGACAGCAGCGCCGCCTCGGGCACGGCGAGGATGAGCTCGTCGACCGGCTCGGCTCGGCCGTGCTCGAAGCCGATCTCGGTCACCCGGCCGTCCGTACACGAGACGCTCTTGACCTTTGTCTCCCTCACGATCTCGACGCCGGCCTGCTCCAGTGCCTCGGTGAGCGGTGCGATCACCTGGCGGGACGCCGGGCCGCGCGCCAGCCAGAAGGTCGGCGCGGGCTCGGCGAGGTTGTACTCGAGGAACTCGCGGTAGTCATCGGCCGCGGTGAGGTAGCTGCGTATCGCCCACACCCTCGTGATGAATGCGTCACAGGCCGCCGCGGCACCGTCCGTCATGTAGGGCCGCGAGCGCAGGAACCCGTTCACGCTCACGTCGTCCAGCGACATCGTCGGGTTCAGCCGCTCGGCCATCAGGTCCACGGTCGCGTACGAGAACAGGAACATGTCCGCGGGAGAGCCCACGCCTGAGAACACGTCCCGCCAGAGGCCCGCCGCGGACTGAGCGTTGCCGACGGCCGTGAACTTCGGGAAGTCGCCGGGGCGCAGCTGCTGGACGGTCTTGAACGGGCGGAAGCGCTCGCTCCGGTCGTCGCCCGTCACGTCAGCCAGCAGGCGCCAGAAGTTCCCGTACCAGCTGAGGTACATGTGCGGGTAGATGTCCAGCTCGAGGCCGGTGCCGGCGGGCCGCGACGCGAGGTCGCCGCCGAGAATGGGCTTCTGCTCATAGAGCTTGACGCGGTAGCCGCGCTCGGCCAGACGCAGCGCTGCCGTGAGGCCGGCCAGCCCGCCGCCCGCCACGGTCACACGCGGCAGCTCGGTCATCCGGTCATTGTCCCGGACGCGACCAGGTTGCGCGCTCGCACCACATCCCCCAGCTCGGACACCGGTCCGAACCAGTCGCACAGAACCACCAGCCGGTCGATCGCGCTGCAGGGCTCGCCGAGCGCTCGCTGGTGCTCCGCGAGCCGGGTCGCCGCGCGCAGCTCGAGCAGCTTCGCGTTCTGCTCGCGGGCTACCCGGACGGCGGTCTCGTAGGCCGCGCCGGCGCCCTCCGGGTCGGGCGAGTCGCCCGCCATCAGCGCGCGGCCCTTGAAGCGATAGAGCTCGGATGCGGAGAAGCGCTCGCCGGTCTCCTCCATGTACTCCTCGCCGGCACTGAGCACGTCGAGCGCCCCGCGGCGGTCGCCCGCCGCGAGCCGGAGGTCGGCCAGCAGCACCTGCAGGTGCGGTAGGCCGAGCCTGGCGCCGGAGCGCAGGTAGGCGTCCAGGCTCTGCTCCACGCGAGCGGTCCCGAGCGCGAGCTCGCCGGCGCGCCCCCTGAGCCATCCGGCGAGCAGCGACGAGACGGCCCGCCAGTAGCCGATGTCGTGGTCGATGCTGTGTGCGCGGGTCTTCGCGACCCAGTGGCCGAACTCGTCCATCTCCGTGCGGCTCAGGTGCAGGAAGCTGCGCATGCCCCACGCTTGCGCGCGCGTGACCGGGCCGCCGACGCGCGCGGCACGCTCGAGGCTGAGGTCGCTGCGCTCGCTCGACTCCTCGGCGTAGCCGAGGTTCCACAGCACCAGCGCGACGTAGGCGAGCGCGCCGACCTCGGTGTCCCCCTGCGCCTCGTAGATCTGATCAGAGCGGTCGGCTCGCCGGTAGCGGGCGAACGCATCGTCGAGGTGCTCGCGCGCGAGGTCGAAGTGGGCGAGGTACATGTGGACGAGCCCGAGATAGAGGTGTCCCTCGGCCAGCCAGGCCGGGTTCTCGTCGCGCTCCCCGAGCGCGAGCATCTCGTCGGCCAGCCCGAGGGCAGTCCCGTAGCTGCCGCGCAGCAGCTGGAACATCCATTGCCCGCGGATCACCGCCACCAGCCGATCGTCGTTGCGGGTTCGCTCGCACGCGACCCTGGCTCTCGCGTACACGTCTTCGACGCCGGCGGCGGCGTAGCCGTGGCCCGCCTGCAGCGAGGCCGCGAGGTGCGTCAGGAACTCGACGCGCTCGAGCTCGTCGCCGGCGTGCGCAGCCGTGGCGTCGAGCGCCTCCAGACCGCGCCGGAAGTGCTCGGCCGCCTCCAGGAAGGCCGCACGCTCGAGGGCACGCGTCCCGGCGGCGTACCAGAAGTTCATCGCCCGCGCAGGCTCATCCGCACAGGACCAGTGGTGCGCGACGACCTCGGGCTCCCGCTGGGCCGCATCGGCGAAGCTCCGTGTGAGCGTGTCGGCGACCCGGCCATGGAGCCCGCGACGGCGGCGGCGCAGGATCCGCTTGTAGGCCGCCTCCTGCAAGAGCGCGTGCGTGAACTCCCAGCGCCCCGGCAAACCGATCACCGGCCGAATCACGTCCTGGGACTGAAGCTGGGCGAGCGCCGGCTCGAGCTCCCCGTTGCCTGACGCGACGACGCCGAGCAGCGCGCGGTCGAACTCGCGCCCGAGGATCGCGGCCACGTCGATCACATCGGCGAGGTCCGGCAGCCGGTCGAGACGCTCGGTGAGGAGGCCGTCGAGCGTCGGCGGCACCATCGTCGCCGCCGGCGCCCGCCCCGCGAAGTCCGGCCCGGCGCCGCGCTCGAGCATCTTCAGCATCTCCTCGACGAACAGCGGGACGCCGTCGGCAGCCGTGTCGAGCCAGTCCAGCGCGGCGGCGTCGAGCGCGGTCTCGCTGGCCGCCGTGGCCATCGCCCGCACCTCGCCGGACCTCAACGGCCCGAGCTCGATCTCGAGGACCGGCTGCCGCCGTGTCCAGGGCGGCTCGAACTGGGGCCGGAACGTCAGAACGCAGAGCACGGGCAGGTGCCCCAGGCTTGCGGAGATCCGCCGGAGCAGCTCGACGGTCGTCGGATCGGCCCAGTGCACGTCCTCGACGACGAGCAGCAGCGGATGACGAGCGGGGTCCGCGACGAGCAGCGATTCGAGGATCCGCAGGGTCGCCGTGCGGGCGTCGCGCGGAGCGAGGCTGGAGGAGCCGTTCCCGCTCGGGATCGACAGCAGCTCCGCGACCAGCGGCACGGTCTCTGCCCTATCGAGGCCCGCGTCGGCCGCCGCCTGCTGCAGCAGCTCCAGCCGCTGCTGGTCCGTGTCGCTCCGCTCGAAGCCCAGCAGGCGCTCGAGGAGGCGTATGACCGGATACAGCGAGGTGCTGTCGTGGTGCGCCGAGCACTGCCACACCTGCTCGGCGCCGGCGTCCCGTCCCTCGCCCTCCCTCAGCGCCTGCACGAGACGGCTCTTTCCGATCCCGGCCTCCCCCGTGACATGGACGATGCCGCCGTTGCCGCTCACCGCCTGCCGCCAGGCGTCCGTGAGCCGCTCGAGCTCGCGATCGCGCCCTATCACCGGGGTCATCCGGCGCGCACCCGCGACCTCGAGGCGGCCGACCGCGCCCGTGGGGCGCAGGGCGCGGTACACGCCGATGGGACGCGACACCCCCTTCAGCGCCTTCTCTCCGAGCGACTCGGTCTCGAAGTAGCCCTCGATCAGGTCGCGCGTGTCCGAGCTGATGACAACCGCTCCCGGCTCGGCGACCGACTGAAGTCGTGCAGCGATGTGCGGCGTCTCCCCGACGATGTCGTGCTGCGAGCGCGCGTCGCCGGCGCCCATCTCCCCCACGACCACGACTCCCGTGTGGAGCCCGACCCGCGCCTGCAGCGAGATGTCGAGCCGCTCGCGGAAGTACTCGTCGACCGGCACGAGCTCGTCGACGATTCCGAGGCCGGCGTGCACTGCCCGCTGTGCATCGTCCTCGTGCGCGCGCGGGTAGCCGAAGTACGCGACCACACCGTCGCCGAGATACTGGGCCGTGTAGCCGTCGAAGCGGTCGATGGCACGCGTGCAGGCGTGCTGGTAGGCGCTTAGGACCTCGCGCCAGTCCTCTGGGTCGAGCGATCCGGCGAGCGGCGTGGACTCGACGAGGTCGCAGAAGAGCACGGTCATGTGCCGTCTCTGCCCGGCGCCGGGCATGCCCGGTGGCGGGGCCGCGACCGCCCCGTCCTCCAGGCGTCCACCGCAGCCGCCGCAGAATCTCAGTCCGGGCGGGCTCTCCAGACCGCAGTGACCGCACCTCATTTTGCTTGCGCAACCACTCTCAGCTGCCGCCAGGGCAAGCATAACCCGGTCGGCTGTGGCTACTTCCGCGCCTGCGTCTCCTGCTCCTCCAGCCATGAGTCGATCCAGTCGAGCAACTCGGCGTGCCCGGCGTCGATTCCCGACAAGCGCTCCCAGATCAGGCCCTCGTTGAAGGAGACGACGAGGGACACGAGCGCCTCCAGCGGGATCGGCAGGGCGTAGCGCCGAACCGGCTCCGAGAGCGCGTCGCGGAGGACCGCCCGCCATTCGGCGCTGACGAGCGCCACCCGCTCGCGCAGCTCGGGACGACTCCACGCCAGCGCCTGCAGCTCGTACCAGATGCGCTGGTAGTGCTCGTCCCCCTCGAGGTAGCGCATGGCGGTCCGCCACTTCTCGATGAACGGCGCATCGCTTGCGTAGAGCCGGCGCTGGCGCTCGATCAGCCGCTCGGTGAAGCGCTCGAGCACCCGCGCCAGCAGGTTCTCCATCGAGCCGAAGTAGTAGTGCACGAGCCCGTGGTTGGCGTCGGCCTCCTTGGCGAGCCGCCGCGTCGTGATGCCCGCGTACCCCACCTCGACCAGCAGGCGCTCGGCCGCGTCCAGGAAGCGGTCCTCGGCGTCCTCGCGCGGGAGCTTCGCGATGCTCACAGGAGCTCCGCGATGCGTGCGGCGGCCTGCTGCGCACCGTCTGTCTCGACCGGCGCGTAGTCGACCTCGCGGCCGATCTCCTCGGCGATCGCGGCCGCGATCTCGGCGGGTCCGTCGCTCTCGAAGTCCATGCGACGGCCGGCCCCGTAGCGGTCGAGCCGGTGGCAGACGTGGAAGTTCTGCTCGAAGTGGTGGCTGAGCGGGAAGTAGAGGAACGGCCGGCGATTGGCCGTCAGCTCCATCGACGTGGTCAGGCCGCCCTGGACGATCGCGAGGTCGGATGCCGCGAGGTGCTTGTAGAGGTCGTGCACGTAGGCGCGCACCTCGAAGCCGTCGCTCTCGGGCAGCGAGGCGGGATCGATGCGGGGCCCCGCCACGACGATGAAGCGCAGCCCCGGAATCAGGTCGCGTGCGAGCGGGAAGGCGTCGATCACACGCCGAAGCAGTGCTTCGCCGACGCCCGAGCCGCCCACGGTGACGATGCAGACGCGCTCATCCGGCGCGTAGCCGAGCTCCGCGCGCAGGCGCTCGCGGTCGGCGAACTCGCTCGGGTCGAAGCCGCTGACATAGCCGGGGAACTCGAAGTGGTTCTCGGTCCAGTCGCGGATGGGCGGCAGGTCGGGTCCGAAGCTGTCCGGCACGACGTCGTCCGGGTTGCCGACGAACAGCGCGCGGTCGCGTACACGCGGGAAGCGCGCGATGTGCTCGATCATCTCGGCGTTGTAGTCGGCGGTCAGGAACGCCTCGCGCTCCGCGCCGTCGGCCATCGGCAGCCAGCCGACGAAGTCAGTCAGCCAGACGTAGGCGGCCCGCTTGCGCTCCGGGTTCTCGTGCAGGTAGTAGTCGATCTCCCAGCCCTCGTCCGCGATCCAGAGGTCGTACTGCTCCTCGGAGACGAGGTCGTCGAAGACCATGTAGTTCGCGCAGAGGATCTCGTCCATGCGGCGGATCGCCTGGAAGGCGTGCAGATCGTGCTCGGCCGATTCGCTCTCGATGTGGTGGGACTCGTTCGCGAGCTCGGCGCTCGCTGGATGGATGTGCTCGCCCTCTGCCGCCAGGACCCGTGTGACCGGGTCCTGCGCGAGCCAGTCGATCTCGAGGTCCGGGACGTGGCGGCGCAGCTCCTTCGCGATCGCGACGTCGCGGCGGGCGTGTCCCAGGCCGATCGGCGAGGAGATGTACAGCGCGCGCTTGCGGCGGGAGCGCCCGCGTGTCCAGGCGGACGTGGGCGTGACGGCTCCCGGGCCGCGCGGTGCGACGCGCTCGGCGAAGTCGCGCAGCAGCAGGTTGACCTTGACCGGGTCGCGCGCCAGCGGGATGTGCCCTGCGCCCTCCAGCGTGACGAGCGCTCCGCCGGTCAGCTCGGCAAGCGCCTCGCCGGAGTCGTGCGGGCGGACGTGGTCGTCGCTCCCGTGAATCACGAGCACCGGGCAGCGGATCCGGTCGGTCAGCTCACGCACCTCGGCCTCGTTCTGCAGGCGCGGTGCGAGCTGCGTCGCGATCAGCGTCTGGGGGGTGGTGTCCAGGCCCCAGCCGACCGCGTCCTCGCGCTGCTTCGTCGAGTGCGGCTCGCTGAAGCACTGGGAGAAGAAGAACTCCAGGAAGTCCTCGTAGTCCTCGAGCCAGTAGTGGCGGTTCCACTTCTGCCAGCCCTCGTGAGTGGTGTGCTCCGCGTTGAAGTCCGCGGCCGCGCGTCCGCGCGACATCGCCGATCCGAGCGGCAGCGCGGGTCCGATGAACGCGACCCCGTCGACCCGCTCCGGGTGTCCGGCGGCGAGCAGCAGCGAGCGCTCGGCCCCGCGGGACAGCGCCGCGAGCACCGCGGACTCGGTGCCGGTCGCGTCCATGACCGCGAGGGCGTCTGCGGCGAACTCGGGTTCGGCGTACTGCTCGGGCAGCGCCGGGCGGTCGGACTTCCCGTTGCCACGCCCGTCGAATGTCACGACACGGAAGCGGCGCGCGAGGTACGGGATCTGCAGCTTCCAGAAGCGCGAGTGGATGATCGACCAGGTCGGCATCAGCAGGACCGTGGTGTCGCCGTCGCCGTAGACCTCGTAGTGGCTGCGCACCCCGTCGCGCTCCAGGTAGCCCTCGGCATCCGGATAGCGGGCGCGGGTCTGCTCGCTTCCGGCGGCACTCGCCTCTGGTGTCCGGAGCACGTCGTCAACTCCTGAGTTAGACGATTGACTAATACGCCTGACTAAGGTACACCCGGAGCGGCCGGCGTGCAAGCGCGGCGCCGAAAGTACGGCGTTCGTCGGACTAGTCAGCGGCGCAGCGTCACGCGGGCGAGCCGGAAGCGGGTCCCGCCGGAGCGGACACGGGGACGGCGAACGTTCCCGCGCGGGGGTTGTTGACCGTGCCGACGGCTGCCCAGGTGCACGTCGGGGCGCCGCTCGGCGCGGCGAACCAGCCGTTCCCGAACGCCGTCGGCAGCGGCAGCACCGTGCAGTCGAAGCCCGCGTTGGCCGGGAGGTTGAGGTCAGCTCCGAAGGGAATCGCGCGGGCCGGAGCGGCACCGGCGAGCAGCGCGAGCCCGGCCGCGGCGACGACGGTCAGCCGGCGAGTGCGAGTCACCGGGCAAACCTAGGGCCGATCCGCGCCGAGTGCACGCCCTATACGCCATAAGCCGTACCCGGATACCTTGCCGCCATGGCCGCCCCGGATCTCGCTGGGCATGGACATCGCCGGCGTCGCCTCACCGGTCGCGATCCGCTCGAGGAGCACCGCACGACGACGCCCCTCGAGCTGCTCTACGACCTGACGATCGTCGTCGCCATCGGCACGGCCGCCAACCAGCTCGCCCACTACGTGGCCGACGACCACGTGCGGGCAGGGGTCATCGGCTTCACGTTCGCGGCGTTTGCCGTGATCTGGGCGTGGATCAACTTCTCCTGGTTCACGTCGGCGTACGACACGGACGACTGGGTCTTCCGCCTGGCCGTGATGGTCCAGATGGTCGGCGTGATCGTGCTCGCGCTCGGGCTGGAGCAGATGTTCGCGTCGATCGACCACGGTGCCACGCTCGACAACGGCGTGATGGTCGCCGGCTACGTGGTGATGCGCAGCTCGATGCTGTTCCTGTGGTCACAGGCGGCGCGCCACGATCCGGAGCGGGCCGCCGCGGCTCGGACGTACATATGGACGATCGCCATCGGCCAGCTCGGCTGGGTCGCCCTCGTCTTCCTCGAGTGGTCGGTGACGGCGACCTTCGCGGCCTTCGCGGTGCTGCTCGCCCTCGAGCTGACCGGCCCGGCGATCGCCGAGCGCCGCTACGGCGGCACGCCCTGGCACCCGGACCACATCGCCGAGCGCTACGGCCTGCTCGTGATCATCACGCTGGGCGAGGGGATCATCGGCACCGTCGCCGCGCTCAACGCGGTCGTGCACGGAGAGGAGGGCTGGACGGTGGACGCCGGGCTGGTCGCGGTCGCCGGCGTCGGGCTCACCTTCGGTTGCTGGTGGATGTACTTCGCGATCCCGTGGGGGACGGCGCTGAAGGCGCGCCGGCCGCGGACGTTCACATGGGGATACGGCCACATGTTCATGTTCGCCGGCCTCGCTGCGATCGGCGCCGGCCTGCACGTCGCCGCGCTTCTCCTCGAGCACGAAGCCAAGATCGGGACGGTGGACACCGTGCTCAGCGTGGCGATTCCCGTCGCCGTGTACGCCGTCGCCCTGTACGCGGTCTACTCGCTCGTGATGCGCGAGGCGGACCCGTTCCACATCTGGCTGCTCGTCGGCACCGGGGCCGTCCTCATCACGTCGGTCGTCCTCGCAACGGCCGGCGTCAGCATGCCGGTCTGCCTGATCGTGCTCATGTTCGCGCCCGTGGTGACGGTCGTCGGCTTCGAGCTCGTGGGGCACCGGCACCTGGCCACCGCCCTCGAGCGCATTCAGCGCTGAGAGGCGAGCGGCTCGGCCGCCTCGCCCAGCGGCTTGCCGAGTGCGGCTGCGAGCCAGATGGAGAGTTCGTAGAGCAGGATCAGGGGGATCATCTCGAGGATCAGGGTGAGCGGGTCGAGCGTCGGCAGGAGCGCGGCGAGCACGGCGATCGCGACGATCGCGTACCTGCGCCCGGCCCTGAGCTTGTCGGGCGAGGTCAGCCCCAGCCGGCAGGCCGCGATCACCCCGACCGGGATCTGGAACCCGATCCCCATCGCGAGCATCAACAGCGTGATGAACGAGTAGTAGTCCCTGGCCCTGACCTGGGTGTTGAACTCGTCCGCGTTGAAGTTCAAAAGGAAATCCATCGCGGGCGTCAACACGATGAAGTAACAGAACACCACCCCCGCGATGAACAACACCGGCACCAACAACAACAAAGGTGTCGCGACCCGGCGTTCGGTCGGGCTGAAGGCCGGCAACACGAACGCGTAGAGCTGATACAGGATCACCGGCAACGCCAACAGAAGGGCCGCGTAGGCCGAGTTCGTCAAGGTCGTGTAGAACGCCTCCGCCGGCCCCAACGTGATCGGCTCGATCCCGTCCGGCAACGGCGCGTTGACGATCTCCAACACCAGATGGTTCTGCCACGCCGTCAACGCCCACGCCGCCACAAACGCCACCACACACAACACCAGCCGCGTCCGCAACTCATCCAAATGCTCGACAACCGACAAACGATCATCGTGGCCCAGCGGGCGGATCCGGCGCCGCATCAGCGCTGGCGAGCTCAGGGCTTGCGCGCGGGCGCCGGCTCTGAGTCCGGCAGCTCAGCGGGCTGCTCGACGCGGCCCGTCAGCGAGTCCTTGAACTCGCGCATCCCCCGTCCGAGCGAGCGGCCGGCGTCCGGAAGGCGCTTGGGCCCGAGGATCAGCAGAGCGATCACGAGCACGATGACGAGTTCGAGTGGTCCGATGCTTGGCATACCCCGTTCTTCGTAGCGGTCCTGCGCCCGGATCACCTCGGGAGTGATCCATTTCGTCTCCCCCACGCACAGAGGGGGCATGGAAACGATTCAGCGGGAAGAGTCAGGCGGAGGGGAGGCGCGTCGCGAACCGGCTGCCGAGTCCGCGTCGCGCAAGAGCTTCTTGAGACTGGTGGGCGGCGCAGGGGCCGCCTCGGCGTTTGCGGTGTTCCTCGCCGCGTGTGGGGATGACGACGACGACAGCTCCAGCGCCGGCATGGCCACGGAGCCGGAGAAGATTGCGGACCCGGGCGACCTCGAGATCGTCCAGTATGCGCTGACGCTCGAGCACCTCGAGACCGACTTCTACAACGCGGTGCTCGACTCGGGCGTCGTCAAGAACAGGAAGCTGGGCGAGACGGCGAAGCTGATTCGCGACGCCGAGCAGGCCCACGTCGACACCCTCACCGGGGTGATCAAGGACCTGGGCGGAACCCCGAAGCGGCCCAAGACCAACTTCGACGCCGTCCTCGACGGCGGCGAGCGCAAGGTGCTCGTGACCGCTGCGGCGGTCGAGAACCTCGGCGCCGCGGCGTACCTGGGTCAGGCGCCGATGATCAAGTCGAAGGACATCCTCGCCGCAGCCCTGTCGATCCACTCGGTCGAGGCGCGCCATGCGGCCGCGCTCAACGCGGTGGTCGGCAAGTCGATCGTCCCCGACGGCGCCTTCGCGAAGCCGGCCTCCATGGAGGAGGTCCTTCCGAAGGTCATGCCGTTCCTCGCCTAGAAAGGACATTCAGATGAACAGGCAGAACCTCGCCGCCCCGGAGCTGGCGGCCATCGACGTCAAGGGCGTGACCCGCCAGGCCTTCCTCGTGCGCGGCACGCTCGCCGCCGGCGCGGTCTACGGCCTCTCCAGCGTCGGCCCGTTCGTGCGCTCGGCGCTGGCCGAGGAGGGCGGTGATCTCGAGATCCTCAACTACGCGCTCACCCTCGAGTACCTCGAGGCCGCCTTCTACGACCAGGCCCTCATGCAGGTTCGCGGGCTGCCGGGCTCGGTGCGTTCACTCGCCGAGGAGATCGGCGCCAACGAGAACGTGCACGTCAAGGCCCTCACCGGGACCATCAAGCAGCTGGGTGGCAAGCCGGTCAAGGCGCCCGGCGTCGACTTCGGCGACGCCTTCAGCAGCCCCGCCGCCTTCCTCAAGCTCGCTCAGACCTTCGAGGACACCGGCGTCAGCGCATACAACGGCGCGGCTCCGGCGATCAAGTCGAAGGAGGTCCTCGGCGCGGCGGGCAGCATCGTGCAGGTCGAGGCGCGGCACGCCGCGGCGATCCGCGGCCTCAACGGTGAGCAGCCGGCGGCGGGCGCCTTCGACGAGGCGCTCGACATGCAGGAGGTGCTGACCGCGGTACAGCCGTTTGTGGCGAGCTGAGCCCAAACCTCGAAATCCAGTGGCTAAATAAGGGAATTGCCGAGTAGATTGGAGTCGGAGCTTTCGCACGCAACTGTCAAAGGAGCACCAATGGCGCTGCAGCTAGGCGACACCGCACCCGACTTCGAGGCCGAGACCACCGAGGGCCCGATCAGCTTCCACGACTGGATCGGCGACTCGTGGGCCGTGCTCTTCTCGCACCCCCGCGACTTCACGCCCGTGTGCACCACGGAGCTCGGCTACATGGCGTCGATCAAGCCCGAGTTCGATCGCCGCGGCGTGAAGATCGTGGGCCTGTCGGTCGACCCCGTCGGCAACCACGAGAAGTGGGCCGAGGACATCGCCGAGACCCAGGGCACCGCCCCGAACTACCCGCTCATCGCCGACCGCAACTTCGAGGTCTCGAAGCTCTACGGGATGCTTGCGCAGGACACGAGCGGCGATCCGACCGAGCGCACCCCTGCCGACAACCAGACCGTCCGCAACGTGTTCGTGATCGGTCCGGACAAGAAGATCAAGCTGATCCTCGTCTACCCGATGACCACGGGCCGCAACTTCGACGAGGTGTTGCGCGTGATCGACTCGCTGCAGCTGACCGCAAGCCACAAGGTCGCCACGCCGGCGCAGTGGCAGCAGGGCGACGACGTCATCATCGCCGGGTCGGTCTCCGACGACGAGGCACGCGAGAAGTACCCGGACGGCTGGGAGTCGCCGCGGCCGTACATCAGGATCGTGCCGCAGCCGCGCTGACGGCGGGACGGCGTGCGAGTCTGCGCCGATGAACTCGCCCGCACCCTCCGACAAGCAGTTCGCGATCCGCCTCGGCTCGATCAACGACCTCTTCTGGCCATTCGATGCACGGCCGGTCGCGGACCGGACGCTGTCGGAGGACGCGCGCTGGCACCTGCTGGACGAGTGGGACCGCCTGCGCGACGTTAAGCCGTCGTCGCTCACGGTCTACGCGCCGGCGAGTGAGCGCCCGGACACGGACGAGAGCGCGGTCCGCGCCGCCATCCACCGCAGCCTCGACAAGGCCGCCGGGCCGCTCAGGCGGGTGGACCCGCTCTCCCGTCAGGAGATGGTCGCCATCCGGATCGGCATCCTCTTCCTGTTCCTGTCGATCGTGGTCTCGACCGCCATCGATCGCGCGAGCAGCGACGTGATCATGGAGGGCATTTCGCAGGGCATCCTGGTCGTCGGCTGGGTGGCGCTGTGGCGACCGGCCGAGCGCTTCATCGTCGAGGTCGTTCCGCACTTCTTCAACAGGCGTCGCATCGGCGAGTTCGCGGACATCGACGTGCGCTTCGCCTGGGTCTAGCCCCTCACTGGACCGGCGGTGCGCAGTCCGGGTCTGCGGCATCGCCGCCGTGTCGTGCCGCGCACCACGTGTACCAAGCTGGCCGCCGCCCGCCGAGCTCGTCGACGAGCGCCGAGTCCCAGACCGGGTTGTGGTCGCGCATGTGGTAGTAGCTGACCCGGTTGATGCGCGGCTCATCGGCCAGCGGCCCGGTGATGAAGCGAACGACCGCGTCCTGCTGCTCGGGCGTCAGGGCGATTTTGACGGCCCCGTCCGAATCGCGGCGCTCGAGGATGCCGCCCACCTCGGTTATCCAGACGTCGGGCGGCGCGTCCGGCGGGAGCGCGTTGTCGAGCAGATCGTCCGTGCTCTCGAGGCTCTGGCGCATGGCGCCGTCGTAGGGATGCCACGCCACCGCGTCGCCGAACGTCCCGCCGCTGTCCACGAACGCGCGCACGTACAGCTCCACGGTCGAGTCGCCGTTCACGTCCCGCCGCACCCGGTTGTCGCGCCCGTAGTCGTCGTGGAAATCCGGCGAGAGCAGGCGGTCGGTGGGATGGGCGAATGCCAGCAGCGCCGAGAGCGAACGCGAGTAGGCAGCCAGCGTGGCGGCCCCGGCGGGGGTGCTCATCCAGCCCGAGCTCGGGTGGTTGGGCTCGTTGGCGGGGCTCCACCAGCTGACGCTCGGGCTGAACGCGGCCACGAACCGGGACACCCGGTCGAGCCAGATGGCCGGGTCCACCGGCGCCGACGGCGGGCCCAAGCTGATCGCCACCTCGGACGCGCCGGCCGCTCGAGCCACCCCGATCCGGTCCGCAACCTGCCCCCGGATCCCGGGATCGTCGAGCACGTCCCAGGGGACGATGAAGCGGAAGTGCTGCGGGCGCAGCAGCTGGAAGGAGGCGTCGAGCGAGCGGCTCGGGATGTGGTCGTTGTCGGAGATGCCGAAGCCGGTGCCGTCGGCGGGCACGCTGGCGTGCGCACTTCGCCGGCGCGCCGAACGCGCACGCGACGATGGCGAGAATCGCAACCTTCAGGCGGACCTCCACTGACAGCAATCGTGACGATTCGTGAGAGGGTTGCCGCGTGAGCGCTGGTCGCGAGTGGTACGACTCGGTCTACGGCGGCTTCGCGGACGAGCTCAACGCGGAGATCCGGGCCGAGGCCTTCGGCGAGGAGATCGGCCAGAACTCATGGCTCACCGCCGACGAGCACCGCGGCTTCTTCGGCATGCTCGGCCTCGGCGAGTCGGACGAGGTGCTCGAAGTGGCCAGCGGCTCGGGCGGGCCGGCGCTCTTCATGGTGCGCGAGACCGGCTGCCGCGTGACGGGGGTCGACCTGCACGACGACGGCGTCGCCACCGCCAACGCGGCGGCCGCCGCGGCCGGCCTTGCCGAGCGAGCGCGCTTCCAGCGGGTGGATGCGCGCGCGGGGCTGCCCTTCGACGACCGCAGCTTCGACGCGCTCCTCTGCATCGATTCGATCAACCACATGTACGAGCGCGAGGCGGTCCTGCGCGACTGGCAGCGGGTGCTGCGGCCCGGCGGGCGGCTGCTCTTCACCGACCCGATCGTCGTGACCGGGATGATCCGCCGCGAGGAGATGGTGTCGCGCAGCGGCGGCATGGGCGAGTTCGTGTTCACCCCGCCCGGCCTCGACGAGGAGCTGCTGAGGGCGGTCGGCTTCGACGACATCCAGGTCGAGGACAGAACGCCCAACATGGCCGCGGTCGCGGGGGCGTGGCGCGCCGCACGCGGCCGCCACCAGGCCGAGCTCGACGAGCGCGAGGGCCGCGAGGTGAACGCGCGCTTCCAGGAGTTCCTCGGGGTGGTCGAGCAGCTCGCGAGCGAGCGACGCCTGTCGCGGCCGGTGTTCCTCGCGCGCCGGTCCTGAGCGGCGTCAGGCGCCCGGCCTGGTCGCAATCGCCATCAGGTGCGAGGCGGCCCCGAGCAGGCTCGGCTCCTCCTCGACGCGCTCGATCGCGCGCAGCACCGCGCTGCGGCCGGCCGGGTCGTCGAGCAGCGCGTCCAGCTCGGGCCCGGCGCCGGGGCCCTCGACGGCGATCAGCCTGATGCCGGAGAAGCCGGCCTCCCGGACCTCCGCCCGAAGCTGGTCGGGGGTGTGGAAGTAGGCGAGCGTGAACCACTCGGGCCTGCCGGCGATGTCGGGGTTGCGGTGGATGCCGTCGCGCAGGTCGCCCTTGACTATCTCCTCGAAGGCGGGCTCACCGATCAACCCCTCGCGCAGGCCGGCGAGCGTGGACGCAAAGCGCGAGATGCAGGCTGCGAACAGGACACCGCCCGGGCGCAGGACCCGATGCGCCTCGCCGAGTGCCCGGGCCCGCTCCTCCGCCTCGACCAGGTGGTAGAGCGGCCCGAGCAGCAGCACGGCGTCCGCGCTCCCGTCGCTCGCGTTCAGCCGGCGCGCGTCGCCGACCTCGGCGGACGCGAGCGGCGTCGCGGCTTGCTCTGCCGAAGCCGCGCGCGCCGTCTCCACGTGGGCGGGGAACGGGTCGAGCAGGTGGACCTCGTATCCCGCCCGCGCGAGCGGCAGCGCGTACGCGCCCTCCGCACCCCCGATGTCGAGGACCGCGGCGGGCGGGCGCGGCAGGAAGCGCCTCAGCAGCTCGCGAGTGCGCTCGGCCTCGAGTTTGCCCCAGGTGCTGAGACGGTCGCGCTCGACGCCCTGGGCATAGTGAGCCGCGATCTCAGGATCGAGCTCCATCGGCCTCCGCGGCCTGGACGTACTGGAGCGCGCGCTCGCGGCTCGCGTAGATCTCGAGCCGGATCACCTTGCCGTCGCGCAGCTCGAAGACATGCGCGCCCTCCTGGTGGATCTCGACTCCACTGCCCTTGCCGCGGCCGATGTAGCGCGCCAGCACCACCACGTGGTCACCTATCTCGAGGAACTCGTCGGGCTCCGCGCGCCAGTGCTCCCACTCGCTCAGCCAGGCCCGCAGACGCGGGTTCGGATCCTCACGGTCGCGGAAGACGCCGCCGAGGTCGAGGAACTCGTCGGACCAGCCCCACTCCATCTCGGGGTCGTAGACGTCGAAGATCTGGCTCCAGTCGCCGCGGCCCCAATGCTCGTAGATCGGGCGCACCAGGTCGGCGTTGCCGTCGGCCATGGGCCGAAGGGTAGGGCGGCGCGCGGTCAGCGGTAGGTCAACAGCGAGCGGCTCTGCCGCTCGAGGTAGGCGTGCTCGTTGAACGAGACGAGCGTCGCGCCGGCGGCGCCCGTCACGACCTTCGTGACGCCGGCGTTCACGGCCACGCGGTTGAGCGCCACGAAGCCCTCGGGCGGCAGCCCGAGCAGCGCGACGCCGACCGCGGCGATCGGCCCGCCCGAGGTCGAGACGAGTGCGGTCTCACCCGACTCGAGCACGCCCGCGAGCTCGTCGAAGGCCGCCCGCACGCGCTCCCTGAACGCGGGCCACGATCCGTCCGCCTGCGTCACCCACTCCACGAGTGCCGCGTCGAGCAGCGCCTGGAACTCGCGCTGCGTGCCCTCGAACAGGCTGGGCGAGGCGTGACTCGCGATGATCTCCTCGCTCTCGTACTCGTTCCAGCGCGGGTCGATCTCGATCTCGCGGCCGAATCGCTCCGCGACCGGCGCGGCGGTGTCGCGCTGGCGGGCGAGCGAGCCCGCCAGCACGCGCGTGACGTTGACCTCG
This sequence comes from uncultured Thermoleophilaceae bacterium, assembly GCA_963820315.1. GTDB lineage: Bacteria > Actinomycetota > Thermoleophilia > Solirubrobacterales > Thermoleophilaceae > JACVRW01. The sequence continues at coordinate 31,129 of CAWFZK010000041.1, read as the reverse complement.
CGGGCCTCGAGATCTTCCGCGAGCGCTGCCGCCTGCTCGTGCCCGCGCTCGGAGAGCACGTCGTAGTCGGCGCCCCCGAACGAGCCCTGGGCGTGGCGCACGAGGAGCAGGGTCGGCACCGCGCGCAGATTAGAGCCCGGGCTTGAAGACCATGTCCCAGGCGGCGACCACGAGCAGCAGCACGATCAGCCAGTAACCCCACGACCAGCGCGCGAGCTGGCGGCGCGCTTCCTGCTCGTCGCCGCGCTCGAGCGCTCGCTCGGCGCCCAGCGCCGCCCGGCTCTGATGAGCGGCGCCGATCAGGAAGGCACCCCCGAACAGGCCCAGCGCCAGCAGCACCCAGAGCTGACCGAAGTCCCAGGCCGCGTTGTCGAGCACCATCCAGACGCCGAGGCCGAGCACGGCGACGGTCGACGGCGCCAGGAGCCGCGGCCCGATCACGCGCAGGTTGCCGACGAAGTGCCGGACCGCGCCGGGCTCGCCGGCGCGGACGACCTGGACGGACAGCAGCCCGAGCACGAGGCCGCCGCCGACCCAGGCCATCGCGGCGACGATGTGCCCGAACAGCAGCCAGTCGTAGAGGCCGGTCGCGATCGTCACCAGGCTCACCCCCGCGCCGGCGACAGCCGCTCGGCCAGCGGCAGCTCGTCGAGCAGCAGCACGACCAGGGCGCCGAGCAGGGCAAGCGGCGCAGCCACGAGGAAGACGGTCTGCACGCGCGTCGACGACGCCCGCGCCGCCGGGCCCGGCCTGGGCTGCGAAGACCGCGCCGAGGACCGCCGCGCCGGCGGCGCCGCCGACGGCGCGGAAGAAGCCGGTCGTGGCGGTGGCGACGCCGAGCTCGCGCCGCTCGACGCTGTTCTGCACAGCGACGATCAGCACCTGTCCGACCATCCCGAAGCCGAATCCGAAGACGACGAGGCCGATGCCGGTCGCGAGCTGCGACGGCTCGCCGGCGAGTGCGGCCAGCAGCACGAGCGCCGCGCTCATCAGCAGCAGCCCTGCAACCGGGAAGCGCTTGTAGCGGCCGGTGCGGGCGATGCTGCGCCCGGACAGCGTGGTCGAGACCGTGATCCCGAGCATCGCCGGGGCGAGCAGCAGGCCGGCCTCGGTCGGGCTCGCGCCGGTGGCGGTCTGCAGGAACAGCGGCACGAACACCGTGATGGCGAAGAGCGCCGCGGTCGCGAGGAAGAGCGCCGCGCTCGCCACGGCGACCGGACGGGTGCGGAGCAGGTGCAGCGGCACGATCGGATCCGCGGCACGGCGCTCGCGGGACACGAGGGCACCGCCGAGCAACACGGTCACGCCAATCAGGCCGAGGATCTCGGGCGAGCCCCAGCCGAAGCGGTCGCCGCCCCAGATGCAGGTGAGCATGAACGCGCTCGTCGCCCCGGCGAGCAGGCCTGCGCCGAGCGTGTCGAGCGGCTGCTCGGGCCGGCTCCGCTCCGGCGCCGGCAGGCGCAGCGCCAGGCCGGCGAGGGCGACCGCGCCGAGCGGCAGGTTGACGAGGAAGACCCAGCGCCAGCTCGCGCTCTCGACGAGCACGCCGCCGATCAGCGGGCCCACGATGGTCGCCACCGCGAAGGTGGCGGCGATGTAGCCCTGATAGCGCCCGCGCTCGCGCGGTGCGACCAGGTCCCCGACCACCGCCATGGCCAGGGTCATCAGGCCGCCGGCCGCCACGCCCTGGACCACGCGCGTGACGATCAGCTGCGTGATGTCCTGCGCGGCGGCACACAGCGCCGAGGAGAGGACGAACACGGCGAGCGCCAGCTCGAGCATGCGCTTGCGGCCGAGGCGGTCGCCGAGCTTCCCCCACAGCGGCGTGGTCGCAGCGGCCGCGACGACGTAGGCGGTCACGACCCATGAGAGGTCGGTGACGCTGCCCAGCTCGCCCGCGATCGTGGGCAGAGCCGTGGCGAGGATCGTCTGGTCGAGCACCGCGGGCAGCATCGCCGCGACGATCGCCGCGAAGCCCAGGGTCACCGCCCTGGTGTCGGTGCTATCGGAGAGAATCTGTTGATTGTCGGTGGCAGCCATATCCTCATCTTCTCCAATTTACAGTCGCTATAAACTTCTAGTCACAGTAGCATGACCGCTCAGAAGATGGAACCCGGCCTGCGCGAGCGCAAGAAGGAGCAGACGCGCCAGCTGATCGCCGACACCGCGCGGCGCCTGTTCGCCGAGCGCGGATTCGAGGCGGTGACCGTGGCCGAGGTTGCGCGTGCGGCGCACGTCGCGGAGAAGACGGTCTTCAACTACTTCCCCACGAAGGAGGAGCTCTTCTACAGCCGCCTCGAGGCGTTCGAGGAGGAGTTGCTGGACGCGGTGCGCGAGCGCGCGCCTGGCGAGAGCATCCTCGCCGCCGTGCGCGGCTTTCTCATGGGACAGGGCGGCGTGCTCGCGATGAGATCGCCGGGCGGGGACGAGGAGGCGACCGAGCAGCTGCGCACCGTCACGCGCGTGATCACGGAGAGCCCGGCCCTGCTCGCTCGCGAGCGCCAGGTCTTCGCCAGCTACGCGGAGGCGCTCGCCGCGCTGATCGCGGAGGAGACGGGGGCACGCCGCGGCGCGATCGAGCCCCAGGTCGCGGCGAACGCCCTGCTGGGCGCGCACAGAGCGCTGATCGACTACGTGCGCGCGCGGGCGCTTGCCGGCGCGGCCGCCTCGCAGGTCGCGCGCGAGGTCCGGGCCCGCGCGAAGCGCGCATTCGACCTGCTCGACGAGGGGCTGGGCGAATACGGCGTCAAGGACGGCTGAGGCCCGCGCGATGCCCGCCTCGGACGCGCTGACGGAGCTGCTCGACGGCCATGTGGCGGTGGCCGAGGCCGCGGGCTCGCGCTTCTACGCGGCGCTGCTCGAGCGGATGCGCGATGACGCCGCGGCGGGCGGCCCGGTCCGTGCGGCGCTGCACGGGCACGAGCACGACCGGATCGACGAATGGGACGGCTTCCGGCTGCTGGCCGGCGTGCATCGCATGGTGCTGGCAGGGGACGCGGACGAGCTCCGCAAGCACTTCCCCTCGACCGGCGGCGACGGCGACGCCGCCGCGGCCTGGCCCGCGATCCAGGCGCTCATCGCGAGCGGGCGCGCCGAGCTCGTCGAGGCGCTCGCCCATCCGCTGCAGACGAACGCGCCCACGCGCTCGAAGGCGCTCGTCGGTGCCCACTGCCTCGTCGCCCAGCGGACCGGGCTGCCGCTGCGGCTGCTCGAGCTCGGCGCGAGCGCCGGACTGAACCTGCGCGTCGACCGCTTCCGCTACGAGCAGGACGGCGTCGCCTTCGGCCCGCCGCACTCCCCCGTGCGCTTCGTCGACTTCCTGACCGGCGGCAGGCCGCCGCTCGCCTCCGGTTTCACCGTCGCGGAGCGCGCGGGCTGCGACCTCAACCCGATCGACGCCACGACCGAAGCGGGCAGGCTGACCCTGCTGGCCTGTGTCTTCCCGGATGAGTTCGAGCGCTACGGACTGCTGGCGCGCGCGATCGAGGTGGCCCGCGAGACCCCCGCGGTCGTTGAGCGCGCCGACCTGGCGAGCTGGATCGCCGAGCGGCTGGCCGAACCCCGCCCCGGCGTCGCGACGGTCGTGATCCACACCATCGTCTGGCCCTACCTGCCGGATGACGTGCGCGAATCCGCCGAGGCGACGATCGCCGCGGCGGGCGAGCGCGCCACCCCCGAGGCCCCGCTGGCGCTGCTCGCCTTCGAGGGCACGGAGGCCGACCCGGCGCTCATCCAGACGAGGCTCACGCAGTGGCCCGGCGGCCGCTCCGAGCTGCTCGCGGAGTCGAGCCACCACCCCACGACCGTGCGCTGGCTCTGAGGCGTCAGGACACGGGCGGCGGGCTGCCCTCGGCGCTGGCCAGGAGGGCCGGATCCCAGTCGCACACGATGCAGGCGTGCCGGAAGGCTGAGCGGCCGAACTCGAGTGCTGCGGCGTGCGGGTCCGGCAGCCGCCGGACGTCCTCCCAGTCGAGCACGTACAGCCCCAGCTCGGGCTCCCAGCGAGCCGCGGCCGGCTCGAGCTGAGCCTCGGCGAAGCCCTCGGGAGCCGGGTGGGCGTAGGCGTAGAAGGCGGCACGGCCGTAGCGCTGGTCGCCGGGCCACCAGCCGATCGCCACTTCCTGGGAGTCCATCGCGTTGCGCATGATGAAGTCGTCGGAAGGCGGCTCGGCGCTCTCGCCCGAGAACAGGTTCACGGCCAGGTCGAACGACCCCCACCACGCGTTCACCTGCGTCGAGCGGCCGCGATAGGGAGCGCGTAGCTCCTCGAGCACGAGGGCGGCGCTGGTCGCCGCTGCGACGTAGGGGCTCACCTGCGCGGGGTCGTAGGCGGCGTGCTCGCGGTCCTCGTCGAGCGGAACGGTCCAGGACACCTCCTGGGGGCGCAGATCGACCTCGAATGGCCCGGCGAGCTCTCGAACGGCGGCGATCAGCTCGCGCGTGACGTCCGCGACCGCTCGGTCCGGCGCCAGCGCCACGCGCGCCGCCCGCCCGTCGCTGTGCTCGGCCAGCGCCTCGTGGGCGTGCAGGTCGAGGCCGGCGACGAACGCGCCCGAGCCGTCCGGCGCGGGCAGCGGCCGCGTCTCCCAGCCGCGCGCGGTCAGGCGCAGCGCGGCGTGCTGAAGCTGCGGCTCGGGTGGCGCGAGCGCAACCGCCAGCTTGCCGAGCGTCTGCGTGTGGGCGTGCAGCGTGTCGCAGGTCTCGCGCCACGCGGCGAACTCGAGCGCTGGCCAGGTGGTCATGAGCCGGCCCTCCGCCCGCCGCCCTATTCGTCGTCCTCGACGAGATGCTCCTGCGCCCACAGTGAGATCTGCGTGAGCGCCGGAATGAGCGCGGCGCCGCGGTCGCTCAGCGCGTAGGAGACAGCGAGCGGCGGTCCCTCGTCGACGGTCCGGACGATCAGGCCCGCGCTCGCGAGGTCCGAGAGCCGGTCCGACAGCACGGAGTCCGAGATGCCTCCCATCGCGCGGGAGAGCTCACGGAAGCCGGCCGGGCCGTCGCGCAGGTTGCCGAGCACCATCCCGTTCCAGCGCTTGCCGAGGAAGTCGAAGGCACGCGCGAGGGCGGCGTCGCCGCGGGCGCATGCCTCGGTCGTGTGCGCCTGGCCCGTGCGCTCCTCGCGCGCGGCCATCTCGGTCGTTTTACGCGTGCCCGCCATCGCTCACACATACTAGCGTTGCCGATGTCGCTACTATTTTCGAAGCAGCTAGTGATTCTGCTGTCGATACTCGATCACGAGCCAGGAGGCTCCATGCACGATTTCTCCACCGGCCGCCCATCCGTCGCCGTCGTCGGCGGCGGCTACGCCGGCATCACCGCCGCCAAGGCCCTCGACGACATCGCCGACGTGGTCCTGGTCGATCCCACCGAGGCCTTCGTCCACAACGTCGCCGCCTGGCGCTCGTTGGTGGAGCCGGAGTGGCTCGAGCGGATCTTCTTTCCGTACGAGCACCTGCTCGCGAACGGGCACTTCATCCGCGACCGCGCCGTCGCCGTTGACGGCCGCCGCGTCACACTCGCATCGGGGCACGTGCTCGAGCCGGACTACCTCGTGCTCGCGACCGGCTCGGCCTATCCGTTCCCCGCGAAGGTGGAGGAGCCCGACGTCGGATCGGCGCGCGCTCGCATCCAGGCGGCGCACGAGGCGCTGCTCGAGGCGGGTCGGGTGCTCGTCCTCGGCGCCGGCCCGGCCGGGCTCGAGCTCGCCGGCGAGATCAAGTCGTTCCACCCGGACAAGCAGGTCGTGATCGCCGACATCGCGCCGGACATCCTCGCCGGCCCTTACGACCAGGCGCTGCGCGACGAACTGCGGCGTCAGCTCGACGCGCTCGGGATCGAGCTGCGGCTGGGCGTCGGGCTGCGCGAGCTCCCGGCCGCCGCGCCCGCGACGCTCGCCCCGATCAGCGTGCACACGGCCGAGGGCCACACGCTCGACGCCGACATGTGGTTCCGCGCCTTCGGCGTGCGCCCGCACAGCGAGTACGTCGCGGGCGGCTCGCTCGACGATCGCCGCGACGAGCGTGGCCACCTGCGCGTCGACGGCCAACTGCGCGTGGCCGGCGAGACGCACGTCTTCGCGATCGGCGACCTGAGCGACGCCGACCGCAACATGGCCGCGGTCGCCTCGCGCCAGGCGGAGCTCGTGGCGGACAACATCCGCAGCCTGATCACGGGCAGCGGCGAGCTCGCGTCCTGGGAGGCCTTCCCGCCGCTGATCGCGATCCCGCTCGGGCCCGAGGGCGGATCCGGCTTCATCGGCGACGGCGTGGCGGACCCCGCCACGATCGCGCAGGTGAAGGGCCGCGACATGCTGGTCGACAACTACGCAGCGCTCTTCGACGCCGTGCCGGCGGAGGCCTGCCTGAGCGGCTGACCCCGCCGCGCGGCCGGCGCCGCGTAGGGTCGAGGCGTGGCGGAGGAGCTCGTAAGCCGGTCGATCGAGCTGCCCAGCGGGCCCCTGCGGGTGCTGCAGCCGGACTACGCCGCCGAGCTGCCCGACGACGGCCCCGTCGAGTGGGCGCCGCTGGCGCCCTACTGGTCGGTGCTGTGGCGCAGCGGCGTGGCGCTCGCGCACGAGCTCGACGGCGCGCCGCTCCGAGGCGTGCGCGTCGTCGAGCTCGGCTGCGGGCTCGCATTGCCGAGCCTCGCCGCCGCGCGTGCCGGCGCGCACGTGCTCGCCACCGATGAGGCGCCGGAGGCGCTGGCGCTGGCCGCGGCGGCCGCCGAAGCGAACGGCGTCCGCGTGGACACCGCCGTGGCGGACTGGTCGCAGCCGGGCGAGCTCCTCGCGCTCGGGCCGTTCGACGTCGTGCTCGCAGCGGACGTCCTGTACGAGCGCCAGAGCGTCGCGCCGCTGCTGGCGCTCTTGCCGCGCCTCGCTCCGGAGGCCTGGATCGCCGACCCGGGCAGGCCGGCGCTCGCGGCCTTCCTCGAGCAGGCCGAGGCGCGCTGGCCGGTCGAGACGCGCGAGCGCGGCGTCGTGAGCATTCACCGGCTGCGGCTCGGTGCCGCGCGGTAGGGCCGGGCGCCGCCAGGGCGGGCGGGGGCGGCGCCACGGCGGCCGGGCCCCGCCCCGGACGCGGGCGCCCTACGCGGTCTTGAGCATCCCCGAGTCGACCAACAGCTCGGTGCCCAGCGTGCTGGCGGAGCGGGGCGACGCGAGGAACACCACGGCGTCGGCGATCTCCTGCGGATCGGCGAGGCGGCCGGTGGTGAGCTGCATCATCTCGGGCGCCAGCGTGGTCAGCACGCCGTCGCGGTCCGCTCCGACATGGGCGGCGAAGATGTCGGCCGCTCCGCCGCTGTCCGTCCACCAGGGGGTCAGCACCGGCCCGGGGCAGACGCCGTTGACGCGGACGCCCTGTGGGCCGAACTCCTCGGCGAGCGCCTTCGTCAGGTTGATCATCGCCGCCTTGGCGGCGCCGTAGTCGACGTTCACGCCGGACGGCTGGCGGCCGTGCACCGACGAGACGTTCACGATCGCCCCCTCACCTCGCTCCAACATCAGCGGGATCGCGGCGCGCGAGGCCCGGACGGCCGAGAGCAGGTTGAACTCGAGCATGTCGCGCCAGTCGTCGTCGCCGAGCTCGAGGAAGCCGAAGCGCGGCAGGCTCGCCCCCGGCGGGGGGCCGCCGGCATTGTTGACGAGGATGTCGAGCCGGCCGAAGCTCTGCTCGGCCGCTGCCACGAGCTGGGCCGGCGCACCCGGGTCCATCAGGTTCGCGCGCACGTGAACCAGCCGGCCCGCCGGGTCGAACTCGCTCGCCAGCTCGTCGAGCTCGGGGCTGGAGTTGCGTGAGCCCGCCACGACGTTGACGCCCTCCTCGAGCAGCGTTCGAGCTACCGCCAGGCCGATGCCCTTCGACGCTCCTGTGACTACGGCAACGCGGCCGTTCAGATCGAGATTCATGCCCAGGGAACGCAGCCGCGGGCGCAGACGTGAGATCGATCTGCGGGCGGAGGGCCGCCCACTCGTCACAGGCGCCGGGTCAGCCGCGCGGCGGCGCGTCCATGCGCTGCGCGGAGCGCAGGTATCTCCGCAGCGCGTGGGCATGCGCCGCGTCCGTTCCGGCGCCGCCCCGGGCGCCGAGGAGCTCGCCGAGCCCATCGAGGACCGCGTCGGCCAGCCCATGGGGGCAGCGCCGCTGCAGGTCGATGCGGTCGAGTGGCCGGTCGAAGCTCGCCGGAGCAACGAGCACCAGCTCGCCCTCGTCCTCGAAGCCGAGGAACCAGTTGAGGCCGGACGAGAGCAGCGCGAGCGAGACTCCCGCTCGCCGCGCGACCTCGAGGTAGACGGCTGCGAGCAGCTCCGGCCGCCCGCGCCCACTCGAGAGCACGCGGTCGAGCATCAGCCCGTCCGGATCGCCCGCCGGGCCCGGGTGCAACCCGCCGCTCTCGCCGATCGCCTCGATCAGGCGCCGGGCGGCGTCCTCCGGGGGAAGCGACGCGATACCGAACGCGGGGCGCGCCAACTCGTCGAGACGATCGAGGGCAGCGGCCTGGTCGACCTGGTGGAACTCGGCGGCCAGCGACAGCAGGAACCGGTCGATGGGCGGACGGCCCCGGGCACACCAGCGGGCAAACTCCGAGCCCCTGAGGGCTCCCGCCCGGTTCGCGCGATCGAACGCCGAAGTTCCCACCAGCACCTGCTCCCGCGGTCGTGGTCGAATTCCGACTCAACGTATCAGGTTTTGTTAGGGCACCCTAATCCCAGCCTCGGCCGCCGCATTTCCGCCATGGCGGGCCGCCTGGCGTCGCTGCGGCCGCGAGGTCGTTACCTCCCTTCCCAGCAGTCGACGAGCCCGGCGATCGCGCGTCCCAGAGCGCCGCGTGCCTCGCGTCCACCCAGGGCCAGCTGGGCGCCCAAGCGCGACTCGGGCAGCGCGACTGCCTCCCCGGCCTGGCCGAGCGCCGGGGCGCTCCGGCCGGTGTCGTCTTCGGTCGCACCCGGGTCGCCCTCGCCCGCCCCGGTGAGGTCGCCCGCGTGACGTGCCCGGTTCATGACGAGCGTCGGCTCCGGCCCGACCCTGCCCACGCACTCGATCGCGACGCGGGCGAGCGTCGGCTCGATCGCCGGGGTCGTGACGATCAACGTGCGATCCGCGATGCATGCCGAGACGCCTCCGAGCGACGACGAGCCGGCGTCGATCACGAGCGGGGCGAGACCGCGGAGGGCGTCGCCGAGCGAGCCGCGCTCGGTGCCGCGAAGCAGGCACAGACGCCCGAGAGCGCGCGCCCCGCCCGGAAGATCATCGAGCGCGCGCGCCAGCCGGGAAGCGGCCTTGGTGGCCAGCGGGAGCCCGCCCGGCCTCGACTCACACGCGACCGCGGCCGTGCCGCTTGCGTCCCGTGCAGCCAGCTCCGCGGCGACCGCTCGGGCCACCACCGTCGCCCCACAGCCGCCGGCCAGGCCGAAGACCGCTACCACTGGTCGCGCCCCTTGAACCAAGGGCGGATCCGGCGTGGCCCCGTCGCCGAACACGCCCGGCGCAGGCTCGCGCACCTGCCGGAGCGGATCGACCGCCCCCGGCGGGTCCAGCAGGAACGACCCCGCGGCCGCCAACAGTGCATGCAGCTTCCCCCGCCCGCCGTCTTCGGACGGCCATGCCCGCGAGCCGGTCACGGTGCCTCCACCGCCGCCTCCCCCGTGACGGTCAGGCGCTCGCCGAGCGCGCGCAGCAGCGCGGGCGGGCGCAGCCGCACACCGACGGTGCCGCCCGACACGTGCACCTCCGCGCGTGCGCGCGACCAACCCGGCAGCGACTCGCGGGCCCCGGCTCGCGCGTCACCCCCGGCCGCCAGCGCGAGCGCGCCGGCTTCCGCTGCGTTGCCCGCCAGCACGCTCGCGTAGCCCACCGACAGGAGCTGGAACACGGCGAGCGCCAGCGCCACGAGCAGCGGCAGGACGCCGAGCAGCTCCACGCTCGCCTGGCCGGCCTCGCGCGCGCGAGCGTGGAGACCGGCGCGACGCCCCGCACCGAAACCGGCGCGACACCGCGGACCGATCGGGACGCGACCCCGCCGGCCAGCGCGGCACCCGAGCCGAAGCCCAGGCGCGCTCATCTCTCCCTCCCGAGCGATGACACGGCCGTCATCTCCACGGGCGTGCGCCAGGCCCGCAGGAGCAGCGGCATCCGCACCTTGACCCTCACTCCGCCCGTGCGGATGCGCTCGACGGACAGCCCGCGCTCCATCGAGTCCGGCAGCGCGCTGCGAGCGGCCCGCTCGGGGCTCGAGCCGACCGTGTCCGCGCGCGCCGCGGCCCGCGCCGCTCCGGCGGTGAGCCACAGCGTGTGACCCGCCAGCGCGATTTGCCAGGCCGCCAGCGCCGTCAGGATCACGAAGGGGACAACGGCCACCAACTCGACCGAGGCCTGGCCGCTCTCGGGACTCGCGCGTGTCATGGCACGACGATCCCGTGCGGAGCGTGAAGGGACAAGACGCGGGTGTTACAGGTGCGCTACGGGAGCGCGAAAACGGCCTACTCGTAGCGCCGGTAGCGCGTCCAGACCCAGAAGATCCCGTAGGAGGCGGCCGCCAGCAGGGCGAACCACAGCAGCACGCCCGCGCCGCCGGTGTCGAAGAGGCGGTCGGTCGCCGTGAAGGTCAGCACGGCGAGCCCAAGCGACCCGTACAGAACGAGCCGCAACGACGAGTCGAGCGTCTCGAGCTCGAAGTGGTACTGGCGAAAGAGCCGGAACACGAGGAATGCGATCGCCCCGAAGAAAGCGACCGTCAACAGCGTGAGCACGACGTCGAGCGCTCCGCCGCCGCCCGGCAGCACCGTGAGGGCGAGCGCGACCAGCATGACGACGCCGAACTTCCAAGCGAACTGCACGAGTCGAAGGCTATAGATCGCACGGGCGCCCTCGGACCCGGCGGCGCAGCCCCCTGCCACGATCCCGGCGTGAGGAAGATCGACGTGAGCGAGCGCCGCGCACGGCTGTCGCGACGCCACCGGCTGGCCCCCGGTGAGCGCGCCGCGGACCCGACCGACGCCGCCCGCAGCCTCGTCTGCCTGCACGCGACCGATCCGGCCACCGTGTACCTGTCCGCCTGGGCCCGCATGGAAGAGCTGACGGTCGCCGAGCTCGACCGCGAGCTCTACGAGCGGCGCTCGCTCGTCAAGCACCTGTCGATGCGCCGCACGCTGTTCGTGTTCCCGCGCGAGACGCTGGCCGTCGCGCAGTCGGGCGCGAGCGACCGCGTGGCGGAGGGCGAGCGCCGCCGCCTCATCAAGGATGTCGACAAGGCGGGCCTCTATCCGGACGGCGAACGCTGGCTCGCCGATGCGAGCGCCGCGGTGCTGTCGGCGCTCGCGGACGGCCGTGAGGCGAGCTCGAGCGAGCTGCGCGACGAGATCCCGCTCCTCGAGGGGTCGATCGAGTACGGGATCGGCAAGTCCTGGGGCGGGCAGGTACCGGTTGGCCCGCGCGTCTTGACGGTGCTGTCGGCGGCCGGGCGGATCGTCCGCGCCTCGAACAGCGGCGCCTGGATCAGCTCGCGGCCGCGCTGGACCTCGATGGAGGCATGGCTTGGCGAGCCGCTCGACCCCCCGCCGGCCCCGGAGGGCGTGGCCGGCCTGGTCGAGCGCTGGCTGCGCTCGTTCGGTCCCGGCAGCCTGGCGGACATCAAGTGGTGGCTCGGCTCCACCGTCGGGGCCGTCAGGCAGGCGCTCCACCACCTGGACGCCGTCGAGGTCGAGCTCGAGGGAGGCACGACCGGCTACCTCCTGCCGGACGACCTCGAGCCGACCGTGGCACCCGAGCCCTTCGCCGCCCTGCTGCCGCCGCTCGACCCGACGACGATGGGCTGGTACGAGCGCGACTGGTACCTCGGCCCGTACAAGAACGAGCTGTTCGACACGTCCGGGAACGGCGGCCCGACCGTCTGGTGGGACGGACGCATCGTCGGCGGCTGGCGCCAGGACGACGGCGGCGCGGTCGAGCTCCAGCTGCTCGAGGACCCGGGCCGCGACGCGCGCGCCGCGATCGACGCCGAGGCCGCGAGGCTGAGCGACTGGTTCGGCGGCACGCGCGCCCTGCCGCGCTTCCCGTCGCCCCTGTCGAAGGCTCGGGCTAGCTGATCGTTCCGGTCCCGACGAGCACCAGCACCAGGGCCCCGAGCGCCACCCGGTAGATCACGAAGATGTCCATCGAATGGCTCGTGAGCCAGCGCAGCAGGAAGGCGATGGACGCGTAGCCGGTGACGAAGGCGAGCAGCGTCGCAACCAAGAGCTCCGCCGCGCCCGTGTGCTGGCCCTCCTCCCCGCTCACGATCGAGCCGAGCTCGAGCAGCCCGCTCAGCACCACCGCCGGGATCGACAGCAGGAACGAGAAGCGCGCCGCAGAGGTGCGGTCGAAGCCGAGGAACAGGCCGGCCGTGATCGTCGAGCCCGAGCGCGATACGCCCGGGATCAGCGCAAGCGCCTGCGCCAGCCCCATCAGGAAGCCGTCACGCGTGCGGATCTGCTCGATCGTGCGCTCGCGCTTGCTGGTCCGGTCGGCGATGAAGAGCACCAGCCCGAGCAGGATCAGCATCACGCCGATCAGGTAGAGGTCGCGCGCGCCGGTCTCGATCTGGTCCTTGAAGAGGATCCCGAAGATGCCGATCGGGATCGTGCCGAGCAGGATGTACCAGCCGAGCCGCGCGTCCAGCTCGCGGCGCGCCTCGCGGTCGCGCACCGAGCGCAGCCAGGCACGCGCGATGCGCATGAGGTCGTGCCGGAAGTAGAGGAGGACGGCGGCCATCGTCCCGAGCTGCGTCACCGCCGTGAATGCCGCGCCGGGATCCTCCCAGCCGGCGAAGGCGGGAATGATGCGCAGGTGCCCGGTACTCGAGATCGGCAGGAACTCGGTGAGCCCCTGCGCGATGCCCAGGACTATTGCCTCCAACATCGACACGGCCGCGGAAGGCTAGTTCAGCCGGCCGCTCCCGGTATCGTTAGCGGCTGGATGCGGCTTCTGGCGCCGATAATCGTGATTGCGACCTCGCTCGTGCTGGCCGCGCCGGCCTTCGCAGGCGACAACGGCGAGGGCCTCGCCGGCGAGACGGACGACCGGCTCGTCACCTTCTTCTGCCTCGGCGTCGTGATCTTCTTCGTCGTCTGGGTGATCCTCGCGTCGGCCCTCCAGGGGCGGCTCGAGAAGCGCAAGGACGAGCGTAAGGCCGTCGAGTTGCGCAAGCGCGTCGGCTGGTAAACGGCTCCAGAAAAGCCGTGACCCCGGCCGTCAGGCCGGGGTCACGAGCGAGGAGGGATCTGCACTGACGATGCTCGCGATCATCGGCCCCTGCCATGTGAAGAGGCTGAGAAATGAGAGGGTTTCGGCATGGATCCGGTGACCTACGCGCGCCAGGGCGCCGCGGCGGTCCTGACGATCGATCGCCAGGAGCGTCGCAACGCGATCGATGGGCCCACCGCCGAGCTGATCGCGGACGCCTACGACCGCTTCGAGGGCGACGACGACGCTCGGGTGCTCGTGATCACCGGCGCCGGCGGCGTGGCGTTCTGCGCGGGCGCCGACCTCAAGGCGATCGAGAGCTTCGGCCCGCGCATGGACGACCCGCGCGGCCCGCTCGGGATCAGCCGCGTGATCTCCTCGAAGCCCACGATCGCCGCGATCTCGGGCTGGTGCCTGGCCGGCGGCCTCGAGCTGGCGCTCTGGTGCGACCTGCGGATCGCCACCGGTGAATCGCGGCTCGGCTTCCCCGAACGGCGCTGGGGCGTGCCGCTCGTGGACGGCGGCACCCAGCGGCTGCCGCGCATCGTCGGCCTGGGCCGGGCGCTCGACCTGATCCTGACCGGCCGCATCATCGACGCCGAGGAGGCCCATTCGATCGGCCTGCTGACCGAGATCGTGCCGGCGGGACGCCACCTCGAACGCGCTCTCGAGCTGGCCGAGGCACTCGCGCGCTTTCCGCAGGACACGATGCTCGCCGACCGGCTCGCGGCGATCGAGGGGATCGGGCTCAGCTTCACCGAGGGGCTCGCGATGGAGGCTCGCAGCGCGCTGCCCACGCGCGAGACCGCCTGGCGTGGAGCGGCGCGCTTCGCAGGCGGCGAGGGCCGCGGAGGTACGGGCGTCTAGCCTGGGCGGTAGTGCCCGCGATCGAGGTCACCGACCTGCGCAAGTCGTACGGCCCGGTCGAGGCCGTGCGCGGGCTCTCCTTCGACGTCGAGCGGGGTGAGGTCTTCGGTCTGCTCGGCCCGAACGGCGCCGGGAAGACCACCACCGTCGAGATCCTCGAGGGCTATCGCAAGCGCTCGAGCGGCGAGGTCCGCGTGCTCGGCCGCGACCCTCAGCAGCGTGACCGCGAGCTGCAGCAGCGCGTGGGCATCGTCCTACAGAGCTGCGGTTTCTACCCGCGCGTGACAGTGCGCGAGGCGCTCGAGCACTTCGGAAAGCCCTACGCGCACAGCCGGGACGCCGGCGAGACGATCGAGCTGGTCGGGCTGACCGAGAAGGCCGACACCAAGGCCAAGGACCTGAGCGGGGGCCAGCGTCGCCGTCTCGATCTCGCCCTCGCGCTCGTGGGCGATCCCGAGTTGATCTTCCTCGACGAGCCCACCACCGGCTTCGACCCGGCGGCGCGGCGGACCGCGTGGGGCGTCATCGACAAGCTCAAGCAGCTCGGCAAGACCGTCCTCCTCACGACGCACTACCTCGACGAGGCGCAGGCGCTCGCCGATCGGGTCGCGATCGTCAAGGACGGCGTGATCGTCGCGGAGGGCGCCCCCGGCGAGCTGAGTCGTGCCAGCGCGCGCTACCGCATCTCCTACATCGCGGCCGATGGCCGGCGCATCGAGCACGGCACCGATGACCCGACGAGCCTGCTGCACGAGCTCACGTCGGAAGCGCTCGCGCGCGGGGAGAGCCTCGAGGGACTCGAGGTCACCCACCCCTCGCTCGAGGACATCTACCTCGAGCTGACGGCCGAGGCCGAGCCCGCCAGGGAGACCGTCCTGTGAGCACCGCGGCCCTCGCCTGGAGCCAGTTCCGCTTCGAGCGCAAGCAGTTCTGGCGCAACCCGAGCGCCGCCTTCTTCAACTTCCTGCTGCCGATCCTGTTCCTCGTGCTCACGGCGAGCGCCTTCTCGGGGGACGAGGACGTGCTCGAGGTGCTCGTGCCGGGCATCGCCGCCATGGGCGTGGTGGCCACGACCTTCACCGCGCTTGCGTTCGTGGTCACCTTCCGCCGCGACGAGGGGATCCTCAAGCGCGTGCGCGGCACGCCCATGCCCGAGAGCGCCTTTCTCACCGGCCTGGTCGCCTCCGCCACCCTCAACGCCTTCCTCCAGGTCGCCATCATCGTCACGCTCGGGAACGTGGTGTACGGCGTCGAATGGCCGCAGGATCCGCTGCTGCTCGCCGGTTTCACCGCGCTCGGCGTGATCTGCTTTGCGTCGCTCGGCGTGGCGTTCTCGCACGTCATCCCGAACGAGGACGCGGCGCCCGCCTTCACCAACGCGGTCTTCCTGCCGCTCATCTTCATCTCCGGGGTCTTCTACTCGGCCGACAACCTGCCGAAGGCGCTGCTCGCCATTGCCGAGGCGCTGCCCCTGAAGCATCTGGTGGACGGGTTCTCGGACGCCATCATCGGAGGCGGCTCCGACATCGCGAGCAGCGCGGCGATAATCGCCGGCTGGGCGGTGGCGGGGATCTTCCTGGCGGTCCGCTTCTTCCGCTGGGAGTGAGCCCCTAGAACCTCAAGGCGTGCCCATAGCGGCGCAGCCAGCGCTCGTGCTCTCGCGAACCCGGGCAGCGTGAGCCGAGCAGGTCCCAGAAGCGCTGCGAGTGGTCGTGCACCTCGAGGTGCGCCACCTCGTGCTCGACGACGTAGTCGAGGATCTCCGCCGGCGCGAGCAGCAGCCGCCAGTTGAAGCTCATCGCGCCACTCGACGAGCAGCTCGCCCAGCGCGTGCGCTGGCCCCTTATCTGCAGGCTCGTGTAGGCGGCGCCGGCACGCCTGACCGCGGCGTCGAGCCGTGGGCCCACCTCCTCGCGCGCGCGGCGGCGATACCAGCCCTCGAGTGCGCCGGACAGCGATCCTCCGGGCGGCAGCGCGACGCGCAGCGAGTCGCCACGGCGCGCCACGTGCGACCGCACGCGGCCCGGCTCCATCCGCACCGCCAGCGCGAGGCGCGTCCCCAGGTAGGGCAGCTCGCCGCCGTCCTCCAGCCGGGCGGGCGGGAACTCGGCCTCGGACTCGCGCATCCGCCGCAGCGTGCGCTCGATCCAGGGCCGCTTTTCCTCCACGAATGGCTCGACCTGACCGATCGGGAAGCGCCGCGGCACGACGACCTCGACCCCGTCGCCCCCAACGAGGATGCGCGCGTGGCGGGCACGGTCCGAGCGCCTGATCGTGTACGGAACCGAGGTCACGCGGCGAGGATAGGCGCCCGCCCGGCGGTGAGAGCCCGCCTTGAGCCGTCCCGCGCCGGCCTCCAACACCTGTCCAGTTCCGTCAAAGGCGTGCCCGGCATGCCGAAAAAGACCTGCAACCTGCGCCGCCGTGCGAGCACGACGCCGCCGGGACCCAAGCGCCTAGACCAAGGCATCCCCACAAAGGCTCGAAAGGAGCTGTGCAGTGTCCACCACCAAGAAGGTCCTCCGGACCGTCGTCGTGCTCGGGCTCATTGGAGCGTTCGCCGCTGTCGGCGCCTTCTCTGCGTTCTCGAGCGAGACGGAGAACCCGAACAACCAGATCACCGCGGGTACCGTCGACCTGGCCGACAACGATTCCGGCAACGCTCTCTACAACCTGACCAACGCGAAGCCGAGCGACCCTCAGCAGCGCTGCATCGAGGTGAGCTACACCGGCTCGCTCGCGTCCGAGGTGAAGATGTACCGGGTCCCGGGCGCCGCGCTCGGCGCGCTCGCCGCGAATGTGACCGTGACGGTCGAGACCGGCACGCAGGCCACGCCGAGCTTCCCCGGCTGCACCGGCTTCACCTCCGAGGGCACGATCTACACCGGCAAGCTGAACGCGGTTCCGACCGACTGGAACACCGGCCTTCTCGATGCCCCCGGCAGCGATGGCGACTGGGACCAGAACGAGAAGCTCGTCTACAGGGTGACCGTGTCGGTTGACGACGTGCCGGCCGCCGAGGGCCAGACCACCGGCGCCCACACCCTGCGCTGGGAGGCGCGCAACCTCTAAGCGAGAGGTAGAGAACCGAGGAGCCCGATGATCTCCTCGTCGCAACGTGCCGCGAGGGCGGCCGGTCTCGTGACCGGCCTGGCCCTCGCGGCGCTACTCGTCTTCGCGATGCGCGTGCCCGCCTCCGACCAGCCACTCGGAGCAGGCGTGCGCGTCGAGGTACTGCCGCCTGGCGAGCTCGATGCGGGGGCCGATCCGGTGCTGCTCTGGGCCCGGAACCTCGTCGCGGGCCAGGAGCGGCGCGGCGCCGTGACGCTCAGGAACATCACCGCGGGCGACGTGCGCGTCCACGTTCGCGTGCGAGCGCGCGGTTTGGGCAGGCCCGTTCGGCTCGAGCTGCGCGCCGGCGGTCGCAAGCTCCGTCGCAGCTTCCTGCTCGAGCGCGCCGACACGATGAAGCTGCGCGCCCGCGCCTGGATTCCCGCCGGCGCCGAGGGCTACGAGGGTCGCAGCGCGCGAGCCCTGGCTCGCGCTGCGCACGAAGCTCGTCGAGGTGCAGCCGTGAGCAGCGCCAGCGCCACCGCCCGGCCCGCCCCCGCGCGGCTCGCGCTCGAGCTCGCGCGCACAGCCGTCCGCTTCCCCGTCTTCGCCGCGCTCGGCTTCGTGCTCGGCATCGCGCTGGCGCTCGCCGCGCCGCTCGCGTTCGACGCGCGTCCGCTGGTCGTGCTGTCGGGCAGCATGGAGCCGACGCTCGGCACCGGCGACGTGACCGTGGTCCAGCGGATCGCTCCGCTCGAGGCCCGCCCGGGCGACATCGTCACCTTCCGCGATCCGGCCAACCAGAACCGGCTCGTGACTCACCGCGTGCGTGCCATGCGGGTTCGCGGCGACAGCGTCGCGTTCGTGACGCGCGGCGACGCGAACAACGTCTCGGAGCGCTGGGCCGTCAGCGCGAGCGGCGAGATCAGCCGCGTCGTGTACCGCATCCCCGAGCTCGGCCGGCTGCTCGTGCTCGCGCGCACGAACCGCCTGCCGATGCTGCTCTTCGGCCTCGCGCTGGCGGCGCTGCTCGCGCTCGAGCTGATGACGATCTGGCGCCCGGCAGAGCCGAGGGAGGAGCAATGAAGCGCGTGCTCGGCCTGGCGCTGCTCGCGCTTGCCGCCGCGGCCGTCGCGGCCGGCGGCATCGGCTCGACCTTCGCGGCCTTCACGGCCCAGACGAACAACACGGGCAGCAACGTCACCGCAGCCTCCGACTTCCGGGCGCCGACGCTCACCCCGATCGTGATCCAGAAGGCGTCGGGCGGCACCGCGGTCGGCTCCGTGCGCGCCGGGGGGACCTACCGGGTCTACGCGACCGTCGCCGACACCGGGTCGCCCGCGAGCGGCGTCAGCTCGGTGACGGCCAACGTCTCGACGATCACCCCGGGCCAGACCGCTGCGCCGATGACCGCTGGGACCTTCACGATCGACGGCGTGACCTACAACCGGCGCTCGAACGTGCTGACGGCGCAGGCGTCGCTGCCGAACGGGTCGCGCGCGTTCAGCGTCACCGGCGTCGACGTCGCGGGCAACAGCGCGACCGCCAACGGGACCGTCCTGATCGACAACAGCGCCCCTGCCGGAGCGAACGTGCAGACCGCGAACGGGCCGGGCAACATCGCCGGCCGCGCTGAGGAGGGCGACTCGATCACCTGGACGTACAGCGAGCCGATCCAGCCGGCGTCGCTGCTCGGCAGCTGGACCGGCGCGGCGCAGGACGTCAACGTCAGGATCTTCAACGCCACCGGCGGCGACCGCGTCGAGGTCTACAACGGCAGCTTCTCGACGCAGGTCACCCTCGGCACGCTCAACCTCGGCCGGACCGACTACGTGACGGGCGGCTCCGTCTGGTTCTTCAACTCGACGATGACGATGAGCGGCACGTCCGTGACGATCGTGCTCGGCGGGCAGTTCGGCACGTCGAGCACGGCCGCGGGCAACGGCGTGATGGTCTGGACGCCATCCGACGACGCAACCGATCACGCCGGCAACCCCGCATCGCAGACGCCGGTCAACGAGAGCGGCCCGGCCGACCGCGAGTTCTAGAAGATCGCCTGGGTCGTGCCGCCGTCGACGGACCAGGCGGCGCCCACGACGTTCGAGGCGTGCTCGGAGCAGAGGAAGACGATCACGGCGGCGATCTCGTCCTCGTGCCCCATGCGTCCGGTGAGCGCCTTGGCGTGGGTCGACTCGAGCACCTCCTCGCGCGACTTGCCGGTACGCGCAGCGACCTGGTCGGCGAGGCCCCCGTTGTCGAGCCACATCCCGGTGCCCGTCGCGCCCGGCAGCACCGCATTGACGAGCACCCCCTGGTCGGCCCAGCGCTCGGCGAACAGCCGCGATAGCGACAGCTGGGCCGCCTTGGTGACCGAGTAGGCGGGGTCGAGCGTCTGCGAGGGGCGGCGGCCCGACGAGGACGAGACGTTCACGATCCGACCACCGCCCGCCTCGGCCATGGCAGGCGCGAACACCTTCATCAGGCGCAGCGCGGCCATCACGTGCAGCTGCCACTGCTCGTTCCAGTCGTCGTCGGTCAGCTCCTCGATAGTGCGCGTCCCGGTGATGCCGGCGTTGTTGACGAGCGCCCAGGGAGGCTCCGGACAGGCCGCGAGCAGCCGCTCGGCGGCCTCGGGCGCGCCCAGGTCGAGCTCGATGTCGGCGCCGCTGCGCGCCACCGTGAGCGGCCGAGCGCCCTCGGCCGCGAGCATGCGCGCAGTCGCCGCGCCGATCCCCCGGGTCCCGCCGGTGACAACGCAGACCCTGCCTTCGAGCCCCAGTTCCATGGACCGGGAATGATTGCCGAATGAAGTCGAACACGGCCTACATGACCTTCAACACCGAGCGACGGCGCGAGCTGATCCGGATCACCGAGGAGGTGCAGGAGGCGGTCGACGAGGGCGGGATCAGCGAGGGCCTCGCGCTCGTTGCCGCGATGCACATCACGGCGGCGGTATGGATCAACGACGACGAGCCGGGCCTGCACGAGGACACGCTCGAGTGGCTCGACAAGGTCGCCCCACCGAGCTGGAAGGAGCCCGCGAACGAGGTCGCCCGCCAGCTGCTGCCCGACCCGGGCGACTACCGCCACCACCGCGGCGGCGAGGACAACGGCGACGCGCACCTGAAGAACCTGCTGGTCCACCACCAGGTGATCGTTCCCGTGACGGACGGCCGGCTCGACCTCGGCCCCTGGCAGCAGGTCTTCTACTGCGAGTTCGACGGGCGGCGGCCGAAGCGGCTGGTCATCAAGGTCATTGGGGACTAGCTCCGCGGGCATCCATGCCCGCGACTTGATGGCATGGTCGCCATCCAGGCGCCTTGAACGACGAGCCGCGCTACGCGCGCCTCGTCTCGTAAATCTCCGGGTTGGCGCAGTCCGGCATGCGCTCGCCGGCCAGCCCGGCCAGCAGGTTGTCGACGGCCATGTCCGCCATCCGCTCGCGGGTGGCGTGTGTGGCCGAGCCGAGGTGCGGGATCACGGTCAGGTTCGGCGCCCCGAGCAGCGGGTGATCGGCCGGCAGCGGCTCCGGGTCGGTCACGTCGAGCGCGGCGCCCGCTATCTCGCCCCCCGCGAGCGCTGTTCGCAGCGCGTCGCTGTCGACGATCGGCCCGCGCGCTGTGTTGACGAGGTAGGCGCTCGGCTTCATCCGCCGCAGGGCCTCGGCGCCGATCAATCCCCGCGTCTCCGGCGTCAGCGGGCAGTGGAGCGTCACGAAGTCGGAGCGCTCGAGCAGCTCGCCGAGCTCGACCCCGCCGCTGCGGCTGGTGTGCAGGCGCTCGCAGCCGAAGCCCTCGAGCCGGCGTGCGACCGCCTGACCGATCCGCCCGAAGCCGATGATGCCGACGGTCGCGCCATGCAGGTCGTGCCCGAGCAGCAGGCCGGGTTCCCAGGTGACCCACTCCCCCGCCCGCACGAACTCGTCGCCCTCCACGATCCGCCTGGCGGCGCCGAGCATGAGCGCGAGCGCCAGGTCGGCGGTCGAGTCCGTGAGCACTCCAGGCGTGTTGCCGACCGGGATCCCGCGCGCCGTCGCCGTCGCGAGGTCGACGTTGTCGACCCCGACGGCGTAGTTCGAGATCGCGCGCAGCTGCGGGCAGGCGGAGATCAACTGGGCGTCGATCGGGTCGGTGAGCAGCGAGAGCAGCCCCTCGGCGTCACGGGCGCGCTCCTCCAGCGCCGGGCGCGGCGGGGGCAGCCGATCGGGCCAGACGTCGGTGTCGTGGGCGGCCGCGAGGCGCTCGAGCGCGGTTCCGGGCAGCGAGCGGGTCACGAACACGCGGGCCATGCGCGCGCAGCATCGCACGGGCCTGGCAGGATTGCGCGCCGTGCCTCGCCTCTTCGCCATCGCCACGGCGCTGCTCGCCATGCTCGCCTGCGCGCCCGGCGCCTCCGCGCAGGGCGGAGCGCCGGCCCCGGACCTGAGCGACCCCTGCCCCGCCGTCTATCCCGGCGACGCCGCGTCGCAGGAGCGAATTGCGCGCTGGATGGCGCGCGGCGCGGGCGAGCGCGGGCTGCCGCTCGAGCTGCCGGTGATGGCCGGGCTCGCCGAGAGCGGGCTGCGCAACCTGCGCGGCACGAGCTACCACGGCTTCTTCGGCATGCACCAGAGCCTCAACGCGGGCGACTACCGCGGCTTTCCCAGGAATCCCACGCTCCAGCTCGACTGGTTCCTCGACACGGCGGCGCTCGTGCGCCAGCGGCGCGTGGCCGAGGGCGGGCCCGACCCGGCAGCCGACGCCGGCGACTACGGCCTCTGGATCGCCGACGTCGAGCGGCCCGCGCCCCAGAACCGCGACGGCTACCAGCCGCATCTGACGGGGGCGAGCACGCTGATCGGCGGCCGCTGCCCCGCCCCGGTGAGATCCGACCTCACTGCCCCCGCGCTGCGCGTGCGGGTGGCGCGCCGCCAGCGCGCGCTGGCCTCCGACGGAATCGTCACGCGCCTGCGCTGCCCAGCGGAGGCGTGCTTGGCCGGGACCGTGGCGACGCTCACCGCAGCCGGCCGCGGGCTGACGCTGCGGGCCCCGGCGATCGATCCCGCGAGCACCTGGTCGAGCGTCCTGATCAGGCTGCCGAAGCGCGTCCGGCGCGAGCTCCGCCGGGGCCGCGACGTGCCGGCGACGGTCACCGTTTACGGCGCCGACGCAGCCTCGAATGCCGTCAGCGCGACGCGTAGGACCCTGTTGATCCCCTGAGGCCCGCGGACTGTACTCTCGGACACGTGGCCAGGGACACGGGTCTCCCGAGCGCAGACGCTCAGTTCGACTTCAACCGCGCGCGGCGCCGGCGTGCACTCTCGCGCCTGTCGGCACGGCTGCGCGGCGAGCGCGGCGACGTCAACCACATCCTCCCGTTCGAGGAGGTCGTGGCGGCACTCGGGCGCCGCGGCGAGCGTAGGCTCGGCCAGCAGGTGATCCCGCTCGACTCGATCGTCGGGACGGTCGACCGCGGCCGCGAGTTCGACCGCCGCTTCCGGCCGACCTCGCAGCGGGTGCGACCGCGCTGGGAGCGGATCGCCACTGCCCAGCGGCGCGGCGAGGGCATGCCGCCGATCGACGTTTACCGGATCGGCGACCTCCACTTCGTCAAGGACGGCCACCACCGCGTGTCGGTTGCGCGCGCCCTCGGCCATCGCGACATCAACGCCTATGTCACCGAGGTCCTCACCCAGGTGGGGGCGTCACGCGAGATCCAGCTCAGCGACCTCCCCCTGAAGAGCCACGAGCGGCTCTTCTACGAACGCGTTCCGCTGCCCGACGACGCACGCAAGCGGATCAAGATCAGCGACGAGTGGCGCTACGCGGCGCTCGCCGAGGCGGTCGAGGCCTGGGGCTTCCGGGTGATCCAGAACCGCGAAGAGCTGATGAGCCGCGCCGAGGTCGCCATGGCGTGGTTCGTCGAGGAGTACGAGCCGGTGATCGAGCTGCTGCGCGAGGCCGACCTGATCGGCCGCGGCTCGGAGACCGAGGCCTACATGCGCATCGCGGCCCTGCGCTACCTGGTGCTGCGCACCCACCAGTGGGACGACGCGATCGTCGAGGCGATCCGCCACGACCTCCAGAGCCCCGGGCTCGACGACGACACGATGGTGCGCCGCCTGCGGCGCGAGCTCAAGTAGGAGGCTGCTCGCGGGGCGTCTCCGGCTCCTCGCCGGTCACGTCCTGGCTTGTGTCGGCCGGCGCGGCCGCGGGAGCGCCGTCGCCGTCCGTGGTGGCCGGCGGGACCTTGTGCTCGACGGTGAGGTTCACCCCGTTCTCGGGGTCGAACAGATGCAGGCGTGTCGCGTCGACGAAGAGCTCCGCCTCCTGCCCGACGCTCACCTTGCTGGCGGGATCGAGCCGCGCAACGATGCGCCCCTCCTCGCCCGCCATCGGCACCTCGCCGCCGCCCGCGTCCTCGGCGAGCTCGCGCAGCTCCTGCGACTCGATCGTCGCGTCCGAGGCGACGGTGAAGTGGGCGTAGAGCTCGGCCCCCATCGACTCCAGGACCTCGATGTTCGCCGTGAAGGTGGTGCCACGGTCGCGCGCGTCGCCCACGAGTGACGCGTCCTCGAAGTGCTCGGGCCGGATGCCCGCGATCAGCTGCTTGCCGTGGTGGTCGCGCACCGCGTCGTGAAGCTCGCTGGGCAGCTTCACGTCGCCGAAGGGAAGCTTCACGATGTCGCCCTCGACCGTAGCCGGCATGAAGTTCATCGCCGGCGAGCCGACGAAGCCGGCAACGAACAGGTTGACCGGCTCGTTGTAGAGCTCCATCGGCGAGCCCACCTGCTGGATCAGGCCCGCGCGCATCACGGCGACGCGGTCGCCCAGCGTCATCGCCTCGGTCTGGTCGTGGGTCACGTAGACGGTCGTGGTCCCGAGCTGCTGCTGGATCCGGGACACCTCGGTGCGCATCTGCACTCGCAGCTTGGCGTCCAGGTTGGAGAGCGGCTCGTCCATGAGGAAGGCGGCCGGGTCACGCACGATCGCGCGGCCCATCGCCACGCGCTGGCGCTGACCGCCGGACAGCTGCGAGGGCTTCCGGTCGAGGTGCGGCTCGAGGTCGAGGATGCGGGCCGCCTCGGTCACCTTCTCGTTGATCTGGGCCTTTTCCATGCCGCGCAGCTTGAGCGCGAAGCCCATGTTGTCGCGCACGCTCATGTGCGGGTAGAGCGCGTA
This sequence comes from uncultured Thermoleophilaceae bacterium, assembly GCA_963820315.1. Lineage (GTDB taxonomy): Bacteria > Actinomycetota > Thermoleophilia > Solirubrobacterales > Thermoleophilaceae > JACVRW01. Next base: position 6,831 of record CAWFZK010000041.1, on the reverse strand, counting down.
GTTCTGGAACACCATCGCGATGTCGCGATCCTTGGGCGCCTTGTCGTTCACGACCTGGTCGCCGATCCGAAGCTCGCCCTCGGTGATGTCCTCGAGCCCGGCGATCATGCGCAGCGCGGTGGACTTGCCGCAGCCGGACGGCCCGACGAGGATCACGAACTCCCCGTCCTTGATCTCCAAGCTCATGTCGCGAACGGCCTCGTAGCCGTCCGGGTATCGCTTGGTGAGGTTGTCCAGCGTGATCTGGGCCATCTGTGCTCTCTCCTTTTATCCCTTCACCGCGCCGGCGGTGAGGCCCGCAACGATTCGGCGCTGGAAGATCAGAACCATGATGATGATCGGGACCGTGACGACGACCGAGGCGGCCGAGATCGCTCCGATCGGCTGCTCGAACTGCGACGCCCCGGTGAAGAACGCGAGCGCAGCGGGCACCGTGCGCGCGGCGTCGGTCGAGGTCAGCGTGTTGGCGAAGATGAAGTCGTTCCAGGCGAAGATGAATACGAGGATCGCAGCCGTGAAAACCCCCGGCGCGGCAAGCGGCACGATGATCTTCCGGAACGCCTGGAACGGCGTGGCGCCGTCGACCTGGGCCGCCTGTTCGAGTTCCCAGGGAATTTCTCGGAAGAACGCCGAGAGCGTGTAGATCGCGAGCGGCAGCGTGAAGGTCATATACGGGATGATCAGCCCGATCCACGTGTCGTAGATGCCGAGCGAGCGCCACATCTCGAACAGCGAGCCGACGATCGAGATCGGCGGGAACATGGCCACCGCCAGAGCGCCCGAGAGGATCAGCGTCTTCCCGGTGAAGTCGAGGCGCGAGGTGGCGTAGGCGGCCATCGCCGCGAGCACGATCGAGATGAAGGTGGCGATGGACGCGATGCCGATCGAGTTGATCAGCGCCGCGATGAAGGTGTCGTCGGAGAAGACGACGTCGTAGTTGTCGAACGAGAAGCCCGAGAAGAACTTCTTGTCGCCGACCTCCTCCGGCGTCTTGAACGACAGCGAGGCGATCCAGGCAACCGGGATCAGCGCGTAGAGGAGCACGACGAGGATCCCGATCGTCCAGAGCAGTCGCTCGCGGCCCGTGTGCTTCTCGCTCATCGGCTCAGGTCTCCCCTCGCTGCTGCGCGGTGCTGGTGCCGAGCCCCTTGACGAACAGGACGGCGATCAGGATGACGCAGATGAAGATCAGGATCGAGATAGCCGAGCCGAGGCCCAGGTTCACCCGGTTGATCAGGACGTTGTAGCCGAGAATCGAGACGCTTTCGGTGCCCAGGGCGCCGCCCGGCTGGATGATGAAGATGTTGTCGAATATTCGGAACGCGTCCAGCGTCCGGAACAGCAGCGCGACCAGGATCGCCGGCTTCATCAGCGGGATCGTGATGCGGAAGAAGCGCTGCAGCGTGCTCGCGCCGTCGACCTTCGCCGCCTCGTTCAGCTCGTCCGGGACGAGCGCGAGGCCCGCCAGGAGCAGCAGCGCCATGAACGGCGTCGTCTTCCAGACCTCCGCCGAGATGATCACGAAGAGCGAGCCCTCCCGCGTGGTCAGCGGCTGCCAGTCGTCCGGTACCAGCGGCAGCCCGAACACGAAGCCGCTGGTCGGGTCGAAGGCGTACTTCCAGCCAAACGCTGCGACCACCGTGACGATGCCGTACGGGATCAGGATCGCCGCGCGAACCGGGCCGCGGCCGAAGATCGCACGGTGCATGACCAGCGCGATCAGCATGCCCAGGACGAGCTCGATGGCCACCGACACGACCGTGATGAACAGCGTCGTGGCGACGTCCGACCACCACGTGGTCGAGCTGAGCACGTCGCCGTAGTTCGCCAGCCCCACGAACTCCTTGTCGTCCGGGAAGCGCAGGTCGAACTTCTGCAGCGACAGGTAGAACGCGTACACGATCGGATAGCCGGTCACGAGCAACATCACGATCACGGCGGGCGCGCACAGCAGCCAGGCGAGCTTGCGCTCGGCCTTCGCGCGATCGGTCATGCGCTGCTTCTTGGGCGGCGCGGCGGCAGGAGCCTGGGTCGTGGCAGCCTCCATCAGAAGATCTTCCCGTCGACGGCCTTCTCGATCCGGTCGCGCAGCTGTTCCACGACCGTGTCCGGCTCCACCGCGTCCGGCGGGTGGTAGGTCTTCTGGATCGCCAGCGAGATGTCGCTGTAGGCGGGCGTCACCGGGCGCGGCCCGGCGTTGTCGATCGACTCACGCAGCTCATCGGCGAAGGGGTAGTTCTTCTGTATCTTCGGATCGTCGTAGACCGACTCGCTCGTCGGCGGCAGGCCGCCCAGCTCGGCGCTGAGCGCCTGGTTCTCCGGGCTGGCGAGGCACTCGGCCGCCTCGAAAGCGAGGTCGGGGTTGTTCGAGTACGCGGAGACCGCGATGTTGAAGCCTCCGAGCGGCGGCGCGCTCGGCCGGCCCGCCACGCTGCGCGGGTAACGGGCCCAGCCGATGTTCTTCTGGAAGTCCTCACCCACCTCGGCGGCGGCCGGGTAGATGTACGGGTAGTTGACCTGGTAGTCGGAACGCCCCGACTCGAAGCCCAACCGGGCGGCGTCCTCGTTGGCGGTCGCCATGCCCGGCGGCGCCGCGGCCGAGGTGGCGAGCTTCTGCTCGATCTCGGCGGCCGTCTTCGCGGTGTCGTTCACTACCACGTCGCCCTGCTCGTTCACGATCTGGCCGCCGGCGCTCGTGATCAGCGCGTTGATCCAGACCACGAGACCCTCGTACTGGGCGCTCTGAACCTCGACCGCGGTGCCCTTGTCGATCGCGTCGTCGATCATCTCGTCCCAGGTGAAGTCGTCGGGCGGGGCGTCCACGCGGTCCTTGCGGTACCAGAGCAGCTGCGTGTTGCTCGTGTGCGGGATCGCCCAGACCTTGCCCTGGTAGTCGACGGTCTCGACCGGACCGTCGAGCTTGCCCTCGGTGGCGGCCTCGCGGCGATCGCCCTCCCAGGGGAGGATCCACTCGGCCTCGGCGAACTCGGCCGTCCAGATCACGTCCAGCGAGGCCAGGTCGATCGAGTCGTCCTCGGCGGCAAGGCGGCGGACGAGCAGCTCGCGCTGCTGGTCGGCGATGTTCGGCAGCTTCACGTAGTTGATCGTGTACTTGCCGTTCGCCTGCTTGTTGCAGTTGGCGACCGCTTGGTCGTATGAGCCGCCGGGCTCGTTGAAGGCGTACCAGTTGATGGCCCGGGCGCCGCTGCCGCCCTCGTCGCCGCCGACGCCGCAGCCGACAGCCACCGCGGCCAGCACCGCGAGAAGCAGAGCTCCAAGGCGAGACATCCGTGCCCTCCTCAACTCCCCCCTCACGGTTTGCTATGTACCCCTCAAGGCAACCGGGTAAAACCGAACGGGAAGTCAGTTGCGGGAAATGGCTCCGGCGTGCGCCGACAGCTCGTCGCCGCGCAGCGCCCCGGTCTCCGTCTCCAGCAGCGTTTCCGAGCCGCGCGGCACGGACAGCGCGCGCGCCGTCGTGTTGATCGCGACCACGTGCTCGCCGCGCGCGTAGGCGAGCACGCCGGGGGCCGCGTCGAGCAACCGGAAGTCGCGTGGCAGCGAGCGCCGCAGCCGGATCAGCTCGCGCGTGAGCGTGAGCATCGAGCCGGGATCGTCGCGCTGAGCCTCCACGTTCACGTGCTCGGGATCGACCAGCGGCAGCCACGGCTCGCCGCTCGTGAAGCCACCACCGCGCGCACCCGTCCACTGCATCGGATGGCGGAAGCGGTCGCGGCCCGCCCGGTCGTAGCTGCGTTCTCCGCCGGGCCCGTCCGCCTGACCGATCTCGTCGCCCTGGTAGAGGAAGGCGGTGCCGGGCAGGGTGAGCAGGAGCATCGCCGCCGCGCGTGCGTTCTCGGCTCCGAAGCGGGTGCCGAGCCGGCCGAAGTCGTGGTTCGAGAGCACCCAGGCGGCGCCCGGCTGGCGCGTGGTCGCGTCGATCGCGCGCCGCAGCCGGTCCGCGTTCCAGTCCGAGTGCAGCAGCTCGAAGGCGAACACGGCATCGAACGCCTCCCGGTACGGCTGCCAGCGCGCCGCGGGCAGGTACACCTCGCCGACCATGAAGTGGTCGCCGACCGCGTCGCGGATCTTCGCAAGCGCCTGCCCCGTGTCCGGCGCGTTGCGCGAGTGCACGAGCGACAGCTTCGCCTCCTCCGGCGAGAGCGGCAGGCCGAAGGGCTCGACCGCAGGCGGGTCGTCGCGCAGCTGCGCGTCCTTCAGCAGGCGGTCGATGGCGTCGACGCGGTAGCCGGCGACGCCGCGCTCGAGCCAGAAGCGCAGCACGTCCTGCATGGCCGCCACGACCTCGGGGTTGCGCCAGTCGAGGTCCGGCTGCTCGGGATAGAACGAGTGCAGGTACCAGCGCGCGCCCCGGCGGCTCCAGGCGGAGCCACCAAACGCGGACAGCCAGTTGTTCGGCGCGTCGGCCCAGATGTACCAGTCCGGGTGCTCGCGGAACCACGGGTGCTCGATCGACGTGTGGCACGGGACCAGGTCGAGCAGCACGTCGAGCCCGCGCTCGCGGGCGGCCGCCACCAGCGAGTCGAAGTCCGCGAGCGAGCCGAAGACCGGCTCGATGTCCTTGTAGTCGGCGACGTCGTAGCCGAAGTCGTGCATCGGCGAGGGGAAGATGGGCGACATCCAGAGCGCGTCGACCCCCAGCCAGGCGAGGTGGTCGAGGCGTGCCTCGATGCCGCGCAGATCCCCAACCCCGTCGCCGTCGGAGTCCTGAAAGGAGCGCGGATAGACCTGGTAGACGACGCCGTCCTCGAGCAGAGGCGCGACCCTATCCCTTGATGGCGCCGGCGGTCAGGCCGGCAACGATTCGCTTCTGGAAGATGATCACGAGCGCGACCAGCGGGATCGTGATCACCACGGACGCCGCGCTGATCGTGCCGAGCGGCACCTCGAACTTCTGGCTGCCCGTGAAGAAGGCGATCGCCGCAGGCACCGGGCGCGCGGCGGGCGAGCTCGTCAGCGTGATCGCCAGCAGGAACTCGTTCCAGACGAAGAAGGCCGTGAGCAGGCCGGCTGTCACGAGCCCCGGCGCCGCGAGCGGCAGCACCACCTTGCGGAACGCCTGGAAGTGCGTCGCTCCGTCGACCAGCGCGGCCTCCTCGAGCTCCTTCGGTATCTCACGGAAGAACGACGCGAGTATGTAGATGCAGAGCGGGAGCGCGAACGTGAGGTTCGGGATGATGAGCCCGGCCCATGTGTTGTAGAGCCCGAGCTCCGTCCACAGCTTGAAGAGCGGCGCCGCGATCGCGATCGGCGGGAAGGTCGTGATCGAGAGGATCACGGCCAGCAGCAGGAACTTGCGCGGGAAGCGCAGCCGCGCCAGGGCGTACGCGGCGAACGAGCCGAACAGGAGCGCGAGCGCCGTCGTGATGGTCGTGATCCCGACGCTGTTGCGGAGCGCCTTCGTGAAGTCGGCGTCCTCGAAGATCGACTGGTAGTTGTCGAGCGTCGGGTTGGGCGGCAGCAGCTCCGCCCCCGACAGGTCGGGCCCGGTCTTCAGCGAGACGTTGATCAGCCAGTAGAAGGGGAAGAGGCAGAAGATCACGATCAGCACTACCGCGATCCAGAGCAGCACGGGCCTCAACCAGCGGCGCTGCGGCCCGCGCGCCTCGGCGGCGTGCGCCTCGCCACGCGTGGTTGCCGGCTGACCCGTCCGCTCGAGCGCGCGCGTGGCCATCAGGTCTCCTCCGCCAGCGCGCGGATGTTGCCGCCCACCGCGCGGATGTAGATGAAGGCCACCGCCATCACGATCACGAAGGTCAGGACCGACAGGGCCGAGCCGAGCCCGATCAGCCGATTGGTGGTCAGCTCCTGCTGGGCGATCAGCGACAGCGTCGTCGTCCCGTTCGCGCCCTGAGTGAGCACGTACGGGAGGTCGAAGATGCGCAGCGCGTCGAGCGTCCTGAAGATGAGCGCGATGAGGATCGCGGGCTTGAGCAGCGGCAGCGTGATGCTTCTGAAGCGCTGCCAGGTGCTGGCGCCGTCGACCTTGGCCGCGTCGTACAGCTCGTCCGGGATCACCTGCAATCCGGCCAGGATCAAGAGCGCCATGAAGGGCGCCGTCTTCCAGACGTCCGCGAAGATCATCACCCCGAGCGCGTAGGGCTCCTCGCCCGAGCCAGACGATGTCCGCGCCGGGCAGTCCCGAGCTTGTCGAGCAGCACCGGCGCGAGCCCGAGGCCCGGCTCGAAGATCGTCCGCCAGGTGATGGCGGTCATCGACCGTGAGGACCGCCCACGGCACGAGGACGACCGTGCGCAGCAGCGCGCGTCCCTTGAACGCCTCGTGCATGCAGAGGGCCATGCCGAGGCCGATCACCAGCTCGAGGGCAACCGAGATCCCCGAGAAGACGAACGTGGTCGTGAGCGCGTCCCAGAACTCGGGCGAGCTGAGTGCCTCGGAGTAGTTGTCGAAGCCGACGAAACGCCACTTGCCGGGCACGCGCAGGCTGTACTCCGTGAGCGACAGCCAGAACGCGTAGCCGATCGGATACGCCGCGACCGCCGCGATCACGATCAGCGACGGCGCCAGCATCGCCCCCGCCAGGCGGCGCTCGCTGCGGCCGTAGCCGCCCCGCTGCTTCGCGGAGCGGCGTTTCAGCCGAGCGGTTGCGGCTTCCATCGGGCTAGAACGTCTCGATCGCCTTCTGGATGTCCTCGTTCATCTGCGAGGCCGCCTCGTCCGGCGAGGCGTCGCCCTGTAGCGCGGCGTACACGTTCGTGAAGATCGCCTCGCTGATCTGCGGGTAGACCGGCGACACCGGGCGCGGCTGCGCCTGCTCGACGGCCTTCAGCAGGTCGGCGGCGAACGGCA
>CAWFZK010000040.1:0-31965 GCA_963820315.1 uncultured Thermoleophilaceae bacterium | reverse complement strand
AGCCCGGCCGCCAGCCGAGCGCCTCGCGCTTGCGGCGTGACATCGCTGCCACCACAAGGTCGTACGAGTCCTCGACCATGTCGCGGACCATCGCGTCCGACACCGACCCGTCGACCGTCACCGTGTTCCAGTGGCGCTTGTTGAGGTGATAGCCCGGAACGATCTCCTCGTGCGCGGCGCGCAGCTGCTCGGCGAGCTCGGGCTCGCACTTGAGGCTCACGGTCAGCGGGCGCGAGCGCAGAGCGCTCAACGCGAAGATCTTGCCCTCGACCTTGTAGACCGCGGTCACCGTTCCGAACGGGTACTCCTCGACGGCGCCGGGGAACCCGAGGCACAGTCCGCTGAAGCTCCGCGGCGGTCACGACAGCAGCTCCGGCACGTCGGCGATCGAGTCCACCGTGGCCGTCGGCTCGATGCCCGACGCGGCGACCGCGTCGGCCCGGTACTTGCCGGTGCGGACCAGGATCCCGGCCAGGCCCGCGCCGAGCGCCCCGCCGATGTCGGTCTCGATGTCGTCGCCGACCATGGCGGCGGGAGAACCAGCGTCGCGCAGCACCTCCTCGAAGAAGGCACGCGCCGGCTTGCCGACCACGTAGGCCTCGCGCGCGGTCGCGTACTCCAAGGCCGCCACGAACGGCCCGACGTCGAGCGACAGCCCATCAGCCCGCTGCCAGAAGCGGTTGCGCTGCAGCGCGATCAGCTCGGCACCCGCCATCACGTGACGGAAGGCCCGGTTCAAGACCGGATAGGCGAACTGCTCGCCGAGGTCGCCGACGATCACGGCCTCGGGCTCGTCGTCGTCCTCGTCCAAAGCCGCGAAGTCACCCTTCACCTCGTCGTTCATCAGCAGGGACACACGTCGCCGGCCCTGGTCAAGACAGTGCCGCACCGCCAGCGCCGCCGGCGTGATCAGCTCCTCGTCCTCCAGGGAAAACCCGAGCCCGCGCAGCTTGTCGAGCGTCGCCGGGCGCGAGCGCGAGGTCGTGTTGGTGACGAAGCGCAGCACGTGCCCCCCGGCCCGCAGCTGCTCGACAGCCTCATGCGCCCCGGGCACCGGCTCGTCCTCGACGTAGAGCACGCCGTCGAGGTCGATCAGCACGACTCGTACCGAGCTCAGCATCCCGGCGCCGAGCGTATCCCGCCACTACCCTGAACGCATGGACTCACGGCGCGCGGCGATCTGGCGCATCGCCATCGGTGGCGTCGTCGTGGGCGCGATCTTCCTCGGGACGATCGTGACCGGCTCCGTCCCCACGCCTGACGAGGTGCGCGACTACGGCGAGTCGCTCGGCATCGCGGCGCTGCTCGCCTTCATCCCGCTGTTCGTGCTCGTCAACTTCCTGATCACCTGGCCGATCCTGGCGGGCGCCGCCGGGCTGCTGTTCGGCACGCTCGCGGGCTTTCCGCTCGCGCTCGCCGGCCTGACCGCCGCGGCGCTCACGCAGATGGGGCTGGCACGCCGGCTCGCCGCCGGTCACCACGGCAACCTGCTGCCGCAGCGCACCAAGGCGATCGAGGACTTCCTCACGAGGAACGGCGCGCTCGCCGTGATGGAGTCGCGCATCCTGCCGCTGCTCCCTTACGGCATCGTCAACTACAGCGCCGGCCTCACGAAGCTGCGCTACCGCGACATGACGCTCGGCACGGTCGTGGGCGCGGCGCCCAAGGTCTTCGCCTACGTCGCGCTCGGCGGCAGCCTCGGCGACCTGACCTCGCCGGAGGCGATCGCCGCGGTCACGCTGATCATCGTGCTCGGCCTGATCGGCCTGTACATCGCGCGTCGCCAGATCCTGCTCGAGCGCCGGGCCCGGCCCGCTTAGACGTGTCCTACTTCCAGGCCGTCCGCATCTACTCGCTGATCGAGGTGTGCATCTTCAGCGCGCTGCTCGTGGTGGCGATCGGCGGCCTCGGCGAGTCGGCCGAGCAGGTGCTCGGCTGGACCCACGGCGTGGGTTGGATCATCCTCTGCCTGCTCGTCGCCTACGGCTGCAGCCGCAAGATCTTCCCGTGGCCGCTGCTGGCGGCGACGGTGTCGCCGCTCGGGCCGGTCGGCAGCACCGCCGGGCTCGAGTACCTCGCGCGCCGGCGCCGGGTGGAGGAGAGGACCTAGCCCTGCGTGTGCGTGACGGTGTTCAGCTTCTCGAGGAGCTCGTCGCGGCCCGTGCCGCGCAGGTAGAGCGCGTGCTCGAAGAGCTTGCCGTAGACCTCGAACACGGCCATCAGGAGGTCGGCCGTTCCGACCGTCTGATGCTCGCGTTCGGCCGCGAAGTCGCCGGCGCGCCGGGTGACGTCGTCGAGCACCTCCGCGCCGAGCGGTGGGGTGTTGGCACCCTCCGACGGCTCATCCTCGGTCATCAGGGGCGCCTCGCCGACGCCCAGCGCCTGCAGCGTCGCGCCCACCTGGCCGTGTAGCCGCAGCGCGCGCAGCCAGCGCTCGGCCTCGTCCTCGGCCGAGTGGGCGAATGGCATCGCGGTGCCGGCCAGCGCCACCACGAGGGCTGCGTCCTGCGACAGCGGGATATGCCGGCCTTGATTCAAACGGACCTCCGAACGTCCAATTATGTCTTCGGCGGCTTTCCCACCGCGGCTCAAATGTGAAACTTTCGCTGCAGCCTCAGCGGCGCACGACTCGGAAGCGAGCCGTACGGGGTGTCGACCGGAAACCGCCGGGATCCCTGACGACTACTCGCACACGGTACGCCCCCGGCGTCAGGCGGCGTCGCTTCGTGCGTCCCGTGAAGCGCACGCGGTTGGCTCCGGAGCGCACGCTGCGGCGAAGCGTGATCTTGGTCGACACCCAGCGCCCGCGGCGCCGCTTGGCCGGGCGCTGGATCGTGAGAGTCGCCCTGCCTCGCTCGGCGGCCGTGAAGCGGAAGCTCGTTCCCGCGCGCGCCGCGGCGACGGGCGTGGCCTTGCGCGCAACCCTGAACCGCTTCGGGCTCACGCGCACGCGCGAGAGCTTTGGCCGGCGACCGCGCCCCGTCAGCGCGAGGGTCAGCGGCGCCGCGGCTCCGGCAGGGGTGACGCTCAGGGTGCCAGTGTGGGTGCCGAGCTTCGTCGGGGAGAAGCGCACCGTTACGGAGCACGACAGTCCCACGGAGAGCGTCGGCCCGGCGCAGCCGTCATCCGCCAGCGCGAAGCCGTCACCCGTGACGGTCGCTGGCGCCGCCCGCACGAACCCGGGGCCGTCATTGGTAAGCGCGGCCGGGCGCACCAGGGCGCGCGAGCGCACCCCGCGCGTGCCGAAGTCGAGCGCTCCCGGGACAAGCCGCGCCGCGGGCTGCAGATCGTTCAGCTGGACGACCATGCGCGCGGCGTTCTCGCTGTGGACGGTGGCGAGGTCCGGCTGGGCGTCGCCGTCGAAGTCCGCCACCGTGAGTCCCGCCGGCAACTCGACGATGCCGGTCGGGAACGGCGAGCCCGAGGCGTGCGCGAAGCCGCCGGCGCCGTTCCCGGCCAGCACGGCCACGCTGCCGGGGTTCTGGTTGTTGGTGGCGGCGAGGTCGACGTCGCGGTCCCCGTCGAGGTCCGCCGCCACGACGGTGCGGGCGTTGTTGGCGCCGGTCGCGAACGGCGAGCCGGGCACGGCCGCAAAGCCGCCGGCGCCGTTGCCGCGCAGCACCGCGACCTCACCGGGCGAGGTGGCGGCCGCGGCGGCCAGGTCGGTGATGCGGTCGCCGTCGACATCGGTGGCCACGAGACTGCGCAGGCTGGTCGTCCCGGAGGCGAATGCCGGGGCCGCCACGAAGCTGCTGTCGGCCTGCTGGAGCAGCACCGAGATGGTGCCGTCCTGGTTGCCCGTGGCGAGGTCGAAGCGGAGGTCGCCGTTGAAGTCCCCGGTCGCGATCGCGCGCGGGTCGACCCCGCCCGCGAGCGGATACACGTCGGGCGCCAGGTAGGTCCCTGGACCGCTCGCCTCCAGCACGGCCACCCGGGCCGGCGCGGCGCCGGCGGCGTCGAAGCGGTCCGCCACCGCGATGTCCAGGCGGTTGTCACCGCCGAACTGGCCGAGCGCGAGGCCCATGCTCGAGTCCCCGCCGGTGGCCACGCCGTCAGGTGTCCCGAACGCGCCGTTCCCGAGACCGGGGCTGAGCACCGCGAGACCGTCGGCGAGGACGGTCTGGGGAAGGATCTCGCTGGAGGTGATGGCGTCGAGGGCGCCGTCGCCGCTCCAGTCGGTCAGCGCGATCGCGTTGGCACGGCGCGCCGTCTGGAAGGGCGAGCCGCCGGCTTGAGCGAAGCGCCCGCTGCCGTCGCCGAGGAACACGTGCAGCTTGCCGCTGCCGTCGTCGGCCTCGCTGGCCGGGACGACGAGATCGATGCGGCCGTCGCCGTTCACGTCGCCGCTCGCCACCGCGAGCGGCTCGTCGCTCACCTTCCCCTCGGCGGGGTTCTGCAGCAGGTAGGCCGGCTTGTCGGGCAGTGGAGCGAAGCCGGCGTCGGCCGCAGCGGGAAACGCCGCCAGCGCGAGCAGGATGAGTGGGCAGATTCGGCGAGGCATACGGCTCTCCAACCAGCGAGCCGCGTGGATGTTACGGCGCTAGTCGCCGCTATCGAGCCACTCGCGCATCGACACGTGGTGCCGCGAGCGCTCGCCCTCGCCGATCTCGCGGCGCAGCTCACCGAGCAGCCCGTGGCGCTCGGCCACGACGTTGTGCTTGTGGATCGTCTCGAGGTTCTCCTGGCGTGCCGAGATGAAGCCCTCGTCGCCGACCGGCCCGAAGCGCTCGCTGGCCATGCGCACCATCTCGCGCACGCAGTCCTCGACGAAGCGCGGGTGCATGTGCGCCTTCTCGACGACCTCGACCTCGTCCGAGCGCTTCATCAGCTCATAGATCTCGGAGCTCATCGAGGCCTCCACGATGTCGAGCAGCGTCTCGGCCTGGATCGCGTCCTCGCAACCCTCCGGGCAGCCGACGTGGAGGGTGCCGATGCCGCGCTGGTTGTGCGTGGCCACCGGCACCGCCTCGAACACGCGCGCGATCTCGTCCTCGCTGAAGCCCTGCTCGACCAGTCGCACCTGCGAGCGGTCCATGACGAGCTCCTGCGCGCACGGACAGGCGGTCATGCCCTGCGCCTCGACCCCGACGAGCCGGCGCGTGCCACGCGCCGACGCCACCGCCGACCCAAACAGCTTGTAGAGCTCCTGCGTGCGCGATCCCGAGACGGGAGCGTGCTTGTGCTCGGGGTAGTGCGCGGCGATCGTGACCTCGGCGCGCCTCGCCTCCTGGCGGTCGCGCACGCGCTCGGCGATGTGCGCCGCGAGCGTCTCGGCCTTGAAGGCCTCGCTCAGGATCACCTCGTCGATCGCCTCGTTGATGACCTCCTCGAAGCGCGACATATGCGCGCCCTTCTGATCCGGTCCGAGGTCGACGAAGCACTCGAGCTCGGCGTAGAACAGCTGTTCCGCCTTGCCGTTCACCTGGATCCGGATCACCTTCTCGACGCCGGTGACTCCGACGCGCGAGAGGCTCACGTAGGTCGAGGGCCGGCGGGCCTGGACGTCGCTTCCGAGTAGTGCGGTTCGTTCGGTCATGGCCGGCACCCACGATACCGAGGCCCGCGCGATGCAAATCGCACAAACCCGTCGTATACTGGCCCGCGGCTGGATGCCTTGGTCTTGGCCCACATGGCGCAGCCCCTCGCGGCAACTGCCGCGGACCGCACAATCTGACAGTCCGACTGGCCCGCGCAGGCGGCGCCCATGCAGTCTGAAGGAGCGCAGGGGTTGAGGGAAAAGGACGAGGGAGTCGCACTTCTCGAGGAGCCCGCCGAGGCGCAGGTCCTTGACATCGAGGAGCTGCGTGCGCTGGCGGCCGAGGGGCGCGAGCGCGGCTATCTGACCTTCGAGGAGATCGCGGCGTGCCTCGAGGAGGTCGAGGTCACGAAGGAGCAGGTAGTGGAGTTCCGCGCGCACCTGCTCGATGGGGGCATCGAGATCGTGGCCGAGAGCGAGCGCCCGGGTGGCGGCCTCGTGACCGTGCAGGCCGACGGCGACGGCGCGCAGCCCGCGCAGCAGCGCAAGCCCGAGATCGACCTCACGGTGGAGCCGAGCCTGGACTCGCTGCGGCTCTACCTGCGCTCGATCGGCCGCGTCGACCTGCTGACGGCAGGCCAGGAGGTGGCGCTCGCGCGCCGCATCGAGCGCGGCGACATGCTCGCCAAGCAGCAGATGATCGAGGCCAACCTGCGCCTGGTCGTCTCGATCGCAAAGGGCTACCTCGGCCGCGGCCTGTCGTTCCTCGACCTGATCCAGGAGGGCTCGCTCGGGCTGATCCGTGCGGTCGAGAAATTCGACTACCGCCGCGGCTACAAGTTCTCGACCTACGCGACCTGGTGGATCCGCCAGGCAGTCACGCGCGCGATAGCGGACAAGGCGCGCACGATCCGGATCCCGGTGCACATGGTCGAGAAGCTCAACAAGGTCGTGCACGTCGAGCGCCAGCTCGTGCAGGAGTTCGGCCGCGAGCCGTCCCCCGAGGAGATCGCGCTCGAGCTCCAGTGGACCGCGCGCGAGGTCAAGGACATCCTGCGCATCGCCCAGCTGCCCGTCTCCTTGGAGAAGCCGATCGGCGAGGAGGAGGACTCGGAGCTCGGCGACTTCGTCGAGGACGACTCGGCCGAGTCGCCCTTCGAGCTGGCGAGCGAGAACCTGCGCCGCGAGAACGTGCGCCGCGCCCTCGATGCTCTACCCACGCGCGAGCGCGAGGTGATCGAGATGCGCTACGGGCTCTCGGGCGGCAAGGCGCGGACCCTCGAGGAGGTCGGCCGGGCCTTCGGAGTCACGCGCGAGCGGATCCGCCAGATCGAGAACAACACGCTCAAGAAGCTCGAGGGACTGCCCGAGGCGCAGCGCCTTCGGGACGCTTCCTAGAGCAGCTCGCGGTAGTCGAAGCGGTCCGCCTTCAGCACCGGCCGCCCGTCGGCGTCGAACCAGTCCGCGCGCGGGCGGTCGTAGTACAGCTCGACCCCGTTGCCGTCCGGGTCTGAGAGATAGACCGAGACGGTGCCGCCGTGATCGCTCCCGTGGTCGATCTCGTAGCCGTGATCGAGCAGGCGTCGCACGGCCCTGCCGAGCTCACGGCGATCGGGATAGACGAAGGCGACGTGGTAGAGCCCGGTGTGGCCGGCGGGAGGCGGCGTGCCGCCCGCGCTCTCCCAGGTGTTGAGGCCGACGTGGTGGTGGTAGTCGCCGGCGGCGAGGAAGGCGGCAGGGAGTCCCACCTCGCGGCCGTCCGCGGTCACGCCGAGGCCGAGCCCGTCGCGGTAGAAGCCGATCGCGCGGTCGAGGTCGGCGACCCTGAGGTGTACGTGGCCCACCCGGACGGCGGGATGTATCTGCTCGTCATTCATGGTGGACAGTCTGCAGCGAGTGGCGTCCCGCGCCATCGGTGAGATCACCTATCCGCGAGAATCCGGCCGTGGCCACAGCAGCTTCGCCGCTGGTGGGACGAGCCGCCGAGCGTGAGGCGCTGGCAGACGCTCTGGAGGCGGTGCGCGCCGGCGAAGGCGTGATCCTCGTGGTCGAGGGTGAGCCGGGAATCGGCAAGTCGCGGCTGCTCGAGTTCCTGGAGGCTCAGGCCGAGGGCTGCAGCGCGCTCGCGGGCCGCGCCTCGGAGTTCGAGAGCGACCTGCCATACGGGCTCTGGACCGACGCGCTCGACCGCCATCTGGACGACCTCGGCGAGCGGCGGTTGTCCCAGCTCGGCCTCGCCGACCAGGCCGCGCTCGGCGTGGCGCTGCCGGCGCTCGCTGAACTCGCGAGCGAGCCCGCCGGCGGCGACCGCCATCGCACCCACCGCGCGCTGCGCGATCTGCTCGAGCGTCTGTCCGACGCGCGCCCGCTCGTGCTCTGCCTCGACGACGTGCATTGGGCCGACAACGCCTCCGTCGATGCCCTGGCCGCGATCGTCAGGCGACCACCCGCGGGCCCGGTGCTGGTCGCGATCGCGGTTCGCGAGGGCCAGCTGCCGCCGGCACTCCGGGCGGCGCTCTCAGAGGCCATGCGAGACGGGCGCCTCGCCGATCTCCGGCCGGGCCCGCTCAGCGAGCCGGAGGCGATCGAGTTGATCGGCAGCGGCGCCGCGGCGATCTACGCTCAGAGCGGCGGCAATCCCTTCTTCCTGGAGCAGCTCGCGCGCGCAGACGTGGGCGGACAGCGCACCGTCGCAGCCGCGCTCGAGAGCGAGCTGAGCGCGCTCACGCCCGCCGGACGCCGGCTGCTCGACGCGGCCGCCGTGGCCGGAGATCCGTTCGAGCTGGGGCTCGCGGCCGAGATCGCGGAGCTCTCCGACGAGGAGGCCCTGGACCCGCTGGACGAGCTGCTTGCGCGCGCGATGGTGCGGCCGGCGCGCGCACCCCGCGAGTTCGCGTTCCGTCACCCGGTGGTGCGGCACGCCGTCTACGGCGCGATCGCTCACGGACAGCGGCTCGGAGCGCACGGCCGCGCGGCGAGCGCGCTCGCGCGCAGCGGGGCCGGTCCGGTGGAGCGAGCCCGGCACGTCGAACAGGCGGCGCGCCCCGGCGACGACGATGCGATCGAGCTGCTGGCGGCGGCCGCCGGCTCGCTTCAGGCTTCCGCGCCGGCCAGCGCCGCGAAGTTCCACGCCGCCGCGCTGCGACTGCTGCCCGACAGGCCGGAGCAGGCCGAGCGGCGGAGCGGGATGCAGGCGCTGCTCGCGGAGGCGCAGTCCGCCGCGGGCCAGCCGGCGGGGGCGCTCGACACGCTCGTGGAGGCTCTGCGCAGCACGCCCGACGGGCAGCGCCTGCGCCTCGCGGTGGCGGCGGCCAACGCCGAGTGGCTGCTCGGCCGCAACGACGACGCGCGCCGGCGGCTGCAGGTCATCCTCGGCGAGTTGCCGGCCGAGCCGTCCGCGGACCGCATCCGGCTGCGCCTGGCACTGACCCTGACCGCGCTGTCCGCGCGCGACCTCAGCGAGGCGGCGAGGCAGATCAGCGACGCGCTCGGCGACGCCCGCGCGATCGGCGATCCGGTCTTCGAGGCGGCGGCCCTGGCGGCGACGGCGGTGGTGCGCGTATCCGAAGCGGACGGCCCGGACGCCGCCGCGGCCGTCGACGAGTCGAGCGCGGCGCTCGATCGGCTGAGCGACGAGCAGCTGACCACGCGCCTGCCCGGTCTCTGGATGCAGGCCCGTGCCCGGCACGGGCTCGGGCAATTCGAGGCGGCGCTCGCCGACCTGGAACGCGGTGTCTCGCTTGCCGCCGCCACGGGCCGCGAGAACGTCGAGCTGCTGCTCACTGTCGAGATGGTGGCGATGCAGATCGAGCTGGGGCGCCTCGGCGATGCCCTGGCCACGGCCGAGGAGGGCCTCGACCGGGCCCAGCTCTCCAGCAACCCGACGATGCTGCTCTGGGCCCAGAGCGCGCTGGCCTCGGCGCGGCTCGCCGCCGGCGACGTGCAGGACGCGCTCCGGCACGCCACGGACGCCGCCGAGACCGGCGCGCCGGCGGGGTTCCATGCGGCCGGCCAGCCCGGCTGGTGCCTGGGGGCGGCGCTCAGCGCCGCCGGCAACGCCGAGCGGGGCGCCGCCGCGATGCTCGACGCCTTCGGCGGCCCCGGGCTGCCCGCCCTCGTTCCGGTACAGGTCCCACCGGCTGCGGCCGACCTTGCCGAGGCCCAGATCGCCGCCGGAGAGCCGGAGGCCGCCGAGACGACCATCGCCGCTGCTGAGGCGGCAGCCCGCCGCAGCGGGACGGCCTATGCCGGCGCCGTCACGTCACTCGCGCGCGCGAGCCTGCTGCTGGCTCGCGGCCAGGCGGACGGGGCCGTCCGAGCGAGCGCGGCCGCCCGCCGCGCCGCGGCCGACGCGCCGCTTCTGTCCGCGCGGGCGCTCCTGATGGAGGGCCGGGCGCTGGCCGCCGCCGGGCAGAAGCGCGAGGCGGTCGAGGCGCTGGTGGGCGCCGAGTCCGCCCTCGACGGCTTCGGCGCGCGGCGCCGGCGCGACGAGGCGGTGCGCGAGCTGCGACGGCTCGGGCATCGGGTGGTGCGGGCCGCCGACGGCGACGCGTCGAGCGGGCCGCTTGCCGCGCTCACAGCGCGCGAGCGGGAGATCGCCGAGCTCGTCGCGGCGGGCCGCACGACCCGCGAGGTGGCGGACCAGCTCGTGCTCAGCCCGCGCACGATCGAGTCCCACCTGCGCAACATCTACTCGAAGCTCGGCGTGCGCTCGCGCGTCGAGCTCGCTCGCGCCGCCGGCGACCGGTAGGCCGGTTACGTGATTACCCCGATGGCGGAAGCGCTCGCCGGACGGATGCTGCCTTCGCACGCAATCGACAGGAGGCAACATGACCCACTCAATTCGAATTCGCAGGCTCCCGGTGACCCTCGCTCTGGTGGCGATGGCGGCGCTCGGTCTCGTGCTGGCTGTGGCCGGCGCGTCGGGATCGGAGGCCGGCAAGCAGCGCACCGCGGAGCGAATCGTCGTACGTGGCGAGGACACCGTGAAGGACGGCCCCTGCCCGGGCGGCGTCTGTGAGCTCACGCTCACCGACGGCGTCTTCCGCGGCACGATCGGACCCGGTCAGTACGACGGGTCCATCGATCTGAAGGTCGCGGAGGGCTTCGCCAACGGCGAGGGCGGCGTCTGCGCGCCGGTCTCGGGACGCATCGTCCTCGGCGCCGGCCCCGCCGACCGGCTCGTGCTCGGCATTCGCGGCGACTCATGCCAGGACGGCGAGGGCGACCTGACGCAGGCGTCGTTCACGAATGTGGCCGACTTCGTCGTCAAGCACGGGACGGGCGTGTACGCGCAGGCGCGGGGCAGCGGCCTCGCGACCTTCCTCGAGGACGCGTCCGACCGCGAGCGCATGACGCTCATCGGAACCATCTACCGCTGAGCCCGATTTCGACCGGAGGCGGGTCGCTGCGGCCCGCCTCCGGCTCGGAGCGGCCGCCTCCCCGTGAGGGGCGAGGTCCGGCCTACCCACACTTCGCTGAAGGATGCTCACGCCGCACGAGCAGGGCGACTTCGGTGAGCGCGCCGCGCTCCATTGGCTCACCGGTGCCGGCGCCCGCGTCTCGATTCCGCTGGGGCACAGCCCGCACTACGACTTGGTAGCTGACCTCGAATGCGAGCTCGCGCGCGTTCAGGTGAAGACATGTGCACTCTTCTATCGAGGGCGGTGGGAGGTGACCCTCTGCACGCGCGGCGGCAATCAAAGCTGGAGCGGGCTGGTCAAGCGCCTCGACCCATCCCGCTTTGACTACTTGTTCGTGATCGTCGGCGACGGGCGCCAGTGGTTCATTCCATCGAGCCGGGTCGCGGGCGGGAGAGCCATTCTGTTGGGCGGTCCGAAGTACGCGCGTTTTGAAGTGGAGCCTGGTGACCGGATCCCCAGGCGCCTCTACAATCGCTCCCGACCGCCCGGGGGGATGTCCGAGCGGCCAAAGGAGATGCGCTGTAAACGCATTGGCTCTGCCTACGCAGGTTCGAATCCTGCTCCCCCCACTTACCCCCTTGAGGGCCAGACAGTGCCACGACCGTCACTGTTGCCCGCAGAACACCGAGACGACCAGGGTGCTTGGTGAGGCCGTCGAATTCGTCGCCATTCCCTGCCATGCGCCAATCGGCTCGCCAGTGTCCGGGCTCTGGCTTGACTCCGTGTTGATGGTTGGCTTCGACATCGTGATCGTGAGGGCGTCGTTTTCCGCCATCGGATGCGCTATCCCCCCGACCACGATCTCGCCGGCCTGACAGGCGACGCTGTTGCCGGATGTGTCATTCGCCGGAACGTCTACGAGG
The DNA here is from genome assembly GCA_963820315.1 of uncultured Thermoleophilaceae bacterium. Lineage (GTDB taxonomy): Bacteria > Actinomycetota > Thermoleophilia > Solirubrobacterales > Thermoleophilaceae > JACVRW01. The sequence continues at coordinate 20,203 of CAWFZK010000040.1, read as the reverse complement.
ACCCTGCGGACGACGACGTTCCCGAGCGTGCCCGGAACTCCCTGGATTCCCTGCTGGCCCTGCGGACCCGTCGCGCCCGTGTCGCCCTTCGGCCCCTGCGCACCCGCGGGAAGCTGCCCGGCTGCGAAGTCCTGCTGAAGCAGCGAACCGTTCGCCACATCGGTGCTCTTGATCGCTCCCGCACGGATGTCCGGGCCGCCCAGGGTGCTGTTCTTGATGTCCGCGCCCGTGAGCGATCCGTCCTGGACGTTCTTGCCAGTGACCTTGATGGCGGCGTACGAACTACCGCCGAGTGCGATGAACACCGCGACCGTCGCCATCACGTTCGCGTATGAGAGGTGTTGGCGCATCTGATCTCCTCGTCCCGGGGGCGTCCTTGCCAGAGGGGTCATTGAACCGAATCGCGAGCTTCTGCGAAGAGGAGGGCATGACCCTTCGACGTGTGCGCCAAGCGCTGGTCGCGCTCGCCGCTGCGGCCATCGTCTTTCCCGCCTCCGCTGGAGCGATTGGCGTCCGTCCGGAGGATCCGACCACGCGCGCCCGCGTCGATCGCACCTCCTCCGCGACCCGAGCCGCCGCCGCGCCGCCGGCCGGACCCCCACCGGCGCCCGCGCCCGCCGCGGGAGGCACGCAGACCCCGCTCCCGTACCTGCTCGAGGTCGTCTCTCGCATCCTCGGGCCCTGAGCCCGGCAGCCGCCCTCGGAGGCGACGATCGGCGCTACGCTTCGGCGCGCCCGCCGACGTAGCTCAGCTGGTAGAGCACCTCCATGGTAAGGAGGGGGTCCGGGGTTCGAGTCCCCGCGTCGGCTCTGCACAACAGCCTCCGACCACCCGATGTGGTCGGTGGCTTGCGGACGGGTGACTTTGTGCCGATCGTCATGTAGATTCTCGGCGCGATGAACACTTCCGCCCGCCGGGCTCGCGCGATGATCATCCTGTCCATCTCGATCGTCGCGCTCGCGGCGTGGCCGAGTGTCGCCTCGGCGGACGTCTCGCTCTCAGACGGCAAATTCGGCGGTGGCACGACCGGCAACTCGTCGCCCCCCGGAGGCGTCCTGCCCGCCTCGGTGAAGGGCACAGTGAGTGCCGCCACGTGGAGTTCCACACGCTGGACGATTGGCCCGTCGACCGGCTGCTACGACCACAACAACTTCACCTCCGGCGACCCAGACCATCGACTTCCGGACGAGACAACAAGAACACGGTAACCGCGCCCGGCGGGCCGAACGACAGCTATGCCGTCGTCTACACGCCTTATGCGAGTAATGATTGCTCGGGGAACCCCAGCGGGTCCGCCTACACGTTGACCAACGCGCTCAATGTCACGGGGCCGGGAAAGAATCACGACCTCGTCGAGCGCTGCGGGATCAACGTGATGCTGGTGCTCGACGAGTCGGGATCCATCGCCTCATCGAACGCCACTGGGGCGGTGCGGACCGCTACCAAGTCCTTCCTGGTCGCGCTCTCAGGGACCGGCTCCGAGGTCTCCATTGTCGACTTCAGCTCGACCGCCGGTCGCCCAATCCCATACACGGTGGTGACGCCCGAGTCGATCACGGGGACCTTTAACCCGTATATCGACAACAAGAACCGGCAATCCGGCTACAACCCGAACGGCTGGACGAACTGGGAGGCCGCATTCCAGAAGGTGGACGAGGCGAACGGGAGCAAGAAGGCCGACCTCGTCGTCTTCATGACAGACGGCGATCCGACCGCGATGAACAAGGACGGCGGCGGTGTGACCGAGGGTCTCACCGAGGGCGACGTGGAGGCGTTGCGACGGGCGCAGTTCGAGTCCAACGACGTCAAGAGCGATGGGTCGCACGTCTTCATGCTGGGCGTCGGCGCCGCGGTCGCGGTCGACAATCCCCAGAGCGCCGACCGGCTGACCGCGGTTTCCGGGTTCGAGAAATACCCGCCCAACCCGTTCGGTAAGGCCGATTTCACGCTCGTGAAGGACTTCGCCGGGCTGGCGGCGGCACTCCGACAGATTGTCAGCGAGCTGTGCGGCAACTCGGTGACGATCACCAAGCAGGTCGACGAGGGCGACGGCGTCTTCAAACCCGACCCGGGGTGGAAGTTCACCGGCGACGTCTCGATGAACGAAGGCAGCTATACCTGGGTGCTGCCGAAGCCTCCGCCCGACACCGGCCCACGGGAGGAGACGACGAACGAGCAGGGCGTGGCCACGTTCCAGTGGGACCTCAGCCGACCCACCCCACCAAGCGCAAGAGCAACCTTCAGCTTCTCGGAGCAGGTCAACCCGGGGTACGCACTTCGTTTCCGCCGACTGCACCGTCAGCCAGACGACCAGGAAACGCAGACGCGTTCTGCGACGTTTCTCGCTGAGCACGCCCAGCGGCCAGGTGACGCTCGCCCCGGGCCAGGACGCGAACTGCGTGGTGCGCAACCGCATCATTCCGGGGACGATCGAGATCGAGAAGAACGCGACGCCCGAGAGCTCGCAGGAGTTCCCGTTCACCGGCTCCCCCCGCATCGGGAACTTCACGCTCGTCGACAACAGAACGGACGAGAACGTCTCGAAGATATTCCCCGACCTCCCGCCCGGGACCTACACGGTCAGCGAGCTGGTTCCCGCCGGCTGGGAGCTCACGGGACTTACCTGCACTCCTGCGGGGGCCGCCACGACTATCGGGCCTCAGGCGACGATCACGCTCGCCCCCGGAGGCTCCGTGGTATGCACGTACAACGACAAGAAAATCCCACTGGGCACAATCCAAATCCTGAAGGAAGCGGACCCGCAGAGCGATCGTGCCTTCCGCTTCTCGGGATCGCCCGGCCCGCTCGAGGACTTCACGCTGGTGGACAACGGGGAGGACGAGCCGCCGGAGTCGTCACGCACCTTCACCGACCTTCCGCCGGGGACCTACACGGTCAGCGAGATGGTTCCCGACGGCTGGGAGCTCACGGGCATTGCCTGCAGCTCTGAAGACGGCGTCACGATCGACGAGGCAGAGGCAGAAGTAAGAATTACGATCGGCCGCGGGACTTCCGTTGCCTGCACCTACGGCAATGCGAAAATCCCACTGGGCACAATCCAGATCCTGAAGGAAGCGAACCCGCAGAGCGATCGTGAATTCCGCTTCTCGGGATCGCCCGACCCGCTCGAAGCCTTCACGTTGGTGGACAACGGGGAGGACGAGTCGGAGGCGTCACGCACGTTCACCGACCTCCCGCCCGCGACCTACACGGTCAGCGAGATGGTTCCGGAGGACTGGGAGCTCACGGGCATTGCCTGCAGCTCTGAAGACGGCGTCACGATCGACGAGGCAGAGGCAGAAGTAAGAATTACGATCGGCCGCGGGACTTCCGTTGCCTGCGCCTATGGCGATGCGCGAATCGAACCGCCGCCGCCGGACCCCCCGCGGCCTCCGGAGCCGCCGACGCCGCCCGCGCCGCCGGCCCCGCCGACTCCGCCGACGCCGCCCGGTCGGGGGTCCACGCGGCTGGACGTCGTGAAGAAGATGCCTCGTGTCGTACGCGTCGGCCGCCGGGTCAAGTTCAGGCTGACCGTGACGAACATTGGCGAGGTCACGGCCAGGGATGTGAGCATGGCTGACGTCCCGCCGGCGGCCCTTACGCTCTCGGGGCTTCGGGCAAGCCGCAAGGCACGGCAGGGGCGCGGATACGCCGCCTGGCGGCTCGGGAACCTCGCACCCGGCGAGAAGCGCACCGTCCGGGGAAGCGTCCTTGTCGAGGCCGGGAGCCCGGGGCGCAAACGCAATTGGGTCCTCGCGACGGCCATCAACGCGCGTTTGGTGTCCGATCGGGCCGACGCGCGGATCGCGCGCCAGGGAGTGGCCCCGCGCGTGACCGGCTAGGTCGTCGTCGGATCAGGGGCCGGCGCGCTGCGCCGGCCCCTGATCACGACGCTCATGTCATGCGCACGATTCGCGGAAGCGTCCTGATCAAGGCCGGCACCCGAGGCTGAAGCGCAATCTCGCACTGGCGACCGCTGTTACTGCCCAGCGGGTGAGCGATCGGGCCGGCACTCGGATCCGGGGCCGGCGGCCCGCACCGCCTCTGGCCGGGTAAAGCAAGGAGGGGGTCCGGGCTCGAGCGCCCTCGTCAGCCTTCCGCCGGGGACACCTCCCGCCCGGGGATACTCCCGGCCCATGGCGAACCAGGGTGGCCCCCGCCGCAGCCGTTCCGGCCGCTTGCTCGACGCGCTGATCTGGGGTGTCCTGCTCGGCGCCGCGGGGGGTGCGGTGCTGGGCGCCGCGATCGGCGACGTCGGCGCGGGCGTCGGTGCGGTGATCGGCGCGTTGCTGTACGCGCCGGCCGAGGCGATCACGACACTGCGACGGGCGCCCGCCGAGCCGAAGCCGATCTGGCAGCGGATCTTCGCCAGTGCGCTGCTGATGGCGTTGTTCGGCTGGCTGCTGGGCTTCGTCTACGACGAGCCGCTGTTCATCGCGATCGTCAGCGGGGCGCTGCTCGGGTTACTCGGCCTGCGCCCGCTCAAGCTGGCGCTCGGGCTGATCATCGGCGCGGGCGTGGGCGCGCTGTTCGAGGCGCTCGACCCCGGCGTCGAGCCCGCGCTGGTCGCGGCGACGGTGACGATCGTGTACCGCGTGATCGCCGCGGTCGCCTACCGGGACCGGCCGCTCGTCCGCATCATGGCGGAGGAGGTGCCCGCGGCCGAGCTGCGCTACGTCGTGCCGTTCGAGGCGCGCTCGCGATACGTCGGCGCCGACTACGTCGAGCAGCTCGCCCACGTCAAGGGCGGCACCTTCCGCCGCAACCCGCCGGACATCGGGATCCTGTCCTCGCTCGACAGCCTCGACGGCCCCGCCTTCGAGGCGTCGCGTGTACACCCGCTGATCCGCGAGTTCTACGAGCACACGAGCCGCTTCAAGCTCACGATCGTGCCCGAGTGGCGGACCTGGATGAAACCCGCATACGAGGTGTTCAAGCGCGCTGTCGCGGAGCCGCTCGGCCAGGCCGCGATCCCATCGAACATCGAGGAGGCCCAGCGCGGGATGGTCTCGACGATCGACACCATCGCTCTCGACGACGACGAGGTGATCGACATCCGCGGCTGGATCCGGACGTTCGCGGACTCGGGCAAGCCGATCTACGTCGGCATCTACACGAGCTTCCGGCACGAGGGCCGCGGCTACGTGAGCGTCGGCTTTCCACTCCCGAGCGCGAACTTCACCGCCACCCTGGAGCCCCGCCACACCGGCGCGGACGATCTCCTGCTGACGTCGCGCAGCAAGCTCGCGTTCCCGGGCCACTACCTGAGCTCCGTCGACGGCGACCGCGATGCCCTGACGGTGCTCAAGGTGCTGTCATTTCAGGAACAGATCCACGTGTACGTCGCGGACGGCGAGCTCAGGACCGACCACAGCTTCTACCTCGCGGGCCAGCGCTTCCTGACGTTGCACTACGAGATCGAGCGCCTTCCGGTCGAGCATCGTCCCGACCCGTTGCGGGAACCAACATGAACATGACGGCAAACCCCCATCGCGTCGTCATCATCGGCGGCGGCTTCGGCGGCCTCCAGGCGGCGCTCGCGCTGCGCGACGCCCCCGTCGAGCTGACGCTCGTCGACAGACGCAACTTCCATCTCTTTCAGCCGCTGACCTACCAGGTCGCCACCGGCGCGCTCGCGGCCAGCGACGTCAGCTACCCGCTGCGCGCGATCTTCCACAACGACGAACGCGTGCGGATCGTGTTGGCGGAGGCCAGCGGCTTCGATCTGGACGCGCGCGAGGTGCGGCTCGAGCCGGTGGGGGAGGCACCGGCGCCGGCGACACTTCCCTACGACAGCCTGATCGTCGCGGGCGGCTCGACCTACTCGTACTTCGGCCACGAGGAATGGCGGGACGTCGCGTTCGAGGTCAAGTCGCTCGAGAGCGCGCTGATGGTGCGGCGCCGGCTGCTGAGCGCATTCGAGGCGGCCGAGCTCGAGACCGATCCGGAGGCGCGCCGGGCATGGCTCACGTTCGTGGTCGTGGGCGCCGGGCCGACGGGCGTCGAGATGGCCGGCCAGATCGCCGAGCTCGCCAAGGACACGCTGCCGGGCGAGTACCGCGAGATCGACCCGCGCAGCGCGCGCATCCTGCTGGTGGAGGCGGGCCCGCGGGTGCTGCCCGCCTTCGACCCCTCGCTCTCGGACAAGGCCGCGCGGCTGCTCGAGGAGCTCGGCGTGACACCGCAGACGGACCGGCCGGTGGTCGGCGTCGACCACGGTGGCGTCGACGTCGGGAAATCAGGCAGCGACGAGACGGAGCGCATCGAGGCCCGCACGGTCATCTGGGCGGCGGGGGTCACGCCGTCCACGCTCGCGGCTCAGCTCAGCGAGGGCTCGGACGCGGAGGTCGACAAGGTCGGCAAGCTGATCGTCGAGCCCGACCTGACGGTGTCCCATCACTCGGAGGTCTTCGCGGTCGGCGACATGGTGAGCGTGCGCGGCATGGACCTGCCCGGCCTCGCTCCGGTCGCCATGCAGGAGGGCCGCTACGTCGCGCGCGTAATCAAGGCGCGCCTCGAGGGCCGTCCGCATGAGCCCTTCCACTACGTCGACAAGGGCAACCTCGCGACCATCGGCCGAGCCCGTGCGGTGGCGGAGATCAAGAAGATGAAGCTGGCCGGCGGAATCGCCTGGCTCGCCTGGCTCGGCGTCCACCTCTGGTACCTGATCGGATTCCAGAACCGCCTGCTCGTCCTGATCCGCTGGCTGTTCAGCTTCGCGACACGCGGCCGCGGCGCCCGGCTGATCACCGGACAGACGACCGAAATGGCGGCGCGAGAGCGCTAGACTGACCCGTTGACCTCGCGGCCGGCCGCGTTAGTTCACAATGCCCGGTCGCCCACGCCTAACCTTCCCAGGAGCCATGGCTCGCGGAGACGTTCGAATCGCCGTCACCCTCGCGTGCGAGGAGTGCAAGCGGCGCAACTATCAGTCAGAGAAGAGCAAGCGGAACAATCCCGACCGGATCGAGTTCCGCAAGTACTGCCGCTGGTGCGGCAAGCACACGCCCCATAAGGAAACCCGCTAAGCCGGTGGCGAGAGACCGTCAACGCGCGAAGCAGCGCCAGGCCGAGCGGCGTGCCCGCCGGCTGGAGCAGCAGGGCAAGGACCCGGCTCCGCCGGTCGACGAGGGCATCGCGGATGAGCGGCGGCGCCCGCCGGCCGACGAGGGCACCCCGGAGGAGCCGCGGCGCCCGCCGGTCGACGAGGGGAACGTCACCCAGGAGATCCTCGGCATCCCGGGGATCGACCCCGGCCTGCAGGTTGGCGCGCCGCCGCCGAACGAGGGCCGCAGCGACACCGTCTTCGAGCACGAGCTCTCCGAGGAGGAGGCGCTCCAGGAGATCGAGGACTGGGAGGTCAGCGGCGAGGAGCACCTCACCCAGGACGAGATCGACGAGGAGCTCGAGGCCGAGGAGGAGCTCGCCGGGCGCGGCGAGGAGGGCTTCGAGGTGCGCGGCCGCCGCGGCCGCGACGAGGCCGACAAGCACAAGCACCGCCCGCGGGTAATACAGTTCCTGATCGCAGTCTGGGCCGAGCTGCAGCGGGTCCAGTGGCCGAACCGTCAGGCCATGATCACGCTCACTGGTGTCGTGCTCGGCTTCGTCCTGATCGCGGGCGGCTACCTCGGACTGCTGGACGCGATCTTCTCAGAACTCATCAAGGCAATCCTCTAGAGGCAGCAGGTCTTTCTTCGCATGTTCCGCTGGTACGCAGTCAACACCTACTCCGGTCACGAGAACAAGGTCAAGCAGAACCTTGAGCATCGACGCATCTCGCTTGGCCAGGAGAACAACATCCGTCAGATCGTCATCCCCACCGAGCAGGTGCAGGAGATGAAGGACGGGCAGAAGCAGACCAAGGAGCAGCGGACCATGCCCGGCTACCTGCTCGTGAACATGAACCTGACCGACGACTCCTGGCAGCTCGTGAAGAACACGCCGGGCGTGACCGGGTTCGTGGGCGCGTCGAACCAGCCGGTGCCGCTCAACCAGGGCGAGGTCGACCGGCTGCTCCACCGCGAGACCGCCGAGCGCCCGCGCACGCGCGCGCAGTTCGCGATCGGCGAGTCGGTCAAGGTCGTGTCGGGCCCGCTGTCCGACTTCTCGGGCGAGATCTCGGAGATCAACGAGGACGCAGCTAAGCTCAAGGTCCTCGTCTCGATCTTCGGCCGGGAGACGCCGGTCGAGGTCGGGTTCGACCAGGTCAAAAAGATCTAATGGCCCGCAAGTCTCACACTCATCAAGCTCCAGGTGCCCGCCGGACAGGCGAACCCGGCCCCGCCGGTTGGACCGGCGCTGGGTCAGCACGGCGTGAACATCATGGAGTTCTGCAAGGCGTTCAACGCCCAGACCCAGCAGGACTCGGGGACGATCATCCCCGTCGAGATCACGGTCTACGAGGACCGCTCGTTCACCTTCATCACGAAGACGCCGCCGGCGGCCGTGCTGATCAAGCAGGCGATCGGCCTCGACAAGGGCTCGGGCGAGCCGAACCGCAACAAGGTCGGCACGATCACGAAGGACCAGGTGCGTCAGATCGCCGAGCAGAAGATGCCGGACCTGAACGCGCACGACGTCGAGCAGGCGTCGAAGATCATCGAGGGCACCGCGCGCTCGATGGGAGTGGAGGTCAGGTAGCGATGCCGAAGCACGGAAAGCGCTATCGCCAGAACCTCGAGAAGGTCGACCGCGAGGCGCAGTACGCGCCCGCTGACGCGGTCGCTCTGCTCAAGAGCTTCGAGACGCCCAAGTTCGACGAGACGGTCGAGGTGCACATCCGCACCGGCCTGAACGTCCGTCACGCCGAGCAGCAGCTGCGTGGCACGATCTCGCTGCCGCACGGGCTCGGCAAGGAGATGACCGTCATCGTGTTCGCCAAGGGCGACAAGGCGCGCGAGGCCGAGGAGGCCGGCGCCGACCACGTGGGCGCGGAGGACCTCGCCGAGCGCGTCGAGGGCGGCTTCACCGACTTCGACGTTGCGATCGCGACGCCGGACATGATGCCGGTGGTCGGCAAGCTCGGCCGCATCCTCGGGCCGCAGGGCAAGATGCCCAACCCGAAGGTCGGCACGGTCACGATGGACATCGCCAAGGCGGTCGGCGAGTCGAAGGCCGGCAAGATCGAGTACCGCACCGACCGTCACGCGATCGTGCACCTGCCGGTGGGCAAGATGAGCTTCGACGGCAAGGTCCTGCTCGAGAACTACGCCGCGCTGATCGACGAGATCGTGCGCGCCAAGCCGGCCGCGGCCAAGGGCCGCTACCTGCACACGATCACGCTCACGACGAGCATGAACCCCGGCATCAAGGTCGACCCCTCGCGCACGCGGGGAATCGTCGAGGACGTTGAGGAGACCGCCGCGGTAGCCTGATCGGACCAAGCCTTTCTGCCCGAGACCCCCGGCAACAGTAAGTCCGGGACAGGTGGAGCGAGCGAAGCCCGGCCGACCTCGGCCCGTTCCGTTAGCCCGCCTGTGTGCGGGCTTTTCAATGAAACGGAACGGAGCATGAACAGAGACCAGAAAGCAGCGGTCGTCGAGGAGGTGGCCGCCCAGATCCAGGAGTCGGAGGCGATCTTCGCCGTCGACTACCGCGGGATCTCGGTGCCCCAGGCCGCCGAGCTGCGGGTCAAGCTGACCGAGGCGGGCGCGCGCTTCCGCGTGGTCAAGAACACGCTGACGCTGCTGGCGGCCGACAAGGCCGGCGCCGACTCGCTCAAGGAGGTCCTCGACGGGCCGACCGCCTTCACGTTCGTGACCGCCGAGGGCGGCGACGTCGCGCTCGCGGCCAAGGCGCTCGCGCAGTTCAGGCGCGAGAACGACCTGCTCGAGTTCAAGGGCGGCGTCATGAACGGCGAGGTGCTCACGGCCGAGCAGATCGGCGAGCTCTCGAGGCTGCCTTCGCTGGACGTGCTCCATGGCCAGCTCGTCGGCGTGATCGCGTCGCCGATCACCGGCCTGGTTCGCGGCCTGAACGCGCTGATCGCCGGAGTGGCGATTCAGCTGCAGAAGATCGTGGACGAGGGCCTGCTGCCGGCGGGCGAGGCGCCTGCCGCCGAGCCGGAGGCTCCGGCCGAGGAGGCCGAGGCCCCCGCCGAAGAACCTGCTGCCGAGGAGGCTCCCGCCGAGGAGGCCTCCGCCGGCGACGAGACAGAAGCAACTGAAACTGAAACGCCCTCCGAGGGCGAAGACAAGGAGGGCTAATCATGGCCACTGCCACTGAGCTGATCGAAGAGATCAAGAAGATGTCCGTACTCGAGCTGTCCGAGCTGATCAAGGCGCTCGAGGAGGAGTTCGGAGTTTCCGCCACGGCCGTGGCCGCGGCCGCCCCGGCTGCCGCCGGTGCCGGCGGCGACGGCGCCGCCGAGGAGGAGGAGTCCTCGACGGTCGACGTCGTGCTGACCGGGCCCGGCGACAAGAAGATCCAGGTCATCAAGGTCGTGCGCGCCGCGACCGGCCTCGGCCTCAAGGAGGCCAAGGCGCTCGTCGACGAGGCGCCCAAGCCCATCAAGGAGGGCGTGGACCGCGACGAGGGCGAGAAGCTCAAGGCCGAGCTCGAGGAGGCCGGCGGCAGCGTCGAGCTGAAGTAGCCGCCGAGCTCACCGAAGTGTGCCGAGGGGCCGCCGCAGGGCGGCCCCTCGTCGTTCCGGGCCGTAGCCTGCGACCGATGCAGATCCGATTCGACCATGCCGTCATCCATGTCTCGGACTGGCCACGTCGAACGACTTCTATGACGCGTCCTCGGCGCCGAGCTGATCGGCGAGCCGGACGGGCCCTGCCGCTACCGCTTCGGCCGGAACCAGCTGAACGTGCACGGCCCGGGCGTCGACGCCCACCCGCTCGCGCGCCTGCCGGTCCAGCCCGGCAACTCCGACCTCTGCTTCGCCTGGGAGGGCCCGATCGAGGAGGCCATCGAGCACCTGGGCCGCCAGGAGGTCGAGATCGAGGAGGGCCCGGTCGAGCGGCACGGCGCCGGGGGCGCCGGCACGAGCGTCTACTTCCGCGACCCCGACGGGAGCCTGCTCGAGTTCATCTCATATGTCGCTTGACAATATGTCGTGAGGCGACGTATAGTCGCCTCACGATGTCGGAGGCGACCTACTACGTGCTCGCAGCGCTGCTCGAGGAACGGCTGCACGGCTACGGGATCATCAAGAGGATCGAGCAGCTCTCGGGCGGGTCCGCCAAGCTCACCACCGGCACGCTGTACGGAGCGCTCGACCGGCTGACCGCGCAACGGCTCGTGGAGCCCGCCGGTGAGGAGCAGGTCGAGGGCCGGCTGCGTCGCTACTACCGGATCACAGACGACGGCGCCGAGGCGGTCCCGTGCCGAGGCCGAGCGCATGCGGCGCGCCGCCCGGGTGGTGGCGGCGACCGGCCACCGGGGGTGCCGCGTGAGGACACCGCGCCGCTACCGCCTGGCGCTGCTCGCCTACCCCGCCAGCTACCGCGCCGACCGCGGACCGGAGCTCGTCGCAACGCTTGCCGAGGGCGACGAGGAACGTGGACGGCCGTCGGTGCACGAATCGGCTGCGCTCGTCAGAGCGCGGCATCGCCATGCGGGCGCGCAGGCTCGAGCGCCCTGACTGGCTGCTCGCCGCGGCTGCCGCCTCGCTCTGCTCGCGCCGCTCGGCGCGTTCACCTGGGCGGAGCGGCAGGTGTTCCTGTTACGCGGGGACGCCGGCGGCTTCATAACGGACGGACCCGGGGTCTGGTGGGCCCTCGCCCTCGGCGTGGCGGCCTACGTGGCGGTGGCCGGCGCTGTTCTTCGGCGCGGCGGAGACGCCCCGGCGCCGCCGCATCGCGGCGCTCCTTGCGGCGCCTCTGGCACTGGTCATCTTTGCTACCCCGGGCCGTCTCTTCTGGCCGGGATTCCCGGGGCCCGAGGCGGTCGTTGACCACTTGAGCTGGATGGCCCAGGCGATGTCGCTCAACGAGACCGATCACCCTGCCGACGGCGCTGGCCGCGGTGGCGGCGACCTGGGGTCGGACTCCGTGTACTCGCTTTGTTCCGCGCCGACACGAGGCGGCGAGCCCTCGGCATCGGCCTGGCCCTTCCCGCGGCCGTCGCGATCGCTCTAGTCATGGCTGCGGCCCGACCTGGCGTCCGGCTACGCGCAGAGTGCGTTCGCCGACCTCGGCCTTCGCAGCGTTGCTGGCTGCCGGGGCCGTGGTGCTCGCCCTCGCCGCGCTCTTGCCCACCCGTCCCGAGCAGCGGTTGTAAACACACGGACCGGGTAAGGCGGGGCGCATGGAAGCCCTGCTGCGCCTGCTCCTGATCGTGCTCGTCGCTCTGGTCGTCTTCGACCCGCAGATCGCGTTCGCCCGCGACCTCGAAAAGCAGCCGACGGCAACCGGCCGCGGCGGTGGCGCCGCCACGGTCGACCTGCTCGGCACCCAGGCGGCGATCGACACGCTGAGGGACGGCGGCAACGCGGTCGACGCAGCGGTCGCGGCGGCGGCCGTGCTCGGCGTGACCGAGCCCTACTCGTGCGGCATCGGCGGCGGCGGCTTCATGACCATCCGTACGGCGGACGGGAGGGTCACGACGATCGACTCGCGCGAGAAGGCGCCCGCCTCGATGAAACCGGACTCGTTCTTCGAGAACGGCGCGCCCTCGCCTTCGATGCGGCGCGCTGGAGCGGCCTTTCCGCGGGCGTCCCTGGCACGGTGGCGGGCTGGGACCTGGCGCTGCGCCGCTACGGGACCCAGTCGCTCGCGAGAGCGCTGCGCGCCGGCATCAAGGTCGCCCGGGAGGGCTTTACGGTCGACCAGACCTTCGTAGCGCAGACCGAGCCGGCCGTGCCGTGGTTCGACGACGTCCCGTCCACCGAGGAGCTCTACCTGGACGAGGACGGCACGCCGCGTGACGTCGGCGACACGATCCGCAACCGCGACCTCGCGCGCACCTACAAGCTGATCGCGCAGGACGGCCCGCGGGCGTTCTACCGCGGCGAACTCGCCGAGGCGATCGTCGACGCCGTCCCACCCCGCCGACCGACGAAGACGCCGACCACGCCTGGCGCCCCGGCCTGATGACCGACAGGACCTGCGCGACTACGGCGCGCTGCGGCGCGACCCCACCCACATCAGCTATCGCGGCCTCGACATCTGGGGCATGGGCCCGCCGTCGAGCGGCGGATCGACCGTCGGCGAGATGCTCAACATCCTCGAGGGCTACCCCGACCTCGCGACCGACCGGACGCGCGCCCTGCATCTCTTCCTCGAGGCGTCGCGCTTCTCGTTCGCCGACCGCACGCCTACGTCGCCGACCCGGACTTCTTCGACGTTCCGCTCGCGGGCTGCTCTCGGACGGCTTCGCGGGCGAGCGTCGCGCGCTGATCGACCCGGCGCTGGCGGCGACCAGCCCGGTCGACCCCGGCGACCCCTATGACGATGAGGGCGGCCCCGGCCGCGACGCGGCGGACGCGTCGCATCCAGGCCAGTCGACGAGCCACCTGGTGGTCTCGGACCGCCAGGGGACGGTCGTCTCGTACACGTTCACGATGAGTCGACCGGCGGCAACGGATCGTCGTCCCCGGCTACGGCTTCCTGCTGAATAACGAGCTGACCGACTTCAACTTCGATTCCACCGACCACCCGAACCGGGCCGAGGGCGACAAGCGCCCGCGCAGCTCGATGAGCCCGACAATCGTGACCCGCAACGGCCAGCCCGTCTTCGCGGTCGGCTCGCCGGGTGGCTCGACGATCATCCCGACGGTCGCCCAGGTGCTGATCAGCGGCTCGACCTCGACGCCTCGCTGCCGGAGGCGATCGCGCGGCCACGGGCCGCCCAGCGCAATACGGCGGCGATGACCGCGGAGCCCGCCTTCATCTCATCGCCCGAGGGCCAGGCGCTCGCTGAGGTACGGCCACCGCTTCACGCCGATGGACGAGATCGGCGCGGTCACGGGGCTCGAGTTCCTGGCGGGAGGCAGGGTGCTCGCGGCCGCCGAGCCGTTTCGCCGCGGCGGCGGCAGCGCGGCCGTCGTGCGCCCCTAGAGTTCCGCCGCGTGCGGAACCGCGTCTCGCTGCACTCGCCTGCCTGGCCGTGGTCGCCACGGCCGACCTCGTCCTGAGCCGGAAGCGCCCGCCCTGGATCCGCAACGGCGTGTTCGATGAGCCGGCTCACCTCGCCACGGCCGGGGTGGTCCTCGCGAACCTGCGGCCGAGCTCGGCAGAGTGGGCGGCCGGCTTCATTGCGGGCGCCGTGCTTCCGGACGTCGACCACGTGCCGCTCGCACTCTCGCGCGTGCACCCCGAGATCGACGATCCGCGTCCAGTCACTCACTGCCTGCTCGCGGCCGCCCCGCTGTTCGCCGCGGCGCAGCTCGTGCCGCCCGGTCCGCGCAGGGGAGGCGCTCGCGGGCGCCGCGGCAGGCACGCTCGCTCACTTCGCACGTGACCTCGCCGTCGGCACCGGTGTCGCGCTGCTGCGGCCGCTGACCGCCCGCAACTTCAAGGTGCCGTACCCGCTGTACGCCGCTGCGCTCGCCGCGCTCGCCGCCCGCGTGGCGCGCTGAGACCCAATCGAGACCAGGTCGATACTGCGCATTCGGGGTACGCGCAGGAGCATCGATGGGGACAGCCACCAGGAGCCCCCCTCTATGCGCATCCGCCCCCACCGTGCACTGCCAGTCGTGGCCGCGACCGCCGTTCTCTGCCTGCTCGCCCAGGGCAGCCCGGCTCAGACCGGCGGTCCCACCCTCACCGTCCGGGTGGCCGGCGCGGGCGCCGTCGCGAGCGATCCGCGCGGCATCGCGTGCGAGCCCGTTCTTCCTGCAGCGCGCCCTTCCCGCGCACACGCACGGTCCCCCAGGCGGTGACGCTCACGGCCACGCCGGCGCCGGGGCAGCAGCTCGAGGCTTGGGGCGAAGGTTGCAGCGGGGTCGCCACCACTTGCACCGTCGTGATGAGCGCGGATCGGGTGGTCACCGCGCGCTCCTCCGGCCAACGCCTCCCGGACCGCCGCCGGCACCGCCCGGCAGCGCCAACCTGACGGTCATCGCCTCCGCCGGCGGCAGCGTGTCCGGTGCGGGCATCGCGTGCCCGACGGACTGCGTCGAGCCGCTCGCGCTCGGCTCGTCGTCCACGCTGTCGGCGGCGCCGGCGGCCGGCTATCGCTTCGAGGGCTGGCAGGGGGCGTGCACCGGCACGGGCGGACGTGTCGCGACCGTGGGCGGTCCCACGCGGTCCGGGGCCGAGTTCGGCCCGCTGCGCCGGAGGCTGCCGTCCTTCGGGCGGCCGCGCCGACGCGGACGGCTATGGCGCGCGTGACCTGCGCGACCTCTGCCCCGGGGAGCCCGGAGGAGCCAGGTCCGCGGCGACGGCCGCCGGCCCGCTCGACCCGATGCTGCACGGCGACCTGCTGCTCGACCGCGTCGACGCCGCGGCGGGCGAGTCAGCCCGCGCCCTCAAGGGCGTGCCCGGCTTGACTCCGGTGGCGCGCGCGCTGCGTCGTTCGCTCGCCCTGACCCGCACGGGGGCGGCGAAGGCGGAGCGCGGCGAGCTTTGCCCCGGCGCCGGCCAGCTGAAAAAGGGAGTGGGCGGTCTCACGGATGCGGCGCGCAGGGGCGCGAAGCCGCTGTCCCGAGCGCAGGCCGGTGCGCTGGACGGGCCGCCGGGCGAGGGCGATGCCGGGGAGGGCCAGCTCGCTTGGGCGACTCTGCACGGAGCGAAGCTCGGCTCGGCCAGGCGGCCGCCCAGGGCCGCGCACTGCAGCGCCGCTACGAGGGTGCCTGTGACGCGCTCGGGCGCAAGCTGCGCACGCGCGGTCGGATCAAGGACCTCGACGACTCCTACCTGGCTCCCCACGCTCGCCTCCGGCAAGAAGTTCGGCTCGCGCACTCCAGGCTCGGGAACGACGTTGCCGCCGGCTCCGTCGTGACGATCGACGCCCACAAGACCGACGACGGCCCGGATCTCGTGGACGCGGTCGGGCCGGCCGACGCGCCGGGCAAGCTGAGCGCCGAGCTGTCGCCGTGCATGGAGCTGCGCATCGCGCCGTTCCAGTCCACGTTCGATCCCACGCCGGAGTCTCCACCGCCCAGCGGGCTACAAGAGCAACGGAGCGCTCTGGCTCGAAGGGGCCAGCGGCATCGCCGCCTCGCCTAAGTGCATCGGCAGGCCGGGCCGCTACAGCCTCGCCGTCGAGATGCGCTTCGGCTCCTCGCTGCCGATCACGATCGCAGCGGACCTGACCGACAAGGACGCCCCGGTGCCGCTGCCGACGAGCGACCTCAATTTCGGCACGCTGATCGCCAAGGAACGGCGCCAGCTGAAGTACTGCCCACCACCCAGCTCGCAGGCGGGCCAGGCAACAGCACGCGCGTCGCAGTCCTTCCCGTGCCCGGTCGTGCAGGTGTCGAAGACGGAGTACGACATCCGGGTCCGCCCCACCGGGTTCTACGCGGACGCCGTCTTCGACAAGACCGCGTTCGGGCTCGAGGTCCAGTCGCCCGCGCCGGCCAAGGTCACGGGCCTCACGGGCGTGCACCCTGGATGATCCCGGCGTCTGCCACCTTCTCGGGCCGCGGCTACAAGCCGACGGCGAACGGCCCCACGGGGGCGATGACGAGCGTCGCCCAGAACGAGCTGTTCGCGCTCTGGCCGCGCGAGACCTTCGGCTGGGACGGCCCCCTGTTCCCGATGACGATGGCGGGGGTCGACCACTACGCGGGCCTGACGTGGCCGAGCGTGGTGGGCAAGCGCAACGGCCGGCCGTTCAGGTACGCGACGACGCTCCCCGACATCGTCACGGACCGGCTGGCCGTCTGCGCGGGCACGGAGGACTGCTTCTACAAGCCCCCCTGGCCGCTGGGCGTCGAGTACAACACGAACCAGGGCAACGGTCCGGGCTTCAGCCACAACGGCAACCCAGCCTGGACGCCTTCGACTTCGGCGTGCCCCTGTCCGGGCAGCTGGTCGCCGCGCGCGGCGGCGTCGTCGGCGACGTGGTGGAGAACCTGTCGAAGAACTACAACCCGTGCGACCCCGACACGCCGGAGGCCGACGGACCCGGCAACTACGTGCGGATCGACCACGAGGACGGCACCTTCGCCTACTACGTGCACCTGACGAAGAACACGGTGCCGCTCACCGTGGGCGAGATCGTGGAGCGCGGCGACCCGGTGGGCGAGGCCGGCAACACCGGCCGCTCGTGCGGGCCGCACCTCCACTTCCAGTCATCGGTGACGAGCGGGTCGACTTGACGACGGCCAGACGCTTCGCATTCGCTTCAACACCCTGCTCGAAGGAAACGACACCCCAGTGGACTGCTACATCCCGCAGAAGGACGACCTGCTGACCTCGACCAACGGGTGAACGCGATGCGCTTCCGGATTCCTCTCGCCCGTCGCCCGCGCTCGTCGTCGCCGTCGCGGCTCTCATCGCCGCCGCCGGCGGAGGCGCCCTGGCTCAGACGGGCGGGGGCGCGGTCATCCAAGGCTGCGTGAGCCGCACCGGGGCGGTCGAGCTGATCACCGCCGAGAACACGGCGTGCGAGCCCACTCAGCAACCGATCGCCTGGAACCAGCAGGGCCCCAAGGGAGACAAGGGAGACCAGGGCACGCCCGGAGACCGGCTCTCACCGGAGGCGACGGCCATCCGCCAGCAGGCCGAGAACACGCTGTCGAAGGCCAAGCTCGGGCAGCCGGAGGTGTCCTCGAAGCTGGCGCAGGAGGTGGTGAACCTCGAACCCACTCCCGGGGAGGCGTTCCAGTTCCTGCGGTCCGCCCAGGTGCAGCTCAAGGACTGGTTCAAGACCGAGGAGTACACGTACATGGGCCGCCTCGTGCTGCCGAAGGGGCGCTTCGGCGTGACCCTCACCGCACGCGCGTCCGCCACGGCGGGAGCACCCGACTACCCGAGCACCTATCAGGGCCGCGCCCGCTGCGTGGTTGGCACATCGGCGAGCAGCGACTCGGCGGAGGGCCAGGCAGCGATCGCCCTGCAGCGCGCGGTCACCCTGCAGAAGGCCGTCAAGACCGGCGAGCCTGCACTGCACCGGCTGGGCGGCGGCCCTGTCGAACGTGAGGATGGTCGCGATCCGGCTGAGGAAGATCACGACGACCGGGAGCTGAGGAGGAGCGCTCAGTCCTCGTCGTCGAGCCACTCGCCCGAGCGCAGCCAGTAGCCCTTCGCGCTCGAGTGGCTGCGGGCATCCCGCGCTCACCCCGCAGTACCTCTCGCAGGTCGCGGGCGACGCGGGACTCGGCGGCGCCCGGTGATCTGACCAAGCTGAAGAAGGTGCCCACCTTCAATGAGCTCGACGCGGTTGCGGAGAACCGGTCGGTCTACACCGACGGTACGCTCGCTGGTGCCATTTACTTCATGACTCCACCCAGCCGCGACTACGTGCTCGAGCACCTCACACCACAGCTCGAGAAGGCGGTCGCCGGAGAGGCCCCGCAGAAGGTGGGGGCGGGATAGGTCCCGTCATCGAGGTACGCCGCCTGCGCGCCGAGCGCGGCGGTCGGGTGGTGCTGGACGGAGTCGATCTGCGCGCCGAGGCGGGCGCCGTCACCGCGCTGGTGGGCGACTCCGGCTCGGGCAAGACGAGCCTGCTGCGCTGCATCGTCGGCCTGGATCCGAGCGCGGCCGGCGAGGTGCTCTATGACGGCGTGGCGATCGCATCGCTCGATCCGTGCGAGCTGCGCCGGCGTGTCGCGCTGGTCGCCCAGGCCCCGGTGATGCTGCCCGGGGACGTGCGGGCGAACCTGCTCTACGCGCGGCCGGAGGCGGACGCGCGGGCGGCGCTCGCGGCGGTGGGGCTCGACGAGTCGTTCCTCGAGCGCGAGGCGGACCGGCTCTCCGGGGGCGAGCGGGCGCGCGTCGCGATCGCGAGGGCGCTGGCGCACGAGCCGCGCGTGCTGCTGCTCGACGAGCCCACCGCCTCGCTGCATGCGGACGCGGCCGCGGACATCGAGCGCCTCGTCGCAGCGCTGGCGGCGGACGGCAAGGCGATCGTCCTCGTCACGCACGACCCTGCTCAGGCCGAGCGGCTGTCGGACGACGAGGTTCGAATCGAGCGCGGCAGGACCGTATGACGGGGGTGCTCGTGGCCGCGGGCCTCGTGGTGGTGGCGATCGTCGTATCGCGCGTGCTCGTGCTCGGACTGGAGCGCGAGCTCGCCGTCACCGCGATCCGGGCGATCGTTCAGCTGACCGTCGTCGGGCTGGTCGTGACTGCCGTGTTCGAGAGCCTGGGCCTCGCGGCCGGGTTCGTCGCGCTGATGTTCGGTGCGGCCGCCTTCACGTCGAGCCGGCGCATGCGCGAGATCCCGCGGCCGCTGGTCGCGGGCGGCGGCGCGATCGCCCTCGGCGCGGCCACCGGGCTGATTCCGCTGCTGGCGAGCGGCGCCTTCGAGCTGACACCGCGCGAGCTGATCCCGATCGCGGGCATCCTGATCGGCGGCGCGATGGCGGCCACGTCAATCACCGGCCGTCGGCTGCTGGATGACGTCCAGGCGAGCGTCCCGCTGATCGAGACTCGGCTGGCGCTCGGCGCTCCGGTCCAGGCGGCGCTTCGCCCGGTTGTCCGCCGCGCCGCGCGTGCCGGCCTGATCCCCGTCCTCGACCAGACCAAGACCGTCGGCCTCGTGGCGCTGCCTGGCACGTTCGTCGGGCTCGTGCTCGGAGGTGCCGACCCGGCCGAGGCCGCGCGCGTGCAGCTGACCGTCCTGCTCGCGCTGCTCGGCGTCGAGCTGGTCGCCGCCTCCGCCTGCGCGCTGCTCGTCGCCCGGGCCTGCGAAGCGCCCGGCGAGCGGCTCGCGCTCGCGGGCCGAACTGAGACCTAGTCGAGACCAGGGCGATACTGCGCGCCCGGCATCCGGGCGGGAACATCGGCGCATGCACCGCCCCTCGCCGGCGCTGGTAGTTGCCTCGATTGCGCTCGTCGCTGCTGCCGGCGGCGGCGCGATGGCGGCGATCCCGGGTGCCGACGGCACCATTCACGGCTGTGTCGGCGCCCGTGGCGCGCTGCGCGTGATCGAGCCGCCGGCCACGTGCGAGGCGGGCGAGACGGCGCTCGAGTTCAACCAGACGGGCCCTCCGGGCGAGCGCGGGCCGGCCGGACCGGCGGGCCAGGACCTCACGCCGGAGCAGACGCAGCTCGAGCAGGCAGCGGACGCACCGCCTGCTCGGGTGCGGGTGAAGAAGCCGAAGCTCTCGCGCAGGCAGGCACTCGGACTCAAGCCCGAAAA
>CAWFZK010000039.1:0-83126 GCA_963820315.1 uncultured Thermoleophilaceae bacterium | reverse complement strand
TCCCATCCCGCGGTGGGCGTCGTGGTGCTGAGCCAGTACTCCGACCCGGGCTATGTCCTCGCGCTGCTCGAGTCGGGCTCGGATGGCAGGGCCTACCTGCTCAAGGAGCGCGTGCACGACCTCGGAGAGCTGACCGGCGCGCTCGAGGCGGTGGCCGCGGGCGGCTCGGTCATCGATCCGAAGCTCGTCGAGGTGCTCGTCTCGGCAAAGGCGGCGGGGGACGGCGAGCTGGCGGCGCTCAGCTCACGCGAGCGAGCCGTGCTCGCCGAGATCGCGCAAGGAAAGAGCAATGCGGCGATCGCGGAGTCGCTGGCGCTGTCGCAGCGCATGGTGGAGAAGCACACTCACGCGATCTTCACCAAGCTCGGCCTGGCGGGCTCCGCGGAGGTCAGCAGGAGGGTCAAGGCCACCCTGCTCTTCCTCGCGGACGGGGCCGGCCGAGGGGTCTCGGCCTAGCCCCGCCGCGCCCAGTCAGCTGGCGAGGATGCGGGCCTTCTCCTGCGCGAACTCGTCGTCGGTGAGGACGCCCTGGTCCTTGAGCGCGGCGAGCTCCTTGAGCTGCTGTACGCGATCCTCGCCGGCGGCCGGGGCGGGAGCCGGAGGGGGAGCGGCCTGCTGCTGCGGCGGTTCCTCGTACTGCTGGGCGTCCTGGGACGCCCAGCGGTTCGCCTGACGGCGACTGACGCGGTTGGAGACGGACGTGGCGGTACCGGCGATGACAGCGGTGCGAGCCACACCGCGAAGCAATCCAGGCATTTCGATCGATCCTTTCGATTCAGGCCGACGCGTCGGCGGCGTCGGCGGCTGCCATCAGGTCCTGTGCGGGGATGCGCTGGTTGTCGACCACGATCCCGCCGTTGCGCCTCACGGCGGCCACGAAGGACGCGGCCCAGCGGTTCTCGTAGACGATCATCACCGCGGCGCTGCCGGGTTCGAGCGCTTCGGACGCGGTCGTCACGTCGTCCTCGCCGAGCAGGCCGGTGGAGGCGCCCTCGAACACCTTGAGATCGCCGATGCTGTCCGGCTCGAGATCGCTCGCCTCGAAGCCGGAGAAGGTCCCGTCGTCGTTCTGCATCACGAACAGGACGTCGAGCACGCGGATGATGCCCCGTTCGACCAGGTCCAGCACGATGGGCACCGCCTCACCGGTCATTGGCGCGTCGGCCGGGTAGGCGATGACGACGATGTCTACGGGGCCGAGCTCCAGCTCCTCGTGGGCTTCCATTGGGTCTCCTTCGTCCGTCTGCAACTGCGAGCGGCGTGGATTCTAGACCGGGCGCTCCACGCTCAGCTCATCCGGTCCGGGTGAGATGTCGGCGAGGTACATGAGCGTCGCCTTGACGCGCTTCGAGACGTCCTCGGCGCCCGCCAGGCCGAGCTTGGTGAAGATCGAGTTGATGTGCCCCTCCACGGCTCGCTTGGTCAGCACGAGCGACTCGGCGATCGCGGCGTTCGTCTTGCCCTCGGCGAGCTCCGCGAGCACGGCGCGCTCGCGCGGTGTCAGCCGGTGCAGCGGCGAGCGCTCGGCGCGCGCCCTGCTCTCGACGAGCACCTCGACGATCCTCGGGTCGATCACCGAGCCGCCGCGCGCCACGTTGTCGATCGCGGAGACCAGCTGCCCGCGGTCGTGGATCCGCTCCTTGAGCAGGTAGGCGCGCGCGTCCGAGCCGTGCTCGAGGTAGGCGAGCACGTAGCCCGGGTCGGAGTACTGACTCAGGACCACAACGCCGGTCGACGGGCGCCGCTCGCGCACGTGCTCCGCCAGGCGGATGCCCTCATCGCGTGTGTGACGGCGGCATCCGGATGTCGGTGACGACGACGTCAGGGCGATCGTCGCCAAGCCGCGCCAGGACCGAGTCGAGATCTCCGTAGGCGCCCACCACGTCGACCGCCGGCGAGCCGGCGAGGAGCTCTCGAAGCCCCTCGCGGACGATCAGGTTGTCCTCAGCGAGGACTACGCGGATGGTCACCGCGGCTCAGAGCGAGAAGCCGCCCGTGAAGGGCTCGCCCGCCGGATTGTCGACGAGCGCGTGCAGGCGCTCGACCTCGTCCGGAGCCATCGTGTACTCGTGCTCGGGCGCCGGGTAGCGGCGGGCGCGGACCTCCGCCGTGAACTCGGAGACGCCCTTGATCATCGCCTCGCGCACATCCGCGTAGCGCTTGACGAAGCGAGCGGCGTGTCCGTCGTAGATCCCGAGCAGGTCGTGGAAGACGAGCACCTGGCCGTCGGCCGCCGGGCCGGCGCCGATGCCGATCACGGGAATCCGCATGCGCGGCATGATCACCTCGGTCAGCGGGCTCGGGATCGCCTCGAAGACGACGGCGAAGCAGCCCGCCTCCTGGAGCCCCACGGCGTCGTGCAGCACCTCGATCCCGCGCTCGGCGGTGCGGCCCTGCGAGCGGTAGCCGCCCAGCGCCGTGGCGGTCTGCGGCGTCAGCCCCACATGGCCCATCACCGGGATGCCCGCGTTCACGATCGCCCGCGCGCGCTCGGCGGTGCTGCCGCCGCGCTCGAGCTTGACGGCGTCGCAGCCCGCCTCCTTGATGAAGCGCTGCGCGTTGTGGATCGCCTCCTCGTTCGAGGCCTCGTAGGAGCCGAACGGCATGTCGCCGACGAGCAGGGGGCTGGAGATGCCACGGCGCACGGCGGCGGCGAGCATCAGCAGCTCGTCGAGCGTCACCGGCACGGTCGAGGGGTAGCCCAGCACGGTCATGGCGCCGGAGTCGCCCACCAGGACCACGTCGACGCCGGCCTCCTCGGCCACCTGGCCGCTCGGGTAGTCGTATGCGGTGACCATCACGACCGGTTCGCCGAGCGCCTTCTTCTCGGCGAGCTTGGACAGCGTCACCCTCGGCCGCTTCGCGGGCGGGGCGCTCGCCGTGGGACGGTGGTGGCTCATTCAGGTTCTCCAGTCTCTCGGCCGGAGCCGAGCACGACGTTGTCGATCAGGCGGGCGCGCCCGACGCGGGCGGCGACCGCGAGCAGCGTCGAGCCGTTCACGCGCTCGACGGGTGTCAGATCTGTGGTGGAGCGAAGCTCGAGGTATTCCGGCTCGATGCCGGCGCCGTCCAGCTCGGCGCGGGCCGCGCGCAGCACGGCTTCGGCGTTGCGCTCGCCCGCCTCCACGGCGGCGTCGGCGGCGCGCAGGGCGCGGCTGAGCGCGAGCGCCTGAGCGCGCTCCGACTCGCTCAGATAGGAGTTGCGGGAGCTGAGGGCGAGCCCGTCGGGGTCGCGCACCGTGGGGCAGACCTCGATCCGCACCGGGATGTCGAGGTCGCGCACCAGCGTGCGCAGCACGAGCGCCTGCTGGGCGTCCTTCTGGCCGAAGTAGGCGACGTCGGGGCCCGCCATGTTGAAGAGCTTGGTCACGACGGTGGTGACGCCCGCGAAGTGGCTCGGCCCGCGCCGGGTGGGGTGCCCCTCGAGCATCTCAGTGATCCCTCCCACGGTCACCGTCGTGGCAAACCCGTCGGGATAGACCTCCTCGACCGGCGGCGCGAACAGGATGTCGACGCCCTCGGCCTCGGCAAGCGTCGCGTCGCGCTGCTCGTCGCGCGGGTAGGCGTCGAGATCGTCGCTGGGGGCAAACTGGGTCGGGTTGACGAACAGCGTCACGACGACCACCTCGCAGTCCTGGCGGGCGCGGCGGATGAGCGACAGGTGGCCGTCGTGGAAGGCGCCCATCGTGGGCACGAGGCCGATCGTGCGTCCGGCGCGCCGCTCGGGTGCCAGCGCGTCGCGCAGCGCGCGCACGGACCTGACCGTCCTCACGCCGGCGCCTCGCGGCCGGCGAGCGAGTGTGTGTGCCGGACGAGCTCGTCGAACAGGTCGAGCAGGTGGGGCGCAACCCCCTCGATGGCGGCGCGCTGGGCCTCGACCGTGGCGTGGTCGCCGCGCGCGATCGGACCGGTGAGCGCCCGCTCGGGGCCGTGCTCTGCGAGGTTCTCGACCGTGCCTCGCAGCAGCGGGATCAGCAGCGCCCGCGCTTCGTGCGGCTCGAGTCCGGCCCCGGCGGCGATCCGCTCCGCCGCGGCCTGGAGCGTGACGAGGAAGTTCGAGGCGACCGAGGCCGCGGCGTGGTAGGCGGCGCGCCCGTCGTCGTCGATCTCGAAGGGGGTCATGCCGAGCCGGCGCGCGAGCCGCACGGCGAAGTCGAGCGCCTCGGCGCTCGTGCCGGCCACCGCGCAGCCGACGCCGTCGAACGCCGCGAGCGGCGGCTCTCCAGCCGCCGGCAGCTCCGCGAAGCTCTGAAGCGGGTGCAGCCCGAACAGGGCGGCGCCGGCCTGCCGCGCCGCCTCCATGGCCGTCAGCTGCGTTGCCCCGCTCGTGTGTCCGACGAGCGGCGCCGCTCCGGCCGCGGCGGCGGCCGCCGCGCCGATCTCAGCGTCCGGGACGCAGAGGATCACCGCCGTGGCGGGCCGCGGCGTCTCGCCACGGCCGAGCGGCCCCTCGACCTCGATGCCTGCCGCTCGCATGGCCGCGCTCAGCCGGGTGCCGAGCCGGCCCGCTCCGATGACGGCCACGGGTGGCTCGGTCGCGCGCCCGGCTGGCGGTTCTTCACGGGTGAATCGTTGGTTCATTGCCCCTGCCGGTCCACTCCGATGGTCGGTAGCGGCCAGCGCCTCAAGGATACCCGCGAACTCCTCCGTCGCCGCCTGTCCCTAGGCTCTGTGTCCATGCAGTCTCGACCCGCAGCGGAGCGGCGCGAGGAACTCGTCGCCCTCTACCGCGAGGCGTCCGGCTGCGTTCGTTGCCCGCTCCACGAGAGCCGCAACCGCGTGGTGTTCGGGAACGGCAACGCGGACGCCGATCTGATGTTCGTCGGAGAGGGCCCGGGCCAGCAGGAGGACGTCCAGGGCCTCCCGTTCGTCGGCCGCGCCGGCAAGCTGCTCGACCAGCTGCTCGAGGAGATCGGGCTCTCGCGCCCAGACGTGTTCGTCACGAACGTCGTCAAGTGCAGGCCTCCCGGCAACCGCGATCCCGAGCAGCACGAGATCGATTCCTGCCGGCCCTATCTGCACCGCCAGATCGAGCTGATCGAGCCGAAGCTGATCTGCACGCTCGGCAAGTTCGCGATGCAGGTGGTCACGCGCACGACGCGAGGCATCACGGCGGTGCACGGCAAGCCCGAGGTACACGAGCTCGGCGGGCGAACCGTGCGCGTGTACCCCGTCTTCCACCCGGCGGCCGCGCTGCGCTCGACCAAGACGCTCGAGGACCTGCGCGCCGCCTTCGCGCGCGTCCCGGCGCTGCTCGAGGAGCCGCCGCCGGTGCCGATCGGGGCGGTGGCCCCGGTCATGCCGGCTCCGGTGCCGGAGCCGGATCCGCCGCAGATGGGCCTGTTCGGCTGAGCACGGCCGCGTGGAGATCGAGACCCGCTCAGCGGAGGAGACCGAGGCCGCGGGAGCGCAGCTCGCCGAGCGGCTCGAACCGGGCGACGTGGTGCTGGTCACGGGCGAGCTCGGCAGCGGCAAGACGACCTTCGTCCGGGGGGCGGCCCGCGCTCTGGGCGTCGAGGGGCCGGTGACGAGCCCCACCTTCACGATCGGTCACGTCCTGCCCGGGCGCGTCGAGGTGGCGCATCTCGACCTATACCGGCTCGGCTCGCTCGCGGGTGAGGATCCGGCGCTGCTCGACGACTACCTGACCGGCGAGCGGGTCGCGTTCGTCGAGTGGCCGGCCGTGGCGGAGCCGGAGCTGCGCCGGGTGGCGGCGCGCGTGCGGCTGGAGCACGCCGGCGAGGACCGGCGCAGGATCACGATCGAGTGAGCCTGCTCGGCTTCGACACATCGACGGCGGCGTCGAGCGCCTGCGTGCTGCGCTCCGACGGCCAGGCCTTCGAGATCGCGCCTGCGGCCGAGCGCCTCGGCCGCCCCCCGGCGCACGCGAGCGAGCTGATGCCGGCCATCGAGGACGCGATGTCGCGCGCCGCGCTCGACTGGCCGGAGCTCGAGGCGATCGCGGTCGGGGTGGGGCCGGGTGCCTTCACCGGGCTGCGGATCGGGGTCGCGACCGCGCGCGCGCTCGCGCACGCGACCGGGCTCCCGCTGCGGCCGGTGTCCTCGCTCGCGGCGCTGGCGGCCGGCATCGAGGCCGACGAGCGGCTGGCCGTGATCGATGCGAAGCGGGGCGAGGTGTTCGCGCTCCTGGAGGCTCCGGGGGTCCCGGACTGGGAGCCCGAGGCGCTCAGCCCGGAGGCGCTCGCGGAGCGCGTGCGCGCGTCGGGCGCGAGCCCGCTGTCAGCGGGCGACGGCTCGGTACGATTTCGGCAGGCGCTCGAAGCGGCCGGCATCACGGTGGCGCCGGACGAGGCGGGCGCTCACGTGGTTCGTGGCCTCCACGTTTGCCGACTGGCGCAGGGTGTGGGCGACGAGCCGCCGGAGGCCGTCCTCCCTGATTATCTGAGAGCACCTGACGCAAAGCCGCAGTGACCGAGCCCGAGATTCGCCAACTCACCTACGCCGACCTGCCGCAGGTCATCGCCATCGAGCGGCGCGCCTTCCCGACGCCGTGGTCGCTGGCCATGTTCGTGCTCGAGCTCTCCAAGCAGAACGGCATCTGCCTGGCCGCGCTCGTCGACGGCAAGCTGGTGGGCTATGTCGTCTGCTCTCGCTACGACACGGTCTGGCACCTGATGAACGTGGCGATCGATCCGAGCCGCCGCCGCCAGGGCATCGCGAGCGCGCTGCTCGAGCGGCTGTTCGAGCTCGGTGACCGGCCCGCGGAGCAGTACACGCTCGAGGTGCGGACCTCGAACCAGGACGCAATCCGCCTGTACGAGCGCTTCGGCTTCCGCGCAGCCGGACGCAGGCGGGCCTACTACCACGACAACCGAGAGGACGCGCTCATCATGTGGCGGACGGCGCCGGAACGCGCCACCGCGTGATCCTCGCGATCGAGACGAGCTGCGACGACACCTGCGCCGCCGTGGTCACGGAGGACGGCGAGATCCGCTCCAACGTGATCGCGTCGCAGGGGCTGCTGCACGCGCGCTACGGCGGGGTCGTGCCCGAGATCGCCTCGCGCCACCACCTGGAGCTGGTCGACGCCGTGACGGCGGACGCGCTCGAGCGCGGCGGCGTCGAGCTCGACGGCGTCGACACGGTCGCGGTCACGCACGGACCCGGCCTGATCGGGGCGCTGCTGGTGGGGCTCTCGTCGGCGAAGGCGCTGGCGGCGGCGCGCCGGCTGCCGCTCGTGCCGGTCGACCACCTGCATGGCCACGTGGTGGCGAGCACGCTCGGCCCGGAGCCCGTCCAGACTCCGTACCTGTGCCTCGTGGCGAGCGGCGGACACACCTTCCTCGCGCGCGTGGAAGACCCGGCCCGCTACACGGTGCTCGGCCAGACGCTCGACGACGCCGCCGGCGAGGCGTTCGACAAGGGCGCACGGCTGCTCGGGCTCGGCTACCCCGGCGGCCCCGCGGTCGATCGGCTCGCCCGCGACGGCGACCCGGACGCGTTCGAGTTCCCGGTCAGCGCCCCCGGCGAGCTCGACTTCAGCTTCAGCGGCCTCAAGACCTCGCTGCTCTACCGGATCCGCGATCTGGGCGACGAGGCCGATAGCCGTGCCCCCGACCTCGCCGCCTCCTATCAGCGCGCGATCGTGGACGCACTCACGGCACGGACCGCCACGGCGCTCGAGCGCGAGGGCCTCGAACGGCTGGCGATCGGCGGCGGCGTCGCGGCGAACTCGCGGCTCCGCACCGCTGTCGGAGAACTGGGCGTGCCCGTGTGGGTGCCGCCGGTCGAGCTCTGCACCGACAACGCGGCGATGATCGCCGGAGCGGCGCGCTTCCTCGAGCCGCTCGCCTACCCGGCCTACCTCGACCTGGACGCCAGCGCGCGGCTCGCCTAGGCGAGCCGCGACTCTTCGAGGTCGAGGTCGCGCTCGATCCGGCGCCGCACCTCGTCGGAGATCTCCAGCGAGTTGCGCAGCGAGATGAGCTCCTGACGCTGAGCGTTGAAGAGCTCGTTCATGAGCCGCAGGTACTGGTCGGTGCGCTCCTCGTACGCCTCATCGCCATCCCCTTCGACGCGTGCCGTGAAGCGCCGCCGCCTGTACTCGTACATGCCGCGCACGCGCCCGACGGTGTCCTCGCGCACCCACTCCTCCTCCACGAGCTCGTCGAGCCGCGCGAGCGCCGCCTCGGCAACCCGCATGCGCGCGTCCACCTCCTCGCGCTCCTCCGCGCCGTCGTCCTCGACACCGAGCAGCTTGATCAGCGGCCCAAGCGTGAGCCCCTGGCCCACGAGCGTGACGAGGATGACGGCGAAGGCGAGGAAGATGATCAGGTCGCGCTCGGGGAAGGGGGCCCCGCTGTCCGTCTCGAGCGGCACGGCGAGCGCCGCGGCGAGCGAGACCGCGCCGCGCATACCCGCCCAGCCGCCGATGAAGCGCTCCCGCCAGCTGGTGCGGCGCGCGCGTTGCGACTCGCGCCGGTCGATCGCGCGGACCACGTAGACGGCCGTCAACCCCCAGACAAGGCGCACGGCGACGACGGTGAAGCTGATGAGCAGCCCCCACCACAAGAGGTTGCCGGCGCTGTCGCCGCTGAGGTCGTCGAGGATCGACGGCATCTGCATCCCGATCAGCAGGAACAGCACCGCGTTCAGCAGGAAGGTGAGGATCTCCCACACCGAGACGCTCTGCATGCGCATGGTCGGCGTGGTCAGCTCGGGCGTGTACCAGCCCATGTAGATGCCGACCGTGACGGCCGCGATCACGCCCGAGAAGCCGAGCTCCTCGGCGGGGAGGTAGGCGGCGTAGCCGCTGAGGATCGAGATCGTGATCTCGGTTGGCGGATCGTCGATCCGCCTGCGGATCTCCCGGATGATGCGGCCGGCAACGAGGCCGACCGCCAGGCCGCCGATGCCGCTCAGCAGGAACTCGACGCTCGCGTCGAACAGCGAGAAGGTGCCGCTCACCACCGCGGCGACCGCGACCCTGTAGAGGACTAGCGCGGTCCAGTCGTTCGTCAGGTTCTCGCCCTCGACGACGGTGATCATGCGCCGCGGCGCGCCGACCCGGCGCAGGATCTCGGCCGGCGCGACGGCGTCGGTGGGCGACACGATCGCGCCGAGGACGAACGACACTCCCCAGCTGAGCCCGATCACCTCGTGCGCCACGACGGCGACGGCGCCCATCGTCACGAACACGAGCACGATCGCGAGCAGGGCGATCGGGCGCGCGTTGCGGCGCAGGTCGCGCAGCGAGGTGAAGAAGGCGGCTCCGTAGAGGAGCGGCGGCAGGAAGATGAGGAGCACGAGCTCCGGGTCGAGCTCCGGGGAGGGCACGCCCGGGATGAAGCCGAGCGCGAGGCCGCCCAGCACGAGCGGGATCGGGTACGGCACGCGCAGCAGGCTCGCCAGCGACGCGAAGACGACGATGCCGACCAGCAGGCCGAAGATCACCAGCTCCAGGTGCTCCATTCGGCGCCTAGAGTGACATCCGTGCCGACAATCACCCTCTACGGGAAGCCCGGCTGCCATCTGTGCGAAACCGCCCGCACCGTGGTGGAGCGCGTGCGCGCCGAGCACGGGTTCGAGCTCGAGGAGGTCGACGTGAGCGTCGATCCGGTCCTGCACGCGCGCTACGGGGAGCGCATACCGGTGCTCGAGCTGGACGGCGAGGAGCTGTTCGAGTTCTTCGTGCAGGAGGCGTCGCTGCGCGAGCGGCTCGATAGAGTGAGCCCTTCGTGAAGTACGACGAGCCCCAAGCGGGCGGCGTCGGGCTACAGCCGGCGAGGCCCGAGGCCGAGCCGGGTGCGTCGGAGCGGCTGTCGCTCGGCGTCGCCGCCCGACTGTCGCGCTACCTCCAGGTCCTCACCCAGGCCAAGAAGATGGGCCGGGAGACGATCTCGTCCCAGGAGCTGGCGGACTACACGCACGTCAACTCCACCCAGATCCGCCGCGACCTGTCCGGTTTCGGCAAGTTCGGCAAGCGCGGGGTCGGCTACAACGTCGACTCGCTCGTCTCGCAGATCCGCAAGATCCTGCGGACCACCGGCAAGCACAACATCGCGCTGTTCGGCGCCGGCAACCTTGGCCAGGCGATCGCCGGCTCGGACATCTTTGCCGACCACGGCTTCAGGGTCGTGGCGCTCTTCGACAAGGATCCGTCGAAGGTCGGGACGAGCGTCAACGAGAACCTGACCGTTCGCCCCTACGACGATCTCGAGCGCGTGATTCGCGAGGAGGACGTCGTGGTGGGGGTGCTCGCGGTGCCCACGGAGGCGGCCCAGCAGGTGGCCGACGACCTCGTGCAGGCGGGCGTCAAGATCATCTTCAACTACTCCGAGGCCCTTCTGCAGGTGCCGCCCGAGGTCACGGTCCACACCTCGAGCCCCGCCGTCGATCTGCTGTACGCGCTCTACTTCTACCTCACCTAAGCATCCCGCCATGCTCGACATGCCGAGGGTCAGAGAGGTCTTCGAGGCCTCGACGGACTTCACTGTCGGAATAGAGGAGGAGTTCGCGATCCTCGACCCCGCGAGCTACTCGCTCGCGCAGCGCTTCGACTCGCTCTACAACGCGGCGCAGGACGACCCCGTGCTGGCCCAGGCCGTTGCGGGGGAGCTGATTCGCTCGGAGATCGAGATCCGCTCCGGGCGCGGCGAGAACTTCGCCGACGCCGTGGCCAAGCAGCGCGAGGCGCGCTCGCGCCTGTTCGCGCTGGCCGCGAGCCAGGACCTGCTGCTGGGGGCGACCGGGACGCACCCGTGGAGCCCCTGGCAGGACCAGCAGATCATCGACACCGAGCACTACCGCCGGGTCGAGAGCGCGCTGCAGTACGTGGCCTGGCGCAACAACACGTTCAGCGTGCACGTCCACGTCGGCGTGAACGGGCCGGAGCGCGCGGTCCGCGTCTGCGACCGGCTGCGCCTCGTCATGCCCGAGTTGCTCGCGATCTCGGCCAACTCGCCCTTCCTCGACGGGCGTCACTCCGGCCTGCACTCGGCGCGCTCGCAGATCTTCACGAAGAGCTTCCCGCGCTGCGGCATCCCCGATGCATTCGGCGGCTGGGCCGGGTACGCGGACTACATCGATTTCCTCGTCCAGACCAACTCGATCGTGGAGTTCACCCAGGTGTGGTGGAGCGTGCGGCCGCATCACGGCTACGGCACCGTCGAGATGCGCATCTGCGACGCGCAGGCGAGCGGCGACGACTCAACCGCCCTCGCCGGGCTGATCACGGCCTGCGTGGCGCAGGCGGCGATCGACCATGACGAGGGCGTTCACTTCGATGATCCGCCGGGCCGCGTGATCGAGGAGAACTTCTGGCGGGCGATTCGCCACGGGCTCGACGGGAAGCTGATCGACCTGGTCCGGCGCGAGGAGTACCCGGCGGCCGCGGCGCTCGAGCGGCTGCTCGACTGGACGGCGCCCGCCCGCGCCGAGCTTGGAATCGAACCGCGCCTGCCGGAGGAGAACGGCGCGCAGCGACAGAAGCACGCGTTGGCCCAGGGTGCTTCCATGGATGAGGTCTACGCGGCGGAGGTGGCGCTGACCCAGCGCACCTACGCCGCCGAGGAGGTGACCACGTGAGTACTCCCCAGGAGCCAACCGAGGAGCAGTTGCTGGACGCGCTGCGCCGGGTGAAGGTCGACGACGTCGTGCTGCAGACCGTCGCCACGCTCGTCAACCTGGCCGGCCAGAAGCTGACCATCCCGGAGGCGAAGGATCCCGTCGAGGCGAAGAAGGCGATCGACGCCGCGCGGGCGATGCTGCCGCTCACGCCGGAGGAGGCGGTCGGCCAGATCAAGGACGCGCTCGCTCAGGTGCAGATGCTGTACGTGCGTGAGACGGGCGCCGAGGCGCAGCCGGGCGAGCCCGCCGCCGACGAGCCGCAGCAGAGCTCCGACGAGGCGGAGCGCGCCAAGGCCCGTTCGAAGATCTGGACCCCCGGCTCGTGATAGGGATCTTCGGGGGCTCCGGCTTCTACCGCTTCCTCGACCAGGTCGAGGAGATGCCGGTGGCCACGCCGTACGGGCCGCCGTCCGCGCCGGTGAGCGTCGGAACCCTCGAGGGCGTCGAGGTCGCCTTCATGCCGCGGCACGGGCCCGAGCACTCGCTGCCTCCGCACCGGATCAACTACCGCGCCAACGTGTGGGCGATGAAGGAGGTCGGCGTCCAGCGGATCGTCGGCCCGTGCGCCGTCGGCTCGCTGAAGCCGGAGCTCGCCCCGGGCACGTTCGTGATCTGCGACCAGTTCGTCGACCGCACGCAGGCGCGCGAGAGCACTTTCTACGACGGCCCCCAGACGACACACGTCTCGGCCGCCGATCCGTATTGCAGCGAGCTCAGCTCGATCCTCGCCGAGGCCGCGCGCGAGGAGGCGATCCCGGTCGTGGAGGGCGGCACGGTCGTTGTGATCGCGGGCCCGCGCTTCTCGACGCGCGCCGAGTCGCGCTGGTACACGGCCAGCGGGTTCGACGTCGTCAACATGACCCAGTACCCCGAGGCGTGGCTCGCGCGCGAGCTGCAGCTCTGCTACGCGAACGTCTCGCTCGTCACCGACTACGACGTCGGGCTGGAGGGCATGCCGCACGTGCCGCCGGTCTCGGCCGATAGCGCGTTCGGGGTCTTCCAGGAGAACCTCGAGCGGCTGCGGGCCCTGCTGATCCGAGCGCTGCCGCGCATCGGCCCGCAGCCCGACGACGCCTGCGCCGGAGCACTCGACAGCGCGATCGTGCATTGACCCCGGGGCAATGCCCGGCGGAGTCGATAGACTGCCCGCCGCTCTTTTCGGGCGGTACCCCCAAACGTGCGCCCTCTGCGCGCGAGCCGCTCCCTGACTGACTTGGACGGAGGACAAACCCGTTGGAATTCCTGACTGACTGGGGCGTGGTAATCGCGCTGGCCTGCGCCGGGGCCGCCGTGGTCTACGGCGTGCTTACCGCGCGTTGGCTGCTCGCGCTCTCGCCCGGAAACGAGGAGATGCAGAGCATCTCCGCGGCGGTGCAGGAGGGCGCGAGCGCCTACCTGCGGCGCCAGTACACGATCATCGGCGGGGTCGCCGTGGTGCTCGCGATCCTGCTCGCGATCGCGCTCGAGGCCCAGGACGCCGAGGGCATCCTGATCGCCGTCGGCTTCCTGATCGGCGGAACCCTGTCGGGTAGCGCCGGCTTCATCGGGATGAACGTCTCGGTGCGGGCGAACGCGCGCGTGGCCGAGTCGGCCCGTAGCGGCGTATCGCGGGCTCTCGACGTGGCCTTCAAGGGCGGCGCCATCACGGGACTGCTGGTGGCGGGCCTGGCGCTGTTCGGCGTCGCCGGCTACTACGGGGTCCTGATCCTCGCCGACGTCGAGGAGCGCGACGCGATCGACGCCCTCGTCGGACTCGGCTTCGGCGGCTCGCTGATCTCCGTCTTCGCGCGACTGGGCGGCGGCATCTTCACGAAGGCCGCCGACGTGGGCGCCGACCTGGTCGGCAAGATCGAGGCGGGCATCCCGGAGGACGACCCGCGCAACCCCGCGGTGATCGCGGACAACGTGGGCGACAACGTCGGCGACTGCGCCGGCATGGCGGCCGACCTCTTCGAGACCTACGCCGTCACGGCCGTCGCCGTGATGCTGCTCGGCGTCCTGACGTTCGACCAGATCGGCACGGTGGCCGTCTACCCGCTCGTGATCGGCGGCGTCTCGCTGATCGCCTCGATCATCGGCACCTACGCGGTGAGGAGCGCGAGCGGCAACGTCGAGCGCGCCCTCTACCAGGGCCTGATCGTGTCGGGCGTGCTGGCCGCGCTCGCGTTCCTGCCGATCACGTTCTGGATGATGGACGACCTCACCTTCCAGAACGACGTCTCCGCGCTGCTGCGTGGCGGCTCGGACGAGGCCCCGTCCGGCACGGATCTGTACCTCTGCACGCTCGTCGGCATCGCGATCACGGCGGGCCTGTTCGTGATCACCGACTACTACACGTCGACGCGCTTCCGGCCGGTGCGCACGACCGCGCGGGCCTCGCAGACCGGGCACGCCACGAACATCATCCAGGGGCTCGCTCAGGGCTTCCAGTCGACCGCCGCGCCGGCGATCCTGCTCGCGCTCGGCATCCTGGCGGCGAACGAGCTGGCCGGCATCTACGGCATCGGCGTGGCGGTCATGGCGCAGCTGTCGCTGACCGGTCTGATCGTGGCTCTCGACGCATTCGGCCCGATCACCGACAACGCCGGCGGCATCGCCGAGATGGCCGACCTGCCCGAAGAGGTCCGCAACGTGACCGACCCGCTCGACGCGGTCGGCAACACCACCAAGGCCGTCACCAAGGGCTACGCGATCGGCTCGGCCGTGCTGGCGGCGCTCGTGCTGTTCGCCGCCTTCATCGAGGAGCTGCGCGAGGAGGCGGCTGCATCCGGCGAGCGGCTGTCGGGCTTCGACATCTCGCAGCCCGAGGTCCTTATCGGGCTGCTGGTCGGCGGCATGATGGTCTACCTGTTCGCCGCGCTCGCGATCGAAGCCGTCGGCCGCGCGGGCGGCGGCGTGGTCGAGGAGGTGCGGCGCCAGTTCCGGGAGAAGCCGGGCATCATGGACGGCACCGAGAAGCCGGACTACCGGCGCGCCGTCGACATCGTCACGGCCTCGGCGCAGCGCGAGATGATCGTCCCGGCGCTGATCCCGATCGTGGTGACCGTGGTGGTCGGCCTGCTCTCCTACCAGGCCCTCGGCGGCCTGCTGATCGGAGTGATCGTGGTCGGCTTCTTCGCCGCCATCTCGATGACGTCCGGCGGCGGCGCCTGGGACAACGCGAAGAAGCTGATCGAGGACGGCGAATACGGCGGCAAGGGCTCGGAGGCCCACGCGGCCTCGGTCACCGGCGACACCGTCGGCGACCCCTACAAGGACACCGCCGGCCCGGCGATCAACCCGATGATCAAGGTGGCGAACATCGTCGCCCTGCTCATGGTTCCGTTCCTGGTCTGAGGCTCGGGACCGCAAGGGGTCAGGTCTTGCATCCGAGCATCGGCGGGGCCGAAGTTTGCGGGCCACTCGCTTAATGGTGAGTGGCCCGCCCTCTTCGCGTACTTGTCGCTGACGGCATTTATCACGTCACAGCTCGGGGTATCGCAAAGAACCACATCTATCTCGACGACGGCGATCGTCGCCTCTTCCTCCACATCCTGGCGCGGACGCTGGGGCGGTTCAGCTGGGGCTGTCTGTCGTACTGCCTCATGCCGAACCACTTTCACCTTCTGATCCGCACGCCCATCCCGAACCTGTCCCGAGGAATGGCTCGCCTCAAGAGTGGATACGCACAGGCGTACAACCGGCGCCATGAACGAATTGGGCCCCTGTTCGCGGGACGCTTCAGCGCACGGCTGGTTCAACGAGATCGCCATCTGCTCGAGACCTTCCGCTACATCGCGCTCAATCCGGTGGTCGCTGGGCTCTGCGAAGCACCGTCTTCATGGCGCTGGGGCGCTCATCCGGCTTTGGCCGGCGAGCAAACGGCACCGGAGTGGCTAGCCGTCGATGAGGCGCTTGGATGGTTCGGAGATCCCGGCGGGGCGGACGGGGTAGCTGCATACAGAGCCTTTGTGGCGGAGCAGTCCGATCCGCCGGCGCCGACCCTCGGTGTTGTCGTTGGCGATGACGACTTTCGCCGCAGGCATCTGCCCGCCCGTCGGCCGGGGAGTGAGTTCGTCGAGCACGACTGGGGCGACGGCCGGCCGCAGCTCGCCGAGTTGCTTCGGGACGGTGGTAGCGGCGGAAGCATCGCGACGGCCTACCGAACCCATGGCTACACCATGCAGAGCATCGCGTCCTTTCTCGGGCGCCATGTCTGCACCGTCAGCCGCAGACTGCGAGCCTACGAGACGGGGAATGCGTGAATGCAAGACCTGACCCCTCCTGCGCTGCTCATGGTTCCGTTCCTGGTCTGAGGCTCGGGACCACACGCCGCGCGGGCTCGGTCCCGCGCGGCGTACGGCGCACGAGCGCGCGTAGCGCCCGGGCGAGCAGCCAGAACGGCAGGACCACGAGGCCGATCACGAGCAGCGGCAGCACGAGCGGCAAGAGCAGCACGAGGCCTGGGAGCGCGAACGGCATGACCTGGATGGTGAGAATCCCCAGGCCGCCCAGGAGGTTGCTGAGTTCGGTGGTGACCTCTGAGGCCGAGGGGGTGTCGTGTGTGGTTTGCATCGGTGCTCCTGTCGCAGCGTCTGGTGCTCCGTCATAGATGTGACGAGGTAGATCCAGGCGCTGTGACAGGCTTTCCGCCATCGCCCCAGCCGACGACAGCGCACGGCTGAGCGAGCCGCTCGCCGACTCCGAGCAGAGCGTCTTCTGGCTCGACTCCCCGGAGGCGCCCGCGCCCTCGCCGCCGCTCGACGGCGAGGCGAGCTGCGACCTCGCGATCGTCGGAGGCGGCTTCACCGGCCTCTGGGCGGCGATGCTCGCGGCCCCGCACGAGGACGTGCTGCTGCTCGAGGGCGATCGCTGCGGGTGGGGGGCCAGCGGGCGCAACGGCGGCTTCCTCGACGCCTCGCTGACGCACGGCCTCGAGAACGGCGAGTCGCGCTGGCCGGGCGAGATGAGCCGGCTCGTCGAGCTCGGCGACGAGAACTACGCCGCGCTCCGGTCGA
Source organism: uncultured Thermoleophilaceae bacterium (assembly GCA_963820315.1). Classification (GTDB taxonomy): domain Bacteria; phylum Actinomycetota; class Thermoleophilia; order Solirubrobacterales; family Thermoleophilaceae; genus JACVRW01. The sequence continues at coordinate 66,540 of CAWFZK010000039.1, read as the reverse complement.
CCCTCGACGAGCGCGGCATCGATGCCGCCTGGGAGGAGAACGGCTTCATCGACGTCGCGACGCGCGAGCACGAGCTCGCCGGCCTGCCCGAGGGGGCCGAGCTCGCGCGCCGCTATGGGCACGAGGTCGAGCTGCTCGACCGCGCCCAGGTGCGCGCGAGGGTCGACTCGCCGACCTATCTCGGAGGCCTTCTGACCCGCACCGGCGGTGGGGCGCTGGTGGACCCTGCGCGGCTGGCGTGGGGGCTGCGCGCGGCTGCGCTCGAGGATGGCGTGCGCATCCACGAGGGCACGAAGGTCACGTCCCTGCGCCGCGACGGCGCCGGCGTCGTACTGGAGACGGAAGCCGGGCGCGTGCGCGCCGCGAGGGTCGTCCTCGCCACCAACGCCTTCCCGCCGCTGGTCCGCTCGATCGGCCGCTACGTGATCCCCGTCTACGACTACGTGCTCGTGAGCGAGCCGCTCGACCCGGTGCGGCGCGCCGCGATCGGCTGGGAGGGCCGCGAGGGGCTCGCCGACTCGGGCAACCGCTTCCACTACTACCGGCTCACCGCCGACGACCGCATCCTCTGGGGCGGCTACGAGGCGGTCTACCACTGGGCGAACGGCATGCGCCCCGAGCTCGAGGAGAGCCCAGCGGTGTTCAACCTGCTCGCGCACAACTTCTTCGAGACGTTCCCGCAGCTCGAGGGCCTGCGCTTCACGCACCGCTGGGCGGGGGCGATCGACACGAGCTCGCGCTTCTGCGTGACCTTCGGCAAGGCGCTCGGCGGCCGAGCCGTCTACGCGGTCGGCTACACCGGGCTGGGAGTGGGCGCGACCCGCTTCGGCGCCCAGGTGGCGCTCGACCTGGTGCACGGCCGCGACACCGAGCTCACGAGGCTCGAGCTGGTGCGCAGCCGGCCGATCCCGTTCCCGCCCGAGCCGCTTCGCTACGCCGTCGTCCAGGCCACCCGCAGCGCGTTGATCAGGTCCGACGAGCGCCGTGGCAGGCGCGGTCCATGGCTGCGCCTGCTCGACCGGGTGGGCGCCGGCTTCGACAGCTGAGGTTCGGCGGTCGTACCATTTAGCGTTTCAGGCAGACATGGCCGAGTACCGACCCAAGAATCGCGGGCTCGAGCGGGTTCTCGGCACCGGAGCCCTGTTCTCGACCGCCTACGGCAACGTGGGCAGTTCGATCTACTACGCGCTCGGCCTGGTAGCGATCTTCGCGCTCGGCATGACGCCGGTGGTGTTCCTGATCGCCGGCGCGATCTTCGCCTGCACGGCCGCCACCTACACGGAAGCGACCACGATGTACCCGGAGGCGGGCGGCTCGGCGTCGTTCTCGCGGCGAGCCTTCAACGAGTTCTGGTCCTTCTTCGCCGGCTGGGGCCAGATGCTCACCTACGTCGTCACGATCGCGATCTCGGCCTTCTTCGTGCCGCACTACCTGGGGGTGTTCTGGTCGCCGCTCGGCGAGTCGCCCGCCGACATCGTGGGCGGCATCGTCGTGGTCGTCCTGCTCGGAGTGGTGAACGTCGTGGGCGTGAAGGAGTCGGCCGGCGTCAACGTGTTCTTCGCCGTCGCCGACTTCTGCACGCAGGTGCTGCTCGTGATCGTGGGCGTGGCGCTGGTGCTCGACCCGGAGCAGCTCGTCAACCAGATCGACTTCGGCACCACCCCGACCGTCGCGGACTTCCTGATCGCAATCCCCGTCGGCATGGTCGCCTACACGGGCATCGAGACGATCTCGAACCTGGCCGAGGAGGCGCGCGACTACGGCAAGACGATCCCGCGCGGCATGGGGCTGGTCGTGATCGCGGTGGTCGTGATCTACGCCTTCCTGCCGGCCGTCGCGCTGTCGGCGATGCCGGTCGAGAACGGCGAGACGCTGCTCGCCAAGCCCAAGGAGGAGGGCGGCTACGCGGACGATCCGATCCTGGGCGTCGTCGAGAACATGGATCTCGGCAGCCTCCAGGGGCCCGCCGAGGTCTACGTCGGCATCCTCGCGGCCACGATCCTCTTCATCGCGACGAACGCGGGCATGCTCGGCGTCTCGCGGCTCACCTACTCGATGGGCCAGCACCGGCAGCTGCCCGAGATCCTGCGTGTCCTGCACCCGAGGTTCCGCACGCCCTACATTGCGATCGCGGTCTTCGGGCTGATCGCCTGCATCGCGATCCTGCCTGGCCAGGCGGACTTCCTGGGGGTGATCTACGCCTTCGGAGCGATGCTCTCGTTCACGATGGCGCACGCCTCGGTGGTGGCGCTGCGCTGGAGGAGCCCGGAGATCGAACGCCCGTGGCGCAGCCCGGTCACTCTTCACATACGCGGCCACGAGGTACCCGTGCTCGCGGTGTTCGGCGGTATCGCCACGGGAATCGCGCTGATCGTCGCGACGGTGCTGGACGTGCGCGTGCTCGTCTCGGGGCCGCTGTGGATGGCGGTGGGCTTGCTGCTCTATTTCGTCTACCGGCGTCGTCAGGGCCTCTCGCTCACCCAGACGCACAAGGTCGTGATGCCCAAGCCGGTGGTCGAGCACGAGGTCGAGTACGAGTCCGTGCTGGTGGCGTTCGAGGACGGCAACTACTCGCCGGAGGCGGTTGCGATCGCGGCGCGGCTGGCCGCGCGCCGGCGCCGCGGCATTCACGTGCTCGTGACCATCACCGTGCCGCCGAACTCGCCGATCGACGCCGTGATGCCCGAGCAGGAGCGCAAGGCCGCGTCGACGATCGACTCGGCGCGCGTGCGCGGCGGGCGACGCGTGACGGGTCACTGGGAGAAGGTGCGGCCGGGCGGAAGCGGACGCCGGATCGTGGAGGAGGCGAAGGACATCCACGCGCGCGCGATCGTGATGCCGCTTCCGCCGCGCCGGACCGGCAAGTCGCTGTTCGGGAAGTCACTCGAGACGGTGCTTGCGGAGCGGCCCTGCCGCGTGATCATCGACTCCTCGAGGGGAGTCGACGGGCAGCGGTCGCAGGCCGAAGCGGGACTACGATAGGCCGCGTGGAACGCGCCTATCTGGCCACGACCCGGGTGCTCAGCGTCGCGCTGCTGGTGGTCGGGCTCGTGATGATCGTGGTGGCGCTCGCGGGTGGGGGAGGGGCACTGGCCGTCGGCGTGCTGCTCGGGACGCTGCTGGCGCTACTCGGCGCCGGGCGGCTCTACCTGTCCCGGGCGCGCGCAGCGAGCACGCGAGAGCCCGCGGACGACGCCCGCGGCCGGACGGAGTGAGCGACCCCCGCGTCCGGGCGGCGCTGCGGGCGCGCGAGGGGCTGCGCAAGGGCTCCGAGCGTGCCGGGTTGCGAGTCACGCGCGGGCTGGGCGAGCCCGCACTGTTCGCCGTCACGCTGAGCGCCGTCGTCGCCTCTATGTTCTTTGCGCTCGGCGTCGTTGCCGGCGACGCGCTCGGGCTGACGCCGCTCGTCTATGTGGTCGCCGGGCTCTTCTTCGCCGTCACGATGGCCACCTACGTCGAGGGCACCTCGCTCCACATCGAGCGCGGCGGCGCCTCGACGCTCGCGCGCTACGCCTTCGACGAGCTCTGGAGCTTCATCGCCGGCTGGGCGATCCTGCTCGACTACCTGATCGTGATGGCGGCGGGTGCGATCGTCATCACCGACTACCTCGCCGTGTTCGCGCCGGGCATCGACGACGGCCTCATCGAGGTGGTGGTCGCCGGGCTGGCGCTGCTGCTCGTGGCAGCGGTCAACATCCGCGGGGTCACGGCGCGCCGGCTGCGAACGGTGCTGCGCGTCTCGCTCACCGCGATCGTCGTGCTGGTGGCGGTCAGCGGGATCGCGTTCGTCCAGTTCTTCGACGCCGGGGCGATCGCGGACTCGGTAGAGCTGGGTGAGGCGCCGAAATGGGAGAACGCGATCTTCGCCCTCGGCGTCGCCTGCGTGGCGCTGATCGGCGTCGAGGCGGCCTCGGGCCTCGCGGGCGAGGTGCGCGTGGGCCGGCGCGGCCTGCGGCGGGTGGTGATCGTGTCGTCGACGATCGCGCTGCTGCTCTTCGTGGTCGTCAGCTCGGCGGCGCTCATGGCCCAGCCCGTGCAGGCAGGTGCGACGCCGCTCGGCGGCCGCTTCATCGAGGCGCCGATGCTGGGCATCGTCAATGCGTACGAGACCGACTGGCTCGTCGACGCGGGCCGCTACACGGTCGCCGTTACGGCGGTGGCCACGTTGCTCGTCGCGATCAACAGCCAGATGCTCGGCCTCGCGCGGCTCGCGTACTCGCTCGCCACGAACCGTCAGATACCGAGTGCGGTCGGCCGCCTCAGCGCGCTCCGCGGCACTCCGTACGTGGCGATCGTGATCGCCACCGTGATCGCGTTCGGCCTGGCGGTGCCGCACGACCTCGAGTTCCTCGTCGGCACCTTCGCGTTCGGGGCGATGATCGCGTTCTCGATCGCGCATCTCTCCCTGATCGTGCTGCGCTTCCGCGAGCCGGCCCGCCCGAGCGCCTTCCGCGTGCCCCTGTCCGTGCCGGTGCGCGGCGCGCTGGTGCCGCTGCCCTCGGTGTTCGGGCTCGTCCTGGCCGTCGGCATGTGGATCAGCGTCGTCGCGCTTCACGAGGGCGCGCGAATCGCCGGCAGCATCTGGATGGTCGCCGGGATCGTGCTCTACGTCGTCTATCGGCGCGCCGGCGGCAAGCCGCTGCGCCAGCGCTTCACGATCCCGGCCGCGGCGCTGCAGGAGCGCGACACGGCCGAGTACGGGAGCATCCTCGTGCCCGTGTTCGGCGAGGAGCTCGACGACGAGATCGTGGGCACGGCGGGCCGGCTCGCGGCCGAGCACGACGAGGACGGCGGGGGCGGTGCGGTGCTCGAGGCGCTGTACGTGTTCGAGATCCCGATGTCGCTTCCGATCGACGCGCGCGTGTCCGAGGACCGCGTGCGCGATGCTAAGGCGGTGCTCGCTCGCGCCAAGGAGGTCGGCGAGGAGTACGACGGGCGTCGAGGTGGCCACCGCGATGGTTCGCGGCCGCACCGTGGGTCAGGCGATTGTCTCGGAGGCGCGCCGCCGCGGCGTGGAGGCGATCGTGCTCGCCGCCGAGGAGCCGACGCGCGTCCGCGGCGGTGCGGTGCTCGGCGGCCGTGGCCGGATACGAGATCGCTTCGTCGGGGACACCACCCGCTATGTCATCGAGAAGGCGCCCTGCAGGGTCATCCTCACCGCGCCCCCCGCGGGCGAGGAGGGCACCCGCGAGGGTGTCCTGCCGTAGAGTGTGAGCACCGCATGTTTGTGCTGATCGTCGGATGTGGCCGGGTGGGGTCGTCGATTGCGCACTCGATGCTCCTAGAGGGGCACGAGGTGTCCGTGCTCGACGAGGATGCCGAGGCAATTGCGCTCCTTGACCGGGACGCCGATGCCTCCTGGGAGGAGCGCGGCGGCCGCTTCACAGAGGGAACGGCGCTCGAGATCGACGCCCTGCTGGCGGCGGGCATCGAGCAGGCCGACGCCTTCGTCGCCTCCACCGACGGCGACAACACCAACCTCGTCATCGCTCAGATCGCGAAGCGCCGCTTCAACATCGAGCGCGTGGTGGTGCGGGTGCTCGACCCGGCGCGGGCGCGCTGGTACGCCGAGCAGGGCCTGCAGACGGTCTGCCCGACCCAGACTGCGATCGAGCTGCTCGAGGCCGCCGTGCGCGGCCAGATCCGCTTCGAGGGAGTGTCCGGCTAGGCCATGTACGTCGTCATCGTCGGGGCTGGCAAGGTCGGCTGGAACCTCGCCCGCGAGCTCATCAACAAACGCCACGAGATCACCGTCATCGAGTCGGACCAGCAGCGCTACGCGGTCGTCGAGCAGGAGCTCGAGCACAGCGCGCTGATCGGCGACGGCACCGAGCTGTGGGTGCTGGAGCGGGCCGGCATCGAGCGCGCCGACCTCGTCGTTGCCGTCACGGGCGACGACGAGGACAACATCCTCATCTCGCAGGTCGCGCGCGAGAAGTACGGCGTGCCGCGGATCGTCGCCCGCTGCAACAACCCTCGCAACCTCCAGCACTTCGAGCTGCTCGGCGTCAAGCCGGTCATCTCCGCGACGGACCTGATCCTGCGGCTGATCGAGCACGAGGTGCCCAAGTACGGCCTCGTCCACCTGCTCGACCTGCCCGAGGAGCGGCTCGAGATCATCGAGCTCGAGGTGGCCGAGGGCTCCGACGCCGCGGGCAAGAGCGTCAAGGACCTGGGCCTGCCCGACGGCTCGCTCGTGATCTCGATCCTGCGCGACGGCGGCGGCTTCGTGCCCTCAGGCGACTCGGTCGTCGAGGCGGGCGACGAAGTGTTGCTGGTGCTCGACGTGGGTATCGAGTCCCGCGTGACCGAGCGCTTCACCACCCGCACGGCGGCCTGACCACATGGCGCCGCGAAAGGTCGACCATCTCCTCATCGGAGGTGGCCTCGCGGCCGCAAACTGCGCGCGCTGGCTGCGCGAGGGGGGCGGCGAGGGATCGATCCTGCTCGTCAGCCGCGAGTCCGACCCGCCCTACAACCGCCCGCCGCTGACGAAGGGCTTCCTGCAGGGCAAGGAGTCGCGCGAGGACGCCCTCTTCCGCCCGGACGAGTGGTGGGACGAGCAGAACATCGAGCTGATGCTCGGGACGAGCGTGATGAAGCTCGACGCGCAGGAGCACGTCGCGCGACTGTCGACCAAAGAGGAGATCGAGTTCGGCAACGCCCTGCTCGCCACCGGCGCGAACGTGCGCCGCCTGCGGGTCGATGGCTGTCAGCTCGATGGAATCCACTACCTCCGCGCCTTCGGCAACTCGGTGGCGCTGCGCGCGGAGGCGGATCGGTTCGAGCGCGTCGTGGTCGTAGGCGGCAGCTACATCGGCACCGAGGTGGCGGCCTCGCTCACGGCCGCGCACGGGGACAAGTGCGCGATCGTGATGCTCGAGGACGTCACGCTCGAGCGCCAGTTCGGCAAGGAGATCGGCGGCTACTTCCAGGGCATTCTCGAACAGCACGGGGTGGAGGTCCACGGCGGCGAGGAGCTCGAGCGCTTCGAGGGCTCCGGCGACCGGGTCGAGAAGGTCGTCACGAAGAGCGGCCTCGAGATCGACTGCGACCTCGTCGTGATCGGCGCCGGAGTCCTCCCCGACGTCACGCTCGCCAAGGCCGCCGGCCTCGAGATCGGCGAGGCGGGCGGGGTGGTCTGCTCCGCGCGGCTCGAGAGCTCGGCGCCGGGCATCTTCGCGGCCGGCGACATCTGCGAGTACGACAGCCCGGTGCACGGCCGGCACATACGGATCGAGCACTGGGACGTTGCCTTCAACCAGGGCAAGACAGCGGCGCTCAACATGCTCGGCCAAGCCACCGAGCACGAGGTCGTGCCCTACTTCTTCTCCGATCTCGCGGACTGGTCGTCGATGGAGTACGTCGGTCCGGGCTCGGGTGAGCCGGTCGTCCGCGGGTCGCTTCAGGACGGTGACTTCACGGCGTTCTACGTCGACGACGGGCGCGTGACCGCCGCGCTGACCGTCGGTCGTTCCGACGACCTGGAGCAAGCCAAGCGCTTCATCATCGAGCACACGCAGGTCGATCCGGCGGCGCTCGCGGACGAGAGCAAAGATCTCAGCTCGTTGTAGCCGCCCGTTCGTAACCTGGTTGTAGGGATGGCGGGCTACTTCGACGACACCTCGATGCTGCGGCGCGTGCACCGCGAGCGCGCGCTCGCGTTGTCGGGCCCGCGCGCGCTCCTAATGCAGGCCGCGCACCCGCTCGCCGTCTCCGGCCTGCTCGCACACTCGACGTCGGTGGAGGACCCCTACGACCGGCTCGCCCGCACCGCTCAGGTGATGGGCACGATCGGCTTCGGCGAGCGCGCCGATGCGAACCGGGTGACCCGCACCGTGCGCGAGATGCACAAGCGCGTGAGCGGGACGCTGCACTCGCAGGTCGGCCCATATCCGGCGGGCACGCCGTACCGGGCCGATGACCCAGAGCTGCTGCTGTGGGTGCTGTTCACGCTCGTCGACTCGGGGCTCGTCGTCTACCGCACGTACGTCGGCTCGCTGTCGCGCGAGGACGAGGAGGCGTACTGGAAGGACTATCGCGTGGTGGGCCGCCTGTTCGGGCTCCGAGCGGGAGAGATGCCGCGCACGCTCGCCGACCTCGACGACTACAGGCGCTCGATGCTCGAGGGCGACCGGCTGTTCGTGACCGATTGGGCGCGCGAGCGGGCACGTGCGATCGTCCTCGAGCCGCCGGTGCCGTGGGTCGCGCAGCCGCTGCTCGAGACGGTCAACTTCATCACGATCGCGCTGCTGCCGGATCGCATCAGGCGCGAGTACGGGTTCTCCCCGCTGCCGCCCGCCTTCGTGCGCCGGGCGCTGGTGCGGGCGGGCGGCGAGTACGTCAAGCGGGCGGTGGTGCCGTTCCTGCCCGACCGGCTGCGGCTGGTGCCGTCCGCGCGCGCTGCCGCCTAGGCGGCCGGCCGCAGGACGACCTTCGCGGTCTTCGTGCTGGCGTCGCCCGTCGGCGGCGTGACGGTGATGCGCAGCTCGACGCCGAGGCGCTCATGGCGCTTGAGCGCGCGCCGGGCGGCGGCGCTCAGCCTCACGGCGAAGCTCGTCTTGCCCGCGCTCGGCACCTGCTTCCGCAGCGAGCCGACGGACACCTTGCGGATCCGCCTGGGCCTGCTCTTCGCGAGCAGGCGGTTCGAGACGAGCGCCCTGATGGCCAGGCGCGAGCCGTCCGCGCTGGTCGTGACGGATCCGCGCAGGGTCGTGCCGCGCTGGCGACGGGCGACCTTGACGGAGAGCGATCCGGGCTGTCCGGGCGAGCCGCCAGGAGGGTTGCCGCCCGGAGGAGTTGTGCCTGGACCGGTTGTGGGCGGCGGGGTGGTAGGCGTGCCCGGCGCGACGACGGACACGGTGCCTCCCATCCCGGAGTGCGCCGTGCAGACGAACGAGAACGTGCCCGGGGTGTCGAAACGGCATGTGGAGCTCCAGGGTGCGTCGGTCGGGGGACCGGGAAGCGCGGGATCGCATGAGCTCGGTCCGGCGCCGCCGAAGCTCGCGTTGTGGTCGTTGTTCCCCGTGGGGCTGCTGAACGTCACCGTGCCGCCCGCGGCGATCGTGGCGGTCGTGGACGTCGTGCCGGTCACGTACCAGTAGTTGTTGCCCGCCGTGAAGCTCGCGCTCGGCGGCGGTTGCGCTCCACCCTGCGCCGACGCGGACAGTGCAAACGCCAGCACGGCTCCGGCAGCAAGGGCCGCGAGGTACAGCGGCAGATGGCGTGCGCGAAGGCTCACCGCATCCCCTCTGGCAACGTACTGGCTGACGTCGCTGCGGTCGATGTCTAAGCGCGCCAGGTCGCCAGTCGGTGGAACCGGCGCATGGACACGGCAACGACCGTAACGTGACAGAGATGAGGCGCCTGACACTGTCGTTGCTGATCCTTGCCGTCCTTCCCGCGACCGCCGCCGCGGGCGTGACACTCGACGAGTTCACGGTCACGCCGTCGAGCACGCAGGCCGGCTCGCACCCGGATGTGACGCTGTTCCAGCGGATGACTCCGTCGTCCGGCGACGACGTCAAGGACAGCTTCGTCCGCCTTGCGCCCGGCCTGCTCGGCAATCCGCAGGGCGCGGCGCTGTGCTCGCGCGAGCAGCTGCGTTCCTCCTCGAGCTGCCCGGACAACGCCAAGGTCGGGACTGTTCAGGTGACCGCATTGATCAACGTGCTGCCGATCCTCGGCGTGCCCCAGACGATCAACGGCACCGTCTACAACCTGCGCCCGCTCGGCGGCGAGCCGGCGCGGCTGGGGCTGAGGCTTCAGCCGCTGGAGCTGCCGGCCCCGCTTCCGCAGGCGCTGCCACCCGTGTTCCTCGAGTCGCCGGTCTACCTGCGGCCGGGGGCCGACGGGATCGGCCTCGAATCGCTGTTCGCCGACCAGCCGCGCGAGCAGTCGGGGCTCGACCTCCAGATCACGAGCGTCCGGCTCACACTCCTCGGCAAGACGAGCCGCGGCTCCTTCATGCGGATGCCGACGTCGTGCGCGCCGGCGAGCTCGTTCGCGCGGGTCAACTCGTACGGAGCCCCCGCCACCTTCGCCCAGAAGAGCTTCACGTTCACGCCCACCGGGTGCGACCGGCTCGCCTTCACGCCCTCGGCGCAAGGTTCGCTCGGGGCGCCGGGAGCGACTCGGGTGCGCGACCGCGTGCCGCTCTCAACCACGCTCCGCCTCGATCCGGAACAGGCTGCATTGAAGCGCGCGGAGGTGACCCTGCCGCTTTCGTTGGCCTCCACCGCGCAGGCTCTGAGCCGGGCCTGCAGGCGTCCAGAGGCGGACGCGAGCGCTTGTCCTGAGAGCTCACGCGTGGGCACGGCGACCATCGACTCGCCACTCCAGGCGGAGCCGGTGCGCGGTCCCGTCTACCTGGCTCAGAACACGCCGGCGCCCCTGCCGGGCCTGATGGTCATCCTGCCCCCGCCAGTGGACCTGCGTATCGACGGCGTGACCGAGGTCGGTCCGTTCGGCACGCGGAACATCTTCCCGACAAACCCCGACCTGCCGCTGCGGAGCTTCACGCTCCAGTTCGACGGCGGGCCGAACGGCATTCTGCAGCTGACGAAGGACCTCTGCCGCGACGGAACCCCGACGGAGATCGCCGTCAAGCTCACGGCCCACTCCGGCAAGGTGGCCGAGTTCAAGCAGGACCTGGCCACCCCCGGCTGCGATCCCGAGGCCAAGGTCACGCTGACGAAGCGCGGCAAGCGATTCGTGCTCGCGGCCATCCTCCAGGCGCCCCGGCGCGGGCCCGACATCACAGCGGCGCGCGTCTCGCTCCCGAAGGGCCTGCGACGCGGCCGGACCCGGCCCCGGATCCACGTGGACGGCCGGCGCCTGCGAGCCCGCCCCGCCCGCCGAGCGGTGCGACCGAAGCTCGGCGACGGCGCCCGCCGGGTGAAGATCGTCTGGCGCGGCCTGAGGGCGAAGCGCAAGCTTCCCCGGACGGTGACCGTGCCGGTGTCGATGACGGACGCGCGCGGGAAGCGGGTGGCGCTGCGGCTGAGGGTGCGGCGGGACTGAGCTGGGGGGCAGGGACTCGAACCCCGATAACCAGCTCCAGAGGCTGGCGTCTTGCCATTAGACGACCCCCCAATCGACGTCTGAGCATAGCCACCGTGAACCAATCCGAGGCGTGTCGGCGCGGGGAGTTAGACCCGCGCGCGAACTTGCCAGGCTGGGCGCGACGCGGGCCGATCAGCTCGCGTGGGTTCGGCTTCCCCTCCTCAGGGCGTAGCCTTGCGCCCAACGACGAGCAGGTACTCGTACGGGTACTCCGCCGGCCCCCCGGCGGGGCCGACGTTGGCTCGCACGGCGAAATCCCGGAACTCGCGGTCGAGCGCCGCCAGCCGCTCGGGCTCCTCAGCGAGGCTTCGCCGGATCGCGATCAGCGGGCCGAAGGTCTCCTCGAAGAACGCGCAATACGCCTCCGGGTCGGGGCTGCGCTCCACGTATCGGTCGACCGTCAGCTCCAGCGGGTCGAGCCTGTCTCCGAACAGCTCGCGCACGTGTGCCTCGTCCCCCCAGAGCAGCGGCGAGGGCGTGTCTGGCGAAGCTGGTGCGTAGCGCCCGAGCAGGCCGAAGAACTCGGCCGCGAGCCCTCGTGGCGTGAAGTTGATCATCCCGATCGTGCCGCCGGGCCGGCATACGCGCACGAGCTCGTCCGCGACCGCCTGCTGATCAGGGGCGAAGATCGCGCCGAGCGCCGAGGTGACGACGTCGAATCCGCCGTCCGCGAACGGGAGCGCCTCGGCGTCCGCCTCGATCCAGTCGAGCTGGACGCCCCGGGCGCGCGCCTCGCCGCGGCCGGCCTCGAGGCTCTCCGGGGTCAGATCGGATGCGATCACGTCTGCGCCCGTCTCGGCGGCGCGGATGGCCACATTGCCCGTGCCGGCCGCCACGTCGAGGACGCGCTGGCCGGCCGCCACGCCGCAGGCCCCGGTGAGCACCGGGCCGAGGCTCCACACCGTCTGCTTCGCGAAACGGTGGTAGTCCCCGAGCGCCCACACGGAGCGCGCCGAGCGCGCCTCGATCCTCGCCATGGCCGCGACCTCCATCATCAGCGGGTTTGCCATAGAACGGCGTTCCATGAAGCGACCGTAGGCCGAGCAGCTGCGATCGGCTTCGCCACAACGGGCCATTTCGAGCCGCCGAGGAGATCCCCAACACTGGCTACAGCCCAACCGGGTTACGATCAGCACGAGGCCCGATGGCGAAGGCCGGCACGCGAAGCCGCAGGAGCATCCGCGGAGCGCGCGAGCGCTTCGTCGCCGGCGAGCGCGGATCGCCGCCGGTTCGGAACGAGATCCTCGACTCGTGGCGGCGCTCACGCTCCTGCGGGGTCGTGCCCGACCGTCCGGAGGTGCCCTTCGATCAGGAGCCGGTGACCGCCGACATCCGCCTGGTCCGTGCGGCGACCCCCGTGCTCGACCGGCTCGCGCGGCGGCTCGAGGGCGCGCCCGCGGCGATCCTGCTGAGCGATCCCGGTGCGCGCGTGCTTCGCCGCTGGACCGGCGAGCGCGAGGCGGCTGCGGCGATGGACCGGGTCTACGCCGCGCCGGGCTTCGTGTTCCTCGAGGAGCTAGTCGGCACGAACGGGATCGGCACGCCGCTCGAGGCGGGCAGGCCGGTGGCGGTCGTCGGCTGCGAGCACTACGTCGAGGCGCTCGATCCGGCCGCCTGCGTGGGCTCGCCGGTCCGGCATCCGGTCACCGGTCGCATAGAGGGCGTGGTCAACGTCACGACCCGGACGCGGGACGCCAGCCCGCTCCAGCTGGCGCTCGTCGAGGAGGTCACGCACGAGATCGAGCGTGAGCTGCTCGCCGGGGCGTCGGCTCGGGAGCGGCTGCTGCTCGACGCCTTCGTCGGCGCCCGCCACCGCTCGCGCCACCCTGTCGCCTGCCTCAGTGAGGAGATCGTGCTCACTACGCCCGCCGCCGCGCGGCTGCTCGAGCCCGTCGACCAAGGCCTCCTCTGGGAGCGCGCCGCGGCCGCGCTCGCCGACGGCCACGCTTCGATCGAGCTGCCCCTCGCCGCGGGCGGGACGATGCATGCCCGCTGCAGCCCCGTGGGCGAGGGCGGCGAGCCCGCCGGTGTCCTGCTCGCGTTCGAGCTGCCCGGCGCGGACGAGCGGCGGGGCGCAGCCCGCCCCTCGAGCCGGCCGGCGGACGCGCTCGCCGAGGCCTGTGAGCTCGGCGTGCCGGCCCTCGTCCGGGGCGAGCCCGGCACGGGCAAGGCCTTCGCCGCAGCGCACGCCGCCGAGCGCGCCGGCCTCGGCGCCCCTGCACGAGCTCGATGCCGGCGCGGAGCCGCTCGAGGGCACCCGGGCATGGCTCGCGAGCGTCGCCGCGCGGCTGCGCGACCCAGGCGGCGCGGTCCTGCTGCGCCACGTGGACGAGCTGAGCCCACGCGCCGCGTCGGGACTGGCCCGGCTCGTCGAGAAGGCGCAGCCGGATGGCCCCTGGATCGCCGCGACCGCGGGCAGCGGCGATCCGGACGGTCCGGCCTGGCGGCGCCTCCACGACCGCCTCGCCGTCCGCGAGCTCGAGCTGCCGCCGCTGCGCTCCCGTCCCGAGGACGTCCCGGCGCTCGCCCAGGGGCTGCTCCGCCGCCACGCGCGCGGCGGCTTCCGCCAGGTGTTGCGCCCCGACGCGCTCCAGCTCCTCCAGCGCCTGCCCTGGCCGGGCAACGTGCGCGAGCTCGGGCGCGTCGTCCGTGCCGCGAGCGCCCGCCGCCACAGCGGCGACATCCGCGTCGAGGACTTCCCGGCCGGGCTCCTCGCGAAGGCGGCGCCGCGGCGGCTCACGGCGATCGAGCACGCCGAGCTCGAGGCGATCGTCGAGGCCCTCGACGCGGCCGGCGGCAACAAGCGCGACGCGGCCCGCCGGCTCGGCATCGCCCGCTCGACGCTCTACCGCAAGCTGCGCGCCTACGGGCTCGACCTGGACCGCACGGCCTACTGAGCCGCAGGGGCCGGTGTCCGATCTTCGGACACCGCGAGACACCGGCGCCGCCGTAGCGTCCCCGGGGCCCCAACGGGAGAGGAGAGAGCATGAGCGAGATGCGCGGCTGCGACCTGGTCGTCGAGTACCTCATCCGCGAGCAGGTGCCGTACCTCTTCGGCTATGCGGGCCACGGGGCGGTGGGGCTGCTCGACGGCGTCTACGACCGCCAGGACGAGCTGAAGGTGATCTTCCCGCGGATCGAGTCGGGCGCGGGCTACATGGCCGACGCGTACTTCCGGGTCAGCCACGAGCTCGATCCCCGTCTACACCTCGACCGGGCCCGGCCGATGCTGCTCACCGTCGCGATGTCGAACGCCTTCTACGACTCGTCCGCGTTCATCGCGATCACGGGCCAGGTCGCGACCTCGCAGTACGACTCGGGCGCGCTGCAGGAGGAGTACCGCCACTTCCAGGCCGACTTCCCGAGCGATCGCGAAGGTGATCACGAAGCGGAGCTTCCAGGCGCACTCGGTCGCCGACCTCGGCAAGTTCCTGCCGAAGGCGTTCAAGCTCGCGCGCGACCGGCCGGCCCGGCCCCGTGCACATCGACGTGCCCTACGACCTCTGGGTGACGAAGGCCGACGTCGAGGTGCCCGAGCCGTCCGAGCGCTCGGAGATGCTCCACTGGCGCACGCCGGGCTCGCCGGAGGCCGTCGCCAAGGCGCTCGACATGCTGCTCGCCGCGCGGCGCCCGCTGATCCTCGCCGGCGGCGGCGTCGAGCTCTCCGAGGCGAACGGGCAGCTCGCGGCCTTCGCCGAGTTCGTCAACGTCCCCGTCTACACGACCTTCATGGGCAAGGGCGCGCTGCCGCGCCGACCACCCGCTGCACCTCGGCATCGCCGGCTGCTGGGGCGAGTACCCGGCGCAGGAGGCGGCGCGCAACGCCGACGTGATCCTCGCGATCGGCTGCCGCTTCTCGGACATCCACTCGCTCCTCGTGGGTGCCGGGCTACACCTACAACATCCCGCCGACGAAGCTGATCCACGTCGACATCGACCCGCAGGAGATCGGCCGCAACTACCCGACCGAGCTCGGCATCGTCGGCGACGCGCGCGAGGTGCTGACGCAGCTGCTCGAGCTCGCCGAGCGGCAGGGCCGGCGCGGCGAGCGGAACGGCTGGCACGAGCAGGTCGAGGGCTACAAGACCGAGTGGTCGAACTTCATCGAGCAGGAGAAGGCCTCGAACGAGGTGCCGATCGACCCGCGCCGCGCGATCAAGGAGCTGCGCGCGGCAGCCTCGCCGGACACGCTGATGATCACCGACACCGGCAACCACCAGACGTGGGTCGAGCAGTACTGGGACGCGCCCGGCCCGCAGATGGTGTTCACGCCGGGCGGCTTCGCGGGGATGGGCTTCGGCACCTACGGCGTGCTCGGCGCTGAAGCTCGCGCGCCCGGAGCAGCCGGCGATCTGCGTGACGAGCGACGGCAGCTTCATGATGTTCCCGGGCGCCGTCGCCACCGCGACCGAGTACGACATCCCGGCCGTCTGGGTGATCCTCAACAACTACACGATCGGCGTCATCCGCGACCTGCAGCGCTTCTACATGGACGGGCGCGAGATCGGGACGAGCTTCGTGAAGCAGTCGACGGGCGAGTTCTGGAACCCGGACTTCGTGAAGATGGCCGAGGCGATGGGCGCGGGCGGCATCTCGGTCGAGGATCCGGGCGACCTGTCGTCCGCGTTCGAGACGGCGCTCGCGGCCGGGAAGCCGTACGTCATCGACGTGAAGGTCAACCGCGACACGGCGGTGCCGCTGATCGGGACGTGGAAGTTCGACCCGATCCCGCAGGCGGAGCCGACCTTCGGGAAGCCGCTGATCCTCAGCTGAACCGGCCGTACCCCTTCACCGCGATCGTCGGGCAGGAGCGCCTGAAGCAGGCGCTCCTGCTCAACGCCGTCAACCCGGCGATCGGCGGCGTGCTGGTCGAGGGGCCGAGCGGGACGGCGAAGTCGACGGCCGTCCGCGGGCTGGCGGCGCTGCTGCCGGAGCTCGAGGTCGTCGGCCGACTGCCCGTTCTCGTGCGACCCGGCGTGCGCCTGCGCGGCCTGCCGCGCCCGCCGGGAGCGCGGGGAGGAGCTGCCGGTCGCGCGCCGCCGGGCGCGGATCGTCGACGCTGCCGCTCAACGCGACCGACGACCGCGTCGCCGGCTCGGTCGACATCGCCCGCGCGTTGCGCGAGGGCGTCGCCGCGCTCGAGCCGGGCCTGCTCGCCGAGGTGAACCGCGGAATCCTCTACGTCGACGAGATCAACCTGCTCGACGACCACCTCGCGGACATCCTGCTCGACGCCGCCGCGCTGGGCGTCAACACCGTCGAGCGCGAGGGCGTGTCGGTCAGCGCATCCGTCGCGCTTCCTGCTCGTCGGCACGATGAATCCCGAGGAGGGCGACCTCCGGCCGCAGCTCGCCGACCGGATCGGCTTGCGGGTCGTCGTGGACGCGCTCGCCGGCGGCCGGACGAGCGCGCCGAGGTGCTCCGGCGGCGCGAGGCCTTCACGCGCGGATCCGACGGCGTTCGCGGCCGCGTGGGCGGCGGAGGAGGACTGCGCTCGCTTCGCGCCTCGCCGAGGCGCAGGCGCGTCGCTCGAGCGTCGAGGTGCCGGACGCGCTCTACGCGGCGATCGGCCAGGTCGTCGTCGCGCGCCGGCGTCGCGCAGCCATCGCGCCGACGTGACGATGCTCCAGTGCGCGAAGGCGCGGCGCGGCGCTCGACGGCCGGCGCTCGGTCGGTCGCGAGGACGTGCACGCCGCCGCCGCGCTCGCGCTCGGCCATCGCGTCGCCGGTCGACCCGTTCGACGCGCAGTCGGGCCTCGACGACCGGCTGCTCCGCCGCATCGTCGACGAGGTGCTCGAGGAGGACGCGGCCGAAAAAAAAGCGGCGGCGCCGGCGAGCCCGGCGTCGAGCTAGAGCCGCTCGAGCACGCGCCCGAGGTCGCCGAGCTCGAGGTCGACGTCGAGCGGCCGTACGCCGACGCGCGCCGCCGCGACCGCGTCGAGCGCGGCGCGCTCGGGCCGCCGCGAGCGCTCGCTCGTCGCGCTCGGCGCGGCAAGCGCACGCGGCACCGGCTGGCGCGTCACGGCGACCGAGACATCGCCGTCGACGCGACGCTCCGCGCTGCAGTCGCTCCGCAGCGGCGGCAGCGGCGCGGCCGGGTCTCCGTCGAGCGAGGACGTGCGGCGCAAGGTGCGCGAGAGCCGCGTCCCGCTTCGACGTCTGCTTCGTCGTCGACAACAGCTACTCGCTGCAGGCCGAAGCGATGGTCGAGAAGGTGAAGGGGCTTGCGTTCCGGCTGCTCGAGGACGCGGTCGGCCGGAGCGACCGCGTCTCGCTCGTCGCGTTCCGGGCGGGCGTCCCGCGCGGCCACGGTCGCGCTGCGGCCGACGGGGAGCCTGCGGCTGCGCCGCGGAGCGCCTGAGCGGGATCCCGCTCAGCGGGCGGACGCCGCTGCGCGCACGCGCTGCAGCTCGCCCGCCTGCTCCTGCGGCAGGAGGCGCTTCAAGCGCGCGAACGCGCGCCCGATCGTCGTCGCGCTCACCGACGGGGCGCCGAACGTGCCCCTCCGCGCCGGCGGCGACGCGCTGGCGGACACGCTCTTCAGGCGCGCGAGCTTGCGCGTGCGCGCGTGCGAGTCGTGGTGGCGGATGCCGCCGCGCCCGGCTCGCCCGAGGCGCTGCGCGGGCACGCGCGCACGATCGCCGAGGCCGCGCGCGGTACGTACGTGCCGCTCGGAGAGCTCGCCCCCGGCCTGCTCGCCGAGCTGCTCGAGGAGCGCGCGTGAAGGGCATCCCGGAGCTCGAGGCGCTGCTCGACCCGCGCATCGGCAGCCTGCCGGCCGCCGTGGCGGGCGCGCTCGACCCCGACCTCGTGATCACGGAGGCCGATCGCGTGCGGCTGCGGCCAGAGCGGCAGCCCGAGGTCGAGCTCGCCGTGACCGAGGCCGTGCGCGGGCGCGCGGTCGAGTGGGCGAGCCTCAGCACCACCCAGGGCGAGCTCTTCGACGCCCTGACGGCGCACTACCGCGACGAGCTCGACGAGGTCGAGCTGCATGCGATCTCGCCGACCGCGCTCGACGTCGCCTGGCGGCGCGAGCGCGCCACTGTCGAGCTGCGCGCCGGCTTCGTCGAGTGCGAGCGGCTCGCCGCCGAGCGGCCCGCGATCGTGCTCGGGCCGCTCGACGACGCGCTCTCAGAGCGGCTCGCCGCGGAGGCGCAGCTGCGCGACCGGATCCTCGTCTACGACCTCGCTGCGCTCGCCAAGGCGGGCGCGGTGCGCAGCAGCGTGGCGGTCTTCCTCGAGTGGTTCCTGCGCGACGCCTACGGGGTGAAGGTGCTCGCCTCGGCGGCGTTCACGCAGGGGCTGGTTTCGCGCGGCGTGATCTCGCTCGGGATGGGCTAGCCAGATCAAGCGCTGTTCTCGGCCGCCAGCTCGGCGGGATCCGGAATCTCGAACGGGCCCTCCTTCGGCGTGCCGATGCGGAGCGGATTGCCGAACGGGTCGCGCAGGCCGCAGTCGGTCCCGTAGAAGCGCTCGGTCGGCTCCTCCGTGAACTCGACTCCCTTCGCCTTGAGCTCCTCGTAGGTCTTGTGGATGTCGTCCACGGCGATGATGCCCGCCATGCCCATCGCCCCCTTTGTCACGAGCTCGCGAACCTGCTCCGCGGTCGCCTCGTCGTGTGCCGGAGGGCCGGGCTTCTCGAGCAGCAGCTGAAGCTCCGGCTGCTCGGGGAAGCTGACCGTGACCCAGCGCATGAAGCCGAGATCGGCGTCCGTGGTCAGCTCGAAGCCGAGCTTCCCGCAGTAGAAGTCGATCGCCTCGTCCTGATCCAGTACGTAGACCTGTGTGTGAGTGACTCTGTTTGCCATGAGTCCGAGGCTAATTCGCGCGCGGCGTCCGCGCTTCTCCAAAACTGCTCGGTCTCGTCCACGCCTTCGCGAAGCAGGCGGGGACCGCTCTCAGGTCCGCCGCGCGCCAGCGGTACGTGGTCGGCGGCTCGCCGACGATCTCGTTGAAGGTGCGGCTGAACGTCCCGAGGCTCGTGAATCCAACGTCGAAGCAGATCTCGGTGACGCTGCGGTCGCTCTCCCTGAGCAGGAACATCGCTCGCTCGATCCGGCGCCGCTGCAGGTAGCGGTGTGGGGTCTCGCCGAAGGTGGCGCGGAAGACCCGGATGAAGTGCGCCTCGGAGACGTGTGCGACCTTCGCCAGGGTCGGGATGTCGAGCGGTCGCGCGTAGTCGCGGTCCATCGCGTCGCGCGCCCGCAGCATGCGCCGGTTCGACTCCTCCGCGGCTCGGCTCACGGCGGCTAGGCCGCCGCCTGCTCGGCCCAGTCGCGGTACAGGCGCGCGTAGGCGCCGTCTGCCTCGAGCAGCTCCTCGTGGGTGCCCTGCTCGGCGATCCGGCCGTGGTCGAGCACCACGATGCGACCGGCGGTCCGGATGGTCGACAGCCGGTGCGCGATCACGATCGCCGTGCGGCCGGCGAGCAGCCGCCGCAGGCCGCGCTCGATCTGCGACTCGGTGCGGACGTCGACGTTCGAGGTCGCCTCGTCGAGGATCAGGACGCGCGGGTCGGCCGCCGCGGCGCGCGCGAACGCGACCAGCTGCCGCTGGCCCGCCGACAGGTGAACGCCGCGCTCGCCCGACCTCGGTGTCGTAGCCGTCGGGCAGCCTCGAGATGAACTCGTCGGCCCCGACCGCGGCGGCGGCCTCCCGGACGTCGTCGTCGCTCGCATCCGGCGCCCCGAACGCGATGTTGTCGCGGATCGTCCCGGAGAACAGGTAGCTCTCCTGCGGCACGATGCCGAGCTGCGAGCGCAGCGAGTGCTCGGTCACGTCGCGAAGGTCGTGGCCGTCGACCAGGACGCGGCCGCTCTGCGGGTCATAGAAGCGGGCGACGAGCTTCGCGAGCGTCGACTTGCCGGCCCCGGTGGCACCCACGAGCGCCACCGTCTGGCCCGGGGGCACGTGCAGCGAGATGGAATCGAGGGCCGGCGTCTCGTCCTCCTCGATCCCGTAGCCGAAGGTCACGTCGTCGAACTCGATCTCGCCGCGCACGCGCGGCAGCTCGATGGCGGCCGGCCGGTCGCGCATGTCGGGCTCCTCGTCGAGCAGCTCGAAGATCTTGTCGAGCGCCGCCATGCCCGCCTGGTAGGTCGTGTAGAGCTGTGAGAGCGACTGGATCGGGTCGAAGAAGCTCTGCAGGTAGAAGACGAACGATGCGAGCACGCCGATCGTGATCGCCTCGTCGAGCACCTGGTTGCCGCCGTAGATCAGGATCGCGGCGGTCGCCACCGCGGACAGCAGCTCCACGGACGGGAAGTAGGCGGCATTCAGGTAGACCGTCTTCATGTTCGCGTCGCGGTGCTCGTCGTTCAGCTCCGCGAAGCGGCGCTTGTGACGCGGCTCCTGCCCGAAGGCGCGCACGATCCGCACCCCCGAGAGCGTCTCCTGCAGGTACGCGGTGACGAAAGCGATCTTCTCGCGGGTCAGCCGGTAGGCGCCGCTCGACGCGATCCGGAAGATCACGCTGCCGACGAGCAGCACCGGGAAGGTCAGGAACGTCACGAGCGCCAGGCTCGGATCGAGCACGATCAGGATCACCGCCGTGCCGATCAGCGTCAGCGTCGCCGAGAAGAGCGTCTGGATGCCCTCGGTCACGAGCTGGTCGAGCGCCTGGACGTCGTTCGTCAAGCGCGA
Source organism: uncultured Thermoleophilaceae bacterium (assembly GCA_963820315.1). Lineage (GTDB taxonomy): Bacteria > Actinomycetota > Thermoleophilia > Solirubrobacterales > Thermoleophilaceae > JACVRW01. The sequence goes on along the minus strand of CAWFZK010000039.1, from coordinate 45,833 downwards.
GATCAGCACGCCCGCCTTGTTGCGCGAGTAGAACCCGATCGAGAGCCGCTGCAGATGCTCGAAGAGCTGGATGCGGAGGTCCTGGAGCGCGCGCTGGCCGACCCAGTTGATCAGGTAGGTCTGGACGTACGTGGCGCCCCAGTTGAGGAGCGCAGCCGCGACGAACGCGATCAGGATCATCGTGAGCGCGTTCAGGTCGCCGTCCTGGATGCCCTCGTCGATGGCGAGGCCGGCGAGGTAGGGCGGCACGAGTGCGGCGGCCGTGGCGATCAGCAGCGCGATCAGCATCAGCACGACGCGCCCGCGGTACGGGCGCAGCAGCGCCACCAGGTGGCGCAGCTTGCCGATCCGGCGCGGCTCGCCGCGGACGGCGCTCAGTACCCCGCGGGCGCTCACAGGCCCGCCACCTCGCGCTCGGGGTCGACGCGGTTCAGGAAGACCTGGTCGGGCAGGCCCTTCTCGGCGATCTCGCGGTAGAGCTCCGAGTCCTCGAGCAGCTCCCCATGCGCCCCGCGCGCGGCGACCCGGCCGCCCTCGAGGACGACCACCTCGTCGGCGAGCGAGATCGTCGACAGCCGGTGCGCGATCACGAACGTGGTGCGGCCCTCCATCACCTCGCGCAGGGCGCTCTTGATGCGGTTCTCGGTGCTGGCGTCGACGCTCGACGTGGCGTCGTCGAGGATGAGGATGCGCGGCTCGGCGATCAGGGCGCGTGCGATCGCGACGCGCTGGCGCTGCCCGCCGGAGAGCGTGAGGCCGCGCTCGCCGACGAGCGTGTCGAGCCCGTCGGGAAGATCCTCCACCACCTCGAGCAGGCCGGCCCGGCGCACCGCCTCGAGCACCGCCTCCTCCGACGCGTCGGGGCGCGCGTAGGTGATGTTGTCGCGCAGGCTGGCCGAGAACAGGAAGGCGTCGTCAGAGACGACCGCCACCTCGCGTCGCAGCGAGCTCGGGTCCACCGTGCGCACGTCCACGCCGTCGACGAGCACGCTGCCCTCGTCGGCGTCGTACAGCCGCGGAATCAGCATCACGAGCGTGGTCTTGCCGGAGCCGGTGGGCCCCACGAGCGCGACCGTGCGGCCGGCCTCGACCTCGAGGTCGACGTCGCGCAGGACGGGCTCGCCGTCGCCGTAGCCGAAGGTCACGCCACGCAGCTCGACTCGACCGTCGCCGGCGGGCAGCGCGGGTGCGTCGTCCGGCGCGCTCAGCTCCGGCATGCGGTCGAGCAGCTCGAACACGCGCGCGCCGCTCGCCACCGCGCGCTGCGCCATGCCGAGCGCGATACCGAGCATGCGCATCGGCGAGGTCAGCATCAGCACGTAGCCGTAGAAGGCCACGAACTCACCGACGTCGAGCGAGCCGTTGATGGCCTGGCGCCCGCCCACGAACAGGACGGCGGCGAGGCCGAGCTGGGGGAGGAATCCTATGAAGGGCCCGTAGAAGGCACGCAGCCGCGTCGAGACCATCGACTGATCGAAGACGCGTGCGACCGCGCGGCTGAAGCGGCGCAGCTGGCGCTCCTCCTGCGCAAACGCCTTGACGACGCGAACGCCCGAGATGTTCTCCTCAGCCTCCGCGGTCAACTCGGCGATGCGCTGCTGCACCTCCTGCTGAGCGGGCCGGTTGCGGTGGCCGTAGCGGAACGACGCCCAGATCACGAACGGCATCGGCGCCAGCGCGATCGCGGCGAGGCCGGGGTCGACCACGAGCATCACGCCGGCTGCGATCACGATCGTGAGCGCCGACTGCAGGATGAAGATCAGCCCGTAGCCCAGGAAGAAGCGCACCGACTGCAGGTCGACGGTCGCCCGCGACATCAGCTGACCGGTCTGCTGGCCGTCGAAGAACGCGAGCTCGAGCGAGTGCAGGTGCTCGTACATGCGGTTGCGCAGGTCGTACTCGACGCCCAGCGAGACGCGGCCCGCCAGGAGCCGTCGGGAGACGCTGAATGCGAGCCGGAAGACGCCGGCGGCGACGACGGCCAGCGCGAGCGGCCAGAGGTTGGCGCCGCCGTTGTCGATCTCGTTGACCGTGCGCCCGACGAGGTAGGGGATGAGCACGCCGGCGCCCATCGCAAACGCCGCCAGCACGAATGAGACGATCACGCCCCGGCGGTAGGGGCGCAGGAATCCGAGCAGGCGCCAGAACGTTTCCACGCCCTATGACTTTACTTTATGAAGTGAGGCGGGTCATGCGGACGTTGACCTCGTGATCGGTGGTGCCGCCGGCCCCGCGGTAGACCCCGCGGATCGGCGCGACGTCGCCGTAATGGCGCCCGTGGCCGATCTTCACGTGCTCGTCGCCCGCCAGCTTGCGGTTGGTCGGGTCGGCGCCGATCCAGGCGGACTCCGCGCCGCCCGAGCCCGGCACCAGCGCCTCCACCCAGGCGTGCGTGTTGACCTCAACGGAGTTGCCGCCGCCGTTGGATGGGGTCTGGCCGGTTGAGGGCGGTCCCGCGAACAGGTAGCCCGACACGTAGCGCGCGGCGATGCCCGCGTCGCGCAGCAGGATGAGCGACAGGTGCACGAAGTCCTGGCAGACGCCCGCTCCGCCCTCGAGCAGATCGTCGACCGTCGAGCCCACGAAGGTCGCGCCCGGGCGGTACTCGAATCGGTCGGGGATCACCCGGCAGAGCGCCTCGAGCGTCCCCCGGGGCGAGTCGGCCGCGATCGCCTCGCGCAGCGACGCGAGGCCGCCGTTGCCCGGCTCGTCGCCCGTGTGCAGCAGGAACTCGCCGCCACGGCTTCTGTACTCGTCGGTCTTCGTGAGCTCCCAGCCGCCACCGGGGGGCGGGTCCGGCTCCTCGTTCACGACCTCGCCCTCGGCGGTGATCGCGAGCCGCTCGTGCTCGCCGGGCACGTTGAACTCGACGACGTCGGTGCCGAAGTAGTCGCTGTACATGCGCGTTCGCGCGCTCGGCTCGACGACGACCCGAAAGCCGCGCACGCGCTGCTGCGGCGTCGTCGCAGGCGTCACGCGCAGCACGTTGTGCTGATCGAAGACGGGCCCCGAGTAGCGGTACTCGGCGTGATAGCGGAGCAGGTACCTCATCCAGTGACGGTCTGAGCGACGACGGTGCTGGGGTGGAAGTAGCGGTCGTGGATGTCGTGGTCGAGCCGCCCGAGCTCCTGCTGGATCGGCCGCAGCGCCGGGATCACCGACTCCGGCCCGGGTGCCACGCGCGCGCGGAAATCGAGGTCGGCGAGCATGCGCCGCACGCGCAATACGGGCGGCGAGTCCTGAGCGTCGGCCTCGACGCGCTCGAGCGCGTCGTCGAGCGACATCACCGAGGCCGCGACCGAGTCGGGGAACTCGCGCTCGTACAGCATGAAGCGGGCCACGGGCGCGGCGTTCGGCGGCGCCGCCGCTGAACGCATGAACGCCTGGAAGCCGCCGACGGCGCGCAGCAGTGCCAGCGCGTTGCCGTCGCGGCGCGGCGCCTCGGGCGCCTCCTGGCCGTTGGGGGAGGGGTTCGGCGGCAGGGCCACGCGCAGCATTCTGAGCACCATGTCGGCTGCCTCGAGCCGGCCGCCCGCCTGCAGGAACGCGCGCGCGTCGTCCTTCTGCATCGTGCGGCCCGTGAGCCCCCAGAAGAGCGCGCTGCGCTCCTTGACAAGCGAGTAGATCGAGTACGGCCCCGCGCTCAGGCCCGCGTGCAGGTCGCGCCGCGCCAGCAGCAGCTCGAAGGTGTTCACGGACTCCCACATCTCGGCTGAGATCGTGTCCCTGAGCGTGCGTGCGCCCTCGCGGGCGGAGTTGACGCACGACACGATCGAAACCGGGTTGTCGAGCTCCGTGGTCAGCAGGCCCACGACGTCGTCGCGGCGGGCGGGTCCCTCGACCTCGCCGGCGCCCATGATCACGAGCAGCGACTCCCACGAGAGCGTGACCGACGCCGGATCGTCGGGCCGGCCCTGGAGGTCCGCGTGGAAGAGGCCGTCGAGCATGCGCGCGGTGTGCTCGGCGCGCACGAGGTGGCGGCCGAGCCAGTAGAGGTCGTGCGCGATCCGGGCGAGCACTACCGGCGTCCCTGTTGTTGCTGCTGCTCCTGGCCGCGCCATCCGGCCTGGCGCATGCCCGGCAGCGCCGGCGGCGCCAGGCCCGAGCCGTCCGCGATGGCCGTGTCGCCCTGGCCGTCCGAGAGCACCCAGGTGTCCTTCGAGCCGCCGCCCTGCGAGCTGTTGACGATCATCGAGCCCTCGCGCAGCGCCACGCGCGTGAGACCGCCGGGGATGATCTTGATCTCGTCGCCGTAGATCGCGAACGGGCGCAGGTCGACGTGGCGCGGCGCGAGCGAGCCGTCGGGCAGCGCCGTCGGCACGGTCGAGAGCGCCACCGTCTGCTGCGCGATCCAGCGCTCCGGCGCCTGCTCCACGAGCGTGCGCTCGTCGGCGAGCTGCTCCTCGGTCGCGTGCGGGCCGATGAAGACGCCCTTGCCGCCCGATTCGCCGGTCGGCTTGATCACGAGCTCGTGCATGTGCTCGAGCGCATAGGCGCGTTGCTCGGGGTCGGCGAGCAGCCAGGTCGGCAGGTTGTCGAGGATCGGCTGCTCGCCGATGTAGAAGCGGATCATCTCCGGCACGTAGTGGTAGATCGCCTTGTCGTCGGCCACGCCGGTCCCGACGGCGTTCGCGATCGCCACGTTGCCGGCCCGGTAGACGCCCATCAGGCCAGGCACGCCAAGCAGCGAGTCGGGCCGGAACTCGAGCGGGTCCATGAAGGGGTCGTCGATGCGCCGGTAGATCGAGTCGACCTGAGACAGGCCGCGCGTCGTGCGCATGTAACAGAGCCCGTCGCGCACGACGAGGTCGGAGGCCTCGACCAGCTCGACGCCCATCTGGCGGGCGAGGAAGGCGTGCTCGAAGTAGGCGCTGTTGGCGGCGCCGGGCGTCCACACGACCACGACGGGGTTCTCACCGCCGCCGGGGGCGGCGGCCTGCAGCGCATCCAGCAGCAGCGCCGGGTAGTTGCTGACCGGGCGGACGTCGTAGCCCGCGAACAGCTCGGGCAGCAGCCGGCTCATCGCGATCCGGTTCTCGAGCACGTAGGAGATGCCCGAGGGCGTGCGGACGTTGTCCTCGAGCACCTTCCAGCGCCCGTCGGCGTCGCGCACGATGTCGCAGCCGGAGACGTGACACCAGACGCCGCCGGGCGGCCGGATGCCGTGCGCCGCACGCTCGAAGTTCGAGCGCGTGACCACGAGCTCCCAGGGCACGATGCCCTCGCGGATGATCTCCTGCCCGTGGTAGACGTCCTCGACGAAGTAGTTGAGCGCGCGCACGCGCTGTGCGAGGCCGCGCTTGATCGTGCGCCACTCGTCCGCCGGCAGGATGCGCGGCACGAGATCGAGCGGGAAGGGGCGGTCGCGCGTCGGGCCCTCGGCTGTCGAGGCGTCGAAGGTGATTCCCTGCTGGACGAAGATCGCGTCGCGGCGCTCGCCCGCCGAGCGCAGCCGGTCACGGCCGAGCCTGGTCAGCGAGCTGACGAGCCCGGAGGCCGGCGCTCGCGGCCGCCCTGGCGCCTCGAACAGCTCGTCGAAGAACCCGGGCGCGGGGACGTAATCGGCTTCGCTGGCGTGCTCGGCGCCGGTGCTCAAGGATTGAGTTGTACATGAGCCCCGAGCGCCTCGGCCACCGCCAACCGGCGGTGGTCGAAGATGCGGTCGAGGTCGCGGCGCACGAACAGCAGCCGCGCGAGCTCGCCGAGCGGGCCGAGCGGGATCTCATAGCTCACGCGATCGCGCACCAGCGTGCCCTCGGGGTGGTCCTCGAACACGTGCGTGTGGCGCCAGAGCCTGTACGGCCCGCGCACCTGCGCGTCGACGAAGCGCCGTCCCGGCTCCCAGATCTCGATACGCGTGAGCCAGTCCACACGCAGGCCGTGGAGCCTGAGGCGGTACTCGATGAAAGTTCCTTCCGTCATGCCGATCGGGCGCGGGGTCAGGACCCGGAAGCCGAGCCAGGGCGGCGTGATCGCCTCGAGGTTGAAGGCGTCGGAGAAGAACGCGAAGACATCGGCGCGCTCGCGCGGGATGAGCTGGTCGCGTTCGAGGACGTGGATCACGGGCCGCGTATCTTGATGGCCTGCGCATGGCGGTCTACGTGGACGAGCCGGTCTGGGAGGGGCGTGGCAGGCGCTGGTGCCATCTCGTGGCGGACTCACCCGCGGAGCTCGCGGAGTTCGCCGCTCGGCTCGGGCTGCGTCGAGCCTGGCTGCAGTCGAAGCCGCAGCGGCCCTGGAAGGACCACTACGACCTGCCCTCCTGGGCCCGGGACGAGGCGGTCCGCCTCGGGGCGATCGAGCTCAGCATGCGTGAGATGGGCGCGCATCTTGCAAGGCGTCGTGCGGCCCACAGGCAGGAGGTCGCGGGGGTAGCTGGAACGAAGCAGCGATGAACCTGAGCCCGGCCCAACAGCGCGTGCTCGACTCGTTCCTCTCGGGGCGGCTCCCGGCGGGGCAGCTGCACGCCCAGCTGCGCCGGGCGAGCGGCGTGAGCGCGGCGCCGCCGCCGTCTGCCCGACGACACGGCATCGATTCCGGTGCCGGTCGCGCGCGCGGCCTGATCAGCGCCCGAGCGTACGCGTGAACTCGCGCGCGTCGCCGCTGACGCCGGCGATCCGGTCGCGCACCGCGGCGAGCCCCGCGCGCAGCTCCTCGTCGCCCGCCTCGACCGGCATCATCGAGTCCTGCAGCGTCGAGAGCGTCAGCTCGGCTTCTGCGACCGCCCCCAGCGCCAGGTCGATGAACCCGCGCGCGCCTGCGGGGGAAACGCCGGCGGAGGCTTCCTCGGGGCTGGGCGCCGCGATCCCGTGGCGCTGCGCGAAGCCCGTGTAGGTGCGCCGAGCCCGGCCGTACGCGACCTGCACCGGCCGGAAGACCGCCTCCTCGAGGCGGTCGCCGCTCGTCTCGTCGAGCTGGTCGTAGGCCTCGCCCAGGCACGCGAGCGCGAAGGAGAGCGATTCGATCGCCTCCGCGAGCGCCTCCAGCAGCTCCTGGCGTGCGTCCGAGAGGGAGTAGGGCACGCATCGCAGACTAGCCCGCCGGCGCTTGCTAGAAGTTGCCGCGATGACGCCGCACGTTTGGACGGCAGGGCCGGGTGACGCCGACGACGTCGCGCGCCTGATCGCCGGCTTCCGGGACTGGTGGAGCAAGGACGTCCCGAGCGACGAGCTGATTCGCTCGACCGTCGGCAGGCTGATCGAGGACGACAACACCGAGTATCTGCTCGCCGCGCCGGCGGAGGGGGAGAGGGCGGGCGGCGTCTGCCAGCTGCGCTTCCGGCTGAGCGTCTGGAGCGGCCTCGGGGACTGCTGGCTCGAGGACCTCTACGTCGACGACAGCGCGCGCCGCGCCGGGCTCGGGCGAGCGCTCGTCGAGGCCTCCTTCGAGCGCGCCCGCGCGCGCGAGTGCGGGCGCATCGAGCTCGACGTGAACGAGCAGAACACCGACGCGCTCGCCTTCTACGAGGCGCTCGGCTTCGACCTCGAGCCGAAGCCGCCCGGCAGGACGCTGTTCATCTCCCGGAAGCTCTGACGCCGAGCAGCGCGGCCTCGACGTCGCGCAAGCGGTCGACGTCGCCGCGGATGCCGGCGGCGGCGTCGTTGAAGAGGAACGCCTCGGCGAGTCGCACGATCGCGTAGGCGAGCGTGCTCGGCTCGACGGGCGGCTCGTAGTGCCCGTCGCGTGTCTCGTTCTGGATCAGCTCCTCGATCGCCGCGACGATTCGCGGCTGCACCGGGCCGTCGCTGCGGGTCATGATCCGCAGCGCCGTCTCGCGCTCCTGCTCCACGAAGCGGCGCAGCGAGGACGATTCCGCGAGTCTGCGGTTGAAGCGGTCGAAGGTGTCGAGCAGCAGCGCGCCGCCGCGCCCGCGCGCCTTGTGGCGCGCGCTGTCGAGCAGCGGCAGCGCGGCCCGCAGCAGCACCTCGCCGATCAGCTGCTCGCGGCTGCCGAACCAGCGGTAGACGGTGGTGCGGCCGAGCCCCAGCTGCGCCGCGATCGCCTGGACGTCGACCCGCTCGCCGCTCAGGTACTGCCGCAGCGCGGCGCGCAGCACGTCGTCACGGCTGGCCGCCGCCGGCCGGCCGCGCCGTCGCCGCCGGGTCGCAGCGGGCGAGTTTGGGACATTTTCACCGAGATGTTTTGTAATCGCCACGCCCAAATGGCATGATCGCACGGAGTCCGTCGTCGCCCTGGAGGGAGCGCATGAAGAGGAGCCGGATCGTCGTGCTGGTGGCTGCCCTGATCGCGGGGCTCGCGGCTGCCGTTCATCAGCGGCGTCGACCTGGCGATCCCGGCCGCGCGGCCGCCGACGGGACGGATCTCGGTGCGCCTCCGCTCACGCGGGAGGGGCCCGGTGCGGGCGATCAACTTCCCCAACTTCCCGTCCGCGACGGATCGCGTCTCGGTTCAGTTCCAGGACTAGCGGAGCGGGATCTCCTGGCCGTGCTCGTCGGCCGGGCGCGGCCCGAGGATGCGCCGCTCCGCCTCGTCGATCGCCAGGTCGTTGATGCTCGCCTCGCGGCGGCGCATCAGGCCGTGCTCGTCGAACTCCCATAGCTCGTTGCCATAGCTCCGCCACCACTGGCCGGAGGCGTCCTGGCACTCGTACTGGAAGCGCACCGCGATCCGGTCCTCGGCGAAGGTCCACAGGCTCTTGCGGAGCGCGTAGTGGAGCTCGCGCTCCCACTTGGCGGTCAGGAAGGCGACGATCTCGTCGCGGCCCCTGACGAAGAGGTCGCGGTTGCGCCAGACCGAATCGACCGTGTACGCACCCGCGACCCGCTCGGGGTCGCGCGTATTCCAGGCGTCCTCGGCGGCCTGGACCTTCTGCGCCGCGGTCTCGGCGGTGAACGGCGGTAGGGGCGGTCGATCGGTCATGGCGTGGAGTTTCTCTTCTCCGGGGCCCGGGTAGGGCCTCGCTCGGATTTGCCCTTCTACGTGGGAGTCTCGATGCGTCTGCGGTCCTGGCTGGCGGTCTCTGTCGTGGCAATCGTGTGCTTGCTCCTCGGAGCCAGCAGCGCAAACGCGGCCGTCGAACCTCCCTGGTGCGGCACGCCGATGCCGGACGCCGCGGAGAACCTGCCCGACGGCACCGACCCGGCGGACCCGCCCGGCAGCTTCCCGCACATCCCGTACTACGCGATCGGCTGCACGCTCGAGGACATCGAGAGCCGCAGCGAGGGACGCATGGAGACCGAGGTCATCGGCCAGTCCGCGGGCGGCCATGACATGTACAAGGTCACGATCAACGCGCTCGACACGAATGCTCAGCGCAACGGGGACGCCCGCCTGCGGCAGGTCATCGGCCTTGCCCAGCGCGATCCGCGCCGGGCGAAGGAGCTGATCGAGCGCCGCGACATGAAGGTGCCGATCTTCATCCAGGGCAGCATCCACGGCAACGAGTACGAGGGCACCGACGCGGTCATGCGCACGATCGACCGCGTGGCGACCACTCCGTACGGCGAGGACGCGCAGGTCGACGCCTGGCTCGACCACGCCGTGCTCATCTTCAACGTGATCCAGAACCCGGACGGCCGCATCGTGGGCACGCGGGCGAACAGCAACGGGTTCGACCTCAACCGCGACTACATCACGCAGTCGCAGCCCGAGACCATCGCGTCGACGCAGATCATCCAGGACTGGTTCCCGACCGCCGTCTACGACCTGCACGGGTACGTCGAGCCGACGCTCGTCGAGGGCACGACGGTGCCGCACAACCCGGGCATCGAATACGACATCTGGACGAAGTGGAACCAGCCGCGCATGGACGCGAACCAGGCCGGCCTCGCCAGCGAGGGCTTCGGCATCACGCGGCCGATCGACAACATCCCCGGCGGCTGGATCCCCGACGGCGAGACCCTGCCCCAGGGCTGGGACGACTGGGGCCCGTTCTACACGGGGCAGTACGGCCAGCTGCACGGGCTCGACGCGATGACCGTCGAGACCTGTAACGACTCGGCCGGCACGGACTGCGGCATCGACGGCGGGGTGCCTCAGCTGGTCGGTCGCCAGGGCGCGCTGCGGGCCCACGAGCTGGTGGTCAACTCGTCGGTCGACTTCCTCGTCGAGAACCGCCGCGAGATGCTCTACGACCAGTACGAGATCTACCGGCGCGGCAAGGAAGACGCTCCGCGCCCCGTGCTGACCGGCCCGCTGCCCTTCCCGGGCACGCCCGAGGACCACAACTACATGACGCCCTATCCGCGGGCGCACGTGATCCCGGTCGGGAGCGGCCAGCGCAGTGACGCGGAGGCCAAGCGCCTTGTCGACTTCCTGCTCGACAACGGCATCGAGGTCCGGCAGCTGCGGCGCGACTACCGCTTCAGCGGCCGCACCTTCCAGGCCGGCTCCTACGTCGTCTGGCTGAACCAGTCGCTGCGGGCGCTCGCAAACACGATGCTCGATGTCGGCGACGACATCTCCGACCGCGTGACCGAGCTGTACGCGCCGCCCGGCGCGTGGAGCAACGGCTTCCTCTGGGGCGCCGACGTGGTCACGATCGGGCGCAGCGCGAGCTTCACGCCGAACACGCGTGCGATCGACCAGACCGATGACGTCGATGGCGGCGTCCGCGCCGGCAGGTCGGACTGGCTGGCGCTCGAGATCGATTCACGCACCGCGGTGCGCACGGCCAACGAGCTGATCGCGGACGGCGTGCCGGCGCGGCTGGCGACGGAGCCGTTCGAGACGCGTGACGGCGACATGCCGGCCGGCAGCATCCTGTTCGCGGAGAGCCGCCGGGCTGACATCCGGAGCGCCGGCCGTGAGGCGGGTATCTGGTTCGAGCCGGTCACCGGCTTCCTGCCCGATCGCGAGGCGATCGAGCGGGTGCCGCGGATCGCCTGCCTGTGTTCGGCGCTCGAGAACTGGGCGCTGGAGACACGGCTCGGCTTCTCGGCTGATCAGTACACGAACAACACGATCAACACGGCGCCGAGCGATCCGCTCGTGAACTACGACGTGATCTACAACACGAGCCAGGGCTATCCGGCCGACACGCCGGCGAACGCCAACGTGCGTGCCCGCTACGCCGCGTTCTTCGCGGGCGGCGGCGGTTACGTCGGGGCGCGGATCAACGGTGCGAACTTCGTCGCACCGGAGACCGGCGGCTCTCAGCTCGCCGGCCTGGTCGCCCGGTCGCAGGGCAAGCGCTCGCAGGCGGGCAAGGCGACCGAGGACGTCGACTCGCTGCTCGAGTCGTTCGGCCGCGTGACTCCGGTGCTTCAGGAGGACGTGAGCGGCATCGTCTTCTGGGACAACGAGGGCCGCGACAGCAGCCCGATCACCGGCGCCTATCCGGACCGCGACACCGCCCTCGTGGAGGACCCGGTGTGGTTCACGGACGTTCCGGAAGACGTCGCGGTCGACGGCCGCCTGCCGGGGTCGGACTTCCTCGCCTCCGGGCACTGGCCGAACCCCGACCCGTCTGCCGGTGGCTCGCCCGTGATCGTCCACGGACCCAACACAGCCGGTACCGCGCGGATCACGCTGTTCGGGATCGACCCGCTCTTCCGGGCGCATCCCGAGCGCAGCTTCCCGGCGGTCTCGGAGGGGTTCTACTGGGGTGACAACTAGGAGCTGATGGAGGGGCGCTCGGCGGGGGCTACTCGCCGAGCGCCTCCACCAGCTCCTTCTTGGACATCTTGGAGCGCCCCGGGATGTCCTCCTTCTTGGCGCGCTCCAGCAGCTCGTTGCGGGTCAGCTCGGCGAGCTCGCCGTCGCCGTCCTCGCTCTCCGGCTGGGTCCGGACGTCGCGCCCCGCGCGCACGTTCTCGACCGCGCGCTGAAGCGCGTCCATCAGGTCCGGTACGGGCTGGGGCTCCGGCTCGGGCGTCGGGACCTCGATCTTGCGCCGCTTGCGCTTGCTCTCGATCACGCGCTCGAGCCGCTCGCGGTAGCAGTCCGTGTAGTTGGCGGGGTCCCACTCGGTCCCGAGCGCCTCGATCAGCGCCACGGCCTCGTCGAGCTGCTTCTTCACCGGCTTCTTGCCGCCGGTCGGGATCGGCTTGGTGGGCCGCACCTCGTCGTGGAAGCGCATCGTCGTCAGCAGCAGCGCGCCCTCGCGGGCGCGCACCGCCGCCAGGTACTCCTTCGTGCGCATCACGAAGCGGCCGAGCGCGGCACGCTCGCTGCCCGCCATGACGTCGACCAGCAGGCGATAGGCGCGCTGCGTCCCCTCGCTGTCGCCGGCCGGCACCAGGAGGTAGGGGTGGTTGAAGTAGATCGGGTCGACCTCGGCAAGCTCGACGAACGCCTCGATGTCGATGGTGCGCGTCTTGCGCGGCTCCACCGAGGCGAGCTCCGAGTCGGTCACGATCACCTGCTTGCCGTCGAGGTCGTACGAGCTCGCGACCTCCTCCCAGATGACCTCTCTGTCCTCCTTCGAGCAGAAGCGGCGCTGCTCGATGCGGACCTTGTCCTTGGCGTGCAGCTCGTGGAAGTGGTAGTCGAGGTCGCGCGCCGCGCTCACGAGCTGAACGGGCACGTTGACGAGCCCGAAGCTGAGCGAGCCGCTCCAGAGTGTGCGCGGCATCGTCAGCGGCTCCCCAGGCTCGCCTCGAGGGCGGCCGCGAGATCGTCGCCCTGCTCGGGCTCCTCCTCCGCGACCAGATCGATCTCCTCGCCGCGCCCCTTGCGCTTGATCAGGTCGAGGACCGCCTCGCGGTAACTGTCCTCCCAGGCCTCCGGCTCGAAGTCCTGCTCGAGCGAGTCGACGAGCTGCGTCGCCATCTCGACCTCCTTCGGGCGCGGCCCCGAGCGTCCGAGGTCGAGCTCGAGGTCGTCCGGGTCGACGACCTCGTCGTGGAAGCGCAGGGTGTGCAGTGCGATCACGTCGTCGAGCGCCCGCACCGCCACGAGGTACTCCCGGTCGTGGAAGGTGAAGCGCCCGATGCCGGCGCGGCCCGACTTGCGCAGCGCCTCGTGCAGCAGCCGGTAGGCGTCCTCGGCGTCGCGCGAGCCGGCGTAGTAGGTCTTCTCGTAGAAGACCGGGTCGATGTCGGCGGCGTCCACGAACTCCTCGAGGTGCACCACCTTGCCGCGGTCACCCGCAGCCGCCTTGACCTCGTCCTTCGAGAGCACGACGTAGCTGTCCGCCGAGACCTCGTAGCCCTTGACGGTGTCGTCGTAGTCGACCTGCTTGTCCTCCTTGGGGCAGAAGCGGCGGTGCTCGATCTTCGCGCCGTCGCTCACGTGCACCTGGCTGAAGCTGACCGTCTTCGACTCGGTCGCGGTGTAGAGCTTGATCGGCACGTTCACGAGGCCGAAGGTGATCGTCCCGTTCCAGATCGAGCGCGGTGCCATCAGCTCGCGAAGTCCGGTGTCGCCGACCGGGCGCTGTCCGCACGGCCGCTCGGCTCCTCCCACTCCTCCTGGCGACCGAGCGCTGTGAGGTCGAGCCAGTAGTAGGAGCCGCCGAGGCTCTCGGCGCCGCGGCCGAAGGTCGAGTAGGTGTGGAAGACCTCGTCGCCCACGCGCAGGAAGCAGCTCAATCCGGGCTGCTCGATCGGCTGCTCGGCATCGAAGTAGTAGCCCGTGCCGGCGGCCTCGTGCTCCGCCTTCGTCTTGTAGTTGTACTCCGCGGGCGCCACCGTGTCGTCGACCGTCACCTTGAAGTCGTAGTTGAAATCGCTGCCGTAGGACGAGTACCAGCGGAAGTCCCAGCCGCGCTTCTCCTGATAGCGCTGGATCTTCTCGATCGGCGCGCGCGAGACATAGGCGAACGAGGTGTCGCGGACGTTCAGGTGCTCGAGCAGGCCGTCACTGAGCTCGGCCGCTCCGGCGGAGCAGCTCGGGCAGCCGTCCTCCCATTGCGGGTTGAACATGAAGTGGCCGACGATCAGCTGGCTGCGGCCCTCGAACATGTCGAGCAGCGTGACCTCGCCGTCCGGGCCCTCGAAGCGGTAGTCCTTCTCGACCTTCACCATCGGCAGGTTGCGGCGCGCCACGTTGAGCCCGTCGCGCTCGCGCGTCAGCGCCTTCTCCTTCTCGAGCAGCTCCTTGCGTGCCTCGAGCCAGTCCTCTCGGGATGTGATTCTGGGCAGGCTCATCTCAGTCTCCTGTCGGGATCTACCCGGTGTGACCGGATCGGACGCCGATATTCATCGACGCGGCGCGTAGGCTCGCGCCATGGCTCTCCCGCCCGGTCCGCGCGCCCCGGCAGCCTGGCAGACGCTGGGCTGGACGGTGCGGCCGGCGGCCTTCCTGGGCCGCGTGCACGAGCGCTTCGGGGACCCGGTGACGCTGCGCACCTACTGGACCGACGAGCCGATGGTGCTCTTCTCGCAACCCGACTCGGTGCGCGAGATCTTCCGGCTCGACCCTGCCATCGCGCCGGCCGGTCAGAGCTGGGAGTTCATGCGCCCCTTCGCCGGCGAGCACTCGATCCTCGTGCTCGACGGCGACGAGCACCTGCGCGAGCGGCGGCTCATCCAGACGCCCTTCCACGGCGAGCGCATGCGCGCGTTCGAGCCGATGGTGGCCGAGCTCGCCGAGCGCGAGCTGGCCGGCTGGGCGGGCCCGGTCACGGCGCTCGAGCGCATGCGCGACCTGACCCTCGAGATGATCCTGCGGATCGTGTTCGGGGCGCGCGGGGAGGAGGAGCTCGCGCGTCTGCGGCAGGCCGTCCACGGCACGCTCGACAGCGTTCGCTCGCTGCCGCGCATGCTCGCGATGTCGCTGGTCCAGCGCGACCTCGGCCCGCGCAGCCCGTGGGGGCGCTTCCGGATCGCGGTCGAGCGCTTCGACGAGCTGCTGCTCGACCTCGTCGCGCGCCGGCGCGCAGAGCCCGCGGGCGAGTCGATGCTGGCGCTGCTGCTCGCTCAGCGCGACGAGCTCGGCAACCCGCCGAGCGACCGCCATCTGCGCGATCAGCTCGTCGCGCTGTTGGCGGCGGGCCACGACACCACCTCCGCCTCGCTCGCCTGGGCGTTCGAGCGGCTCGCGCGCCATCCCGGGGTCCAGGCGCGCCTGCGCGACGGCGACCCGGCGTATCTGGCCGCGGTCGTGAAGGAGGTGCTGCGCGTTCGCCCCGCGCTGACGATCGCGCCGCGCCGGCTGCTCGAGCCCGCCCGGATCGGCGGCTGGACCCTTCCCGCGGGGGTGCACGTGACCGCGTGCCTATGGCTGACGCTGCGGCGCGACGACCTCTGGCCGCAGGCCGCCGCCTTCCGGCCCGAGCGCTGGCTCGAGGAGCCGGCTCCGGACCCGGCGGCCTGGATCCCGTTCGGCGGTGGCGTGCGCCGCTGCGCGGGCGCGCCGTTCGCCGAGATGGAGATGCGCGCGGTGCTCCGGGCCGCCGCCTCGCAGGTGAAACTGCGGCCCGCGGCGCCCGCGCCCGAGCAGGCCCGGCGCAGCGCCCTCGTGGTCACGCCCGAGCGCGGCGGCAGGGTGATCGCAGAGCGGCTCCCGCACGCCTAGACGAGGGCAAATCTCAGGGAGCAGTATCGGGAAGCTCCCCGAGGTCAGCGCCGCTGCCTGGCCCTAGGTTCGGCGCACGATGTCCCCGGCAGCGCTCGACACGCTCGTCTCGGCCGTGAGCAGCGGCGACGAGCGCGCCTTCGCGAAGCTCACGGGTCACTACCGGCGCGGGCTGCAGGCTCACTGCCAGCGCCTGATGGGCTCGGTCGAGGACTCCGAGGACGCCGTCCAGGAGACCTTCCTGCGCGCCTGGCAGAGCCGCGCGAGCTTCCGTGGCCGCTCCTACTCGGCATGGCTCTACCGGATCGCCACCAACGTCTGCTTCGACGCGCTCAAGCGCCGCCGGCGCCGGCCGCCGATCGCCGACGACCTCGACGTCGAGTCGCTGCTCGAGCGCATTCGCGGGACCGAGGCGGAGCCGCTGAGCACGCTCGTCAACCGCGAGACGGTCGAGCTGGCCTTCTCGGCCGCCGTCCAGCACCTGCCCCCGCGCCAGCGCGCGGCGCTCGTGCTGCGCGCCGTGCTCGGCTGGTCCTCGAAGGACGCCGCGCTCGTGCTCGAGTCGAGCGTCGCGTCGGTCAACAGCGCGCTGCAGCGGGCGCGCCAGAACCTGGGCGAGAAGCTGCCCGAGCGCCGGCTCGAATGGGCCTGGGGCCCCGAGCTGAGCGACGACGAGCGCTCGCTCCTGCAGGGCTACCTGCGCGCGGTCGAGCGCGCGGGCGCCGTGTCCTAGATCGTCCCGGCGCGGCGGCCCTTGCGCGGCACGAAGGCGGCCTCGAGCTGCGCGCGCTCGTAGCTGCCGAGCACCTTGTCCTCGGTGGCGAAGCGAAAGAGGGCGACCTTGAAGATCGCCATCAGCGCGGCCTGCAGGACGGCTCCGACGACGAAGATGGCGACGCCGAGCGCGATCAGGACGCCGGCGAGGACGCCCGACGACGAGCTGATCGCGATGCCGAGCGCCACCAGCGCGACGCCCGGCAGGAACGCGAGCAGGAAGATCAGGCCGCCGATCGCGAACGAGCCGGTCACGCCCTCGCCCCAGCGCTCGCGCATGACGGCGATCGAGCGCTTGACGGCGTCCTTGGGGCCGAGACCCTCGAGCGCGATCGCCGGGATCACGAAGAAGGTCGCGATGTTCCAGGCGAGGTTGGCCAGGCCGCCGATGATCGCGCCGATGATCGCGCCTCCGCCCTCACGCAGGAGCGCCTGCACGATGGTGATCAGGGCGCCGACGACGAGCTGGACACCGGCCCAGCTCAGGATCACGCCGAAGCGGCTGCGCGCGGCCGCGAAGCCCTCGGCGGGCGTCGTGTCGTGACCCTCGAGCGCGCGCGCGGCGCAGGCGCTGAGCGCGACGTTGAAGAAGATCGAAACCGCGACCAGCACATACGCGCCCACGACGAGCACGACGATCAGGAGCGGCTCACTGCCGGTCGAGTCCTGCAGGGCGATACCGCCGCCCACGAAGATCGCCGCAGCCAGCAGCGCTGAGATCGCCGCCACCACGGGGAACACGAGCAGCGAGCGGTCGCGGCGGACGACCGCCCAGCTCTCCTTCGTGAGCTGCCAACCGCGCTGAATCCGGTTCATAGCGAGATCTCCTTCAACGCGCGGCGGCGTACTCCTACGCCGTCCCGTGCCCTATGCGATCGTGGCCACCTCGGACGGCACGACCTCCAAGAACTTCGCGGTGTCGGCGAACTGCCGGAAACGGACGATCTTGCCGTCGCGCACATCCCAGACGTGTACGACCTCGAGATCCAGCTCCTTGCCGGTGCTCTTCCCGGTACCGGTGTAGCGCGCGACCACCGCCACCGTATCGCCAGAGGGGATCAGCTCAATCGGCGTGACCGCGAAGTCGGAGATGTCCGTTGTGATCGGGCCGAAGACGTTTCGCGCCACGGCGTCGCCGCCCCGGTGAATGCCGCCGTAGGGCATGCCCTCTGCCTCGTGCCACTCCATGTCGTCGGCCATCGCCCCGAGCACGCCGGGGACATCACCGCGCGCAAAGGCCGCATAGGTGCCCTCGACTACCTGGACGCTCTGCTCCGCCACGAGTCTCTCCTTTATCCGCCTGCGAGCCCGCCGTGAACGTACCACCCAGGTGGTTTTGGGAGGGTTGGGAGAGCAAAGGGATCTCCCGGCCGCGTCTCCCCACGACGAGCAGGAAACACCCCGGTCCCTTCCCAGGCAGCCTCTCAGCGGAGACCCGGCCTGTAGCACCCAAGGTCGTCGCAGCGCGAGTGTCCGCCGCCGCTCGAGACTAGGAAGTAGCGCTCGGTCTCGGGGAAGTAGACCCGCCAGCAGTAGTCCCAGTCGATGATCTCGATCTTGCCCCCGTTGGCCTGGGCGAGCTGATCGACCTTGTCCCGCGCCGACTTGGGCAGGTCGCTGATGTTGACCGCGCCGTAGCTCATGCGAACGGGGTGCCTTCCCACGGCAGCCGGCGCCGGAACGCCTCCTCGAGCAGCTTCCGCCCGGCCTGCGCATCGGCGCCGCTAACCGCAGCGCCCAGGGAGCTCACGCCCGCAAGCGCGAGTACCACGCCCGTGATTGTTCGCTTGTAGCCCTTCAAGTCTTCTTCCCTTGTTGGTTGGTCCAGCCGGCGACTGGGCGGCAGCCCTATCCGCGTGTCGGTGTCTCGGTGCGTTGTTGACAAGATGCTAATACGATTCTTGACGTTTCGCCAACAACATTTAGGATTCGCTTATGAGCACGACGCCGAGGTACAGCCGCCTCGACCCCGGGCAGCGCAGCGAAGAGATCCTCGACGCGGCCAACGCGCTGTTCGCCGAGCGCGGCTACGACGAGGTCTCGGTCGAGGACATCGCGCACGCCGCCGGCGTCACGCGCGGGCTCGTGCACCACTACTTCGGCGGCCGCAAGGACGTCTACATCGCGCTGCTCGAACGGATCGCGAGGCCCGACCCGCCCTCTCGCGCGCCAGCGCGAGCCTGATGAGCGCAGATCCCTCAGGCGACGACCTGAATGCACTCGCTCAAGAGTTCGGTTCCCGTGCTTTCCGCGCGCCGACCGCCTACTTCGTAACGGGCGGTGACACGGGGCTGAAGCGGGCCGGCTAGCGGCCCGGCCTGAACGTCGTCTGTGCGTGCGGCTCCTTCGCGAAGGCGATCACCTTGTCGGGCTCGATCCGGAAGACGGCGGCGTCGTGCTCGCCGCCGTGCCGGAAGACGCCGTCGCCCACCTCGAACTCCCAGGCGCTGCCGTACTTGGCCACGTACGCCTCGGCGATCCGTTGCAGCGACTCCTGATCGGTCACGCGCTCGGCCCGTCCCTCGACGACCACGTCGAGGCCGCGATCCCAGCTGTTGTTGCCGGTGGTGATCGCCACCTGGTCGTTGTGCTCGAGGTTGCGGGCCTTCTGCTCCTCGAGACCGGTCGTGAAGTGCACGATCCCGCCGTCGGCGACGCCGACGAGCGGCGTCACGTGCGGGCGCCCGTCAGCGCGAACGGTGGTGATCCAGTAGAGCTCGGCCTGGGTGAGGGCGCGCTCGGCCTCCGGCCACGGGGTGGCGTCCGCCGCGGGGTCGCTGAAGCGCTCATCGATGTTGGCTGTCGGTTGGGGGCTCATGCTTCAGACGACTGCATACCCGCGGCATATTCATCGCTAGCGGCTGATACGGCCGATCAGGGTCAGACGGTGGCGGTTGGCGGAGTCCTCCCGCCGACGCGGCCGTCGACGACGCGACCGCGCGAAGCGCGCGGCTTCCGTGGCCGCGCAGGGGAAGGCCTCGACGGCGACGTGGCTAGGTGACCTGGCTGGTTGCCCCGGAGCTCTCGTCCGGGGACGGCAGCGCGCCGTCGTGGCCGGGGCGAGCCGGCTCGCGCTCGTGCGTTCGCTCGACGATCTTGCCCGGGTTGAGGTTCGCTCCTGGGTCGAAGCCCTCGAAGAGCGAGCGCAGCATCGCGACCCCCGGCGCCGAGATGTCCTCCTCGAGCCAGCGCGAGTGCTCGGTCCCGACCGCGTGGTGGTGGGAGAGCGTGGCGCCCGAGTCCACGAACGCCTGCTGGATCGCCGACTTGACCACGCCGTACTGCTGGAGCGCGTCGGCGCCGGGCGCGGGATTGATCGCGAAGGTGAAGTAGAGGCAGGCGCCGGAGTGGTAGGAGTGCGAGAGGTGGCACATCAGGTAGCCGGGCACGCCGAGCTCGTCGAACGCGCCGTGGCCGGCCGCCATCACGTTGTCGTACACGCTCTGCAGCTCGCCCCAGGGCGCCGAGGTCTCCGATACGTCCGCAGGGGCGCCGCGGTCGAGCAGGAAGTCGCGGATGTAGGGGGTGTCGAACTTCTTCTGGTCATAGATCGCGCCCGGGCTCGAGCCGATGCAGAGCCCGCCGTGACGCTTCGTGATCCGCTCGGTCTGCTTTCGTTGCGCGGACACCTCGCCGGCGCTGCCCTCATAGCCGATGAACGACAGGCACATCGCCTCGAGGTCCCAGCCCCTGCGCTTCAGGAACCCCTGGAGCGCCTTCGACTTGACGCGGTCGAGCGGCGTCGGGTCGGTGCGCGTGGCGAACGAGAAGGCCGTCTCGTACGCGTCAGAGACGCGCGTGACCGACGGGGAGGCCTCGCCCGCCGCGACGTCGCGCATCGCCGCCAGGCCCGCCGCCCAGTTGGGGAAGAGGTAGCCGAGGATCTTGCGTTCGGCCGGCACGCGCTGGACGTGGATGGTCGCCTCGGTGACGATGCCGAGCCGTCCCTCGCTGCCGAGCACCATCTCGCGCACGCTGGGGCCGGTCGAGGTGCTCGGCACCGGGCGCACGACGAGGATCCCTGACGGCGTGACGACCCGGAGCCCGCGGGTGAGCTCCGCGACGTCGCCGTAGCGGTCGGACTGCATGCCCGAGGAGCGCGTGGCGATCCAGCCGCCAAGCGTCGAGTGGGTGAAGCTGTCGGGGAAGTGGCCGCAGGTCCAACCCTGTGCGTTCAGCTGGCGCTCGAGGTCGGGGCCGAAGACGCCCGCCTGCACGCGCGCCAGCTGCGAGGTGGCGTCGATCGCGAGCACGCGGTTCATGCGGACCATGTCGACCGATATGACGGGCCGCGACTCGCCGGCCTCGGGCTCGAGGCTGCCGGAGATGCTGGAGCCCCCGCCGAACGGGATCACGACGGCGTCGTCCGCGAGCGCCGCCTCCATCACGGCGACGACCTCGTCCTCGGCGCCGGGGCGCACCACGACGTCCGGGAGCCGTCCGAGGTCGCCGCGGCGCTGGCGGACGAGGTCGGTCAGGCTCTTGCCGCGGCCGTGGACGACGCGATCGAGGTCGTCGCTCGACACATGCCCGGCCCCTACGGCCTCCTCGAGGCGCGCTCTGAGCGCTGCCGGCAGCAGCGGCGCCGGGATCCGCAGACCCTCGAACGCCATGGGCGGGGTGCCCGGCCTCTCCACGTCGAGCTGAAGATGGCGCTCGATGAAGGGCGCCAGCTCGGGTTTGCCCTCATGGGTGAAGGAGACGCTGTCCTCACCCCAGCCCCACCACTTCATCGGGGCGGGTGTCGCTCCGTTCTGATGCATGCGCGTGCTGCACCATAGCTCCGCAGGCCTTGCCGGGAAAACGGACCACGGCCGGTTCCCCGTAGCCGCGCGCCCGAAGCGAACCTACGATGGAGCCCGTGCGAGGGGCGCTCATCGTCGCGATGGCTGGAATCGTGCTGCTCGCCGGCTGCTTCGGCGACGGCGACGGCGACAGCGACAGCGAACCCGAGCGCGTACAGCAGCCCCGCGAGCGCTGTGATCTCGTGGCTCGCGGGCAGGAGACCTTCGTGCGCCTCACCGGGGAGGGCGCCGAGGACCTGTGCGAATCGTGGGCGCGCGGCGGAGGGCCGGGCAGCTGGACGAGGCCCGCAAGCGTGCAGCAGCCGAGCGGAGGCTTCGAGCGCGTGTGCGTCGTCTACCGCGGCCGGACGGCCGCCGGGCTGTACGCGGGCGACTCGATCGCGAGCGTGGCGCAGGCGAAGGCCTTCTGCGGCTGGTTGCTCGAGCGCGGCTGGGGAGAGCTCGGCCGCCCGGACCCGGCGCTCGCCAGGGAATACCCGGCGCCGGACCCGAGCCTGCCGGTCCGCTGCGCCGAGGGGCGCTGCGTCCAGGCGGACCAGCGCGTGAGCCGCCCGCTGACCGGAGCGGAATGCCAGGGCGGACGCTGGACGTTCACGCTCGGCGGCGGCCAGAACTTCGGCGTCTACCGCTGCCGCTGATGACCACGGAGTAGCCTCATCGGCTCGATGGCCGAGCTCATCGCAGACATGCCGGCCGGGGCGCTCGGCTTTCGCGTCTCGGGTCGTCTCACACGCGACGACTACCGAGACGTGCTGGTGCCGCCGCTCCGCGAGGCGCTCGACGCCGGCGAGCGTCTGCGGGTGCTCTACGCCATCGGCCCCGAGCTTCACATGGAGCCGCGGGCCCTGCTGGAGGACTTCAAGGTGGAGGCCGAGCTGGGGGTGAGGCACCGTGAGGCCTGGGAGCGGATCGCGGTCGTGACCGACCTCGACTGGCTGTGGCACGCCTTCGGGCTGTTCTCGTGGATGGTGCCTGGAGAGATGCGCATGTTCCACGAGAGCGAGCTCGACCAGGCCAAGGGCTGGCTCGCGGAGTAGGCGACGCCAGCCTCCGGCGCGGGCGGCGACATAATCGGAAGGCAGTGAACATCGCCGGGAATCTCGTACGAGGGCGCGACTCGTACGCCCGCCAGGCCTGGAGCGAGGCCTACGAGGCGCTGACGGCCGCCGACCTGTCGACCCCGCTGGACCCACGCGAGCGTGGAGATGCTCGCGACCTCCGCCTACATGCTCGGGCGCGAGCACGAGTTCCGAGAGCTTCTCGAGCGCGCGTACCGTGGCCACCTGGACGCCGGGGAACGGCTGGCAGCGTTCCGCACTGCCTTCTGGATCAGCACGACCCTGTTGGTGCGCGGTGAGCGCGGGCAGGCCGGCGGCTGGGTGGGCCGCGCCGAGCGGCTGCTCGAGCAGGAGCCGGCAGACTGCGTCGAGCGCGGCTACCAGCTCGTCTCGCGCGGCATCGAGGCCGAGTTCGACGGCGACCGCGAGCGTTTCGCGGCGAGCGCGGCGGAGGCGGCCGCGGTCGGCGAGCGCTTCGGCGATCCGGACCTGTTCTCGATGGGCTCGTTCATGCACGGCAACGCCCTGATCGACCTGGGCAGGCTCGGGGAGGGGCTGGCGCTCCTCGATCTGGCCATGGTCGCGGTCCTCGCGGGCGAGGTCTCACCGGTCTGCGCGGGGCACGTCTACTGCGCGGTCATCCTCGGCTGCGAGGGAGCGCACGATCTGCGCCGCGCCCGGGAGTGGACGACCGCGCTGACCGATTGGTGCGCGGGGCAGCCCGACCTCGTCGCGTTCAGCGGTCGTTGCATGGTCCATCGCGCCCAGATCCTGCGGCTGGACGGCTCGTGGGAAGCCGCCGTCGACGAAGCCAGCCGGGCCGCCGAACGCTGCCTGAGGGGGCAGAACCGGTTCGCCGCCGGGGAGGCCCACTACCAGCGCGGGGAGGTTCACCGGCTCCGCGGTGAGCAGTCGGCGGCCGAGGAGGCCTTCCGCGATGCGAGCGCCCAGGGCTGGGAGCCGCAGCCGGGACTGGCTCTGCTGAGGCTGGCCCAGGGCAACGAGGCGGCCGCGGAGGCGGCGATTCGGAGGGTGATCTCGGAAGGGGGCGAGACCGGCAAACGCGCGCGGCTGCTGCCGGCATACGTCGAGATCATGGCGGCGATCGACGACCTGAAGGCGGCGGAGCAGGCTTGCGCTGAGCTCGACTCGATCGCCGAGGCCGAGGAGCAGCCCGGAGCGCTGACCGCGACGGCCGCGCAGGCGCGCGGTCTGGTCGAGCTCGCCACGGGGCGCTCGCAGGCGGCGCTTGCCTCACTGCGCCGCGCGGACGAGCTCTGGCGGGGCCTCGCGGCGCCGTACGAGAGCGCGAGGGCGCGTGAGCTGATCGGGCAGGCCTGCAGGACGCTCGGGGACGAGGACAGCGCGGGTTTCGAGCTGGAGGCCGCCCGCGACACCTTCCTGCGTCTGGGCGCGGCCACCGACCTCGCTCGGCTCGGCCGCGGCGGCGACTCACACGAGCTCACGAAGCGCGAGCTCGAGGTGCTGCGCCTGCTCTGTGGGGGTGAGACGAACAAGGAGATCGCCGCTGCTCTGGTCCTGAGCGTCCGGACGGTCGACCGGCACGTGAGCAACATCTACGCGAAGCTCGGCGTCTCCTCGCGCGCCGCCGCCACCAGCTACGCCCACCAACACAGGCTCGTCAGGCCGGCGACTGGGTGAAATCACCCACTTCCGGCTGGCCGAGGTTGGGTGGTTCATGCGATGCGCAGCCCGGCGCGCCGCCGTAGCTTCGCCCAATGGAGTCAGAGCATCACGTCGTCGTAGTCGGGGCGGGGGTCGCGGGGATCGCGTCCGCCCTCGCGCTCAAGGACGCCGGCCTGCGGCCGCTGGTCGTCGACCGGGCCGACCGGGTCGCCTCGTCGTGGCGCTCGCGCTACGACAGCCTGCGGCTCAACACCTGGCGCCCCTTGTCGCACCTGCCGGGCCGCCGGTTCCCCAAGGGCACGCCGACCTTCCCCAGCCGTGCTGAGCTGATCGAGCACATCGATCGCCACGCCGGCGAGGACGGGATCGAGATGCGTCTCGGTACGCGCGTCGAGCGGATCGAGCGAGGCGACGAAGGCTGGGTCGTCCGGACGAGCGCAGGTGAGCTCCACGCCCCGCAGGTGATCGTCGCCACAGGAGTGGATCAGACCCCGGTCGTGCCCGACTGGCCCGGCCGCGAGGACTTTGAGGGCGAGCTGCTCCATTCCTCCGAGTACAGGAATCCCGCGCCGTTCGTGGGCAGGCGGGTGCTGGTCGCCGGCCCCGGCAGCTCGGGCATGGAGATCGCCCACGAGCTGGTGGAGGGCGGCGCCGCGAAGGTCTGGCTGGCGGTGCGCACGGCGCCCAACATCGTGCTGCGGGCCGGGATCGGGCCGGTGCCGGGCGACCTGCTCGCCACTTGGCTCCTGCAGCTGCCTACGGGACTCGCCGACAGGATCGCCCGCTTCGGAGCGCGCATGGACTTCGGAGATCTGGCCGAGTACGGGCTGCCCTTCCCCGAAACCGGGCTGTTCGCCGATCTGCGGACTCGAGGCAAGGTGCCGGCGATCGTCGACGGCGCGGTGGTCGAGGCGATCAAGGAGGGTCGGATCGAGGTGGTCGCGGCGGTCGCCTCGCTCGAATCGACGCAGGTCGAGCTCGCGGATGCGTCGCGGATCGAGCCCGAGGCGCTGATCGCCGCAACCGGCTACCGCCGATCGCTCGAGCCACTCGTGGGCCATCTCGGCGTTCTCGGTGAGCGCGGCATGCCGTCGGTCCTCGCCCCCGGCGCCGCCGCCCCCGGCCTGCGCTTCGCCGGCTTCATCCTGCGCCCGGGCGGACTCGGATACATGGGCAAGCAGGCACGGCGCTCGGCGCGGGCGATCGCCCGGGAGCTGCGTGGCTCCCGATCCGCGACGCACATCCGGCGCGCCAATCCGTCCCGTCCGGCGATCGGCCGGCGCCCGGCCTCGTGATTGCGATGAGGCTCGCCGAGAACCTGATCGACGCGTCGCCGACGACGCTGGAGCAGCTCGAGGAGATCGTCACGGACGTCGGCCGCTCGCCCTGGCTGTGGGGCCACGCGGTCAGCTTCGACATCGAGCGCCGCAGCCACCGCGTCCTCTACAGGACCGACGCGCTCGAGATCGCGCTGTTCGGCTGGGCGACAGGCCAGGAGACGCTCTTCCACGACCACGGCGGTGCGAGCGGAGCGGCATTCGTCTGCAGCGGCATGCTGGTCGAGGAGGTCGTCGAGGCTGTGGACGGGCTGGTGCTCCGGCGGCAGACCCAGCTGAGACGCGCCGAGTCGGCGTTCAGCTTCGGGCCCGACTACATCCACCGCGTGAGGCATGACCCGTGGCATGGGGTGGCCCTCTCGATTCACGCCTATACCCCGGCCGTGAGCGACGCGCGCGACTACGACGTGCGCTCCGACGGGACGATCCGCGTTCGCCGGTAGCCGACAGCGGCTCCTTCAAAGGTGATGCAGGTACTCGGCGATCTCCCAGTCCGAGACCCACGCGCGGTGGCGCTCGACCTCGAAGCGCTTGACGGCGAGGAACGTCTCGACGATCTCAGGGCCGAGCGCCCGGCACAGGACCTCGTCGCCTTCGAGAGCCTCGAGGGCAGCGTCGAGCGCCACTGGCAGCGCTGGGCCGATCACAGCGGCGTCCGCCCGGTACGCGTCGCCGTGGACCGGGGGCGGCAGGCGCAGGTCCTCACGCAGGCCGTGCGCGCCGGCGGACAGCACCGCCGCGATCGCCAGGTACGGGTTCGCGGCGCCGTCCGCGGCTCGGATCTCGATGCGCGTGGCGGCGCCGCGCTCCCGCGGGATGCGGACGAAGGCGCTTCGGTTGTCCCAGCCCCAATTCGCGTGGGTAGGTGCAAGTGAGTCGGGCTGGAGGCGCCGGTAGGCGTTGACCGTGGGGTTGAGGACCGCCATGAGCCCGGCGGCGTGGGCGAGCACTCCGGCAGTGAAGGCGCGCAGCTCGGCGCTGACGCCGTCCTCCTCCGAGGGCGCGTCGAAGGCGTTGCGCCCGTCCCGGTTCAACGACACGTGCAGATGCGTGCCCGACCCGCCCTGGTCGTTGAACGGCTTCGCCATGAACGTGGCCAGGAGTCCCCGCTGCGCCGCGATGTCCTTGACGGCGGCCTTCAGGCGGAACGCGCGATCGGCGGCCGGCAGCGCGTCGGTATGGCGCAGGTTGATCTCGTACTGGCTGTTCATGAACTCGTGGTTGAAGGAGAGGACCGGCACCCCGAGCGCGGCCAGCCCGTCGGTCATCGCTTGGACGATTCCGCCGGGGTCCGCCTGCGGACCGACCGTGTAGACCATGCTCGCTCGGTCGACGTGGCGCCGGATGCCGTGTTCCGCGGCGGGATCGGGCCGCAGCAGGAAGAACTCGAGCTCGGGGCCGACCACGGGGTCGAGGCCGGCCGCCCTCAGGTCACCGGCCGCCCGGCGCAGCGCCCCGCGCGGGTCCGCTATCGGGGCGCCGCCCGCGACTGGCTCGAGATCCGCCAGGCAGCTCGCCACGCCCGGCTCCCACGGCAGCGTGGCCATGGTCGTCATGTCGGGCCGTGCGATCAGGTCGGGGTAGCCCTCGTCGCCGCCCACGACCGGGGTGTGACGAAGGTCGGTGCCCATCACGGCGGCGCAGAAGTGCAGACCGTGGTCGAGGACGTGGTCGAACTCCGCGATCGGCACGTCCTTGCCGCGGGCGACGCCGTGGAGGTCGGGAAACAGCACCCGGATCGACCGCACCGGCGCGCCGGCGGAGAGCTCCGTGATCGTCTCGGACCGGGGGTCGGTGCGCACGCGCACAGGCTAGGCCAGCGCGATCCCGTCCGCCCCCTGCATCCGCAGGTGGTCCAGCGGGGTGCCGCTCGCCTCGCGCAGGCGCAGCCGCTCGACCATCGGCGCGTAGCGCCCGCCGGCCAGGCCGTCGGCCAGCACGGCGGCGCCCTGGGCCGCCGTCTTGGCACGCGCGCCGAGCGCGTTGGCGGCCGAGACAGGAGCCACGCGAGCGAGCCGGTCCGCGAGCGCCTCGATGAGTCCGGGAGCGTCGGCCAGGCGGCCGGCGACGACGATCTCGCGCGGCGACGGCACCGAGGCCGTCAGCGCGAGCGCGGCCTTGACGGCCCCCTCCTCGAGCGCGAGCCAGCCCTCCTGCAGGTCGGGATCGGCGCGCAGCGCCCCGGCTGATGACAGGTCGAGCTCTCCGCGCGGGTCGAGCGCCCCGCCGCTGAAGACGGTGTCCTTGGTCAGCGCCGGGCCGAGCAGGTAGGCGACCTCCGCGTCGAGCGCCCCACAGGAGCGAGCGCCAATCGGCGCGCAGGAGCCGCCGAGGCCGTCGACGATCTGCCCGGCGTCGATCGCGAGTCCGGCGCTGAACGCGCCGCCGAGTTCGAGCAGGATGAACGACGTCTCCTCGTAGGGGAGCTCGAGCCGCTCCGCCTGGTCGACGATGCACAGCGCCGCGCTGCATACCTTGTCCGCCGTCCCGAGGTCGATGCGGTTCCACTTGCGGTGGTCAGGGACGGTGGGCAGGTGAATCGCTCCGGGGCCGAAGAGGAGCGGCAGCCCGGCGCCGAGGAGCGCGCGGATCATCGCGCGCATGCCGCCGACGCCGGTGCGCGCGCCCGCTTCGTCGCTCCGCAGCAGCAGCATCAGCCCCAGCTCGCGCTCGCCGATCCGCTCCCCGGGAACGAGCGGCAGACCGTACCCGGCAGGCCCGAGTACGAGCTCGAGCGGTCCGTGAGCCAGGAGCGCATCGACGAGCGGCGTCGGGTCGAGCGCCAGGTCGGCCGAGCGGAAGCTCTCGTCGAACAGCAGCTCGCCGCCGTCGAGGGCGCAGACATCGATGGAGACGGTCCCGGGGTCGATGCCGGCCACCCGCGGACCGGACGACGACTCAGACGATCTCTTTGGCCACGGCGTAGACGCCATCCGCGTTGAGCACGAGGTCGCTGCGCTCGAAGAGCTGGCCCACGCAGGCCTTGTGCGTCTTCATCTTCTTGCCGCCGATGCCCAACGCGCCGAGGACGAGCTTCCCCTCTCGCTCGACGAGGTCATCTCCGGCCTCGACCCCCTCGATCCCGAGCGGCTCCGCGGCGTTGTAGTCGGCGAGCACCTCGATCGACGGGTTGGCGCTCCAGAACTCCTGACGCAGCACCTCTACGCCGGCCGGCCCGGCGGCCAGGACGAGGTTGGCGCCCTCCAGTGCCGCCTCCATCTCCGCCCGGTCGGCCGGCTCGCGCGCGTCTATGCCGAGCTCCTCGGCGGCCGCCAGTCCGCGCGGCCGCCGGTAGGAGTCGGTGCCGAGGACGTCGCCCGGGATCGACGTCGCGAGCACCTCACAGCCCTCCTGGGCCAGCAGCGTCGCGGAACGCAGCCCGACGGGCCCCACGCCCAGGATCACCGCGCGGCTTCCGTCCAGGTCGCGATCCTTCGCGATCATCGCGATGGCGGTCGCGGCCGTCGTGTTGCAGCCGTCGGAGTCGAGCATCGCCGACACCTTGAACGGGCCGAAGAAGGTGGCCTGGACCTTCGGCGAGGACCTTCTCGCCCGCGCCCACGTCCGAGCCCCCGACCCACACAGCCAGGGAGGAGTCGCCGGGCGGGCGCGTGAAGAAGGCCCCCTGGACGAGATCGCGCACGTCCTCCGGCGTCACGTTCCCCTGGCTGAGCAGGACGTCGATGCCCGCGTCGTGCGCCACGATGGCGTCGAAGGGGCTCGGATGTGGATCGGTGTCGAGCTGTAGGAGGACCTTCTTCACGGCGTGGGCACGCGGCCCGGTGGGCGGCTAGCCCTCGGTGCCCCCGGCGAACGGGTGGCGCGCCTCGGCCTCCTGCTCGGCCACGGTGCTCGGGGAGGGCTCGCCGGCCATCGCGCGCGCGATCGACTCCTTCGTCGCCTGGTAGTTCCAGTCGAAGATCTTCTTGTCGTCCTCGGCCAGCCAGTGGATGAAGACGCCGACGATGATGCAGAGGTCGTCGGCCTCCGCCTCCGGGATCACCCCGTCGCGCACCGAGTCGACGACAGCTCGCGCCACCGCCGCCTGGGCGGGCCCGAACATCTGCCCGACCTGCTTCTCACCCTTGATCGTCACCTTGTTGGCCATGATCGTGTCGGGCTTGGCCGGCAGGTTCGGCGCGACCACGGCGAGCAGGTTCGTGTGGCCTTCCTTCTGGTTCAGGAGAGCGCCGGCGAACGCCTCGCCGACCGGCCCGTCCTTGGATCCGATCAACAGATCGATGTGAGCAACCTCGTTGCCGTCACCCACTAGGGACTCTCCGACGGACAGCGTCCTGGCCATATGTGCGCTCCTCTCTCTGGGTTCTGCGTGAGGCGGGCGCGAGTCTAGCGCGGGGTACGCGGTCCGGCGTAGGGCGGGTCGCGGCGCGCTCGCGGGTATTCTCCGGCGCGCGGATGCCTGAGCACGCAGCGACCTGTGGCGGCTGCGGATGTGGATGTGACGACATCGAGGTCGCGGTCGCCGCCGGAGCGCTCGAGGGCGCGACCGGAACCTGCCCGCTAGGGGATGCGTGGCTTGCCGAGCGGACGGCCGAGGCTCCTCCGGTGGCCCGTGTCGACGGCCGCGAGGTGGACCTCGCAGACGCCGTCGAGGCGTCGGCTGCGATCCTCGGCGCGGCCCGGCTGCCGCTGGTCTGTGGCCTCGGCGAGACCGACTGTGAGAGCCAGCGCGTGGCCGTGGCGCTGGCCGAGGCGCTCGGCGCCGTGATCGACCCCTCCGACGGCGCCGCTCGCGGCGTCGCAGGCCCTGGGCGTCAGCACTGCGACATTCGGTGACGTCCGCGACCGGGCCGATCTGGTCGTCGCCTGGCGCGCCGATCCGGTCTCGTCCAACCCGCGGCTGCTTCCGCGCCTGCGGCTCGATCGCGCGGCGCGCGCGGCCGAGCGCACGCTGGTGGTCGTCGATGGACAGAGCAGCGCGACCGCCGCGGAGGCCGACGAGTTCATCGAGGTCGCACCCGAGCTCGACTTCGAGGCGCTCTGGGCCCTGCGAGCGCTGGCGCGCGAGGTCCCGCTCGAGCGCGATCTTGCGGCACGGTTGCCGCTCGACGCCCTCGAGCAGCTCGCGGCCCGTCTGCGCGCATGCAGCTACGGCGTGGTGCTGCACGGTCCCGCCCCGTACGCGAACTCGCTGGCGCTGCTCGCCCTCGTGCGCGACCTGGCACGCGTCGCCCACGTGGTCGCGCTGCCCTTGCGGCGGGAAGGCAATGCGCGCGGAGCCGAGGACGTGCTGGCGTGGCAGACCGGGTATCCGGCAGCCGTGAGCTTCGCGCGAGGTCATCCGCGGGCGCGGCCCGGGGAGTTCAATGCCGCCGGCCTGCTGGAGCGCGGCGAGCCGGACGCCGCGCTCGTCGTGGGCTTCGACGCGCTGCGCGAGCTCCCGCCACGCGCCGCGGATCACCTTCGCCGCATCCCCATGGTGGTCGTCGACCCGCGCGCCACCGAGACCGCCTCGGCGGCCCGCGTCGCGTTCGCGACCGCTGCCGCCGGCGTACGATCGTGAGGGCACGGCCCACCGCATGGACGGGGTGCCTGTGACGCTGCGGGCGCCGCTCGCGTCCGAGCGCGTCGGGGACAGCGAGGTGCTCGCCGCGATCCAGGCACGCATCGCCGGGGACGAGGGCGGC
Source organism: uncultured Thermoleophilaceae bacterium (assembly GCA_963820315.1). GTDB lineage: Bacteria > Actinomycetota > Thermoleophilia > Solirubrobacterales > Thermoleophilaceae > JACVRW01. The sequence continues at coordinate 15,144 of CAWFZK010000039.1, read as the reverse complement.
TAGCCGGCGATGCTGCGCATCGCGCAGGGACGCGTCTACGACCCGGCCAACGGGATCGACGGCGAGGTGCGCGACATCTGCCTGGACGGCGGCAAGGTGGTCGACGAGCTGCCGCCGCACGCCCCGCGCATCGACGCAAGCGGCATGGTCGTGATGCCGGGCGGGGTGGACATCCACTCGCACATCGCCGGCCCGGCGGTCAACGCGGCGCGCAAGCTCGCCCCGGAGGAGCACCGGGCCGACACGATCGATCGCAGCGCGCTCATGCGCTCGGGCACTGGCGGGACGGTGCCCTCGACCTTTGCCACGGGCTACCGCTACGCGCTGCTCGGCTACACGACCGTCGTCGACGCGGCGACGCCGCCGCTGGCCGCGCGGCACACGCTCGCCGAGCTGCGCGACACGCCGATCGTGGACGCGGCCTTCCTCGTGCTGATGGGCAACAACCTGCCGCTGTTCAAGCTGATTCGCGAGGGCGGCCCGGTGACCGAGGCCGTGGCCTGGTTCCTCGAGGCGACCGGCGGCTACGGCGTGAAGCTGGTCAACCCGGGCGGCGTCGAGATGTGGAAGCACCGCAACGGCAACGTCACCTCGCTGGACGACGAGGTCGAGGGGCTCGGCGTCACGCCGCGCCGGGTGCTGGAGGCGATCGCCGGCTCCGTGGACGAGCTGGGCCTCCCGCACCCCGTGCACGTCCACTGCAACAACCTCGGGGTCGCGGGGAACTGGCGCACCACGTTCGACACGCTCGACACCCTGCAGGGCCGGCGGGCGCACCTCGCTCACCTGCAGTTCCACGCCTACGGCGGGACGCCCGGCAAGCGCCCCCGTTCGCGGGCGCCGGAGCTGGCCGAGCACCTCGACGCGCACCCCGAGCACAGCGCCGACATCGGCCAGGTGATGTTCGGACCGGCGACGACGATGACCGCCGACGCGCCCGTCTCCGCGGTGCTGCGTGACATCACCGGGGGCAAGTGGGTGAACGCCGACCTCGAGGCGGAGACCGGCTGCGGAATCGTGCCCTTCGAGTACCGCGAGCGGAACTACGTGCACGCGCTGCAGTGGGGCATCGGGCTGGAGCTGTTCCTGCTCAGCCGCGACCCCTGGCGAGTCGTGCTCTCGACCGACCACCCCAACGGCGGCTCGTTCCTGAGCTACCCGCGGCTGATCCGCCTGCTGATGGACCGCGAGTTCCGAAACGAGCAGATCGGGCGCGTCAACCAGAAGGCGATCGGGCGCACCATGCTGCGCGACGACCTCGAGCGCGAGTACACGCTCGGGGAGATCGCGATCATCACCCGTGCCGGGCCCGCCCGGCTGCTCGGGCTCGCCGACAAGGGCCATCTCGGGGTAGGCGCCGACGCCGACGTGACGGTCTACAGCGAGCGCGAGGACGTCGAGGAGATGTTCGCCACGCCGCGCTACGTCATCAAGGCCGGACGCGTGATCGTCGAGGAGGGTGAGCTTCGCGAGACGCCGGCCGGAGACCTGCTGCGCGTGGCGGCGGACCACGACGAGGCGATCGAGCGCACCCTGCGCCCGCTGTTCGACGAGCTCTACAGCGTGCAGTTCGCGAACTACCCGGTGCGCGAGCCGTGGCTCCTGGAGCCCGCCCGCCGGATCGCCGCCCGGCCGCAACGGGAACGGGCGATGAAGCTGAACAACACCGAGGTGATCGACACCTTCGCGGAGGCGTTCCCGATGTGGGGAGCGCGGATCGTCATCACGGCGGAGAGCCCCGCCTGGGCACACGAGGCCGCCCGCTCGCTGACCGGCTTCGCCACGTCGGTGATCGGCTGCAAGTGCGAGGCGGGCATCGAGCGCGAGCTCGATCCCGCCGAGACCCCCGACGGTCGGCCGGGGGCCAGCGCGCTGCTGTTCGCGAACGACCGCGAGGGACTGGCGAAGCGGCTGGTGGAGCGCGTAGGCCAGAGCGTGCTCACATGTCCCACGACTGCCTGCTTCAACGGGCTCGACGCTGAGGAGACGGTCGACGTCGGCGGCCAGCTGCGCTTCTTCGGCGACGGCTACCAGGCCAGCAAGCTGCTCGACGGGCGCCGCTACTGGCGCGTGCCGGTGATGGAGGGCGAGTTCCTCGTCGAGGAGCGCTTCGCCGTCGCCGAGGGAGTCGCCGGCGGCAACATCATCATCCTCGGCCGCGACGTCGCCGAGGCGCTGCGCGCGGCGGAGGCGGCAGCCGCGGCGATGCGCAGCGTGCGCGACATGATCCTGCCGTTCCCGGGCGGCATCGCTCGCAGCGGCAGCAAGGTCGGCTCCCGCTACAGCGGCCTGGTCGCCTCGACCAACGATGTGCTGTGCCCGACGCTCCGTGCGCAGGTCCCGCACACCGATGTGCCGCCGGACATCGGCTCGGTCTTCGAGATCGTCATCGACGGCCTGACCCTCGAGTCCGTGCGCGAAGCGATGGCGCGAGGCCTCGACGCCGCCGCCGCGGCGGGCGCCAGCCAGGTCACGGCCGGCAACTACGGCGGCAACCTGGGACCGCACCACATCGAGCTGCGCGGGCTCGTGCCCGGCTTGAGGGACTGATGCCGCTAACCCTCAGCCTCCGCGAGCAGCCGACGGTGCCGCTCGAGGCCGAGGGCCTCAGCCCGGACCGCCTCGCTGGTCTTCGCCGTGCCGAGGTTGAGGCGCTCCCGGTCTGGCACGGCAACCGGCAGGCTCAGCTCGCGGATTTCTTCACCGTGTCGGGCGACGGCGACGAGGATGTGCGGGTCGAGGGCGACCTGCGGAGCGTCAAGTTCATCGGGGCGGGCATGACGGCCGGCCGGTTGACCGTCGCGGGTGACGCGGGAATGCACACCGGCGCGCAGATGCGCGGAGGCGAGCTGGTCGTGGAGGGGGACGTCGGGGATTTCGCGGGCACCGGCATGCGCGGGGGGCGGCTCGTCGTCCGGGGCTCCGCGGGGCACCAGCTCGGCGGCGCGCTGCCGGGCGATCGGGCCGGGATGCGCGGCGGCGAGATCCTCGTCCAGGGCGACGCCGGTGACCAGGTCGGCGCAGGCCTGCGGCGCGGGCTGATCGCCGTCGCGGGGGGCGTGGGCGACGCCGCGGGGCTGCGCATGCTGGCCGGCACGATCGTCGCTCTCGGCCCGCTCGGCGCCGTGCCGGGGGCCGGCATGCGGCGGGGCACGATCGTGGCCATGTCGGAGGTCACGCTGCTGCCCACCTTCGCCTTCGCGTGCTCGTACCGGCCGCCCTTCCTGGGCCTGTACCTGCGCCATCTGCGCGGGCTGGGCCTGCCACTGGCCGACGAGCAGGTCGAGGGCCGCTACGCGCGCTGGAGCGGAGACGGCCTCGAGCTGATGCGGGGCGAGATCCTGATTCTCGAGCCCGGACCGCGGTGACGAAACGCAGGTTGCGCGTCGCGGTCCTGGGCTCGACCGGCGGCTGGCACGCTCGCGGGCTGGAACGGGCGCTCACGGCGCGCGGCCACGAGTGCGTCTTCGCGCCGGTCACGCGGATGGTGGGTCGCGTGGAGAGCGATGTCGGCGTGCGATCGCGCGAGGTCGCACTCGACGACTGCAACGTCGTGCTCGTGCGCGGCATCCCGCGCGGCTCGCTCGAGCAGGTCGTCTTCCGCGTGGACGTGCTGCACGCGCTGGCGGCCGCCGGGGTGCGGGCGGTCAACAGCGCGCACGCGATCGAGCGGACCGTCGACAAGTTCCTCGCATCGACCCTGCTCGCGCGCGCCGGCCTGCCCACCCCGCGCACGATCGCGTGCGAGCAGCCCGCCGACGCTCTGGAGGCGTTTGCCGAGCTCGGCGGCGACGTGATCCTGAAGCCGCTGTTCGGCTCCATGGGCTTCGGCATGGTGCGCGTGGACGACCACGATGTCGCGCAGCGGGTGTTCCGTGCCCTGGAGCTCGAGCGGGCCGTGTACTACCTGCAGGAGACGCTGCCGCACGCGGGCCGGGACGTGCGTGCGCTGGTGGTCGGCGAGCGGGTGGTGGCCGCGATCGAGCGGAGCGGCGACGGCTGGCGCACGAACGTCGCGCGCGGTGGGCGCGCGCGGCCGATACGGCTCGACGCCGAACAGGAGCGTCTGTGCGTGCCCGCCGCGGCGGCTCTGGGCGCCGACTACGCGGGCGTGGACCTGGTGCGCGCGTCCGACGGGCGCGACTACGTGCTCGAGGTCAACGGCATCCCCGGCTGGCAGGGCGTCGAGCGGGCGACGGGTGTCGACGTGGCGGGCGCGCTCGCAGAGCACCTGGAGACGGTCGTCGACTGACGGCCGCCGGAGTCGCTGAGCGCGCGCAGCTCGCCGGGTCCGATCGCGCCGTCGTGGAGGGCGGTGGCGACGAGCGCGCCGGCCGCGCCGGCCTCGGCCAGGGCGTGCAGGTCGGCGAGGTCCCGCACGCCGCCGCCGGCCAGCAGCTCGAGCTCGGGAAAGCGGGCGCAGAGCTCGCGTACCAGTGCGACGTCGGGGCCTGCGCCGGATCCGACGCGCGCGAGGTCGAGCACGATCACCTCGCTCACGCCGGATTGGCTCAGCAGCGCCAGCGCCTCGGCCGCTCCGAGCCGGCGCAGGCCGGCGTCGCGCGAGAGGACGCGGTCCCCCCGGAGGTCGAGGCTGAGCACGAGTGGGGCGTCGGGCAGCTCTGCCCGCAGCCGCCCGAGCGCGGCCGGGTCCGCCAGCGTCTCGGTGCCGATCACAACGCGCTCCGCGCCCAGCTCGAGCAGCGGCCGGACCGCGGCGACGTCGGTGACGCCGGCGTCGACCAGCACACGCGCCTCGCGCGCCAGGGCGGCCAGGGCGTCGCGGTGGGGTGGTCTACCCGCGATCGCGTCGAGATCGGCTACGTAGAGCTCGTCGAGTCCGAGCTCTCCGCGGACGGCGCGAGTGACCCGGACCGGGTCGGAGCCGGCCACGAGCTTGCTGCGCAGGGGGCGATAGCGTTCGCGCTGCCCGCGCACGGCGTGCACGGCGGCTCCGCTCTTGAGATCGATGACTGGGATCACTCGCATGTCCGGGGAGGGTCGCGCATGGGCGGCGTGATCGGCCTCGACGTGGGCGGCGCCAACACGAAGGCGGTGTGGCGGAACGGGCCTGAGCGGCGCGTCGCGTCGCGGCCGTTCGAGGTCTGGCGCGACCGCGAGGCGCTCGCTGCCGTGATCCGCGAGGTCGTCGCCGGCGTGGCGCCCGAGCCGGTGGAGGCGCTGGCGCTGACCACGACCGCGGAGCTCTCGGACGCGTTCCGCACGAAGCGAGAGGGCGTTGGGTTCGTGCTCGATGCGGCGGAGGACGCGTTGGACGGCATGGAGCTGCTCGCCTTCACGACCTCGGGGGAGCTGGTCCCGTTCGCCGAGGCACGCGCGCGCGCACCAGAGGTGGCGGCCGCCAACTGGCTCGCGAGCGCGCTCGCGGTCGCCGCGGTCTATCCGGACGCCCTTGTGATCGACGTCGGCAGCACGACCGCCGACGTCATCCCGATCGCCGCGGGCCAAGTGGTGGCCGCCGGCCGCACCGACCTCGACCGGCTGCTGGCCGGGGAGCTCGTGTACACCGGCGCGCTGCGCACCAACCTCGCGGCGATCGCGCCGCGGGTGCCGGTGCAGGGCGGCTCCTGTCCCGTCGCCTCGGAGCTGTTCGCGATCAGCGCCGACGTGCACCTGATCCTCGGGCAGCTCGCGCCGGACGACTACACGTGCCCCACCCCGGACGGGCGGCCCGCGACTGTCGAGTACGCCCGCGAGCGCGTGGCCCGGCTGGTGTGCGCCGACGCCGAGCAGCTCGGGGTGGGGGAGATCGACGCGATCGCCGCGTACCTGCACGCGGAGCAGGTGCGCCAGATCGAGGCCGCGGTCAAGCGGGTGAGCGAGCGCCTCGAGGGCGACCCCGCCGTGGTCCCGCTCGGCACGGGGACGTTCCTCGTGCGGGAGGCCGCCGAACGCCTGGGCCGCGCGGTCCTCGAGCTGCCCTGGAGCGCGGCCGAGCGCGACGCGGCGCCCGCGGCTGCGCTCGCGGCGCTCCTCGCCGCGCGGCCGCGCGCGCGGTGCTGACCGTCGTCAAGGTCGGCGGCGGGCTCGCGCGCGAGGCGGGCGACGGCGCGCTCCGGACGCTGTGCCGCGCGATCGGCGACGGCGGCGCCCACCATCCGCTGCTCGTCGTGCCGGGCGGGGCCGCGTTCGCGGAAGCCGTGCGCGAGCACGACAGCCGCTTCGACCTGCGGGCGGCGACATCCCACCGGATGGCGATCATCGCGATGGACCAGTTCGGCTGGCTCCTGTCCGACCTGATCCCGGGCGGCGTTCCGTGCACGGACCTCGCGGCCGCCCGAGCGGCCGGCGCTCGCGGCCGGATCCCGATCCTTCTCCCAGCCGCCCTGCTCGCCTCGGATCCGCTCCCCGCCTCGTGGGAGGTCACGTCCGACTCGATCGCCGCCTGGGTGGCCGGTGCCGCACACGCTGCGCGGCTGGTGCTCGTCAAGCCGGTCGAGGGCCTCTACCGCGACTGGCCGCCGGAGGGCAGGCCGATCGCCCGCCTGAGGGTGGACGAGCTCGCCGAGCTGCGCGCGGCGGGACGAGCCGCGGGAGTCGACGGGCACCTGCCCGAGGCGCTGCGGGCGGCCGGCGTCGAGGCGTGGGTGATCGACGGCCGCGAGCCCGCCCGGCTCGTTGCGCTGCTCGAGCACGGCCGAACCGAAGGGACCCTCGTAACACCACGGGCCCCGGCCTAGCGCACGGCGACGCGGCCTGGTGGCGCGGCTGCCCGGTGGCCGGCGCCGAGCGCGATCGCCGCTCTGGCGCGTTGTATAGGTGATAGAGGATCAGTAGCTGCACGAGTGCGAGCGTCGGGCCAGACCCGGAGCGGTGGAGATTGGATCCCGATCGTCTGGCTGAGGCGCTCAGTGCGGAGGTGCGTCGCAAAGTCGGATTGGCTTCTCCCAGATCGCCCCTCCTCGAAGCCCGTGGCGTGCTCGCGGCCGAGGTTGTCGCTCATGACCGCCGCGGCCGCTCCGCAGCCCTGCTGCGCATGCCACCCTGGCCGTCGCCGATGAACGGCGAGAGGTCGGGGTGGGGGAGGCCTTTGCGCAGGGCAGCTCGGCGTCGAGCGAGCCGGGGTGGTCGTCGACGGCTGGAGGAGACGACCATGTCCGCGTGCCGCTCGGGCGACGGGTGAACTGGGCGGAGGCCGGCCCGCGTCGGTCGAGCTCCGCCAGCTCCTGGCGTCGTGTGCAGCAGCGCACCTGCGCTGACCTCCACTCTCCGGCGCAGCGGCTGGCGGGGTCGAGAGCAGCCGCGCCGTCGTAGCAGTCGCGCATCTCCTGGGTGTGGTAGCCGAGCAGGCCCTCCACGACCGTGAACGGGTTCGGCGTCGTGTACACCGGGGGCCCGAAGGTGCCGTCGGCGTGCCGGTAGACCGGTTTCAGGATCGGCTCGCCCCGCCGGAGGTGCTGGAGGGCCTGGGACATGATGTCGACGTAGTTGCAGTCCGGATGGAGGGGGGTGATCCCCAACTCCGCCCGCTGCTTTCGGTCGTAGCGGTGGTAGTCGTCCGTCGAGACGTGCGTGACCATCTCCTCCCCGAGGATCCGCACGAGCCCGCGCGTGAGGGTCGTCTTCCCTGCCGCGGAGTCACCGACGACGCCCAGGATGACGGGCCGAGGCATGTCAACTCTCTCCTGTGTGGCTGGTCATGGCTTTTCGAAGACGCTCGACTTGTAGATGTCCTCGGCCTCGATCGTCACGAGGTCGTGCTCGGCCAACTCGTCGTCTCGCTCGAACAGGCGGTTCGCCTGGCGCAGACGGGCGCGGTCGATCGCGTTGCGGATGCTCCGCCCGTTGGCGAAGCGGGGCTGCTTCATGCGCCGCTCGACGTACTCCCGGAAGGCGGTCTCGGACTCCTCTGAGAGCTCGTAGGCCTGGCGCCCGAGCATCAGCCGCGCGATCGACATGAGCTCGTCGGCGTCGTAGTCGGGGAAGTGGATGTGGTGGGCCACGCGCGAGCCCATGCCGGGGTTCGCGCGGAAGAACTCTTCCAGCCGGTCCCTGTAGCCGGCGAGCACCACGACGAGGTTGTCCCGCTCCTGCTCCATCACCTGCAGCAGGACCTCGATCGCCTCGGGTCCGTAGTCGCGCTCGTTCTCTGGGCGGTACAGGTAGTAGGCCTCGTCGATGAAGAGGACGCCGCCGTAGGCGCGCTTTACGACCTCCTTGGTCTTCGGCGCCGTGTGGCCGACGTACTGGCCCACGAGATCGTCCCGCGTCACCGCGACCAGGTGTCCCTTCTCGACGTAGCCGAGCCGGTGGAGGATCTCCGCCATTTTCAGGGCGACCGTCGTCTTCCCGGTGCCCGGGTTGCCGGTGAAGGACATGTGGAGCGAGGGCCGTTCGGATGTCAGGCCGGCCTCGCGGCGAAGCCGGTCGATCACGAGCAGCGCCGCGATCTCTCGGATGCGCGTCTTCACCGGCGCCAGCGCGACGAGCTCGCGGTCGAGCTCCTCGAGCACCGGCCTCACCTTCGTTTCGCGCAGGATCTGCTGCACGCTTTCATCCGAGTGAACAGCCTCCGCCATGACGTCCTCGGTGGCCGTGGCGAGGGACTCCTGCGACTCCCGCGGGCGCATGCTGAACTCGAATCCGTCGCGCGCTTGCTGCTCAATCATCGCCGCCACCGTCTCTCGAACGAGCGCGGCCGTAGCGGGCCCCCGCCGGCTCGTCGGTGGCGTAGGCGTGAAGCCTGTAGTCCATGACGCGGTCGCGCACGTCGACGCGGTCGAGCTTGAAGCCGGGCTCGTGGGAGGGCCGGTTGACGATGAAGGCCAGCGCGGTGGTCTGGCGCGTGTGCCTCGCGTCGTAGGCGATCAGCTTCACGTAGTGCTCGGGGAACGCGTCCCGGCAGTCCCGCACCTCACGCATCGCCACGTCCGCCTGATCGGGCTTCAAATCGAAGAGCGGCACGTTCCACATCTCCCAGTAGGAGTTCCGCGGATGCGGGTCGTCGGTGTACTCGACGCCCACCGCCCACCCGTGCTCCAGGGCGTACCTGATCTGCGCCTCGACCTCCTGGTCGGTGAAGTCCGGCAGGAACGAGAACGTGCCTTGGGTGATCCTCATTGCGCTCGCTTTCCTCTCTGTGACTGCGTGCGATCGCCTAGCCGGCGGCCGTCGGCGTGGGTAGGGCGTCCGGCGTGTCGGTCGACTCGAACTCGAAGGTCACGTCCTTCCAGACCTCGAGCGCCGCGTTCAGCGCCGGGCTTCCCTTGGCCGCCTTGCGGAGGATGTCGGGGCCCTCGTGGAGGTAGTCCTTGCCCTCGTTACGGGCTTGGATGATCGCCTCGACCGCAACCCGGTTGGCGGTCGCGCCGGCGCCGATCCCCATGGGGTGGCCGATCGTGCCGCCGCCGAACTGGAGCACACAGTCCTCGCCCAGGTAGTCGAGCAGCTGGTGCATCTGACCGGCGTGGATGCCGCCGGACGCGACCGGCATGACGCCCGGCATCGACGCCCAGTCCTGGTCGAAGTAGATGCCGGTCTCGGGGTTCGCGGGGATGTGGTTCTCCCGGCAGGTGTCGTAGTAGCCCCTGATGCTCCCCGGGTCGCCCTCGAGCTTGCCGACCACGGTGCCCGCGTGGATGTGGTCCACCCCCAGCAGCCGGCACCACTTCGCGATCACGCGGAAGTTGACGCCGTGGTTCTTCTGGCGGGTGTAGGTCGAGTGGCCGGCGCGGTGGAGGTGCAGGATCAGGCCGTTCGCCCGCGCCCACCTGGACATAGAGGTCATCGCCGTGAAGCCGACGGTGAGGTCCATCATGATGATCACGCTGCCGAGCTCCTTCGCGAACTCGGCTCGCTCGTACATCTCCTCCATCGAGGCCGCGGTGACGTTCATGTAGTGGCCCTTGATCTCACCGGCCGCCGCCTCGGCTCGCTTGACCCCCTCCATGGAATAGAGGAAACGGTCCCGCCAGCGCATGAAGGGCTGCGAGTTGATGTTCTCGTCATCCTTCGTGAAGTCGAGGCCGCCACGCAGCGCCTCGAAGACCACGCGGCCGTAGTTCTTGGCCGAGAGCCCGAGCTTCGGCTTGACGGTTGCGCCCAGGAGCGGCCTACCGAACTTGTCGAGGTACTCGCGCTCCATCACGATCCCGTGTGGAGGTCCCTGGAAGGTCTTGACGTAGATCGCCGGGACGCGCAGGTCCTCGAGTCGGAGCGCCTTGAGGGCCTTGAAGCCGAAGACGTTCCCGATGATCGAGGACGTCATGTTCGCGATCGAGCCCTCCTCGAACAGGTCGAGGTCGTAGGCGATCTTGACGATGTACTGGTCGTGCTGGCCCGGGACCGGCTCGACCGAGTAGGCCTTGGCCTGGTAGTTGCTGTGGTCCGTCAGGCGGTCGGTCCATACCACCGTCCAGGTCGCGGTTGAGGACTCGCCCGCGACGGCCGCGCCCGCCTCCACGGGATCCACGCCGGGCTGTGGCGTAACCCGGAAGGCCGCCAGGATGTCGCTGTCCTTCGGCTCGTAGTCCGGGTCGTAGTAGCCCATCTCGGCGTAGGGCGTTACGCCCGCCGCCCAACGATCCTTCTTCGGCTTTGCCCCGTTACCGGTCTCGCTCATCGCGTAACGGTACCTGGCCAACCCAAAGAGAAAAAGCAATCTTTCTTGAACTTTACATAGAAAAAGACTTATCTGTCGTGTGTGCACTCCGCGCGCAGCCGCCCGATCCGCTCGGCGTCGAGGCGCGCCGTGCGCAGGCCGTCGCGGCACGCGGCGGCGCGTACGCCGGCTATGTCGGCGCCGGTCGCCCGAACCAGGCTCAGATCGTCGGCTCGCAGGGCTCCGGCCAGCGCCATCTCCAGTCCCGCGGCGTGCCCCTCGCTCACCAGCGTCGCGAGCGCCTCCGGCGTCAGCCATTCGAACAGCCCGCGGCCGTCCTTGACCGCGGTGTCGAGCAGACAGCCCCCGACGCCCGCGCGGCGGGCGGCCTCGACGACGTCGCCGGGCGGCAGCGGCCGGCCGGGCACGCGCTCGGCGTCGGCGTATGAGGCGGCGATCACGGCCGCCTCGCCATCGACGGCGTCGCGAACCGCGCGCAGCACCGCCACTGCCTCATCCGTGGCGAACGTGCCCCACAGCCCGACCTTCACGTACGCCGCGCCGGAGCGGGCGGCGCCAACCGCGGCCAGCGCCGCCGTGCCGGGCAGGTTGGGCAGGTCGCCGATCGCGGCGCTCACCGGGCGCTCCGGCGGCACGACCTCGCGGACCCGTCTGATCACGCCGGGGCCGGGGGCGCCCAGCGAGCCCTCGGCGGGGTTCTTGACGTCGACGATGTCCACACCCGCCTCGGCTGCCAGGCGCGCCTCGTCCGCGTCGGTGACGCTCACAAGCAGCCTCATCCGGCCTCCACAAGCGCGCCACGGTTGTCGAAGCCCACGACCTCCACGCGCCCGCCGCCGGCGAGCTCGGTGTCCATGCGGCCGGCCAACTCGCGGCCCGCCTGCTCGTCTTCGACGATCCCGTAGACGGCGGGTCCCCACGAGCTCTGCCCGGCACCGGCCGCTCCCCGGCGGAGAAGGGCCTCCACCAGGTCGCCCGCGCGCGGGTGGAAGACACCGCCTTGAACCGAGGCGAACGATTCGCCCACGAGCCGCTGGACCCGCGTGAGGGCGGCACCGAACTCGGCGAGGTCGCGCTCGACGAGCCCCGGGAGCAGCGAGGTCAGTACCAGCTGCGCGATCAGCGCGGCGCGGTCTCGGTCCGGACGCAGCTCACCGAATGCCTGCTCCTCCGCCCGGCCCGAGAGGCCCGGCTCGGCCTGTGGGATCACGAGTACGCAGCGCCACTCTTCGGGCATGGCATGACGAGTCAGGAGCGGGGCCGGGCGCTCCACGCTCGGGCGCCTGCCGCCCTCCACGACCAGTCCGCCGAGGACGAATGTCCAGAGGCCGACCGCCGAGCGTGCGCCGCGCCCGGCCGCGCGAGCGATCGTCTCCGGCTCCGCCGTCTGCCCCGCCAGCGCCGCCAGGGCCGCGGTCACGGCGAGCCCGAGCTTGGTACCCGAGCCGAGGCCGACATGCGGCGGGATCGCCTCGACTACGCGGACGTGCACGCCGCCAGGGAGCCCAAGCGCCTCTCGGGATCGACGGGCCACCGCGAGCGCGCGCTCGGCATCCGGGCCCTCGGCGGTCACGTCGTCGCTCGGGCGCGCCTCGATGATCGCGGCGGGGCGGCTGAGGGCCACCCCCAGACCGCCGAAGCGCCGGGCTCCGCCGCCGGCGGCATCGAGCATGCCCATGTGCAGGCGCGCCGGCGCCTCGACGCGAACCGACGTCATCCGCCGGCCACCGCGGCGCGCACGTGTCGCCGCACGAGCTCCATCGCGTCGTGTTCCCGCGGCCCCGCAGTCTTGTCGACGAGCACCTCGAGGCGCTCCAGCTCGGTCCGCACCTCTTCCGCGGGCAGCCGGCTCGCGCGCGAGGCGATGATCGATGCCTCGAGCACGGCATGAGCGGCGCGGTTGAAGCCGACGAACTCACGCCCGCTCCCAACCACCATGACCTGCGTCGTCACGCGCGCGCGCGGCCCGTCGTCGTCGATCGCCTCGACCCTCACCTCACGCCACGAGCAGGCATCCTCCAGCACGGCGCCTGCGACCGCCGTCGCGGGCCGCGTGGGCGGGTGCGGGTCGCCGAGCGCAGCCTCCGTGAACAGCAATATGTCGTCGGTGAGGTTGACCACCGCCTCGCCGGTCGCGCGCAGGTTGCGGAGCGTGCGCGTTGACGGGAAGGGCTTGATAACGATCACCTCGTCGCCCCACTCCACTCCCATCGCGGCGCAGTTCACCGTCCCGTCCGGGTTGAGCGTCGTGGTGACGGTCTCGATGATGGCGGCGCCGGGCAGGCGGTCGCTCATCCCCGGAAGGAATGCTCGAGGACGCCGATGTCCACGCCCCCGGCATGAAAGCTGCGACCGCTCGCCACGCTCACCAGGCGCACCTCGGCCGGGCTGAAGAGCAGCGGGTCGATCTTGTAGAAGTCCCAGTCCGCCCGCTCGAGCACGTGGCCGAATGGCTCGCCGTAGTCATCCGAGGCCGAGGACGGGAGGCGGGGCACGACCGCCTCGAGCTCCTCGTCGGGCGCGTCTACGGTGAGCTCGACCTGGCCGCCGTAGAGCACCGCGTCGTTCGTGCGGCCGATCGCCTCGGGATCCTTACGAGCAACCGGCGGCAGCGGGCAGCTTCCGAAGCCGCTCACCACGCGGCCCACGTCGAACTCGAGCTCGTGCAGCTTGTGCAGCGCGGTCTCGACGACGCGCGCGGCGACCTGCACGCTGCCCGTCAGGCTCGCCGTTGGAGCGAACAGCAGGGTCAGGTCCGCGGCGCCCACGCCGGCCTTCTCGGCCACGAAGCCGGCGACCTCCTCCGGGGGAGCGTCGCGCGTCTCGAGACAGAGCACAGCGTGGCGCGCGTGCTCGTCGACGTCGAGGTCGTCGTAGAGGTCCTCCGCCCGGATCAGCGCCCGGCCCGGCCCGCTCGCCATCGCGAAGTAGCCCTCGGGGTCCAGGCGCCAGCCCGAGTACTGCGAGGCGAGGCAGGCCAGCGCCGGCCGATCGGTGACGACCGTGAGTCCGGGAAGCCAGCGCCCCTCGAGCACGAGCGGCGTGAACGACACCGTGCCCAGGCCGGCCATGCAGATCTCCGCGAAGCGCCGTCCGGCCTCGAGGCCGCCTGGGACCGCGCTGCCGCAGTCGATTAGCCGCGTGCCGTTCGGCAACGTGCTCACCGCGACGCGCAGGGCGTCGGCCTCGGTGGCGAGACGGTCGGCGAGCTCCTGGGCCCGGTCGTTGAGCGAGAGGGTCACGATTCGGGCGGGAGGATAGGCCCGTCAGGCGAGCGCGCGGAGCCCGGCGCGCTCACCGAGCTCGACGCGCAGCGCGGCAGCCCGCGCTTCGAGGTCGGCGACGACGGCGTCCGGGGACGACTGGACCGAAAGCAGGGTGCAGATCGGGTGACCCGCAGCGATCCGCTCGTGCGGGTGGGGCACGTCGCGGATGCCGCGCTCCGGCCAGCCGCTGGTGTCGCCGACGCGGACGTCTCGGGTGGCGAACAGGATCGCCTTGCCGGCCGCCCGGCGCTGCGCGGAGGCGGAAGCCATCGGGGACAGGCGCCCGGCGCAACCGTCCAGGTGGGCGGAGAAGACGCCCACCTCATGCGCCGCCTCGATGGACTCGAGCGACCCCGTCGGGCGGGGGTTGACCTCGACGACCCAGGCGCGCTCGCCGTCCCACACGAGGTCGACGCCGAACAGCCCGCGCAGCTCGAACGCCGATGCCAGATGCGCGCAGATCGCCTGCGCCTGTCGGCGAGTGCGAGTCGCTGCGCCTCGCCGAGCCGCGGCGGCACGACGTTCCCGCACCACGCGTACCCGCGCACGCCGAGCCAGCGCTGACCGATGAGCTGCTCGCCGATGCCGAGCACGACGGCCGAGCGCCCATCCGCGACGGCCGCGGCCGAGCACGCGAGCCCGGCGATGTGCTCCTGCACCACCACGTCGCCGTCCAGTGCCCCGCCGCGCCACTCGCGCACGCCCCGTCCGCCGCCGCCGCGGACCGGCTTGCGCAGCCAGCGGCGGGAGCGCTCGGCCAGTCGCGGCGCGTCGGCGGCGGCGAACGTCGCCGGGTAGGCGAGGCCGGCCTCGTGCAGCGAAGCGCCGAGCGTCGCCGGGTCGCGCACCCGCTCGACGGTCTCCGGAGTGCACCCGAGCAGCGTCCGGCCGGTTGCCAGCCGGGCCACGAGATCCGGCCGGTTCTCGAGTCCCGCGCCGTAGATAACGCTCGGCGCCGGGATGCTCTCGGCCGCGTCCACCAGCGCCGCCATGCCGCCCCGACCGCCGAGGTCGCGCAGCACGGACACGCTCCGGCAGAGCCGCTGCAAATCGAGATCGCCGAAGCGATCGAGGGCAACGACGTCGAGGCCCGCCCTCACTCCCAGCTCCGCCAGCATGCGCGCGCTGACGGAGACCAGCAGGATCGGCTCGGGGGTCAGAGCATGCCCTCCAGCAGCGCCACGAACAGCACGGCGGTCACGAGATCGGCCGTGGTCCCGGGGTTGAGCGCGTTGCCGTCCTCGCGCAGCGAGGCATCGAATCTGGCGAGCGCAGTCCTGCCTCCGGCGCCGCGCA
>CAWFZK010000038.1:0-65379 GCA_963820315.1 uncultured Thermoleophilaceae bacterium | reverse complement strand
GCGCGTGACCCGCCAGGACGTCTGCCTCTTCGACGTGCCGGCGAACTGGGCGACACCCGGGGTGCCGGGCTGGCTCGACTTCGACAGCTCGTTCTACGGCCATGGGCTCGTGGAGCCACACGGCATGAAGGTCTCGAACGACCGCGAAGGAGTGGACATCGATCCGGGCGCGCGCCCCGAGCGAGCCGCGGAGGAGTACGTCCGCCGCTCCACGGAGTACCTCGCTCGCCGCTTCCCGGCGCTGGCGGGCGCGCGACTGCGCTCGGCCCCTGTCTGCCACTACTCGCTCACCGCCGACGGTGGCTTCCTGTTCGCCCGCCACCCCCGCCACGAGCGCGTCTGGCTGCTCGGCGGCGGCTCGGGGCATGGCTACAAGCATGGCCCCGCGATCGCAGCGCTCGTAGCGCGCGTGCTGCGCGGCGAGGAGGAGCCCGACGAGCGCTTCCGCCTCGGCGAGCGCGCCGCCTCCCGCGCCCTCCGCACTGCCGGCTCGTGAGCGCCCGCACGCGAGCGGTCGTGCCGCTCGTGCTGGCGACCGTCGCGACCCAGGCGTCGATCGTCGTGCTGGCGCCCCTGATGGTCGAGATCGGGCGCGACTTCGATGCCGGCATCGGCACGGTCGGGATCGCGCGCTCGGTCCTCGCCGCCACCGCGGTGGCGGTCTCGCTCGCGATCGGCCCGCTGATCGACAGGGCCGGCGTGCGCCCGCTGATAATCGCGGGCGCGCTGTTCGCGCTGGCGGGCGCCGGGCTAACGGCCGCCTCGCCGTCGCTGATCTTCTTCTACGCGGCCCACGTCGTGACGGGCGCGGGCGTCGCCTGCCTGCTGTCGGCGGGCTTCGCCGGCGTCGCCGCCTACTTCGGCGACGAGCACGCCGCCTGGGCGGTCGGCTGGGTGGTCGGTGCGCAGTCGCTCGCCTGGATCGGCGGCAACCCGGTGATCGGGCTGCTTGCGGACGGCGGCTCGTGGCGGCTCGCCTACCTGGTCCCCGCGACGATCTCTGCGCTCGCGCTGGTCGGCGGCCTGCTCGCGCCGCGCGGCCGGCCCGAGCACGCGGTTGGTGGCATCGGCGAGGGTCTCGCCGCCGTCTTCCAGGACCGCTCCGCGCGCCGCTGGAGCCTCGCCGAGCTCGTGGCCTACTCGGCCTGGACCGCCGAGATCACCTACGCCGCGGCGTTCTACATCGACAGCTACGGCGTCAGCGTCTTCGAGGTGGGCGTGCTGATGTCGGTCGGCTCGGTGGTGTTCCTGCTCGTGTCGACGAACACTGCGCGGCTCACCGAACGGCTGCCCCGCAAGCCGGTGATCATCGTCTCGGCGCTGCTGATGGGGCTCACGCTCGTGCCCGTGCTGAATCTCACCCCGGCGGTGTGGTTCACGCTCGGGCTCTTCTGCGGGATGGCCGGCTTCGCGGCGCTGCGCGCGACGGCTGCGAGCGCGCTCGGGCTCGCGCAGCTCCCGGATCGCCCGGGCGCGATGATGGGCGCGCGCACGGCGAGCTCGCAGCTGGGTTACATGATCGGCGCAGCCGGAGGCGGTGCGGTGCTGTCGCTCGCGGGATTCGGCGCGCTCGGCTTCGTGCTGCTGGCGGGGATGGGCCTGTCCGCGCTGCTCATCGCCCGTGTGCACGATCCGCTCGGCGAGCCCGTGCTGCACGTTCCCGAGCCGGTGCCCGATTAGATCGCTCCCGCGCAGCCGTCCTAGATTGCGAATACGACCGGAGGAGGCACCAATGGGAAAGGTCTACGCAGAGATCACCGTCTCGCTCGACGGCTTCGTCGCCGGGCCGAACATCGACCCTGAGCATCCGCTCGGGGAGGGCGGCGAGGGGTTGCACGAGTGGGCCCTCCAGCTGGAGAGCTGGCGCGCAGGCC
This sequence comes from uncultured Thermoleophilaceae bacterium, assembly GCA_963820315.1. Lineage (GTDB taxonomy): Bacteria > Actinomycetota > Thermoleophilia > Solirubrobacterales > Thermoleophilaceae > JACVRW01. The sequence goes on along the minus strand of CAWFZK010000038.1, from coordinate 63,505 downwards.
ACGGCGAGTCCGGCGGGCGCGGCGGGCGGGACAACGAGGTCATGCAGGAGTCGATCGCTCGCGGCGGCGCGGTGATCATGGGCAAGAACATGTTCGGCCCGGGCGCCGGAGCGCCCAGCGACGACGGCTCCTGGCAGGGCTGGTGGGGCGACGACCCGCCGTTCCACAAGCCGGTGTTCGTCCTGACGCACCACGAGCGCGAGCCGCTGCAGCTGAGCGACACGACCTTCACGTTCGTCACTGACGGTCCCGAGGCGGCGCTCGAGCTGGCCCGAGGCGCGGCCGGCGACGAGGACGTGCAGATCGCCGGCGGCGGCAGCGCCATTCAGCAGTACCTGCGCGCCGGCCTCCTGGACGAGCTGTACCTGCACGTAGCGCCGTTGCTGCTCGGGAGCGGTGTGCGGCTCTTCGACAACCTCGACGGCGCCGCCCCCAAGCTCGAGCCGGTCGAGGTCGTCGAGTCGCCGGTGGTGACCCACATCCGCTATCGCGTCAGCAGGTAGGTCGTCAGGGCCTCCGGCTCTGACAGCGCGATTAGGTGGCCGCCGGGCAGCACGTCGGCCTCGAGGACGAGCCGGTCGCGTGCCAGCTCCTGTTGGAAGTCCACGGGGAAGAAGCGATCGGCCTCACCGGCCACCACGCGAATCGGGATGGCGGGCCATGACTCGAAGCCGCAAACGGAGGCGAAGACGGTGTCGGCCTCCTCGCGCTGCTGTGGCTCGCCTTCCGCTGCGACGTCAAGTGGGACGTCATGCAAGAAGTAGGTGAAGAGATCGAACTCGGGGCTGTAGCCGCCGCGCTCCGCGGCGGCGCGGCGGGCCGGCTCCGAGCCGGTGTTGCCCCACCACTCGCCCGGCCGCTCGCCCGCCTTCGGGATCATCGCGTTGACGAACACGAGCTCCGCCAGCGGAGTCCGCTCGGCCACGAGCGGCGCCGTGAAGCCCCCGAGCGACTGTGCCACGAGCACGACGCCGCCGCGCTCGCCGATCGCGTCGAGCACCACCTGCGCGTACTCCGGCAGGCCGGCGCTCTCGTCATCACCGGGCAGGTCGACGGCGATCGCCTCGTGGCCCGCGGCCGTGAGCCGCTCGGCCACGAGATGCCAGTACCAGGCGACACCGCCGGCGCCCGGGATGAGGACGAATGTGGTCATGGCCGGGGGGTTCTATCGCGCCCGCACGACCAGCTCGTGCTCGCCTCGCGCCGGCGCCCGCACGAGCACCTCGACACCGCGGTTCGTCTCACGGACGCGGTAGCGGACCCGATCGCCGTCCAACCGGACGCGAGCGACGCTCGCTCCGTGCGCGAGCGTGTGGCCGAGCACGAGCCGGCGCAGCGGCACCCGGGCGCGGACCTCGGTCACGTGGCGTGAGCCGGACACGCGCGCGCTCACGTCGGCCGAGCCGCCCATGCCCAGCCGGATGTTCGAGCCGGCCACGCGCTGCTGGCCCTCCGGCACCTGGGGAACCACCTCGAGCCGGTCGCGGCCGAGGTCGGGGCGGACGCCCAGCTGCTGGCGCACGACCGGCCACGCCGTCCCGTAGGCGCCCCAAGCCTGCAGAACCATGGCGCGGTCGACGAGCCGCTGGTCGATCGAGCGCACGTAGTCGGGCGACGGCGCGATCTCGGGCATCGCGCCCGGCTGCTCGTCCGGCTCCGGCAGCTGCAGCCGAACGTTGCCGGCGGTATAGCGGCCCTGCTGGTCCGCGCCGAGTCGCCCGTAGTTGCCCTCGCCGACGGCCATGATCGCCGTGTTGAGCGTGAACACCTTGCGCTCGCCAGGCCCCTCCGGCGCCTCGTCGCAGCCGGGAACGCCGGTGTGGAAGAGACCGAAGTCGCCGCTGTAGCAATCCGTCTCGCGCAGCGCGAGCGCCGCCTCGCCGTGCGGGAAGGTCGCGAGACCGGGGACGATGCGGCCGCCGCGCACGAGCTCCGCCTCCATCGGCACGGAGCCGATCCAGTGGCGCTGCTGGAGCTTGACGTTGCCGGGATCGTCGAGCGAGTCGGCGTGCTGTGGCACCTCGGGCATCCACCATTCCGCTTCGAAGCGGCGCTCGAGGTCGCGGGCCCGCTCGCGCGCCCACGAGGCCGTTGCCCGATCACCGCGCGAGCGCGCCATGTCGGCGAGGTCGCGCAGGCCGCGGATCGTGTAGACGGCCACGTCGAGCTTCTCCTCACCCATGCCCTCGCGCTCGACGTTGCCGGGGCCCTCGAGCCAGCCGTCGCCGTCGGCGTCCAGGGTCGAGAGCGCCCAGCGCATGCCGTCGACCGTGAAGTCGTACATCTCGTCGCGGAAGCCGTCGTCGCCCGTCCAGCGCCACAGGAGCGCCACGGCGCTCGGGAACTTGACCGTCTCGTCGGTGTTGCCGGCGTCCTCGTTCGCGCCGAAGTAGACGCTGCCGTCCGTCATCACTTCGTGCACGACCTTGCCGGTGTCGCCGTTCGCGACCCGGCTCACGTCGCGGAGCCCCCGCAGGTGATCCATGATCGGCTCGAACTGGCCGACCGCCACGCTCGCGAAGGCCGTGTACTCGCCGTCGGTCGCGAACAGCCACGGGTAGTCCGGCCAGCCGGCGCCGAGGAAGCGCACGTGCTGCACGCCGCCGGACGGTGCCGGGTACTCCCTGCCCGCGTGCACCTCGCGCACCTGCAGGTCCTCGGCCACCTGCACCGAGTCGGCGAGGTTCTGCTTGCTCCAGTCGATGCCCTGCGCGAGCAGCGGGTCGCCGGGCAGCGAGAGCCGCGTGTAGCGCTCGAGCTTGCGGCGGCTCTCAACCTTCGCCCGGAAGGACGCGTCCGCCCCGTCGAGCGCGACGCGGAGCTCGCGGCGCGCCTCTGCGGCGCCGCGGTCGGAGCCCGCCACGGCGATCAGCAGGCGCCGTTCGCGCCCGGCGGGCACGGTCAGCTCGTAGCGCAGGCGCCCGCCGGCGCCCTTGCCGTAGGCGGAGTCCTGGCAGCGCGGCGGGGGCGCGGGCTGCCCGGGTCCGGACGGTCCGCAGACGACCGGGTTCGCGTGCGGCCCGCGGAAACCGGGTCCGGTCTCGCCGGCGGCCGGCGGCGGGCTCGATGAGACGACGGCGGTCCAGGGCTTGCCGGCCTCGCGGAAGCTGAGCTCGCCCGAGTCGAACGAGGCCGAGTCCTGGCCGTTGAAGTCGAGCTGCGAGGGGGTCGTCTCGCCCCAGGGATAGATGCTCATCAGCTCGGAATGCGCGTCGACCCAGACGTCCACGCTCCGTTCGCCGCCCGTCGAGCGCAGGCTCAGCTCGATCAGCGCGGCGCGCCGGCCGTCGGGCACGAAGTCACGGCGGCTAACGCGCAGGCCGGCCGTGACCGGGTAGTCCATGCGCACGTAGCCCTGTCCGCTCGTGAAGCGCGTCGCGGGCGGCAGCCATTCGCCGTCGAGCGCGAACCAGGCCCCGTCGAGCAGCTTCAGCGGCGGCGACCAGATCCCGCCCATCTCGCCGCGCGTGTGCCAGCCCAGCGCCGGGAAGTCGCCGCTCTCGACGCCCACGACGTAGCCGCGCGTGCCGGAGGCGACGTAGCGGCGGTCGTCCAGCCGGTCGCTGATGGACAGCTCAGTCGGAGCGGCGCTCGCGGTGGTGGCAAGCGTCAGCACGACTGCGGCTACGGCGATGAGAAGTCGGCGGGGCAAGGCTCCTCCACTCGTGGGTGTCCCCAGGGCGCAGAGGGCCAAACCCGCCATGCGCGAGGATGCCGCTCATGAGGCAGCTGACCGTGACCGAGGACCGCCGCGTCGAGTGGCAGGAGACCGCCGACCCCCTGATGCGCGAGGCGAACGACGCCATCGTGCGACCGCTCGCAGTAGCGCTCTGCGATCTCGACTATCCGATCGTCAGCGGCCGGGCGCCGATCCCGGGCCCGATCGCACTGGGCCACGAGTTCGTCGCGGAGATCGTCCAGACGGGAGACATGACCGAGCTCGAGGTCGGTACGCGCGCGGTCGTGCCGTTTCAGATCTCGTGCGGGGAGTGCGAGCGCTGTCTGCGCGGCCAGACCGGCGACTGCCTGACGGTGCCGGAGCGCTCCATGTTCGGCTTCGGTCCCTTCGGCGGCGATTGGGGCGGCGCGCTATCGGACCTGGTGCGCGTGCCGTTCGCCGACCACATGCTCGTGCCGATCCCGGACTCGCTCACACCGGCCACGGTCGCGAGCGCCAGCGACAACATCCCCGATGGCTGGCGGACCGTGGCCCACCCGCTCGAGCGGCGGCCCGACGCCGACGTCCTGATCGTCGGCGGCGGCGCGCCCAGCATCGGCCTCTACGCCGTCGACGCCGCTCACGCTCTCGGCGCGACGCGCGTGACCTACCTCGACACCGACGAGGCGCGCCTGCGCGTGGCGGAGGCGCTCGGCGCCCACGTGCACGAGGGGATCCCGGACAAGCTCGGCTCCTACGCGATCACGGTCGACGCGGGGGCGACGCGCGAGAGCCTCGTCTGCGCACTGCGCTCGACGGAGCCGGGCGGCGACTGCACGAGCGTCGGGATCATCTACGAGGCGGAGACGCCGCTGCCGCTGCTCGAGATGTACACGAACGGCGTGAACTTCCACATCGGCCGCGCGCAGGCGCGCCCGACGATCCCGGCGATCCTGGAGCTCGTACTGGAGGGGCGGCTCCATCCCGAGCTCGTGACGAGCCGCGTGGTCGGCTGGGAGGAGGCTCCCGAGGCGGTGCAGGCGCCCGAGCGGAAGCTCATCGTCGAGCGCAGCTAGACCTTCTCGAGGTTCTCGCGATGGATCGCGCGCTGGGCGTGCGAGTCGCGCCCGGCGGGCAGGCGCGGCTTCTCCTCGCCGCGCTCGAGAGCGTCGAGGTAGGCGAGGTCCTCGTCGATCAGCCGTAGCGCGGTCTCGCTCGTATGCGCCGGGCCGTGACCCGGCACGATCACCTTGGCCGCCTCGGCGAGCGGCCGCAGACGCGCCAGCGTCGAGCGGTAGTCGGCGAGCGTGCCGTGGATCCAGGGAATCTCGACCGACGAGACGTAGTCCCCGACCAAGAGCACGCCCAGCGGGCGCGCGAACAGGGCCATGCCGTCGACCGTGTGGCCCTCGGCCGGGTGCAGCTCGATCTCGATCGCGTCGGTCCCGTTGCCGAGGTCGAGCTTGCCGGGGACCGGCAACGCCTGCACCTGCCCGAGCGAGAGCGGCGCCGGGCGCTCGATGTAGAAGTCCTGGTCGTAGTGGCGCAGGTGCCGCTGCGGCTCGCCCGGGGAGGCGCGGAGGCGGTCCCCGGTCGACTGCGCGACGCCGAGCGCCATGCCCGGATAGGCGACCCTTCCGAGCAGGTGGTCGAAGTCCCCGTGGGTGGCGACGAGACCGTCCGGCTCGTAGCCCGCGCCCGCGAGCAGCCCCGGCAGAGCGTCGAGCTCGTCCGGCAGATAGGGCGAGTCGACGAGGATCGTCTCGCCGCCGGCACGGAGCGCCACGGCATTGGTCTGCCAGAAGGCGCTTGTGATCAGCAGGGCGTCCTCGGTGAGGGAGACCGCCCGCAAACCGGAGCTAGGCGGCCTTCAGCAGCTTGCCCGCGTCGCGGAAGGTGCGGACCTCGGCGTCGGGCTTCTTGCCCTCGGCCTCCTCGCCGTGCCGGTTCACCCAGATCACGGGCACCTTCGACTGCAGGCAGGGGACGACGTCCGTCGGGTAGCCGGACGCGATGTGGACCCAGTTCTTCTTCATCGAGCCGATCCGCCGCGCGCACTCCTTGAAGTGCGCCGGGTCGGGCTTGTACGAGCGGACCTGCTGGGCGGTCACGACGAGGTCGAAGTCGACGCGCAGGTGGCGACGGGTCGCCCCCAGCAGCTTGTCGTCGATGTTCGAGAGCACCCCGACTTCGTACTTCTTCGCGAAGCGCTCGAGCTGCGCGTTCGTCTCACGGAAGGACTGCCACGCCGGCACGCTGTTGGGAAGGAAGTTCGAGCGCGAGGGCTCGAGCTCCCAGCCGAGCTCGCCGGCCACGCGCACCGCGGTGCGGCGCAGCACCTCGGCGTAGAGCTCGTAGGAGCCGCGCTGGATCTCGCGCTGCACGTCGATGAAGCGCGGGATCAGGGCATCGCGATCGATCGTGAAACCGTCACGGTCGGCCTCCTTCTGGAATGCCTCGTAGACACCGCTCTCCCAGTCGATGAGGGTTCCGTAACAGTCGAACGTGACGAACTTGACGTCTTTCGGTAGAGCCATCTGATCTTTCGATAGGGTCGTGCGCCGCTCCCGCGTAGCGGCGGCCGAGCATCCTATCTATCGAACGCCATGGACCTTCTCGAATACCAGGGAAAGCAGCTGTTCAAGAAGCACGGTGTACCAGTTCCGGACGGCCTGCATGCCGCTTCGGTGCGTGAGGCGGTCGAGGCTGCCGAGGAGCTCGGCTTCCCGGTCGTGATCAAGGCCCAGGTCCAGATCGGCGGCCGCGGCAAGGCGGGCGGCATCAAGCTGGCGAACGACCGCGACGAGGCCGAGGAGCATGCGGACGCGATCCTCGGCATGGACATCCGCGGCTTCACCGTGCACGAGCTCTACGTGGAGAGCGCGAGCGAGATCGACGAGGAGTACTACGCCGCGGTCGTCTTCGACCGCTCCGCGAAGAAGCCGATGGCGATGCTCTCGCGGATGGGCGGCATGGACGTCGAGGAGGTCGCCGACAAGGACCCCGAGGCGATGCGCATGCTGCACGTCGACCCGCTGCTCGGCTTCCAGGACTTCCAGGGGCGCAGGCTCGCGTTCGACTCCGGGATCGCCGAGGACGTGATCCGGCCGGTTGGCGCCATGCTCGCGAAGCTCTACGACGTCTTCGTCCGCGAGGACGCGACGCTCGTCGAGGTCAACCCGCTGCTGATCACGAAGAAGCGCGAGGTCGTGGCGCTCGACGCCAAGGTCACGATCGACGCCAACGCCCTCTTCCGCCACCCGGACATCGCCGAGCTGCGCGACGTGTCGGCCGAGGACCCACAGGAGCGCATGGCCAAGGAGCGCGGGCTCACCTACGTGAAGCTCGACGGCAACGTCGGCATCCTCGGCAACGGCGCCGGGCTCGTGATGTCGACGCTCGACGTGGTGGCGGCCGCCGGCGGTAGGCCCGCCAACTTCCTCGACGCGGGCGGCGGCTCCAAGGCCGAGGCGATCACGAGCGCGGTCGAGGTGATCCTCTCCGACGACAAGGTGAGCGCCGTGCTGTTCAACATCTTCGGCGGAATCACCCGCTGCGACGAGGTGGCGCGCGGCCTGATCGAGGCGTTCCGCCAGATCGAGCCGGACGTGCCCTTCGTGGTGCGCTTGGACGGAACGAACGACAAGGAGGGCCGCGCCCTGCTTGCCGAGGCAAACCTGCCGAACGTGCACGCCGAGGCGACCATGCTCGGCGCCGCCGAGAAGGTCGTGGAGCTGCGGGCAGGCAGGGCGCAGCCCTGCGGTCAAGCGAGGCCGGAGGCCGAGCTACGCGATCAGGACGCGGGGCTGGAGGCCCCGCGGAGCTATGTCGATCCTCGTCGACAACGACACTCGCCTCTGCGTCTCCGGCATCACCGGCCGCGAGGGCACCTTCCACTCGCTCCGCAACCGCGACTACGGCACCCAGGTCGTTGCCGGCGTCACCCCCGGCAAGGGCGGCCAGGACGTCGAGGGCATCCCGGTCTTCAACACCTTCCACGACGCCGTCGCCGAGGCCGGTGCCAACACCGCGATGATCTTCGTGCCGCCGCGCTTCGCCGCCGATTCGATCCTCGAGGCAGAGGACGCCGGCATCGAGCTCGTCATCGCAATCACCGAGGGCATCCCCGCGCACGACGAGCTGCGCGTCTACAACCACCTGCGGCGCGGCCGGACGCGCCTGATCGGCCCCAACTGCCCCGGCATCCTCTCGCCCGGCAAGGCCAACGTCGGCATCATCCCGGCGCAGTTCTTCAAGGAGGGCAACGTCGGGCTCGTGTCGAGGTCGGGCACGCTCACCTACCAGATCGGCAACGAGCTGGCGCAGCGCGGCTTCGGCAACTCCTCGATCGTCGGCATCGGCGGCGACCCCGTCCCCGGCTCGAGCTTCATCGACATCATCGAGCTCTTCGAGGCCGACCCGGAGACCGAGCTGATCGTGATGTGCGGCGAGATCGGCGGCTCCGCCGAGGAGGAGGCGGCCGAGTACATCGGCGAGCACGTCTCGAAGCCGGTGCTCGCCTACATCGCCGGCTTCACGGCGCCGCCCGGCAAGACGATGGGCCACGCCGGCGCGATCGTGTCCGGCTCGATGGGAACCGCCGCGGCGAAGGCCGAGGCGCTCGAGGCGCGCGGCGTGCGCGTCGGCCGCAACCCGACTCAGGTCTCCGAGATCGCAGTCGAGATCCTGGGCGCGCGGGTCTAGGGCGTCTGGCGCTAACGTCGGAGCCATGCCCCGCCGCACGCGCATCGTCGCGTTCGGATCAGCCGCCGCGATGGCGGTTGCCGGCGCTGCTCTGCGGTCTTGCTCATAGACGGGCTGGCCGGGGCAGCTGCTCGCCATCGCGCTGATCAGCCTCGGCCTGGGCGGGGCGCTGCTGCTGCTGTTCTTCGAGGTGGGGCTGAGCGAGGACCAGGAGCGGGCGCGCGAGGAGCGCGCCCGGCGCAGGGGGCGGTCCGCCGCCCCCTCCCCATGCTCCGCGCTCCGGCTGGCGGCGGCGCCGCTCCTAGCCGCTCTCGTACGCCTCGCTCATGCCCGCCGCCACCGCGCCGACCTCCTCGCGCAGGGCGCGGACGTCGCCGGCCAGGCGCTCCTGGTTGGCGCGCTCGCTCGACGCCGAGACAGACACGAGATTGCCGCGCACCGTGTCGAGCTCGACGAGGATGCGCTCCATCTCGTCGTAGAAGCGCTGCAGCTGGCCCTCCATGCGGCGCAGCACCGAGAGCTGGCTCTCGAGCGCGGCGGTCAGCTCCGCCCTGGACTCGTCGCCGCGCACCTCGGCGAGCCGCTGCTCCACCGCGGCGGGTGGGCTTTCCGCGAGGGCCTCATACAACAGCTGCGCGCGGCGGGCGCCGTCCTCCATCGCGGGAATGAAGCGGTCGACCTCCTGCGAGACCTCCTCGTAGGGCAGGTCGGCCCTGTCGATCGCGTCGCGGATGCGGGCCTCGCGGCGGCGCCCCTCGCTCAGGAGGCCGGCGATCGGCGGGGCGAGCTCGCCCGGGTCGAGTCGTCCCTCCTCGAGCCGCTCGCGGCGCTCCTTGCGCTCTCGCTCGAGCACCTTGTTCGCCTCGTCCTCGTCGAAGTAGGTGCGCGCCGCCGCGATCCCGTAGACGACGATCCCGACGATGACCAGAGGGAGCAGCAGGTCGAGGAGCAGCCCGGCGATCACGATCCCGGCGAGCAGGCAGACGTTGAACGGCTGCGTGAGCGCGTTCACGACCAGCGCGCGGTTGTACTCCGACCTGCTGTAGGGCCGCATCTCGCCGGGCATCAGAAGAAGCTCGAGATGCTTCGGTAGACGGCCTCGATGTCCTCGGTGTCGCCCTCGTAGGCCTGACCGCCGGACGCCTCCGCGATCTCGGCCAGCGCCTCGGCCGCGCCCAGCGCGCCGGCGCTGTAGGCGATCGTGAAGACGCGCACCTGGTCGTCCGAGTCGCCCTGCGCGCGCACGGCGTCGACGACGTCGCGCGCGCTCGCCGACGAGTCCGTGTCCTCGCCGTCGGTCAGCACGACGACAGCATTGATGCGCTCCGGGCCGGCGTCGGCGCGCACGGTCTCGAAGCCCTCGATGGTCGCGTCGTAGACCGCTGTGCCGCCGTCGGCGATCAGGTTGTTCACGGTCTGCCGCATCTGCCGCTCGTTCCCGCGGAAGGGCGCGATCGGCAGCAGCGACTGGAGCTGGTCGGAGAAGATGTTGAGCCCGACGCTGTCCTGCTGGCCCACCTGCTCGAAGAACGCGTCGAGACCCTTCTTGGCACGCTCCAGCCGGTTCTCGTCGTTCATCGAGCCCGATGTATCGACCACGAGCAGCACGTTCGCGGGCTTGCGGTCCTCGCGCCAGGCGCGCCGGATGCGGTCGAGCGTGCGCGGCTCCGGCAGCCCGAGCACGCGCTTCGGCTGCGCGGGATCGACTCCGTTCTCCTTCGACACCGGCGCCACCGGCTCGGTCTCCAGGTCGGCAGGCCGGAAGCCCGAGCGCGCCGCGAGCTCGGGTGTGATCTCCTCGGCCAGGAACTCCTGGAAGCGCTCGGCGCCCTGCCGCTGGGCCGGACGCACCCACTCCCCGTTCAGCACGATGAAGGGGTTGTCCGAGTAGAAGGTCCCCTCAGGGGGGTAGAGCGCGACCAGCTTCGGCTGCGGGCCGCGGTTGCGGTTGAACTCGAGCAGCGTCACCTCCTCCATGGCAACGGCGGAGGCGTAGCCGGGTCCCTCCTTGCGCATCTGGTCGGCGATGAAGAGGGTCGTGTCGCCGTAGTGGACGATCGAGCGCTCGATGTCGCGCACGATCGCGCGCGCCTTCGAGCTCTCCACGTCCTTCTCGGTCAGGCCCTCCTTCTTGCCGGTGGCGGCGTAGTACTCGGCTACAACCGCCTCGAGCCCGGAGGTCGAGAAGTCAGGGTTCGTGTGAACGAGCTTGAAGCGCCCGAACTCCGGATGCCCGAACGCGGCGAAGCCCTGGTTCGAACGCGCCAGCTGGATGATCTGCTCGAACCCGATCTCGCGCTGTGGCCACCCGAGCGCCTTCGCGAACGGCTCCCACATCGCGATCACGAGCGGCGTGCGCACTATCGAGGGGTTCTCCTCAGGCGCGAGCTCCTGGTCGGCCTCGAAGTTGAGCAGCCGGCCCCACAACGAGGAGGCGGGCGACCAGGCCACCGGCTGCAGGTCGCCGTCGGCGATGTCCGACTGGGCCTCGCCGCTCGAGACGACCGAGCCCTCGACGAACACCGGCCTGCCGCCCACCGTCACGCGCTCTGCGTTGAAGCGCCTGATGAGCGGGACGAGCAGCTTCTCCTTCTCGGGCGAGTAGGCGAAGGGCACGCGGACGGCGCCCTCGGGAGCGACCGGTCCGGTCTCCGCACCGTCGCCTGAGTCGTCGCCTCCACCGCCCGCCGACAGCAGCGCCACGCCGCCGACGGCGATCACCGCCAGGATCAGGATGAGCAGCTGGCTGCGCTTCATCTCTGGGCCACCCTACTTTCGAATCCACCGGTATCGTGGCGCATCGGTGGCCGATCTGACCAACATTTCGCTCGCTCGCGGCGCCCCCTCGCTGGACATCGTCGCCGTCGACGAGTTGCGCGCCTCTGCCGATCGGGCGTTTGAGCGCGACCCGGGCGGCATGTGCGCTTACGGGACCTCGCCCGGCTACCCGTATCTGCTCGAGTGGCTGGCCAAGCAGTACGACGTCGAGCCGGACCGGCTGATCGCCACGAACGGCTCGATGCAGGCCGACGCCTTCCTCTTCGACACGCTCGTCGAGCCGGGCGATCTGGTCGTGGTCGAGGCGCCGACGTACGACCGCACGCTGCTCATGCTGAGGAAGCTCGGTGCGGAGATCCTCGCGATCCCGCTCGAGGACGACGGCATCGACGTGGCGGCGCTCGCCGCAGAGCTCGAGGCCGGCAGGCGCCCGAAGCTCGCCCACATCATCCCCACCTTCCAGAACCCCGCCGGCTGCACGCTGTCGCGCGAGAAGCGCGAGCGCCTGCTCGAGCTGGCGCGCGAGTACGACTTCACCATCTTCGAGGATGACCCGTACGTGTCGCTCCGCTTCGAGGGACACCGGCAGCCGACGATGCTCGAGCTGGCCGGGGTGGACGGCAACGTCGTCTACGCGTCGTCGTTCTCGAAGACCGTCTGCCCCGGCATTCGGGTGGGCTACCTGGTCGGCCCCAAGCCGACCATCGCCGCCATCCGCAAGGAGGCGACGGAGACCTACATCTCGCCGAGCATGGTTTCCCAGGCGATCGTCGCCGAGTTCTGCCACTCGGGCGCCATCGACCGCTCGATCGAGACCGTCAAGCGGGCGCTGCTCGAGCGCCGCGACGCAACCTGCGACGCGCTCACGCGCCATTTGCCGGACGCTCGCTTCGTGGCGCCCGAGGGCGGCTACTTCCTCTGGGTCGACCTGCCCGAGGGCACCGACGGCGACGCCCTCTTCGAGGGCGCCAAGGAGCGCGGCGTCCTGTTCGTCAAGGGAACCGACTTCCTGCTCGACGGCGGCGAGAGCTCCTTCCGGCTCGCCTACTCCGCCGTGCCACCCGACCAGATCGAGGAGGGCATCGCGCGTGTGGCGGATGCCTACCGAGAGCTGGCCGGGGCCGCTGCGTGAACCCGCTGAGCCTCGCGCAACCGCGCGACATCACGGCGCTCTTTCGCGACTCGCTGCGGGTCTACTATCGCCACGCCGGGCTCTTCATCCTGCTGTCGGCCGCCGTCGTCGTTCCGGTGGACCTGGTGGTCGAGGGGATCGGGCTCGAGATGCTGACCGGGCGCTACGACAGCACCCCGACGATCGCGGAGACCGCCGTGCCCACCGTGGTGCGCTTCCTCGTCGCGGTCCCGATCATCACCGCGATCTGCATCTACGCGCTGCTCTCGATCGAGGCCGGCCGGCGCCCGAGCGCGGGCCAGACGCTCGTCTCCGGCTTCGAGCAGTTCACGCCGCTCTTCTTCGCCGTGCTGATCGCCGCGATCGGGATCGCCGCGGGCTTCGTGCTGCTCGTCATCCCGGGCATCTACCTGGCGGTGAAGCTGTTCTTCGTGCCGCAGACGGTGGTGATCGAGGGCGCGCGCGGAGTCGAGGCCCTGCGCAGTTCCAGCGACATGGTGCGCGGCTTCTGGTGGCGGACCTTCGGCCTCGTGGTGATGATCAACCTCGCGGCCGCCCTGCCCGCGCTCGTGATCACGGCGCCGTTCACCGGCATCGCGGACAACACCGGCGACGCCGCCTGGGCGCTCGCCGGCACGATCTGCGCGGAGTCGATCACGATCCCGTTCGTGGCGCTCTTCTCGACCTTCCTCTACTACGACGTGCGCGCTCGTCGCGCGCCCGCGCCCTACTGAGCCCGCTCAGCGGCCGTAGCGCTCCTTGCCGAGCACGAGCTGATCGGGCAGGGCGGTGCGTGCCGGCGGTGAGGGGTCGGCCACGACCGAGACGGTCTCCGCCACGCTCCGCGTGATCGAGTGCGTCTCCTTGCCGGCGTCGAGCACGACCTCGTCGTCGCCCGAGCTCGCCAGCGTGCCCTCGAGACCCGGGTGCAGGCCCGTGGCCTTCAGGTAGTGGAGCAGGTCCTCGGCCTCGTTCTCGAAGCGCAGGACGCGCACCTTCGCGCCTTGCTCCACGTCGGCGAGCGGCACGCCGAGCTCGCGCTCCCCTTCGAAGATCGGATGCCCGTGCGGGCAGGTCTTCGCGTCGCCGATCGCGCGCAGCATGCGCTCCTCGACGACGGGCGACATCCAGTGCTCGAGTCGCTCCGCCTCCTCGTGCACCTGGTCCCAGGGGATGTCGAAGACGTCGGTCAGGAAGCGCTCGATCAAGCGGTGCCGGCGGACGATCTGGCTCGCCTGCTCGTGCCCGGAGTCGGTGAAGCTGAGCGACTTGTCGGCCGCGCGCGTGACGTAGCCGTCGGCCTCCAGCCGGCCGATCATCTCGTGCACGGTCGGTGCCGAGACCTGCATCGCGCGGGCCATGTTCGCACCCGTGATCGGAAGGCCGGCCTCCTGAAGCCAATAGATGATCTGGAGGTATTCCTCCTCGGCAACCGTGACCTCGGCGTGCGACATATAGGCCATCCTATCCGGCCTGGCTCCCCGGCTCAGGAGCCGCTTCTGGGATGCTCCGCCCGATGCAGGTGGGACCGGGAACACGCGTGCTCGTTACCGGTGCGTCGCGCGGTATCGGCGCGGCGACCGCGCGCGCGTTCGCGAACCGCGGCTGCGTCTTGGGGCTCGTGGCGCGCCGGCGCGAGCCGCTCGAGGCGCTGGCCGCCGAGCTGCCCGGCTCGGGGCACGCAGCGCTGCCCGCCGACGTGGCGGACGCGGAATCGATCGCCGCCGCCGTGGAGGAGTTCGGCGCCGTCGACGTGCTCGTCGCGAACGCCGGCCTCACGCATTACATGCCCTTCGCCGAGCTGCCCGCCGACAGGGCGGCGCAGATGAACTCGGTCAACTGGGTCGGCACGCTCAACACCGTCTGGGCCGCCCTGCCCGGCATGCTCGAGCGGCGCCGCGGCCACGTCGTGGTCATGTCGTCCGGAGGCGGCGTGCGCGGCTTTCCCGGCGCCGCGGTCTACAACGGCACCAAGGCGGCGCAGCGCGGCTTCGCGGAGGCGCTGCGGCATGAGCTTCACGGGACGGGCGTGTCGGTCACGACCGTCTACCCGGGAGAGATCGAGACATCGCTCCACGACCACGAGTGGGAGCGCATGCCGGCCTGGTACCACCGCGACCGGCGCTCACCGCCCGGGCCGCTCGGCGAGGCTGTCGTCGAAGCCGTGGAGAAGGACCGCCGCGAGCTCTTCCATCCGCCGATCGTCCGGCTGCTGCGGGTCGTGAACGGCGTCTCGCCCGCGCTCGGCGACGTCATGCTGAGGCGGATCCTCGGGCGCGCCGCGGCGCCGCGCCGGCGCTGAGCACCTCGAGCGCGCGCTCCACGTCGTCGTCGTCGTTGTAGACGTGCCACGACGTGCGCAGCCGGCCCGCCCGAGCGGCCGCCATCACCCCCGAGCCGCGCAACAGCTCCTCCGCTCCCTCGACGTCGGCGGCGACGATCGCCGAGTCGCCCGGCTCGAGGCCGAGACCGCGGCGGAACTCGTTCGCGAGCCGCAGGGCGTGGGCGTGGATCTGCTCGACGCCGATCTCCACCAGCAGCTCGACCGCGGGCGCCGTCCCGACCCAGGAGAACCATGCCGGGCTCACGTCGAAGCGGCGCGCGTCGGTGGCCAGACGCAGAGGCGCGCCGTAGTACGAGCTGTGCGGGTCGTCACCCGCGTACCAGCCGGCGCCGTGCGGGGTCACGCGCTCGGCGAGCTCAGGCCGCAGCGACATGAACGCGCTGCCGCGGGGCGAGAGCAGCCACTTGTACGCGGAGCAGACGAGCATGTCGAAGCGGGTTGCGTCGAGCGGCAGCCAGCCGCAGGCCTGCGTAGCGTCGACGACCGTGAGCGCCCCGTGCTGCGCGGCCGCCGCCGTGATCGCATCGAGGTCCGCGAGCCGGCCGTCCGCCGACTGCACGGGGCTGAACGCCACCACGTCCGTGCGGGCATCGACCGCGTCGGCCAGCTGCGCGAGCGGAACCGTGCGGACCTCGACGCCGCGTGCCTGGGCCAGGAAGGGCCAGAGCGCCGAGGTGAACTCGCCCTCTGCGGAGAGGACGCGCGCGCCGTCCGGGAGGGCGGCCGCGGCAAGCCCGACCATCGTCGAGGCGTTCGCGCCGATCGCCACCCACTCGACCGGCACCGAGCACATGCGCGCGAACGCGGCGCGGGCGGCCTCGGCGGAGTCGCCCCAGTGCTCCCAGCTCGTGCGGCCCGCGTGCCAGTCCGCCAGCGCTGCCTGCAGCGCCTCCCAGGCGGGCCGCGGGGGAAGCCCGTAGCTCGCCGTGTTGAGGTAGGTCGTCTCGGGCTGCCAGAGCCCGCGAGCGTCCGCGATCCGCATGGCCTCACGCTAACGTGCCGGTCCTTGGCCCTCCCGCTGTCGCCACCCATCCAGCCTCAGCTGGCCAAGTCCTCGCGCGACCTGCCCGAGGGCGAGGCCTGGCGCTACGAGCCCAAATGGGACGGCTTCCGGACGATCATCTTCCGCGACGGCGACGACGTCCAGCTCCAGAGCCGCAACGGGCGCCCGATGAACCGCTACTTCCCCGACGTGGTCGAGCTGGTGCTGGCCCTGCCCGCCCAGCGGCTCGTGCTGGACGGCGAGATGATCGTGACGGTCGACGGGGTCCAGGAGTTCGATCTGCTCTCGCAGCGCATCCATCCGGCCGCCTCGCGCGTCGAGATGCTGGCGAAGGAGACGCCGGCGCAGCTGGTCGCCTTCGACCTGCTCGCCGAGGGTGACGAGACGCTCCTCGAGCTGCCCTACGACGAGCGCCGCGAGCGGCTCGCGCAGGTGATCGCCGACCCGGTCGAGCTGACCGAGTCGACGGCCTCCCTCGACGACGCCGGCAAGTGGCTCGCCGGCACGGGCGAGGGCGTGATCGCGAAGAAGGGCGACGCCCCCTACCGCCCCGGCGAGCGCGTCGGGATGGTCAAGATCAAGCGGGTCCGCACGCTCGACGCGGTGGTGTTCGCGTTCCGCTTCGGCAAGGAGGAGGGAACCGTCGGCTCGCTCATCCTCGGGCTCTACGACGATGACGACGGCGAGCTCCATGTGGTCGGCCACACCTCGAGCTTCCGCGCGAAGCAGAAGCGCGAGTTCCTCGAGCTGCTCGAGCCCTACCGCACCGGTGAGAGCGGGAGTGGCGGGCCGAGCCGCTGGAAGGCCGAGGAGGATCTCGTCTGGGAGGGCCTGAGGCCGGAGCTCGTCGTGGAAGTCGCCTTCGACCACATCACCGGCAACCGGATTCGCCACGGCGCCAAGTTCCTTCGCTGGCGCGACGACAAGGAGCCCAAGGAGTGCCTCATCTCTCAGCTGCGCGACTGACGATCGGGGCGCTGGCGGCGACGCTGCTCGCCGCGCTCACCCCGGCGGCGCACGCTCAGCTCGCCTACCAGGTTCCGGCGGACAACCCCTTCGTGGGGACGGCCGGTGCCCGCGGCGAGGTGTACGCCTACGGCCTCCGCAACCCGTTCCGCTGGTCGTTCGACCGGCTGACGGGGGACATGTACGTGGGGGACGTGGGGGGTGGCGTCCTCGAGGAAGTCACGTTCGTTCCGCGAGCGCAGAGCGCCGGCGCGAACTTCGGCTGGCCCTGCTTCGAGGGCAACCAAGACGGGCCGCAGGACTGCACGGCGCCGAATTACAAGCCAGCCGGCCCACGTCTACTCGCCGACGAGCCAGCCCGTGGTGGGCGGCTATGTCGCGCGTCACCCGAGCCTCGGCCCGCTTCAGGGCCGCTACCTGTTCGGGCGCTACTCGGCGCCGCGCGCACCCGATCTACGTGATGGACGCGGGTGGCGGGCCCGCCGAGGCCACCGCCCTCCAGGTGCCGGAGCTGACCTCCTTCGGCGAGGACGGCGTCGGCCGCCTCTACGTGACCGGCGCGGGCAACTATGTCGCCCGCCTGTCTACACCGGCGGGGCGCTCACGGCCGAACCGATCGCCGGTGACTTTGGCCAGCCCTCGGCCGTCGCCGCCCCCTACGGCGACCCGGACCGCCTCTTCATCGCCGAGCTCGGCGGCGGCCTCTATCTCCGCACGGGCGGCCAGAACCATCTCTTCATCGGGCTGAACCCGATCGTCTCGACGGGCGGCGAAGCAGGGCCTCCTGTCGGTGGCGGTCGCGCCCGACTACGCGACCTCGGGCCGCGTGTTCGTCTTCTACACCGACAACGCCGGCAACCTCGCTCTTGACGAGTTGCGCCGCTCGGCGTCCGACCCAAATCAGGCCGATCCGGCGTCACGACGCAACATCATCACGATCGAGCACCAACCGGCGTCGAACCACAACGGTGGTCAGCTGCTGTTCGGACCCGACGGATATCTCTACCTCTCGACTGGAGACGGCGGGGGCGACAACGATCTGAATGGCGACGCTCAGAGCCTGGGCTCGCTGCTCGGCAAGATCATCCGGATCAACCCCAATCCCTCTGGAGCTCCGGCGCCGCTGCCGCCGGTCACTCCCGGCGACACCCGCGCCCCCCGGCTCCGCGCCCGCGTCCCACGCCGCCAGCGCGTGCTCAAGCTGCGCGGCGCGATCGCCTACGCCGGCTGCAATGAGCGCTGCACGGTTGCTGCGACCGCCGTGCTGAGGGTCGGCAAGCGGCGGCTGAAGATGATCGGCGTGCGGCGAGAGGCGCGCGCGTCGCAACGGGCCCGCCGCACCCGTCTCAAGGTGAAGCTGAAGCGCCGCCAGGTCCGCGTCCTGCGCCGCGCCCTGCGCCGCGGCCGCCGGCCCACAGTGCGGCTCACGCTGCGCGCGACCGACAGCGCCGGAAACCGCTCGCGCAGAGCGCGCCACACGATCAAGGTCCGCCGCCGATGAAAGCGAGTGGCGAATTCCGTCAGGTATACGGACGCTTTTGACCACTCGCGAGAGGAGCAGACAGTGATCGCCCGGATCTGGAGAGGCGTCGTTCGCACCGACGACGCCGAGGAGTACGCCGAGTACATTCGCGGCACCGGCTTCATGGAGTACGCCGAGACGCCGGGGAACCGCGGCGCCCACATGCTGCGCCGCGACGAGGACGGGCGCACCGAGTTCATCACCTTCAGCCTGTGGGACTCACGCGAGGCGATCCAGGGCTTCGCCGGGGAGGACATCGAGAAGGCGGTCTTCTATCCCGAGGACGACCGCTTCCTGGTCGAGCGCGAGCACACGGTCAAGCACTACGAGATCGTGCACAGCGTCGAGCCGGCCCGGCCCTAGCCCGCCTCGACCTCCGTCAGCCGCCGCTCCAGAAAGGCGCGCTCGACCGGATTGGAGGCGAGCTCGAGCGCGCGCCGGTAGGCCTCCGCCGCCTCCCCGCGCCGGCCGAGCCGGGCCAGCAGGTCGGCGCGCGCGGAGTGCAGGTGCTGGTAGCCGTCGAGCTTCCCGTCCGCCTCGATCTCCCCCATCAGCGCAAGCCCCGCCTCGGGGCCGTAGGCCATGGCGACCGCCACGGCGTGGTTCAGCGAGATCACGGCCGACGGCGTCAGCCGCAGGAGCTCCTCGTAGAGCGACGCGATGCGCGCCCAGTCGGTGGTTCCCGGCGTTAGCGCCCGGCCGTGCTCGGCCGCGATCGCCGCCTGCAACCCGTACGGCCCGGCCGCTCCGGAGCGCGCCGCCAGCGCGAGCCCTTCCTCGATCTCGTCGAGTTGCCAGAGCGAGCGGTCCTGGTCGTCGAGCAGCACGAGCCCGCCGTCCGCGTCCACGCGAGCGTCGCGACGCGAGTGATGCAGCAGCATCAGCGCGAGCAGGCCGGCCGCCTCCGGCTCGTCGGGCATCAGCTGCCGCAGCACGCGCGCCAGCCGGATCGCCTCGTCGCAGAGCTCGCGGCGTACGAGCGTGTCCGCGCTGGTTGCGAGGTAGCCCTCGTTGAAGATCAGATAGAGGGAAGCGAGGACCGAGCGCAGGCGCTCGGGCAGGTCGTGATCCTCGGGCACCTCGTAGGAGATGCCGGCATCGCGGATCTTGCGCTTGGCGCGCACGATCCGCTGCTGCATCGCGCTCTCGCGGGCGAGAAAGGCGCGCGCGACCTCGGGCGTCGAGAGGCCGCCGAGCAGTCGCAGCGTGAGCGCGACGCGCGTCTCCGGCGCCAGCGCCGGATGGCAGCAGGTGAAGAACAGGCTCAGGCGATCATCGGGAATCGAGCTCACGTCGTCCTCGTCATCGGCGGAGTCGGCTCGGCCGAGCGCCTCGAGCTCGCGCAGCTTGTCCTGGTAGCGGCGCTCCCGGCGGAGGCGATCGATGGCGCCGTTGCGGGCGGTCCGGACGATCCAGGCGCCGGGGTTGTCCGGCAGCCCGTCGCGCGGCCAGCGCTCGAGCGCCACCGCCCATGCGTCCTGCACGGCCTCCTCGGCGAGATCGATGTCGCCGAGGATCCGGATCAGCGTCGCGACCGCCCGCCCCGACTCGCGCCGGAACAGGCGGTCGACGACCGCCTCGGTGCCGCCTATGCCGACCGCGCCGCCTCCGCCGCCGGGGTTCGGAAAGCCCGCGGCCTCGTAGTCCATGACCTCGCGCACCTCGACCGAGCCCGTGCGGGCGGCGGGGATCTTTGCCGCCCACCTGAGCGCCTCGTCCATGCTTTCGCACTCGAGCAGGTAGTAGCCGCCGAGCTGCTCCTTCGTCTCGGCGAAGGGACCGTCCGTCACGCTCTCCTGCCCGTCGCGGATGCGCAGCGTCCGCGCGGTCTCCGTCGGGTGGAGGCCGCCGCTGTCCACGAACACGCCGGCGGCTGCCGCCTCGTTGTCGAGCGCCCAGTAGGCCTCGATCTCGGCCTTCATCGACTGCTCGTCGACCGAGGCCCAGCGCCGCTCGTCGGCGTAGACCGTCAGCAGGAACCTCACCGCGGAGCCTCCTCGGAGCCGGCGGACTCGGCGAAGCCCATCGCCTCGTAGTCGATCACAGGGCGGATCTCGATCGATCCGTGTGCGGACGCCGGGCAGCGCTCCGCCCAGGCGAGAGCGTCGTCGAGATCCTTGCAGTCGAGCACGTAGAAGCCGCCGAGCTGCTCCTTCGTCTCGGCGAAGGGGCCATCCGTCAGGACCCGCTCGCCCCCGACGATCCGCATGGTGGTGGCCGTCGTGGTCGGCTGGAGCCCCTCGCCCGAGACGAACACGCCCGCCTTCGTCGCCTCCTCGCCGTAGCTCCCGTAGGCGGCCAGCTCGGCCGCCGTCTCCTCCTCGCTCATGTCCGTCCAAGCGTTCTCGTCGCCGAACAGCAGCAGCATGTACTTCATCTGAGCTCCTCTCGTCGCGCGCGACCCGGACGGTCGCGTTCGATGTGATGACGAACAGGTAAGGCCGAGATCGACATCGGGCAGGATACGAAGCATGGCGCAGCTCGAAGTCCTGCAGGCGGACGTCACGAAGCTCGACGTGGACGCGATCGCCAACGCCGCCAACACGCGGCTGATGCACGGTGGCGGCGTTGCCGGCGCGATCTCGCGAGCCGGCGGGCCGGAGGTCCAGCGCGAGTCGGACGAGCGGGCGCCGATCGAGCTGGGCACGGCCGTCGAGACGACCGCGGGCGACATGCCCGCGCGCTGGGTCATTCACGCGGCCACGATGGAGCTCGGCGGGCCCACCTCCGCCGAGATCATCGAGCGCGCGACCCGCTCGACAGTCGCGAAGGCCGAGGAGCTCGGCTGCAGCTCGCTCGCGCTCGTCGCGTTCGGCACCGGTGTCGGTGGCTTCCCGCTCGAGGACGCCGCCAGGATCATGGTCGGGGCTGCGCGCGAGCACGAGGGCTCGCTCGAGCGGATCGTGTTCGCCGTCCACGGCGACGCCGCCGAGCGCGCCTTCAGCGAGGCCCTGTGACTCTGCCGGCGCTCGTCGCCCCCGACTCCTTCAAGGGCACCTTCGCGGCGCCCGAGGTGGCGGCGGCGATCGCGGCCGGTCTGCGAGCGGGTGAGCGCGAGGCCGTCGAGCTGCCGGTCGCGGACGGCGGCGAGGGCACGATGGACGTGCTCGTCGGCGCGCTCGGCGGCGAGCTGCGCACGGCGACGGTCAGCGATCCGCTCGGGCGCCCCATCGAGGCGCGCTTCGGGCTCCTGCCGGACGGCAGCGCGGTCGTCGAGACGGCCCAGGCGAGCGGCCTCGGGCTCGTCGCCGAGGACGAGCGCGACGCCTGGGCGGCGTCGACGCGCGGAACCGGCGAGCTGATCGTCGCCGCCGCCGACGCAGGCGCCACGAATGTGCTCGTGACGGTCGGCGGATCCGCCACGACCGACGGCGGCGCCGGCGCGCTCGAGGCGCTCGACGAGGCCGGCGTCAGGCCCGAGCTGGAGGTCCTCTGCGACGTGCGCACGCCGTTCGAGAAAGCGCCGAGCGTCTTCGGCCCGCAGAAGGGCGCCGATGCGGAGCTCGTCAAGCGGCTCGAGGAGCGCCTCGACGAGCTCGCCGGAAGGCTCGGGCGCGATCCGCGCGGCGAGCCGATGACCGGTGCGGCGGGTGGCCTGTCGGGCGGGCTCTGGGGCGGTCGCGGCGCGCGGCTCGTTCCCGGCGCCCCCTACGTGCTCGACGCGATCGGCTTCGACGCCCTGATGAGGGAGTCGGCCTTCGTCGTGACCGGCGAGGGCCGGCTCGACTCGCAGACGCTCGCCGGCAAGATCGTCGGCGAGGTGGCGACCCGCTGCCGCCAGGCCGGCGTCACCTGCCACGCGATCGTCGGCAGCAACTCGCTCGACTCGTTCGACGAGCGCATCATCGACCTCGCGTCGGTTACGGAGGCCACGAACCTCGAGGAGATGAAGGCGGCCGCTCGCGCGCTCGTCTGATCAGAGCGCGCCCGGCACCGCCTCGCCGCGATCGCCCCGATGCCGAGCGCGCGCTGGCCGTGCCGCGCCCACCGGGCCATTCTGCATCAGAAAGCGACGGGCGCCCCCAGTGGGGGCGCCCGTGCTGCCTCACCCGTGCGACCGGCCTATGGGCCGGCCGCGGTGCTGGGACTCAGCCCAGGCCTCGCCGGGTCCGGGCCGACCATCCGCTCAATCGGCGCCAAGCCCGGCCAATATGAGTGCCGTTCTTCTGAGCCCGGGACACAAGGCGATTGTAATGTCTGTCACGAGCTGACGCCACTCTGCGCAAGAAGTCAGCGCGCCTCGGCCAGCGCGCGGATCACGGCCTCGTAGAAGCCCTCGCTCATCGCCCCCTCCGTGCGCTCGACGTTCGGGTGCGCCGAGCCGTCGGCGAGCGAGTTGCCGACGAGGAACATGCGGCCGACCACAGGGGCGAGCTCGAGGTCCTCGAGCGAGTCGCCCACGCCGATGCACTGCTCGAGCGGGTAGCCGCGGGCGCGCATGTGCGCCGCCACGGCGTTCGCCTTCGAGGCACCGGCGGGGATCAGGTGAAAGCCGTGTGTGTCCGGCGCGATCCAGCCGTTGTCGACGAGCCGCAGGTCCCCGTGGCCCGCGTCCGCCAGCAGCCTGTTCGCTTCCCCGGCGTCGACGTCGCCGCGAAACAGATGCGAGACCTCGCGATCCATCGCAAAGGGCAGGTGCGGGTCGAGCCGGTCGCCGTAGTGACGCAGCAGCAGGTCGGGCGCACCGGAGGCGCCGATCTGCGCGTGGATGCTGGCGTCCTCGCGGGGCTGCAGATCGCCGGTGAGAAATGTCACCTCGCCGTCGATGGCCATGCCGGTGCCGACCTCGAAGATGTACGAGCTCTGCCCGATCAGGCGGGCGTCCTCCATCACCTGCACGCGGCGTCGCCCGGAGGTGATCACGACCTCCGCGCCGGCGCGATGGCAGGCCTCGAGCGCCCGCGCGACGAGCAGCGTGAACTGTCCGTCCGCGGTCCTGAACAGGGAGCCGCCGCTCCCCAGCATCGTGCCGTCGAGGTCGGTGTAGACGCAGCGGATCGCCATCTACTCGACGGCGCTCGCCCGGGTCTCCGCCTCGCTCACGACGAGCGATGCGAACGGCGGGCGCTGCACGACGCGGACGTCGGCGCCCTCGTCGCCCGCCAGCGGATCGATGAGCAGGCGCGCCGAGGTCGTTCCGGTCAGCCGGCCGTCGCGGCGCAGGCGCATGAGCACGGACTGCAGCACGGTCGCGGCCATCGGAGTGAGCTCGGCGAGCGGGCGGTGGCGGTTCTGGCGCGTGCCCAGGTTGACCTGCGCCATGCCTTCGAGCCCGACCCGCCACCACGCGTCGATCAGCATGCCCGTCTCGATCGCGTAGCGGGTGTCGAACGGGAGCTGCAGGAGGAGCCCGCGGCGCACGGCGATCTCGCCCGCGAGCGGCTGGCCGAACACCGCGAGCTCCGGATAGAACGCGTTCAGGAGCGGGCGAGCGCTCAGCTCCGTCACGCGGCCGCCGCCGCTCGGCATCTGCACGTCGCCGACCTTGAAGGGCCGGCGGTAGAGCGCCTTGACGAACTGCACCTCGGGGATGCGCAGCAGCGGTCCCGCGAGCCCCGTCACGAAGTGCTCGCCGAAGTCCTCCGAGTCGGCGTCGACGAAGCAGACGATGTCGCCGGTGAGAATCGCCTGGGCGCGCCAGAGCGCGTCGCCCTTGCCGAGTAGCGGACCCGTTCCGGGCACGAGCACGCGGGCGTCATGAAGCTCGGCGCCGAGCTTCTCGACGATCGCCTGCGTGCCGTCGGTCGAGCCGCTGTCGACGACCGCCACCTGATCGACGAGGCCCCGCCCGAGCAGCTCGAGGAGCGGCGCCAGCGTGCGCGCGATCGAGCCGGCCTCGTTGAGCGTCGGGACGCAGACCGAGACGGCGGCGCGCCGGCGGGCGAGATCGGCGCGCTCGAAATCGGCCGACTCGAAGGAACGCCCTCGGTTCCAGTCTGTGTGGTGGACGCTCATGGGGGGTCTGCTGCCCACTGGGGCCGGCGGGGGTCGGTCCGTACTATGGCAGTCCGTGGGCCGAGTCGGGACGTCGTACCCCTGGGAAGCTGTTCTCGAGACCGGGCGCGACGAGGAGCTCGTCGCGACGTCGATCGAACGCCCGCAGGCGGGCCTCGCCGAGCCGCTGCCGGACGACCTCCATCCGGCCGTGCGCGAGGGTCTCGCGAAGGTGGGAATCGAGGCGCTCTGGGCCCACCAGGCGGACGCGTTCGAAGCCGCTCGCCGGGGCCACGCGATCGTCACGACAGGCACCGCGAGCGGCAAGTCGCTCGCGTTCAACCTGCCCGTGCTCGACACGCTCGCGACCGACCTGGCCGCGCGCGCCTTCTACCTCTATCCGACCAAGGCGCTCGCACAGGACCAGGCCCGCGCGCTCGCCCGCCTCGGCGGGCGCTACCTCCGCCACGCGATCTACGACGGCGACACGCCGCGGGAGGAGCGCCGCCAGATCCGCCAGCGCTCGAACCTCGTGCTCACGAATCCGGACATGCTGCACGTGGGCGTCCTGCCCAACCACCGCTCCTGGGGCGATGTGCTCGCCAACCTCGCCTGGGTCGTGGTCGACGAGGCGCATGTCTACCGCGGCGTGTTCGGCTCGCACGTCGCCAACGTGCTGCGCCGCCTGCGCCGGCTCGCGCGCGCGTATGGAGCCGAGCCGCGCTTCGTGCTCGCGAGCGCGACGATCGCCAACCCGCTCGAGCTCGCCGAGCGCCTGACCGGGCTCGAGCTCGAGCTCGTCGACCGCGACGGCGCCCCGCGGGCAGAGCGCCAGATCGCAATGTGGAACCCACCGCTCGTCGACGAGCGGCTCGGCCGGCGCGCCTCCTCGCTGTCGGAGGCAGCCACGCTGCTCGCCGAGCTCGTCGAGCGCGAGGTGCGGACGATCTGCTTCCTGAACTCGCGCCGCGGCGTCGAGCTGATCCAGCGCTTCGCGCGGGCGCGGCTCGAGGAGGCGGGTCGCAGCGACCTGGCCGAGCGCATCGCGCCCTACCGGGCCGGCTACACCCCGGCGCAGCGGCGCGAGATCGAGCAGCGCCTGTCCGAGGGCGACCTGCTCGCCGTGGTGGCGACCAACGCGCTCGAGCTCGGCATCGACGTCGGCGACCTCGACGCCGCCCTGTGCGTGACCTTCCCGGGCACCGTGGCGAGCCTGCGCCAGATGTGGGGGCGCGCCGGGCGCCGCGACACGGGGCTCGCGATGTACGTCGCCGGCGAGGACGCCCTCGACCAGTTTTTCTGCCGCCACCCCGACGAGTTCCTCGGGCGGCCGGTCGAGCAGGCGATCCTCGACCACGAGTCCGAGGAGATCCACCTCGCCCATCTCGAGGCGGCGGCCTACGAGCTGCCGCTGACGCCCGAGGACGCGGACGTGTTCGGCCCGCGCTGGGAGGAGCACGCGGAGCGGCTCGTCAAGCAGGGGCGCCTGCGCGAGCGCGGCGGCCGCTACCTGCCACGCGGCGAGGGCTACCCGGCGGCGCGCATCGCGCTGCGCTCGGCCTCACCCGACTCCGTTGCGATCGTCGAGGCGAGCGGCGGCGAGGTGATCGGCAACGTCGAGAGCTCGCGCGCGCCGTCCTCGGTCCACGCGGGCGCGGTGTACCTGCACATGGGCGCCGCCTACGAGGTCGAGGACCTCGACCTCCGCCAGCGCCGGGCGCGTAGTGCGCCCGTTCCAGGGCGACTGGTACACGCAGCCGAAGAAGGAGTCGGAGACCTACATCGAGCAGGTGCGCGAGCACCGCCAGACCTGCGGCGTCGAGCTCTCGTTCGGGATCGTTTCGGTGACGGAGCAGGTCGTCGCGTACCAGAAGAAGCGCGTCGCCGACCAGTCCGTCCTCGACCTGCTCGCGCTCGACATGCCCGAGCAGGACTTCGTGACGCAGGCGCTCTGGTACGAGCTGCCCGACGCCCTGCTGCGCGACGAGTTCCCGCTCGACGTCCTGCAGGGCTCCCTGCACGCGGCCGAGCACGGCCAGATCGCCGTGCTGCCCCTGATCGCCATGTGCGACCGCTGGGACATCGGCGGGCTGTCGACCGCCTTCCACCACCAGACCGGGCGCGCGACGATCTTCATCTACGACGGCCATCCGGGCGGAGTGGGCATCACGCGCGCGGGCTACGAGCGCTTCGAGGGGCTCGTGGGCGACGCGCTGCGGCTGATCTCGGAGTGCCCCTGCCAGTCGGGCTGCCCGTCGTGCGTGCAGTCGCCGAAGTGCGGGAATCTGAACGAGCCGCTCAACAAGCGCGGCGCGATCGAGATGCTCTCGCGCATGGCCGCGAGCTGAGCGCGGCCGCTGCAGGTTCCGTTGCAGCGAGCAGGAATTCCTTCCCAGATCTAAAGGGGCACCGCAACATCCCGATGCGATGCTCACGGTGCGCCTTCGCCTCACCCTCCTGGCCGGCCTTGCGGCACTCGCCCTCGGCTGCCTCGGCGCGCCCGCGGCGGGCGCCTCGGAGAGCGGCGGAGCGGTGGCTCCAAGCGCGAACAGCATCGCCGCTCCGAGTGGCGGCACGGCCGTCGGCACACGACCGGCCGTGAAGCGCAAGTCCGCGCGCCGCCGAGCGGCGCCCAAGCGCAAGAAGCGCAGGCGCGTCCCGGCGCCGCCGGCGGCCGGCGCCCCGGCCCCGGCCGGCGAGTCGGCCCATCACTTCCCGGTCAGCGGCAGCTACTCGCTCGGCGGCGCGGACGCGCGCTTCGGGGCGAAGCGCAGCGGCCACCGCCATCAGGGCCAGGACGTGGTCGCGGCCGAGGGCACGCCGGTGGTGGCGCCCTGGGCCGGGCTCGTCGAGTTCGTGCGCTTCCAGAAGAGCGGCGCCGGCTGGTACATCGTGCTCGACGGCGACGATGAGGACCGCGACTACGTCTTCATGCACCTCCGCAAGGATTCGATCGTGGTCACCGCCGGTCAGCACGTGACGGCCGGTCAGCCGCTCGCCCAGGTCGGCAACACGGGCAGCTCGAGCGGCCCCCACCTCCACTTCGAGATCTGGGTGGGCGGCTGGTACGACGGGGGCGAGCCGATCGACCCGCTGCCGCTCCTGCAGCAGTGGGCCGCCTGAGCTAGTCGACGGAGAGCGCCAGCCGGCCGCGCAGCCCGTCGGTGCTCGCCGAGAGCGAGCCGCTGAGCACCTCGAGGCGGTCGGTGAAGAGCTGCGCGCCCAGGGCGTTGAAGCCGCTCAGCCCGAGCGCCGGGCCGAACTCCTCGATCACCGCGTTGGCGAGCTGCTCCGCGTCTGAGCGCATCGCCACGGCGCCCTCGGCGCCGTCAACAGGCTCGGGCTCCTCGGCGGCCAGCTCCTCAGCCTCGGCCGGATCGTCCGCCACCACGAGCACGCCGTCGACGACCCCGAAGGCGACGTCGTCGCCGTCGGCCTGGGTCAGCGTGTAGACGCCCTCGCCGCCGGAAGGCTTATCGATCGTCACCTCTCCGAAGCCGGCGCCCTCGGCGAAGCTGGGAAGCGCGTCCGCCACCTTCGCGAGGGTGCGGGTGAGCGCCTCGGGGCGCTCCACCTCGGCACGCACGCCGAAGCCCCCGTCGGGCGCGATGCTCGCGGCGAGGTCCCCGCTGAGCTGGCCGATCAGGTCGTCGTCGATCGAGATGCCGAGCCGCGAGTCGAGCGTCTGCTTGGCCTGCGCGTAGTCGCCGAAGCCGCTCGGGTTGACGGCCTGCCCCGCGGCCTCCGCGAAGCGGACGATCTGGGCCGGGTTGCGGATCCCGAGGCCCACCTCGCCATCGCGCGCGAGGACGGGCGGTGCCTCGTCACCGGCGGCGATCGGCAGATCTTCGTCGCTGAGCCCTTCGGCGTCGGTGCGCACGTTCAGCTGGAGCTCGAGCCGGTCCTCCTGCGCGCTCGCCGTCATGCCGAGCGTGCGCAGCGCTGCGACCCAGTCGACCTTGCGCGCCTGCTCGCCGCCCGGATCGGAGTCGATCAGCGCCTGGAGATCGGAGTAGATCCGCGCCGCAGCGTTCCCGGGCAGGCCCTCGAGAGCGGCGTTGAAGGAGTCCTCGTCGAGATGCTCGCCACCATCGGCGCGCTCGAGCGCCTGGTCGAGCCGCTCGCTCGAGCCGGCGAACACGACCACGTCGTCCTTGACGGCGAAGGACGTGCCGCCGTCCTCGTACTTGGTTGCGCCGGCCACCTCGCCGACCTCCCGCGGATCCGTCTTCTCGATCAGGTTGTCGAGCGCGTCCTTGTCCTTCGCCTTGATGGCGGCGACGAAATCCTGGGTCTCGTCGCTGTTCAGGAAGCTGGCTACGTCCGTCGCGCCGATCACGAACGGGTTGCCGAGGATCGGCTCGACGTCCTCCTCGAAGTCGACGCTCGAGTCGTCGCCCGTGAGCTGATCGCGCAGCAGCTCCTTCACCGACGGCGCGTCGAGCGGGAACCTGCCGAGGATCGAGTCGACCGCCTTGTACTGGTCGCTGTCGAGGTTCGTGTCGATCGCGACCGCGAAGGGCGACTGCTGGGGCAGGTAGGCGAGCGTGCTGCCGAGCGCGGTGGTGTCCTCCTCTTCGCCGCCGCAGGCGGCCAGCGTCACGACGAGCGCGCACGCGAGCAGAGCCAGGACTGCGGGGAGGCGGCGCACCGGCGGGACTGTAGCTACGAGCCGCTGTCAGGACAGCCGACTCGCATGCCCGCGAGCACGAACTCCAGGTGCCTGCGCCAGTCGTACGGCATGACGCCCAGGGCGTCCGCGGCCATGATGCTGCCGAGCCCGCACATGAGCACGCGAACGTCGTCGACAACGAGGTCCTCGCGGACGACTCCGGCGGCCTTGGCGCGGTCGATGAGCGCCTGGTTGGCCGCGGTCAGCTCGGCGATCGTGGGCCGGGCCTCCTCGAGCGCTTTGTGCGAAAACGCGAAGATCATGCGCTGCTGGGCGGCGTCCCGGGCGGCGATCTCGGCCTGCTCGCGGAGCAGGTCGGCAAACGACTCCCAGGGTCGCTCGTCCTCCTCGAACTTCGCCCGCGCGCGCAGCGCGAAGTCGGTCAGCTTGATGCGCACGAGCTCGCCGACGAGCACGTCCTTCGTCGGGAAGTGGCGGTAGAGCGTGCCGACACCGACGCCGGCGCGGCGGGCGATCTCGTCCATCTGCGCCTCGCTGCCGTGCTCGCTGAAGGTAGCCCGGGCGGCGTCGAGGATGCGCTCACGATTGCGGCGCGCGTCCGCGCGCATGCCAGCGACTGCCGGTTCGACCGCTTCCCTCGTGGCCATTGACGAGATCCTAACTCCTGGGGTTGACAAACGGAACCTAGATTCCGTATTGTACACGGAACCGGAGTTCCTGTTCCGTTTACATTCGCCCCCGTAGGAGAAAGTCCGTGAGTCCCACCGATTCCCCCCGAGACAAGAACCTCGCCCTCGCCCTCCTGGCGATGGCGCAGTTCGTGGTCGTGCTCGACGCATCCATTGTCAACGTGGCGCTGCCGTCGATCGGCCGCGAGCTCGATTTCGCCCAGGGTGATCTGTCCTGGGTCATCAACTCTTACACCCTCTTCTTCGGCGGCTTCCTGCTGCTCGGCGGTCGTCTTGCAGACCTGCTCGGCCGCCGCCGCATGTTCATCTACGGCATGTGGCTGTTCGCACTCGCTTCGCTCGCGGGCGGGCTTGCTCAGAGCGACATCTGGCTGATCGTCGCGCGAGCGGTCCAGGGCCTCGGCGCTGCGCTGATCTCACCGGCGGCGCTCGCGATCGTCACCACCACCTTCCGCGAGGGCGCGGAGCGCAACAAGGCGCTCGGCGTCTGGGGCGCCGTCGCCGGCTCCGGCGGGGCGGCCGGCGTGCTGCTCGGCGGCATTCTCACCGACGGTCTCGGCTGGGAGTGGGTCCTGTTCGTGAACGTGCCGATCGGCATCGCCGCGGCGCTCATCGCGCCGCGCCTCCTCGGCGAGAGCCGCGACACCTCGCGCGGGTCGTTCGACATCGCGGGCGCCGTGTCGGTCACGGCCGGCCTAGCGCTGCTCGTCTACACCCTCGTCGACGCGAACGACGCCGGCTGGGCCTCGACGCAGACGCTCGGCCTCGGTGCCGTGTCGCTCGCGTTGCTGGCGCTCTTCGTCGTGATCGAGCTGCGCACCCGCCATCCGCTGGTGCCGTTCTCGATCTTCAAGCAGCGCACGCTGCGCGGCGCGAACGTCGTGGGGCTGCTGCTCGGCATGTCGCTGTTCTCGATGTTCTTCTTCATCTCGCTCTACATGCAGCAGGTGCTGGGCTACGAGCCGCTCAAGGCCGGGCTCGCATACCTGCCGCTGGCCGGCACGATCATCATCTCGGCCGGCGTTGCGTCCGCGCTCGTCACGCGCATCGGCTTCAAGCTGACGTTGATCGCCGGAATGCTGTTCGTCACCGCCGGCCTTGTCTGGTTCGCTCAGGTGAGCGCTCCGGGCGGGAGCTACGTCGGCGACATCCTGTTCCCGTCGCTGCTCGCGGCGATCGGGCTCGGCCTGGCATTCGTGCCGACGACGATCGCCGCGGTCACGGGCATCAAGCCGGACGAGGCCGGTCTCGCATCGGGGCTGATCAACACCTCGCAGCAGGTCGGCGGCGCGCTCGGGCTGGCGGTCCTCGCAGCGGTGGCCACGGCGACCACGGACGACTCGATCGCCTCGGGCGAGCGCAACCCGCTCGTGTCGCTGACCGCGGGCTTCCAGGACGCGTTCCTGATCGGCGCCGGCATGGCGCTGCTCGGCGCGATCCTGGCGGCGACGCTGATCTCGTCGAAGGACAGCCGCGAGCACGCCGAGGCGGCCCGCCGCGGCGACGTTCCGGCGGCGGCGGCCGCGGCCTGACCGCACTTGTGGGGAGCGCCGGGACCCCCTGCCCGGCGCTCCCCCTCCCGTTCAGCCGATGGTTCGGTCCTTGACCTAAGGGGTCGTTCCGGCTAGCTTCGGGCTGGCAGTCGTTGCATCGGCAACGGCCCGGAAAATCCGCTCAAAGGAGAGCTGCTCCGATGCCGGTCGTCCCCGCCCGCGAGATCCTTGACCGCGCGTTCGCCGAGCGTTACGGGGTCGCGGCGATCAACGTCGTCGACGACCTGACGCTCGAGGCCGTGCTCGCCGCGGCCACCGAACTGGAGGCGCCGCTGATCGTTCAGACGTCGCTGAAGACGGTCAAGTCGATCGGCGCGGACGCCTTCTACGCCATGTGGCGCGCGCGTGCCGACGCGGTGCCCGTGCCCGTGACCCTGCACCTCGACCACTGTCCCGACCGCGAATGGATCTCGACCTGCCTGCGGACGGGCTGGAACTCGGTGCTGTTCGACGGCTCGGAGCTCGACGTCGCCGAGAACACACGCCAGACGATCGAGGTCGTGGCGGAGGCCGAAGGCCACGGCGCGCAGGTCGAGGGCGAGATCGAGAGCGTGGTCGGCGTCGAGGATGACATCGGCTCCGAGGAGGGCGGCGACGTGCATCCCGTCGAGGTGTCCGCGGAGTTCATAGCCGCCACGGGCGTCTACTCGTTCGCACCCGCGATCGGCACGGCGCACGGCCTCTACAAGGCAGCGCCGCACCTGATGCCCGAGCGCGTGACAGAGCTCGTGGCGCTGCATCCGATCCCGATGGTCCTGCACGGCGGGACCGGGCTCTCCGACGAGCAGTTCAACGACCTCATCTCGCGCGGCTGCGCCAAGGTCAACATCTCGACGGCCCTGAAGATCGCGTTCGTCGAGTCCCACCGGGAGTACCTCGAGGCCAACCCCGGCAAGCACGACCCGCCGTCGCTGCTCGCGCACGTCCGCGCGGCGGTCAAGGAGATGGCCGAGCGCCACATCCGGGCGTTCGGCTCGGCCGGGCGCGCACCGGTGACGACCGCCGCGGGCGTGTGACGGCGTGCCGGCGCTGATCTTCGACTGCGACGGCGTGCTCGCCGACACCGAGCGCGACGGTCACCGCCCCGCGTTCAACCAGACCTTCGAGGAGTCCGGGCTCGACGTGCGCTGGTCGGAGGAGGAGTACGGCGAGAAGCTCCGCATCGGCGGCGGCAAGGAGCGCATGGCCTCGCTGCTGACGGACGAGTTCGTGAGCGCGAACGACCTGCCATCCGACCCCGACGGCCAGCGTGAGCTGCTCGCGGGCTGGCACCGCCGCAAGACCGAGCTCTACAAGGAGATGGTCCGGGCCGGCAAGCTCCCGGGCCGCCCCGGCGTGGCACGCGTCGTCGGTGAGGCCCGCGACGCGGGCTGGACGCTGGCGGTCGCCTCGACCTCGGCCGAAGAGTCGGTGCGCGCCGTGCTCGAGCACGTCGTCGGCGAGCAGGACGCGGCCCGCTTCGCGGTCTTCGCCGGCGACGTCGTCCCGGCCAAGAAGCCCGACCCGGCGATCTACCTGCTCGCGCTCGAGGAGCTCGGGGTCGGACAGGAGGACGCGCTCGTGATCGAGGACTCCCGCAACGGGCTGCTCGCGGCGGTGGGCGCCGGCCTGCGCTGCGTCGTGACCGTCAGCAGCTACACCGCGGACGAGGACATGAGCGAGGCTGTCCTCGTGGTCACGAGCCTCGGCGACCCCGGAACGCCCGCACAGGTGCTCGCCAACCGCGGCACCGCCAACCCCGGTGAGCTCGTGACGCTCAACGACCTGCAGGACTGTCTCAGCGGATCATTGACCCAGGAGGAGGCTGTATGAGCGATAGCGCGATGGGCCGGACCGAGCTCGTTGTACGGACGATCGCCCAGACCGCGGTCGACAACGAGACGTACTTCTGCGAGCTCGACGCCGTCGTCGGCGACGGCGACTTCGGCTACTCGCTCGCGCGCGGCTTCGAGATCGTCATCAGCGACTGGGACGAGCTCGAGTACGAGAACCCCGGCGGCCTCCTGAAGAAGACGGCGCTGATCCTGACCAAGCGCATCGGCGGCACCTCCGGGCCGATCTGGGGAACCGCCTTCCTGCGCGCCGGAGCGACGCTCGGCGACAACCCCGAGCCGAGCGGCGAAGAGGTGATCGCCGCGCTGCGCGCCGCGATCGAGGGCGTCAAGCAGCGCGGCCAGACGGACCTCGGCGACAAGACGCTTCTGGACGCGCTCGCCCCGGCGGTGGACGAGCTCGAGAAGGCGATGGCGGAGGGAGCGCCGGACGCGCTCGCCCGCGCAGCGGCCACCGGGAGGGAGGCCGCCGAGGCAACCAAGGGCATGCTCGCCCAGCGCGGGCGCGCAAGCTACACGGGCGAGCGCAGCCGCGACTCCGTCGACGCAGGTGCGATCGGCGTTGCGGTGATGCTCGAGGAAGTGAGCAAGGCCTGGCAGGAGGCTGGACTCGAGCGGGCCTGACCGGCTCCGCCCGTTTGGGGCGGGGAGACCATCCGAGAGGAGACGCGGTGAAGAAGTTCGTCAACGACGCTCAGCAGTTCGTTCCCGAGATGCTCAAGGGCGTCGAACTGGCCAACCCCGACACGCTTCGTTACGTGCCGGAGTACAACCTGATCATGCGCGCCGACGCGCCGCGCGACGACAAGGTGTCGATCGTGCAGGGCTCGGGCTCGGGTCATGAGCCCGCCCACGTGATGGCGGTCGGGAAGGGAATGCTCGACGCGGCCTGCCCGGGAGACGTCTTCGCGGCGCCGCCGTCGGACTACGTCTACGAGACGACGAAGCTGATGGCGAGCCCGAAGGGCGTGCTCCACATCATCAACAACTACACGGGCGACCGCATGTCCTTCGACATGGGCCGCGAGCTCGCCGAGGCCGAGGACATCAAGATCGCGACGATCATCGTCGACGACGACGTGGCGGTGAAGGACTCGACCTACACGGTCGGGCGCCGCGGCGTGGCGGGCAACTTCTTCGTCATCAAGGCGGTGGGCGCCGCGTCCGAGGACGGCGCGGAGCTCGAGGAGCTCGTCGAGCTCGGCAACCGCGTCAACTCGGTCACGAGGACGATGGGCATGGCGCTCACCTCGTGCACGCCCCCGGCCAAGGGCAGTCCGCTGTTCGATCTCGGCGACGACGAGATGGAGATGGGCGTGGGCATCCACGGCGAGCCGGGCCGCCGGCGCGAGAAGCTCGCCGACTCCAACGCGATCACCGACGAGCTGCTCGAGGCCGTCGTGACCGACCTGCCCTACGAGTCGGGTGACGAGGTCGCGCTGATGATCAACGGGCTCGGCGGCACGCCGATCTCCGAGCTCTACATCGTCTACGGGCGGGCCCACCAGCAGCTCGCGGACCGCGGGGTCAACGTCACACGCAGCTACGTCGGCGAGTACTGCACGTCGCTCGACATGGCCGGTGCGTCGCTGACGCTGGTCAAGCTCGACGACGAGCTCAACAGGCTGTTCGACGCGCCCGCGGAGGTGGCGGTCCGCATCTTCTGAGGAGTCAGCGCTCCCAGCGCTGGCTGAGCTCCTGCCAGCTGGGCGCCCGACCCGGCAGCTCGCTCGTTTGCGATCGCTGGAGGGCGTCCAGCTGGAGCGCGAGATAGCGGTGGCGAAGCTCCTTCGTCCGCTCGTCGTCGCCCACGCGGATTGCGGCGAGCTGCTCGAAGACGAACGAAAGGTCCTCGGGCGCCACGTCCGCGCGGAGGACGCCGGCCGCCTTCGCGCGCTCGACCAGCTGCAGGTTGAGCTCCTGCGCACGCGCCGCTTCGCGGCGCAGGTCGTCGGTTGGCTCGAACATCCCTGCGAGGCGCAGCGTCAATGCGTGGGTGTCCGCGTCCACGACGCGCCGCATGAACTCGGCGAAGGCCTCGCCGGGAGGCCCGGAGTCGGCCAGGGCGGCCTCGGCGGCGGCGACGTAGCGCCCGAGGCCGTCGGCGCACAGTCGCCGTAGCAACTCCTCCTTGTTCTCGTAGCGACGGTAGACCGCGCTGATGCCCACGCCCGCCTGCTCGGCGACGGCGGAGATCGGCGCATCCGGGTCCGCCACGAACACCGTGCGCGCTGCCTCGAGGATGCGCACGTCGTTGCGCGCCGCCTGAGCGCGGCGGCCGCTGAGGGGCGTGCTGCTCGCCTCCATCGCCGACACGCTAGCAGCGGAACAAACCATTCCGTTCTGCTATACTGGAACAGAATGATCCGTTCCATAAGGAGAGCTATGATCGAGTCTGACCCGCGTACCGTGCAGCCGTTCCGGATCGACATCCCCCAGGCCGACCTGGATGACCTCCAGGACCGGCTCGCCCGGACGCGCTGGGCCGAGGAGCTGCCGGGCGAGACGTTCAGGGCCACAGAGCAGACGGGGCCGGTGGCACCGGGCTGGGAGTACGGCGTTCCGCTCGATTACGTGAAGGAGCGGGTCGACTACTGGCGCGACGGTTATGACTGGCGCGCCTGGGAGGAGCGGCTTAACGCCCACCCCCAGTACGTCACGACCATCGACGGGCAGACGATCCACTTCGTCCACGTCCGCTCTACCGAGCCCAACGCGCTCCCCGTGATCCTCACTCACGGCTGGCCCAACTCGTTCGTGGAGTACCTGGAGCTGATCGGCCCGCTCACCGACCCGCGCGCCCACGGCGGCGATCCCGCCGACGCGTTCGACGTGGTGATTCCCTCGATCCCCGGGTTCGCGTTCTCAGGGCCGACGCGCGAGCCCGGCTGGAACCGCTACCGCACCGCCCGCGCCTGGGCCGAGCTGATGGAGCGGCTCGGCTACGACCGCTATGGGACCCACGGGAACGACGCCGGCGCGTACGTGTCGCCCGAGGTGGCTCGCGTCGCGCCCGACGCGGTCGTCGGCGTGCACGTCAACCAGATCTTCTCGTTCCCGTCGGGTGACCCCGCCGAGTTCGAGGGGATGACCGAGGACGAGCTCGCGCAGCTCGAGTTCCTGCAGCGCTTCGACGAGGAGATGTCGGCGTTCGCCAAGCTCCAGGCGACGAAGCCGCAGAACCTCGCCCACGCCCTCGCCGACTCACCCGCCGGCCAGCTCGCCTGGATCGGCCAGCTCCTGGGCACGGCGGTGAGCCCCGACGTCGTCGTCACGAACGCCGCCATCTACTGGTTCACCAACACCGGGGCGTCGTCGGCGCGCTTCTACTACGAGGACGCCCACGTCGAGCACCCGAGCGAGCCGACCACCGCGCCCACCGGCCTGGCGGCCTTCGCGTTCGACTTCAAGCCGCTGCGCCGCTTCGCCGAGCGCGACCACTCGAACATCGTCTCCTGGAACGAATACGAGCGCGGCAGCCACTGGGCGGCGCACGACGCGCCGGATCTGCTCATTGACGACATCCGGACGTTCTTCCGCGGGTTGCGCTGACGCCGTCCCCGGGCACCGAAGGAGCATGACCTTCGAGGAACACGAGGAGGAGCGGCCCGCCCGCGATCCTCACCACGCCCTCAACAACCCGATCGACGACCCAGATGAGACCGAGTGGCCGGATCCCTACGAGAAGCGCCCGGATCCGCGCGGCCAGCCCGGCCCCGGCGGGCCGAGCACGAGCGAGCCGCATCCCGACCAGGACATCGAGGCGGAACCGTCGAGGCCGCCCGAGCGCGACAAGCTCGACGAATAGCCCGCCGAACGCCGCAGGCGGGCCGCTACCATCGTCGGGCTTAGTCGGCGAGGTAGCTCAGTTGGTAGAGCACACGACTGAAAATCGTGGTGTCGCCAGTTCGATTCTGGCCCTCGCCATTTAGGACGTTTGCAGGACTTTTGCTGGTTCCGGCTTCGTCGAGCAAGAGCTGTAGCTGCACACCGTGGTCTACCTGTGGGCTACGCGGCTCGCGTGCAGCCTGGATCTGAGCTTCCGCCGAGAGGCGCGGAAGCCCCTTGAGCTCGCGCATCACGTGCGCGTAGGTGGCGAGCGTCATCTGAGGCGCGTGGCCGAGCTGCTCGGCAAGCTCCGGCAGCGACAGTCCCGCCCTGATCTGAAGCGACGCGAAGGCGTGCCGCAGGTCGTAGGGGGGCAGCAGCTGCACGCCGGCCTCCTCGCGCGCGCCGTGCCAGACGCGCCGGCGCCAGTTGTTGACGTCCGTGCGGCGCCACGGCTTGCCGTCACGCCGAGGAAAGATGAGGCCGTCTGGCCGACCCATCAACAGCCGGTGCTCGGCTAAGTCTTGCTTGAGAGGCGAGAGGACGTCGATGGCTCGGGGCCGGAAATGGCGCACCTTCTGGCCGGGCACGATCTCGCCTTGGATGAGGCGTTGCTCGACGAGCAGGGTGCGGTCGCGGACGTGGCGCCATTCGAGCGCGAGGACTTCCTCTGGGATGCGCAGGCCGGCGTAGGCGGCCAGGGAGACCATCAGTGCCGCGTAAGAGCGCCCCTGGGCCAGCATGACGTTGCGGATGGCCTCGACCCTCGCGGGCTCGAGGCAGACGACAGCCCGCTCCCTGACGCCTGAGGGCTTGCGCACCGCCTTCGCCGGGTTGGAGGTGACCCAGCCCCATTCCTGGGCGCGCCGGAACATCGCCTGGACGACGACAAGCGAGATACGCACGTTGCTGCGTCCGACCCCCGCCTTCTCCAGGTCGGCGCGGAAGCGCGTCAGGACCTCAGGGGTGACCTCGCGCAGCTTGAGCCGCCCGAGCCTCGGGAGGATGTGCTTGTCGAGCACTGGGGCGTAGCCGGCGAGCGTGTTGTAAGCCAGGTTCGGTTTCGCATAGATCTCCCACCAGTCGCCCGCGAGCTCCTCGACCAGTTTGTTCGCCGCATCGAGATAGGCGAGCTCCCCAAGCGCCCGCCGGCGCGTCAGCTCTGCCTCGAACACGTGGGCGTCCTTCCGGCGCTCGAACGTTCTCGAGCGCCGGCCGCCAGAACGGC
Organism: uncultured Thermoleophilaceae bacterium; assembly: GCA_963820315.1. Lineage (GTDB taxonomy): Bacteria > Actinomycetota > Thermoleophilia > Solirubrobacterales > Thermoleophilaceae > JACVRW01. The sequence goes on along the minus strand of CAWFZK010000038.1, from coordinate 25,701 downwards.
CCGACTCGTACCACCGCACCCGGTACTTGCCACTCGGAAGCCTTTCGATCACGCCACCCCTCTCGTCGAGCGCAGATCACTGCCGAACCTACCGCCCACCTCAAGCCGCACCGGCAGCACTGGCTCGAACGCTGCCGCCGCGTCCCGTCCCCTGGGCGCGACACGGCAGCGCTCCCTGAGCGCCCGCACCTCGGCCGGCTCGACTCTGAGCCGGCCGCGCACCTTGTACGCGACGAGCTCTCCCTGATCGATCAGCCGGTACACCGCCGAGCGCGACAACCCCAACTCAGAAGCAACCTGCCGAGGCGACAGATCACTCATCAGCCCGCGACCCTCCCGCGGGTCCCGGTCAGCAGAGCACTTCCGGCCGGATCGAACTCGGCGCCCGGGTCGCCGTGGCCGGCTCGAGCGGCCCCAACGGCGAGGGAAACGAACGGCTGAACGAAGACGCGCAACATAGCCCTCGCAATAAGAGAGGACGCAAACCGAAAAACGGCCCCTCCTCAGCAGCTCACGCCAAGCAACCCGGCACCTCACCTGCGCACGGACGACACACCCGCCCCGCCTCAAGCATCCCCCTCGATCCAACCTCCCCCACCCACGAATTCACGACTAACTCACTCGCCCGACACAGCTCACAACCCCGCACCCCACTCACCGCACTGCCCCGTCTCCCCGAACCTGCCACCGCCCCGCCCGACTATCACCGAAGCCACACCTGGGCTTACCACCTACATATCTATGTATGTCGAGGAAGGGGGGTCCGGCGCGCAGCGGCGGACCCCCCTTCCTCGATAAGCCCAGGCGGGAAGCCAAGGAAACACACAAAGACGGGGCGGCGGCCCGTTGCGCTCATGGGCGAAACCCATAGAACGAAACAGATGGAGCGAAACACAAGGAGGGAAACACGCGCGAGAGCGTCGCTCAGGGAACGCGTGACCCGGTGTCGTCCTGGCGGCCCGCGTGTGGTCGTGGTGCCGAAAGCGGAGGTCGCCGGGACCCTCCCGAGCCTCGTGCAAACACGCAGCGAAACCTTCGGATCGCGCGGGTGGCTGCACGCCTCCGTTGATGAATGCGATCAAGATCGGAGCGTCAACGTCGGCGGAGAGTCCTGCATCCGTCGATAAGCAGCACTCTCACCTGTGCAGCTGCTGGTCGTCCCCAAGCGGAACCGTCTAGGCCGTGATCTCGCGGTTGGCTGCTTCCACGCCCGTACGCGGGAAGGGGGGCTTGCTGCCCTCCGGATAGTTCGGAAAGCGGTGGAAATAGTCCTGATTCTCGGCCGGGTCCTCCCAGAAGCGGCCGGCCTCGCTGATCTCAGTCACGGTCTTGCCGAGCCAGTGGCCTGAGGCGTCGACGTCGGCGATCGTCTGCTCGGCCACCCTGCGCTGCTCCTCGCTCGTATAGAAGATCTCCGAGCGGTAGATGGAGCCGACGAGGTCTTCGCCAAGGTCGGCCCGGTGGACCTGGAAGAAGTATTCGAGTAGGTCCCGATAGGAGAGCCGCTCTGGATCGAAGACGACCTCGACCGCCTCGGCGTGACCCTGAGGGTTCTCCTCGGTCGGGTTGTCGCCCTCGCCGCCGGTCCATCCCACACGCGTGGAGATGACCCCGTCGGGGTGGCGCAGCAGTTGCTGCATGATCCAGGAGCAGCCTCCCGCGAGAATCGCGGTCTCGGTGTCGTCGCTAATGGTCTTCCTTCCTTCGAGGTCCTGTCGAGCCTAGTCGTCGGAAGGGCGACCGATCAAACGGACATTCCCGCCGGAGGTCCCGACTTCCGGCTTCCATGCGACGGAGCACTCCCGCGGCGAGGATTCACCCTCCTGCACGACCGCCGCGAGTAGCCGTGGGGTCAGACGGTGGCTCGGCTTTAATCGCACGAAGGCTCGATCGTCGGGATCTCGTTCGCGCCCTCCCTGCATGACTGACCTGCTTGCGAACCACCGTCGTGGGCTGGACAGTCACGATCCAGATGACGCTCGGCACCGGCCAGCACGTTTCGGACTTTGACAGCAGCGGGCGAGCGCCCTCCAACATCGAGACCTTCAGCCGCTACGACGCGCTCCTCACTGCATCGTCCATGTCGCACCCGCGCTATGGGAGAATCGCGCGGTGCCTGAGCCGGCGCCGAACCCCGACGTCCGCAGCTTCGAGCAGCTCAGGGATGCGCTGCTGGCGAGGATTCCCGTCCACGCGCCGGAGTGGGCGGACCACGACGTCTCGGACCCCGGGGTCACCCTGCTCGAGCTGTTCGCCTTCCTGGCCGAGAACCCGTTCTATCTCGAAGAGGACAGTTCCGATCGGGCGTCGGAGACGCTTGCGGCCGTTCGCGAGCGGTTGGAGGGACGGCTCGAGTACGTCGAGGCTGAGGCGCAGAGGGTTCGATCCGCTCTGGCAAGAATCCAAGCGGTAAACCCACCCGGGAGCTGACGCGCCCGCCGGGCACCCCGGCGCCTGGAGAACGGGACGCCTCGATTGTCCCCTCCGTGTGAGCGCAACTCTGGCCGAGCCACTAGTGCGACCGCTTCGGCCACTAAGCAGTCATCCCGCCAGCGGCGCCCAGGTGCTCGCACTCGACGAGGAGGAGGCGTCCGCGGGCAGGCGATCGGCTCGCTCGCCGCCCTCGCATTCGTCGAAAAGCAGCGCTCTCAACCTGTGCTGCTGCTGATCGTCCCTAACGGGAGCGCGCCGGGCACGAGCCAGGACGTGCGCTCAGCGCGCTGAGCGAGTGTCCCGGTCCCGGCAGACGCCGGGGTTAGACGATCGTGGCGACCCTCGACCGCCGGGCTGCGCGCAGCCTACGCCCCCGATACCGGGCCCACCCTCGCGAAAATGACGCCTACCGAACAAGCCTCCCCGATCACCTATCTCTAGAGGTGGCTCGCTGGAAGCGCTCTGTCTTCAAGCTGAGTCCTTAATCGTCGTGACCTGTCCCTGACCAGGGCTGGTTCGACACCCGTCACTGAAGTCTCGCCGCGACACCTTGTCGCTTCTCGTCTGTCCCGGGCGCGGTCACCAGCTCTTCCACCGCCGTGGCCGCCGCGGATGGGCCACCGGCGTTCGCGAAGGCTCGCGCGACGCGTGCCGCGCCGGGCCGTTTGCTGATCGTGGTGTGGACGGCGGCGCGGAGGCGTGTGGGGGTGAGGCGTTTGTGGTGAAGGCGCACGCCTGCGTCGTTCATCTCGACGCGGCGGGCGACGTCGAACTGGTCACGTGAGAAGGGCACAACGCAGACCGGCACGCCAGCGGCGAGCGACTTCTGGGTGATTCCCTGGCCGCCGTGGCAGACGACACAGCGCGCACGAGCCAGGATCGGGCCGTGCGGCAGGAACTGCTCCACGCGCGCGTTAGCGGGGACCTGGAATTGGGCCGGGTCCTGTGCCGCGGTGGTCGCGACGACCGCCAGGTTCTCGCCAGCGAATGCGTCGAGCGCGGTTGCGATCAGCTTCGCGTCGAGCTGGAACGCGGTCGAGGCGGTCACGAGCACGATAGGGCGGTTCTCCACTTCCAGCCAAGCGGGCGGCTCGGCGGGCGGCTCCCATAGGCCCGGCCCGACGAGGCGCACCTGCGGCGGCCAGTCGCTTCGCGGGTACTCGTAGGGCTCGGCGGTGAAGGCGACGAACCGATCGGACTTCAGGAATTGGTCATCGAGCTTGCGCAGCGGCGGCAAGCCGAGCCCGGCTCTCAGCTCGTTGAACTTCACCAGCTCTGGGGCGACCATCCGATCGCCGAACCTCCTCAACAGACGGTCACGCCCCTTCCCCAGACGCCCCCGTGCGGGACGGAGCCCGAGTCCGTGCGGAGGAACGTCATCGGACCGGAACGCCGGCGGATACGGACAGTAGAGCGCCCAAGGGAGCCCAGACGCCTCGGCGACGTAGCTCGCGCCCATGCAGTTGCTGTCCACGATCAGCGCGTCCGGGCCGACCTCGGCGATCGCCTGACGCAGGTCGGGGATCTCGAGCTTCCCCCACGCGTAGTAGCCGCGCACCATCCGTAGGAACGAGTCGACCTGCGAGCGCCCACGCCAGTCGTCCATCTCGATCTGTTCGATCTGCCGGTCGACCGCCGCACTGTGCAGTCCCAGCGCCCCCAACTGCTCGACGTCGGAGGCGCGAGTGCGCACGTGCACCTCGTGGCCGCGGCGCCGAAGCTCGAGCAGCATGTCGAACGCCGGGAACGTGTTCCCCGAGGAAACAGAGTGGTAGGAGAGCAGCCGCGCCATCAGGGCGCCCCTTTCGTTGCGGTAACCATCTCGATCACGATCCGCTCGGCCGTCGCGCGACTGAGCCCCATTTCACGACGCAGCAACTTCCAGACCAGCAGGTCGGTCGCCACAACCAACGAGACAAGCCGACGCTCCCGCGCGGCGCCCGTCAAGCCCTCGAGCTGAGGAGCGAACGTGCGCTCCACCCAGCCGCGGTGCCAGGCCCGGCCGGCGTCGGTCATCTCGCGAACTGCCGGGATCCGATCCTCCTCGGCCAGCAGTCGCAAGACCGCATCACCCTGCAGCTCGTAGGAGTCGTAGATGAGCCGCACCGCCTTCCGGACATCGCCGACCGGGGCCGCGTCGCGGCGGGCGCCCTCCGGACCGATCGCCCACCCCCATGCGGCGACGAACAACGAGTCCTTCGGCCCGAAACGCGAGTGAAGCGTCTGCACCGTCACCCCCGCGTCGGCGGCGACGTCCGCCAAGCGGACCTCCTCGTAGGGCCGCTCCGAGAACAGCCGCCACGCCGAGGCGAGGATCCGCTCTCCAGTCGCCGCCGCCGCCTCGGCCCGCGCGACCATCCGATACCGCCGCCTGGGGGAAATCGTCGCAGCCATTTTACTTGATCCAGCATAAAGTCAATAAGGCCCGCGCGTCAATGGCCGACCGGGGTCCGAACCTTGCGCCGGCCCCGTGCTTGCCCAAGGGCAACCTGAATAGCGCGACGGAGTGCAGGATCCGCGAAATTGAGCCGAAACGCGGTGCGCTGCACTTCCGCTCAGCGCGAAACGGAACAGTCCTCCGACGACACCCCGATGCGCCTGCTGTGGACGATCAGCAGAAGTCCGACCGGTCGCGATCGGCTTCCGCGTCGCCCCTGCAACCGTCGAAGAGCAGCACTCCCAGCCCGGGCTGCTGTTGGTCGTCCGAGACGAGCGTCTGGCGAGCGCTAGCCCAGACGCTCGCCTTTCGCGCGGGAGCGTGGGTCGGGCGCCCTGGCGAGCCGGTAGCGCCGGCTCCTCCCCGGGCGTTGCACAGCGAACGGGCCCTCCCGATTGGGGGGCCCGTTCGTCGCCGTCTGTTCGGATGAGGGCTAGTGGCCGCTCCCTCTGCTGCCTTCCTCGGGGCCACCGTCGTAGCGGTTGGCCGGCGAAATCGGATTGACGAGCCCGCTGGAGGACAGCGCGTCGCGGGTGCCCTCTTCGGGTCCGCCGTCGTAGCGCGCGCTAGGCGGGCTCTTGATCGAGTCGGGGTCAAATGTCGCCGGCGCCGAGCGCTGGGTGAGCGCGGCAGTTCCCTCCTCGGGTCCGCCGTCGTAGCGGACGCCCGGCTGGCGGGCGGGGACGATGGCGCGGCTGCCTTCCTCGGGGCCGCCGTCGTAGCGGGTGTTGCCGGTCGGGCCGGGGGCGCTTAGCTGGGTCGCGGAGCCGGCGCTGGTGTCACGGTCGTCGTTGGTGGCGAGGATCACGACCGTCGCGGTGAGGCCGACGACGGCGATCATCGCGATGGCGAGCAGCGCGCGCAGCTGCCTGTAGTGGGAGCGGAGAACGACTGCGGGGTGCTGTGCGGGGATTGCCTTGCCCATTACTGCCTCCTATGTCCGGTGGCCGCCTCGGCGGCTTGTCCGGTGGTGTTTGTGTGGATCGACATCGGTGCCGATCATGGGGCCGACCGGCTGCGTTTCGGCCACAGCGCGGCAACGGGGCGGCAACGGAGGTTGCCCGGGGCGTGTGGCTGTTCTACCTTGGCCTTACTGGCTCGCGTGCCCACTGGCATGGACTTCCGCATACTCGGCCCGCTCGAGGTCCTCGACGAGGGCCGTCCGATCGCGCTGGGCGGAAGCAGGCAGCGGGCGCTGTTGGCGTTGCTGCTTGTGCACGCCAACGAGACGCTCACCACGGACCGGCTGATCGATGAGCTCTGGGGCGAGCATCCACCGGCGAAGGCCACCAAGACGGTGCAGATGCAGCTCTCGCGTCTGCGCAAGGCGCTGGCGGGTAAGGCCGGCCACGGCTCCGCCGGCGTGGTCGTGACGCGCGAGCGCGGTTACGAGCTGGTGCTCGATCCCGAGCGCCTCGACGCACAGCGCTTCGAGCGGCTCGTGGCCGAGGGGCGCAGCGAGCTGGCCGCGGATCGCCCGGAGCGAGCAGTTGCGGCGCTGGAGGGAGCGCTGTCGCTGTGGCGCGGCGCACCGCTGGCGGAGCTGGCCTACGAGCCCTTCGCGCAGCGCGAGATCGCCCGGCTCGACGACCTGCGGGCGACCGCCCTGGAGGCGCTGATCGAGGCGAAGCTGGCGCTAGGTGGTCATGCCGAGGTGGTGGGGCAGCTCGAGGCGCTGATCGGCGAGTACCCCTACAGAGAGCGCCTGCGGGCGCAGCTGATGCTGGCGCTGTACCGCTCAGACCGCCAGGCGGACGCGCTGCAGGCCTACCAGGACGCCCGCGGGACATTGGTCGGGGAGCTGGGCATCGAGCCTGGTGAGCGGCTCCGCGAGCTCGAGCGGGCGATACTCGCGCAGGATCCCGAACTCCACCTGGCGGCGGAGGAGCCAGCGGCGGACGAGTCGGCAGTGCAGACCGCACGGGGCGCCATTGTGGGTCGCGAGCGCGAGCTGGCTGAGCTCGTCGGCGGTCTCGATAACGCCTTCGCAGGCCGCGGCGGGCTGTTCCTGCTGGTCGGCGAGCCCGGGATCGGCAAGAGCCGCCTCGCCGAGGAGCTGATCGCACAAGCGAGAGCGCGCGGCGCGCGGGTCCTGGTCGGCCGCTGCTGGGAGGCGGGCGGCGCCCCCGCCTACTGGCCCTGGGTGCAGTCTCTGCGGCCGTATCTTCGCGATACCGACGCGGACAGTCTCCGATCCCAACTTCGCGAGGGAGCCGCCGACCTCGCACGGCTCTTCCCTGAGCTCCGCGATCTCCTCGCCGATCTGCCGCCCGCGCCCCAGCTCGAGTCCGAGGGAGCGCGCTTCCGACTCTTCGATTCCATGACCGCCTTCCTGAAGAGCGCCGCGGCCAGGCGGCCGCTGGTGCTCGTGCTGGACGACCTGCACGCGGCCGACGAGCCCTCGCTGCTGCTTCTTCAGTTCGTCGCCCGCGAGCTTCGCGAGAGCCGCCTGCTGATCGTCGGCGCGTACCGGGACGTCGATCCGACACCCTCGGATCCGCTCACGACGACCCTCACGGAGCTGACTCGCGAGCCGGTCACGCGAACGCTTACGCTGGCCGGCCTCGGCGAGGCCGAAGTCGCCCGCTTCATCGAGCTCGCCGCGCCCGGCTCGTCCGCAGCGGAGTTGGGGCCGGCGGTGCACGCCGAGACCGAGGGCAACCCTCTATTCGTCGGCGAGATCGTGCGGCTGCTCGCCGCGGAGAGAGGCCTCGATGAGCCGGCGATGACGCCGCTTGAGATCCCCGAGAGCGTGAGGGAGGTGATCGGCCGCCGTCTACGCCACCTGTCGGACGACTGCAACCGGCTGCTCGCCCAGGCCTCGGTGCTCGGCCGCGAGTTCGATCTCGATGCGCTGGCGGGTGTCAGCGGACTCGGTCGCGGCGCCATCCTCGAGTTGCTCGACGAGGCGATCGAGGCGCGCGTCGTCTCGGAGGTTCCGGGCCTGATCGGCCGCATGCGCTTCGCCCACGCCCTGATCCAGGAGGCCGCATACCGCCGCCTGTCGAGAAGTCGCCGGGTACAGCTCCACCGGCAGGTCGGCGAGGCCCTCGAGGCCCTCTACTCCTCGGACCTCGACGCCCATCTCGCGGAGCTCGCGCACCACTTCTTCGAGTCCGCCGCTGGTGGCAACAGCGAGAAGGCGATCGACTACGCCCGCCGGGCCGGAGCCCGGGCAGGCGCCCTGCTCGCGTACGAGGAGGCGGCGCGCCTGTACAAGCTGGCGCTCGAGGCGCTCGGGCTGGACGCCGCCGCAACCGCCGAGCTCCGCTGTGAGTTGCTCCTCGCCCTCGCCGACGCGCAGGGCCGGGCCGGGGATGATCCGGGGGCGAAGTCGACCTTCCTACGCGCGGCCGGCCTCGCACGCTCCGCGCAGCTGGCCGAGATGCTCGCCCGCGCGGCCGCCGGCTACGGGGGAAGGTTCCTGTGGACGCACGCCCTAACCGACGAGCGGCTCGTCCCGCTGCTCGAGGACGGACTCTCCGCGCTGGGAGAGGCCGACAGCGTGCTCCGGGTGCAGCTGCTCTCGCGCCTGGCCGCGGCGCTGCGCCACGGACCCTCACGCGAGCGTCGCGAGCGACTATCCGAGGAGGCCATCCAGATCGCGCGCAGGATCGGCGACCCCGCAACGCTCGCCTATGCACTCGCCGCCGCGGAGGCCGCCCTGCACGGACCCCACAACGCCCACAGGGCGCTGGCCGAAGGAAAAGAGATCGTCTCACTCGTAGCCGGGACCGGAGACAGAGAGCGGCTCTTCGACGGGCACGAGCAGTCGTTCTGGGCCGCCTGGGAGCTCGGCGACCCCGATCGCCGCGCGGCCGAACTCGCCTCGATGAGCCGCGTCGCGGACGAGCTCAGGCAGCCCGCCCAGCTCTGGGCGCTCGCCGTGGCGCAGACGACGCTCGCCCTGTCACAGGGCCGGTTCGCCGAGGCCCCAGAGCTGATCGAGCGAGCGGCGGCGATCGGCAAAAGCGTGCTGGCCTTCAGCGCTGTGGCGACACGCAAGATGCAGCTCTTCCTGCTGCGCCGCGAACAGGGACGACTCGACGCCTTCGTGAGCGAGGTCAGTGACCACGCGGACCAATTTCCCTCGCCGCTCGTGCACCGGGCAATTCTCACGCACGTCTACGTCAGCGTGGAGCGCACCGACGAGGCGCGGGCCCTCCTCCACGAGCTCACGCGCCGCGACCTCTCGGACTGGCACGTCGACGAGGAATGGCTCTTCAGCATCTGCCTGCTCGCGGAGAGCTGCGCGATCCTCGGTGACGCCGAGCCCGCCGCTCCGCTCTACGAGCTCCTCCTGCCCTACGGCTCGCTCAATGCCGTAGCCGTCCCCGAGCTCGCGCTCGACTCCAGCAGCCGGCCGCTCGGCATCCTCGCGACCCTGCTGGGCCGCTTCGACGACGCGGCGCGATACTTCGAGGAGGCGCTTCGAATGAACGAGAGGATGGGGGCTCGCCCCGGGCTCGCACACACGCAGGAGGACTATGCCCGCATGCTGCTCCGGCGGAGTAGCCAGCGAGACCGAGAGCGGGCGGAAGAGCTCCTGTCGCGGGCTCAGGCGACCTACCAGGAGCTCGGCATGCAGAGCGACGCGTCCAAAGCAGCGGCGCTGGCGCGGACCGGGGCGCACGCGTCGGCTGGTCCGAACTTGCCCCCCAGTTCGGAATCTAACTCCGAAGCCGAGCCGGCCCCGGAGGGCGGCTAACCGGTCCTGACTTACGCCTTCGCGAGGCGCGCGAGCGTCTCCGACCGCATGCCGTAGACACCTGCTCGGGACGAATCGCAGGTGCCGGCCAGCCCATAATTGGCTCCCGCCTCGCTGCTGCTCCTGTGGAGGAGCAGCGCCGGCGCCGACGGCGCTCCGATCGTCGAAAGGGTGCTCCGCGCTTCTTCGCACCTCGTCCAGAGGGAGTCAACTTCGCCTTCCACGTGGAGCTTCGCTTCAGCAGAAAGCATGGGCGACGGCTCGTCCTGGCCGAGGTCACGCCGCACGGCGGAGCGCACTGCGGAGCGCTACAAGCGGCCGACGCGGCCGAAGCTCGGCGAGCCGTCGCTCGCTGTCAGTCGGCGGGAGATGTAGCGCGGCCGCGGAGGCGCGACAGCTCGCGCTCGGTTGCCTGGGCGAACCCCTGCGCGCCGGTTGTCGCGAAGCATGCTAGTGCCTCCTCGAGTGCTGCGCTTGCGGCGCGCTTCTGCTTGACGCGGCGGAGCAGCGCCCCTTCGGCCAATATTTGCAGGGATTTTGATGGAGCTAGCCGGACTCGAACCGGCGGCCTCCTGGGTGCGATCCAGGCGCTCTCCCAACTGAGCTATAGCCCCGAGGTCGAACCATGGTAGCGGTGTGACGGGCTTCTCTTACACCACCAGCGGCGGCTCGCTGAGGACCTTCGCGCAGAGTGCCCGGGCGCGGCGGAGGCGCCGCCCGCATGCGCCAGCGCTCGATGACGAGATGCTCCACGCCGGCGTGCGTGAACAGGACGATCTGGCCGGCCGGGACGGTCCGCAGGGCGTCTTCGATGGCGAGTACGGCGGCGTCGCGACGAGACCCTCGCGCCGCCGTACCCGGGTAGTCGCCGGCTACCCCGGTCCGGATGAGCGCATGTAGCCTGGCGCGCGGTCGCCACCAATGAGTTTCCGCACACGCCTATGGCTGTTCTTCGCGCTCATCGTGATCGTGCCGATGATCGCGCTGGCCATCGTGCTCTTCTCGGTCACCGCGAGCAGCGAGACCGGCAAGGCCGACGCCGGCATCGCGCAGGGCGCGCGCACGGCGTCAGCGGTCCATGAGGCCCAGGCCCGCCAGACGCTCGACGAGCTCCGGGAAGTCGCCGCCGATCCGAAGCTGCGGCAGGCTCTCGCGAACGGGCGCATCGCGGCTGCCCGCGCCCGCATCGGCCAGCTGATCGGCGGCGACGTCGAGGCGATCGAGATCCGCTCGCCTCAGGGCGGGCTGCTTGCGCGGGCCGGCTCGGCGAGCGCGGTCGCGCCCAGAGGCGCGACCGTCCAGGGCGAGGATGGACGCCGGGAGTTCGTGCTGCGCGTCTTCGGCACCGACGCCTCGGAGCTCAGCGGCCGGGTCGGTGACCTCTCGGGGCTCGAGGTGACCGTCTTCCGGCGCGGAGAGACTCTCGACTCCACGCTTCGCGACCCGCCGCCGCGCTCCGCTCACGGCAGCACCGGCGAGCCGCGCGCGCTCGAGTCGGAGGCCGGCGACGAGTACCGCGGACAGATCGAGCGGATCGCGGAGCCGGGCGGCCCGCCGATCGAGCTGGCCGTGCTGCAGCCCGCCGAGGCGCTGAGCGAGCGCATCACCCGCAATCGCCTCATCATCGCCGCGCTGCTCGCCGCCTTCCTCGTGCTCGCGGTCGGCTCGGCCTGGCTGATCGGGAGGTCGCTCAGCGGCCAGGTCGGGGAGTTTCTCGCCGCCGCCAGGCGGCTAGCGCGCGGTGACTTCCGCCAGCCCGTACCCGTCCACGGAAACGATGAGTTCGCAGAGCTCGGCCGCGAGTTCAACAGCATGTCGGAGCAGCTCGCCGGCAAGATGGAGGAGGTCGAGCGAAAGCGCGGCGAGCTCGAGGAGACGATCCGCCGAGTCGGCGAGGCGCTCGCGACGGGGCTCGACCGCCAGGGGGTCATGGAGCTCGCGGTGAAGCAGGCGGTCGACGCCTGCGAGGCCGAGTCGGGGCGCGCCCTGACACTCGACACCGCCATCTTCAACGGCTACGAGGCCGGCGCGGAGCGCGACGACCTGGAGGAGGCGCTCGAGGCGGCCGAGCGTGCCGCCTTCGCGATCAGCCCAGACGTTGGCGCGGAGCTGCTCGACGCGCTCGACGGCGAGGCCGGCCAGCCGACGCCCGAGCGCAGGCGCGCGGTGCCGAGCGAGGCACGCGGGACGCACGCCCTGACGGTGGTCCTCCGGCACGTGGTCGGCCCTCCCGAGTATCTGGGCGCGCTCTCGATCGCCCGCCGGGGACGCGCCTTCGACCGCACCGAGGCCGAGCTGCTCGAGTACCTCGCGGGCCAGGCGGTCGTGTCGATCGAGAACGCGAACCTGCACGAGACGGTCGAGCGCCAGGCCGTGACTGACGACCTCACCGGCCTCGCGAATGCACGCGCCTTCTGGGCCATCCTCGGGCGCGAGCTCGAGCGCAGCCGCCGCTTCGGCAGCCCGCTCGGCCTCGTGATGCTGGACATCGACGACTTCAAGCAGGTCAACGACCTGCACGGCCATCAGCGGGGAGACGAGGTGCTCGCGCATGTGGCCGAGGTGCTGCGCAAGCTCTCGCGCGACATTGACACCACGGCTCGCTACGGGGGCGAGGAGCTGGCGCTGATCCTGCCCGAGACGGATCTCGACGGAGCCGCGCTGCTGGCCGAGCGGGTGCGCGAGGCCATCGAGAGCATCCACGTGGCGGGCGCGCGCGGAGGCGGCTCCCTGCAGGTCACGGCGAGCTTCGGAGTGGCCGCAGCGCCGCAGAGCGGAAGCGAGCGCGAGGCGCTGGTGGCGGCCGCCGACGCCGCTCTCTACCGCGCCAAGCGCGCGGGCAAGAACCGGGTCGAGACGACCCTCGGCGCCGTCGCGGCGCCCCTGATCGCCGAGCCGTAACCGTCCAGCCGGCCTCGGTAAGGTTCCGCCCGATGGGCATACTCGATGATGCGATCAAGGAGCATCTCGAGCTGAAGCGCAAGCACGGAGCGCCCGAAGAGGTGGTCCAGCGCCAACAGGAAGAGGCGCTCGGCCCCGTTCGGCGCGAGGCTGCGCCGCAGCCCGAGAGCGCTGAAGCAGAAGCTGGAGTGACCGACGGCGATGCCGTTGTGGCCGAGGCCGTGCCGCTGAGGCCGACCCGCCCCACGCTCCGCCGAGGCCGCTCAGCCGGCTCCGGCCGGCGCCGACGGCGAGCAGCTCTTCGACGGAGAGGCAGTCACCGCCGAGGAGCCTCCCCCCGTGGAGGAGGTCGCTGCGGCAGGAGCCCACGGCCCCTGTGCCGGAGGAACCGTCGGTGGCGGAGCCCACGGCCCCGATGGTGGAAGAGCCGCCCCTGGCGGAGCCCGCCGAGCCACCCGTGGTCGAACCCGCCGAGGAGCCGGCCCTGCAGGAGGATCCCGAGGCACCCGCACCGGCGGCCGGCGACACGCCTCCGCGCGGCCTCGAGCCGGTCGAGGATCCGCCGCGCAGCGCGGATCCCGGGGCGACGGTGGAGTACGACCCGTTCGCCCCCGGCCAGCACGAGGACGACGAGGAGGAGCCCGCCGCCTCCGAAGAGGACGAGGAAGGTGAGGGCGACGTCCTCGAGGACACGCCCGACTTCCTCCAGGAGACGCCCGAGCACGACCGGCTCTGGTTCGAGCAGAAGCCGCCCCGCGACTTCGACTTCGAGTAGGGCGAGTTGCGGCGGGGGTCACCCGCCCCGGCGACCCCCGCCTGATGCAACTCAGCGGCGTCCCGTGTGCCGCTAGTACGACGGAACCCTCCATGCCGTCGTACGCCTCTTTTCGGCCTGAGCGCGGCGATTTGTGAAAGATCCCACCCAGGGCTCGACACAAATCGGTGCCCCACGCCCTACCCTCTACCGCACGGGCCATAGCTTGGAGTGGGCCAGCCGGATTCGACGCATCTCGCTTTGCAAGCGAGGGGGTCGCCGGTCCGAGCTCTGGCCGGCTCCATGTCGCGGCGCGGAGAGAGGCGCGACCGGTGCGCGCGCGAGAGCCGCGCACGCACCGATTCATGCCTCCTGCGGTCAGACGGCGTGGCCGAGGCGCTGACGCCGCCTCGAACCCATGACCAGCAGTCCCCTTCCGGTGAGGAGGAACAGCAGTCCGGTCAGGGCGAGTGCGAGCGCACCGAGCCCCGTGAACGGCAGCCCGCTGTCCAGCTCGGACGTCTGGCCAGCCTGCATCGCCGCGACCGGGTCGACCCCGGATCCGCCCGGATCGAAGTCGACGGCCGGCAGCGTCGCACCGGGCCGGCGTCCGTCGCCGGAGCCGGCTCCGCCGTTCGACGTGCCCCCGTCGCCCGAGCTGCCCGGCGCGCTCGCGCCGCTGCCTCCCGGCGTCGTGGCTGTGCCCGTGCCGTCGCCCGGGTCCGCGGGTGCGGCCGGGTCGTCGTCACTCGCGACGGCGATCGGCACGTCGATCACCGGAGGCGCCAGCTGGACACCGCCGACCGTGTCGGTGATCGTCTGGCCGCCGCTCGCCGGTCCGGTCCCGGATGTCCCGCCCGCGGCCGGTGTGGCGTCCCCGTCGCTGAGGACGTTCACGGGCGCGCGGATGACCGGCGAGACGATCTGACCCGCGACGATCGAGTCGAGGATCGTCTGACTGCCGCCACTCGGCGACGATCCTTCCGGCGCCGCGTTGTCCCCGTCGCTGAGCACCCGGATGGGGGCGAAGACGTCGATCCAGCCCACCTGCAGGGCGCCGATCGAGCGGGCGACCGACTGCGGGCCGGAGGTGACGGTTCCGCCGCCGCCCGTGCCGCGGTTGTCGCCGTCGCTGAGCACCCGCACCGGGGCGTCGACGTTCACCGGTCCCGCCTGCGCGGCGCCGATGGAGCGGCTCGTGGACTGCGGCCCGACGTGCCGGTTCCGCCGCCGCCCGTGCCGTTGTTGTCGCCGTCGCTGAGCACCCGCACCGGGGCGTCGACGTTCACCGGTCCCGCCTGCGCGGCGCCGATGGAGCGGCTCGTGGACTGCGGGCCGGACGTGCCGGTTCCGCCGCCGCTCGGGCCGGCGTTGTCGCCGTCACTGAGCACCCGCACCGGGGCGTTCACCCGCACGGACGCGACCTGCACCGCGCCGGCGGAGCGGCTCGTCGTCTGCGGTCCTGCCGCCGCGGCCGGCGCCGGGGCGGCGTTTCCGCCGTCGCTCAGCACCCGCACCGGAGCGTTGACCTGCACCGACCCTGCCTGGGCAGCGGCGACCGAGCTCTCAATGACCTGCGGGCTCGGGGCGGCCGCTGCGCCTGTCACCGGGATAGCGAACGCGATGACGCTCGCTCCCAGTGCAATTGCACTGCGATTCATGGGTTCATCTCCTTGGTGGTGGCTCGAAGCGCGGCCGGCGGGCGCCGGCCGTCGCGCACACGACCAGCCGGCGCTAGCCGGGGCGCTCGAGCGCGGAGACGAAGAGAACCGGCCGAGGGACGGCCGGCCGAGCGGAGAAAGATCGAAGGAGTGCCGGAGCCGCGAGGCACAGCGCGCCGGCGAGCAGAGCCAGGCCGCCGAGCCCGAGGCCGGTCGACAGCGCGGAGGCGGACCCGGTGGCCGCGGCCGGTGCCTCCGGCGCCGGGGCGCCAGAGCCGGGGTCCTCCCCCTGCCCGTCGGTGGCCGCCGGAAGCGGTGCGGAGAGCGGAGCCGGTGCCGCCGCGACGGCCGCCGGGGCGGACGCGCCGGTGCGGGCGTCACCCCGGTGCGGCGCTCCGGCGGAGTGCCCCTGCGCGCGCCCTGCATCGAGCCCCACGGCGGTGCCGCGGCGGAGCCTCCGTGCCGGCCCCTCGATGTGCCCGCGGGCCGGCGCCGCCGCGGGCTCTGCTCCGGAGGAAGTAGTGGCGGCCGCGACGGTGTCGCGCGCCTGCTGGGCCGCACCGGAGGTGACGGCACCGACGGTCTTGCCGGCATCGTCCGCGACGGGCTGGACCTGCCGGGTCGCCCCTGTCGTGGTGTCCTCGACGGTCTTGGCGACCGGCTCAGTCACCCGCGCCGTGGTCTCCTCCACGGCGGTCGTCACCGGCTGCGTCACCGGGGCGGAGGTGCCCTGAACCGAGGTGACCACACCGCGAGTCGCGTCCGTCACCGAGGCAACGGTCTGCTCGACCGTCCCGGACGCCGAGGCGACAGGCGCCTGCGGCGTGGCGGCGCCGGCGGCCGGCGGGAGCACCAGGGCCGACACCAGCGCGCACAGAGCCAGCGTGCGGGGTCGGAAAACCGGGGGTCGCGCCTCCATTCCGTGAAGTGTTCCCTCGCCGCGCCCGGTGTCACGCCCTGCACAGGTAATCGTCACCTGCAGACGGGCAGGTCGTGCGGAGGCGTCTTGCGTAACGCACGGAGCTCGACCGTTCGTCCAGAAGCCGCGCTCGCTTCGCTTTCAGCCCGCCCGCCCGGCACCGGTACGCTGACGCCGATGGCGAAGACCGAGACGGCGCCGCGCACGCTTTCGAAGAAGCAGGCCGACCGCGAAATCGAGCGCCTCCAGACGGAGCTCGTCCGGCTGCAGGAATGGATCGTCCACGCCGGGCTGAAGGTCGTCGTCGTCTTCGAGGGCCGCGACACCGCCGGCAAGGGCGGCGTCATCAAGCGCATCACCGAGAAGACGAGCCCGCGCGTGATCCGCACGGTGGCGCTCGGACGCCGACCGAGCGCGAGCGCACGCAGTGGTACTTCCAGCGCTACGTCGCGCACCTGCCCGCCGCCGGCGAGATGGTGCTGTTCGACCGCAGCTGGTACAACCGCGCCGGGGTCGAGCGGGTCATGGGCTTCTGCACCGACGAGGAGTACCAGGAGTTCATGCGCAGCGCCCCTCGCTTCGAGCGCATGATTCAGCAGTCCGGGCTCATCCTCATCAAGTACTGGCTGTCGGTCTCGGACGAGGAACAGGAGCGGCGCTTCAAGGCGCGCATCAACGACCCCTCGAAGCGGTGGAAGCTGAGCCCCATGGACCTCGAGGCGCGGGCGCGCTGGGTCGACTACGCCGAGGCCAAGGACGAGATGTTCGCCTACACCGACACGAAGGAATCACCCTGGTACGTGGTCGAGGCGGACTCGAAGCGCGAGGCGCGGCTGAACCTGATCAGCCACCTGCTCGATCAGATCCCCTACGAGGGCGTCCGGCAGGAGAAGATCAAGCTGCCGCCGCGCCAGGAACGCGCCTACGTCCGCCCGCCCGAGGAGAGCCAGACCTTCGTGCCGCGGCGCTACGTGATCGAGTAAGCGGACGGCGCAAGACCGGCCGCGTCGCCGTACAAGCGCGGCCCCCTGCGGCCAGGGCACGTGTTCTCGGTCGATCCTCAGATGTGGGTGCCGGAAGAGCACCTGTACCTGCGCTACGAAGACACGGTCGTCGTCACGGAGAGCGGCGTGGAGAACTTCACCGACTTCCTCCCGTCGGAGCTGAACGATCTCGAGGCCCTTGTACGGGAGCGCGGGCTCGTGCAGGCGTTTCCAGCCGACCGCCGGGAGCAGTAGCGGGGTCGCCGGTCTGAAAGCCGCCCGCTACGCCGCCACCACGACCGACACAATCGTCGCATCATCGTTCAGCGTGCCGTCCGCAAACGCGAGGACGTCATCGAAGAGCGCGGCAGTCAGCGCGGGCGCATGCAACCTCGCGCCGGCGGTTATCGCCTGGGCGAGCCGCTCCTCGCCATATTCCTCGCCATCCGGCGAGGTTGCCTCGGTGATGCCGTCGGTGTAGAGCACGAGGCGGTCCCCGCCCCGGATGTCGACCTGGTGCTGCTCGTACGTGCGGTCCGGAAACACGCCAAGCACGGTGCCGCCAGTCGCCAGCCGCACGACCTCACCCGACGCGCGCACGAGCAGTGGTGGATTGTGGCCGGCATTCGCGCAGGTGAGCGAGTGCCGGCGGCAATCGAGACGGATGTAGCACGCCGTCACGAAACGACCGCTGACCATGTGCCCGCAGAGCAGGCGGTTCACCCGGGCGCAGACCTGATCTGGCGACGCTGCGCCCTCGGAGAAGGCACGGACGGCGGCCTGCAGATTCGACATCAGCAGCGCCGCCGGCAGCCCCTTGCCGGCCACGTCCGCAATCAGCAACCCGAGCACGTCGTCGTCGAAGGTGAGGGCGTCGTAGCAGTCGCCGCCGTAGCCACTTGCCGGGCGCCACGCGGCGGCAATGCCGTACGGGTCGATGCACGGCAGCGTGGAAGGCAGCAGGCCCCGCTGGATCGCCCGCGCGTCCGACTGCTCGCGCTCGTGCCGCAGGTTCTGCTGGCGTGCCACGCGGCCGTCCGCGATTTCGCGGCTGAGGATTTCGAGCAGCGTCGTGTTGTTCCACGGCTTCTGGACGAAGCTTCGCGCCCCGCGGCGCATCGCCTCGACCGCCGTATCGATCGTCCCCCACCCGGTCATGACCACAACCGGCAGCAGGGGATCGAGGATGCGTGCGCGCGAGACGAGCTCCAGCCCCTCCCCGGCGGACGTGGTGTCCCGCGTGTAGTTCAGGTCGGCGAGCAGCAACTCGTACGGCTGCTCTTGCAACCGGTCGAGCGCCGCGACTGGGGAGGTGACGAAGTCGGCGTCGAGGTCAGCTCCCTTCAGCAGAAACCGCAACGCCTCGAGGACATCGGCCTGATCATCGGCCACCAGCACACGCGCACGCACGACCGGAGTTTAGACAACCAGCGTGCCAGCTGAAAACGGCGGTTCTCCGCAACAAACGACCCTCGAGCCGTCCCGGGATTCCCGGATCCGGGACCACCGCGTCCCGCATCCGCAACGCTGGCGCGCCGATGGGGTCCGGGGTCGGGGCATTCTGGTTGGGCTGGAGGCTGGTAGACTGCGGTGTCACTCACAGCAGGAGAGGGAATGCGGAGCCATCTGTGGTAAGGGCGCACCCGTGCCCGTGACCCTCATGGGTCGGGCGCCATCTGAGGCCGATGTCGCGCGCGTTGCCGCGATGGCGAATCCGGTCATCCGGAATCTGGAGATCACGGAGTGCTACGCGCGGCTCTCGGGGGCACTGGCCCTGCGCACGGGTCTTCGCGCGAACTGGTGCACGTTCGCGACCTGGGCCTCGCGTCAGGCCGGCCGTACGATCCGCTCGGAAGACCTCGGTGAGACGCTCAGGCGGCGCGCGGGGGGACCGGCCAGCCTGTGGCAGCCGCTGCGGTCGCTCTGGCGCGTGCTCCTTCGAAGAGGGCTCCTCGATCCCACATCCAGGCTGGGGCGCATCAGCGCGGCGATCCACTCGCCCTTCGACGCGTTCGAGCGGGCCAGCGACGCGGTGGCGCGCGGAAATCTGAAGGTGTTCGCGGAGATCGGCCGCGAGTTCGCCCGCTACCTGGAGGCATGCCCCGCGGATGCAGCGGTAGACGCGACGGCGGTCACCGCGTTCCTGCAGGGACTCCGCGCCGGCGAGCCGCCGGACGGGCAGGACTACCTGCGCCAGGCGTTCGCCTGCTACCAGCGGCAGGGACACGAGCCCGAGCCGCACACCCGCGCCGGGCTCGTGCTGCTCGCTAACCTCTCCATCGGCCTGCACGAGCAGACCAGGCTGCAGCCCGAGATTTCCGAGGCCGTCGACGCGCCGCTCGCGACGGCAAAGGATTTCGGCGCGCGCGTTCTGGGTGTCCTCGTGCCAGGCTCCCGGGCGTGGCCCTCGGCGATGAGGCGCCCCGCCGCAGGGGCGATCGCATGGCTCGCCGCACCGCTGCGGTCTGCCGCTGTGCGTCTGTCGCGCGACGTGATCACCGAGCGGCTGATGGTGCTCAGCGTGCCGCGCGATGTCGTGCTATCGCTCGGGCGTGACCTCGAAGCCGCCGTGCCCCCGGTGATCGCCGCCGCACGCCTGCCGGAATTGACGGCATTCGTGAGCCGGTACGACCCGTGCGGCCCGGGCGAGACGGCCTGCGGCGCCCAGGACTGGTGCAATCTCGGGGAGCGGATGCACTACATCCTCCACCTGTTCCGAGCCTATCAGGAGGACGCGGCGCTTCTCTCGCCGCCCTTCACCGACGATCAGGTGCGTGCGTTCCAGAACGGGATCGTGCCGGACGGCGTGTTGTGAGCCACAATCAAACCCGTTCGTTCCGGGACTCCAGGAAGCGTCCGGCGAGCGCATCGACCGCCTTGCGCAGACAGAGGATATCGCCACCGACCGCCACGAACGCGAACCCCATCTCGAGCCACCGAGCGGCGTCCTCTTCGACCGGTGCCAGAATCCCAATCGGCTTCCGGATTGACTGCGCACGACGGCAGGCGCTCTCGATGACGCGCCGAACGTCGGTGTGCCGCGGCTGACCGAGGAAGCCGAGGCTCGCCGACAGGTCCGACGGCCCGATGAACACGCCGTCCACGCCGTCGACCGCCGCAATCTCCTCGAGCGCCTCGACGGACGCTCGCGTCTCGAGCTGCACCAGCACGCACATCTCGTCGTCCGCACGGGCGAAGTAGTCGTCGACACGCCCGTACCGGTTGGCCCGATGGGTCGAGGCCACCCCGCGCACGCCCCGCGGCGGGTAGCGCACGGCCGCGACGGCGCGCGCGGCCTCGTCGGCCGACTGCACGTAGGGGACGAGCAGCGTCTGTGCGCCGACGTCGAGCAGCCGCTTGAACAGCACGGGGTCGTTCCACGCGGGCCGGACGACCGGCGCTACGCGCGATCCGCTCAAGGCGCGCAGCGTATCGGCTACGTGCGTCACCTCGTTCGGCGCGTGCTCGGTGTCGATCAACGCCCAGTCGAAGGCCGAGTCGGCGAGGATCTCAGTCACGGTTGCATGGCCGATGCTGTGCCAGAGGCCGACCAGACGCGGGTTGGCGGCCAGCGCCCGTTTGAAGGCGTTTCGCGGGATATCCATGCACAGAGTGTATGCGGATTTGCAGGGGCGGTCTGGCAGGCTGAAGCTCGCTCTGTATTCGTGTCGTGCAGCCTACGATCCGAACTCCAGGCCGATCAGCGGGGTCAGGCGGTCCTGCAGGCCGCCCCCCGAGATGTGGAAGCGGAGGTTGAAGTTCACGAGCATGTGCGGGGCCACGTTGATCTTCAGACCGGCTGACCCCGCGAGCGCGTCGATGGATCCCGTACGGAAGTCGATGTCGGCGAACGTGGGCCCGCCTGCCCCAACCGTGAACGCACTCTCCACCAGCAGCGGCGTGTCGAACACGTGCTGCCCGAGCAGGTCCACGGCAAGGCTGAAACGATCGCTCACAGCCACGTCCGTGCCCACGACATAGAACAAATGGTCGGGCAGTTCGCCTGTCAGACCCGCCCGGACATCGTTGGCCAGCACGCTGCGGCCGTTCCACTGCCACGCGATGTTCGCGCGGGGTGACAGGCGGCCGTAGCTGCCTGACAGGGCGGCAAACGGCTTGACGCCCAAGGCACCCGACCCAAGCAGATCCTTCTCATCCCCCGTGGGCAGGCGCAGGTCCAGGCCGACCGCAAGACCCCGGGTCTCCTCACGCACCGCATTCGCCTTCACGCGCACGATGAGATCGCCGACGCCGCTCGCCGATCCCTGGCCGAAGAACTGCTTGCGGTCTCCGAACCCCTCACGTGCCGTCTCATCGTGGAAGAAGTGCACCGCGGGATCGACGGTGCCGATCCTCTGGATCTGCGCGTTCGAGACCACGCTGAGGGTCGTGCGCACGATGGGGACCGCCAGGGACACGTCGATGCGATCGGTGATGCCGTATGTGATCGCACCCGTCCACTGCGAGAGAGAGGCTTCGACCGAGTTGGCCGTCGTGACCACGTCGAGGCGACCGCCTCCCAGCAGAAAGTCGTCGTGGGTGAACACTGCGGGAACGGCGCTGAGATCCACGCCGTCGAGCGAGTCGAAGGAGAAGTACTGGTGGTTGAAGCCCACCGAGAAGTGGCCGCGCCCGATGGTTTCGGCC
The DNA here is from genome assembly GCA_963820315.1 of uncultured Thermoleophilaceae bacterium. Taxonomy (GTDB): domain Bacteria; phylum Actinomycetota; class Thermoleophilia; order Solirubrobacterales; family Thermoleophilaceae; genus JACVRW01. The sequence continues at coordinate 4,258 of CAWFZK010000038.1, read as the reverse complement.
CTGTCGCTGAGGATGGGTCCGAAGCTGCGCGTCGTGCGCCGGAACGTGCCGGTGGCCGCATCGAACGCGTAGGTGAACCCGGACGCCGGCGAGGGCAGCGGCAGTGCGGTCAGCTGGCTGACGAGGGCGACGTTGAACTGCGTGAAGTTCGATTGGAACGCGCTGTTGAAATGAGCGGAATGGGTCGAGCCGTCCGGGAGCACGGCCTCGCTGTTGACGACGAGCCCTGTCGGGCCGAACACGTCCTCGAACAGTGTGGCCAGCTTGCCCGGGGGCTGCGCCTGGGCGGCGGCCGTGCCCCCTGCGGCGAGGAACATCATGAGAACGAGGGTGGCGATGAGTAGATTCATGAGTCAGCGAGCCGCCTCGAACCGGACCGATTCAATCACCCAGCCGCCCTCGGCGGCTCGGAGCTGGAAGGTGCTGCGCGCGTCGCTGCGCAACTCGTGACCGTCAACCGTCGCCAGCGAATAGTGCCGCGTGGCCACCACCGTCGCGGTGTCCCCCGACACCTGGATGCGCGGCGAGTCGAGCGTGACGCTGATCCGCCGTGCGTTGTCGAATTCCACTTTGATCGCGCGTTCCTGCGCGCCCCCGAGCCCGGGCCAGACCTGCTTGAGCGCCGGCAGGCTGCGCGCCTCGAGGGCAGCCGAGTACCTGCTGCAGTGCGCGGCGGATGGCTTCCTGAGGATCGGCGGCGCGCCGCTCCGGGGCTGCAGGCACGCGTGGCGGCGCGCTGGCTGCCGGCGGCGCGGGAGCCGGATCGGGCGCCGGCGCCGGCGGTGGCGGTGTCACCGACGCGACGGGAGGGAACTGAATCGGCACACGCGGTTCTTCTGCCGGGGGGGGCGGGGCAGTGCGTGTCGCGGGCGGCTCGGCTGCTGCGCGCGCCTGGGCCCGGCCCAGTGCTTCAGCGGCGGCCGCGTCGAACAAACCCTGTGCCGCGTAGGCTGCCGTGGCTGCCTTCGCGTAGTCGCGCGCGGCGAGCAGCGCGCGCGCGCCGCGCTCGCGCTCGACCGCGCGTCCAAACGCCGCGGCTGCGGCCGCCGGCGCGCCGGCCGACTCTGCGCGCGTGCGTGCCGCCGCCAGGCCCGATACGGCCTCGGTGGCCGCCTGCCGGGCATACCGCGCGACGTCGGCCATCAGCCGCTGTGCCTCGGCATTGTCCGGCGATCGCTTCAGCACTCGGCCCGCCGCATTCGCGGCTTCGTCGTACTTGCCGGCCCGGTACAGCGCGCGTGCCGACTCCGTCTGCTGCGCCAGATCGTCTGTGACGCTCACGGCAGCTTCGGGCGCAGCGGGGGGCGGGCCGGTCTTGGCGGACGCGCCCGCTGGTGCCGCGGGGGGTGGGGCGGCAGGACGGGTTGATGCGCCCCGGGACGTATCGTCCACCCGCCGCGACGTGCGGTCGTCGGGCTCCCGAACCACGAACGCGATCACCGCGATCGCAATCACCACGAGGGCGGCCGCGCTCACCATGGCGAGCAACTGTGACGTCGCGCCGGGCGCCGCCGACGCAGACGACGGACTGCGCGGGAGGCTCGGGTCCGCGCTCGCGTGACTCGACACCGGCCGTTCGCCCGGGACAGGGGTGGCATGGACGGGGGGCCCCGTGCTCGAGCCCACGACGTCAGGGGACGGAGGTGGCGTCCTGCCCGGTGCGGGCACACGCGGCGCGTCGAGCGTCGTTTCCAACTCCGGTAACCGGCGTCCCGACCCACGCGCTGACGATGCCGGCGGGCCGGCGGCGGTCACCGTCGAAGACCCGGAACGGCGCGGCCGGGGGCAGCGCGGCGCGTACCAGCTGCAGGTCGAGCAGCATGTCTCCCATGCTCTGGTACCGTTGCTCGCGATCTTTCTCGATCGCCCGGTCCACGACCGTCATCAGCTCGGCCGGCAAGGCATGGCCCAGGCTCTCGAGCGGTGTCGGCCGATCCTGCAGCACCTTGTACATCGTCGCGGCGAAGGAATCGGCCTCGAATGCCTTCCGGCCGCTCAGCAGCTCGTAGCAGCAGCACGCCGACCGAGAACACGTCGGCGCGGTGGTCGATTGGCTCCGCGCGGACCTGTTCCGGGCGCCATGTAGTTCATCGTGCCCACGACGATGTTGCTGCGCGTGAGCTCGGAGGTGACGAGCCGGGCCAGGCCGAAATCGAGGATGCGCACGCCGCCGGTTGTCGTGAGCATCACATTCGCGGGCTTCATGTCGCGGTGGATGATGCCCGCACCGTGCGCGAACGCCAGCGCATCGCAGATATCGACGATGATGGCGAGCTTTTGCGAGACAGCGTCAGTGGCTCGCCCGTGCTCATCCGCACGTCGAGGGCCTGCCCCTGAACGTACTCCATCGCGATGTACGGCTGGCCGCGGTCTTCGCCGAGGTCGAAGATCGTGATGATGTTGCGGTGGGCCAGCCGGCCCGCCGCGCGAGCCTCGCGGAAGAACCGCTCGCGCTGCTCGGGCTGATCGACCAGCTGCGCGGAGATCACCTTGATCGCCACCGTTCGCTCGATTTGCGGATCGAAGGCCCGATAGACGACGCCCATCCCGCCTTGCCCGAGGCGCTCGAGAATCTGGTAGCGGCCGATCGTGCTGATGTCCATCGGTGCTGGCGCGCCGGAGACCTGAAGCCGAGATTACACGCTGGAGCGGCCGCCGCGCAAAGAATCTGCGGCTGGGCTCCCAAACGCGAGCGATTCCAATCCATGTCTGTCGCGGCGATGCCCGCTGCGCCGCGTACACTGCGCCGATGTCGACGCAGGCGCCGTCGGCGTGCAGCACTGCGGCCCATGTCGTGCGCGGCCTCGCCGCCAATTTTCCCTCGCCCTGGCTGCGCGCGGCGGAGGAACGGTACCTCGCCGACCTCACGTTCGCCGAGGTCACACGAGCGCTGCGTGCGCTGTCGTCATGCTATGTGGAGCAGCGCCGTGACCGCCTGGCCGACGGGTCAGCGCTCGAGGGTGCCGGCAAACGGGCGGCGTTCGCCCTCTTCTATGCACCCCTGCACGCGCTGGTCGCTCACCGGGTGGTCAGGGCGCTCGAGGCAACACTTCGGCGAGCGGCACGAGCTCGTGGATTTCGGCTGCGGCACCGGGGCCGCGAGCGGCGCCTGGGCCCTTGCCGCGGGCGCGGCAGTGAGCATCGAGGGATTCGACCGCAGCGCCTGGGCCGTGCGCGAGGCGTCGTGGACGTGGCGGGCATGCTGGGCGTGCGTGGCCGCGCGACGCGCGCCGACGTTGCGCGGGTGCGGCTGCCACGCGGGCCGCAGCCTGCCTCGCCGCCTACACCCTGAACGAACTGTCCGCCGACGCGCGCGAGGCGGTGCGGGGCGCTTGCTGGGCGCCGCGAGCGAGGGCCAAGCCGTGCTCGTCATCGAGCCGCTCGCCGGGGCGGTGGCGCCGTGGTGGGCCGGATGGGCGGAGGACTTCGGCGGTGTCGGCGCACGCATCGACGATGGCGCCTGCCCGCGACACCTCCCCGACATCGTCGCCCGGTTCGACAGGGCGGCGGGCCTCCGGCATCACGAGCTGACGGCCCGGACGATCTACGTGCCAGGAAATGAGGTCGGGAGTGACAGCCTCGATTGTCTCTAGACGGTGGCTCGCCGGGATCATGGTGCCCCTCGCATGGGCCGTAAACCTGCTCGCGGTGAACCAAGAGGATGCGGCCGCCGCCGTGACGTGCCGCGTGCGCGACGACGCGCGTGGTCGAGAGTTCGTGTTGCGCCCCGCGGATCCCGCGCCGGCTGCCCCCGGAACGTCAGAGCCTCAGTGGCAACTGTCGATGCGAGATGTCGAGAACAAGAGCACATGGATTGACCTGCTGTTGCCCGGCGCGAAGCCGGCGCTCACCGCCACCACGGCGAAGCTCTCGTATCGCAACGCGAACGGCGGACGGCAGGTGGATCTCGTCGTCTCGCCGGCCGGCTCCCGTCTCGACGTATGGGTGGATCACGGGCTCGAGGTGAACATCGAACCGGATCTGGATCCGCATGTCGACCGGCTGAACACGGAGGGTCCGATCACGGCCATTGAATGCACGATTCAGCGCGCGGTGCCGTGACACCGCCTTCGATCCGCACGTCAGACCGTGGCGCCATCGTCGGGCGACCAGTCGACGATTGCCACCGCCCGATCGGTTGCGGGATCGTAAGTCAGAGCGAGCTGGACCATGGAAGACGTCCACGGCAGGCGGAAGACGAACGCAAACCGCTCCGTGGCGGCGACGCCGCGCTCCCGCATGAGGGCGAGGCGGCCGG
>CAWFZK010000037.1:0-31992 GCA_963820315.1 uncultured Thermoleophilaceae bacterium | reverse complement strand
AGGACGGGAGCGCCTGGGGGGCGTGCAACTCCCCGAAGGCGTACTTCGCACTCGCCAACGGCTCCCATACTTTCGACGTTCGGGCGATCGACGCGGCCGGGAACACCGACGGGTCGCCGGCGGCGCGGGCCTGGGCGGTCGCCGTGCCGCCGCCACCACCGCCGCCGGACACGACGGCCCCTGAGACGTCGATCGCTTCCGGCCCTTCGGGGACGGTCGCGAGCGGTTCGGCGAGCTTCGGCTCCGACGCTCAGGAGTCAGGTTCGACCTTCAGTGCCGCCTGGACGGCGGCGCCTGGGCCTCCTGGAGCTCACCGAAGGCCTACGCCGGTCTCGCGAACGGATCGCACACCTTCGACGTGCGCGCGACCGACGGCGCGGGGAACACCGACGGCTCGCCGGCGTCGCGGACCTGGACGGTGAACGTGCCGCCTCCGCTGACACGACTGCGCCTGATACGACGATCGACTCCGGTCCGTCGGGGACGGTCGCGAGCGGGTCGGCGAGCTTCGGCTTCAGCTCGAGCGAGGCTGGTTCGAGGTTCCAGTGCCGTCTCGACGGCGGCGCCTGGGCTGCCTGCGCGTCCCCGAGGCCTACTCCGGCCTCGCCAATGGCTCGCACACGTTCGACGTGCGGGCGACCGACGCCGCGGGCAACACCGACGGCTCGCCGGCGTCCCGGACCTGGACCGTCAACGTGCCGCCGCCCGCGGGCGGAGTAATCCGCGTGGCGGCCGGCGGCGATATCAGCGCTGCCTACAACCAGGCACAGGCGGGCGACGTCATCGAGCTCGCGTGTGGGTTGCATGGCAAGTCGCGGTCCTTGTCCTTTGAGGACCGGCCGGGGTCTTGGACGACGCCTTCGGGCATCAAGCGGGTGACCGTTCGGTCTGAGACGCCGCATTGCGCGAAGCTGCGCCAGTTGATCAACCAGCGGACAACATCACGTTTGACGGTCTCGATCTCGACGCGCAGGGGACACAGACGAACTGGGCGGTTTCGAGTCGGGTGGCCGGCAGAACGTGACTTTGAAGAACTCGCGGGTCGGCAACGTCGTCGACGAGAAGGGTGCGATGCTCGGCGGGTCGTCGGACACGGCGCCTACGAACCTGGTGATCGACAACGTGGTCTTCCATGACGTGCGTCAGGTCGGGGCCGGTGTCCACAACGAGTGCATCTTCTCCGCAGGCGCCGGGGCTGACTATCCGCAACTCGACCTTCACGAACTGCGCGACGATGGATCTGTTCATCGTGCGTGGCGATTGGTGGGGGCAGCCGCCGTATGGGGATCGTGACGCTCGAGAACAACGTGTTCGGCCATTCGCGCAACGGCAGCGGCTTCCACTACTACGGCCTGTATTGGTCGAACGGGGCCGGGCTGCGGAACGCGAGGGTCGTCAACAACACCTTCGAGAACAGCGTGATCCTCGACAACAACGGTCCGGGGCCGTGGTCCGGGGTGTGGGCCAACAACATCGGCGGCGGCTGGTCCTGCCTGACGGGTGTGACCTACCGGAACAACGTCGGCAGGGTCTGCGACCCGAGTGACAAGGCCGTCAGCCCCGTGTCCTCCTGCGGCCCGCCCGCCTGCAGCTCGCTGATCACCGCCCCGTACAGGTGGGCCAACCCCGCGGCCGAGGACTTCCACCTGCTCGCGGGCTCCCCGGCGATCGACGCCGGCAGCGCCCAATACGCACCCCCGCTCGACCGCGACGGCAAGGCCCGCAACGGCCCCCCCGACGCGGGCGCCTACGAGTTCTAGCCGGGCAGCCGCATCGCGGCGTGCAGAGGCCGGGCCTTGCCGGGGGCCGGCGAGCGGAGCACGACGGCGCCGAAGCCGATGATCACGAACGCGAAGAACGTCACCTGGACGAATGCGAACGCATCGAAGGTGAGCATGCCCAGGGCGAACGAGATCACCGAAGTCGCCAGCGCCGCACTGAGCCAGCCGTCCGCCCCTGAGGCGGCGCGGGCTCTTCGGGCGAGTCGTGCGACGGCGAGGCCGAACAGCCACAGCAGCGACAGCGCTCCGAGAGCCCCGATCTGGAGGAGCGTGCCGAGCCACTGGTTGTCGAGGATCTGCTGCTCGCTCTCCTTCGGCGCATTGGGGTCGGCGACCGTCGTCCCGAAGCCCGATCCGAGTAGGGCTTGGTCGCCCATCGATCGAGCGCGGGACCGATGTCTGCGATCCGCCCGGCCGGTTGCCCCCTGATCGTAGGACTGCTCTTCGATCACGTAGCTCGGGTTCAGGATCGATTTCATGGTCCCGAGGGTGCCCGGCATGACGACCTGTACGACCACGAGCAGCGGCAGGAGCCAAGGAATCATCCGAACGCTCTCACGCGGCTTGATGCACAGGAAGCCAAGGCCGACGCCGATGAGCATGACCATGCCGGTACGAGAGCCGGTGGATAGGGCGCCCAGGGTGAGGACGGCGGCGGCAGCGAGCCACAGCCTGTTCCGGTGGCGCTGGTACAGGTAGACCGCGATCGGGAGCAGGAGCACGAACGCGGCGCTCAGTGCGATGGGGTGCTGGGCGGAGGCGCGCGCCCGGATCCCCGTCCCACGGGTCTGAGCGACGCCCTCATCGATGTAGTTCAGGAACGGAACCACGTGGCTGTACCAGCCGAAGAAGTTCGTGCCTGTCCGCCATTCGATGAGCGCCGCCAGTCCAACGATTGTCCCGCCCCCGACCAGGAGCGCCAGCATGCGGTCGAGGTCGCGCCGCGAGCGGACGACGCTCACGACGAAGTAGATGACGAGCAGGTAACTCAGGAAGAACGTGAAGTTCTTGACGACGAGCGAGCTGACCGCGCTCACCCGCTCGACGTTGGCGGCCATCGACAACAGCATCGCCAGGAGGAGCGCCCCGATCGGAACCTCGAACCCGGTGCTGCGCCAGCGAACCCGCGGGTCGGCGGCAAGCGCGCAGAACCAGCAGGCGAGCACCAGCGCGATCACGATCCGGTACGGCTCGAGCTCGAAGGGCAGACTGCCGCTGACCTGGTAGCGCCGGATCGGCACGAACAGGATCACCACCAGGATCAGCCCGAGCAGAGTCGGCCACGCGAGCAGAACGCGCTGGTACGAGACGAGAACGAGCCCGGCAACGACGACGCCGAGCACGAGGTTCGCCTGGCCGTCCAAGACGACCAGCGCACCGATCGCCAGCAGGGCCAGCGCCAGGAAGATCCAGAGGCGGCGCTCGGCTCGGCCGTCGAACCCCGTGGCGGCCGGATCGGCCGTCCCCACGAGGGCCGGAGGGGTCACCGTTCCGGCCGGCTCCGGAAGGCGGGGAGGACGATGGCGCCTCGGCCTGCCTCTTCGTCCGCGTCCGGCCCCTCTTCGACGTCCTCGTCGAGCACCCAGTCGAGATCGACGTTCTCGAGGCTGTCGCCCTCGCGCCTCGTGCGGAGCATCTCGAGCAGATGGGTCAGCGCGACGGTGCCGATCAAGCAGAGCAGGAGCGCCAGGATCGAACCCGCATGCGAGGGGCGGCCCGTGAGGGCACCCGCCGACGGGGCGTTGACGGTCCGGATCTGAACGCTCTCGTCCGGCGAGATGTCGGCCTTGGCCTGGCGGTCCTTGAGCAGCTCGCGCAGCGCATCGGCGGTATGCGTGTTGAGCGCCTGCGCCCCGGCGGCCGTATCCGGCGGTGGTCGTCAGCTGGATGATCGGCAGCACCGGCACGCCGGATACCGCGGGCAGCGGGCTCGCGATGATCTGAGACGCGGCCGGCTTCTCGGGGATCAGCCCCCGAGCCTCGTCAGAGACGATCAGCGTGCTGTAGAGATCCGCGAGCGTCATGAACCGGCTCGGGTCGGCGAACTGGAGTTCCTTGTCGTTCTCGGTCGGCTGTGGGGTCAGCCCGTCGGAGGGAGGCGGGACCGGCAGGACGGAGCGTCCCTCGGGGAAACCAACCTGCGTCACGAGCAGCTGCGACTCGCTGCTGTAGGTGGAAGAACCGCGCGGCTCGAGGCCGCTGGTGCGTGACCTTGTAGGACGCGAGCACCGCGAGCACGATCCCGAGCAGGACGCCGCCCAAGGTCACCCAGCGATAGCGCCACAGGACGCCTGCATGGCGTGCGAGATCCATGTCGCCAGCGTAGGTCTTGCACGCAGATCGGTCCCTAGTCCATCGTCGAGGATGAGCCAGCCGCGGTGGGGAGCCGTCATTGCGGCCGCCGCTTCAGCTAAGTTGCCACGGTCGTGGGGGAACTCTTGTCGCGGGCGGTGCCGCTTGCCGCCCTCTTTCTGCTGTTGACCGCTGCTTCGGCGTGTGCGGCCGATCGCCGCGTGGCGCCGGGCGGCGCGAACAGCGGTGACTGCCTGTCGTCGCCGTGCGCCAGCCTCGAATACGCCTACGGTCAGAGCGCGGACGGGGACGTCATACGGATCGAGGCGGGCACGTACGGCGCGCAGGTCGTGCCGGTCGGCTCCAAGCGGGTCACCTTCGTCGGCGCGGCCGGCAACACGATCCGCAAGCTCGACAACAACGCGTCGAATGTGACGTTCGACGGGCTCAACCTCGATGCGGGCGGGGCACGCCGGCGACCGCCGTCCTCGAGAACCACGGAGAGCCCGGCGGCCGGAACATGACGTTCATGAACGGCCGAATAGGCAATGTCGTGGACCAGAAGGGCGCCGTCCTGGGTGGGCCGAACGACACGGCCCCGATGAACGTCGTTTTCGACAACGTCGTCTTCCACGACGTGATCCAGAGGGGCGCCGAGGTCCACAACGAGTGCGTGTTCTCGCAGACGCCCGGACTGACGATCCGCAACTCGACCTTCACGAACTGCGCGACGATGGATCTCTTCATCATTCGCGGCGACTGGTGGGGCCAGCAGCCGTACGGCAACGTCACGCTCGAGAACAACGTGTTCGGCCACTCAGTGAACGGCTCGGGTTGGCACTACTACGGGCTCTACTGGAGCAACGACAAGTTCGAGAACGTGCGCGTGGTCAACAACACGTTCGAGAACTCGGTGATCCTCGACAACATCGGCTCCGGTCCCTACTCCGGAGTCTGGGCGAACAACATCGGCGGCGGGTGGTCCTGCCTGCCTGGCGTGACCTATCGCAACAACGTCGGGAAGTCCTGCGGGCCGTCCGACAAGGCCGTGAACCCGGCGGTCCCGTGCGCCCCGCCCGCGTGCGGGTCGGTCGTGACCCCGCCGTACAGATGGGTCAACCCAACCGCAGGGGACTTCCACCTGCGCGCGGGCTCGCCCGCGATCGACGCCGGCAGCCCGGAGTACGCACCGCGGACCGATCGCGACGGCTGGCTGCGTCTCGGCACTCCCGACGCCGGCGCGTACGAGTTCGGAGCCGGGCCGACTCCCGGTCCGGGCTTGAGGCAGCCGACGTCCCGGCACGGTGCCGTAAGCGGCTCAGGTTCGTGGCTCTGCAACTGCGGCCCCATGTGATCTGCAAGCGGGCCCGCCGCCGCTGCCCCTCCAAAGCCCGGCTCCGGGTCGTGCTGTCCAGGCCCGCCCGCGTCTCCGTGCGGGTGATGCGGGTGCACGGCGCGCCCATCCGCCTCGCCGAGTTCGGATGTCGCGCCCGGGCATGGAGCGGCGTCCCGTCAGCGCCTCAAAGCGCGGCATCTCAAGCGGGGTCGCTACCGCGTGCGGGTCGTCGCCGCCGGACCCAAGGGAGTCGTGAAGATCGCCCGGACGCGCACCCTGCGGGTCCGCCGATAGCTCAGGACCGAGGGGCGCCGCGCCGCAGGGTCGGCCCGCAGGCGCTGACGCTCGCGCAATGCTCGCACTCAGGCGCTCGTCGGGGCAGCGCGGTGCGCGCCTGCCCGCGGCGCCGAAGTAGCCCCACAGCATCCCGATCGCGGCGGGCTCCTGGCGCGCGCGGTAGAGCGCCCGCAGAGTCAGATAGGTGGGCCGGTAGCCCATGTACCACGCCGCGCGCCCGAGGGCGTCGCCCTGATGCAGCGAGCTGAGCTCGCGCCCGCCCTCGGGGCGGTGATGGCGAAACGGCAGGTCGACGAACGTCGTCGTCCGCATGCCGCGCAGCTGGACGCTGATCTCATCGAGGCCGTCCCAGCCCATGCAGGGCTCGAGCGCCTGGAGGTCGGCGAGACATTCGCTCCTGTAGGCGCGGGTCGCGCCCCAGACCGTGGTCTCGGCCTTGGTGCGCCGCATCCAGACCCCGTCCTCGAGCTCGTAGCAGGTCCCGCTTGCGATCCCCAGCTGCTGGTCGGCCGCGAAGCGCGCGATCAGCACCTCGAAGAAATCCGGGTCGAAGTCGATGTCGGCGTCCACCTTGACGACCACGTCGACCGGCTCCTCGAGCGAGCGCGCGCCGAGCAGGAAGCCGTCGAGGTCACGGGCCTTGCGCCGACCGTCGGCCAGGCGCTCGTGAGGATCCGCGGCCGGTCGCGTCAGCGGGTGCACCCACGAGTGCTCGCTCGCGAGCTCGGCGAGAATTGCCGGCGTCGCGTCCACCGACGCGTCGTCGACGACGACCCAGGCGAGCGGCGGCAGGGTTTGGGCGACCAGCGCGGCACCGAGCCGGCCGATGTTGCGCTCCTCGTTGCGCGCGGGAGTGACGACGGCGTAGCGCATCGAGCTCACGCGGCGATCGGCACGCTGGACGGCGAGAGCGCGCGCGGCAGGTACTCGCCGAGCCACAGCTCGAGCATCACCAGCGCGAGCACAAGCTTCGGATTGCCATGGCCGGCGCGCAGGTCGAACACCGCCCGTTCGACCGCGGCCCGGTCGAGGACGCGCTCGTAGGCGGGGTTCTGGCCGAGCAGGACATCGTTGATCAGTCCACCCGCAGCGGCCTCGGCCCAGCTCCCAACCGCCTCGTTGAAGAAGCCGCGCTTGCGCTTCGAGAGCACGAAGTCCGGCACCTGGCCGCGTGCCGCGAGCCGCAGGACGTGCTTGCCCTGAAGCCGGCGCACCTTGTGCCCCCCGGGTATGCGCGCGCACAGCTCGACCAGCTCATGATCGAGGAACGGGACGCGCACCTCCAGCGAGCAGGCCATCGAGGCGCGATCGAAGTAGGTGAGCATGTCGTCCACGAGGCCGAGCCGCGCGTCCAGGTAGAGCGCGGCCTCGAGCGGCGCCGCGCCCGGCGCGCCGGTCAGCTTGCCTTCGAGAACAGCCTCTGCCGCGCCCGAGTGCTCGGCGAGCGCGCCGGAGAAGAGGTCGCCGCGGATGTCGTCGTAGACATAGCCGCTCGATGCGATCAGGCGCGCAACCGGATCGGATGCGTCCAGCGCGTCGGCCAGGCGCGCCGCTCGGCCCGGGGCGTGACGCAGTGTGGCGCTCGCCCCCCGCCGCGCCGCGCTGGGCAGCCGCTGCCAGCTGCCGGCAAGCGAGGCGACCCGGTGCTTGCGGTAGCCACCGAAAAGCTCGTCCGCACCCTGTCCGGTGAGTGCGACGGTCACGTCACGGCGCGCAAGCTCGCACAACGGCAGGAAGCCGAGGGCGGACAGATCCGCCAGCGGCTCGTCGAGGTGCCAGACGAGGCGGCTCAGGTCGCCGGGGTCGGTTCGCAGGCGCACCTCGAGCTCGTGGTGCTCAGCGCCCAGCTCGTCGGCGACGCGACGCGCGTCGGGGAGCTCCGAGTCCTCACCTGTGAAGCCGACCGCAAAGGTCTTGAGCGGCTCCGACATGTGGCGGGCCATCAGCGCGACTATCAGGCTGGAGTCGAGGCCGCCGCTCAGCATCGCGCCGAGCGGCACGTCGCTCATCAGCCGCAGCCGGACGGACTCGTCGAGCTTGTCGAGGACGATCTGCGCCCACTCCTCCGCACTGTGGCTCGGGTCGGGGTCGGGCGCGGGATAGCGCCACCAGCGCTCGAGCCGCGCCTCGCCATTCGCCACCACGAGCCGTTCGCCGGGCTCGAGCTTGCGCACGTCGCGAAGGGGCGTCATCGGCCCGGGCACGTGACCCAGCATCAGGTAGGCCGCGATCGCCTCGGGGTCGAGCTCGTCGCTGACGAGCCCGCTCGCCAGCACGCACTTGAGCTCTGAGCCGAACACGACCAGGTCGCCGGCGAGCGCGTAGTAGAGCGGCTTGATTCCGAGCCGGTCGCGGATCAGCACGCCGCGCCGCTCGGCGCGGTCCCAGGCTGCAACGGCGAACATCCCGCGCAGCCGCCCCGCCAGGTCCGGGCCGTGCTCCTCGTACAGATGCGGGAGCACTTCGGTGTCACAGCGACTGCGCAGAACGTGCCCGCGGGCGCGCAGCTCGCCGCGCAGCGCCTCGTGGTTGTAGATCTCTCCGTTCTGAGCTGCCCAGACGCGATCCCGCTCGCTCGCGAACGGCTGGTGGCCGCCCTCTACGTCCACGATCGAGAGCCGTCGCGCGCCGAGCGAGCAGCCATCGCCGGCCACGAATCCGGCGTCGTCGGGGCCGCGGTACGCCATGACGTCCGTCATCGCTCTGAGGACGTGCTCGGGAAGCGGCGGCTCGCCGCGTCCGTCCAGCCGGAAGGCACCTGCGATGCCGCACATGCCGCCAACGTAGCCAGAGCGGCCCGGAACCACCCTGGCCGACAGTCCAGGCTCAGTGGCGCCGTGCCGTCATACAGTCGGCTGGGGTGACCCAGGAATTGCCCCACGGAGTCCCGGATCTGCGCGCGCGGGTGATGCGCGGCCTGGCCTGGGTTGCCGCGTCACAGGTGGTCTTCCACCTCACGCGCGCCATCGCGGCGATCCTGGTCGCCCGCCTGCTCACGCCGGACGAGTACGGCCTGGCGGCCCTCGCGATCGTGTTCGCGAGCCTCGTGATGATCTTCTCGGACCTCGCCCTCGGCGCCGCCCTCATCCAGCGCCCGAGCCTGAGCGAGCAGGACAAGAACACGGCGTTCTGGGTCACGGTCGGGAGTGGGGTGCTGTTCACAGCCCTGGGGGTCGGCCTGGCCGGGCCGATCGCCGGGCTCTACGGCCAGCCCGAAGCCGAGCCACTCCTGATGGCGCTCTCCGGCAGCTTCATCGTCACCGCGCTCGGCGCGACACAGCTCACGCTGATGATGCGCGAGATGGACTTCCGTCAGACCGAGCTGCTCGGCCTGGCGGGCTCGCTCGTGGGCGCCGGCTGCGGTGTGGCGCTCGCCGCGACGGGTGGGGGCTCGTGGGCGATCATCGCCCAGTTCGTGGCGGGAGCGATCGTCACGACCGCGCTCGTCTGGTTGCGATCGTCGTGGTACCCGCGCTTCATGTTCTCGAAGGCAAGCCTTCTGGATCTGGGCGGGTTCAGCATCTACATGCTGGGGCAGCGCATCCTGTACTACCTGCAGGTGAACGGCGACCGCTTCCTGATCGGCCGCTTCCTCGGCACCACCGCGCTCGGAACCTACGCGGTCGCCTACAACACCATGCTGGTGCCGGCCAGCAAGATCGGCGGTCCCGCTTCAGCGGGTCTTCTCGCCGGCCTTCTCCCGCATCCAGGACGAGCCCGAGCGCATCGCGGCCACATGGGCGCGGGTGGGCCGCATCATCGCCGTCGTCGCGGTGCCGATGCTCGGAGGGCTGGTCGTCGTGGCCCCCGATTTCGTGCCGGTCATCCTGGGCAAGCAATGGACCGAGGCTGTCCCGGTGGTCCAGGTGCTCGCATGGGTGGGCATCATCCAGGCGATCCAGGCCCTCAACTACGACGTGCTGATGGCGCGCGACCGGACGCGCACGATGTTCCTGTTCTCACTGGTCCTCACCACCTGCTCATCTCGTTGCCTTCAGCGTCGGCCTCGAGTGGGGAGTGGTCGGTGTCGCGGTGGCCTACGCCATCTCGACAACGCTCATCGAGCCCTACCAGACCGTGCTCGCCGCTCGCTGCCTCGGCGTCTCGCCGATGGTGTTCTTCCGGGCGCTGGCGGGCGTTTTCCAGGCGGGCTTCGTCATGTGCGCGATCGTGCTCGCCGTGCGGGTCTCGCTCGTGGACGCCGGCGTGCCCCAGGCGCTGCGCCTGCTGATCTGCGTGGCCGTTGGCGCGGTCGCGTACGCAGGCCTGTGCGCATGGCGTGTGCCGGAGATCGCCGCCGAGGTGCGCGGCGTGCTGCGTCGCAGGCGCGGCGGGACGCCGCCATCGCCCCGACAGCCAGCCGCCGCCGAGCGCTGAGCGTTACGCGCGGACGCTAGCCGCGCCGCCGGGGCTTGGGATATCCGCGCGGCGCCGTTCCGCCGTCGTGCCGGAACGGTCGAAGTCGACGACGTAGAACCAGACCATCCGCAGGAGCTCCGCCAGGTAACGCGGCTTGCGGCGGAAGGGCTCGTCGAGCCTCGCGATCGAGATGGCGTTGCGGGCGAGCAGCCCGGCCGCCTGGCGGAGCACGCGAGCGCGCCCGATCTCGCCGCTTTGGACACGGTTGATGTCGATCATCCGGCGCGCCTGGGCCCGCGGGCCCTCGTCGTGCGAGTGGTACACGGAGGCCGCGGCCTCGTAGACGACCTTCCAGCCAGCCGCGACCACGCGCTCGGCCCATTCGAGATCCTCGGCCGCCGGCAGCGTGAAGGGCTCTGCCCGCCAGGCGCTCAGCCGGATGCAGGATGCGGCGTTGCTGAACACGATGTCCTCGGCAGCGTCGGCCTCATAACACTGCGTGCTGTCGCCGAAGGCGCGCCGGAGGCGCTCGGTCTCCCACCACGGTGCGCCGGGCCAGGGGATCTGGCGGCTCGAGACGCCGGCCACGCGCGGATCCGAGAAGGGGGCTGTCATTCGCTCGAGCCAGCGGTCGTCGACGGGGATCGCGTGAGCGGAGAGGAGCACGACGAGCTCCGCGTCGAGCTGCTCGAGGCCGACGTTCAGCGCCTTCGAGTAGTCGAAGTCGGCCGGTGCGATCTCGATGATCCGCGCGCCGCCGGCGCGGGCGAGCTCCACGGTCGAGTCGGTGGACCCGCTGTCCACGACCACGACGTCGAGATCGAATCCCGGCTGCTGGCGCTCGAGCGTCTCCAAGCAGGTTGCGATCAGCTCGCTCTCGTTCAGCGTCCGGATGACGACGCCGACGCGTCTGGCGGTTGGTGGCCATCAGAGCTAACGTACCCGCGCGGTCGCGGCGGATCCTGCAAACGATCTAGCCGTTCGACTAGGGGTGACGCGGACCGTGCCTCTCCTACGATCGGGTCCATGGATCAGATTTCCGGAACCGCCGCCTCGACCGACGACGGAATCGCCGTGGTCGTCCTGACGCACAATCGCCTGCATCTCTTGCAGAAGTGCGTCGACAACGTGCTGAGCAACACTTCCGACGCGACGCGCGAGATCGTGATCTGGGACAACGCCTCGACGGACGGCACCGGGGACTACCTGGCGTCGCTGAACGACCCGCGCATCCGCACGATCACGAGCCACGAGAACATCGGCCAGAACGGGTACGCGCGCGCCTTCCGAGAGACGACCTCGCCGTACATGATCGAGCTCGACGACGACGTGGTCGCGGCGCCGGCGGGCTGGGACGCGACGCTGCGCGACGCGTTCGTGAAGCTGCCCAAGGTCGGCTTCCTGGCGGCCGACCTGGAGGACGACCCGAACGACGAGGCATCGCGGTTCCGCCACCAGGTCCGCCCGCACGAGTACACCCTCGTCGAGGAGAACGGCGTGCGCCTGCTCACCGGCCCGGCCGGCGGTGGCTGCGCCATGACCTCGCGCGAGCTGAACCAGCGCGCGGGTGGCTTCCAGGAGAAGAAGAATGAGGTCTTCTGGCTCGAGGACGCCGCCTACATCGAGGACATTCAGCGGCTCGGCTACAAAGCGGCGGTCCTGGCCGACCTCAGGGTCCACCACACAGGCGGCCCGTACTACTCCGCGATTCCCAAGGAGAAGGAGGAGTACTGGCGGCGCTACTGGGCCCGCAAGGCCCGCCGCGAGCGCGTCAAGGGGATCCTCGTCCGCGTCCCCTTCGTGCGCCGGCTGAACGCCCGCTTCGGCTGGTTCGTCGCGCCCTCCAAGTAGAGCGCGAACCTATACGGGCGCATAGTGCCCGAGCGATGGCCTCGGCGTAGGTTGAGCCCATGCGCATACTCATCACGGGCGGCGCGGGCTTCGTGGGCTCACACCTGGCCGACGAGCTTCTCAGCCGCGGCCATCGCGTCCATGCCCTCGACGACCTGTCGACCGGCGCCATCGACAACGTTCGTCACCTGAAGTCCAACCCGGCCTTCGAGTACACGATCGAGTCCTGCAACAACGCACCGGTCGTTGCCGAGCTCGTCGACTCGGCGGACGTCGTCTACCACCTGGCCGCCGCGGTCGGCGTCGAGCTGATCGTCGAGAGCCCGGTGCGCACGATCGAGAACAACGTTCACACCACGGAGGTCGTTCTCTCCGCCGCGAGCAAGAAGAAGAAGCCCGTGTTCGTGGCCTCCACGAGCGAGGTCTACGGCAAGAGCACGGCCCTGCCCTTCCGCGAGGACGGCGACCTCCTGCTCGGCCCGACCTTCAAGGGCCGCTGGTCGTACGCGTGCTCCAAGGCGATCGATGAGTTCCTCGCGCTGGCGTACTGGAAGGAGAAGGGGCTCCCGACGGTCATCGGGCGCATGTTCAACACCGTGGGCCCGCGCCAGACGGGTCGCTACGGGATGGTGGTGCCGAACTTCGTCCGCCAGGCGCTGGCCGGCCAGCCGCATCACGGTCTACGGGGACGGCACGCAGAGCCGCTGCTTCGGCCACGTCCACGACGTGGTCCGGGCGCTCGCGGATCTCATGGAGCGCGACGACCTCTACGGAGAGGTGTTCAACATCGGCAGCGAGTCCGAGATCACGATCCGCGCGCTCGCCACGAGGGTCGCGACCTCGTCGGGTCCGATGCCCCGATCAAGTACGTGCCCTACGAGGAGGCCTACGAGGAGGGCTTCGAGGACATGCAGCGCCGCGTGCCCGACATCTCGAAGATCCGGTCCGCGCTCGGCTGGGAGCCGACGAAGTCGCTCGACGACATCGTGCTCGACGTGAAGCAGCAGCAGCTCGAGTCGAGCCGGCTCGGCGCGCTCGCGGCCTAGGCCGCTGCGGACCAACTTCGGCCAGGTTTCGTTGCCTCGGCCGCTCGACGCGGCATACGGTCGCTCACGTGGCTCGCCCCGGGCTCGCACGCGTTCCTGCTGGCATGTCTGTGCCTATTGGGAGCGCTCGGCCGCCGGCGGCCGCCCAGGCTCAGACGCGCCTCGGCCCCGACGCGCTCGAGCCGGGACTGCCGCGATGTCGACCTGGCGGCGCTGCGACGTGGTGCCGCCGGGCTTCGAGGAGACGGTCGTCTGGAGCGGCCTGACCAACCCGACCGCGGTCCGCTTCGCGCCGACGGCCGGGTCTTCGTCGGCCGAGAAGTCCGGCGTCATCAAGGTGTTCGACAACGTCAACGACCCGACGGCGACATCTTCGCCGACCTCAGCGACAAGGTCCACAACTTCTGGGACCGCGGTCTGCTCGGCATGGCGCTCGACCCGCAGTTCACGACGGGCCGGCCGTTCGTCTACGCGCTCTACACGCACGACGCCATGCCCGGCGGCACGGCGCCGCGCTGGGGCGACGGCTGCCCGACGCCTCCGGGGGCCACGGGCGACGGCTGCGTCGTCAGCGGCCGGCTTTCGAAGCTGAGCGCAGGTGGCGTCGAGCAGGTCCTGATCGAGGACTGGTGCCAGCAGTACCCCAGCCACTCGGTCGGGACGGTCGCATTCGGCGCCGACGGCGCGCTCTACGTGAGCTCGGGCGACGGCGCGAGCTTCAACTTCGCCGACTACGGCCAGGACGGCAGCCCCGTCAACCCTGCGGCGATCCGCCCGGAGGAGTGGGAGCGGACCATGACCCGCCGACGGCGGAGGGCGGCGCGCTGCGCAGCCAGGACGTCAGGACGGCCAGCGCCGACCCCGATCCACGAGCCTCGACGGCACGTCCTGCGCGTCAATCCCGACACGGGCGCCGCGATGCCGGACAACCCGAACGCGGGCAGTTCGGACGCGAATCGTGCGCCGGATCATCGCCAACGGCCTGCGCAACCCGTTCCGCTTCACGATGCGCCCGGGGACGAACGACCTCTGGCTCGGCGACGTCGGCTGGAACACGTGGGAGGAGATCAACCGGGTGCCAAGCCCGGCGGCCCCGGTCGAGAACTTCGGCTGGCCCTGCTACGAGGGCAACGGGCGGATGTCGTCCTACGACAACCTCAACCTGAACATCTGCGAGAACCTCTACACCGCCCGGCGCCGCAGCAAAGGCGACCGCGCCGTCTACACCTACAACCATGGCGAGCGGGTCTCGACCGAGACATGCCCGACCGGCGGATCGGCGATTGCCGGGCCTCGCGTTCTACAACGGCGGCACCTTCCCGACCGCGTACAACAACGCGCTCTTCTTCGCCGATAACACGCGCGACTGCATCTGGGTGATGTTCCGCGGGATCGAACGGCCTCCCCGATCCGGCGACCAGGCAGCCCTTCATCAACGGGGCCGCCAACCCGGTGGACATCCAGGTCGGCCCGGCCGGGGACCTCTACTACGCGGACTTCGACGGCGGCACGATCCGGCGAATCCGCTCGCTCGCCGGCAACCACACGCCGAGCGCCAACGCGGCCGCCACGCCCACGAGCGGTCAGGCGCCGCTGACGGTCAACTTCGACGGCAGCGGCTCGACCGATCCCGACAACGACACGCTCAGCTACGCCTGGGATCTGGACGGCGACGGCGCCTTCGACGACTCGACGGCCGCCCGGCCGAGCTTCACGTACACGCAGACGGGCACCTACCAGGCACGCCTGCGGGCGCGCGACCCGAGCGGCCTCGAGGACATCGACTCGGTCACGATCACGCGTTGGCGCGCCGCCGACCCCGACGATCACGACGCCGGTCGCGGGCACGACCTGGGCCGTCGACGACGAGATCAGCTTCTCGGGCTCAGCCACGCGCGCGCGGCGGCGGCGCCGTGCCGGCCAGCGGCCTGAGCTTGGACGGTCATCCTCAACCACTGCTCGGCGCTCGTCCCGACGAACTGCCACGAGCACGAGGTGGAGACCTTCTCCGGGCGTCGCATCCGGCATCGTTCGACGCGCCCGACCACGAGTACCCGGCCTATCTCTCGCTCGAGCTGACCGCGACCGACGGTGGGCTCAGCAGCACCGATCACCCGGCGGCTCGACCCGAAGACCGTGAACCTCACGTTCGAGACCGATCCGGCGGGCCTGCAGCTCTCGGTCGGCAGCGAGGAGCAGGCGGGCCCGTTCACGCGGACGGTCATCCAGGGCTCGACCGTCTCGCTGATCGCGCCTCCGCAGCAGGACCTCAGCGGGAGCACCTACAACTTCAGCTCGTGGTCGGACGGCGGCGCTGCCGGTCATACCGTTACGGCCGGAACGAGCCCCGGCCACCTACCGCGCGACCTACACCGAGGCTGTCTGCGCCTCCGGCCGCGAACCTCGTCGGCGCGTGGGGCTTCGACGAGGCGAGCGGCGCGCTCGGTCACGGACGCGTCGGGCCGCGGCAACACGCGGCTCGATCAGCGGCGCCACGCGCACGGCTCGGGCAAGTTCGGGTCGGCGCTGAGCTTCGACGGCGTCAACGACATTGTCACGGTCGCCGACAGCGCCTCGCTCGATCTGACCACGCGCGCGACGCTCGAGGCCTGGGTGAACCCGACCGCGCTCGGCAGCGCCTGGCGGACGGTTCTGCTGAAGGAGCAGCCCGGCCAGCTCGTCTATGCGCTGTACGCGAACAACGACCTGAGCCGCCCGTCGGGGCACCTGTTCACGCACCGGTGACCTGTTCACGAACGGCAGGCGCCGCTGCCGCTCAACACGTGGTCGCACCTCGCGATGACCTGGGACGGCACGACCCAGCGGCTCTTCGTGAACGGCAACCAGGTGGGCTCCGCGTGCGCTGGGAGGCACGCCTCGTCAACAGCGCAGGCGCGCTTGCGCTTCGGCGGCAACAGCGTCTGGGCGGAGTGGTTCGCGGGCCGCCTCGATGAGATCCGCATCTACGACCGCGCGCTTGACGCAGGCCCAGCTGCAGGCCGACATGAACGCGCCCGTCAGCTGCGGCGGCCCGCCGCCCCAGCCGGCGCTTGCCGGTCTCGCCGCCACGCTGTCCTTCACGCGCGACGCAGGGCGGCGCCAACCCGGCCGCGCAGAACATCGCGGTGACCAACACCGGCGGCGGCAGCCTCGACTGGACGGCGAGCGAGTCGGTCCCGTGGCTGTCGATCAGCCCGCAGAGCGGGACGGCCCCGGGGAACATCGCGGTGACGCCGTCGATCGCAGGCCTCGCGCCCGGCACCTACACGACGCAGGTGACGGTGACCGCGGCCGGTGCCACGCGGCTCGCCGAAGACCGTCGACGTCGCACTCACGGTGAACCCGGCGCCGCCGGTGCTGGCCGTGTCGAGCACGACCATGTCGTTCACCGCGACCCAGGGCGGCGCGAACCCGTCGGCGCAGAGCTTCGACGTGACGAACACGGGCGGCGGGACGATCAACTGGAGCGCGACCGAGTCGGCGTCCTGGCTGTCGCTCAGCCCGGCGAGCGGCACGGCGCCGGGCACGGTCACCGCCACGCCGTCGATTGCCGGCCTCGCACCGGGCACCTACACGACCCAGATCAGCGTGACCGCACCCGGCGTGAGCGGCTCGCCGAAGACGATCGACGTGACGCTCACGGTCAACCCGTCGACGCCGGTGCTGAACGTCGCGCCGGCAACGCTGTCGTTCAACGCCACCCAGGGCGGAGCGAACCCGGCTGCCCAGACGGTCAACGTCACGAACGGCGGCGGGAGGCACCCTCAACTTCACGGCGTCCGACGACCAGTCCTGGCTGAGCGTCTCGCCCGCCAGCGGCACGGCGCCCGAGCAGCGCTCTCGGCCACGGCCAACCTCGCAGGCCTCGCACCCGGCACCTACACCGGCACGATCACCGTGACCGCGGCGGGCGCGTCGGGCTCGCCGAAGACGGTCGGCGGTGACGCTGAACGTCGCGAGCGCGCCGCCGCCCGGGACCGCGCCGGTCGGCGCCTGGGGCTTCGACGAGGCGACCGGCCCGTCGGTCGTGGACGCCTCGGGGCGCGGCAACAACGGCACGATCGCGGGCGCGACGCGGACCACCTCGGGGCGGTTCGGCTCGGCGCTGACGTTCGATGGCGTCAACGACTGGGTGACCGTGCCCGACAGCGCCTCGCTCGACCTCTCGAACCGGGCGACGCTCGAGGCCTGGGTCAACCCGACGGCCCTCGGCAGCGCCTGGAGGACGGTGCTGCTGAAGGAGCAGCCCGGCCAGCTCGTGTACGCGCTGTACGCGAACAACGACATCGCTCGGCCGTCCGGCCACCTGTTCACGACCGGAGACCTCTTCTCGAGCGGCAACGCGGCGCTTCCGCTGAACACCTGGTCGCACCTCGCTATGACCTGGGACGGCGCGACGCTGCGGCTGTTCGTCGGTGGCAACCAGGTGGCGACTCGCGACGCTGACCGGCACGCTCGTCAACAGCACCGGCGCCCTGCGCTTTGGCGGCAACGGCGGTCTGGCCGGAGTGGTTCGCGGGCCGGCTCGACGAGATCCGCGTCTACGACCGGGCGCTCACGCAGGCAGAGCTCCAGGCCGACATGATCGCGCCGGTCGCCGGCACCGGCGTCGCCGGGCCGCGGCCGCGCGCGCTCCAGGGCGGCCGCGCCCGCGGCTGAGTCGCGCCGCAAGGCCGCACGTCGCGCCCGGCTCGGCGGCAAGCGCGCACGGATCGACCGCATCCGCAACCCCGGTGCCTTCCCGCAGCTACACGGGGCTCACCCGTCACACCGCCAAACGGCGCCCCTGACCTAACCGATCGGGCGGTCCCGTGCCCGCCGACCCGGCTTAGGCTCGCTCCATGAACGTCGGAATCGTCGGACTCGGGTACGTGGGCCTGCCGCTCGCGGTCTCCTTTTGCGAGGCGGGCCACAACGTGGTGGGGGTCGATGTCGACCCGCGCAAGATCGGCGCCCTGAAGGCAGGGGAGAGCTACATCGAGGATGTCCCCTCGGAGAAGCTCGCCGGCCATGACGGACAGTTTCTTCCCGACGCTGCGCGTGGCCGAGCTGTCGCGCTGCGACGCCGTCATCATCGCGGTGCCGACGCCGCTGACGCGCAACCGCGAGCCGGATCTCGGCCCGCTGGTCGCCGCCACGACCTCGATCGCCGGCGTCCTGCAGCGCGACCAGCTCGTCGTGCTCGAGTCGACCACCTATCCCGGGCACGACGCGAGAGCGGCTCGTGCCGCTGCTCGAGGAGTCCGGCCTCGCGGCCGGCATCGAGTTCAGCCTCGCCTTCTCGCCCGAGCGCGTCGACCCGGGCCGCACCGACTACACGATGCGCAACACGCCGAAGGTCGTCGGCGGGCTCACCGACGCCTGTCGCGAGCGCGCGGTCGCCATGTACTCGGAGATCTGCGACCACGTCGTGCCCGTCTCGACACCCGAGGTCGCGGAGCTGACGAAGCTGCTCGAGAACGTCTTCCGCTCGGTCAACATCGCGCTCGTCAACGAGCTCGCGATGCTCTGCGATCGCATGGAGATCGACATCTGGGAGGTCGTCGACGCCGCCTCGACGAAGCCGTACGGCTTCATGCGCTTCGACCCGGGCCCCGGCATGGGCGGCCACTGCCTCCCCGTCGACCCGTTCTACCTGTCCTGGCGGGCCCGCGAATTCGGCTCGCCGACCGACTTCATCGAGCTCGCGGGCGAGGTCAACCAGGCCATGCCGCGCTTCTGCGCGGACAAGGTGGCACGCGCCCTCAACGAGCACGCCAAGCCGGTCCGCGGCTCTCGCGTGGCGATCCTGGGCGTCTCGTACAAGGCGGGCGTCGGGGACATGCGCGAGTCGCCGGCGCTCCGCATCATCCAGCTGCTCGGCGATGCGGGCGCCGAGATCGTCTACCACGACGACCACGTGCCGGAGCTGCCTGAGTTCGGCCTCGCGTCCGTGGCGCTGGAGGACGCGCTCGAGGGCTCCGACGTCGCCGTCGTCGTGACGGCCCATCCCGGGCTCGATATCGACCTTGTGCTGGAGCGGGCGCCCCTTGTCGTCGACTTCCGCGGGATCACGCCGGGGAGCGGAGTGCCCAACCTCGTCCGGCTCTGAGACCGGACGATGACGGTCTCTCCCCGCGGCGCGTACGGATTCCGGCTCGAGGGAGTCGACGCAGCCCATCCTCTTCTCGTCGCCGGCCGAGCCTGATTGGCCGGCGCTGCACATGCGGCGCAGCTCGGATTCGACTCGGGTGAGCCCGAGCGGATCGCGGCGGACAGCGCGCGCCTGCGCCTGCCCTTCGGCGGCAGCGCCGACGTCGAACTGGGCGAGAGGTGACGTGATGTTCACGCTGCGCCGCCGCGCCGGAGCCGATCGAGCTCGTGCATCCGCACCTGGGTCCGGTCGCCGCATTCGGCTCGCGACTCCGCGGACGCGAGAGCTTCCACGCCGGAGCCGTCGTCCTCGGCGACGGCGCCTGGGCGGTGATGGGCGCGAAGGGCGCCGGGAAGAGCACCCTGCTCGCCTGGCTGGCGCTGAGCGGCTACCGGGTACTGGCCGACGACGTGCTCGTCGTCGACGAAGAGTGCCGTGCGCTCGCGGGCCCGCGCGCCATCGATCTGCGCGAGGCCGCTGCGCGCGGCTTCGGAGTGGGCGAGCCGATTGGCACCGCCGCCGCGCAAGCGCTACCGGATGCTGATCGGCGGTGTGCCGGCCGCGGTGCCGCTGCGGGGCTTCATCCGCCTCGCGTGGGGCGACGTGCCGACCGTCGTCCGCGTCCCGGTCGCATGGCGACCCGCCGCGCTCGCCTCCTGCCGCGCGGTGCGCCTCGCGCCGCGCGACCCGAACGTGCTCGTCCAGCTCAGCGCGCTGCCGATGGTCGAGCTGAGGCGCCCGCGCGAGTGGGAGCAGGCGGCCGACGCAGCCGACCGCCTGCTGGACGCGCTCGCCGGCTGACCGGCGTCAGGCCGACAGCGCCGTGACCGGCGCCGCGGCGGGCTCCGGAGCGGGAACCAGTCGCGGCCCGGGGCCCGGGCCTGTGTGCACGAAGCGGCTCGCCTCGGTGCGGTTCGACACGCCGAGCTTGCGGTAGATGTTCGACAGGTGGAACTTCACCGTCTGCTCGGTGACCCACAGCTGCTTGCCGATCGTGGCGTTGGTGAGGCCCTCCGCCACGAGCGTGAGGATCTCGCGCTCGCGCGCGGTCAGGTCCTCGTTCGCTGAGAAGCGGCTGAGCGCCCTCGACCACTGCCGCCGGCAGCGCGCAGACGATGTTGCGGTTCACGATCTCGCGGATGAGCGTCCCGAGGCTCGGCAGATGCGCGGACTTCGAGATGCACGCGTCGACGCCGGCGCCGAGCGCCTGGCCGACCCAGTCGTCGTCCATCCGCATCGTGAGCAGCAGGATGGTCGCCGTCGCGGGCCTCCTCCCGGCACTCACGGATGCGCTCGAGCGCGTGCTCCGAGTTCTGCATCTCGTCGACGATCACGATGTCGGGCTGCGACTGTGCGATCGGCCGGCGAATCGAACCGCGGCCGTCGACCTTGCCGAGCATCTTGAGCCGGGCGGTGTTCTTGAGCGCCATCCGAATGGTCTCGACGACGAATGAGCTGTCAGCGACGATCACGACGCTGTTCATGACAAAGAAATCCCCTCTTGGTCCGCAGGGAGCGCGCGCCGGACCCATTCCTGACGCACTGGACCAACGGCTGGGTCGGCTCATTTCTTTTTCATCCCTTTGAACGGGTGCCGCCCTCTCGCGCGCGTGCGGGACCCGGACGCGCGTTGATAGGGGGATGGCAAGTGAGGATCGGACCGCCTGGAACGCCCCTGCCCTGGCTGCCCTGATCGGCGCGGCGCTCCTGCCCGCGCTGCTCACGATCTACTTCTCGTTCCAGAGCGGCGGCTATTTCCCGGGTGCCCCGGCGCTGGTCGCGGCGCAGCTCGCGCTCCTGCTGGCGCTGCGGATCGCGATCGCCCGGCGGCCGCTCGAGGGCGTGAGCGCCGGTGTGGTCGCCGCGGTCGTCGCGCTCGCCTGCTTCGCGGCCTGGGTGCTGGCGTCGGCTGAATGGTCGGACTCGCCGGCCCGGGCGATTCCCGAGTACGTCGCGCGTGCTCGCCTATCTGCTCGCGCTCTTGCTCTTCGGGAGCCTGCCGTTCTCAGCGCGGCGGGTGCGCTGGATGGCCTATGCCCTCGCCGCCGGCATCTTCGGCGTGTGTGCGGTGGCGTTCGTCTCAAGGACGATGCCGGACCTCATCTCCGGTGTGGGCGAGTTGCAGCCGAGCCGCCTCTCGTATCCGCTCGACTACTGGAACTCGCTCGGCCTGCTCGCCGGGCTCGGAGTGATCCTTTGCGGGCACCTGGCCTGTGCCTCGCGCGATCACTGGACGGCTCGCGTCGCGGGTGCGGCGGCGGTGCCGCTCCTAACAGCGACGCTCTACTACACGTTCTCGCGCGGCGCGACCTGGGCGACCCTCGCCGGTGTCGCCGTGTACGTCGTCGTGGGACGGCCGCGGGGCCTCCTGGCGGGCGCGCTCGCGACGGTCCCGCCGACGCTCGTGACGCTGATGGCGATCAACCCGGCCAGCGAGCTCACGTCGAAGCCGCGCTTCGCGCCCGACACGATCGCGACGGGCCACAGGACGGCGCTCATCGTGCTCGGCTGCATGCTCGCGGCGGGGGCAATCCGCGCCGTCACGCTCCGTCTCGACTCCGGCTTCGAGGGCTTCAGCATGCCCGCCCATCTGCGCCGGCCCGTTCTGATCGGCGCTGGCGTCGCGACGGTCGTCCTCGCCCTGGGTGCGTCGGCCGCTCTGCACGTGCCGGACGTCGTCGCCGACAAGTACCGCGACTTCAACTCCGACGACGCCCGCGTCGGTGACTCCGGCTCGTCGCGTCTGCTGAGCGGCAGCGACAACGGCCGCCGCAACCACTGGGAGGTCTCCGTCTCAGCGCTCGAGCGCGAGCCGCTGCGCGGCGACGGCGCGGGCAGCTACGAGGTCGATTGGACGCGCGACCGGGAGTCGGCGCTCGACGTCCACGACGGGCATTCGCTCTACCTGGAGACGCTCGGCGAGCTGGGGATCGTGGGCTTCGCGCTGCTCTCGATCTGCCTGCTCGTGCTGCTCGGTGGCTTCGCCGCCCGCGCGCGGGGGCCGAACCGAGCGCTGTTCGCGGCCCTGCTCGGTGCGCGGCGTGGCCTGGGCACTCGCCGCTGGCGTCGACTGGGACTGGGAGATGCCGGCGGTCACGATCTGGCTGTTCGCCTTTGGCGGCGCGGCGCTCGCGCGCGCGCGTCCCGAGCGCGCGCAGGAAGAGGAGCGGCAGCCCGCCGGTGGCGGGACCCGGGTGGCCCGGATAGCGCTGCGCTGCGCCGGCGTGGCTGCCTGCCTGGCCGTTGCGATCCTGCCCGCGCGGCTTGCCGTCTCCGAGGCCCACTACGAGCGTTCGCTCGACAGCCTCGCCGCCGGGGACTGCGCCGACGCCCGCTCCGAGGCCGACGCCGCCCTGGACGCCCTGGACTCGCGCGCGGCGCCCTACCACGTCAAGGCGTGGTGCGAGATCCAGGGGGGAAGCTATGGCGCGGCGGCGCAGGATCTCGAAGCGGGGTTGCGGAACGACCCGGACAACTGGGCGCTCGTTCAGGCGCTGGCGGTGACACGGGCCCGCGCCGGTCTCGACCCGCGCCCCGCGGCGCGCCGGACGGCTGCGCTGAACCCGCTGGGGGAGCTGTCGGTGGGACACGCGAGCGCGCCCTCCGCGGCGAGCGCCCGGCCGGGTGGCGAAGGGCGGCTCTGGGGCTCGACGTGACGCTGCCGGAATCCGGCGATCGCTGAGGCTGAAAAAGGGTTGAAACGCCTGGCTCCCCCGGCTTTCCAGAGCTACATTCGACCCGTGGGACCAGTTTCCAAGGTCGTCGCAGTCTGTCTGTCCGCGGTTGTCCTCGCGGGCGGCATAGTGCTCAGCGCGGCCGCGCGTGGCGGCCACTCGGGCGGCGACTCGGGCAATCATCAGTACGGCAGCAAGCCGGCCTGCAAGCACTACGAGAGCGGCAAGCGCGGCAAGAAGAGCGCGCACCGCTCCCGCTACGGCTACGCCAAGGACTGCCCGAAGTACAAGCCCCACCACAAGAAGCAGCAGCGCTACGCGCGCTGACGTGTAGCGCTCGGACTGCATTCGTACGACCCGCGCAAGCCCGGACCGCCCGAGCCGTTTACAGATCGAATGGCCTGTCCCCACGACAGCTACCGGACGATCGACTCGCACTACGACCTCGGCCGGGCCGTGCTCGTCTACTACTGGCGCTGCGAGAGCTGTGGCAGTCGTCTCGGCGAGGCCACGCGGCTCGACTATCGGCCGAGCTTCGATCCGCGCGGGAACGACAAGTTCCGCGTCCAGACGGCGAGCTGAGCGGCCTCAGGCCGCCTCGAAGACGCTCACACCGTCGCGCTCGACCTCGCGCACGGCGCCTGCGTTCGTCAGCACGTCGACGTGCCCGAGGACCTCGGAGAGCGTCAGGTACGCCTGCGTGACGGCGATGTTGCCCCACAGCGCCTGCGCCAGCTCGTGAGCGGAGCGCGGGCGCTCGGTGATCAGGCGCTCGAGCTTCGCCGCCCGGCGCTCGTGCAGTGAGAAGCGCTCGTCGATCACGGCGCGGTGGTCCGTGATCGGGTCGCCGTGGCCGGGCAGCACGAGGTCGAGCTCCATTTCGCGGGTCGCCCTCATCGAGTCGAGGTAGATGACGAGCGACTGCGCGCGCTCGCCCGATCCGTCCAGCGGGCGCGTCATCAGCGGGTTCGAGGAGATGTGCGGGAGCAGGTGGTCGCCCGCGATCAGCAGCCTGCGGTCGCGGTCGTGGAAGAGCGTGTCGCTCGGGCTGTGGCCGGGCCGGTGATGGACGTGGAGCACGCGGTCACGGAAGCGCATCTCGTCCCCGTCGCGCAGCACGCGCGTGATCTCGGCGGGCGCTCCCCAGGCGCGGTACGCCCGCGTGACGGAGCGCAGTGCGCTGGCCACGTCCGGCGGGATGCCGTGGCGCAGCATCATGTCGTAGGCGAAGTCGTCGTCGGCCTGGGCCTCGCTCGAGTAGTTCTCGACGAACGGCACCGCGACGTCGAGGGCCGCGACGTCCGCGCCGGCGTGACGTGCGACGAGCGACACGAGGCCGAGGTGGTCGATGTGCTGGTGGGTCAGGATCACGAGCTCGATGTCCTCGAGCCGGTGCCCGAGCTCGGCGATCCCGCGCTGCAGAACGTCGAAAGAGGTTCCCGAGTTGGGTCCCGCGTCAACGAGGGTCAGCGGGTCGTCCTCGATCAGGTACACGTTGACCCGGCCGACGGCGAACGGGGTGGGGATTGCGAGCCGCTGGATGCCCGCCTCAGCGGCCGGCGAGAAGGGATCGTCGGGTGTGGTGCGAGCGTCCACCGCGGGGATCGACACTAGCGCGCAAGCTGGGCCACCTTTCATCCGTTCTTCATACGGACGTGGTCCACGGGTTCTCCAGAGCTTGTCTCGGTTTCAGGGCTGTTGGCGCTCGTGCTGACGCTTGCCGCCGTTGCGCCCGCCGCGGCCAAGCCGACCGCTGATTTCACGGTTTCCAGCCCCGTTGTCGCGGGTGCCCAGGTGACCTTCACCTCGACCTCAGTGCCGACCCCGCAACACGAGATCATCGCCAGCGACTGGTCGTTCGACGGGACACCCGCCGGCAGCGGCGGGTCCGTGCAGCACGTGTTCGGCGCGCCTGCCACGGTGACCGTCACGCTCAAGGTGACCGACGACACGGGGAGGACAGCGTCAGCAAGCAGGTGACGGTGCTTCCGCCTCCGGTCGGCGTCGTTCATCTACGCGCCCGCGCCTCCGGTCGCCGGGCGCCCGGCGAGCTTCGCCTCCACTGCGGTCGCCGTGCCCGGCTTCTCGATCAGCTCGGTCGACTGGGACTTCGATGCAGACGGTCTCTTCGACGCGAGCGGAGCGACCACGCAGCACACCTTCCCGACCGGTGGGGAGCACGTCGTCCGGCTGCACGTCACGGACGGCAGCGGCGTGAGCGCGCAGCTGACGAGAAGCATCAGGGTCAACGCGCCTCCCGAGGTCACCTTTACGGTGTCACCGGGCGAGCCGCTTGCGGGAGATCAGGTCACGCTGGTCTCGACCTCGGAGGACGCCGAGGGGCGGCTCGTCGAGCAGGCCTGGGACCTCGACGGCGACGGCGACTTCAACGACGCGTCGGGCGCCTCCGTGAGCGGCATGTTCACGAGCGCCGGCCGTCACTCGGTCGCCCTGCGCGTGACCGATGCGGACGGAGCGAGCGGTACGCAGGTCCGTGCGATCACTGTGCGCGCGCCCGATACCGCAAGAGGGGTAGCCGGGACAGATCCCGGGGTGACCCCGCCGGCGCCGTTCCTGAAGCTGATGTCGCCCTTCCCGGTGGTCCGGCTCGCCGGCGAGGTGGTGGGGACGGGGGCCCGCATCCAGACGCTCAGCGTGCGTGCGCCCGCGGCGCCCAGGTGCTGGTCCGCTGCCTCGGCGGTCGCTGTCCGGAGTCGCGTCTGACGAAGCTGAGCGGACGCAAGCCGGTCCGCTTCCGCTCGCTCGAGCGTTTCCTTCCGGCGGGTACGAAGCTCGTCGTGCTCGTCCGGCGCGGGGACCAGATCGGCAAGTACACGCGCTTCCAGATCCGGCGCGGGCGTGTGCCCAAGCGCACCGACGGCTGCCTCTTCCCCGGTGCAGCGGCTGGAGCGAGATGCCCGGGCGCCTGAGGCGAGCGGCACGGCCCGCGATCGGGAGCGCCTGCGTGCTGGCGCTCGCGCTCTCGTTCGTGGTCGCCCGGGCGGGCGGTGAGCCGCGGGCGGACGATCCGGTCCTGCCCGCGATTCCGCAGACGAAGCCCGCCGCCGCCACCACGACCTCCTTGCTCGGTCGGGCGCACGATCTGCCGGCGCTGGCGCCGGCGCGGCCGAAGCCCGCCAAGCCGAAGCCGCCCGCGGCCGAGACTCCCGCACCGCCATCGGCAGCGCCGGCTCCGGCGCCTGCGCCGGCCGCGCCGGCGCCCCCGTCCGAGCCGGCCTACACGCCACCGGTCCCCGTGACACCGGCGCAGCCTGTCCCGGAGCCGGCTCCCCAGCCGTCGCCGGAGTCCGCGCCCGCGCAGCCCGATCCGCCACCCCCCGTCTACTTCGACGACTCCGGCTGATGTCTGACGCTCGCGCGGAGAAGCTCGCTCGCGCCATCCGCGCGCGGGTATCGATTCAGCACCCCGGTCTGTTGCCGGCCCGGGTGGTGAAGGATGACGCCGGACGGCTGCGCATCCAGCTGCAGCGCCTGGACGCGCCGACGCTCGCAGAGCTGCTCGCCGCAGGGGAGATCTCGCGCAAGGAAGGCGTCCGGGTCGTCTACAGCGTCGCTGCGTCCGTCGAGGCGTTGCGCCGCGCCGGGCTCGTCGCGCGTGAATTGAGGCCGGGCCGCATCCTCGTCAGCGCCGAGCGCGGCGCGATCCTCGCCGACACGGGCGTGCCGCTCGAGCTGATGCCGCGCACGCTCCGCGCGGGCGATCCCGAGGGGGCCTTCCGCTCGCCCGAAGAGCGCGCGGGCCGGCCGATCGGTGCGCGCAGCAACGTGTACTCGCTCGGTGTCCTGCTGCGCGCGGTGCTCGACCGGCCCGTCAGCTCCGGGCTTCCCAAGCAGGTCGAGGCGGTGATCACGCGGGCGACCGCGGCCGACCCCGAGCGGCGCTACGCCGGGCCCAGGGAGTTCATCGTGGCCGCACTCAGGGCTCTGGGACTGCGGGTCCGCCAGCGCCCGGGCGGCGGCACCGAGCTGGTTCGCGCCACGGCGGAAGCCCCGGTGGCCGCAGCGCAGCCGCCCCAGCCCGCGCAACCGAAAAAGCGCCCGCGCGCGGCGAGGCCGCCGCAGCCAGAGCCCGCCCCGGAGCCGGCCCGCTCGCCACAGCCCGCTCCGGAGCCCGCCCGCTCGCCAAAGCCTGCCCCGGAGCCCGCCCGCTCGCGAGACCCCGTCCCGGAGCCGGCCCGCTCTCGCAAACCCGCCTTCGCTCTCCCCAGCCTGCCAAAGCCGACCCTGCCGAGGCCCAGGCTGCCCCGGCCGTCGCTGCGCATCCCCTCGATCCCGCGACCGCACCTGCGGCTCCCCGCCGTTCCGCGTCCGCGGATCCCAAAGCCAGGGAAGCCAAAGCTCCGGATGCCCGCGTTTTCGCGCCCGGGCGTGCGCGTCCTCGGGATCGTCGTGGCGCTGGCTACCTGCGTGATCGGCGGCCTGCTGCTCGCCAAGCTGGTGGGGGAGGAGGACGGCGGGACGCAGCTCTCCAGCGCGGCTCTGTCGGTGCAGCTGCCCGACGGCTGGGACGGCACAAAGGTCGACCGCGAGCCATCGATCGCGCTCTCCGCGCCCGTCGCCGCCGCGCCGCTCGGCGAGAGCGGCACGGGGCTGGTGGCCGGCCATGTCGAGGACCCCGCCGAGCTCGACAAGCGGCTGAGCGCGGAATCGACGCAGCGCACGGAGATCACCCTCGGCCGGCTCGAGGCCTGGCGGTACTCGGGCCTCGAGCCGGAGCAGGGGCTCGCCGCCGTCGCGTATCTGGCGCCCACGAGCGACGGCTCGGTGCTCGTGATCTGCCACGCCCGCCCGCGGGTCGCGCCGGAGCGCCTGCGCGAGTGCGAGGCGATCGCCTCGACGATCGTGCTGCGCGGCGCGCGCCCCGCCGCGCTCGCCAGCGTGGGCGAGGGCCGGCGCGCGCTGAGCGAGGTGATGGAGAGACTCCGCGCCGAGCGCCGGGCCGCCCGGCGTGAGCTGGCCGGCGCCCGGCACGCGCCCGAGCAGGCCCGCGCCGCGCGCGAGCTCGAGGCGAGCTACCGCGACGCCGCCGACAGCCTCGAGAGCTCGCCGGCCATCGAGGGGGAGGCCGATTCCCTCGCGGAATCGCTGCGCGCGGCGGCCAGCGCGTACGAAGACCTGGCCGCGGCCGCGAAGGACGGCGACCGCTCGCGCTACCGCGAGGCAAGCCGCCTGATCGCCGAGCGCGAGGCTGCCGTCGAGCGCGGCGCGGCCGAGCCGCTCAGCGCCTGACGCGCGCCCGCAGCGCGCGCACACCGATCACGACCAGCAGCCCGAGCGCCCCCACCAGCATCAGCGCCCCGAGCAGCGAGCCGGTCGGCTGCTCGGCGTCGAGCGCGAGCGGGGTGGCGAACCCGTCATCATCCTGCTGCTCCGAACCGCCCGCCGCTCGCTCGCCACGAACGGCTATCTCGGCATCGCCCGGCGCGACCGCTCCGGCGCGCGTGAGCGCCGGCACTGCCCGGACGTCGCCGTACCCGACCGCGGCGGTGGTCGAGCTCTGCGCCTCATCGCGACAACCGCCCGCCCGGGCGTCGCGCACGACCCCGCGCAGCGCTCTGCCGCGCAGCGCGGTGTACTCGCCCGGCGAGAGCCCCAGCGCGCCCGCCACAGCGCGATCCGGGTGCGCCGCGGCGGGACCGACGCCGTAGCGCATCACGAGCAGCCGCTCCTGCCTCCCGGGGAGACCGGCGACGCACGCGCTCAGCGCCCGCACGAGCCGGCCTCGCGACCGGTAGCTCGTGCCGAGCACGCCGCGCCCGCCGCGGACCGCCGCCGCGCGCGCGACACGTCCGCCACGCGCCGGGGAAGCGCTCGGCGTGCCGGCCGCGGCGACGGTCCCGGAGGGCACCTCTTGGCCAGATGAAGCCGCTGGGGCGCCGGTGGGGGCGGAGTCGAGCGCCGGCGCGGGCGGCGGGGGCGGCACGGGCGCCCGCACCTGCGGCACTTGCGGCGCCGGCGGCAGCGCCGGCAGCGGCGCGTCCACACGCACTCCGGGGATCGACACCGGGGGTGTGGACAACGGCGGCGTTGAGACCTGCGGCAGCGGTGCCGGCAGGGTCACGGGTGGCACCGAGACCGGGGGCACCTGCACGGGTGGGACGTCGAGCAACTGCGCGGACGTGCTGGCGGGAGCCGCTCCCGCGACCACCATTACGGCTATCGATACCTTCAACGCACCCTGCATGCGGACCTGACCTCCCAGTTCAGGTCAGGCCACGCTACCCAGATCGAATCGCGCATGCGCCGGTTCCGTCAAGATCACAGAGGTGAAGCTGATAGTCGCCTGCACGCTGATCGGCGCGCTCGCCGCGGCGGGCTTCGCGGCGACCCAGGAGCGCGACTACCGGGCGCGCGCGTTCGTCATCCAGGTCCCGTCCGACATGGGCGGCGAGGGCGGCCTCGAGCTCGCGCGCAGCGACCGCGTCCTGGAGGGCGCGATCGTCCTCTCGGGCGTCAGGGCTACGACCACCGCGTGGCTGCGTGAGCACTCGCGCGCAGAGATCACCTCGCGCCTCGACCTCGCCTTCACGGTCGAGGCGCCCGACGCGGACACGGCGGCGGCGCTCGCCACCGGCTACGCAAAGGCCTTCAGGCGCGCGATCCCCGATGACCGCGGGCTACCGGTGCGCGGGCGCGGCGCCGGCAGCGCTCAGCCCGAGCTCGGCCCGCTGGGCTGGGGGGCGCTCGGGGCTCTCGCCGGGCTCGCGCTCGGCATCGCGCTCACCCTGATCCGCAACGGGATCAGGAACGGATCAGACCAAGCACCTCGTCCCGCTTCTCCTGCATGTGCTCCTCCGACCTCACCGACTCCAGGTTGAGCCGCAGCAGCGGCTCGGTGTTCGAGGGCCGCACGTTGAAGTGCCAGTCCTCGTAGTCGACCGAGATGCCGTCCAGCTCGCTGATCTCCCCGTCCGAGTAGCGCGAGGCGATCTCCTTCATCTTCCCGTCCTGGTCCTCGACCTCGGAGTTGATCTCCCCGGAGATGAAGTACTTGGAGCGAAGCGGCTCGAGCAGCTCGCTGAGCCTGGCGCCCTCCACCGAGAGCAGCTCGAGCAGCAGCAGCGCGGGCAGTGTCCCGGAGTCGGCGCAGTAGAAGTCGCGGAAGTAGTAGTGCCCGGAGACCTCGCCGCCGAAGGCCGCGCCGGTGTCGCGCATGCGCGTCTTGAAGAACGCGTGTCCGACGCGGTTGACCTTCGCAGTCCCGCCCGCGGCCTCGACCAGATCTCGCACCGCGCGCGAGGCGCGGACGTCGTAGAGGATCATCGCGCCGGACTCCTTGCGCAGGATTGAGTCCGCGAGCAGCGCGGTCAGGAAGTCGCCGGCGACGAACTCGCCCGTGTCGTCGATGAAGAAGCAGCGGTCCGCGTCGCCGTCCCAGGCGATCCCGAGGTCGGCGCCGGTCTCGCGGACGCGCTCGATGATGAAGCGGCGGTTCTCCTCGAGGAGCGGGTTCGGCTCGTGGTCGGGAAAGGTGCCGTCGGGCTCCCAGTAGGTGCGCTCCTGCTCGATCGGTAGGGAGTCGAGCAGCGGGCCGATCATCTGCCCGGCCATGCCGTTGCCGCCGTCCACGACGACCTTTTGCGGCTTGATGGCGGAGGGGTCGATGTAGCCGAGGGCCGCCTCGCGGAACGCCGCGGCGACATCGTCGTGCGCGGTCTGACCCGGTGGGTCGGCGGGCGCTCCCGGCTCGCCGGCGCTCACGATCTCCTTCAGCTCGCCGATGCCCGAGTCGCCCGAGAGCGCGATCGCGCCGCGCTTGACGAGCTTCGCGCCCGTGTAGGCCGCCGGATTGTGCGAGGCGGTGCACATGAGGCCGCCGTCGAGCTCGCGTGAGCCGACCGTCCAGTAGAGCATCTCCGTGCCGACCATGCCGATGTCGAGCACGTCGGCGCCCTCGTCGGCGATCCCGCGGGCGTACGCCTCGCTCATCGAGGGCGCGGACAGCCGCATGTCGTGCCCGAGCGCCACGCGCAGTTCGGCGACCGGTATGTCCTGGAGCTGCGAGAGCACCTGCGCGAAGCCGCGCCCGATCCGATACGCCAGGTCCTCGTCCATCTGGTCCGGATAGAGGCCGCGGACGTCATAGGCCTTGAAGATCGTGTCGTCCATCGCGCCCGGCACCCTAGCCGGACGAGGCTCGTGCCGCGGCCTAGGTGACCTGCCTCCGCTCTTGGTGAACGTCTGAGAGATACGTCCGGCCCCGTCCTGAGGGTGTGGTCAGCGACGACTGCACCCAGAGGAGGGGCCGGATGGAAGACGGTAGATGCAAGCTCGGACTGGCCGGTCGGTTGGAGCTGGTGCGGCGGATCGAGGCGGGCGCGACGATGAGGCAGGCCGCGGCCTGCCTCGGCGTCGCGCCGGCGACCGCGCACCGCTGGTGGTGGCGCTGGCGAACGGCCGATGAGGAGCAGCGGGCCAGCCTCGCCTGTCTGCGCACGCGCCCGCCGCGGCCGCGCTCGTGCCCGTGGGCGCTCGACGCGGCGGTCGAGCAACGCATCCTGTCCGCCCGGCGCAGGATCAACTATGGCCCGGCCCGGCTGGCCGGCTTGGTCGGCCGTCACCGCTCGACGGTCTGGAAGGTGTTGCGCCGCCACGGCTGCTCGCGCCGCAGGCGCTCGGAGCCGCGCCAGTCGATGCGCCGTTACGAGTGGGCCCAGCCAGGTGCGCTGCTGCACATCGACGCCATGCAGCTGGCCAAGTTTGACCGGCCTGGGCATTGGGCCATCGGCCGCGGCTACCAGCGCTGCGCGGCGCGGGCAAGGTCTATGTCGTCTCGGTCGTCGACGACCACTCCAGGCTCGCCTACTCAGAGCTGCACGGCTCAGAGACCGGCGCTACCGTCACCGCCACGCTCAGGCGGGCCGAGCGCTGGCTGCGCGAGCAGGGCTGCGGGCCGGCCGAGGCGGTCATGAGCGACAACCACAAGGCCTACACAAGCCACCGCTTCAAAGCGCTGCTGGCCGAGCTCGGCGCCCGCCACATCCCGACTCCGGCCTACACGCCACGCTGGAACGGCAAGCTCGAGCGCTTCAACCAAACGCTCGCCGTCGAATGGGCACGCTCGCGGATCTGGCCCGACAGCCGCACCCGCGACCGAGCACTGTCATCGTTCCTGCGCTACTACAACCGCCGCAGACCCCACACCTCACTCGGCGACCGACCACCGATCAGCCGCGTTCAGCAGGTCCGCGGGCAGGACCTA
>CAWFZK010000036.1:0-227835 GCA_963820315.1 uncultured Thermoleophilaceae bacterium | reverse complement strand
GCCCGCACCTCGTCGTCGAGGATCTCCGCCGCCGTGCCGGGCAGCGACGACAGCCCGAGCTCCCGCAGACGCGTGAGGTAGTCCTCGAGCGAGACGCCGAGCGTTGCCGCGCCCTGCCAGATCTCGAGCGCGGAGAACGCGTGCACGTGGATGCCGGGCACCCCGTCGCGGATCGCCTCGACCACGGCGGCGTAGTAGTCGCCGTCGAAGGCGGGATGGATCCCGCCCTGCAGGCAGACCTCGACGGCGCCCCGGTCCCAGGCCTCCTGGGCGCGGCGCACGATTTCGTCCATCGGCACGAGGTACGGCTTGCCACGCAGGTTCCGTGCCAGCCGCCCCTTGGAGAAGGCGCAGAAGCCACAGCGGAAGTAACAGACGTTCGTGTACTGGATGTTCCGCGTGACGACGTAGGTCACCTCGTCGCCGCACACGTCGCGCCGGAGCCGATCGGCGGCCGCCAGCACCGCGAGCCGATCCTCACCGCGTGCGCGGAGGAGGGCGACCGCGTCGTCCTCCTCGAGCGGCACGCCGGCGGCAGCCCGCGCGAGCGCCTCGCCCACGCCCGGCTCGGTCACGCGCGCGCGGGCGCGCGCGTGAGACAGAGCGTCCGAGCTGAGGCCCGCCGGCACCCTGACCGTCTCGCCCGGCGCCCAGGGATCCTCGCGCGCGAGGCCCATCGAATCGGCGGCGTGGCGGACCGCCGGCGCGACGGCCGGGTCGACCCAGCGCTCCAGGCCGAGGACGTGCTCCGGGTACAGCGGCAACCGCGGGACGAGCGTGAGCCCGCGCTCCCGGGTCGCCGCCGCGAGCCTGTCGAGCTCGGGCCAGGGCGCCTCGGGATTGACGTGGTCGACGGTCACCGGCGAGACCCCGCCCCAGTCGTCGATGCCTGCGTCGAGCAGGCGCGGGAAGTCATCGAAGGCGAGGTTGGGCGGCGCCTGCACGTGCACGCTTGCCGGCAGCACGAGGCGCGCGGCGGCGATCGTCCAGAGGTGGTCCTCCATGTCCGGCTCCGGGTGGTTCGCCATCCGCGTGCCGGGCTTGGCCCTGAAGTTCTGGACGATGACCTCCTGGAGATGGCCATGCCGATCCGCCAGCTCGGCGAGCGCGCGCAGCGCGTCGAGGCGCTCGGCGCGGGTCTCGCCGATACCGATCAGGATCCCGCTCGTGAACGGGATGCTCAGCTCGCCGGCCAGCCGGATCGTCTCGAGCCGCAGCGCCGGGTCCTTGTCGGGCGCGCCTCGGTGCGGCCCGCCCCGTTCCGACAGCCGCTCGGCGGTCGTCTCGAGCATGATCCCCATCGAGGCCGACACCGGGCGGAGCGCGGCCAGGTCCGCGCGCGTCATCACGCCCGGGTTGAGGTGCGGCAGCAGCCCGGTCTCCTCGAGCACGACCCGCGCGGCCTCGCGCAGGTACTCGAGCGTCGTCGCGAAGCCGAGCTCGGCGAGCTCCTCGCGCGCCACGCGATAGCGCAGCTCGGGCTTGTCGCCGAGCGTGAAGAGGGCCTCGCGGCAGCCCGCCGCGGCGCCGGCACGCGCGATCTCCAGCACCTCGTCCAGTCGCATGTAGGCGCGCTCGCCGCGCCGCGGCGGCCGCGCGAACGTGCAGTAGCCGCAGGCGTCGCGGCACAGCTTCGTGAGCGGGATGAAGACCTTCGGCGAGAAGGTGACGAGCGTGCCGCTGAGCTCCGCCCGGCGCTCGCGGGCGAGTCGGCAGAGCTCGTCGACCGGCGCGTCGAGGAGCGTCTTGTCGTCTATGCCGTCACCTCGGCCGCAGCGCCGAAGCGCTCGCGCAGCAGCGGCAGCACGTCCTCGGAGAACTGCTCGAGGAAGCGCCGCTGGTCGTAGCCGGGCCCGTGGAACACGAGCCGTGTGAAGCCGAGCTCGACGTAGGGGCGAATCCGCTCGACGCACTCCTCGGGGTCGCTCGTGACGATGAAGCGCGTGTGCGCGCGGTCGAGGTTCGCGTCGGCGAGGCGCTCCATCTCGAGCGGATCCTCGATGCCGCTCTTCTCCTCACCCGTGAGCGCCAGTGCGGCCCACCAGTGGCAGGCGGGCTCGGCGAGCTCCGGATCGCGGTCGTAGGAGACCTTGATCTCGATCATGCGGTCCATGGCGTCAGCGTCGCGGCCGGCCGCCTCGGCGCCCTCGCGCACCTTGCCGAGCAGCTCCTCGTAGAGCTCCATCGGCTTGCCGCTCGTGCAGATGAAGCCGTCGCCCGCGCGGCCGGCGAGCTTCGCGGCCAGCGGCCCCGAGGCCGCCACGTAGATCGGGACCTGCTCCTCCGGGCGGTCGTAGATCGGTCGCCTGACGCGTCGCGTAGTACTCGCCCTCGAAGGTAACGCGCTCGTCCGTCCAGAGCTGGCGGATCAGCTTGATCGACTCGGCCAGCCGCATGCGGCGCTCCTTCGGGCCGGGCCAGTCCATCATCGTCGCCGGCGTCTCGTTCATCGACTCGCCCGTGCCGACGCCGAGGATGACGCGGCCGGGATCGAGACTGCCGAGCGTTCCGAACGCCTGGGCGATGATCGACGGGTGGTAGCGGAGCGTCGGCGTGAGCACGCTCGTGACCATCGTGGCCCGCTCGGTTGCCTGCCCGAGCGCGCCCAGCCAGACCAGCGCGTTGGGGGCGTGCCCCGTGTTGTGGCGCCAGGGCTGGAAGTGGTCAGACACGGCGATCGTGTCGAAGCCGACCTGCTCCGCCAGCACCGAGTACTCGAGCAGCTCACGCGGCCCGAACTGCTCTGCAGATGCCTTGTATCCGTACCGCATGGCCTACCAATCGCTTGCGTTGACAGCCGCGGGTTCCGCGGCCACCCCATCATCCAACAAACGCTCGATCTCATCACGTGAGTAGCCCGCCGCGGCGAGTACGGACGAGGTCGACTCGCCGAGCGCCTGCGCGGGTGCGCGCGGGCCGGCGTGCCGCTCCCTGAACTTGATCGGCGTGCCGACCTGCGGCACCGGCCCCGCCGTCCGGTGCTCCTGCTCGGTGATCATCCCGCGGTGCAGCAGCTGTGGGTCGGCCGTC
Organism: uncultured Thermoleophilaceae bacterium; assembly: GCA_963820315.1. Lineage (GTDB taxonomy): Bacteria > Actinomycetota > Thermoleophilia > Solirubrobacterales > Thermoleophilaceae > JACVRW01. The sequence continues at coordinate 224,805 of CAWFZK010000036.1, read as the reverse complement.
GCCTCCGAGAGCTTGTTGAGCGGGCCGGCGCAGACGTCGCGGCCGGCGAACGCCGCCAGCCAGTCGTCGCGCGGACGCGTGGCGAACAGCTCGCGCCAGACCGGGATCGCGGCCCTGTCGAACTGGGTGGCCAGCAGGTCGGGGCGCTCGACGGCGTCGCAGAGCTCGCGCCAGAAGGGCTCCTCGAGCGGTCCGATGGTGAGCTGGCGGCCGTCGGCGCACTCGTACAGGTTGTAACAGGGATAGCCCCCGTTCAGGAGCTCCGTCTCGATGCCGGGGTCGCGGCCCTCCGCGAAGAACGCGCCCAGCAGCAGCGCCTGCAGCGCGAACGCCCCGTCGGTCATCGCGACGTCGACATGGTCCCCCTCCCCGCTGCTCTTGGCGCGCACGAGCGCGGCCAAGAGGCCGGCGATCCCCATCAGCGACCCGCCGGCGAGGTCGGCGATCGTGACGCCCGGGACCGCGGGCCGGCCGCCGACGCCGGTGAGGCTGAGCAGTCCGGCGCGCCCGACGTAGTTGATGTCGTGGCCCGCCTCCGCGACGAGCGGCCCGTCCGCGCCGTAGCCGCTGATCGAGCAGTACACGAGCGCGGGATTGAGCTCGCGCAGGTCGTCGTAGCCGACGCCGAGCCGGTCGGCCACGCCCGGGCGGAAGCTCTCGACGACGGCGTCGGCGTCGCGCGCCAGCCGCCGGACGGCCTCGACCCCGCGCGGGTCGCGCAGGTTGAGCGCGACGGAGCGCTTGCTGCGATCCGTGACCCAGGTGAAGGCAGACGTGTCGCCGACGCGCGGCTGGTAGGTGCGCATCGGGTCGCCGACGCCCGGCTGCTCCACCTTGATGACCTCCGCGCCCATGTCGCCCAGCAGGCCGGTGGCGAAGGCGCCCGGCAGCAGCCGACACAGGTCGATGATCCTGATGCCCTCGAGCGGGCCGGCTTGTGTCGGTTCATCAACCAAACGCTTGTCGGATTCTATGGGAGTAGGTAGATTGCCGCTCGCCCGTCTGGAGAGAGGAGGTGACGGTGAGATGGCAGCTGCGCGCGCACTCGACGGCAGGGTGGCGATCGTCACCGGAGGCAGCCGGGGAATCGGCCGCGGGATCGCGCTCGAGCTGGCCGCCTCGGGAGCGGCCGTGGCCGTCAACTTCCGCCGTGACGAGGAGTCGGCCGCCGCCACCGTCGAGGAGATCCGGACGGCGGGCGGCCGGGCCAAGGCCTTCCAGGCGTCGGTGACCGACCTCGACCAGGTCGAGCGGCTCGCCGAGGCGGTGCTCGCGGAGTTCGGCTTCGTCGACATCGTCGTCAACAACGCCGGCATCGCGAGCCGCGGGAACACCGTGGCGGACACCGATCCTTCGGAGTTCGAGCGGCTGATGCTCACGCACGCCTTCAGCGCAATGCGCCTGGCCCAGCTGCTCCTGCCGCAGATGCGCGAGCGCCCGCGCGGAGACATCGTGATGATCTCCAGCAGCGAGGTGTCCGCCATGCGCGCCGGCGGCGCCCCATACAACATGGCGAAGGCCGCACTCGAGGCGCTCGCCCTGACGATGGCCAAGGAGGAGGTCGCGCACGGTGTGCATGTGAACGTCGTCGCACCCGGGCTGGTCGCGACGGACATGGGCGAGCGGCTCGTCAAGGCGAAGCTGGGCCTGGTGGGCATGGACGAGCTCGACGCGGCACAACCGCTCGGGCGCGTCTGCCGGCCGGAGGACGTGGCCAGGGTCGTGCGCTTCGTCGTCTCCGAGGACGCCGGCATGGTCACGGGCCAGCGCATCGTGGTGGACGGCGGCGTAGACGCCTTCCCGGCCGAGACCGAAACGACAGCATGAGACGACCAATCCGACGAAAGGGCAGCTAGATGGCAGACCGGCAGGCGATCAACGACCTCTTTGCCGACTACGCGTGGGCGATGGACGCGCGCGACTTCGACCTGCTCGCGCAGGTCTTCCACGACGACGCCTCGTTCATCATCTACATCGAGGGAGCGGACCCGGTGGGGCCGTTCTCCCCGGGCTCCGGAGTGGTGGAGTTCATCAGCTCGACGACGCAGGGGCAGACCGACCGGCGCCGTCACGTGATCACCAACGTGCGCTACGAGGAGGAGAGCGACAGCGACGCGAAGGTCACCGCGACGCTGACGCTGATCGTCATCGACAACGGCCAGCTCGCCGTCCAGTCGACCGGCGTCTACACGGCGGAGTGCGTCAACTCCGGCAGCCGCTGGCAGTTCCGCGAGTTCGCGCTCGCGCTCGACCTGCCCTTCTGAGGTGGTCGGCCCGCCTCCCGCGAGCTGGGCCGTCGACACGTCGGCGGCCTCGGCCCGGGAGGTGGCGGAGGGGCTCTGGCGGCTGCGCCTGCCGACCCCCTGGCCGCAGATAAGCCACGCGAACGCCTACGCGCTGGACGGCGCGGACGGGTCCGTCGTGCTCGTGGACGCCGGCTGTGGCGGCCATGCGAGCGGGCTCGAGGCGCTCGAGCACGCGCTGGCCGGCTGCGGGCGGCGGCTCGCCGACGTGAGCGACCTGGTGATCACCCACCTCCACTCCGATCATTTCGGCTCCGCGAAGCGGGTGGCGGAGAGCACGGGCTGCCGGGTCTGGGCATCGACGGAGGGCGAGCACTTCCTCGGCGCGTTCCGCGACCCCGAGCGACACCGCGCCGAGCGCGAGCGCCTCGCCCGCCGTCTCGGCGTGCCGGAGGCGGTCGTGCCGGAGATGGCGGACGTTCGCGAGGAGACGGACGGCATCGACGGCGACCTGGTCGCCGACGAGCCGCTGCGCGAGGGAACCCGGGTCCCGACTGCACTGGGGGACCTCGAGGCGATCGAGACCCCGGGGCATGCGCCCTCCCAGGTGTGCCTCCTTCTGCCCCGCGAGCGGGTCCTGATCGTGGGCGACGTGGTCGGCCCGATACTCGCCCCGTTCTTCGACCTGGGCTTCTCGGCGGACCCGGTCGCGCAGCATCTCGAGTCGCTCCGGCGGCTTCAGTCACTCGACGTGCGGCTGATTCTCCCCGGTCACGGCCGCCCGCTCGACGACCCGCCGGCGCTGCTGAGCGCGAACATCGCCGGCATCGAGGAGCGCGTCGACCGTCTCGAGGCCGAGATCCGCGCGGCGCCCGGCAGCGGCTGGGAGCTGTTCGTGCGCATGCACGGGGGCTCGCTCGATCGCAGCACGCGCGTGTGGCGCCTCTGGGAGACGGCGGCCTACCTCGAGCACCTCGTGTCGACCGGCCGCGTGTCGGAGCAACCCGGGGAGTCGGGCGCCTCGCGCTTCAGCGGTGCCTGAAGCTCGGCTCGCGCTTGGCGAGGAACGCCTCGGCGCCCTCCCTGGCGTCCTCCGAGGCGGCGACCCTGAGGAACAGCTCACGCTCGGCGTCGAGCCCCTCGTCGAGCCCGAGTTCGAGCGCCTGCCGCAGGGCGCGCTTTACCGACTGCACGGCCACGGAAGGCAGCGCCGCCAGCCGCGCCGCGAGCTCCTGCGCTTCGGCAACGGCGTCGCCCTGCTCGGCCAGAGCGTTGATGAGCCCGAGCTCGAGAGCGCGCTCGGCCTTGACGAGCTTCCCGAGCAGCAGCAGCTCGGCAGCCGCCGTCCAGCCGGCGCGCCGCGGCAGCCGCTGGGTCCCGCCCCCGCCCGGCATCAGCCCCAGCGTGACCTCGGGGACGCCGAAGCGCGCCCGCGGGTCGGCGACGATCAGGTCGCAGACGAGCATGAACTCGAAGCCGCCGCCCACCGCGCTCGCCTGGACGGCCGCCACGACCGGCTGGTCGAGCCCGCGCCAGGCGTCGAAGACCGGGCGGGTGAGCGCCACGTGCGCCTCCATCTCGGGCGTTCCGAGCGCGTGCTGGAGCGAGCGCAGGTCCGCCCCGGCCAGGAAGGCGCGCTCGCCCGCGCCCGTCAGCACGACTGCGCGCACCTGCTCGTCGGCCGACACCTGGCGCGCCGCCTCGCCGAGGCCCTCGAGCGTGGGGTCGTCGAGTGCGTTGACGGGTGGGTTGTCGACGGTCACCGTCGCGACGCCGCCGCCGACCTCGACCGTCACGGGGCCCGGCACGCTCAGCTCTCCTGCTCGTAGCTCTTGAAGCCGGTGCCGCTCTTGCGCCCGAGCCGGCCGGCGTTCACGAGCGCGCGCAGGTTCTGGGGCGCCAGGAAGCGCTCGCCGTAGGTGTGGCGCATGTTGTCGGCTACGCGCAGCGTGGTGTCGAGGCCGGAGTAGTCCATCGTGTCGATCGGGCCCATCGCGTGGTTGAACGCCTTGACGCAGGCCAGGTCCACGTCGTCCGGATCGGCGATGCCCTCCTCGACGATGCGCATCGCCTCGAGCGCGAGCGTGACGATCAGCCGCGAGGTGATGAAGCCGGGCGTGTCCTTCTGGCACACGACTGTTCGCTTGCCGTAGCGCTCGGCGAGACCGAGCGTCGTCGCGAGCGTCTCGTCCGAAGTAGCGACGCCGCGGATCACCTCGATCAGGTCCATCATCGGCGGCGGGTTGAACCAGTGCGAGCCGATCACGCGGTCGGCGCGCGAGGTGGCCGCCGCGAGCGCCGAGATCGGGAACTGGGAGGTGTTGGAGGCGAAGATGACGTCGTCGCGGCAGGCCGCGTCGAGCCTTCTCAGCACGTCGCGCTTGACGTCGAGGTCCTCGATCACCGTCTCGATGGCGTGATCGGCATCGGCGGCCGCCGCGTCCAGGTCGGTGGACGTCGAGATGCGCGCGCGGACGCCGTCGGCGTCCTCGGCGGACAGGCGCTCGGACTTGACGAAGCGCTCGAGGCTCCGGTCGATCCGCTTGCGCGCACGCTCGAGCGCCGCGTCGTCCACGTCGACGATCGTCACCTCCAGTCCCGACGCGGCGACCACCTGGGCGATGCCGTTGCCCATCGTGCCGCCGCCGACCACCACGACCTTCTCGATTGCCACGAGCCGTCCCTTCCGTCTTCGTGTGTGCGTCTAGGCGTCGGCCGGCGAGGCCGACTCCCACTTGCCGTCCACCGCGCGGTACGGCCGCGCCACCTCGACGAGCGTCCCGTGGGCGCTGTCGGACAGCACCCAGGTCCAGCGCTGCCACGGCATCGCCGGGTCGCTCGACACCTCGCCGCTCGTGGAGAGCCCCTCCTCCGCGAGCCGGCGCGCGGTCTCGTCCGGATCGTCGGTCGTGAAGCAGATGTGGTGCACGTGCTCGCCGTGCTTTGCAAGCCGGCGGCCAAGCGGGCTGTCCGCGGCCGGCTCCATCAGCTGGATCTCGGCGCCGCCGTTCGACACGAACGTCGCCCAGCGCATCCGGTCCTCGCCGCCCTCGAAGTCCTCGTAGCGGACGAGCGGCTCCTCGAGCTGGCCCGGGTCCAGCACCTTCAGCAGCTTGGTCCAGTCTTCAACGGCCTTGTCGAGGTCCTCGACGAGCAGGCACACGTGGGCAAACGGTCCACTCGGCATGGGCCCCTCCTTCGCGTTTTTCAACCCACCGCTTGATTGGTTCCCGGATCCTATACGCTCGCCCGCGGACAGCCGTCTCGAAGGGAGAAGCGATGGGTGCGGACAGTCAGATCGGGGTCACCGGACTGGCGGTGATGGGAGCCAACCTGGCCCGGAACATCGCTCACCACGGCGTCCCGGTGGCGGTGCACAACCGCACCGCCGCCCGCACCGACGACTTCATGGAGCAGTACTCGGGCGAGGGCGCCTTCGAGGCCTCGCACTCGGTGGAGGACTTCGTGCGCTCGCTCGAGCGGCCGCGCCGGATCATCGCGATGGTCAAGGCGGGGCCGCCCGTCGACGGCGTGATCGAGGAGCTCACGCCGCTGCTCGACGAGGGCGACATCATCATCGACGCGGGCAACTCCCACTTCGCCGACACGCGCCGCCGCCACGACGCCTGCGCCGAGCGCGGGCTGCGCTTCCTCGGAATCGGCGTCTCGGGCGGCGAGGAGGGCGCGCTGCTCGGCCCGAGCATCATGCCCGGCGGCGAGCGCGAGGCCTACGGGGAGGTCGAGGAGACGCTCACCTCGATCGCCGCCCAGGTGGACGGCGAGCCGTGCTGCACCTACATCGGCTCGGACGGTGCCGGCCACTACGTGAAGATGGTCCACAACGGCATCGAGTACGCCGACATCCAGCTGATCGCCGAGGCCTACGACCTGCTGCGCAACGGCGCGGGGCTCGAGGTGCCCGAGATCGCCGGCATCTTCGACGAGTGGAACAGCGGCGACCTCGAGTCGTTCCTCATCGAGATCACGGCGAAGGTGCTCGCCAAGGAGGACGCGGACACGGGCGGCCCGCTCGTCGACGTGATCGTCGACCAGGCAGAGCAGAAGGGCACCGGGCGCTGGACGAGCCAGGACGCGCTCGAGCTCGGCGTGCCGCTGACGGGCATTACCGAGGCCGTGTTCGCGCGCTCGCTGTCGGCGCTGCGCGACCAGCGCCACGCGGCGTCGGAGGCTCTGGCCGGGCCCAGCCCGGGTACGGGAGCCGCAGCGCCCGACGGCCTCGTCGACGACATCCAGAAGGCGCTCTACGCCAGCAAGGTGGTGGCCTACGCGCAGGGCTTCGAGCAGCTCGCCGCGGCCTCGGCGGCGTACGACTGGAAGCTCGACATGGGCTCGCTCGCCACGATCTGGCGCGGCGGCTGCATCATCCGCGCCCGCTTCCTCAACCGCATCCGCGACGCCTACGCCGAGAACCCCGACACCGTCAACCTGCTGATGGTGCCGTACTTCCGCGACGCGGTCGCCGACGCCCAGGACTCCTGGCGGCGCGTGATCGCCCACGCGGTCGAGCTCGGCGTGGCCGTGCCGGCGTTCACGTCGTCGCTCGCCTACTACGACGGCTACCGGCGCGAGCGCGGGCCGGCGTACCTGATCCAGGGCCTGCGCGACTTCTTCGGCGCCCACACCTACCGGCGCGTCGACCGCGAGGGCTCGTTCCACACGCGCTGGGGGCAGGACGGCTCCGAGGTGCGCACGGATGCCTGAGGCGACGGAGAGCGACTTCGCGCACCTCGCGGGGCACCGCTTTCCGGGCGGCAGCTACACGCTGACCGAGCACGTGAGCTGGCTCTGGGCCGACGCCGTCGGCGCGGCGCCCGACGCCGCCGTCGCGCATCCCTCGCTCGCCTACTTCGTCGCGATCAGGTCATCGGGCGTCGCCATCACCGACGTCTTCGAGCTGATGGGCGCCGATGCCGACAGCGGCGTCCTGATGGGAGAGGTCGACATGGAGTTCGACGGGACGCTGCGGCCGGGCGCGACCTACGTGGGCGAGGGCGAGATCGCGGGGATCGAGCGCAAGCGCGGCGCGCGGGCGGGGCCGTTCGACCGCCTTCAGCTGCGCTTCACCGTCCGCGAGGAGGGGTCCAGCGCTCCCGTGCTGCGCTGCGGGGCCGCCTGGATCTTTCCCCGGGCGGAGGCCTGAGTGCGCGCGGACTCGCTGCAACCGGGACAGGCGCTGCCGCCGCATGTGATCGAGTCGGTGAGCCCCGAGCCGATGAAGACGATGGCGGCGATCCTCGACGACCCCAATCCGATCCACTACGACGAGGCCAGCGTGCGCGCGCTGGGCCTCGGCGAGCGCCCGATCAACCAGGGCCCGAGCAACCTCGGCTACCTGATGGAGATGCTCGTCGGGTTCGCGGGCTCGGCCGAGCGCGTGCGCCGCGTACGCGTGCGCTTCCTCGGCAACGTGTTCGCGGGCGAACGCGTGGAGTGCAGCGGTTCCGTGACGTCGGTCGACGCCGCCGCCGGGACGGCCGAGCTGGCCGTGGAGGCGAGCGCGGACGGCCGGCCGGTGCTGTCCGGAATCGCCCTGATCGGCGTGGATTGACGGCTGCAGCGGACGCTTGATGCCGGTTTATGAGGTATACACACGTTGATGCTCGCGGAACCGAACGGCCGGTCGGAGGCCGCCGAAGCAGCGGTCGCCGTCCGGACCGAGGAGGGTGAGGAGCGGCTCGTCACCTTCAACGGATTCGGGATTTTCGTGCGCGAGCGCGGCGAGGGCTACCCGCTGCTCATGATCAACGGGCTGGGCGGGAATCTCGAGATGTGGAACGTCGCCCAGAGCCGGCTGTCGGCTCACGCGCACACGATCACGTTCGACGCGCCGGGGATGGGACGCTCGCGCGCAACGCCCGTGCCGCTGCCGCTGCCGGCCGTGAGCTGGATGCTCGGCCGGCTGCTCGACGAGCTGGGCTACGAGCGGGTCGACGTGGTCGGCTACTCACTCGGCGGCGTGATGGCGCAGCAGCTGGCCCGCTCAGCGCCCGACCGCGTGCGGCGGCTCGCCCTCGTGGGAACGAGCTGCGGCTGGGGGAGCGCGCCACCCGAGCTCGTGCCGCTCGCGCTGATCAGCACCCCGCTGCGCTACGTCTCCAAGAGCTTCTACCGGCGCACGAGCCACCTGCTCGACGGGGGCCGCCGCTTCGCGGAGACGGCGCGCGCGGACGCACAGGCCCGCGAGCGCAACAGCCATCCTCCGAGCGCACTCGGCTACGCCCAGCAGTTCCTGCAGGGGACGACCTGGTCGAGCCTCCACTGGGCCCACACCGTCCGGATCCCGACGCTCGTGCTGGCCGGCCAGTGTGACCGGCTCGTGCCGCCCGCGAACGGGCGGCTGCTCGCCTCGCGACTGCCGAACAGCCGGCTACACACGCTGCCGGGCGAGGGTCACCTGATGCTGTTCGATCCCGACAGCGCGGCGTTGCCGCTGCTCGAGGACTTCTTCAGCAGCCGCCTGCTCAACGCCTCACAGGCTTGGAGCGACGGCGACCAGGTCGATTACGACGACGCGGTCGAGCGCGAACTGCGCTCGGCGCCGGGCGCGCAGCCGATGAAGGCCTTCAGCGCCGCCTACCGCGGCTGGGTGCGCACGCCGCTGGTTCAGCGCGTGTTTCCGGGGCCCAACGGCAAGCCCTAAAACCAAACGCTTGGTTGACAGACCGGGCCGGCTGCGGCAGCATCGGCCCCGTGCGCCGGACGATCTTCGAGGACGAGCACACCACTTTCCGCGAGTCGGCTCGCGCCTTCTTTGCGCGCGAGGCGGTGCCGCACACCGACGCCTGGGAGGCCGCGGGCCTGGTCGACAGGAGCTTCTGGGTCAAGGCCGCCGAGAGCGGATTCGTGGGCTTCGAGGCGCCCGAGGAGTACGGCGGGCTCGGGCTTGAGGACTTCCGCTTCAACGCGATCCTCGACGAGGAGGTCGCCTACGCCGGGGCCGTGGGAGACAACTTCAGCCTGGAGAACGACATCGTCGCTCCTTATCTCGTCAAGCTGACCAACGACGAGCAGAAGGAGCGCTGGCTGCCGCCCTTCACGCGCGGCGAGCTGATCGTGGCGATCGCGCTGACCGAGCCCGGGGCGGGCTCGGATCTTCAGGCGATGAGTGCGAGCGCCGAGCTCGACGGCGGCTCGTATGTCCTCAACGGCTCCAAGACCTTCGTCACGAGCGGCATCCAGGCCGATCTCGTGATCGTGGCGGCGCGCACCGCACGCGGCGGCGGCCGCGACGGCTTCAGCCTGCTGATGGTCGACAAGGACATGGACGGCTTCGACCGCGGCCGCAAGCTGGCCAAGATCGGCCGCCGGGCGCAGGACACCGCCGAGCTCTACTTCAACCAGGTCGAGGTCCCGGTGGAGAACCGGCTCGGCGAGGAGGGCATGGGACTGCAGTACCTCAAGGCCGAGCTGCCGCGCGAGCGGCTCTCGATCGCGGTGTCGGCGGTCGCCGCCGCCGAGCATGCGCTCGAGCTGACGCTCGACTACATCCGCGAGCGCACTGCGTTCGGCCAGCCAGTCGGAAGCTTCCAGGCCAACCGCTTCGCGGTCGCCGAGCTCAGCACGAAGATCGCGGCGGCGCGCGCCTACGTGGATCGCTGCATCGTCGCCCTCAACGGCGGCGAGCTGAGCGGCGCGGAGGCGGCGGGCGTCAAGGCGCTGACCACGGACCTGCAGTTCGAGGTGCTGGACCGCTGCCTGCAGCTGCACGGGGGCTACGGCTACATGGACGAGTACAAGGTCTCGCGGCTCTGGCGCGACGCTCGCGTCCAGCGCATCTACGGCGGAACCAACGAGATCATGAAGGAGATAGTCGGGCGCTCGCTTGGCCTCTGAGTGAGGTGCGATGCTTCAGCGCGTGCCGAAGCGCACCTCGTTCGACCCGATAGCGGAGGCCCGGCGCCAATGGAATCGCCACTGGGGCAGCTCCGCGACCCCCTCGATGAGCGCCGTCACGTCGGTGATGAGGGTTCATCAGATCCTGATGGCCCGCCTGAACGAGCTGCTGCGGCCGCACGGCCTGACCTTCCCGCGCTACGAGGCGCTCATGCTCCTCTACTACAGCCGCCGCGGCTCGCTGCCGCTCGGCAAGATGGGCCAGCGCCTCCAGGTCCACCGCACGAGCGTCACGAACACGATCGACGGCCTCGAGAAGGAGGGCTACGTCGAGCGCCAGTCGCACGAGCAGGACAGGCGCACCACGCTGGCGGCGATCACCCCGCTCGGCCGGCAGGTGGCCGAGCAGGCGACGGCCGCGCTGAACGAGGATCGCTTCGGCACGGCGCCGCTCACCAAGGCGGAGCTCGAGGGCATCACCGAGACGCTGCGCCGCGTGCGCATCGACGCCGGGGACTTCGAGAACGGGCTCAGCGCATGAGCGAGCGCGCGATGATCACCCGCTGGATCTCGTTCGTGCCCTCGTAGATCTGAGTGATCTTCGCGTCGCGCATCATGCGCTCGACCGGGTACTCGGTCACGTAGCCGTAGCCGCCGAGGATCTGGACCGCCTCGACCGTCACCGCCATCGCGGTATCGGACGCGAACAGCTTGGCCATCGAGGAGTACTTGCCGAGCTGGCGATCTCCGTCGTCGGCCATCCTGCAGGCGCGGTGGAGGAGCTCGCGAGCCGCGGCGGTGCGCGTCTCCATGTCCGCCAGCTTGAACTGCGTCGCCTGCAGCTCGATGATCGGCTTGCCGAACGCCACGCGCTCCTTCGCGTACGCGGTCGCATAGTCGATCGCGCCCTGGGCGATGCCGACGGCCTGTGCGGCGGCGCCGAGGCGCGTCCGCTCGAGCGTGGCGAGCGCGACCGACAGGCCCTTGCCGACCTCGCCGATGCGGTTCGCGTCGGGTACGCGCACGTCCTCGAGCACCGGCGCCCCGGTGGGCGAGCCGTGGATGCCGAGCTTGTGCTCGAGCCGCGGGACCGTGAACCCGGGCCGATCCTTCTCGACGATGAACGCGGTGCTGCGGCGAGCGGCCGGATCGGTGACGGCGAACACCACGTAGAAGTCGGCGATCGTGGCGTTCGTGATCCAGTTCTTGGTCCCGTTGAGCACCCACTCGTCGCCGTCGCGGACGGCGGTCGTGCGCATGGCGGACGGGTCCGACCCCGCATCCGGCTCGGAGAGGCAGAAGGCCGGCGACCACTCCCCGGAGGCGCAGGGCGGGAGCCAGCGCTGCTTCTGCTCCTCGCTGCCGAACAGCTGGATGGGGAGCGTGCCGAGCTCCTGGATCATCAGGATCAGCGCGACCGCGGCTGAGGCCTTCGCAAGCTCCTCCACCGCGATCTGGAGCATGAGCGTGCCCGTCCCGGTCCCGCCGTACTCGACGGGGAACGGGAGTCCCAGGATGTCGTGCTCCCCGAGCAGACGGCGGAGGTCCCAGGGGTACTCGTCGGTCGCGTCGATCTCCGCGGCCCTGGGCGCCACCTGCTCGGTCGCGATCCGCCGGACGAGCTCGCGGAGCTCGACCAGCTCGTCCGTCAGTTGGGGGGCCTGTCCCGCTGCGATCGTCATGTGCCGCGGTGGAGATTAGACCGTTCTGCGCTTAGTATGTGGGGTTCCTACTATCGGAATGCCACCGACTGGAGAGCCATGACGATCGCGGAGCCGATCACGGATGCGGAGCGTTGGTTTCGCGAGCGGTTTTCGCGCGTGCCGGAGCGCGATGCGCTGTTCACGACGTTGAGCAGCGAGCCGGTGGCGCCTCTGTACACGGAGGCGGACCTGCCCGAGCAGCGAGCAGATCGGCTTCCCCGGAGAGTTCCCGTTCACGCGCGGCGTCTACCCGTCGATGTATCGCGGGCGTCTGTGGACGATGCGCCAGTTCGCCGGCTTCGGAGGCCCGGAGGAGACCAACGAGCGCTTCCGCTACCTGCTCGACCACGGCCAAACCGGGTTGTCGACGGCGTTCGACATGCCGTCGCTGATGGGGCACGACTCCGATCACCCGCGCAGCGAGGGCGAGGTCGGCAGGGAGGGCGTCGCCGTCGACACGCTCGACGACATGGAGCTTTTGTTCCGCGGCATCCCGATGGGCGAGGTGTCGACGTCGATGACGATCAACGCCCCCGCCGCGGTGATGCTCGCCTTCTACGTCGTCGCCGCCGAGCGCCAGGGCGTCCCGCCCGAGCAGCTGGCCGGCACGATCCAGACGGACATCCTCAAGGAGTACATCGCGCAGAAGGAGTGGTGCTTCCCGATCGATCCGGCGATGCGGCTCGTGACGGACATGATCGAGTTCTGCGCGAGGCGGATGCCACGCTGGCACCCGGTCTCGATCTCCGGCTACCACATCCGCGAGGCCGGCTCGACGGCGGTGCAGGAGCTCGCGTTCACCTTGAAGGACGGCTTCACGTACGTCGAGCACGCGCTCGAGCGCGGCCTCGCGGTGGACGACTTCGCCCCCAGGCTCAGCTTCTTCTTCAACGCCCACATCGACTTCTTCGAGGAGATCGCGAAGTACCGGGCCGCCCGGCGGATCTGGGCCCGCGAGCTCAGGGACACGTACGGGGCGAGGGACGAGCGTTCGCTCCTGATGCGCTTCCACACCCAGACCGCGGGTGTGTCGCTGACCGCACAGCAGCCCTTGAACAACATCGTGCGGACCGCGACGGAGGCCATGTCAGCGGTGCTGGGCGGCACCCAGTCGCTGCACACCAACAGCTTCGACGAGGCGCTCGCGCTGCCAACCGAGGAGGCCGTGCGCGTCGCCCTGAGGACCCAGCAGATCATCGCGCACGAGACCGGCGTCGTTAACACGATCGATCCGCTCGGCGGCTCCTACTTCGTCGAGGCGCTGACCGACCGCATGGAGCAGGGCGCCTACGACTACTTCAACAAGATCGACGAGCTCGGCGGCATGGTCGACGCGATCAAGCAGAACTACCCCCAGCGCGAGATCGCCGACGCCAGCTTCCAGCTTCAGGAAGAGATCGAGGCCGGCCGGCGCATCATCGTCGGCGTCAACCGCTACCAGCAGCTCGACGACGACCAGACCGAGCATCCTCAAGATCCCGGTCGAGCTCGAGCGCAAGCAGATCGGGCGCCTGCAGGCGGTGCGGGCGGCGCGGGACAGCACCGCGGTCGAGCAGACGCTGGCCGAGCTCCGCGACGCCGCGGCCGCCGGCCGCAACCTCATGGACCCGCTCGTCGAGGCGGCCCGCGCTCACGCGAGCGAGGGCGAGATCATCGAGTCGCTGCAGCAGGTCTTCGGGACCTACACCGAGACGCCGGTCTTCTAGCGATGACCGCCCCTTCCACCACAAGCTTCCCGGTCGCTCTCCGGCTGGGTGGAGCAGTCCCTCCCTCCTCCAGGCCGGCGGGGCGTCGCAGCGCGGCGTCCCGCCGGCTGACTGCTCACCCGGCGCGATGAGCCAGGCCCTGATGACGCCGCCGGCGTCGTGTTGTGGTCGCGAAGCCTGGTCTTGATGGTCATGATCGGGGGGCGAAGATCATCGCTCGTGCGTTGCGTGATGCGGGTATGGAGGTGATCTACACGGGTCTTCATCAGACGCCGGAGCAGATCGTGGAGACGGTCTTGCAGGAGGACGCGGACGCGGTCGGGTTGTCGATCCTGTCGGGGGCGCATATGACGCTGGTGCCGCGGATCGCTGCGCTGCTCAAGGACGAGGGTGCGGAGGACGTGGTGCTGGTGGTGGGCGGCACGATCCCGAACGACGACATCCCTGAGCTGAAGCAGCTGGGGGTGGCCGAGGTGTTCACGCCGGGGGCGCCCGTTCAGGGGATCATCGACTTCATCGAGGGCGCCGTACCCGCCTGAGCTCAGCCGACGTCGACGCGCACCTTCCTCGGCTAGCCGCGGTACTCGAAGTGGATCTGGTCGCTGAAGCTCTCGAGCCCTGACGCGTTGGTCGCGTCGGCCCAGGCCTTGCCGCGGACGCTGCAGTCCGGCTCGAGCCGCACGCGCGCCCGGCGGCGGCGCTCGGCTGGCACGAGCGTGCCCGGAGCCACGCGCACGCGCGCGATCTCCGAGGGCGGGAAGTGGCGGGTCCTGCGCTCGCGCGCTCCGTCGCAGCTGCGCACGTAGCTCACCGAGACGCGGATGCGCCCCGTGCCGCCGTCGGCGTCCCGCGTCAGCGCCGTCAGCGACAGCTCGGGACGCTCGAGGCGCACCGGCGCCTCGCGGTCGGGCAGCACCGGCGCGACCGAGCTGACGACCCGGCCGCCGTGGCGCAGGAGCAGAGCCGCAAGCGGCGGCGTGTCGTCGCTCGCGGGCACCTGCAGCGCTCGCACCGCGGCGCGGCCGGGCGGGCGCGACGCGACGATCTCGCTGCGCCAGGGCGACGCCCGCCCAGCGCCGGCGGAGAGCCGGAACGTCACGGCGCCGTTCCGCGGTAGGCCGGGCAGCAGCGCGGAGAAGCGCCCGTCGGCCCCGGGGAGCACGCGCGCCCGCCGCCGGCCCGTTTCGTCGACGAGCTCCACGCGCGCGCTGGCCGGGTCCACCCGGCCGCTGATCAGAGCCTCTCCGCCTTCGGCGCGCAGCACGTAGCGGTCCGCTCCATGCCCGCCGCGAGTGCCCGCATCGGGCGCGCCCGCCTGGGCATGCTCGAGGTCCAGCGAGCCCTCGACCTGGCGCGGCGCCGAGCTCCGCCCGGCGTCGCGGTCGGCGTCGTCCTCACAGCCCGCCCACGCCGTCAGGGCCACGAGCGCCACCGCCATCCAGCTCCGCATCCGGACGACCATAGCCTCGCGGGGCGGCGCTTCGAGAAGACTCGGCGGGCGTCAAGAAGCAGCGCGAATGAGCGCCTCGGCGAGGCTCGTGGCGGCGGCAGACAGGCGACCGTCGGCGCTCTCCGGTGTCAGCAGGTCGATCCGGAACAGCGCCTGCTCGTCGAGCTCGATCGTGCGTATGCCACGGATCGTCGAAGCAGCCGATACGCGCGTCGTCAGCCCCACGCATTCGCCGCTCCGGACCGCGGTCTCCCACGCCATCGGCCCCGCGGCCCGGTCGGCGAGGCCCGGCTCGAAGCCGGCCTCGGTGCAGAGCTCGCGCACCGCCTCGTTGTACCCAGGCCCTTCGAGGGGATCGACCTGGGCGAAGCGGCGCCCGGAGAGCTCGCGCAGCGCCACCGTCCTGCGTCTGGCGAGCGGGTCGTGGCTCGCGACCGCGGCGACGGCGGGAACGTGCGCGACCGTCTCGAGCCGGACCCCGGGAGTGGGTGCGGTCGCAAACCCCACGCCGATCTCGAGCCTGCCGTCCGCCACCTGGCGCGCAACCGAGCCGGTGTTGGCCGCGATCGCGCGCACACGGACCTGTGGATCGCTCTCGGCCAGGCCGGCGAGCGCGCGCTCCGCCAGATAGTGGACGCCCGGTGAGAGGCCGACGTCCAGGGTTGCCTCCTCCCCATCCGCAGCCGCGCGCGCCGCTCGCTCGACCGCGGCGGCAGCGGCCACCGCCTGGCGCGCGTAGGGCAGGATCGCCTCGCCCTCGGCCGTGAGTGAGACGTGCTGGGTGCTGCGCTCGAAGAGGCGCACGCCGAGCTGGTCCTCGAGCCGCTGCAGCTGCTGGCTCACCGCCGGCTGCGCCACGTACAGGCGCTCCGCGGCGCGGCCGAAGTGGAGCTCCTCTGCCAGGACCGTGAATGCCTTGAGGAGGCGCGGATCGAGGGCCCCAGCGGACGGCATCCTCACAGCCTGAAGGGAGCCTCGCCCACCTCGGGATCGTGGAGCACCGAGCGCGACTCGCCGAGCGTGCGCGTCCACTCGTAGGCGAGCCCCTTGCAGTGGTTGAGCTCCACACCCTCCGCCGTCATGCGCGCGAGACCGCGTCCATGCATCTCCCCGGGCGAGAAGACAGCGTCCTCGACCGCGACGACGCGCATGCCGCGCTCCCTCAGGCCGATCGCCGACTGCGCCACGCACACGTCCGTCTCGAACCCGACCAGCACGGCCGTGCCACGGCCCGTGCTCTCGATCCGCGCGACGATCTCGGGCGTGCCGGTCAGCCCGAAGGTCGGCTTGACGAGCGCCGGCGCGTCCGGGAAGAGCCTCGCGATCGGCGTGAAGGTCGCGCCGTTTCGCTCCGGGTCCTCCTCGGTCAGGACGGCCGGTACGGCGAGCCGGCGCGCGACCCGCGCAAGCCAGGTCATACGTGCCAGCGCCTCACGCGCGGCGTCGCCCTCGCGGCCCGGCAGTCCCTCGCCGTAGAAGCCCTCCTGGGCATCGACGACTACGAGAACGCTGTCGGCGTGGTCGACGAGCGGCATGGGGCCGAGCATACGACCCCGCACCGCTCGCCCCCTGCCTTACTCCCGCTCGCCGGCGTCGTCGCCGCTGCCGTCGTCATCGGCAGACTGGTTCAGTACGTGGAAGCTCTTGTCGAGGTGCACATCGACCTGGCCTCCGTCCGGCATCGTGACCTCGACCTCGTAGGCGCCCTCCTCGTCGCCCGCCTCGGTCTCGGTGACCTTGCCGCCACCGGTGTGGGCCAGCGCCGCCGCCTTCGCCTTGCCGAGCGCGGTGCCCGTGATCGCCTTGTCGCTGCCGTCGTCGTCGCCGCCGACCGAGCTCGCGATAGCCGTACCGCCGATCGCCAACACCGCGACAACCGCCACGCCAATGATGATTCCCTTGAGCTTGTCCATTACTTCCCTTCGCCTCCTCGTACCGGGGTTGCTTCCTCCGATCGAGAAGTTAGGTCCGCAACCTGAGATGCCCCTGAGACGGTGTCGGGCCCGTCGGGAAGCCAGATGCGTACGGTCGCGCCCGAGCCCGGCACTGCATCGGCGCGGCCGCCGTGAGCCTCGGCGATCGTCCGCACGATCGCGAGCCCGAGTCCGGTTCCGGAGCTGCTGCGCGCCACGTCGCCGCGCGTGAAGCGGTCGAACGCGCGGGCCGCGAAGTCCGCGCGGAAGCCGTGTGCCGGCGTCCGAGACCGCCAGCTCCATGCCCTGTCCCTCCCGGCGCGCGGACAGCTCGATCTTTCCGGCACCGTGACGCAGGGCGTTGTCGACAAGGTTGCCGAGGGCTTGGCGCAGGCGCAGCTCGTCCCCGTAGACGATCTGAGCGTCGTTCGCCTGGACGACGATGCTGCGCCCGCGCTCGCGAGCGCGGTCGACAAAGCGCCCACGCGTCCGCTCCAGCAGCTCGTGGGCGTCGAGCGGCGTAGCCTGAAGCTCGAGCTCGCCCTCGCCGGCGCGCGCGACCACCAGGAGATCCTCCGCGAGTTGCCCGAGGTGGTCGCACTCCTCGAGCGACGCCACGAGCGCCTCACGCACCTGCGGATCGTGCCGGCCGGCCCGCAGCGCCCCCTCGATCTCGGTCTTGATGACCGCCACCGGTGTGCGCAGCTCGTGGCTGGCGTCTGCCACGAAGCTGCGCTCGCGCTCGAACGACCGCCGCAGCCGCTCGAGCATCTCGTTGAGCGTCTCGCCGAGCCGGCGGATCTCGTCGCGCGCCTCCGGCAAGGGAAGGCGGTCCGCACCGTCGGCGAGCGAGACCTCCTCCGCACGCCGGCGCATCGCCTCGACCGGGCGCAGCGCCGTCGCGGCCAGCCCGTAGCCGAGCAGGGAGGCGAGCAGCACCGCGATGGGGCCCCCGATGGCGAACGACGCAACGAGGTTGGCGAGCGTCTCGTCGCGGTCGTCCAGGGACTGTCCGACGACGGCGACGCGGCTGCCGTCCGAGCGCGCCAGCACGCGTGTGGCCGCTTCGATGCCGGGCACGTCGCGCTCGACCATCACCTCCTCGCCGGCCGCCGCGCGGCGCAACTCGTCGCCGCGCAGGCCTCGTGCCCGTCCGTCGGGGCTGACGAGAAGCGCGAAGCCCTCCTCGGGATCGCCCGGCGCGCCAGCCGCGGCCGACCCCGACGCAAGCACCGCGCCGGCCCGGGCTTGCAGCGCCGCGTCCACGCTCTCGTTCAGGTCTTCCGAGAGCCGCAGGTACACGAACGTGCCCGCCGCTGCCAGCACGAGCACCATCGCAAGCGCGAAGGCCGCCGTCAGCCGTATCCGGATCGGGACGCGGCTCACACGCCGCCGTCCCGCCGCAGCCGGTAGCCGACGCCCCTCACGGTTTCGATCGACCTCACCCCGAAGGGCCGATCGATCTTCTCGCGCAGATAGCGCACGTAGACCTCGACCACGTTCGAGCGCTGCTCGTAGCCGAGGTCCCAGGCGGACTCGAGCAACTGCAGTTGGCCAAGCACCTGTCCCGGCCTGCGCATGAACGTCTCGAGCAGGGCGAACTCGCGCGCGGACAGCTCGATCTCGGCCTCGCCCCGATGCACCTCCCGGGTGGCCGGGTCGAGCCGCAGATTTCCGACCTCGAGCACGCTGTCCTGCTCGATGGGGCCGCGCCGCACGAGCGCGCGCAGCCGCGCCGTGAGCTCGGAGAGTGAGAAGGGCTTCGTGAGGTAGTCGTCCGCGCCGCCATCGAGTCCCCGCACGCGATCCTCCACGGCGTCGCGAGCGGTCAGCATCAGCACGGGCGCGCGGATGCCCGTCTCGCGCATCCGGGAGCACGTCTCGAAGCCGTCGAGGCCCGGCATCATGACGTCGAGCACGATCACGTCGTAGGCGGTCGCGCGCGCCGCGCGCAGACCCTCCTCGCCGTCGCCGGCAAGGTCTACGACGAGGCCCTCGAAGCGCAGCCCGCGACGGATGGCCGCGGCCATCCGCTGATCATCCTCTACGACGAGAACGCGCACGCATCCATGATCGCGCTCCCTAGATGAGAGGAGCCTGAGAGGCTCAGCGAGAGCACGCAAATCACGATGCCGTCCTTCCTCGCCACCCTCCGACAGCACCGCTGGATCATCGCACGCCGCAGCGGCTTACTATCTCGCCACGTCTCGACCAGTCGACCTGGCCCCTCGCGAGGCGCCCCGGCTCCACATTGGGCGCAGCCGGCTTGCCGGCAGGGTCGAAGACGCGCTTGGAGCGGGCAGCGTCGTGCTGACCGCGGGAGCCGGCTGCGGCAAGACCGTCACGCTCGAGCAGGTGCTTGGCGCCGGGACGCGCCCGTTCGCGTGGGTCGCCTGCACGCCGACAGCGCGCAGCCCGGGCGTGCTCGCCACGATGATCGTGAACGCGATTGCCGCCGCCGTCCCCGGGTCCGCGGACGCGCTCGCCGAGCGGATCGTCGCCTCCGAGGAGCGCGTCGATGGGCTCGGCCTCACCCGTGAGCTCATCGACGAGCTGTCGCGCTTGCTTGTCGAGCCGCTCGTGGTGGTGATCGACGACGCCGAGCAGCTCGACGGCGCAGCTGACTCGCTCCAGATCGTCAGTGAGCTCGTAAGGGCCGAGCTGCCGCTGCTGCGCGTGGCGGTGGCGAGCCGGCGACCGCTCGCTCTCAAGGTGGCGAAGGTGCGCGCGTCCGGGCGACTGATCGAGCTGACGACCGCCGACCTCGCGTTCGATGCCGAGGAGTGCGCCGAGCTCCTGCGGCGGCGCACCGGCCAGAACCCGCCGAGCGAGCACGTCGAGGTGGTGATGGAGCTGACCGAGGGCTGGCCGCTCGGCATCGCGCTCGCGGCTGGACTCGTCGAGCGAGCCACGCAGGCCGGCGACCTCGCCACGGCGCTCGGCGACCTGCGCTCGGCTCCCGACCTGCACGCGTACCTGTCCGAGGAGCTGCTCGACTCGCTCGAGCCGGCGCTGCGTGAGGCCGCACTCGAGTCGAGCGTCGTGCCGGTGGTGACCCCCACGGTCGAGCGTGTCCTCGGGCTGCCCGAGGGATTCGCGAGCCGGGTGGAACGCGCGGGCCTGCTGGTGCGCGGCACCGACGGCGGATTCGCCTACCACCCGCTGCTCCGGGACTTCCTGCTGGACCGGCTCAGGGCTGAGCGCGGCGAGCCCGAGTGGCGGGCGCTCAACGCCGCCGTCGCGCCGGCGCTCGACAAGGACGGCGACCCCGTCGAGGCGATCGAGCATTGGCTCGAGGCCCATGCCTGGCCTGAGGCCGTGGCGGCGATCGAGCGCGAGGGGCTGGCGCTCGCCCGCACCGGCCCCGAGCTGATTCCGCGCTGGTTATCGCTGTTGCCGGAGACCGAGCGCGGCTATCCGACGATGCGAGCGCTCGAGGGACAGCTGCAGTGGCGGGCGGGCGAGAACGCGGCGGCGATTGCCTCGCTGCGCGACGCGATCAGCGGATTTCGTGAACGCCCGAACGTCACCGCCGAGTGGGCCGCTCGCTCGATCCTCATCGACCTGCTGTTCGCAACCCACGCGGGCGACGAGGTGGAGCGAGTCGTGGAGGGCTGGGACCGGCCGGAGGCCGCCGAGGCGCGCGCGCTGGCGCCGGCGGCGGCGATGTACGGAGCAGGCGCGCTCGCCAGCTTCGGGCGCTTCGAGGAATCCGAGCAGCTGGCGGAGCGGGCTGAGCAGCATCCCGAGGGTGCCCTGCTGCCGCCCTTCCAGGCACTGCAGCGGCTGTTCATCGACCTGCCACAGGGACACGTCGAGCTCGTCTGCGAGCAGCTCGAGACGGCCGGCCGTGCGATGGAGCATTTCGACCCGCTGCAGCGCCGCCAGATCGTGCTCGGCGTCCTCGCGATCGTGATCGCGGACCGCGGCGATACCGAGGAGGCGCTCGCCAGGTGGCTCGCCATGCGCGCGATGGTGCACGGTCGCGGGGCGCCGCTGCTAACCGACGCGTCACACGCCTGGTGCGCGCTGCTCCACGCGCGCGCCGGCCGGCTGGCGGAAGCGGAGGTCGAGCTCGCTCAGGTCAAGCATCTGGAGCAGAGCGCGCGTTCCTTCATGATCGAGCTGGCGCCGGCGGAGGTCGCGTCGCTGCGCGGCGATGCGGCGGCGACGCTCGCGGCCGCGGAGCGGACGCTCGCGACGGTGGCGGGCGGGTCGATCCTGTTCCGCTACTGGGGTCAGGTCGATCTCGTGCCCGCCCTCGCCGAGGTCGGCCTCCTCGACCGCGCGGCGAGGTGCTCGCCGACACGCTGGCGCTCATCGACGAGCACTACCCGGACGAGCTCGGCGGCTACCCGCGCGGGCGGCTGTTCGGCCTGCGCGCCTGGCTCGCCCACCTCGACGGCGAGTCGGAGCGTGCCGACGCCGACCTGCTCGCCATGTGGGAGAGCGCCGGGGAGGCGCTGCGCTACGTCCTGAGACGGGACTGGGAGCGCCTCCGCCTGCCGCTCTGGGGCGCGCTCGAGCGGGGCACCCTCGCACCCGCGCCGGCGCTCGCCCAGATCGCCGCGGCGCACCCCGACGGCCTCGAGCTCACGCCTTTCCTCGACCACCCCGTGCCCGCGGTGAGCGAGGCGGCGCTCGCGCCCGCGGTGCGCTCCGGCGATCCGCGCGCCCTCGAGCGGCTGTCCGCTGCGACCCCCGCCGCCAAGCGGCTTGCGAGCTCGTTGCCGCCGCTTCGATTCGAGCTGCTCGGGCGCTTCGACGTGCGGCGGGGCGCATGGCGCGCGGGCGAGGGCGCGTGGCGCCGGCCCGTCGACGCGCGACTCGTCCGCTTCCTGGTCGTCAACCTCGGGCGGCCGGTGCTCGAAGACGAGATCTTCGAAGCGCTGTGGGCAGACCTCTCTGCCTCGAGTGCCCGGCGCAGCCTCCAGGTGGCGGCGTCGCGCGCGCGCCAGGTGCTCGA
Source organism: uncultured Thermoleophilaceae bacterium (assembly GCA_963820315.1). Taxonomy (GTDB): domain Bacteria; phylum Actinomycetota; class Thermoleophilia; order Solirubrobacterales; family Thermoleophilaceae; genus JACVRW01. The sequence continues at coordinate 202,970 of CAWFZK010000036.1, read as the reverse complement.
CCCGCCCGGGGCCGAGCGCAGCCTCATCGAGAGCGTCGATCGCACCTACCGGCTCGCCCTCGGCGAGCGCGACAGCGTCGACGCCGAGGAGTTCGAGTCCGCGGCGGAGCTCGCATTGGGGCTGCGCGGCGAGGAGCGGCGCGCACCGCTCGAGCGCGCACGCTCGCTGTGGGGCGGCGAGCCGTTGCTCGAGGAGCGCTACACCGACTGGGCCATCCCCCACCGGGAGGCGCTGATGGACCGCTATACGGCGGTGCTCACCGCCCTCGTGGAGCTGCACGAGCGCTCGGGTGACCACGCCCGCGCCGCGGAGACCGCGCGCGAGCTCGTGCGCCTCGACCCGCTGAACGAGGGTGCCCATCGAGCGCTGATGACGGCCTACGCGCGCACCGGCCGCACAGGGCACGCGCTGCGCCAGTACCTCGAGTGCCGCCGCACGCTCGTCGAGACGCTGGGAATCGAGCCGGCCGAGGCCACATCCCGCCTCCAGACGCGCATTCTCGCCGGCGAAGCCATCTGATCCGCCGCCGCGATGAGCGCTTGATGATCGCCCGGGCGTAGCTTGGCGCTGTCCGCTCCAGTCAACCCCCATTGGAGGCAGGAACGTGTCTCGCACCCTCAAGATCTCGCTCACCCTGGTCGTCGCCGCCGCAGTCGCGGCCTCGTCGGCGCAGGCCGCCAAGCCCAAGCTCTACAGCGTGTCGCTCAGCGGCGATGTCCGCACCGAGGCCAGCCGGGTCAGAGCCGACGCCGTCTACGCCCCGGAGGGCTGCCAGGGCACGCTGGCCGAGACCTACCGGGTCGCCGCTTCCACGGGGCTCGCGCCCAAGCCGCGCCCCGCGCCGCTCGCGTCCTACGGCCGGCTCAAGTTCCGCACAGCGCTGACGTCCCCGAGCATCTCGGCCACGACCGAGACCTCGGGCAGCTTCACGGTCGATCCCAACTTCCCGCCGGCTGATCCGAGTGTCTGCTCGGCTGTGCCCGGGCCCAAGAGCTGGTCCTGCGGCTTCTCGGGCGAGGCGACGCGTCCGGCCGGCGCCGAGATCGCGCTCCTGCCCAACAAGGGCAAGTACGAGATCTACTACAACCGCAACACGCCGCTCGTCAGCTGCGACGACGAGTTCCCGCTGGGAGTGTCGCTCCTCGACGTAGGCGTTCCGGCGCTCACGAAGCTGCGAGTGAGCGCTGTCAAGAAGCTCCGCAAGGGGAAGAGCGTCAGCGCGTCGGGGACGACCGTGTCGCCCGTCCCGGATACCCGCGCGACCGGCGGGGAGACGCTCAACTACACCCTCAAGGTCAAGCGGGTCCGATAACGATCATGCCCGCCAGGCTCATCCTCCTGACGCTCGTTGCCGCGCTGTTCGTCACGGCGCTCGCGCCCGCTGCCGGCGCCTCGCCGGCGGATCCCACGGCGACGGCCGCCGCGAAGCAGAAGAAGAAACAGAAGAAGCGCAAGGCGGTCAAGTGCCGCAAGAGCCAGGTGCGAATCAAGGTGGGCAAGCGCACCGTCGGTTGCCGCTCGCTCCGTGCGGCGCTGCCCGCCCCGCGTGACGGGGACGCGCGGCTGCTGCTCGCGCAGTCCGCGCTCGACGACCTCGGCGGGTTGCGCGACCGCCGGGGGCGGCGGGCGCCGTCGCTGAAGAAGCTGTTCCGCAAGGTCGGCCCGCGCGCGTATCGGACCGTGCAGCGCGCGATCCCACAGGGGCTCGCACGTCTGGACGGGCTCGCCGCCACGCCGGCGAAGACGGCCCGCTCGGTCGCGGTCCCCGCGCAGGCGCCGCCCTGCGCGGGCGGCAGCGGCCCGACGAAGCGGGACAGCTACAGCTCGAGGTCCGGCGGCCAGAAGATGACGGCGACCGTCACGCTCGGCGCCGTCGGCAAGCTCGACCTGAGCGTCGAGGGCGGCGGCTACGAGATCAGCGTCAGCGTCTCCACCGACGACTGCAGCCGCTTCGAGGCGCCCCGCTGCCCGACGGCCGCCGGCGTCGTCGACGCCACCGACGCATCGGCGTTGAGCCTGTCGCTGGCGGTCGCCAAGGGCGACACGGTCCTGATGTCGAAGAGCGTCGACTTCAGCGGCCGCACGCGCATGCACGCCGAGGTGGGCGTGGACGCAAAGCTCGACTTCATCGACATCGACGACACCCAGACGGCGAACATCCATCTGGGGGGCGCGAAGCAGCAGTTCGGACCGGTGAACCTGATCTACACGGGCATCCACCACGCCCGCGTGGACATGCCGGGCGGCGGCTACCAGCCCGACCAGAGCGCGGTCGACATCTCCCTCACGGCGCAGGGCGTGACCGTCGGCCGCTCGGCGCTCGGCCAGGTGGGCAACGACATCGCGGCGAACCTCGACAAGGGCTTCGCCACGCTCGTCGGCAAGGAGATCGCCAACTTCAGGAACCTCGAGAACGGCTGGACCGTGGAGAACGCGTGCGTCGACCTGCAGTTCAACCCGGCCTCGCGGACGCTCCGGCTAGCCGCCGGACGGCACGGATCCGTGTCTGTACAGGCGGTGGCCGAGCAGGGCGGAGGCGCGGCGCAGGGACAGCTGGGAGCTGACCGGCCAACAGAACGCGAGCTTCAGCCCCGGCTGAGCATCGAAAGCGCCGGACCGAGCTTCTCTTACGAGGTCACGAAGGCGGGCAAGGGCATCGTCGTCAGCACGTCCGTCCGCGTCACCTCCAGGGCCGGGGTCGGCAAGGCCACCTGGGAGCAGGAGACCGAGACGACTTCCCGCTCTACGGCGGAACGGTGAGCGGGACACGGGGCGAGACCTATGTCGCCGGCAATTGCGGTGGAGGGTGGGACTTCACCTACAGCGCCCGCCTCGCGCCTCAAATGCAGCCGATGAACCGTTCCCGATCATCGAGCCGGGCGGCACCGGGCCGGAGGGCGGAGGTGCGCGAGGCTATGACGAGACAGGCAACGGCAGTACGCGGCCGAACCATGTGAGGACGATCCCGGGCTGCTCAATGAGCCTCTCGCTCGACCCTGTGTCCCCCGATCACGTGGTGGCCCTCTTCTCCGCGTATGGCGACACCATGTTCGTGGATGTCGAATCGGCAATGTCCTGCATGACGAGCACTGCGGCGCCTGCGGGACTCTCGTTCCAGCGCGCTCGGATCCGGACCTTCCCGCGCAGCGCGATCGGGGACGAAACCATCTCCGTCGTGATCACGTTCAACAGTTCGGCAACGTCTCCGTGGCAACGGCACCCTGACGCTGACGAGGGCAGGCTGAGTGGCGCGCTACTCGTTCGTCGTCCAGGTGCACCCGGACGGCGTCTCGACGCTCGAGAACCTCGCCACCCGCGAGCGCGTGAAGATCGGGGGGCTCGAGGAGGTCGGCCCGCGGATCGAGCACTGGCTCGAGGAGCTGGAGGCTAGGAGGCCGTCACTGACGCCCGTCCCCAGCGGCCGGGGACGTCCCGCAGGCCCAGATAGCCGATCCGGTCAGGAAGAGCGGGATTGACCGTCAGCTCCCCGTCCTCCGGCTCGAGGCCGAGCAGCGTCCGCAGGAGCAGCAGCGGCGTCCCGGTCGACCAGGCCTGGGGCCGCGAGGCTGTCGGGTACTCCACCGGGACGCCGGTCAGCGCGCGCGGGTAGCCGGCGAACACCTCGGGCAGCCGGTACTCGAAGTGCGTGGAGGCCTCGACGAGTGCCATGCCGATCGCGTGCGCCTCGTCATGGTGGCCGTAGGCGGCGAGCCCGTGGGCGATCAGCGAGTTGTCGTGCGGCCAGACCGTGCCGTTGTGGTACTCGATCGGGTTGTAGCCCGCGTCGCCCTCGGCCATCGTCCGCACTCCCCAGCCTGAGAAGAGCCGCTCGCTCATCAGGTGGCGGGCCAGCTCCGCGGCGGGCTCGGGGTCGACGATCCCACTCCAGAGCAGGTGGCCGACGTTCGAGGTCAGGCTGTCGACCTGGCGCTTTTCTGCGTCGAGCGCGAGCGCGTAGTAGCCGCCCTCCGGAACCCAGAAGGCGTCGTGGAAGCGCCGGCGCAGCTCGGCCGCCTCGCGGTCGAGCCGGCGCGCCAGCTCTTCGTCCCCCCAGATCTCACGGGCCAGGCGCGCGGCGCGTCGCTTGGCGTCGTAGACGTAGCCCTGGATCTCGCAGGTGGCGATCGGCCCTCGCGCGATCGTCCCGTCGGCGAAGAGCATCGAGTTGTGCGAGTCCTTCCAGCACTGGTTCACGAGCCCCGTCCGCTCGTTGCGACGCTCGTACTCGACGAACCCGTCGCCGTCGCTGTCGCCGTGCAGGTCGATCCATGTGAGCGCCGCGCGGGCGTTCGGCTCGAGCCGGCGGACGAGCTCGGCGTCGCCGCTCCAGCGCTCCAGCTCGTCGAGCAGGATCAGGAACAGCGGGGTGGCATCGGCGCTTCCGTAGTAGGGGGAATGCGGGCGCTCGCCGAGCACCGTGAGCTCGCCGAAGCGCAGCTCATGCAGGATCTTGCCGGGCTCCGCCTCGCGGAAGTCGTCGAACGCGAGCGCCTGCCGAGCGGCCAGCGCCAGCAGTGTCGTGCGCGCGAGCTCCGGGCGCATCGGCAGGGCCTGGTAGCTCGCGATCAGGCTGTCGCGCCCGAAGAGCGCCATGAACCACGGAAGGCCCGCCGCGGGCAGGCCCCCGCCCGGCACGGTCTCGGGGTAGCAGCGCAGCGCGGCAAGGTCGACGATGCTGCGCTCGTAGAGGCGCACGAGGTCATCCCAGTCGCACTCGAGAGCGGGCGCGCCTCCCACCCATCCCTCGACCTCGTCACGCAGCTCGGCCAGCGCGCCCATGAAGGATGGCGCCACCTTCCGCCGCTGCGGATCGGCCTGGCCGGGGTGGCCGTGGGGTTGGACCTCGAACGACAGCCAGCGCTCCTCGTGAGCCGCGAGTTCGAGCCGGCAGCGGAAACCCTGCGGCGAGGCCTCGATGCCCTCCGATGCGATCACCCGCGTCTCGCGCGCGAACGAGTCGCCATTCCGATAGCTGAGCCGCAGCTCGTGCTCGCCGGCCTCGCGACGGATCGGGCGCTCGCGCACCGCTCCGTCCTTGACCTCGAACAGATCGGCGAAGTCGGTGTCGACCTCGAGCCCGAGCTCGAGCGCGACGGGCTCGGTGCCGTGGTTCATCACGGCGAGCTCCTCGATCCAGTCGCCGCGAACCAGCCGGCGCCGCATCAACGAGAGAGCCGGGTCGTGCCGCACCGATCCCGCGTCCGGCACGAGGAAGAACTGCGCCGCGAAGTACTCGGCGCCGGAGGCCGAGAGGGCGTCGAGCGGGCGACCGTCGAGCGTAAGCACCCAGCGGCTGATGAAGCGCGTGTCGTCGGAGAAGAATCCGTGCATGCGGCCGGACGCCGCCGTGAGGTCGCCGCGGCCGTCACCGACCACGAAGGTCGTGCCGTCGAAGACGCTGAAGATGCCCTCCGGCATGGCTCAGCGAGGCTTACCCAGTTCGCGGCCGGGATGATGCGGGCATGCAAAGTGGGAGAGAGCTGTCGGTGTGCATCGCCGGGGCGACCGGCTGGACCGGGCGCGCACTCGTGCAGGGCGTCCTCGACGCCCCCGACCTGACGCTGCGCTCGGCCGTCAGCCGCTCCGCGGCGGGCGGGGACCTCGGCGAGGCGCTCGGCCACGAGGCGCTCGGCGTCCCCGTGCACGCGACCGCCGGTGCGGCGCTCGATGGCGTCGACGTGCTGATCGACTACACGTCGGCCACGGTGGTCAAGGCGAACGCCCTGGCCGCGATCGATGCGGGCGTCGCCGTTGTCATCGGGACCTCGGGCCTGACCGCGGATGACTACGCGGAGCTCGACCGTGCGGCTCGCGAGCGCTCCGTCGGAGTGGTCGCGTCCGGGAACTTCTCGCTCACGGCCGCGATGTGCCAGGCGGGCGCCCTGCTCGCCGCGCGCCACCTGCCGCACTGGGAGGTCATCGACTACGCGAGCGCCACCAAGCCGGATGTCCCGAGCGGGACGGCCCGCGAGCTCGCCGAGCGCCTGGGCGGGGTGCGGCGGCCGGAGCTCGGACATCCAATCGAGGACCTGCACGGGCCGCATGAGGCACGCGGCGCAACGATTGCCGGCACGCAGGTGCACTCCGTGCGGGTGCCGAGCTTCGTCGTCTCGACGGAGGTCGTGTTCGGCCTGCCCGGCGAGCGCCTCACGATTCGCCACGACGCCGGCGGCACTCCCGAGCCGTACGTGGCCGGGACGCTGCTCGCGGTGCGGCGGGCGCCCGAGCTCGTCGGCCTCACGCGCGGGCTCGACACGCTGCTCGTGGGCGGCGCCTAGCCGGCCCCGTCAGCGCGCCGCCCTCCAGTCCTCGACGGTGACCGCGTAGCGCTCGTGATCCCGCCAGCGCCCGCCCACCTTCAGGTAGCGGGGTGAGAAGCCCTCGAGACGGAAGCCGCAGCGCGTGACCAGCTTCTTGGAGCGCTCGTTGGCGGGCTGGACGTTCGCCTCGACGCGATGGAGGCGCAGCGTCCGGAATGCGTGCCGCAGCGTCAGCTCCAGGCCCTCGCTCATGAGGCCACGCCCGGCGTACGGCGCCCCCGCCGCGAAGCCGAGATAGGCGCTCTGAAAGCCACCGCGGGAGATCTGGGAGAGATTGAACGAGCCCGCGATGGCGCCGCCGTCCCTGATGCACACCAGCAGGAACTCGTACTCGTCGGTGCGGCCGCGGCGAATCAGCTCGTCGAAGGCGTCGGGGGTCTCGGGGGCGTAGATCCAGGGGCGCAGATGCCTTCGGCTGCTGCGCATGAGCTCGATGAACTCCTCGCGGTCGCTCGGGCGCGCACGACGCAGGACTACCCGGCCAGGATTGGGCGCCACGGGCGCGATCCTAGGCCCGCGGCGATGAATACCGCCGGCCCGTGCAGTCTCAGCTGGTATGAGCAAGGTCATCGCCAGCATCACCATTTCGGTCGACGGTTACATCGCGGGACCGGACGACGGTCCCGCCAAGGGCTTGGGCGAGGGCGGCGAGCGCCTGCATTACTGGGTGTTCGGCGGACCCTGGAGCTACGACGAAGAGCCTCGCGGCGAGCCGAGCGGGCCCGACGCGGAGTGGCTCGCGGAGGCCAGCTCGAGGGTGGGCGCCGTCGTCGGCGGCCGCTGGACCTACGAGGCCGCCCGCCACTGGGGCGACGAGAACCCCTTCGGGCTCCCGTTCTTCATCGTCACGCATCGCCCCGAGGAGGAGCCCGACGGCGGCCACTTCAAGTTCGTGGCCGGCGTCGACGAGGCGGTCGAGCGCGCGCGCGAGGCGGCGGGCGGCAAGGACGTCAGCGTCATGGGCGGCGCCGACGTGATCCGCCAGGCGCTCGACGCCGGTCTCGTCGATGAGCTCAGCATCATCGTCGCGCCCGTCGTCCTCGGCGGCGGCAAGCCCCTGTTCGAGGGATTCACGCGGTCGCTCGACCTGGAGCACGTCGGCGTGCGGCAGTCGCCCTTCGCGACCTTCATCGACTACCGGGTGGCGGCCTGAGCGGACCCCGCGCCGGAGTACTCGTCGCGCCGCAACAGCATGGCCACGAGCATGGCGGGCAGCATGACCACGTGCTCGATCATGAGCAGCGCGCCGACGTCGTCGACGAGGTCCGCGCCGAGTAGCGCGATCACGCCGGCGGTCGGGATCAGCATCGACGCCGCCATCTCGTTCGAGGCGGCCCAGCCGTGCCTGCGGTAGCGCATCCACGCGACCATCGGCACCGTCATGGTCACGCCCATGCCGAGCAGCAGCAGTGCGGGCACGTCGCTTCTGAGCTCGGCGGAGCTCACACCGGCCGCGCCAAGCGCGAGCAACGCGGGCGCGAAGAGCACGCCCATGCCGAGGAACATCGCGGCGACCATCTCGAGGTAGTGGCGAATGAAGTGGCGGGTCGACTTGCTCATGAGGAACTCCCTTCCTGTCCGGTTCCTTATACCCCTGGGGGGTATCTGACAGCCAGCAAGGTAGTCCGCCGGCGGGAGCTCGTCAAGCCCGACTCGCGGCCGCGTGACCAACGTCACACGCCGATGAGTACCGTCGTCGCATGACCGAGCCGGAGGGCGGCACCTTCGTCTTCGCCGACATCGCGGGCTACACGGCGCTGACAGAGGCGCACGGGGATGCGGACGCCGCCGAGCTCGCGGCGACGTTCTGCCGCGAGATGTCGGAGGCGGCGCGTGCGCGTGGCGGCGAGGTCATCAAGACGATCGGCGACGCGGTGATGGTCCGCCACGCCGAACCCTCCGAGGCGGTGCTGCTCGGGCTCACGGCGGCGCACGACGTGATGGCCGGGCACGGCTTCCCCGCCGTCCGGGTGGGAATGCACCACGGCCCCGCGATCTGCCGTCAGGGCGACTGGTTCGGTGCGACGGTGAACCTGGCCGCGCGCGTCGCCGGCGTCGCGGCCGGCGGCGAGGTGCTCGTCACGGACTCCGTGCGAGACGAGGCCGGCGAACTCTCGGGCGTCGAGTTCCAGAGCCGCGGCCACCACCGGATGCGCAACCTGACGGCGCTCGTGCCGCTCTTCGTCGCCGTTGCCGACGAGCGCAGCCGCGACACGCACGACGTCGACCCTGTGTGCCGCATGCTCGTCGCCGAGGGCCGCGAGGCGGGCACGCTGCGACACCGGGCCGTGCTCTACCGCTTCTGCTCGCACGACTGCGCCCGCCAGTTCCTGCGCGACCCGGACGCCTACACCGCGCTGTAGACGCCGGCGCTACGCGGAGCCGACGACGATCAAGAGGCCGGGACGCAGATCCAGCACGTCATCCGAGATGCGGTCGTCCAACTGGCTGGGGCTGCCGCCGGCGAAGACCACCGTGGGCAGCGAGACGCCGAGCGCATCCACCGGCTGCATGCCGAGTGACTCGTGCGGATCTGGCGGTGGGAGCCGGAGGTTCATCGACGCCTCGTACGGCTTGGTACCCCACAGGACGCCGGTCGAATCACGCGCGGTCGGGAGCGATCGCGCGCACCGCGTCTTCGGGATCCCGATGGAGGGTCGCGCGCCAGAGCCTGTCGTCCCTGAACTCCCAGACGTTCGCGACTCGCTGCACGAGCGGGAGCCCGCTCCCCCTGCCGCGCATGTGCGTCGACATGATGATCACGACGCGTCCGTCCGGCGCGGGCAACAGCTGCTCGACCTCGACCCGCCACTCCTCCCAGGTCGCGTCGATCTCCCGGAAGTAACGGCGGATGCCCGCGTACCCGCTGTAGGGACTGGCGTCGAGCTGTGCCATCAGGGAGGGGAACTCGACCTCCGGGTGGCACACCTCGAGGGCGGCGTCGAGGTCTCGCGCCGTGATCGCGTCGGCGAACGCGCGGACGCGCCCGATGCGCTCATCCCACATGCTGTGGCGAGTATGGCCGCTCAGTAGCGGGCGAAGTCCTCGGCGTCGATCAGGTCGAGCTCGAGAGCAGTGACGAAGCGCTCGCCCTGCTCGGCGAGCTGCTCGTGGCCGAGCACGTCGGCCTGGCGGCGGATGCGCGCCTCGGCGATGTCGAGATCGCGATCGAACTGCGCGGCGTCGAGATTGGTGACGATCTCCTCGCGCCGCACGTGGCATGCGCCGCAGCGCAGCAGCATCTGCCAATGGTCGGTGCCATCGGGGCTCCAGTCCACCGGGTGGACGAAATCGGCTCCGCACGCGGGACAGTCCGCGAGCGACGCCGGCCGACGTCGAAAAAAGCGCTTGAACATGAACGGGGCCAGGTCGTTCGACCCCCAGTCTCACGCATTTGCGCCCGGAGGGCCAGTCCAGTCGAGAAGGTACGGTTGAGCGCGTGCCGTCTGCGGACGTCCATGTGCTTGAGATCGCGGGCCATGACGTTCGTATCACGAGCCCGGGCAAGGTGCTCTTCCCCGAGCGCGGCGAGACGAAGCTCGACCTCATCGAGTACTACCTGAGCGTCACGGACCCCCTGCTGCGGACGATGGGCGGCAGGCCGGTGCTCATGCAGCGCTTCCCCCAGGGCGCCGGCGGGCCCTCGTTCTTCCAGAAGCGCGTCGGCGACGGCGCCCCCGAGTGGCTCGAGACGACCACCGTCATGACGGTCAACGGCACCCCCTCGCGCGCGCTCGTCATCGCCGACCTGGCGCACGTCGCGTGGGCGGTGAACATGGCCTGCCTGGGCTTCCACGTCTGGCCGTACCGGGCCGCCGACCCCGATCACACCGACGAGCTCCGGCTCGACCTCGACCCGCAGCCCGGAACCGACTTCGGGGAGGCCGTCCAGACCGCGGCCGAGCTCAAGCTGCTGCTCGACGAGCTCGGCATCGCGGCCTTCCCGAAGACGACCGGCAACCGAGGGCTGCACGTGTACGTCCGGCTCGAGCCGCGCTGGGACTCGTACGCCGTTCGCTCCGCGGCTGTTGCCGTGGCGCGCGAGCTCGAGCGCCGTAACCCGGAGCTGATCACGGCGGCGTGGTGGAAGGAGGAACGGGGCGAACGCGTCTTCGTCGACTACAACCAGAACGCGCCTCACAAGACGGTCTTCGGCGCCTGGTGCGCGCGGCCGCGCCCGGGCGCCCAGGTGTCGACTCCGCTGGCCTGGGACGAGCTCCACGACGTCGATCCCGACGACCTGACGATCGCGACCGTCCCCGCCCGCGACGACCCGTGGGCAGCGATCAACGACCTACCGCAGTCACTGGAGCCGTTGCTCGAGCTGCACGAGCGCGACATGGCCGCAGGCCTGCTGGACGCGCCCTGGCCGCCCGTCTATCCCAAGCAGCCGAACGAGCCACCGCGAGTCGCGCCGAGCCGGGCCCGCAAGTCACCGTCGTGATCGGCCTCAACACCCCCACCGCCCGAGTGACAGCTCAGCTGCCGACGTAGGCCGCGAGGTGCTCGCCGGTGAGCGTGGAGCGATCGGCGACGAGGTCGGCGGGCGTGCCCTCGAAGACGATCCGGCCGCCGTCGTGGCCGGCGCCGGGCCCCAGGTCGATGATCCAGTCCGCGTGCGCCATGACGGCCTGGTGGTGCTCGATGACGATGACCGACTTGCCCGAGTCGACGAGCCGGTCGAGTAGCCCGAGCAGTTGCTCGACGTCGGCGAGGTGGAGGCCGGTCGTCGGCTCGTCGAGGACGTAGACGCCGCCCTTCTCGCCCATGTGGGTGGCCAGCTTCAGCCGCTGACGCTCGCCGCCCGACAGCGTGGTGAGCGGCTGGCCGATCGTGAGGTAGCCGAGCCCGACCGCGGCGAGCCGGTCGAGGATCTTGTGCGCGGCGGGCACGCTCGCCTCGCCGTCGCCGAAGAACTCCTCGGCCTCGGCCACCGACATCGCAAGCACCTCGCTGATGTCGCGGCCGCCGAGCTTGTACTCGAGGACCTCGGCCTGGAAGCGCTTTCCCTCGCACTCCTCGCAGGTGCTGGCCACGCCGGCCATCATCCCCAGGTCCGTGTAGACGACGCCGGCGCCGTTGCAGTTGGGGCAGGCGCCGTCCGAGTTGGCGCTGAACAGCCCGGGCTTCACGTTGTTGGCCTTCGCGAACGCCTTGCGGATCGGGTCGAGCAGCTTGGTGTACGTCGCCGGGTTGCTCCGCCGCGAGCCGCGGATGGCGCCCTGGTCGACCGTCACCACCCCGTCCCGGCCCGCCACCGAGCCGCCTACCAGCGAGCTCTTTCCGGAGCCCGCCACGCCCGTCAGCACCACCAGCACGCCGAGCGGAATGTCGACGTCGACGTCCTGCAGGTTGTGGGTGTCGGCGCCGCGCACTTCCAGCATCCCCGAGGGTTCCCGCGGCGACGGCTTCAACGAGGTCCGATCGTCCAGGTGCCGCCCGGTCACCGTGTCGCTGTCCCGCAGCCCGTCGACGCTGCCCTCGAAGACCACCTCGCCGCCGCCGCTGCCGGCGCCCGGACCGAGATCGACGACGTGGTCCGCGATCGCGATCGTGTCCGGCTCGTGCTCCACGACGAGCACCGTGTTGCCCTTGTCGCGCAGCTGCTGCAGCAGGTCGTTCATACGCTCGACGTCATGCGGGTGCAGACCGATCGTGGGCTCGTCGAACACGTAGGTGACGTCGGTCAGCGACGACCCGAGGTGGCGGATCATCTTGGTGCGCTGTGCCTCGCCGCCCGACAGCGTGCCCGACGGCCTGTTGAGCGAGAGGTAGCCCAGCCCGATCTCGACGAACGAGTCGAGGGTGTGCCGCAGGGTCGCCATCAGCGGCGCGACGGACGGCTCGTCCAGGCCGGCCGCCCACTCCGCGAGGTCGGTGATCTGCATCGCGGAGACGTCGGCGATGCTGACGCCGTCGATCTTCGATGACCGGGCGGCCTCGCTGAGCCGGGTGCCGTCGCAGTCGGGGCAGGTGGTGAACACGACCGCCCGCTCCACGAACGCACGGACGTGCGGCTGCAGCGCGTCGACCTCCTTGGACAGGAACGATCTCTGGATCTGCGGGATCAGTCCCGCGTAGGTCAGGTTGATGCCCTCGACCTTGATCTTGGTCGGCTCCTTGTAGAGCAGATCGTGGCGCTCGCGCTTGTTGAACTTCTTGATCGGCTTGTCAGGGTCGAAGTAGCCGCAGCCGCGGTAGATCCGGCCGTACCAGCCGTCCATGCTGTAGCCGGGGATCGTGAGCGCCCCCTCGTTGAGGGACTTGCTGTCGTCGTAGAGCGCTGACAGGTCGAAGTCGCTGACCGAGCCGCGCCCCTCGCAGCGCGGGCACATGCCGCCGGTGCGGCTGAAGCTCGCGCTCTCGGTGATGGTCTTGTCGCCGCGCTCGACCGTGATCCCGCCGCTCCCGTGGACGGACGCGACGTTGAAGGAGTACGCGCCGGGCCCGCCGATGTGCGGCTTCCCGAGCCGGCTGAACAGGATGCGCAGCATCGCGTCGGCGTCGGTCGCGGTGCCGACCGTGGAGCGGGGGTTCGAACCCATCCGCTCCTGGTCGACGCTGATCGCCGTCGTCAGGCCGTCGAGCACGTCGACCTCGGGCCGGCTCAGGGTCGGCATGAAGCCCTGCACGAAGGCGCTGTAGGTCTCGTTGATCAGCCGCTGCGATTCCGCGGCGATCGTGCCGAACACCAGCGAGCTCTTGCCGGAGCCGGACACGCCGGTGAAGACCGTCAGCCGGCGCTTCGGGAGCTCGACGCTGACGTCCTTGAGGTTGTTCACGCGCGCGCCGTGCACGCGGATCAGATCGTGGCTGTCGGCTACGTGCGGCGCACGCGGCTTCGTCTTCGTGGCGGTGCTCATCGTGTCTGAGGGCTCAGCTCAATTCCTGAAGGCGGATGAGATTGCCCGCGGGATCGCGGAACGCGGCGTCGCGAATTCCGTACGGCTGGTCGGTCGGCTCCTGGACGACCTCGGCGTCGCCGGCCTGGATCCGCTCGAAGGTGCCGTCGACGTCCCTGGTGCCGAGGTTGATGCTGGCGTACGTGCCCTTGGCCATCATCTCGGCGATGACTCGGCGCTCCTCCTCTGTGACACCGGGGTCCGCCTCCGGCGGGTAGAGGACGATCGACGTGTCGGGCTGGTTCGGGGGCCCGAGCGTGATCCAGTGCATCCCCTGGTAATCCACGTCGTTGCGGACCTCGAAGCCGAGGGCGTCGCGATAGAAGGCCAGTGAGGCCTCCGGGTCGTTGTGCGGCAGCATGGCTTGGTGAATGGTGATGTCCATGCAGCGCAGGCTAGTTCGGGCTTGGGACCGGCGCTTCTCGATTCCTGATCGGTTTGGTCACGCGTTTTGCCACGCACGGCGCGACCCCGGCCATCTCGCCCGAAGCGTGGAGCCGATAGGCGCTTGGCGGCACACCGACCAGTTCCGTGAAGCGGGTGCTGAAGGTGCCGAGCGATGAGCAGCCGACCTCGAAACAGACCTCCGTGACGCTGAGCTCGCCCTGACGCAGCAGCGCCATCGCGCGCTCGATACGCCGCGTCATCAGGTAGCTGTAGGGCGATTCGCCGTAGGCGAGCTTGAACTGGCGGCTGAGGTGCCCGGCCGACATGTGCGCGCCGCGGGCGAGCGCCTCGACATCCAGCGGCTGCGCGTACTCCCGGTCGATCCGGTCGCGGACGCGCCGCAACCGGGCGAGGTCGCTCAGACGCTGCTCCGCGGCGGGTCCGTTGGTCACCGCGTGATCGTGCCACATCGCGGCTGAGCTGCCGGCGGTATTTCACGGGCGCGACGCGCTGAGACTAGGGTGGGGCTTACCGCCGTCAGCAAACCGAGGAGCGCCGTCATGTCCGTCAGCGCCGAAGCAACAGCGCGCCCGTTCCAGATCGACGTTCCGGAGGAGAAGCTCGCTGAGCTGCGCGGCCGCGTCGCCGCGACGCGCTGGCCCTCCAGAGAGCTCGTCGCAGATCGCTCGCAGGGCGTGCAGCTGGCGACGCTGCAGGCGCTCGCGCGCTACTGGGCGAGCGACTACGACTGGCGCAGGTGCGAGGCGCGACTGAACGCGCTGCCGCAGTTCATGACCGAGATCGACGGGGTCGAGATCCACTTCATCCACGTCAGGTCGCGGCATGAGAATGCGTTGCCGCTGATCATGACCCACGGCTGGCCCGGCTCGGTCGTCGAGCTGCTGGAGACCGTCGGCCCGCTGACCGACCCGACCGCTCACGGCGGCACCCCCGAGGACGCATTCCACCTGGTGCTGCCGTCCTTGCCCGGCTACGGGTTCTCCGGCGAGCCGGCCGAGCTCGGCTGGGACGCCGGCCGCACCGCACGCGCGTGGGCGGAGCTGATGCACCGCCTCGGCTACACCCGCTATGTCGCCCAGGGCGGCGACGTGGGTGCCCTCGTCACGGACCTGATGGGCCGCCAGGCGGTCGAGGGCTTGGTCGGCTACCACCTGAACCTGCTCACGGCGGTGCTCGCAATCGGCGATCAACTGCCCAGGGAATCCGAACAGGAACGCGCAGCGGCCGAGGCGGTCGCCACGTTCAGGGAGGACGGCTTCGGCTACTTCCTCGAGATGGCAACGCGGCCGCAGACGATCGGCTACGCCCTGCTGGATTCACCCGTCGCGCTGGCGGCCTGGATGCTCGACCACGACACGGACAGCTACAACAAGATCTCCCGCGCGTTCGTCGACGGCGAGCCCGTGGGCAATCTCACCCGGGACAGCATCGTCGACAACATCACGCTGTACTGGCTGACCGGCACCGGCGCCTCGGCGGCCCGGTCGTACTGGGAGGACGCACGAGCGCTGGCCGCAACGCTTGCGAGCGGCCAGCCTCCCCCTGCGGTCTCGGTTCCGGTCGGCTTCACGACGTTCCCCGGCGAGATCTGGGCCACCCCGCGCAGCTGGGCCGAGGCGGTCTACCCCGGGCTCGCCTACTTCAACGAGGTCGACAGGGGCGGCCACTTCGCCGCCTGGGAGGAGCCGGAGCTCTTCTCCACCGAGCTGCGGGCCGCATTCAGCTCAGTGCGCTGACGACGTCATTGTGTTCGGCGCCGGCGCGGGGTCAGTGCGGCGTGATCTGTGCCGGCAGGGCCGAGATCTCCTCGAGGTCGATCAGCGTGCTGTTGGACCAGCTGTCCTCCCACTTCTGCACGAACGAGAGCTGGCTCATTCCGCCCTTTGCTCCCCCGCCGCCGCCCGGCGCCGGGCGATAGACCGACAGCCAGTTCCAAGCGCCATCCTCGGTCAGGAAGCGCTCGTAGTCGACGAGCTGCATCGTCGGGTCGAGCTTCTTCTTGGTGGCGTTGAAGTCGTCCGCCGTTCCCGACCAGCGCAGTGCGTCGCCGCCGGTGCCGATGCGGAACACTGCGGCGAACCGTCGTCGTCCGCCGCTGACGTACGTCTCGATGTCGCCGAGGTAGGCGAATGACTTGATTCGCTCCCGCTCGGCCAGCAGCTGCTCCCAGGTGAGGTCGACGAGCAGCCCGCCGTTCAGCGTCTGCCCGGACGGCTTGGCCCGCCACACGCCGACCCAGCGCCGACCCGAGCCGGTCCCCGTGGTCTCGACGTCGATCAGGTCCTGGGTCGCTCTCAGCTCGGTGAACGTGCGCGCGAAGTCGCTCCAGCGCTGCCGGTAGAGCGCCCCGTTTCCGGAACCGATCCGCCACAGGGCGGCGTAGCGCCGCGCCCCGCCGCGCACGAAGCTCTCGACGTCGGCCAGGTACTGGCCCTGAGCGCCGAGCTCTTCCCACGTTTCCACCAGTCCATCCCAGGACATGTCGAGGTAGAGGGCGCCGGTGGCGGGGGCGGCTTCCTTGTCGGCCCACACGCCGGCCCAGGTGCGCTCGTGGCGCCCCGCGGCCAGGGCGAAGAACGCGTAGGTGTCGTTGTTCTTGATCGCCCACGACGGCTTCTTGCGAGACAGGTAGTCGACCGCGTCGGCGCCGTAGTACTTCTTGTCCTTGTGTCCGCCGGCGCCGTCGGCGTGGTAGTCGACCACGTACTTCGCATCCACTGACAGCCAATGGAAGGTCTCGTGGATGAGCGTGTCCGCCGAGTCGTCGAGGCGGTCCTCGTAGTTGACGAACTGGTTGCCTGCGTCGTTCCAGAACGACCCGCAGGTCACGATCGTGCCGACCGGCGCGTGGTAGGCCGAGGGCGGCCCGTTGCCGCTGTTCGACGAAGGGCAGGTGTCGGTGTGGGCGTCCGAGCCCGGCGCGCGCGGAGAGCCGCAGCGCAGTTTGGCGATCTCCACGTTGCCCACCCCGCGAAAGCGGCCGAGCCCCTTCTCGACCGCCTCGTCGACGTACTTCATCCGGTCGGAGTCATAGCTCCCGAACCAGCGACGCAGCGACGTGGAGTTGTTGTCCCCGGCGGCAAAGTCCTGGTTCCAGGCCGCCCGGCGATCGTCGGCCTGGCGTACATAGTCGGTGAGCTTGTCCGCTCGCCAGGTGTAGTAGTGCGCGCGCCGCCAGGCCTTGCGCAGCCACTGTCCCTGAGAGGAAGAGCAGCCCTTCAGCTTGGGGTGGCGAGTGGATGGAAAGCCTCCGCCCGGCGTGTAGCGCTCCTGGCCGACGATCGGCTTGCCCTCGTCCGGAGGGTCGATGGGCTTGCCGTCGCCAGCCGAAGCCGTTGACGCCAGGGCCAGCGCGACGACCGTGAGCAGGGCGGTGGCGAGGCCGAGCTTGCGAAGCATTGGGTCTCCATCGTCGGGAAGCTTGCGATCCATCGCCCGTCCAACCGGCCCGCCGCGGGTTTCTTACGCTGGTCAGGGTTCTGCCCGCGTTCCTGACGTACTCTCGGCCTGTGAAGAGGCTGATCGTCGCGGCCGCGCTCGCACTTGTCGCGGCCCCCGCACCCGTGGCTGACGCCGCAGCCTGGCGGCAGATCACCGCCTCCGGCGGCGCGAGCATCGATCAGGTCGGCCTCGTTCGCACGAGCGACGGCGTGTTGCACGTGGCCTGGCACAAGGGCGGCGACCTGTTGCACACGGCGATCTCCCGCGGCGGGAAGGTCGGCGCCACGTCGCCGATCCAAAGCGGCTGGACCGGGCACATGGACGCCGCGCTGACCGCGGTGCCGGGCGGCATCCGCGTTTTCTGGGGAGCGATCCGGACGACCGACTCGAACGATCCCAACCAGGACCTCAACACGGCGCTGTCGACGGACGGCGGCGCGAGCTGGCAGCTCACTCCCGGCTCGATCATCCCGCGCGGGGCGCAGGCCTACGGCAGCGACGCCTCCTCGACCACGCTGCCAAACGGCACGGTCCTGCAGGCGTGGGCGGGGACGCTCGGCACCTGGGTTCACTCGGGGCTCGACCCCGCGACGCCGAACTTCGACTTTCAGGGTCCGCTCGGTCCTTATGGCCGCGGCCCCGGGATCGCCTCCGACGCGGGCGGCCGGGCCATGATGGCGTGGTTCTCGAGCGCCGCCGCGAAGCGCGGCGTCGTCGCACAGCGCGTGAACGCGGACGGCTCGCCTTCCGGCGTGGCGATGACGATGCCGGGCAGCCAGGTCATGCAGGGCGGCGGCACGGTCTCGACGACGCCGATCGTCGCGCGCGCCAGGAACGGCGGCTTCTACGTCGCGTACGCGCTCGGCTACCCAACGGCGAACCGGGTCCGCGTGTGGCGCGTCGGCGCGAGCGCCGCGAAGCTCGTGGCACGCACCGACGCCAACTCGCAGGTCACGCTCGCCGCGGACGCAGAGGGCCGGGTCTGGGCCGTGTGGAGCGACGGGACGTTCGGCGAGACGCACGTCCTCGCGGCGCGCTCCAACCGTCGAGGCGAGCGAGTTCGGCGCGCCCGTTGACGCCGGCGCCGTGCGTGGCGCGCATTCGACCTACTCCGTCGATGCGAGCGCCACGTCGAGCGCGCTCGACATCCTCGCGCTGTTCGGCACCGGCAACGAGTCCGGCGGCGCAACCTACTCGGCGCGCATCGAGCCCGGGCTGACACTAAGCGCTCGCAAGCGCTCCGGCCGCGTCACGTTCACGGTCACCGACGCCGGCGACCCCGTGCGCGGTGCGACCGTGCGCGCGGCCCGGCGCTCCGGCCGGACGGACCGACGTGGGCGCGTCACACTCGGGCTCAGGCGAGGCACGGCGACGGCGAGCGCCCCCGGCTACACGCCGGCGACCCGGCGTGTCAGATGAGCACTGCCGCTTCGCGCGAAAACGCCGCGCGATCGGGTACTAGCCCTGTCCGGTGAGACAGATAGCTCAGGCCCCGGCAACCTGGCCTGACGACGCGGCGGATCCAACGGACTACCGCTGGAGAAGCGGGGAGGCACGGCCGCTCCTTCTACGCGTCTGCGACGCCTATAGCACAGATTTTGCGTATACGTACCACAGGCAGAACCGCAAGTTCCCGCAATTTGCGGGAATCCACGGCACGGCCTGACGCCACTCTGATGCTTCGAACCTAGCTTGGGTAGGAGCCGTCGCCGGCAGGTGCATCGAACAGTGCGGAGAGGAGGCGTGTGAGCGAAGGCAGTACGAGCGGCGTTACGATCGGCTGCGGCAGCCGGGTGCCTCTGGTTGCGCTGATCGCCACTGTTATTGCCTTTGCGCTGCTGGTTCCGCCAGCGTCCGCGCAGTTGAGCGCTGGCGGGACGGAACCCGGGGTTGACGCGGCAACTCCTTTGGAGGGCTCAGCGCCGGTTTCGGAGCCGGAGCTTCTCGATCCCGAGGAGCCGCCCACTCCCGAGGTCCCCACCCCTACGCCTGAACCGTCCGCTGACCAGGCGGCGCCGCCATCCCCGACGCCCGCGTCGGCGCCCGAGCCCGCATCGGGCCCGACCCCAGAGCCCATATCCGCGCCGACGCCGGAGCCGACCCCGACCCCGGAGCCAACACCTGCGCCGGCACCTGAGCCGACCCCGGAGCCCGAGCCGGCGCCGACCCCAGAGCCTGCGCCGACACCCGCGCCGACGCCCGAGCCGACCCCAGCAGAGCCGACACCGGAGCCGACAACCGAGCCCGCACCGGCCCCGACACCCGAGCCCGCGCCGACCCCAGAGCCAGCACCGGCGCCCGAGCCCACGCCCGCGCCGACCCCAGAGCCCGCGCCGGTCCCGGAGCCCACGCCCGCGCCGACCCCAGAGCCCGCGCCGGTCCCGGAGCCCACGCCCGCGCCGACCCCAGAGCCAGCACCGACTCCAGAGCCCGCGCCGACCGCAGAGCCGACGCCCGAGCCGACCCCAGCAGAGCCGACACCTGTCCCCGAGCCGACGCCAGAGCCCGTGCCGGTCCCAGAGCCCACGCCGTCCCCGACCCCAGAGCCAGCACCGGCCCCGAGCCCACGCCCGCGCCGACCCCAGAGCCAGCACCGGCGCCCGAGCCCACCGCGCCGACGCCCGACGCCCGACACCCCAGCAGAGCCGACGCCAGAGCCCGTGCTGGTCCCAGAGCCCACGCCGTCCCCGACCCCAGAGCCAGCACCGGCGCCCGAGCCCACGCCCGCGCCGACCCCAGAGCCAGCACCGGCGCCCGAGCCCACGCCCGCGCCGACCCCAGAGCCAGCACCGGCGCCCGAGCCCACGCCCGCGCCGACCCCAGAGCCAGCACCGGTCCCGGAGCCCACGCCCGCGCCGACCCCAGAGCCAGCACCGGCGCCCGAGCCCACGCCCGCGCCGACCACAGAGCCCGCACCGGCCCCGACGCCCAGCCCGCGCCGACCCCAGAGCCAGCACCGGCGCCCGAGCCCACGCCCGCGCCGACCCCAGAGCCAGCACCGGCGCCCGAGCCCACGCCCGCGCCGACCCCAGAGCCGACGGCCGCGGCTACGCCTGACCCCGCATTAGGCACGACCCTCGAGCCCACGTCCCCGCCGGCTCCCGAGCCCCCACCGGAGCCGCCCACGCCCGCCGACGGGCCCAGCGAACCGGTTGCCGATTCCCCAGCGCGGGCCGAGACGCCAGCTGAGGCGGTGGCCCGCGAGGCGCTCATGCTCATGGACGATCTGGCCGGGGTGAGAGTCGCGATGGCGATGTTGGCGGAGGCAGGTCAGGCGCCGGCTGCCGCCGGGTCGCGCTCGCGGTCCGATTCTGCTCCGGCCCCCGATGATCCGTCACCGGCGCCGTCGCCTGAGCCGCCCGCGTTCACCGGCGGTGCGCCGTCCGGAGCCGCGGCAGCCGGCTCCTCCGGCGGCGGATCCGGCGCCCTCTATGCGCTCTTGATTGCCCGTGCCGCGTCCGCCGGCGGACTGTGGGGCCGGTTGCAACTGGTTCCGGTTTCCTGGCGTTCCGTGGCCATCCTCTCCCTGAACGAACGGCCCGGCTAAGGCCTCCCAGGCCAGCCCGTCCGACCCGGGTGCCGAGGGCGCCCGGGTGCACCGTTCGATTCAGGAGTAGGACGATGAAAAGTAGACATTGCATAGGTGTCATGCGGGCATCGGCGGCGAGCGTCATGGCTTGCCTTGCCGTGCTCTGCGTGCCGGCCGTGGGTATCGCCGCAGATCCCAGCGGCTCCACCGCGGGAGCAGCAGACCGCGCGAGCTCACTGCTCGCTCCAGGAGCTGGCTACGGACAGCCGCAGGGCGAGCCGCGTGTGCGGGCGCTGCAACGCAGTCTGCGGGCTCGCGGCCTGCGGCCGGGACCTGTTGACGGCGTTTACGGCCCGCGGACGGAGGCGGCGGTCGAGCGCCTCCAGCGCGACAGAGGGCTCGCGGTCGACGGAGTCGTCGGACCGCGGACGCGTCGGGTGCTGAACGCCAAGACGCCGACGCTCGCCCTGGGCGCCGGCTACGGACAACCCGGAGGGTCGCCGCAGGTGCGTGCCATCCAGCGCCGGCTCCGTGCTATCGGCCAGCGGCCGGGACCCGTTGACGGCCGGTACGGCCCCCGTACGGAGGCTGCCATGGAGCGCTTCCAGCGCACGGCCGGACAACCTGTCAACGGCGTGTTGTCGCCCGCGACGGTGGCGGCCCTCGCGCGCGCCGACAGCAGCCAACTGGCTCGTCGTAGAAGCGACACGCGTGGCGGCAACGAGCCCGGCCAGCGAAGCCGACGTCCGGCGATCCAGGCCGAGTCTTCCGGCGCGGATGACCGGGGCCGCAGGGCTGACAGCAGCATGCCGGCGGGAGGGTCGGACCAGAGCAGGACCCCAACCCGGAAGGCTCCCGACGATCGCAGCAAGGGGACGGACGGGGCAAAGTCGACGTCTCCCGTGCCGTTGGTGATTCTCGCGCTCGCGCTGGCGGCGATTGGCTGCCTGCTTGCGGGCCGGCTCAAGGCAAGGTCTCGCACGCCGGAGGCAAGCCGCGTGTTGGGCGGCACCGTGAGGCCCGGGCCCACGCGGAACGGCAACGGGAAGGCGGCGAAGCCCGGCGCTACGTCAACGGCGCCGTCGAGCACCGCGCCGCGGCCCCGCGGCGATCGGCTACGTGAGTGTCCGTGAGCGCGAAGGGGTGGATGGGCAGGAGCTGCGAGACCAGATCGCCGCGATCAAGACGGCCTGCCGTCAGCGTGGCCTGCTTCTGAAGCACGTCATTCGGGACCTCGAGCAGGTCAGCGACATTGGGCCGAAGCGTCCTGGAATGCAATACGCCCTCCGGCGATTCGCGGCGGGGGAGGCGTCGTGTCTGGTCGTCGCGGAACTGGGGCGGTTGAGCCACTCGGCCCCGGAGGTCGGCTACATCGTCGGGTCGCTTCGGCGGCGGAAGCTGGCGGCTCGTAGCGGTCGACGACGAGCTGGATACGGGCACGAAGAGCGGCGCTGAGGCCGCCGACAAGCTGGTGTCGCTCTCTGCCCCTGACGGGCAACGGCGTCCGTCGGCGCGACCCGGCCACCCTGGCCCCTTGTCCGAGCAACGACCGCCCGAGAGAGCGAGTGGCAGCAGCCGTGCGGCGAGAAATGAGGTCCGGGCGTTGAAGGAGCGCATACGAGCAATGCGCGCGAGCGGGATGACCCTCCAGGCGATAGCCGATCGGCTGAACGCGGAGAATGTGCCAACGCTTCGTGGGGGCGAGAGGTGGCGACCCTCAGGGGTGCAGGCGGCGACCGGCTACCGCCGGCCACCAGGCGCAACCGCGTCGGGTAACGGCAGCGAGCGGGCCGGCAACGGCTCGCCCGGCAGGCGCGGGAGGTCTCGGCGACCTGCCGCCAGTCCTAACGGAGGAGGGCCCCGATGACCGGGAGAGCAGTCGCTGTGCGGAGGCGCTGTCCCACGCCGAGCGCCGGGCTCACCGACACGGCGCGTGCGGTGCTCGGCCCGTTGCCACCCAAGCCGCAACGCCTACCTGAGCGGTCGGGAGGTGCCGGATGAAGCGGGAGACATGGCTGCCGGCCACGCCCGCTAGTGCCCAGGCCGCGCGTTCCATCGTGCGCGAGGCGGCCGCCGAGGCCGGTCTCGAGGGCGACCTTGTGTGGGATCTGATGCTCGCCTCGACCGAGGCGTTCACTAACGCCATTCAGCACGGCAAGCCCTGGCCGAACGACTGCGTGCTGTTTGCAACCGAACCGTGCCCGCGTGGTCTGCGGGTGGAGGTCTGCGACCTCGGGAGCTTCGACAGCGCACTCGAGCCGGCCCCACTTGACGCGACGTCCGGCCGCGGCATACAGATCATCGCGGCGCTCGTCGACCGCCTCGAGGTAAGGAACGGAGACGGGCGCACGCTCGTGGGGTTCGAGAAACACAGAGGCCGGACTTCGCCGGGCAGGCGACCGTGAGCGCAAGCAGGAGACGCGTCTCGGCCGCGTGAACGGTGCCACCGCAGCGCACCCTGCGATCCACGAGCACGCGCTCCGAGTCCGACCGGCTGCCGAGATCGCGGCCGACGCGGGGGGTGGTGCATAGGCCGGAAGCTGGTTCGGGAGGGTGTAACAAATTGTCAACGTTCGGTCGCGGTACCTGACGGGCGCGCTCACGCATGCGTTCGGACACGCCACGCGTTGGCCGGGTGCTGGTCAGGCTCTGTCTGTTCGTCAGGGTTTCGAGCGGGTCGCCGTGAGTCGGAACCGCACGTTCTTCGCCTCGAGTGTCCGCGAGCAGCCGCGGCGGCGCTCGCGTACGCAGCGCCTGTCGGTGCGCAGCACCCGTAGGTTGAAGCGTCGCTCGAAGCCGGTTCGCGTGCGGGCGGTGAAGATCCGGACGCCGCCGCGGTACCGATACCGCTGGTCATGCCAGCGAACGCGGCACAGGAAGCTCGTCCGGCTTACCCTCCGGCACGCCTGGCGGACTTGCCTGGGGCGCCTGTGGAATCGCTGGGTCAATGCCCTGACCACGTAGCGTCGGGCAAGAGTTTCACGGAGCGTGGGAGCAGAGGCCACTGCGAGGACTGAGCCCGTCGCAGAAGGTTCCGGCGGTGTGCTCCCCGGCGGGACTTGCCCGCCCTCGCCTCCGACCGGGGTAACGGCGAGTTCGGTGGGCTTCTTCTGTATCAGGTCGGGCGGGCCCCAGCCCGGCATTGGGTCAAGGACGCACATGTCGTCAGGTGGACCCGTGTCGCTGTAGAGCGGTTCGAACGGCTCACGTTCCTCGCCCACTGTGAAATACGGAGCCACGCCGTAACCGTTAGGCCACAGCGCGATCCTGACCGCCGCGGTGTTGTTCTTGTAGTCGCTCTCGCAGATCTCCTTGGCGGAGTTCACCCAGTGGACGAGCCAGTAATCGCCGGGCGGCACGTCGGCAACGTCGATCCACTGCCCCTCGAGGTTCGGGTTGTAGTAGTCGCTCGTGCCCCGGCCAAGGCCCTCGGAGACGGTGAGCGCCTCCGGCTTCATGGAGCCGCAGAAGTCCAGCGCGTATATGGGGTCGGACAAACAGAACCCTGCCTTGTTGTCCGGGCGGACGAGCGACAGGTCCGACGTGGCGCGGAGCTGGTAGCGGACGAAGCCCTTGTAGTGCCAGTGCCGGTGGCTCACCGACCCCGGGTATTCCTCGTAGAGGAGCTGTCCCATGTTCGGACGCGTCGTGCCCCCGCTTGAGTACTCGAGGATCTGGTCGGCCATCATCGGCTCGTCGGTGCTCGAGCGGTGACCCTGGATGATCAACGGGCCGCCATCCGAAGCGGCCGCGACTGTGGACCCGAACGCCAGCCGGTAGCCCGGTGCGGCCGACGCCGCGCTCGCGCCGGCCGATCCCAGTCCGCACGCCGCGAGCACAGCGGCCAGGAGCACCGTACCTCTTCCCCTTAACCTGGCTGGCATCCTCGCGCTCCTTTCATAGCTCGTGGCTAGAAATCGGCTCGTCGGCTGCCTTATAGCCCGAAGTGCATGGCTTGGCGAGCAGTCTCTGTCCGCTGCGCGGAAACTTGCAGAGCGGCTCCTTCGTGTGTCTCGGCCCGTTACTCGTCTACAACGTCGATGACCTCGTAGACGCCCTCGGCCGGCTGGCTCTCGACGAATGCCGAGAGTCGATCGACCCGCTGAGTCTCTTGCGCGTCCGCCTCGGCACGCCAGCGCCGGTAGTCGTCCTCGGTCATGTCGAACAGGCCGAACGAGATGACCTCGTCCTCGTCACGGATGTTGCGGGCGTGGAAGGCGCGCTGGAAGCCGGGAGGCTTGTCGCCTCCGGGATCCCACGCCCGCCGGAACTGGTCCCATGCGCCGGGCTTGAGGCGACGGACGGAGAGCATGACGATCATCTTTGCTGCCTCCTTGGGGTTTGAGCTCGGAAACGGCCTTGGCGCGCCACTATGCAGCCTTCGGCTTCTCGAGGACGTGCGCCCTGCGCGAGCACGATTCCCCGACCCGCCGGCAAGCTTCGGCGTCGATATCGCCGCCGAAGCGGCCTCGCTAGCACCGAGACACCTGCTCGTCGTCCAACTCACCCGGGAGGCGTGGTGAACAAGATCTACGCACCTGCCATGGCGGACGACTGAGCGCGCCCGACAGGATTCGAACCTGTGACCTTCGGTTCCGTAGACCGACGCTCTATCCAGCTGAGCTACGGGCGCTCGATCGGTAGAGGGTAGCGGAGGACCCCGGGAATCCGGGACTTGACATCCTGGAGATACCGATATATCGTTGACACATCGTGATCTTCCAAAATAGGAGTTATAGATGCACCGATTCAAGTCACGCGGCGGTCATTACAGGGGCCGCCACTCTGAAGCCATGAGGGGCTGGCACGGCATGCACGGCAGCTGGGGTCCCCCCGGCGGAGGCCGCCGGCGGCGCATGCGCCGCGGCGACGTCCGCGCCGCCGTGCTGGTGCTGCTCGACGAGGGCCCGATGACCGGCTACGGCCTGATGGGCGAGATCGAGCGGCGCTCTGACGGCGCCTGGCGCCCGAGTCCGGGGTCGGTCTACCCGACGCTCGCGCTGCTCGAGGACGAGGGCCTGATCCGCCCGCAGGCGGGCGAGGGCCGTACGCCCTACGAGCTCACCGACGAGGGCAAGGCACACGTCGAGGAGCACCGCGACCAGCTGGGCGAGCCCTGGACCAAGTCCGCCGAGGGCTTCGGCGAGTCGCGCCTCGAGCTGCGCTCGCTGCTGGGCCAGCTCGGTGCCGCTTCCTTCCAGGTGGCGATGGCCGGGGACGACGCTCAGATCGCCAAGGTGAGGGACATCCTCACCCAGGCGCGCCGCGACGTCTACCGCATCCTCGCCGATGAGGACCCGGCCGAGACCGAGGAGTAGGCGTCGCCGGGTGGCCGACCCCGGCTACCATCGACGCCTCCGGAGAGGTGGCCGAGTGGCTGAAGGCACTCGCCTGCTAAGCGAGTATGGGGTTAACGCTCCATCGAGGGTTCGAATCCCTCCCTCTCCGTCTTAAGCGCTTGGTTCGGGCACCGGCTCGCCCTCGCCCGTCGGAGGCGTGACCGGCCGCAGGAGCAGCCCGAGCAGCGCCCCGGCCGCCGCGAAGGCGGCGGCCACCAGGAAGGCCGTGTGGTAGCCGCCCGTGAGTGCGGCCAGCGCTCCGTCGCCGGCGTCGCGCAGCGTGTCGGTGCGCGAGTCGGCAACCGCCACGAGCACCGCGAGGCCGAGCGCTCCGCCCATCATGAAGGCAGTGTTGACGATGCCCGACGCCAGGCCTGAGTCGCTCGGGTCGACGTCGCCCATCGCGGCGAGCAGCAATGGATTGAAGGTGATGCCGCCGCCGATGCCCATGAGGATCATGCCGGGAAGCACGTCGGCGACGAAGTCTCCGTCGACGGGCGCCTGGGTGAACCAGAGGAGCCCGGCCGCGAAGAAGGTCAAGCCGACCACGAGCGGGGGCTTGATGCCGAAGCGCATGACGAGGCGGTCCGACAGCGCGATCGATTCGAAGCCCATGATCAGCGTCGTCGGCAGGAAGGCCAGCCCCACCTCCAGCGGGCTGTAGCCGAGCACCCGCTGGAGATACAGGGCCAGTAGGAAGAACCAGCCGAACATCGCCGCCGCCATCAACGCGCCCACGACGTTCGCCACCCGGATGTTGCGCTTGCGGAAGAGCCCAAGTGGAATCAGCGGCGCGACGACGCGTGCCTCGATCGTGATGAAGACGGCGAGCAGCACGGCGGCTCCTGCCAGCAGCCCGAGCGTCTCGCTGGACGTCCAGCCGTTCTCGTTGCCGTTGATCACGGCATAGGTCGCGAGCATCACAGCCGCGGTGACCGTCACGGCGCCGGCGACGTCGAGGCGGCGCTGCTCCGCGTCGCCGCTGTCGTCCGGGAGCAGCGAGAGGGAGAACAGGAAGACCGCAATCCCGATCGGGAGGTTCACCAGGAAGATCCAGTTCCAAGCGAACAGGTCGGTGAGCACGCCGCCGAGCAGCACTCCGGCGGTGCCTCCACCTGAGAGCACGAAACCGAAGATCCCCATCGCCTTCGCGCGCTCGGCGGGGTCGGTGAAGATGGTCATGATCAGCGACAGCGCGACCACCGACACGATCGCGCCGCCGAAGCCCTGGAGTGCCCGCGCTACGACCAGGAACTCCTGCGAGCCGGCCAGCCCGCACGCGAGCGACATGACGATGAACAGCACGAGCCCGTACAGGAACAACCGGCGGCGCCCGAACAGGTCGCCCAGCCGTCCGCCGAGCAGCAGGAAGCCGCCGAAGGTGAGGAGGTAGGCGTTGACCACCCAGGCCAGCGACGCCTCCGAGAAGCCGAGGTCGGCCTGTATCGACGGGAGCGCGACGTTCACGATCGTCGAGTCGAGGACGATCAGGAGGTCGCCGAAGCAGAGGACATAGAGCGCCAGCCATCGCCTCTGCCCCTCGAGCGCCTGGGGTGGCCGCGTTGCTGTCTCCGTGGTGGTCATTAGTCGGGTGTTCCCGTTCCGAGGACGAAGCGAGCCAAGTTACCGGTTCAACCGGGCTTCAAGTCAAGCCGGCGTGACTATCCGAGCACGCCCTCGAGGCGCAGCAGGAACTCCTTGCGCTCGATCCCGCCGGTGTAGCCGCCGAGCGCTCCGCCGGTGCGCAGCACGCGATGGCAGGGCACGACGACCGGCATCGGGTTGGCGCCCAGCGCGTTCCCGGCCGCGCGCACGGCGCGCGGGCTGCCGGCGCCGGTGGCGACGCTCCGGTAGGTGCCGGTGTCGCCGAAGCCGATGCGCGCCGTCGCGCGCAGGACCTTGCGCGTGAAGCCGGCCAGGTGCGTCCAGTCGATCGGCGTCTCGAACTCGCGCCGGCCGCCGGCGAAGTACTCGTCGAGCTCGCGCCGCACCGGGTCGAGTCGCCCCGGCGCCTCGAGCACGCGCGGCGACACACGGGCGGCCAGCTCCTCGAGCACCTCGTCGGCGGAGCTGTGGTCGGTGTAGGCCACGCGCACGAGCCCGCGCGGGGTCGCCGCGACGACGAGCGGCCCGAGCGGCGAGTCCACCGGCGCGTAGGCCACGTCGACGAGCCCCTCCTCCTCTGCGCGCTTCCGCACGTCCGGCGCCGCGTCCGGCAGCCCGGCGGCAGCCCGGCGCAGCATGGTCTCGATCTCGCTCATCGGCTCAACTCCCGTTTCAGTCTCTTCAGCCCCTCATGGACGTTCCGCCGCGCCGCCTCCTCCGAAGAGCCGAGCAGCGCCGCGAGCTCGCCGTACGACATCCCGAGCACGCTGCGGCAGAAGACGGCCGTTCGCTGCTTCGGCGGCAGCTCGCGGACGTGCTCCCACAGCTCCGGGCGGCCATCCAGCACGGGCGCCTCGCTCCCGCGCTCGGGCGGCTCGGCCACCGGCAGTGCCCGCCGCCCACGTGCCCGGTGTGCGTCCATCGCCTTGTTGTGGGCGATGCGCAGTAGCCAGGCGCGCAGGTTGTCCGCACGGCGCAGGCGCGGGTAGGCGCGCAGCGCCGCGATCCAGGTCTCCTGGAACACGTCGTCCGCGTCGGTCGGGCCGGCGGTCGCGACCAGGTAGCGGTAGACGTCGACGCGATGCTCGTCGAGCAATACCTGGAAGGGCGGCAGCTTCACACTCATAAGAACGCCACGGCAGCTCGCGCCGTGAGATTCAGGAGCGTATGAACACCGGGGCGCCGAGCGGGATCGTCTCGATCAGCCAGCGCACCTTGGTGGGGTGCGAGCGCAGGCAGCCGAGGCTCGCCGCCTGGCCGATGCTCGTGAGGTCCTGGGTCGCGTGGATCGCGAGCCGGTCGCCGCCGGGCCAGTCGGCCGGCAGGTTCGTTTGGTGCCCGGTGAGCGCGAGCACGCAGCATCCGTAGGGCGATCCCCCGTCGGTCACGCGGAGCTTGTCGGTGACGGAGAAACGCCCCTTCGGCGTCGGGTTCGTCGACCGGCCGACCGCGACCGGGAGAGTGCGCACGGTATGGCCCTCGCGCCGGACGAACAGCTTCTTCTTGGAGAGGTCCGCGTGGAGCGACCAGGTCGTGCAGTCGAGGCGCGCGTCGCGGCCGTTGAGCCAGCCGACGCGGCCGTTCGGGAGCTCCGGCGCCTGCACGGCGAGCCAATCGCCCTCGCGCCGCACGACTCCCAAGACTCGCGGCGACTGCCACTCCGTCCGCGCCGCCAAGCGCATCAGCGGCTTCCCGGCGGGGCGGCGACGCAGCAGGGCCGGGCGGCGCACGTAGGCCGTGGTGTAGCAGGAGAACTCCTGCGGCTCGGATGGGAACGGCGCCGCCGCCGGTCCGCTCTGCTCAGGCACGAAATGACGCGTGCCGTCGTCGCCTGAGTCGCGGCCCGTCGAGGCCTCGCCGTCGTCGCCGAGCTCGGTGATGCCGACGAGCGCGACCGCCCCGAGGAGGGCGGCGATGCCCACGCCGAAGAGAGCGAAGGCGAGATGCGGAACGCGGCGCCGCGGCGGCTCCTCCGGTGGCGGTCCGGCGGGAATGACGTTCGGGGCGGGCGGCTCCCGGCCCTCGCGCGCGACGAGCATCTCGAGCACGGGCTCGGTGGGCACGGGCACCACGGGCGGCTCGCCGGCCTGCGCGGGCTCCGGCTCGGGGTCGGTCGCCGGTTCGGCCCTACCCGCGAACTCGGCGCCCGCCGCCGCGGGCGCGCCGGTGGCGCTCCAGATGTCGTCCTCGAGGAGCGCCTTCAGTACGGCGCCGAGCTCCTCCCCGCGCTGGATCCCGAGCTCGCCGGAGAGCCGGTCGATCGCCGCCGCCCGCCGCCGTGCGATCTCGGCCCCGTCGACGTCGTACATCCGAGCGAGGTCGTCGTCGGGCACGCGCCGCCGCAGGGACAGCGCGAGCAGCTCTCGATCCCGCGGGTCCAGGCGGTCGAGGGCGGAGGCAAGTTGTTCGGGACTGATCAACGCGGTCGGAGGGAGGGCCTCCAACAAGCGTAACGAGGCGCCCGGCCCCCTCCCGACCCTTTAGTAGAGCGTCTTGGCGTAGCCCTCGTCGAGGCGCGCCGCCACTTGGTCCACTGTCACATCCACGACGTCGATGTGATCGCGCAGCATCGCCGCCGCCGAGGGAAGCTCCTCAGGCCAGCTCTCAGGGTCCCACAGCTGCGAGCGGATGAAGGCCTTCGCGCAGTGGATGAACGCCTCCTCCACCTCGAGCCCGATGCCGAGCTTCGGCGTGCGGCCGTTC
This sequence comes from uncultured Thermoleophilaceae bacterium, assembly GCA_963820315.1. Lineage (GTDB taxonomy): Bacteria > Actinomycetota > Thermoleophilia > Solirubrobacterales > Thermoleophilaceae > JACVRW01. The sequence goes on along the minus strand of CAWFZK010000036.1, from coordinate 172,722 downwards.
ACCCCCATCTCGGCGAGCAGCGTCTGATCGCGCGTAATGCAGGCGCGCCCGGCCACTCGGAGCGTCTCGCGCAGGCCCGGGATCGCGAACAGCATCGCCGCGCGCGGGTTCTCGAGCAGGTTGCGGTGCGAGTCGGCGCGGCGGTTGCCGGGGTACTCCGGGACGATCAGCCGGCGTTCGTCGAGCACGCGCACGAAGCCCGGCGGACCACCGCGCGGTGAGGCGTCGCAGTCGCCGGCGGAGCTGCTCGTGGCGAGCAGGAAGAACGGCGAGCGCGCGATGAAGTCGCGGCAGTGCGCGTCGAGATGGTCGATCTGCTTGCGCAGCGGAGGCGAGTCCTGGGCGGGCGGCGGCACGACCTCGCGGAGCTCCTCCTCGCTCTGCACGAGTTCGCCGAAGGAAGCCTGCGCCATGGGCTCACGATACCCGCACCACCGTTTCGCCTGGCAACGGACCGGGTACCGCTCCCGCCGTTGCGTCCGGGAGACCCCCGGGCGCCGACCGAATCTGGCCCGCCCGGGCCAAAACGCCCGACGGGCAAGTCAACCCAAAGGAGGGGAAGGGTGAGAAAAGCCCTTATCGCAGCGATTGCGGCGCTCGCCGTCGCGATTGTCGCTGCCCCAGCAGCCTCCGCCATCGACAAGGTCAAGACCGGAAAGCTCCGTAAAGGCGTGACCGTCGACGGCGTCCTCGAACATGCGCGCGCGCTGCAGGACATTGCAATCGCGAACGACGGAACCCGCGCCGCGACGACACCGGGCTACGACGCCTCGGTCCAGTACGTGGCCAACCGCCTTCGGCGGGCCGGCTATCGCGTGACGCTCGACCCGTTCAGCTTCCCGACGTGGGAACTGAACGGTCCTTCGACGTTCCAGCGGACGGACGTCGAGCCCGACGTGACCTACGCCGAGGGCACGGACTACATCGTCGCCCAGTTCTCCGGAGCCGGGGACGTGAGCGGACCGATCTTCGTCGCGGGCAACACGGTCATCCCGCAGCCGCCTCCGGCCGGCAGCGGCGTGAGCGGATGCGCTCCGGCGGACTTCACCGGGATGCCGGACGGCGCCATCGCGCTGATCCAGCGCGGCACGTGCCCGTTCACGCAGAAGTACCAGAACGCGCTGGACGCGGGTGCGGCCGCAACGCTGATCTTCAACGACGGTGTCGGTGAAGAGCGTGAGGCCCCAATCCCCACGACCGCGCCCACTGCCAACGACATCCCGGCCGCGATGATCAGCAATGACGTCGGCGAGGCGCTTGCCACGCCGGGCGCCACCGCGCGCATCGTCGTCGATGCTACGACCACTCCCAACGAGGAGATGAACGTCATCGCCGACAGCCCGAAGGGCGACAAGGACCGCACCATCGTGGTCGGCGCGCACCTCGACTCCGTTCCGGAGGGTCCCGGCATCAACGACAACGGCTCCGGGTCCGGCGGCATCCTCGAGATCGCCGAGCAGGTTGCGAAGCTCGACGACAAGCCGCGCAACCGGCTGCGCTTCGCCTTCTGGGGCGCCGAGGAGTCCGGTCTCGTTGGCTCGACGGCCTACGTGAACGAGCAGGTGGAGAACGGCACGGCCGACCAGATCGAAGCGAACCTGAACTTCGACATGATCGGCTCGCCGAACTTCGTCCGCTTCGTGTACGACGGCGACCTGTCCGACTCACCGCCGCCGCCGAGTGGCGCGCCGGCCGGCTCGGACAAGATCGAGCAGCTGTTCAACCGCTACTTCGATCGCCAGGGTCTGGCCTACGAGCCGACCGCGTTCGACGGCCGCTCCGACTACGGCCCGTTCATCACCAACGGGATCGCGGCCGGAGGCCTGTTCACGGGCGCCGAGGTGGAGAAGAGCGCCGAGCAGGAGGAAGTGTTCGGTGGAGTGACAGGGCTGGCGTTCGACCCCTGCTACCACCAGGCATGCGACACGTTCTTCAACCTGAACCACGAGGCGCTGGACCAGATGTCCGACGCCGCGGCTCACGCCACGTGGACGCTGGCGCGCTCGAAGAGCCCGCTCACGACCGCTGCGGCGGCCAAGAAGGCGAAGAAGAGCAAGAAGGGCAAGGCCTGGAAGTACAAGGGCGGCCTCGTCGTTCGCTGATCGCGGTACGACGTTTGACGTAAAGCGAGGGGGCGCCGCGAGGCGCCCCCTCGTCGTTACGGGAGGGTCAGCGAATCTGGTCGATGCGCCAGGCGCCGTCCGACTTGACGAACGCCAGCGTGGACACCTTGCCGGTCTGCTCCTTGACGCGCGCAGTGGCGGTCTGGCCGTCGACGATCAGGCCCTGGACCTCGATCGTCTCGTCCGGCACGGCGATCTCCTGCTTGGCCTTCGACTCGCAGGTCGTGCCGGCGCCGCTTGCAACGCGGGCCGCGTGGGCCGCGGTGAAGAGCTCGCGGCAGATGGCCTTGGTGTCGGCCTCGCGGCTCGCGCTCTGCAGGTCGTCAACGACGATCGCGACCTGCTTCTCTGCGCCTTCGAACCGGTCGGCGTTGGAGTTGTCGTCGTCGCCTCCGCCGCACGCCGCAAGCGACGCGACGGTGAGGGCGAGTCCGATGGTGATGATGGGGCGGATCTTCATCGTTCCTCCGAAAGAGCGGAGCGGGAGGCCCGAAGGCCTCCCGCTTGCTTGATTGCCTACTTCTTGATCAGGCGGAGCACACGACGTGCGCGGTCACCGTCGCGTCGTCCTGGTTGCCGTTGCCGCCGAACTCCGACAGGGCGGTGATCGAGACCTGCCAGGTGTCGGCGTCGATCGCACGCGACTCGCTCAGGTAGAAGCGCGCGGCACCGAAGGTGTCGCCGCCGTTGCCGACCGAGACCTGCGAGCCACCGCCGAGCACGACCTTGCCCGCCGGGCAGTCGGTCGTGTCGGTCACGACGTCACCGGCCTGGACGTCGCCGTCCGTAACCGGAGTCGTGGCGGGCCGCTGGCTGTTCGAGGGGCCGGCCGGACCGGCGGGACCGGCGGGACCCTGCGGGCCCTGCGCACCCTGCGGACCCTGCGGGCCGGTGGCGCCATCGGCACCATTCGCGCCCGGGGTGCCGTCGGCGCCGTTCGCGCCGGGAGCACCCTGCTCGCCCGGAGCGCCCGGGGTGCCGTCGGCGCCGTTCTCGCCGTTCGCGCCGTTCGCACCCTGCTCGCCCTGAGCACCCTGCTCACCCTGGGCACCCTGCTCGCCCTGCGGGCCGGTCTCACCCTGGAGACCCTGGAGGCCCTGCGGCCCCTGCTCGCCCTGCTCGCCCTGAGCGCACCCTGCTCGCCCTGGACACCCTGCTCGCCCTGGACACCCTGCTCGCCCTGAACACCCTGCGGGCCGGTGTCGCCCTGCGGGCCCTGCGGGCCGGTCTCACCCTGGAGACCCTGGAGGCCCTGCGGCCCCTGCTCGCCCTGAGCACCCTGACGCCCTGCGCCTGCTCGCCCTGAGCGCCCTGCGCCCCGCACCCTGCGCGCCCTGCTCGCCCTGCTCGCCCTGAGCGCCCTGCGCGCCCTGAGCGCCGGCTACACCCTGTGCGCCGGCCGCACCCTGCGCGCCCTGAGCACCGGCCGCGCCCTGCGCGCCGGCCTCACCGGGAGCACCGGGAGCGCCATTCGAGCCGGCCGGACCCTGCGCGCCCGTCGCGCCCTGCGGGCCGGTCAGCCCCTGGAGTCCCTGCGCGCCCTGGGCGCCGGTCTTGCCGGCCTTGCCCGTGGGAGCCTTGAAAGAGACCTTCTTTTGACCACGCTTGCAGCGGGTCGTCTTCGTGACGAACTTGACCTTGCCGCTTGAGCGCTTGACGCACGCGTACAGGCGGGTGGTGCTGCTCTTGGCGGCGAATGCTTCCCCAACGCTTGGGAGCAGCGTGACGCTGCACGCGACGGCAGCAATCACCGCCACGCGCAGATGGCGTGTCAGGAACATCGGGTCCTCCTTCGGCCTCCCGCGAGGAGACCAGATCTAGGTTGGCTACTTCAGGCCAGTCCAGGCCTTATCGGGCGGCCGCAGGGCGACCTTGAGAGAAGATTTCGAACCTTTCAGCCGAGGCCGCCGCTGCGCCGCGACGCCCTCAGGAGTCGCAGCGCGAACGCCGCTGAGGCGAGTGTGCCCGCCGCCCCCGGTATCGACGTGCCGCGCTTCGTGAGCGGCGGCGTCTGACGCGCCCAGAGGTTCGAAGCGCCGCTGAACAGGGCGGCGGCGAGGATGCCGTAGACGAGCCGGTTGACGTTCCTGTCGAGCTTGTCGACCCGCAGCGGCACGTCGAGCTCACCGAGCCGCACCGCCTCGAGTATCGCCGTGATGTCGCGGGGCGCCTGCTGCGCGAGCCGCTCCCAGTCGTGCGCGGTGCGCTGCGCTCGCCGCATCAACCGCTCGGGCGACAGGCGCTGGCGAATCAGCTCCTGGACATAGTCGCCGACGGCATCCTGGATATGCAGCTCCGCACCGGCGAGCGCGAGATCGCCCTGGAGCTGGATCAGGGTCTTGCCGAGCATCGCGAGGTCCGGCGGCATCCGGAGCCGGTGCTCGCGGACGATCCTGGTCAGGTCCTCCACGGCCGCGGCGACGTCGACGGACTCCGCTCCGCCGGAGCCGTAGGTGCCGAGCCAGTCCGATACGTCCAGGCGAAAAGCGTCGGCGTCCAGATGCCCCGGAGCGGTCACGAGGTCGAGCAGGCTGTCGGCCGCATCCGCGTGGTCCCCACCGGCGGCAGAGAGGATGAACGCCCCGAGCCGGTCCTCGAGCGCCCGGTCGATCGTGCCCACCTCGCCCCAGTCGAGGATGCCGTAGCGAACGCCGTCGGGTCCGTGCTCGACCAGCACGTTGCCCGGGTGCGGGTCTCCGTGGAAGAGGCGGTCGCGGAAGATCATCTCGAGGAAGATGCGGGCGGCACGCAGCCCGAACGCGCGCCTGTCGATCGAGTCGTCGGTGGCGACCTCGCCGAGGGAGCGACCCGTCAGGCGCGTCATGGTGAGCACCCGCGGCCCCGACAGGTCCGGATAGGGCTCGGGGATCAGCACGTCGGGCTCCGCGCTGAAGTTGTCCCGCGCCCGCTGCAGCGTGTTCGCCTCCCGCACCAGGTCGAGCTCCGCGAGCACGGTGCGGCGCAGCTGCATGACGATGCCGCGCGGCCGCCACAGCGCGATGCCCTCGTCGTGCTCCTCGACGATCGCCGCGAGCGCCTCGAGGATGTCGAAGTCGGCCGCCACGACGCCGGCGATTCCCGCGTGCTGGACCTTGACGACGACCTCGGTGCCATCGTGCAGCACCGCCTCGTGCGCCTGCGCGACGGACGCGGACGCGAGCGGCTCGAAGTCGAAGCGCGAGAACGCCTCGTCGACGGGGCGGCCGAGGTCCCGCTCCACCGTGCCGCGGACCTCCTCGGCCGAATCAGCCGGGCAGTCGGTCTGCAGCGACTTGAGCTCCGCGGCCACGTCCGGGCCGACCAGGTCGATGCGCGTGCTCAGCACCTGCCCGAGCTTGATGAAGGTCGGCCCCAGCTCCGTGAGCGCCCTGCGCAGCCGCTCACCGTCGCTCATCGAATCGGTTGGGTGGGGCAGCTCGAACGGAATGACATCCGCCAGGCGGAGGTGCACCTTGCGCGTCGTCATGTGCGCCACGCCGTAGTGCCCGAAGACCCGGAGGATCTCCTCGGCGCGGGCGCGGTGTTGGATCAGCGTGCGAGTGGGCGCGTGCGCCGAGGGCACGCCGGGACCCTAGCTGGCTGATGCGGAGGGGGAGGGATTCGAACCCCCGGGCCTCTTGCGAGGCCGGCTGCTTTCAAGGCAGCTGCATTCGACCGGACTCTGCCACCCCTCCGGGCAGCTCAATCCTAGGACGCAGCCGCGATCCGTTCGGGCGCGCCATACGGATGCAGAACCGCTGGGATCTCGATGCTGCCGTCGTCCCGCTGGTGGTTCTCGACGATCGCGATGATCGTCCGGCCGATCGCCACCGCCGTGCCATTGAGGGTGTGAACGTGGCGCGGCGCCTGGCCCTCGGCCGGCCGCTGGCGGATGTCGAGCCGCCTGGCCTGGAAGTCGGTCGTGTTGGAGGTGGAGGTCAGCTCGCGGAAGCGGCCCTGCCCCGGCAGCCACGCCTCGAGGTCGTACTTCTTCGCGGCCGATGCGCCGAGGTCGTCGACGGCGATGTTCACCACCCGGTACGGCAGCTCGAGCGCGCCGAGGATCTCCTCCTCGATCGCGAGCAGCCGCTCGTGCTCCTCGAGCGAGCGCTCCGGCTCGACGAACGAGAACATCTCCACCTTGTCGAACTGGTGGACGCGGAAGATGCCGCGCGTGTCCTTGCCGGCGGCGCCCGCCTCGCGGCGGAAGCAGGTCGAGATTCCCGCGTAGCGAAGCGGCAGCTCGCCCGGGCCGAAGATCTCGCCGCCGTGGAGCGACGCGAGCGGCACCTCCGAGGTGCCGGCGAGGTACAGCTCGTCGTCGGGGATGGTGTAGATCTGCTGCTCGGTGTCGGGCAGCATGCCCGTCCCGAACAGCGCGGCTGCGCGCACGAGCACAGGCGGCACGACCGGCGTGAAGCCCTTCTCCTCCAGCAGGTCGAGCGCCCACTGGACGAGCGCGAACTGCAGCCGCACGACCGGGCCCTTTAGATACGCGAAGCGCGAGCCCGCGACCCGGGCACCCGCCTCGAGGTCGACGAGGCCGCCCAGCAGCTCCACGTGGTCGCGGCCCTCGGCGCCCGGCTTGCCCTCCTCGCGCAGCACCTCGTCGGCGGGCGGCGCGTCGGGATCGGGCAGGTTCGGGAGCGCGGCGAGCGCGGCCGAGCGGCGCTCCTCGACCGAGCGGAGCTCCTCGGTCAGCTCCTTCTCGCGTCCCGAGGCGCTGCGCACCTCGGCGATCGCCTCGCCGGCGTCGGCGCCGGAGCGCTGCAGCTCGCCGATCCGCTTCGAGGCCTCGTTCTTTGCCCGCCGCAGCTCCTCGAGCTCGGGTAGCAGCGCCCTGCGCCGCTCGTCGAGCTCGAGGGCCTCATCGAGAGTCGCCGGGTCGACACCGCGCCGCGCGAGCGCAGCGCGCGCCTGCTCCGGATCCTCGCGGAGCTGCCTCAGGTCGAGCACGGCGGCGCTTCGCCCCCGGCGTGTGCCCGCATCACCCGTCGCCCCCGCCCGAGTACTTCGAGAGGAAGTCGGCCACCGCCTCGGCGTCCTCGCCGACCACGATGTTCGCCGGCATGATCGCCCCGGAGAAGCCGCCGTTGCGGATCGCGAACAGCACGTCGTCGCGGCTCTCCTTGCGCACGTTGAAGTTCGGCCCGTTGGTGCGCTCGCCGCCCTGGATCTGCCCCTCGGGCTTCGATCCGTAGGCGTTCGCGGCATCGAGCGAGTGGCAGCCCGAGCAGCGCTCGTTGAAGAGGACGGCGCCCCTGTGGGCGGTGGTCTCGTTCTCGGGCACCTCTATTTCGCCGCCGCAGGCCGCAAGCAGCGACGCGGCGAGCGCGACGGCGATGACGATCGGGCGGCTCACGGGCGAGCCATATTAATTGGCAGCCGGGAGGACCACACCGCAGGACGGCGAATCAAGGTCTGCCCCGGCGACGGCCGGTGACGACCTCCCATAGCGAAGGATTCGCCCGGCGGTCGTCCTCTTTCGGCGGCGAATGGCCGCCGTCGGGGCGCCAAACCCCTCTAGAGCAGTCGCCGCTTCGCGAAGCGCAGCAGCGTCCCGTTCGCGCCCGGGCGCAGGTCCACCTCGTCCATCAGCAGGCGCATGAACTCGAGGCCGCGTCCCGACTCGGGCATCACGCCGCGGCGGACGCGCGGGCGGAAGCGCCCCGTGTCGGTCACCTCGAAGACGAGCGCGCCCGACTCCTCGGCGGCGCGGATCTCGATCAGGTCGGTGGCCGAGGACGAGCCGTGCTGAATGGCGTTGGTGACCGCCTCGCTGATCGCGAGCTTGACCTGGTACTGGTCGTCCTCGCCGAGGCCGAAGTCGACCGCGCAGCGCTCGGCGAAGTCACGCGCCTCCTTGAGGCGCGCCACATCGGCACTGATCGAATGCTCACGAGGGGTGAATCCGGCCATCCACCGTCTCCAACGCAGGTTTCGATGAAGTCTTACGCGCCAACTTGCGAAGTGGATTACTCCGGCGCGTACTGAGAATCGGCTCGCACGTACGAGTGAATCACAAAAGGGACCTATATGCAGGACTTTTCTGAGTGATCCGACTTTGAGCGCGCCGCGAATGAATCGCCCAGTGAGTGCCCGGGACACCCCCCTGGCCCAACGATTCAAAAAGAGGAGCTCTGATGAAGAGACTCTCGCTACTCGCGGCCCTGTTGGCCCTCGCGGTAGCGGTGCCCCTGAGCATCGGCTCGAGTCATCGCGAGGCGCCCAACATCCTCAAGGACCCGACGGCGGACAACACGGACGTCTGGGCCTACACGGCTCCGGATGCCCCGGGCAGCCTGACAGTGGTCTCCAACTGGATCCCGCTCGCGGATCCGGCCGGCGGACCGAACTTCTACCCGCTGGACGAGAACGCCCGCTACTACGTCAAGATCGACAACACGGGCGACGGGTACGAGGACGTGGCTTACCGCTGGGACTTCGACACGAAGTTCCGCAACCCGAACTCGTTCCTGTACGCGACTCCAGGGGTCAGCTCCGTCAACGACCAGAAGTTGAACCTGGTCCAGACGTATGACCTCTACAAGGAGACCTACCGGAACCGCAAGCTCGTCGGCTCGAAGCGGATCGCCAACAACGCTCCGGTCGTTCCGGACAACGTTGGCCCCAAGACGATCCCGAACTTCGCTCAGGTGGAGGCCGGTGGCGTCACCCCGCTGAGGGGCGGCGGCAAGACCATCGTCACGCCCGCGGACGACGCGTTCTTCGTCGACCTCGGCGCGGTCTTCGACGGGATCAACATCGACAAGCCCGGCCGGCCGAACATCGGCCTCGGCAACCAGGGCGGCGGCAAGGACGACGTCGCCGGTTACAACACGAAGTCATTCGTGCTGCAGGTGCCCGAGCGTGAGGTCACGCGCGACGGCAAGCAGGTCTCCGACATGAAGTCGGGCAACGCGGTCGTCGGCGTGTGGTCCACCACCGAGCGCAAGCGCGGCTCCGTGCTGGGCTCGCGTGCCAAGGGCCGCAAGCACGACAAGGGCTGGGTGCAGGTCAGCCGTCTTGGCAATCCCCTCATCAACGAGGTGATCGTCCCGATCGGCAAGAAGGACAAGTTCAACGCAACGTCCCCCGCGGACGACGCGAAGAACTTCGGCCAGTTCGCCCTCAACCCCGAGCCGGCGCGCATCCTGAACGCGCTGTTCGGCCTCGGTATCCAGGAGACGAACCGGACCGACATCGTCCAGGCGCTGCTCACCGGCGTGCCCGGACTGACGCAGATCGGCAAGAAGCCGGCCGCGGCCGACACGCTCAAGCTGAACCTGGGCGTGGCTCCGTCGGCCAAGCCGAACCGCTTCGGCGTCCTGGCGGGTGACCTCGCCGGGTTCCCGAACGGCCGCCGGCTGACGGACGACGTCGTCGACATCGAGCTCCGCGTGATCGCCGGCGCTCTGCTGTCGCCCCCGAAGAACATCCCACTCGGGGACGGCGTCGACCAGAACGACAAGCCGTTCCGCTCGCAGTTCCCGTACGTCGGGCTCGCGAACGACGGCTTCAACAGCACGCTCAAGCGGATCGAGCCGCAGCACGCCCCCGTGCCGCAGCCGCCGCCTGCGCAGCTGCCGTAACAAACCCCCCGTACCGGTACCCGCCCGCCCTCGTGGCGGGCGGGCCGCCGGGCCGGGCGGCCCCCCTTCTCCCCAGAGGACTTCTCAATGACCGCTCTCCGCCCAAATCTCCTCAAGCTCCTCGCCCCGATCGCCGCCTTCGCCGTCACGCTCGCCGTGATCCTGTCGCTCGGAGGCGGCCGCGACTTCGAGCTGCCCGCCGGCAGCGATGCGGCCGGCGTAGAGATCCCGCCGGCGGCCTCGGCTGCCGAGCGCATCGAGCTCCTGCAGCGCGCTGCGCGCGACGGCGATGCCGACGCCGGCCTGCTGGCATCGCTCGGCCAGGCCTACCTGCAGCGAGCGCGAGAGACCGGCGACCCCGGCTTCTACTCGCGCGCCGACCGCAGCTATGACGCCGCGCTCAGGCGCGACCCGCGCAACGTCGACGCGGTCTTGGGCGCCGGCACGCTCGCCGGTCTTCGCCATGACTTCGATGAGCAGCTGCGACGCGGAGTCGAGGCGAAGCAGCTGGCGCCGAGCCTCGTCGCCGTGCTGCCGGTGATCGCCGACGCCCAGATCGAGCTGGGCCGCTACGGCGCCGCCGAGCAGACCCTCCAACAGCTGCTCGACATCAAGCCGAACCTCACCTCCTACTCGCGCGTCTCCTACCTGCGCGAGCTCACCGGCGACCTTCCCGGCGCCGTCGAGGCGATGCGGCTCGCGGTGTCGGCCGGCGGCGGTGACGCCGAGAACGTCGCCTACGTGCGGGTGCTGCTCGGCGACCTCGAGCTTCAGAGAGGGCGGGTCGCCGCGGCGCGGCTCGCCTACACGGCTGCGCTCCGATCACTGCCCGGCTATCCAGCCGGCATGGTCGGACTCGCGCGAGCCGACGCGGCGAGCGGCGATCTGGGGAGAGCCGCCGCTCGCCTGCGTCGCGCTTCCGCACGGCTGCCGCTGACCGCCACGCTCAGCCTGCTCGCCCAGGTCGAGCGTGCGCGCGGGGATGACGCTGCGGCGGAGGCCTCACTCGCTGCCGCGCGCGCCCAGCAGCGGCTCTACACCGCGGCGGCCACGCTGCCCGACGCCGAGACGGTCCTGTTCGAGGCCGAGTACGGCGACCCGGGCCGGGCGGTCGAGCTCGGCAGGCAGGTCTGGGAGCGCGCCCCCAGCATCCGCTCGGCGGACGCGCTCGGCTGGGCCCACGTGCGCGCGGGCGACCCCGCGGCGGGCGTGACCTGGTCGCGGCGTGCGCTGCGCACCGGCTCGCGCGACGCGCTCTACAACCTGCACGCCGGCGTCGCGCTCGCGCAGGCGGGACGGCCCGAGGCGGCCGCTCCTCACTTCGACCTCGCCCGGCGCGGCCGGGCTGCCCTGTCGCCCGACGCGGCGGCGCTCCTCGAGGAGGAAACCCGATGAAGGCACGACTGCTCCTGCTCGCGCTGGTGGCCGCGGCGGTCCTGGCGTTCGCCGCGCCCGGAGCCCAGGCGCACCCGCTCGGCAACTTCTCCATCAACCACCTCTCCAAGGTGTCGATCTCCGCCGACCGCGTCGACGTCCGCTACATCCTCGACCAGGCCGAGATCCCAACGGTCCAGGAGCGCAACGTGCCGCGGGCAGAGCTGCTCGAGCGCAAGCTCGCGGAGGTGGAGCGCGGGCTCACGCTCACGGTGGACGGGCGCGAGGCGGCGCTGCGGCAGGTCGGCGAGCCCCGGCTCAGCTTCCCGCCGGGCGCGGGCGGGCTCGACACCACGCGTCTCGAGGTGCGGCTGCGGGCGGCCGTCGAGTCGCCGCGGCGGGTGCGGCTCGCCGACACCAGCTTCGAGGACCGCGTGGGCTGGAGGGCGATCGTCGCCGCGCCGGGCGACGACACCGCGGTGCGCACACAGACGCCGAGCGGCGATCCGACGAACGGGCTGCGTCGCTATCCCGACGACCTTCTGAACAGCCCGCTCGACCGCCGCGAGGCGTCCTTCTCGGTCACGGCCGGCGACGGCATGCTGATCGCGCCTCGCGCCGAGGGCAGCGAGCAGGTGTCGACGAGCCGCACCGGTGGCGACGGCTTCGCGGGCCTCTTCGAGCGCGCCGCGGCCGGCGAGGGTGTCCTCTTCGTGCTGCTGCTCGCGGCCTTCGGCTGGGGCGCCGTGCACGCGCTGTCGCCGGGCCACGGCAAGGCCATGGTCGCCGCCTACCTCGTCGGCACCAAGGGGAAGCCGCGGCATGCCGTGGCGCTCGGAGCGACGGTCACGATCGCGCACACGATCGGGGTCTTCCTGCTCGGATTCGTCACGCTCGGGCTGTCGCAATACGTGCTGCCCGAGGACCTCTACCCGTGGCTGAACCTCATCTCGGGGGCGCTGGTCGTCGCGATCGGCCTAGGGGTGCTGCGCTCGCGGCTGCGTGGGCGAGGGCATTCGCACCACGGGCACCACCACCACGAGCACCATCACGACCACGGCCACCACCACGACCACGGCCATTCCTTCACGCGCGCGGGCTTCGAGCACTTCAAGGATCACCTGCGTGGCCGCGAGCACGACCACGGGCATCACGGCCACCACCACCATCAGCACCACGACCACGCCGGCGACCACACGGTCACCAACCGCAGCCTGATCGGGCTCGGCGCGGCTGCCGGCCTGATCCCGTGCCCGTCCGCGCTCGTCGTCCTGCTGGGAGCGATCGCGCAGCACGAGATCGCGCTCGGCCTGCTGCTGATAGTCGCGTTCAGCCTCGGCCTGGCCGGCACGCTTACCGGCCTCGGGCTGGCGGTCGTCTACGCGCGCAAGCTGCTGCCGAAGCTCGGGCGGGTGAGCGTCGGGAACGGAGGCGCCGCGGCGCTCAGCCGGGTCGCGGCCGCGCTTCCGGCGGCCTCCGCCGTGGTCATCGTCGGCGTCGGCTGCCTGTTGACCGTGAACGCGCTTCCGGGCTTAATGTGAGTTACTTGCAATTGCGAATGATCCAAATCAAGCTCTCTTCCGTAGAGGTTTGACGTGACCGCGCCGCACACAGGTCCCTCCCTCGAGGCGCCTGACGTGGAAACCGCCATCGAGGCACTGCGCGCGAAGGGGATGCGCATCTCCTCCGCGCGCCGGCTCGTGCTCGAGGCGCTCTACGCCGCTGATGCCCCGATCTCGGCCGAGCAGATCGCCGACGGCCTCGCCGGCCGGCTTCCTCGCTCGGACCTGGCGTCGGTGTATCGCAACCTCGAGACGCTCGAGCAGGTCGGTCTCGTCCGGCACAGCCACTTCGGCCATGGGCCGGGGCTGTACATGCCGACGGGTGCGAGCGAGCGCGAGTACCTGGTCTGCAACTCGTGCAACACGGTCACGGCTGTCGAGCCCTCCGAGATGGACGACCTCCGGGTGCTCATCCACGAGCGCTTCGGCTACGAGGCCCGCTTCAGCCACTTCCCGATCCTCGGTCTCTGCGCGGACTGCGCCCGCGAGGAAACCTGAACCCCCGAGAGGAGACTCGCGCATGCTCGACATCCCAATGGCCCTCCATATCCCGGATGGCTTCCTGAGCGGCGGCGTGGCGCTCGCCTGCGGCGTGCTGGCGATCGCCGCCGTGGCGTATGCCCTCAGGATCGCGAACGTGGAGCTGGACGAGGCGCGTGTGCCGCTGCTCGGCGTGCTCGCCGCGTTCATCTTCGCGGCCCAGATGCTCAACTTCCCGATCGTCGGCGGCACCAGCGGCCACTTCCTCGGGGCGACGCTCGCCGCCGTCCTGCTCGGACCGTGGCTCGCGTGCCTCGTCATGGCCGTCGTGATCGCCGTGCAGGCGTTCGCGTTCGCCGACGGCGGCATCTCGGCGCTCGGGGCGAACGTGCTCAACATGGGCGTGCTCGGCGCGCTGCTCGCGGGGCTCACGGTCGCAGCCGCGATGAAGGCCGCGCCGCACACGCGCGTGGCGTTCCTGAGCGTCGTCGGCGTCGTCTCGTGGCTCGCCGTGATGGTGGGTGCGGGCGCCACGAGCGTGGAGCTCGCCATGTCGGACACGATCCCGCTCGCCACCTCGCTCCCGGCCATGCTCGGAGTGCACGCGCTGATCGGCATCGGCGAGGCGGTGATCACGGTGGCCGCCGTCAGCGCCGTGCTGGCCTCGCGGCCGGACCTCGTGGCGCTCGCCCCGGACGAGCTCAAGCAGCCCGTCGTCGCGCCGGTCGGGCGCACGATCGGATTGGAGGCCTGAGATGCGCACGCGAATCTTCGTTGCCATCGCGCTGGCGCTGGCGGTCGGACTCGCCACAGCTGTGTCGCCGTTCGCGTCGCCCAACCCCGACGGCCTGGAGAAGGTCGCGGAGGAGAAGGCCTTCCTCGAGCAGGGCAAGCTGCACAGCCTCCAAGAGGACTCGCCCATCCCTGACTACGCGTTCCCGGGTATCGACAACGAGCGCGTCGCGACCGGCGTCGCGGGCTTTGTCGGCACCCTCGGCGTGTTCGCGCTCGGCTTGGGGATCGCCTGGCTCGTGAGGCGGCGACCCGACACGGCCGGCCCGCGCGGAGCGCCGGCCTGAGAGCACCGTCCCGGTGGGCGCGCTCTGCAACCACTCACTCGAGCTGACCGGGCTGGCCGGAGACACCGCCAGCCCGGTTCACCGGCTCGATCCGAGAGCGAAGATCGTCGGCCTCATCGCGATCACGCTCATCGCGGTCTCGACTCCCGTGGAGGCGTGGCCCGTGTTCGTGGCCTGCGCGCTCGTGCTCGCCGGCGTGGCGTCTCTCGCGCGCGTGCGCGCGAGGGACGTCTGGCGCCGAGCGCGCTTCGTCCTGCCGGTGGTGCTGCTTGCCGCGCTCCTCATCCCGCTCTTCCGCACGGGCGGCGACACCTACTCGCTCGGGCCGCTCACGCTCCACGAGGACGGCCTCGAGACGTTCGCGGCGGTCGCGGCCAAGGCGACGATCGGAACCGTCGCCGCCGTGCTCCTCGGCGCGACGACGACGTTCCCGTCGGTCCTGCGCGGCCTCGAGGCGATGCGCGTGCCGCGGCTGTTCGTCCTGATCGCCGCCTTCATGTACCGCTACCTGTTCGTGATCGTCGAGGAGGTGGGGCGCATGCGCGCCGCGCTCGCCGCGCGTGGCTACCAGCCCCGCACCGCCCTTCATGCGAGCGTCCTCGGGCGGGTGGCGACGGCGCTCTTCCTGCGCACCTACTCGCGTGGCGAGCGCGTCTACGTCGCGATGCTCGCGCGCGGGTATGACGGGCGCATGCCGCGCATTGCACCGCTCGTGTTCGGGCGGGCGGACGTCGCGTTCGTGGCCGCCGTCCTGACCGTGCTCATCCCCCTGCGGGTGGCGGCCGGGGTGGTCGCATGAGCTGCGCCGTGCACGCGATCGGGGTGAGCTACAGCTACCCGGACGGCAGGCCCGCCCTGCGCGGGGTCGAGCTCCACATCGAGCACGGCGAGCGTGTCGCGATCCTCGGTCCCAACGGCGCCGGCAAGACGACCCTGATGCTGCACCTGAACGGCCTCATGCGCGGCGAAGGCAGCCTCGAGGTGGCGGGGCTCCAGGTGGAGGACCGCACGCTCGCGGCCCTGCGCGCGCGTGTGGGACTGGTCTTCCAGGATCCCGACGACCAGCTCTTCATGCCCACGGTCTCGGAGGACGTCTCCTTCGGTCCGCTCAACCAGGGGCTGCCGCCCGCCGAGGTGGAGCGGCGCGTCGGCGAGGCGCTCGCCGCCGTGCGGATGAACGGGGCCGCCGAGCGCGCACCGCACCAACTGTCGATGGGCGAGCGCCGCCGCGTCGCCATCGCGACCGTGCTCGCCATGCGCCCGAGCCTGCTCGTGCTGGACGAGCCGTCGGCCAACCTCGATCCGCGCGCGCGTCGCGAGCTGCTCGACATCCTCGAGCGGATCGACCGCACGATGCTGCTCACGACGCACGACCTGCCGATGGCCGCCGAGCTGTGCGAGCGCGCGGTGATACTCGCCGACGGCCGCATCGTCGCCGACGCCGAGTGCCACGAGCTGCTCGCCGACTCGGAGCTGCTCGCGCGCCACGACCTCGAGCTGCCGGCTGGGTTCGCGCTCGACCGCGTGACGCGGCGGCCTCGACCCGCAGGCCTCCACGCGCAAGACTTAGCGCTGGAGGAAGCGGGAAGGAGGTAGACATGGAGCACGAGCACGACCATCCGCACTCCCACGAGCACTCACACGGCGACGTCAAGCACACGCACCCGCACAGCTCGCACGAGCACGAGCACATCGAGCACGAGCACGAGCACTCCCACGGCGACGTCACGCACTCGCACCCGCACACGCACGAGGCGGGCGAGGAGCACGGCGAGCGGGCGCACGACCACTCGCACGGCTAGGGCTGGGGCGCCCGGGCTCCGGGGCGAACGACGGCAAAGAAGGGGCATCTGCACCGAGGCTTGTGACATAAGTCAACCCCTCGTTGAATTAAGTCACACGCCTCGCCGCCCAGGGCCGCAGCGCTCGAGCTCAGCCGCCCGTCTGGTACGCCCGCAGCGCCAGCGTCAGGATCAGCAGGGCGCCGACCGTCATCACGCCCATCTCGCCGAGCGCGACGCGCCTGGCGAGCGCGACCTGCTGGCCGCGGTCGAGCGCGTCGACGTCCTCCACGTCCGCGAGCTCGCGCTGCGCGATGCCGGCGCGCATGGCCTCGCTGATCACGGTGATCACGAGCGGAGAGACGCCGTAGGCAACGTGCAGGCCGTCCGGCGCCGAGGCGCCGCGGGCCAGCAGGAGGAAGCCGATCACGGCCTGAACGACGACCGTCGCCTGGGCCACGCGCAGCAGTGGCCAGAACACGAGCGAGGCCCGCGCGTCCTTGCGCAGCCACCCGATCGCACCCCAACCTGCGGCGACCGCGTTGGACACGAGAACGGCGATACCCACCACCATGTGGATCTCGCTCAGGGGGTGCCCTTTCGCACTATGTGGCCTCGCCGCACAAGGTTGCGTTATACCTCCGCGTGGATTGCTGAAGAGCTACCTGCCAGCCCTCGTCTTTTTGCTGCTCGGCCTCGGCATCGGCACGGCCTTCACGATGGCGAATCACGTGCTCGGGCCGAAGCGCCCGGGGCGGGTCAAGAGTGAGCCCTACGAGAGCGGCCTGCCGTCCGACGTGAGGCGCACGTTCCGCTTCGGGATCAGCTTCTACCTGATCGCGATGCTCTTCATCCTGTTCGACATCGAGGTCGTGTTCCTCTACCCGGTCGCGCTGCAGCTCGACGCGCTCGGAACCTTCGCCCTCGTCGAGACCGGCATCTTCGTGGTGCTGCTGCTGATTGCCTTCGTCTTCGTCTGGAGAAGGGGTGCCTTGGAATGGAAGTGACGCGCACTCCGGTGGACGGCGGGCCCGCGCCGCAGGACCTGCGCGTGCGCCAGCTGCGCGCCCAGCAGATGCTGCGTGGCGAGCTCGCCGGCAAGGACCTCGACGAGTTCGTCGAGGAGCGGCTGCTCTTCACGAAGCTCGAGACCGCCCAGAACTGGGCCCGCAAGAACTGCCTGTTCCCGCTCGGCTTCGGCCTCGCCTGCTGCGCGATCGAGATGATCACCGTGATCGGCTCGCCGCGCAACGACCTCGCCCGCTTCGGCGCCGAGGCGATCCGCTTCACGCCGCGCCAGGCCGATCTGCTGATCCTGTCCGGCCGCGTCTCGATCAAGATGGCCCCGATCATCCGCCGGCTCTACGACCAGATGCTCGAGCCGAAGTGGGTGATCGCGATGGGTGCCTGCTCGTCGACCGCCGGCATGTTCTCGAACTACGCGGTCGTCCAGGGCGCGGACAAGTTCCTGCCCGTCGACATCTACGTCCCGGGCTGCCCGCCCCGTCCGGAGGCTCTGATCTACGGGATCATGAAGCTCCAGGACAGGATCATGGGCACGCCCGACATGGGCTGGCGCGAGCGCTACAACGCCTACGGCACCGAGGAGAAGCCGGAGACCGCGATCGCACCAGAGGGCGAGCTTGCCTGACGCCACCGGACTCGAGCTGATCGCCCAGGCGGTCCGCGCTGAGCTCGGTGACGAGGCGGTGGTCGGCACCTCCTTCTACCGCGGGCAGGGCAGCCTCGAGGTCGCGCCCGCGCGCCTGCACGACGTGATCTCCTACCTGCGCGAGGCGAAGGAGCCGTGGGACAAGCTGATGAGCGTCCACGGCTGCGACTACCTGCCCGAGGAGCCCCGCCTCGGCATCCACTACGAGCTGCTCTCGATGGAGCGGGTCGACCGGCTGCGGGTGAAGACGCGCGTGGGCGTCGACGACCCGCACGTGCGGTCGATCGTCGACCTGTTCGCCGGGGCGGACTTCCACGAGCGCGAGGTGTACGACATGTTCGGGGTGCTCTTCGACGGCCACCCCGACATGCGCCGGCTGCTCATGCCGGAGGACTACGAGGGCTATCCGCAGCGCCGCGACTTCCCGCTGGGCGGCGAGCCCGTGATGTTCACGTTCAACGAGGGCAAGTTCCCGCGCTGGTATGACTAGCGAGCCGCGCGATCCGCTGTCCGTGCCCTACCGCGAGCGCGAGCGCTCGGTGACGATGGAGCGGATGGACGCGGAGCCCGTATCGGGCACCGCGGCGGTCACCGAGGGCGACCTCGACCTCCACGAGGAGCTCTTCACGATCAACATCGGTCCGCATCACCCGGCGACGCACGGGGTCCTGCGGCTGCTGACGACGCTCGAGGGCGAGGTCGTGCGCGACGTCAAGCCGATCATCGGCTACGTCCACACCGGCATCGAGAAGAGCTGCGAGGACCAGCAGTACTGGAAGGTCATCACGTTCGTCGAGCGGATGGACTACCTCGCGTACTACTACAACGCGATGGCCTACTGCATGGCCGTGGAGCGCATGCTCGAGATCGAGGTGCCGCCACGGGCGCAGTACCTGCGCGTCGCGCACCTCGAGCTGAACAGGATCGCCTCGCACCTGTTCGCACTCGCCACCGGCGCGCTCGACATGGGCGCCATCACGATGCTCTGGTGGGGCTGCCGCGACCGCGACCTCGTGCTCGACCTGTTCGAGATGTCGTCGGGCCAGCGCATGCACACGCGCTACTTCCAGGTCGGCGGCGTATTCGAGGACATCCCGCCCGGCTGGGAGGCCAAGGTCCGCGAGTTCCTCGAGATCATGCCGAAGCGGCTCGATCAGTACCTGGCGCTGCTCGACCGCAACGAGATCTGGCTGCAGCGGCTCAAGCACACCGGGATCGTCTCTGAGGAGCGGCTGCTCGATCTGGGCGTGACCGGCCCGCTTCTACGTGCCACGGGACATGCCTGGGACCTGCGCAAGGCGATGCCCTACTCGTCCTACGAGCACTTCGACTTCGACGTCCCCGTCGGCAGCGTCGGCGACAACTACGACCGCTTCAGGGTCCGCATCGACGAGATGCGCGAGTCCCTGAAGATCATCGAGCAGGCGCTCGACGGGCTGCCCGAGGGGCCGTGGATCACGGACGACCGCAAGATCGCGCTGCCGCCCCGTCACGAGCTCGCGACCTCGATGGAGGCGCTCATCCACCACTTCAAGCTCGTGACCGAGGGCTTCCGCGTTCCACCGGGCGAGGCGTACGTGGCGATCGAGTCGCCGCGCGGCGAGCTCGGCTGCTTCCTGCTCGCCGACGGCTCGGCAAAGCCCGCGCGCGTGCATATCCGCGACCCGAGCTTCGCCAACCTGCAGGCGCTGCCGGACATGGCCCGCGACTCGCTGATCGCCGACTTCATCGCGTGCGTCGCCATGCTGGATCCGATCCTGGGCGGGATCGACCGGTGAACGTCCCACCGGAACGCATGCAGGAGGCGGGCGACGAGGGGGCGCTCCGCGCAGCGCCGTTGCCGCCCGGCTGGGACGAGGGCGTCCGGCTCGAGGACGACCCCGCCACGATCCCCGATCCCGCCGAGGTCGACGTGCCCGCCGCACTGCAGGCCGAGATCGAGCGCCTCATGGGGCTCTATCCCGACCGCCACTCGGCGACGCTGCCGGCGCTCGGCGCCGCGCAGCGCGTGCACGGCTGGTGCTCGCCCGAGGCGCTCCGCCAGGTGGCCGCAGTCATGCAGGTGACGCCCGGCTACCTGTCGAGCGTGGCGACCTTCTACGACATGCTGCGCACCGAGCCGAGCGGCTCCCGCTACGTGTACGTCTGCACGAGCGTCGCCTGCCACGTGCGCAACGCCAAGCGCGTCTACGACGCCATCGAGCGGGAGGCCGTCGGCCAGCGCCTCGAAGACGTGGAGCTGCGCGAGTTCGAGTGCCTCGGCGCATGTGACATGGCGCCGATGGCGTCCATCGACGGACGCTTCGTCGGGCCGCTTACGACCGAGGACGCAGCCGAGCTCGTCAGCGCGGTCAAGGAGGGCCGCGAGGTGCTCCCCGGCCGAGGCCTGCCGGACCCGGGCTTCACGATCCCGGCGTCGCCCGATGAGGATCCGGAGCCGCCCGAGGATCCCGACGTGCACCCCGCCGGCGGCACCTGGAAGGAAGCGGACCTGCTCGACGTCCCGCCCGCGGAGGGGCCGCCTCCGCACGCGCGCGAGCCACTGCATCCGCTCGACCCGGGGACGAGCGTGACCCCCAAGCCAGAGGAGGAGCAGGAGTGAGCGAGACGCGCATCCTCCTGCGCCACATCGACGAGCCGGATCTGCACACGATCGCGGTGTACGAGCGGCTCGGCGGCTACAGCTCGGCGCGCAAGGCCCTGCTCGAGATGGAGCCCGACGCCGTCCTGCACGAGCTCGAGGAGTCGGGCCTGCGCGGCCGCGGCGGCGCCGGCTTCTCGATGGGCAAGAAGGCCAGCTTCATCCCCAAGGGGACGATGGACAAGTACCTCTGCTGCAACGCGGACGAGTCCGAGCCCGGCACCTTCAAGGACCGCCTGCTCATGCAGAAGAACCCGCACATGCTCGTCGAGGGATGCCTGATCGGCTCGATCGCGGCCGGGCGCCAACAAGGGCTTCATCTTCATCCGCGGCGAATACGAGACGCAGGCCGACATCCTCGACGCCGCCGTGGCCGAGGCCTACGAGCGCGGCTACCTCGGCGAGGGCATCCTCGGCTCGGAGCACTCCTTCGACCTCGTGGTCCACCGCGGTCAGGGCGCCTACATCTGCGGCGAGGAGACCGGCTTGCTCGACGCGCTCGAGGGAAAGCGCGGCAACCCGCGCCTCAAGCCCCCGTTCCCGGCGAACCAGGGGCTCTACCAGGGTCCGACCCTGATCAACAACGTCGAGACGCTCTGCAACACGCCGCTCATCATCGAGAAGGGCGCGGAGTGGTACCGCGGCCACGGCTCCGGCAACTCGACCGGCACGAAGATCGTCTCCGTCTCGGGCAACGTGCAGCGGCCCGGCAACTACGAGATCGAGCTCGGCATCTCCGTGCGCGAACTCATCTACGGGCTCGCCGGCGGGCCGCCCGAGGGGCACGAGATCAAGTGCTTCTTCCCCGGCGGCAGCTCCGCGCCCGTCCTGACGCCGGAGCATCTCGACCTGCCCGTACACGTTCGAGGCGATGGCCGAGGCCGGCTCGATGCTCGGCTCGGCGTCGATGATCGTCGTCGACGACTCGCAGCCGCTGGTGCCGCTCGCGCTGCGGCTCGCCGAGTTCTACCGGCACGAGTCGTGCGGCAAGTGCGTCCCCTGCCGCGAGGGCACCAACTGGACCGTGAAGATGCTCGAGCGCATCGACGAGGGCGAGGGGACGCCGATGGACCTCGACATCATGGAGCAGGTCCAGGGCAACATCATGGGCAACTGCCTGTGCGTGCTGGGCGACTCGATGGCGATGCCGGTCAAGTCGATGCTCGAGCACTTCCGGCCGGAGTTCGAGCAGCACATGGAGGCCGCCCGCGAGCGCCGCGACCTCACCTCATTCGAGGCGATGGGGGCGGGAGAGCTCGGCGCGGTCGCCGGGGCGGGAGCCGCCTGACGATGGCGAGGCCCGAGAAGAACTGGATCACGTTCGAGATCGACGGACGTGAGGTGCGCGCCGAGGAGGGCTCGATGCTCGTCGACGCGGCCAAGCAGGGCGATGTCGAGATCCCCTTCTTCTGTTACGAGCCGAAGCTCGGCCAGCCCGTCGGCGCCTGCCGCATGTGCCTGGTCGAGATCGAGGGCATCCCCAAGCTTCAGACCTCGTGTTCGACAGCGGTGCGCGACGGCATGGTCGTCAACACGACCTCGGACCGCGTCAAGCATGCGCAGAACGCCGTCGTCGAGTTCCTGCTCGTCAACCACCCGCTCGACTGCCCCGTCTGCGACAAGGGCGGCGAGTGCCCGCTCCAGGACATCTCATACGGCTGGGGCGCCGGGCGCTCGCGCTTCATCGAGCCGAAGCGCCACTTCAAGAAGCCGATCGAGCTCTCGCCGCTGATCGCGATCGATCGCGAGCGCTGCATCCTCTGCTACCGCTGCGTGCGCTTCTCCCAGGAGATCGCCGAGGACTACCAGCTCGTGTTCCTCGACCGCGGCGACCACACCTTCGTCGGCACGCACGACGGGCACCCGTATGTCGCCCCGTTCAGCGGCAACATCATCGAGCTCTGCCCTGTGGGGGCGCTGACCTCGCGCGCCTATCGGTTCCGAGCGCGCCCGTGGGACATCGAGGACTCGGGCAGCGTCTGCGCGCTCTGCCCCTCGCAGTGCAACGTCAAGCTGACGATCCGCGACGACGCCAAGGTCGTGCGCGTGCTCGCGCGCGACAACGTCGAGGTCGATGACGGCTGGCTCTGCGACAAGGGCCGCTTCGCCTACCAGGCCTTCTCCTCCGAGGAGAGGATCACGGCTCCGCTCGTGCGCGACGGCGGCTACCTGCGCGAGGTGTCCTGGGAGCGCGCGCTGTCGGACGCCGCCGCGGCGCTGAAGCGCTCGGGAGCCGAGACCGCCGCCTTCCTCGGCGGCTCGACCACGAACGAGGAGGGCTTCCTCGTCCAGCACCTGCTGCGCGAGGGCCTCGGCTCGCCGCACCTCAGCTCGGGCGGCGCGGCGCCGCCGGCCCAGCTGCGCACGCTCGCGCGCACGGACCTGTCGGCGCGCGTATCGGACATCGACCACGCCGGCGCGATCCTCGTGCTCGACACAGAGCTCGTCGACGAGGCTCCCATCCTCGACCTGCGTGTGCGCAAGGCGGTGCGCCGCAACGGCGCGCGGCTGGTGGTCGCCTCGAGCCGCCCGTCCACGCTCGACCCGAACGCCGAGGCGACGCTGCGCTTCGCCCCGGGCTGCTCCGAGGCGGCGCTCGGAGCGCTCGCCGCCGCGCTCGGCTCGCCGCGTGCCGGCGCGCTCGAGGACCTGGCCGCCCGCGCGCGCGTGTCGCTTGGGTTCGTCGCCGGCCACCCGATGATCGACGGCGTCAGGGCCGCGGACGCACGCGCGCCCGCCGGCGGCGCGGCCGATCTGGTGCGCGCTGCCGCGGACACTCTGCGCGACGCGGGCGACGTGGTCGTCATCTGGGGCGAGCGCGTCTTCGCGGGCGAGCGCGGCGCCCAGGCGCTCGACGCCGTCCTCGCGATCGCGGACGCCCTCGGCATCCCGGGCAAGGAGGAGTCCGGCCTGATCGGGATCCCGGAGGTCACGAACGGCCGCGGCCTGCGCGAGGTCGGCTGCACGCCGACGCTCGGGCCCGGGCTGGCCGACGCCCCGGCGACGGGCGACCCTGACTCGGCGCGCGGCGCGCTGCTGCTCCTCGAGACGGAGCTGCCGGAGCCGGTGCTGACCCGTGCCGCTTCGGTGATCGCCTTTGCGAGCTTCCGCAGCGAGGCGCTCGAGGCCCAGGCGGACGTCGTGTTCCCGGCCGAGATCTACGCCGAGAAGGAGGGCACGGTCACCCACCCGGACGGGCGGCTGCAGCGCGTGCGCCAGGCGCTCGGTCACACCCACGAGGTCCGCCCCGGCTGGTGGGTGCTGGCCGAGTTGTGCGAGCTCAGCGGCGTCGGCCTCGGCGTGCTGAGCAGCCCGCAGATCAGCGCGCTGATCGCCGAGCGCGTCCCGCTCTACGCAGGCCTCACGCTCGACGCGATTGGCGGCCTCGGCACGCGCTGGCAGGACCACGACGGCGCCGCGGCGCTCACGCCGGACCCGCTGCCGACGGAGCCGCTCGCGACTCCGCCCGACGCCCCGAGCGGCCTCCAGCTGGCCCGCGTCCGCACGCTCTGGAGCGGGCCCGAGGTCAGCCACTCGCCGTCGCTGCGATTCCTCGCAACGGGGCCGCGGGCGCTGCTGTCGCCGCGCGATGCCGGCCGGCTCGGCGTCGAGGACGCCGACGAGATCGAGCTGAGCGTCGAGGGCGAACGGGCTGTTGCCACCGCCCTCGTGCGCAGCTCGGTGCCGGACGACAGCGTGTTCGTCACGGATGTGGATCTCCCCACCGGGCCGGTCGCGATCAGGCCGGCGCGTAGCGGAGCGGCGGTCGCCTGATGCCCAACGAGGCGATCTGGGTGATGATCGTGAAGTCGATCCTGATCTTCGTCGTGTTCCTGCAGATCGTCCCGATCGTCCTGCTCGCGGAACGGAAGATCCTCGGTCGCTTCCAGTCGCGCATCGGCCCCAACCGAGTCGGCTGGCGAGGCGTCCTGCAGCCCGCCGCGGACGTCCTCAAGCTGCTTTCCAAGGAGGCCTTCACGCCGGCCAACGCGGTGCCCTGGATGATGGCCATCGCCCCGGTGATCTCGGTCGTGACCGCCGTGGCGACGATGGCGATCATCCCGTTCGGCCCAGTGGGCGCGTGGGGCGGCGACTGGGGCCTGTACGGCATGGACGTCTCCATCGGCGTCCTCTACTTCTTCGCCTTCGGCTCGCTCGCCTTCTACGGCACGATGCTCGGCGGCTGGGCGTCGGGCTCGAAGTACTCGTTCCTCGGCGCCATGCGCGCTGCAGCGCAGCTGATCTCCTACGAGGTGGCGCTCGGCCTGTCGCTGCTCGGCGTCGTGATGACGGCCGGCTCGATGTCGCTCGTCGACATCGTCGATGCGCAGGATGGGATCTGGTTCATCGTGCCCCAGTTCGTCGGCTTCTGCATCTTCATGGTGGCCGGCTTCGCGGAGACGGCGCGCGCGCCCTTCGACCTGCCCGAGGGCGACGCCGAGATCGTCGGCGGCTACAACACCGAGTTCGGCGGCATGCGCTTCGGCTCGTACTTCATGGCCGAGTACATGGAGGTGCTCGTGATCTCCGCGATCGCCGCCACCTGCTTCCTGGGGGGCTGGCACGGCCCCGGCCCGATCGCGCTCGCGCCGCTCTGGATGCTGATCAAGATCCTCGCCGGCACCTTCTTCTTCATCTGGGTGCGCGCCTCGCTGCCGCGTCTGCGCTACGACCAGCTGATGTCGTTCGGCTGGAAGGTGCTGCTGCCGCTCGCAACCCTCAACGTCCTTGCAACCGCAATCGTCCTGGTGGTGACCTAGGTAGTGCCAACCGACTGGAAGAGCGCCGCCAAGCCCGTTACGCGCGGCCCCGAGCCCGGCGGCGTGGGCGCCGTCTATCGCGTCTTCGGCGAGACCCTGCGGGGCCTCAAGACGACCTTCGGACGCGTCGTCGAGGGACCCGTCACGATCGAGTATCCCGAGGAGAAGACGCCCGTCTACCCGCGCTTCCGCGGGCGTCACAAGCTGCACCGATTCGAGGACACAGGCCTCGAGAAGTGCGTCGGCTGCTCGCTCTGCGCGGCGGCGTGCCCGGCGAAGTGCATCCGCGTCGTGGCGGCCGAGAACACTCCCGAGGAGCAGGTATCCGCCGGCGAGCGCTACGCGGCCGTCTACGAGATCAACATGGCCCGCTGCATCTTCTGCGGCTACTGCGAGGTCGCCTGCCCCTTCGACGCGATCACGATGGGCAACGACTACGAGCTCGCCGACTACAGCCGCTCGGACCTGATCTTCACGAAGGAGATGCTGCTCGCCGACCCGCCCGAGCACACCCCACTGCGCCGAGAGGGCGAATAGTCAGCCGCCATGTGGTTCGAGCAGCTCCTGTTCTTCGTCGCCGGAATAGGCGCGCTGGCCGGAGCGCTCGGCGTCGTGATCCTGCGCAACCCCTTCTACTCGGTGCTCTCGCTCGTCGCGCACCTGCTCGCGCTGGCGGTCCTGTTCCTGCTCCTGAACGCCGAGTTCCTCGCCGTCGGCCAGGTCGTTGTCTACGCCGGCGCGGTGATGGTGCTCTATCTGTTCGTCGTCGCGTACATCGGCGGCGCGGATGAGCCGCTCGGCCCGGAGCGCAGCGCCCTGCGCACGCTCGGGCCCCTGTTCGCGGCGGCGATCGGTGTAGAGCTCTGCATCGCCTTCATCGCGAGCGGGCTCGACGCGCTCGACTCGACCGGAGCCGACGTCGGCCCGGGCTTCGGCAGCCCGGCAGGGATCGGCCAGCTGCTCCTCACCCGCTTCCTGGTCGCCTTCGAGGCCGCCTCCTTCCTGCTGCTGCTCGCGGCCGTCGGCGCGATCGTGCTGGCGCGCCGCCGTCGCGGTCTCGAGGAGGAGGGCCCCGCCGTGGGACCGCCACGCGACCGCGGCCCCGCGGAGACCGAGACGCTCGAGGTGAGGGTCTAGGCCGTGGACATCGTCTGGTTCCTCGTCCTCTCTGCGTTCATCTTCGTGATCGGCGCCGCCGGCGTCCTCACGCGCCGCAACCCGCTGGTCGTGCTGCTCTGCCTCGAGCTGATGCTGAACGCCGGGAACCTGGCGCTGGTCGCCTTCTCGCGCATGCACGGCAACGAGGCCGGTCAGGTCTTCGCCCTGATCGTGATGGTGATCGCCGCCTGTGAGGTCGTGATCGGCCTCGGGATCATCGTCGCGATGTACCGCAACCGGCTGCCCATCGACGTCGACGAGATGTCCGAGCTGCGCGGATGACCGCAACGTCCTACGGCTGGCTGGTGCTCGCGTTCCCGCTCGCCGGGATGCTCGTCGTGTCGCTCAGCTGGAGGGTCCTGCCGGGACGGCTGGCGGGCTGGATCGCCAGCGCCGCCATCCTCGGCTCGTTCATCTGCTCGATCCTCGCGCTGATCGACATGCAGGACCTCCCGGCGGAGGAGCGCCACCTCGTCGACAGCGCCTGGACCTACGCCGCCACGGCGGACTTCAACGTCGACGTGTCGATCCTGATCGACCCGCTGTCGGTGTTCATGTGCCTCGTCGTCTCGGGCGTGTCGTTCCTGATCCACGTCTACTCGGTCGCCTACATGACGGGCGACCACGGGCACGCTCGCTTCTTCGCCTACCTGAACTACTTCGTCTTCTCGATGCTGCTGCTGGTCCTGGCGGCGAACTTCGTCCTCCTGATCGTCGGCTGGGCGTTCGTGGGCGCGGCCTCCTACCTGCTGATCTCGTTCTGGTACCGGCGCACCACCGCCACCCACGCCGGCATCAAGGCGTTCGTGATGAACGTGATCGGCGACGTCGGGCTCGTGATCGCGGCCTTCCTGATCCTCGACCGGACCGGCCAGCTGGATTACCTCGGCGTCTTCGAGCGCGCGCCCGAGGTCTTCTCCACGAACGACTCCACGATCGTCTGGATCTGCCTGTTCCTGCTGGTCGGCGCCTTCGCGAAGTCGGCGCAGCTGCCGCTCCACACCTGGCTCCCGGACGCCATGGAGGGCCCGACGCCCGTCTCCGCATTGATCCACGCGGCCACGATGGTGACGGCGGGCGTCTACCTGATCGCGCGCATGTTCCCGCTGTTCGACCTGGCGCCCACCGCGGCCGACATCGGCGCCGTGATCGGCACGGCGACGCTCGTGTTCGCCGCGACGGTCGCGCTCGTCCAGACCGACCTCAAACGCGTGATCGCCTACTCGACCATGTCGCAGATCGGCTACATGGTGCTCGGCGTGTCGGCCGCGGCCTACGGCGCCGGGCTCTTCCACCTGATGACGCATGCCTTCTTCAAGGCGCTGCTCTTCATGGGCGCCGGCTCGATCATCGGCGCGATGGCCGGCATCCAGGACATGGACCGCATGGGCGGCTTCCGCAAGGCGATGCCGTTCACGTTCGTGACCTTCACGATCGGCGCGCTCGCGCTGGCGGGCTTCCCGCTCACCGCCGGCTGGTTCTCGAAGGACGAGATCCTCGCCTACACGCTCAACCGCGGCGGCGGCTTCGTGGTGCTCGGGATCGCCGGCTACCTGGGCGCTGCGCTGACCGCGTTCTACGCGTTCCGGATGGTGTTCCGGGTCTTCAGCGGCAAGGCGGTGCCGGAGGCCGAGGAGCTCGAGCAGGGCCATCTTGCCCATGGCGAGCCGATGAACCCGATGACGGGCGAGAAGGAGGACACCGACGTCGGCTTCCCGGGCCCCGAGCACGTGGTCGCCGAGGACTCATGGCCGATGAAGTTCGCGATGGCCCCGCTCGCCGTCCTGGCGCTCGTGGCCGGCGTGGTCGGCATCCCTGGCGTGACCGACACCCTCGAGCACTTCCTCGAACCGACCTTCGAGTCGTCGACGTACGCGGAGGACCACCCGAGCACGGGCGCCGAGTGGGTCGGGCTCGCCGCCGGCGGGATCATCTCGATCGCGGGCATCTTCGTCGCCTTCACGTTCTACGTGCGCCGCCGCGGCATCACGCTCGACCTGCGTGACCGCTACCGCCGGGTGCACGACTTCCTGTGGCACAAGTGGTACTTCGACGAGCTCTATGACGCGGTCTTCGTGCGGCCCGCCACCACCGCCGGAAGCTTCGGCAGGCGCGTGGTCGAGACCGACTTCGTCCAGGGCTTCATAGTCGGCGGCGCCACCGGCGTCGTGCGCGCCGGGACGTCGTTCGCGCGCGCGATCCAGACCGGCTTCCTGCGCGCCTACGCGCTGCTGCTGCTGGTCGGGACCGCCGCCCTGCTCCTCTACTTCCTCATCTCGAGCTCGTGACGATCCACCTGTCGATCGTCGTCTTCCTGCCGCTCGCCGCGGGCCTTGATCGGCGCCCTGCTGCCGCGCGGGATGGCCCGCTGGGCGGCGCTGGCGGGGACGGTGGCGGTGCTCGCCTACACGATCGTGCTGCTCGCCGACTTCGACTCCGGCGCGAGAGGCCTGCAGTACGTGACGGACGACGAGTGGATCCCGGAGCTCGGCATCCGCTACCAGCTCGGGGTCGACGGCCTCAACCTGTTCATGGTCGTCCTGACGGCGCTCGCCTGGGTGCCCTGCACGCTCGTCGCGGCCTTCCGCGAGCACGAGCGCGAGCGGCTCTTCTTCTTCTGGCTGGCACTCGCCGAGACGGCCGTGCTGGGCGTCTTCGTGGCCCAGGACCTCGCGCTCTTCATCGTCTTCTTCGACCTGATGCTGGTGCCGTTCTACTTCCTGATCGGCGGCTGGGGAACGGGCGACCGCGTGCGCGCGACGACGATGTTCGTGATCTACACGCTCGTCGGCTCGCTGTTGATGCTGGGCGCCGCGATCGCGCTCGGCGTGCTCGCCACGCCCGAGGGCGGCGAGATCTCGTTCTCGCTCGCGGTGCTCGAGCAGCGCTCGGTCCCGGAGGGGACGCAGCAGTGGATCGTGCTGCTGTTCGCGCTCGCCTTCTTCGTCAAGGCGCCGCTGTTCCCGCTGCACGGCTGGGTGCCGGCCACCTACCGCTCCACCTCGATCCCGGTGCTGGCGCTGCTCTCCGCCGTGCTCTCGAAGGCCGGGGTCTACGGCTTCCTGCGAATCGTCCTGCCCGTGATGCCGGAGGGCTCCCAGCACTGGCAGGAGCTCTTCATCATCGTCGCGGTCTTCTCGATTCTGTACGGCTCGATCCTGGCCTTCTCGCAGGACAACGTCCGCCTGGTCGTGGCCTACTCCTCGATCGCGCAGCTCGGCTTCATCACGCTGGGCATCTTCGCCCTGGAGGACAAGGGCGCCCAGGGCGCCGTGTTCCAGATGCTGAACCACGGGCTCGTGGTGGTGCCGCTCTTCCTGATCCTCGGCGTGATCGCTGCGCGCGCAGGCGGGAGCCAGTCGCTCGAGCAACTGGGTGGGATGGCGTTCAGAGCCCCGGTACTGGCCGCCCTGTTCCTGATCGTCACGTTCGCGACGCTCGCCATGCCCGGCTCGGCGAACTTCATCGGCGAGATCCTCGTGCTGTTCGGGACCTTCGAGGACAAGTTCGTCTACGGCCTGGTGGCGAGCATCGGCGTGGTGCTGGCCGCCGTGTACATGATCCGCGTCTTCCAGCGCACGATGCACAACCGCGTCGGGCCGAAGGTCGAATCGAGCGAGATCGACGGCCTCAACTTCGCCGCGATCGCGCCCGTGGTGGCCGTGATCGTCGCGCTCGGCATCTACCCGAGCTTCGTCGTGGAGCGAACCGAGCGCTCGACCGTCGAGCAGATCCAGGCCGCCAAGCAGCTCACCCACCCTGAGGTCTCGGTGATCAAGTGAACCTGATCGCCCAGGTCCAGGCGCCCGAGATCGACTACAAGCTGCTGTCGCCCGTGCTCGCGCTCGTGGGCGGCTGCATCGTCGTGATGATGGTCGGCCTGTTCCGCTCGCAGTTCGTGCGGCGCAGTCTCGTGCCGGCCCTGACGGCCGTGACTCTGTTGATCGCGATCGGCCTGACGATCTGGATCTGGGACCCCGGCGACAGCGAGCCGATCATCGAGGGCGCGCTCGCGATGGACACGCTCACGCTCGGCCTGTCGATGCTCTTCTACGCAGCCGGGCTCGTGACGATCCTGCTCTCGCTGCGCGCCGACGCGCCGCGCGTGGCCGGCCAGGGCGAGTACTACGCGCTGCTGCTCGGCTCGATAACCGGCATGGTGGTGCTGGCCGGCGCCGAGAACCTGATCACGCTCTTCATCGGCATCGAGGTGCTCTCGATACCGCTCTACGTGCTGTGCGCGACCGAGCTGTACCGGCGCGAGTCGCTCGAGTCGGGGCTCAAGTACCTGGTGATCGGCTCGGTCGGGTCGGCGACGCTCCTGTACGGACTGGCGCTGCTCTACGGCGCCAGCGGCTCGATGCAGTTCGACGGGATCGCGTCGGCGCTCGGCGGCGACGAGCTGTCGGTGACCGACCCGCTGCTGCTCACCGGAATCGCGCTGACGATGACCGGCCTCGCCTTCAAGGCGTCGGTCGCGCCGTTCCACCAGTGGACGCCCGACGTCTATCAGGGTGCGCCCACCCCGATCACCACGTTCATGGCCGTGGCGACCAAGGCGGCCGCGTTCGGGATCCTGCTGCGGTTGTTCGGCGAGGCGCTCGGGCTCGCTCAGCTCGAATGGGCGCCCGCACTCGCCGTGCTGGCGGCGACGACGATCGTGATCGGAAACGTCGGCGCGCTCGCCCAGCGCTCGCTCAAGCGGATGCTCGCCTGGTCGAGCGTCGCGCAGGCGGGTTACCTGCTCGCGGGCGTGGTCGTCGGCACCAACCTCGGCCTGCAGGCGACCGTCTTCTATCTCGCCGTCTACCTGCTCATGAACGTGGCCGCCTTCGCGGTCGTGGTGGCGCGCGAGCGCGTCTCCGAGCGCGGCGACGACATCTCCTCCGTCGAGAACCTCGGCCAGAGCAACCCGTGGCTCGCCTGGCCGATGACGATCGCGATGCTGTCGCTCGCCGGCTTCCCGGCCACCGGCGGCTTCATCGGCAAGTTCTTCCTGATCGACGCGAGCGTCGACGGCGACTACACCTGGCTCGGCATCGCGATCGTGGTCGGCTCGATCCTCTCGCTGGCCTATTACCTGCGCGTGGTCGCAGCGATGTGGATGGGCCGCTACGAGATCGAGATGCCGTCCGTGCCGGCGCGCCGAGTCAAGCCTGTCTCGGGCTGGTCCCCCGAGGCCGACACGCGCGCCCAGCCCGAGGTGGCGGCCGTGGCGATCGTCTGCGCGGCGGCGACGATCCTGTTCGGGCTGTGGCCGGATCCGCTGTTCGACGCGGCCCGCGACGTGGGCACGGCGCTGTCGCAGCTGCGCTGAGCTCTGTAGCCATCGGCGGTGGCCGCGGGTCGGTCTCGGGCAGCGGACCGAACGATGTTCGAGTCGGTAGTCGCGGCGACAGGCAACCCAAGCAACCTCAGCCAAACAAGCTTCCGGTGGCTTTCGGGATCCCGTTGTCCACGTCCCCTTCCCAGCCTGGCCCGGCCGGCGGAGACCAATCCACGCCCCGAATCGCCGCGAACCAATTACGCTGCGACCCAGCAACCGAGGGAGAGAGGGAATGAGCGAGAACCTGGCGCGGAACCTCACGGAGACCGCCGCTCGGCATGGCGACAGGGTCGCCTTCAAGCTGGACGACGTCGAACTGACCTACGCGGCGCTCGACGCGGCGAGCGCACGCGCCGCCGGCCTGCTGAGGGCGCGCGGCGTCGAGCCGGGCGACCCCGTCGGGCTGATGCTCCCGAACGTGCCCTACTTCCCCGTCCTCTACTACGGGATCCTGCGCGCCGGCGCCGTGGTGGTCCCGATGAACGTGCTCCTCAAGGAACGCGAGGTCGCCTACTACCTCGAGGACTCCGGCGCGAAGCTCCTGCTCGCCTGGCACGGCTTCGCCGAGGCGGCCGAGGCCGGCGCCACCAAGGCGGGGGCCGAGTGCATCCTCGTCACGCCAGGCGAGTTCGAGCAGCTGCTGGGCTCCGCGGAGCCGGTCGAGGAGCCCGTCGAGCGCGACGAGCAGGACACCGCGGTGATCCTCTACACGTCGGGGACGACCGGCCAGCCCAAGGGCGCCGAGCTGACGCATCCGAATCTGCGCAAGAACTGCACGATCTCGGCCCAGACGCTCGGCCGCTTCACGCACGAGGACGTGCTGCTCGGCGCGCTGCCGCTCTTCCACACCTTCGGCCAGACCTGCACGATGAACTGCGCCGTCCTGAGCGGCGCGACCGTCACGATGATCCCGCGCTTCGACCCCGAGAAGGCGCTCGAGATCATCGAGCGCGATCGCGTGACGGTGTTCCAGGGCGTTCCGACGATGTACAACGCGATGCTTCACGCGAACCGCGCCGACAGCGCGGACGCGTCGACGCTGCGTCTGTGCATGTCGGGCGGCGCCGCCATCCCCGTCGAGCTGATCCGCGGCTTCGAGGAGAAGTTCGGCTGCCCGATCCTGGAGGGCTACGGGCTCTCGGAGACGTCGCCCGTCGCATCCTTCAATCCCCCGGACCGCGAGCGCAAAGCGGGCTCGATCGGCGTTCCCATCGAGGGTGTCGAGATGCAGGTCTGGGACGACGATGGCAAGGAGGCGCCGCAGGGCGAGGTCGGGGAGATCGTCATCCGCGGCCACAACGTGATGAAGGGCTACTGGAACCGCCCCGACGCCACCGCGCAGTCGATCGACTCCGACGGGTGGTTCCGGAGCGGCGACCTGGCGAGGGTGGACGAGGACGGCTACTTCTTCATCGTCGACCGCAAGAAGGACATGATCATCCGCGGCGGCTACAACGTCTACCCGCGCGAGGTGGAGGAGGTGCTCTACGAGCACCCGGCCGTCCAGGAGGCCGCCGTCGTCGGGATCCCCGACGACTCGCTCGGCGAGGAGGTGGCGGCCGCGGTCGTCCTGAAGGAGGGCGAGTCGGCCGACGCGTCCGAGATCAAGGCCTACGTCAAGGAGCAGGTCGCGGCCTACAAGTACCCGCGCAAGATCTGGTTCGTCGACGAGCTGCCGAAGGGCCCGACCGGCAAGATCCTGAAGCGCGAGATCGAGGCGCCGGCCGAAGCAAAGGCGGCTACCTAGCCGACCTTCACGTAGCCCTCAAGGTGTCGTTCGTCGAGGAGCGCCAGCGCGCGGTCGACGACTGCGGCAGGCTCTGACGACCTAGTCGAGGTCGTCGCCCAGCTTCACCACGATCAGCTCGACGTCGTCAGGCTTGTCGCGCGCGAGCCAGCGGCCGTCGCTGCCCGGGTAGTTGTTGTCGTTCGCGATCAGCAGACGATCATCGCCGAGCACCTCGAGGCTCTCGACCGACTGCAGCGGGAACGCGAACGGGTCGCCGACAGCGAACTCGCCGGGCCGTGCCGGCAGTGAGATGTCGTCTGGGTCGCGAATCGCCAGCAGGTCGAGCACGAGCTCCTTCTTCAGGTAGCCGTCGGAGTCCGTCTTGCGCAGGTCGATCAGATAGATCTTCTTCTGCTGAGCCTCGATGCCCTGGAAGTCGTCGCGCTCGATCAGCACGAAGCGGTACCGGTCGACGGCGGTCATGTCGCCGATCACGGCGCCGGGATACTCGGCGTCGACGCGATAGTTCCAGGTGCGCCCGGTGTACTCACCGTCGCCGAGCGAGAACTCGTTGATGACCCGCCGGCGCGGATCGGGGTCGCCGATCAGCGCGCCCTCCAGCATGGGGTAGAGCTTGCGACCGTCGCTGCTGAGCGCCATGGGCTCGAAGCCGCGGCTGGCGGGCAGGTTGGCGGCTGCCGGGTCAGCGAGGAACGGGTTCTGCGGCGACTGCACGCCTGGCAGCGGGACCGGCGCCTCGAGCACCCGGCCGCTTGCGTCCGTGTGCAGCAGGAACGGGCCGAACTCCTCGCCGAACCAGAGGTCGCCGTCGGCCGTCCGGCGCACCGACTCGAGGTCGAAATCGGCCCCGGTCAGCAGCCTGTCGGGCCGCGTGAGCGGGAAGTTCACCTTGTTGTCGGGGTCGCGCAGCTGGATGAAGCCGAGCACGTCGACGCGGCCGCTGCCGCCGTGGTCGGTCTTGAAGCGCGGCCGGATCCTGTAGAGCCGCAGCAGGAAGTCGGCCGAGTTCGTCTTGGCGCCGTAGCCGTTGTCGGGCATGCCGTAGAACGTGTCCCCCGGTCCCTTCAGCACGGCCGAGAAGCCGGGGATGGGCTGACCGGGGAAGGGCGGTGTGACGCCGTTGTCGGGCATCAGCGCCGCGCCCGAGGGCGGCCCCGGCTGGTACGCGTCGGAGGGCAGGATCGCCCGTGCGATCAGGCGATTCTCACCGTCGCCCGGCTTGCCGCCGCCGCGTGCCCGCACGGCGGTATCGGCGTTGTCGGAGAAGAGGCCGTCGACGCCGAGGTCGAAGAACTGCTCGTACTCGGCGGCGGCGTTCCCGTAGGCGGCCGGGTCGGAGGAGGAGCGCAGCTCGAGCGGCAGGAAGCTGTTCTCGTTGCGGAAGGTGTACGGATGGACGAGCAGGCCGGCGCGATGCGCGTCTCGCACGAACGTGGTCGGCGGCAGCGAATTGCCGGCGGCGTCACGAGGGACGATGTAGTCCTTCGAGGGCCCGACCCCGTCCGCGTAGTCCGCGATGTCCTCGAGCCCGGCCGGCGTCGCCATGTCTGCGTAGGTGCGCGGGTCGCCCGACACCACGAAGTCCCAGGGCCTCGCCGTGGGGGCGCTGAGCAGCTGCACGATCGGGACGCGCAGCTCGCGATCGAGCATCTGCAGGTTGCCGACCTCGAACGACTGGACGAACACCTTCGCGCGCGAGCTGTTGAGCCCGTTGCGGTTGAGCGTGTGGATGAGCGGCTCCTCGAGCGGCAGCCCGATCCCGCGGAAGTAGCTCGGGTGCTTCGTCTCGGGGTAGATGCCGATCGGGCGCCCGAGCTCCTTCGAGAGCCGCTTCGTCAGGTCGATGACCTCCTGGAAGGTCGGCACCTCGTAGAAGCCGTTGTAGCGCGTGTTGCGCGGCCGCAGCGCCGGGATGCGCTCGACCGCCCGCAGCGTCTTCAGCTCGGCGAGCGTGAAGTCCTCGGTGAACCAGCCCGTGAGCGTCACGCCGTCGATCGTCTTCGTCGTGCGGCGTGCGGCGAACTCCGGGTGTGTTGCGACGTCGGTCGTCCCCGAGATCTCGTTCTCGTGACGCGCCACGAGCACGCCGTCCTTGGTCCGCACCAGATCCGGCTCGACGTAGTCGGCGCCCAGCCGTGCGCCCAGCTCGTACGCCGCGAGGGTGTGCTCGGGGCGATAGCCCGACGCGCCGCGATGCGCGATCACGAGCGGTTCGGAGCGGTGTCCCTTGCGATCGTCGTGGCCGGACCCGCCGGAGCGAGCGACCGCCACGCCGGTGGTGGCGACGACGAGGATCAGAACGAGGGAGAGCAGGCGGCTGGGCGTCATGGGCGGCATGCTTCCGTGGTACCCGGGGCGCGCTTGTTATCAGCGCGCGGCTGCCCCGTTAACAGGCCGTAACCCCGGATGGGGAGCGGGCGCCGACTAGGGCGTCAGCTAGCCTGCGGCCCTCGTAATGGGCTTGCGGGGCGGCTTCACAAGACGAGGGCTGTTTGGAGTGGGCGCGACCGGTGCGGCCGCGCTCGCGGCATCCGCGTGCGGTGACGACTACTTCGAGCCCGCCACCTCACACGACAAGGACGCGCCGAACGTCCTGCTCCTGTTCACGGACTCGACGCGCGCGGACTTCATCTCCTACTACAACAAGGACTCGCTGGCGAAGACGCCGAACATCGACGCGCTCGCCAAGGATTCGCTCGCGTTCATGCACGCGGTGCCCGAGGCGATGCCGACGGGGCCGGCGCGGCGCGCGCTGCTGACCGGGGTGCGCTCGTTCCCGTTCCGCAACTACGTCCCGACCAAGGGGCTGCCGGTGGGCCCGGGCTGGATCCCGATCCCGGAATTCCAGCCGATCGTCACCGAGGTGCTCGGCGAAGCGGACGTCGAGACCGCCTACTGCACCGACAACCCGTTTTTGATCGGCCCCAGGTTCTCCAACTTCAGGCGCACGCTCGACGTGGTCAAGCCGAGCTACTCGCAGGGCGCATACCGCTTCCTCAACAAGCCCTTCAAGCGCCCGGCCACGCGCTCGACGATCGAGCGCTACCTGCTGCCCGAGCTCTCCGACACGGTCGAGGTCGGCCGGCTGCGGGCGATGGCGGGCTGGAACTCGATCTATCGCGACTCCGACGGCGACTACCCGACGGCGCGCGTGATCCGCTCCGGACTGCGCCTGCTCGACGACCTGAAGGAGGAGGGCAAGCCCTTCTTCCTCGGCATCGACGCGTTCGACCCGCACGAACCCCTCGACGCCCCGCGCGTGTATCAGACGCGCTTCGGCAGCTCGCCGAAGGGGATCGAGAAGCAGGGCATCACGCCGATCCAGCCCTTCGAGACGCCCTACTCCTGGGTGATCGACGTGGACGTCGACGACGAGACGGTCGAGCGCGTGCGCGAGCTCTACGCAGCCGAGATCGAGTTCGTCGACGAGTGGGTCGGACGGCTCATGAACGAGCTGGACCGCCAGAAGCTCCTGGACAACACCGTGATCATGTACTCGTCCGACCACGGGCTGACGCTCGGCGAGCACGGCATCCTCGGCAAGCACGGCGCCCGAGCGCACTGGCACATCTACCACGTGCCCTACATGATCCGGCACCCCGAGGGCAAGCGCGCCGGGGACACCAGCGACTTCTTCGCCTCGACCTACGACCTGCCCCGCACCGCGCTCGGCTTCATGGGCGTGCGCGCGCCCGGGATGATGGGCGGCGAGGACCTGTCCGTCTTCTTCGACGGCAAGGAGCCGCCCCCGCGCCCGCATTTCACCTCCTGCTACGACGACTTCGTGCTCGCCGGTGACCTCGATTGGTTCCTGCTCTCGGACAGCGAGGGCCAGCGCAAGCGCCTCTACGACAAGCACGCGGATCCGCTCGAGCTGACGGACGTGGCGGACGAGAACCCGGAGGTCGTCGAGCGGCTCTGGCGGGTGCTCGAGGACGAGGCGGGCGGGACGCTCCCGCAGTTCGCCCCCAGCGGCACCAAGGCGGTGATCGGCGGTTGATCAGCCGCCGCTCCCTCCTGAAGCGCGGGGGCGCGGGCGCCGCGGGCGCGGGGCTCTTCGGGCTCGGCGCGCTGCCGGCCGCCGCCGCTGCCCAGGATGACCGCGACGGCTCGCAGAACGTCGTGCTCGTCGTCCTCCCGCTCGTGCGCCAGGACCACGTCGACGCCTTCGAGGGCGGTTCCCCGGCCGACACTCCCAATCTGAACGACCTGACGGGCGACTCGCTGCGCTTCGACCGCGCGGTCCCCGAGTCGATGCCGGGCATCTCGGCGCGCCGTGCGCTGATCACCGGCATGCGCGCCTTCCCGTTCCGGGACTGGCGGCGCACCGACGGCCTCGCCCCGATTCCCGGCTTCACGCCGATCTGGGACCACCAGCCGGTGCTCACGGAGACGCTGCGTGAAGCCGGCATCACAACCGTCTATGTGAGCGACAACCCGACGCTCGAGGGGCCGCGCTGGCCGGACGTCAAGCGAACCGGTGCTGCCGGCGGCCCGCCCGCCTCCGGGCAGCCGGGCATCGAGAGCGAGCTGCTGCCCGCGATCGCTCGCCAGACGAGGGCGGCGGAGCGCACCTTCCGGACCGGCATTCGTGAGCTGCAGGGCCTCGCCGGGAAGGCGCCGTTCTTCCTCGCGATCGACCCCTTCGACCCGCTCGACGCGGCCGTGGCACCGCGCGTGTACGTCAGGCCTGGCGAGGTCGAGGACGAGGGCATCGGACCGATGAACGGCCGCATGGTCGAGCTCAATTGGAGCGACCGGGACGAGCAGCGCGTGCGCGACGCCTACCGCAAGCACGTCGAGGCGGTCGACGACCAGGTTGGGCAGCTGATGGACGCGCTCTCCGAGCACGACCTGCTCGACTCGACACTCGTCGTCGCTATCGGCGACCAGGGCATCGCCCTCGGAGACCACGCGATGCTCGGGATCGCGACGCCGACCTCCTACCGCCCCGCTTACGAGGTGCCGTTCATGATCCGCCACCCCGGCGGCGACATGAGCGGGGACGAGATCGACTGGTACGCCACGACGCACGACGTCGCCCCGACGGTCCTGTCCTTCATGGGCGTGACCATTCCGGGGAAGATGGGCGGGGAGGATCTGACCGCGCTCTTCGACGACGTCGACGAGGAGGACCTCTACGACCGCCCCTACAACGTCACGGCGGTCGGCTCGAACATCATCGTGCAGAACGATCGCTGGCTCATGGTCGCCGACCGTGAGGAGATCGAGCGCCGGATGTACGACGACGACGAGGAGGTCGAGGATGACATCAAGCGCTACGACAACATCGCGAACGAGGACACCGGCCAGCTGACCGAGATGTCCCTGGTCGCGCTCGCCGTGGCCGGCGGCACGCTGCCCGAG
The DNA here is from genome assembly GCA_963820315.1 of uncultured Thermoleophilaceae bacterium. Lineage (GTDB taxonomy): Bacteria > Actinomycetota > Thermoleophilia > Solirubrobacterales > Thermoleophilaceae > JACVRW01. The sequence continues at coordinate 134,078 of CAWFZK010000036.1, read as the reverse complement.
TTCGGCCCCGACGGCGCCCTGCGCCCGTTGCGCCAGCGCGGCGACGACGACATCGACGACGACGGCATCCCGAACGACTTCGACGCGATCAACAACGATGAGCCCGAGGACGGCACCGAGCCGGAGGACTTCGAGTTCGACGGCCGCATCCCCGAGGGAGGCAAGCTGCCGCTGAACGAGCGCACGCCCGAGTCGGCGCCGCCGGCCGAGGTGAGCCCGTGAGGCTCTTCCGCCGCAGGCCCGCCGCGGCGGAGAACGGCGGCCCGGTCGACGGGGACGGCGCCGCGGCCGAGACACCCAGCGAGCGCAAGAACCCGCCGACCGAGTTCCTCTACGCGAACAAGTGGCGGATCTTCGGCGTGATGATGATCGGCTGGGCGATGTCCCTGCTCGACGTGTCGATCGTCAACGTCTCGATCCCGGAGCTGCAGGACGAGTTCTCGACCGACATCGCGACGGTCACGTGGGTCATCAACGCCTACAACATCATCTTCGCGGTCCTGCTCGTGTCGATGGGGCGGCTGGCGGACCAGTTCGGCCGGCGGCGCTTCTTCGTGATCGGCCTGACCGTCTTCACGATCGGCTCGGCGCTCTGCGCGGTCTCCTGGTCGGTCGAGTGGCTGATCGTCTTCCGCGTCATCCAGGGCGCCGGCGCCGGGATCCTGGCGCCGCTCGGGTTCGCGATGACCGTGCTCGTCTTCCCGCCCGAGCAGCGCGGCCGCGGGCTCGCGCTGATCGCCGTCGTGGCGCTGGTCTCGTCGGCGCTCGGCCCGGTGATCGGCGGCGCGCTCGTCGAGGTCGCGAGCTGGCACTGGATCTTCCTCATCAACATCCCGTTCGGGATCGTCGGCGTGATCCTGTGCCTGCGCTGGTGGCCCGAGACCTGGGACCTGAGCGCCGGCCGCGAGATCGACGTCAAGGGCATGCTGCTGCTCGGCGGCGCGGTCTTCATGTTCACCGTCGCGCTGACCGAGGCCAACCCGTTCGGTGGCGACCTACCGCTCTGGCTCAGTCTCATGCAGGGCGCGATCCTGCTCGGTGTGCTGTTCGTGTGGTGGGAGCGTCGCGCGCCCAGCCCGATGATCACGCCCGGGCTCTTCGCCAACCGCCAGTTCCGGAACGCAAACATCGGGATGCTGTTCTTCGGCGGCGGTGCGATCGGCTCGCTGCTGCTGCTCTCGCTTCTGTTCGTGAACCTGTGGGGCTACACGCAGCTCGAGGCTGCTCTCGCGATCACCCCGGTTCCCCTGATGGGACTCGTCGTGTGGCCGTTCGTCGGCCGCGCAGCCGATTCGCGTGCGCCAGGCGAGCTGGCGAGGCCGGGCCTGATCGCGATGGCGATCGGGATGGTGATCGTCTCGTTCATGCCGGCCACGGCTGACGATGCGTTCAGCTATCTGCGCATCCTGCCCGGCCTGCTCCTGATCGGCGTGGGCATGGGCATCTGCTTCCCGGCCCTCAACGTCGGCGCCATGGGTGCCGTGGCGGGTCCCGAGGTGGGACTCGCGTCGGGTGTCCTCAACACGGCGCGCCAGCTCGGCGTGGCGGTCGGCGTGGCGATCCTGATCGCGACCTTCGGCGGCGCGCTGCACGCGCACATGAGCTGGTTCGCAGACGAGGACATCGACGACATCGTCGACGAGTGGGAGATTCCCAGACCCGAGGCCGGGCTCGTGATCCAGTCGACGCTGCACGACTACACCGGCGGCACGAGCGACCGCTTCGAGCCCGCCCCCGGCTTCGACGAGGAGATCATCCGCGAGACCGCGGGCTCCGCCCGCGAGGGCTTCGCCTGGGGGTTCCGGCAGGCGGCGATCCTCGTGCTCAGTGTGCTGCCACTGATGGGTGCGCTGAAGCGCACCCCGGCGCAGGCGCAGGCCGAGTTCATGGCGCGCATGAAGGCGCAGCAGCAGAAGGCGGCCGCGGCGCCTGAGGACGAGGACGAGCTCGCCTTGCCCGGACGCGCCAACCCGCATCCCGCTTAAGGACAATCGGCGGGCTGCCGATTACCCTGCTGTCGATGCCTCGCCTCCTTCCCGTGCTGCTGCTCGGGGCACTTTTGCTGTGCCCATCCGCTGCCCAGGCCCAGTTCGTCGACGGGCCCAACCCGCTGGCGGGGGTCAAGCTCTACTCGGATCCGCAGTCCCCGGCCATGAAGTCGTGGCGCTACCTGCAGCGGAAGGGCCGGACGAAGCAGGCTGATCTCATCTGGAAGATCGCGGGCCAGCCCAGGGCCGTGTGGGTCGGGCGCTTCACGCGGCCCAGGTTCCACTTCAAGGTCAGGCGCATCATCGACAGCGCAAAGGCGGAGGGCTCGGTGCCGGTGATGGCCGTGCTGCGCGCCGAGTCGACGAGCTGCGGCCCCACCTACACCGCCGGCGGGCGGGCGGCGGACCGGCGCGTCCGCAAGTGGTACCGCGGCCTGGCGCGCGCAATCGGCGGCGACCGCGTCGTCATCGCATTCGAGCCCGACTCGGTCGGCACCATCGACTGCCTGGCGCGCAGCCGCCGCGACGACCGCATCAAGCTGCTGCGCTACGGCGTCGACGTGCTCTCGCAGCTGCCGAACGCAACGATCTACCTCGAGGGTGGCGCCTCCGACTGGGAGGCCCCGTTCCGGACGGCGCGCAAGCTGCGCAAGATCGGCATCGCCAAGGTGCGCGGCTTCATGCTGAACGTCACCCACTACGACTGGACCCGCGCCAACGTCCGCCATGGACTTGAGCTCTCGCGCCGGTGGGCGGCAAGCACTTCGTCATCAACACGCCGCAGAACGGCCGCGGCCCGGTGCACTACAAGGCGCCAACGGGCGCCGCATCAACATCTGGTGCAACCCGAGCTGCGCGGCCTCGGCCCGGCGCCGACCACCGTCGACGTCACATCCGATGGTGGACGCCTACCTGTGGATAAACCGGCCCGGCTACGCCCAGTCCTGCCCGGCTCGCAAGATCGACTGGTACCTGCCGCGTGCGCTGACGCTGGGTCGCTTCGCGACGAACTGGCAGAGCCCGCCGAAGGGCACGCGCTTCGGCCACTACAAGCGCTACCCGCGAGCGTTTTCGCGTGCCCTAAGCTCGGGCACATGTGCAGGAACATCCGCCCTCTCTACAACTTCGAACCACCGGCCACCGACGAAGAGGTGCACGACGCCTCGCTCCAGTTCGTTCGCAAGATCAGCGGCTTCACGAAGCCCTCGCAGGCGAACGAGGAGGCCTTCCAGCGCGCCGTGGACGAGATCACCGAGGCGTCGCAGCGGCTGCTCGACTCGCTCGTGACCTCGGCGCCGCCGAAGGACCGCGAGGAGGAGGCGGCCAAGCGCAAGGCGCGCAGCGCCGAGCGCTACGCGGCCGCCTAGGAGCTCGTCGCGGCCGCCGGCTGGGCGCCGCCGAGCCGGTCCTCGACGTACGCGAGCAGCTTGTCGGCCGACTGCTCGACCGTCTCTGTCTCCGTGTCGATCAGTAGCTCGGGAGACGCCGGCTCCTCGTATGGATCGGATACGCCCGTGAAGCCCTGGATCTCGCCGGCGCGGGCGCGCTGGTAGAGACCCTTGACGTCGCGGCGCTCGCACTCGTCGACGGAAGCGCGCACGTAGACCTCGACGAAGCGGTTGCCCATGCGGGCACGCGCCTCGTCGCGCATCGTGCGGTAGGGAGAGACGGCGGCGGCGAAGGTGATCACGTCGTTGCGCGAGAGGATGTCCGCGACCCACGCGATGCGGCGCACGTTCTCGCGCCGGTCCTCGGGCGAGAACCCGAGCCCGGCGCAGAGGTTCTGGCGGACGTCGTCGCCGTCCAGGACCTCGACGCGGTGGCCGCGGTCGCGCAGCCGGCCGGCGGCGAGCCGCGCAACAGTCGACTTGCCCGAGCCGGAGAGGCCCGTCAGCCAGAAGCACATGCCGCTGCTGTCCAGCGAGCGGATCGGCGCGGCCAGCGTTCCGGACGGGATCGGACCGAGGTTGGGCTCGCACCCATAGAGGTCGAAGGCGCGGAAGCGGCTGAACAGCCGGTGCTCGGGGCCGTGGTAGTCGGACGAGCCCGTGGCGAGCAGCCCGAGCTCGGCGCAGCGCTCGGCGAGCAGCAGCGTCTGCTCCTCCGTGTGCGACGGATAGAACACCTCGACGCCGTTGAGCCCGACCGCGTGATAGCGGTCGATCGCGGAGAGCACCTCATCGCTGCCCTTGATGTCCCAGAACGGATGGGCCCAGACGGCCACCCCGGCCGCCTCGTGGATCCAGCCGATCGCCTCCTCGACGGTCGGATGCGAGCGCGCGACGTAGCCCGGCGTCCCCTGGATCAGGTAGGCGGGGATGAACGAGGAGACGTCCGCATGGCCCTCGGCCGCGAGCCGCTCCGCGTTGCCCGGATGAGCGAGCACGGCCGCGGCGAGGTGAGGCCGGCCGACGGGCTTACCCGCAGCTTTGCGCGCCTCGATCGGCGCAGAGTCGACCGCGAACCCGAGCGAGCGCAGCTTGTCCGCCATCGCCTCGGCGCGACGCTCCCGGTCGGCGCGGGCATCCTTGAGGCGGTCGCCCAGAAGGGCGCTGCGGTGGTCGATCCCGTAGCCGAGCACATGCAGGTCCTCGTACTCCCCGTCCACCGCCGAGATCTCCGTGGCGGGCACGACCCTCACACCGTGAACGGCGCCGGCGGCAAGCGCCTCATCGACCCCGTCGATGGTGTCGTGATCGGAGAGCGCAAGCAGCTCGACTCCCGCGGCCGCGGCGTTCTCGACGACCTGGGCAGCCGGAAGCGCCCCATCCGAATGGAGCGAGTGGGACTGGAGGTCGAAAGTAGGGGCCGCCACGGCGGCCATCACTTTAGTAGGGGCGAAACACGGACCATTGGTGCTTTGCCTACAGCATGCGTGGGCAATCCAGCAATGCTCCCCGGATCCTGGCGCGCCTTGCCCGCCGCAGCCACGGAGTCGTCACTCGGCGGGAACTGCTCGATGCCGGCCTGAGCGAGCGGCAGATCGACTATCGGATCGAGGCGGGCGCGCTGTTGGTGGAGTTTCCAGGGGTTTACCGCGTCGGGCACCGCTCGCCGTCCCTGGAAGCGCGCTACATGGCGGCCGTAAAGGCGAGCGGTAAAGGGGGAGTCCTGAGCGGCCTCGCCGCAGCGCACCTGTTCGGACTCAGCAGGGGGACCGCCCCGCCACCGGAAGTGAGCGCGCCCACCAAACGCAAGATCAAGGGCGTCAAGACCCGTCGGCGCCGGTTGGACCAGGCCGACAAGACGCTCTGGCGGGGAATCCCGACGACGACCCTGCCGCGCACGCTCATCGACCTGTCCTCACTGCTGTCTTTGGACCAGCTGGCCGCCGCCTTCCACGAGGCATCGGTGCGCCATCGGCTGAGGCCCGAGCAAGTGGAGGCCCGAGTGAACGGCTCGCCTACCGGGAGCAGAGAAGCTACGCCGCGTTCTGCGCGGAGACGCCCACGTGACGCTCAGTGAGCTCGAGCGGATCTTCCTGCAGCTCTTGCGCGAAGACGGGTTGGATCTGCCGAAGACGAACCGCCCGGCCGGCGGCCGCTACGTCGACTGTCGCTGGCCGCAGCACAAGCTGACCGTCGAGCTTGACGGCTACCGCTACCACAACACTCGCCACGCCTGGGAACGCGATCGCCGGCGCGAGAGGGAGGCCTATGCCCGTGGCGATCAGTTTCGCCGCTTCACCTACGGTGACGTGACCGAACGGCCGGCGGGCGTGCTCGCCGAGCTCCGACCCCTCCTCACTCCACCGGAATCCCGTGCCTCATCGTGTTCTCCGTGACGATCCGGGGCTCCACGAACTGCAGCAGGTAGTCGGGGCCGCCCGCCTTCGAGCCGACGCCCGAGCGGCGGTTGCCGCCGAACGGCTGGCGGCCCACCATCGCTCCGGTGATGCCGCGGTTGACGTACAGGTTGCCCACCGGTGAGCGCGCCGCCACCCGCTCGATCGTCGCGGGCGAGCGCGAGAACAGCCCGCCGGTCAACGCCATCGGCAGCGAGTCGACGATGTCCATCGCCTCGTCCACGTCGCGGACCGCGCTCACCGAGAGCAGCGGCCCGAACACCTCCTCGCGGTTGACGGGCGAGTCCTCCGGGAGGCCGAAGGCCACCGTCGGCGGCACGAACCAGCCGGAGTCGGGAACATCGGCGGCGCTGGCGGCAATCCCGTCCGCGGCGAGCGACCGGTAGCGCAGCACGCGCTCCTGCGCCTCCTCGTCGATGACCGGCGGCACCTCCGTCGCGAAGTCCTCCGCCTGGCCGACGTCCAGCACCCGAACCGCACCGGCGAGCCGCTCGACGAGCCGCTCCGCCACCGCCTCGTGCACGAGCGCTCGCGCGGCCGCCGAGCACTTCTGCCCGGCGAAGCCGAAGGCGGAGTGGATCAGCTCCGGGACGACGTCGTCGAGGTCCGCGTCGGAGTCGACGATCACGCAGTTCTTGCCGCCCATCTCGGACACGACCCGCTTCACGTGCCCTTGTTCGTCGGGCGTCTCGGCCGCTGCGCGCACGATCTCGAGTCCGACCGGCTGGGAGCCCGTGAAGGCGATCACGTGGACGCGCGGATCGCGCACGAGCGCCGCGCCGGCCTCGCCGTAGCCGGGCAGCAGGGACAGCGCCGCGGGCGGCACGCCCGCCTCGTGCAGCGCATCGACGAGCGCGCCCGCGCTCGCCGGCGACTGCTCGGCCGGCTTCAGCACCGCCGCGTTGCCGGCAGCGAGCGCCGCGGCGGTCATCCCGCACGGGATCGCCAGCGGGAAGTTCCAGGGCGCGATCACGGCGGCGACGCCGCGCGGCGCGTAGCGCATCGTGTTGCGCTCGCCGGGCACCTGCAGCAGCTCGCGCCCGCGCCCCAGCTCCACGGCCTCGGCCGCGTAGTACTCGAGGAAGTCGATCGCCTCGCAGACGTCGGCGTCGGCCTCCGCCCACGGCTTGGCGCACTCGCGGACCTGGAGCGCGGCCAGCTCGAGGCGCCGCGAGCGCAGGCCTGCGGCGGCGGCGCGCAGCACCTCGGCGCGCTCCTCAGCCGAGCGCGAGCCCCAGTCGCGGAAGCCCTCCTCGGCAGCCGCGGCCACAGCCGCCTCGGCCTCCCCTTCGCCGGCCGAACCCGCCCGAGCAACCACGCGCTCGGGAGCCCCGGGATCGGTGGAGTCGAGCCCGGAAGCACTGGAGCGCTCGCCGGCGATCAACACCGGCACCTCGAGCGGCAGCCGCGCGTCGAGCTCGCGCAGAGCGTCGGTCAGCGACGAGCGCACCGGCGCGCGCCGCAGCTCGAGGATCGGCTCGTTGCGGAAGCCGGCCGGGATCACGGCGCCGCCAGCAGCTCGTCGATCGAGACTCCGCGCTGCTGGTCGCCGAGGAACGACTCGTTCGAGGTGTTCTCGAGCAGCCGCCGCACGAGGTAGGCCATGCCGGCGACCATGTCGCCCACCGGGCAGTAGATCCGCACCCGCATGCCGAGCTGCGCGAGCGCGGCGGCGAGGTCGTCGCCAAGGCCGCGCAGCACCTGCAGCTCGAGGTCGCCGTCGGAGCGGCCCAGCTCGCGGTTGACGGCGATCGCGTTGGCGACCGAGCGCAGGTTGTGCGAGGCGATCGCGGGCCGGACGTGCGGCCACGCCTCCAGCAACCTGCGCGTGAGGGCCTCGAAGTTGCGATCCGACTCGCGCTTCTCCTCGAACACCGGCGGCGTCCAGCCGCGCTGGCGCGCGTCGACCACCTCGTGGTCCCAGTAGGCGCCCTTGACGAGCCGCACCACGATCGGCGAAGCACGCGGCGTGCTGCGCGCCCACTCGATCACCTGCTCGAGCTGCTCGGGCGACTCGCGCAGGTAGGCCTGCATGACCACGCCGGTCGAGGGCCCGTCGCGCAGCTCCGGGTCGGAGAGCAGCTCGAACACGAGCCCCATGGTCGCCTCGAGGGTGTCGACCGACTCCATGTCGATGTGCAGGTGGGCGCCGAGCTCGCGCGCGCGGACGAGCAGCGGCCGCATGCGCCGGGCCGCGTCGTCGCGGCCGACGTCGGGCGCCTCGGGCCGCAGCAGCGGGCTCAGCGCCGACACCTTCACGGACAGGTTCACGCGCGGCAGTGGCCCGAGCGAGTCCTGCTCGAGCACCGGCCGGGCCGGCCACGCCGGCGCCGCCGCGGCGAGCGTCTCGAGCGCGTCCATGCAGCGCTCCGCGTAGCGGTCCGCCTCGGCAGAGGTGACGGTCGCCTCGCCGAGCAGGTCGAGCGAGACGGCCGCGCCGTGCTCCCACAGGTGGCGGATCGGCTTGACCGCCTCGCGCGGCGTCTCGCCGACGATGAAGCGGTGCGCCATGTGGCGCACCCCGGCCGCGGCGGCCGCCCCGAGCGCGGCTCGTCCCGCGCGGGTGCCGGACATCTTCATCGCCGCCTCGATCGGGGGCGGGCGCTCGTCGACCTCCTCTAGGTACTCGGTCAGATGCCGCGCGAGGTCGTCGAGCGAGCGGGAGGCCGGAGACACGTCGACGAAGCGGAACAGCGCGGCTCGCAGCTCGGCGTCCTGGGAGGCGAGCTCCATCGCCTTCTGGTCGAGCGCACGCAGCGGATTGCGCGTTCGCGTGGGGAAGGCGGCGTGGATCGAGCGCCCCACACTCTGAAGATCCCCCTCCACTGACGAAAAGCTAGTACACGTGTGGACCCCGGCAACGAGGGGTACGGTCGTTGGATGCCAGAGTTGATCCTGGGCCCGCTGCTCCGCTTCGTCAGTGAAGACGAGGCGGTCTTCTGGGTCGAGACCGAAGCGCCATGCGAGGTCGAGGTGCTCGGCGCGCGCGAGCGCACCTTCTGCGTCTGCGGTCATCACTACGCCATCGTCTGCGCGAGCGGACTGGAGCCCTCCACCTGGCACGAATACGAGGTGCGGCTGGACGGCGAGCTGGTGTGGCCCGACCCCGAGGACGAGCGCCCGCGCAGCGCCTTCAAGACCTATCCGAAGGAGCGCCCGCTACAGCTGCTGTTCGGCTCATGCCGGGTCGCGGCGCCGCACACACCGCCCTATTCGCTCCGCAAGGACGAGGACGAGCGTGGCCGCGAGATCGACGCGCTCCACACGCTTGCCGAGCGCATGCAGAAGGAGGATCGCGAGCGCTGGCCCGACGCGCTCATGATGCTCGGCGACCAGGTGTACGCCGACGAGGTCTCGCCGGCGACGATGTCGTTCCTCGAGGCGCGCCGCGACATGGACGAGCCCCCGGGCCGGCGCGTGCTCGACTACGAGGAGTACACGGAGCTCTACAAGGAGAGCTGGTCCGACCCGGAGATCCGCTGGCTGCTGTCAACGGTCTCGTCGGCGATGATCTTCGACGACCACGACGTCCACGACGACTGGAACATCTCCGAGAGCTGGCTCGAGGAGATGCGCGCGACCGACTGGTGGGGCGAGCACTGCATAGGCGCGCTGACGTCGTACTGGGTCTACCAGCACCTCGGCAACCTGACTCCTGAGCTGATCCGCGAGAACGAGATACTCGCGCAGCTCAAGGGCGAGGAGGACGGCGTGGAGACGCTGCGCGAGTTCGTGCGCGGCGGCGACCGCGAGCGCGAGGGCAGCCGCTGGAGCTACTGCCGCGACGTCGGCGGCACGCGCCTGATCGTGATCGACTCGCGCGCCGGGCGGGTGCTCGACGAGGGCAAGCGCGAGATGGTCGACGAGGCCGAGTGGGACTGGATCACGGAGCACACGCAGGGCGACTTCGACCACCTGCTGCTCGCCACCTCGCTGCCCTACCTGCTCGGCCCGGGCATGCAATACGTCGAGGCCTGGAGCGAGGCCGTCGTCGGCGGCGCCTGGGGCGAGCGCATGACCAAGGTCGGCGAGAAGCTGCGCCAGGAGATGGACCTCGAGCACTGGGGCGCCTTCCAGGACACCTTCCACAAGATGGTCGAGCTACAGCGCGCCGTCGGAGCCGGGGAGCGCGGCCGCGCGCCGGCCGCGATCGTCACGCTCTCGGGCGACGTCCACCACGCGTACCTGTTCGAGATCGCGTACCCGAAGGGCGCAGAGGTCGAGAGCTCGATCTGGCAGGCCGTGTGCTCGCCCTACCGCAACCCGCTCGACAGCCGCGAGCGCCGCGTGATCAGGATGGGCATGTCGCGCCCGTTCGAGTGGGTCTGGGAGAAGCTCGCCAAGCTCGCCGGCGTCAAGGATCCGGGCATCCGCTGGCGGCTCTCGGGCGGCGGACCCTGGTTCGACAACCAGGTCGCGACGCTCGTGATCGACGGCCGCCGGATGGACATGCACCTGGACAAGGCCGTGCCCATCGACGAGGAGACGGCCCGGCTCGAGCGGGTGCTGGCGGCGCGGCTCGCCTGAGCTCCGGTGACGCCGAAGCCGGCGCTATCGTGGCCCGGCTCATGGACTATCCGGTCGAGACCTTCAGCGAGGCGGAGCGTGCGCTCCTAGCCCCGCATTTCACGAACCTCGACCGGCCGGTGTTCGCGCTCGTGAACCTGCCGGAGACGGTCAAGGGCGCGATGTTCGCGCGCTATTCGCGCTACCAGGGCACGCTGCGGCGGATGTACCTGGACGAGTTCGCGGACGACGCGGCGCCCGCCGTCCCGTTCGACGGCGAGGAGGGCGAGCGGGCACGCGCGCTCTACGAGCGCATCTTCCTCGGCTACGGCGACGACTCGGTGGCGCAGCTGGGCGGCGCCCACATCGCATGCGAGTGGGTGTCGAACGTGATGACGAAGCTGCTCCAGCGGGGCCGCCTGGCCGCCTATCTCGAGCAGTCGACCCGCTACATCCCCTACGACGCGCCGATGGGCGAGGGGCTCGGCTACCGCTACTGGCGGAGCGCCGAGCTCGGCCCCGAGTACGCGGCGGCGATGGACTTCCTGTTCGACACGTATTCGGAGGCGCTCCCGCGCGTGATGGCCTGGGCCGAGGAGCGCTTCCCGCGCGATCCCGACCAGCCCGAGGCGGCGCACCGAGGCTCCATCAAGGCCAAGGCGCTCGACCTGCTGCGCGGGCTCCTGCCCGCCGCCTCGCTCTCTCACATGGGCATCTTCGCCTCGGGGCAGGCCTACGAGCAGCTGCTGCTGCGGCTGTTCGCCTCGCCGCTGCCTGAGGCGCGCGACTACGCGCGCATGATCCTGAGCGAGCTCAACGCGGTGATGCCGAGCTTCGTCGCCCGCGTCGAGCGCCCCGACCGCGGCGGCGAGTGGATCAACTTCCTCGAGGAGCGCGGCCGCAGCGCGGAGCGCTGGGCGGCGCGGCTGGGCCTCGACCGGACCCGCGGTGAGGTCGACGCAGGCCCGGCCGTGCGGCTGCTGTCGGTGCAGGGCAGCGAGGAGGAGCTGCTCGCGGCCCTCCTCTTCGAGGCGGCCGCCAGCTCCGAGGACGAGGCGCGCGCGGCGATTCGCAACCTGCCGCCGGACGAGCGTGCCGCGATGCTCGCCGAGCTCGTCGGCGAGCGCCGCAACCGCCGCCACCGGCCGGGCCGCGGCTTCGAGGCGCTCCGCTACCGCTTCGAGGTCGTCTCCGACTACGGCGCCTTCCGCGACCTCCAGCGCCACCGCATGCTCACGATCCAGTGGCAGACGCTCGGCCCCGAGCTGGGGGCGGGGGTTCCCGAGGAACTGGAGGCCGCCGGCGTCGCCGATGCCTACCGGGCCGGCATCGAGCGCTCGCGCAGCGAGCACGAGCGGATCGTCGCGCTCGGCCGTCCCGAGCTGGCGCCCTACGCCCTCTGCCTCGGCTTCCGGATCCGCTACATCCTCGACATGAACGCGCGCGAGGCGATGCAGCTGATCGAGTTGCGCTCGGGGCGCGAGGGCCACCCGGCCTACCGCGCCGTGGCGCACGCACTGCACGCCGAGATCGCGCGCGTCCACCCCTCGGTGGCGGCGGCGATGAGCTTCGTGGACCGGGACACGGAGCCGCGGCTCGAGCGCATCCTGTCCGAGATCCGGGCGCACGCGCGACAGACGGCTCGCACGTAGAAGCGGCGCGCAACTTTTCCCCCCAGAAACGGTTGGAGGGGCACCCACCACCACAAGGAGGATGCCCCTTGAGCCAGCGTAGCAACAGGCTCTTCATCGCCAGCGTCGCCACCATGGCGCTGGCACTCATCGTGGCGAGCGCCGCGATGGCCGCCCGGATCGTCGGAGACGACGGACCGAACACCCTGACCGGCACGCCGTTCGGGGATCGGGTCCTCGCCAAGGGCGGCGACGACGCCGTCAATGCGCTCGGCGGACGCGACTTCGTGCGCGGCTCGGCCGGCAACGACACGCTGAACGGTCAGTCCGGCACCGACCTGCTGCTCGGCGGCGACGGCAACGACGCCGTCGACGGCGGCTCCGGCCGCGACTTCGTCCGCGGCGGCCTCGGCGACGACTCGATCCAGGGCGGCGGCGGCTTCGCCGGCCGGCGCGGCGACATCCTGCACGCCAACGCCGGCAACGACACGGTCGTCGGCGGCGGAGGCTTCGACCTGATCACCGGCAACGCCGGGACGGACAACCTGAACGGCGGGCCCGGCTGCGACCGGATCTTCGCCGGCCCCGACGACGACACCGTCGACGGCGGCGCGGGTTTCTCGTTCAATCGCTGGCGTTGCGAGCGCCTCCACGGCGGCGCGGGCAACGACACGCTGAACGGCGGAGCCGGCCGCGACTTCATGTCCGGCGGGCAGGGCGATGACGTGCAGACAGGAGGCGGCGGCGCCGACAAGATCTTCGCCGGCGCCGGTCGCGACAAGTCGGACGGCGGCGACGGTGCCGACGTCCTCTGGGCGGTGATCCGCGTCGACGTGACCGCGATCGGCGATCCCGAGGGCGACGAGCTCACCGGCGGCCCCGGGCGCGACCGCATCATCGTGCGCGACGGCGAGGTCGACCTCGTCCACTGCGGCGAGGGCCGCGACCTCGTGGTCACGGACCAGTTCGACCAGCTCGATCCGGACTGCGAGGTCCGGCGCCAGAGCGACATCACCTCGCTCGACCAGGTCGACGACAGCGAGGAGCGGGCGACCGAGAACCCGCCGGAGGACGACGACGAGAAGTAGTTCCCCCTCACAGCAGGGCAGAGAGGGCCCGGGCAACCGGGCCTTCTTTGTTTCCGGATAAGGTCGCGCGCGATGGCTCACGACCTCATGAGCGACGTCCGCGTCGCCCCCTCGATCCTGTCAGCCGACTTCGCGCGGCTCGGCGAGCAGGTCGAGCTGGTGATGGACGCGGGCGCGCGCGTCATCCACGTCGACGTGATGGACGGCCACTTCGTCCCGCCGATCACGATCGGCGACCTGATCGTGAAGGCGCTGCGCGAGCTCGTGCACGAGCGCGGCGGCGTGCTCGACGTTCACCTGATGGTCGAGCGTCCCGAGCGGCGGGTCGAGGAGTTCGCCGCCGCGGGCGCCGACACGCTGATCGTCCACTGGGAGGCGACGCCCCACGTCCACTATGCGCTGAAGGCGGTGCGCGACGCAGGGCTCCACCCGGCGCTCGCCATCAACCCGGCGACGCCGCCCGAGTCCGTGGTGGGCCTCGCCGGGATGTTCGACCACCTGCTCTGCATGACCGTCAACCCCGGTTGGGGCGGCCAGCCCTACATCGAGACCTCGACGGCGAAGGTGGCCCGCCTGCGCGAGCTGCTGGGGCCGGACGTCCCGATCGAGGTGGACGGCGGAATCGACGCCTCCACCGCCCGCGCGTGCAGAGATGCCGGCGCCACGCTGTTCGTGGCGGGGTCGTCCATCTTCGGAGCGACCGATCCGGCCGCCGCCTATGCCGAGCTGGCAGCGGCGGCCGGCGCGGTCTAGCCGGTCGTCAGGCGGCCGGTCGCGGGGTCTGACGCCCGCTTCCTCCCATCCGGCGCAGGACGAATCCGGCGATCAGCAGCACGATCACTACGCCGATGATGGCGCTGAGTATGCCGCCCAGGTCGAAGGCGTCGTCGTCGCCGATGCCGAGGCCGAGCGTGAAGATCACGTAGCCGACCAGGGCCCCGACGAGGCCGAGCACGATCGATACCCCCCACGACTTCGGACCCGACATGTCGGCGAAAGCGTCGTTCGGAACGAGCGCCCGGCCGAGGAAGCCTGCCACCAAGCCGAGGATCAAAGCACCGATCATCCGTCACCTCCCAGTATGTGAGACTGCTTCCAGGAATTGTGCCTGACGGGCTTCCGCAAACTCAATCGCTGACACCCATCGCTCAGGCGGCTACAGGAGCCGGCCTTCGAGCGGCGGGTCGGTGCCGCTGAGGCGGCAGCGCGCGATGCGCTCGATCTGAGCCGGGTCCATGCCGATGTGCGCGTGCGGATCGACGGTGTCCTGGTCCGTGTCCGAGAACGGCCATGGCTCCGGCAGCCTCCAGACGACGCGGCCCTCGGCGTCCACGCACACGACCACCACGCTGGTGTCGCCGCCGGCCGTCGAGGGCTTGTTCAGCGAGCGGTCCTCGATGTAGATGGTGATCTCGGGGAGGCCGCCGGCTGTGCGCTCCACCCGAAGCGCGGCGGGACGCTCCGGCGTTCCCTCCTCGTCACCGCTGCCCGCGAGCGCGATGATCACGAGCGGCGTGGCCACCGCGAGCAGAATGGCGAGGGCCACGAGGCGCGTGCGCGAAGGGGTCAGGTCTTGCATTCCAGCATCGAGCGGGCACACGGCACCAGCAATGCGGGAATGCAAGACCTGACCCCTTCCATGCGGGCGCCGATGCTAACCGCGCCCGGTTAGGATCGCCACGTGACCGCCGAGACCAAGTTCACGCTCACCGAGGACCGCATTCCGACCCACTGGGTCAACCTCCTTCCCGATCTGCCTGGGGAGCCGCTGCCGCCGCTCAACCCGGGCACGCTGCAGCCGGCGGGCCCGGACGATCTCACGCCGATCTTCCCGATGGAGCTGATCGGCCAGGAAGTGTCGATGGAGCCCGAGGTCGAGATCCCGGAGCCGGTGCGCGACGTCTACAGGCTCTGGCGCCCCACCCCGCTCTACCGGGCACACCGGCTCGAGCGGCTGCTCGATACGCCCGCGCGCATCTATTACAAGTACGAGGGGGTCTCGCCGGCGGGCTCGCACAAGCCGAACAGCGCCGTCGCGCAGGCTTACGCCAACAAGGAGGCGGGCATCGAGCGGCTCGTGACCGAGACGGGCGCCGGTCAATGGGGCTCGGCGCTGGCACTCGCGTGCTCCCTCTTCGGGCTCGAGTGCGTCGTCTACATGGTCGGCGCGAGCTACGACCAGAAGCCCTACCGGCGCGCGATGATGGAGAGCTGGGGCGCGAGCGTCATCCGCTCGCCCAGTGACACGACCGAATCCGGTCGCTCGCAGGCGGAGCACACCACCGGCTCGCTCGGGATCGCGATCTCCGAGGCCGTCGAAGTGGCCGCGGCCCACGAGGGCAGCAACTACGCGCTCGGCTCGGTCCTCAACCACGTCTGCCTCCATCAGACCGTGATCGGCCAGGAGGCGATGGCGCAGATGGAGATGGCCGGCGACGAGCCGGACGTGATCGTGGGCTGCGTCGGCGGCGGCTCGAACTTCGCGGGCATGGCGTTCCCGTTCCTGCGCCGGGTGCTGCGCGGCGGCGCGAAGACGCGCTTCGTCGCCGCTGAGCCGGCGGCCTGCCCCACACTCACGCGCGGCGCCTACCGCTACGACTTCGGCGACACGGTCGGGCACACCCCGCTGATGCCGATGTACACGCTCGGCCACGACTTCGTGCCGCCGCCCGTGCACGCGGGCGGGCTGCGCTATCACGGCGACTCGCCGATGGTCTGCGGGCTCGTCAAGGCAGGCCTGGTCGAGCCACGCGCCTACCGCCAGAACGAGACCTTCGAGGCGGCGATCCGCTTCGCGCGCACCGAGGCGATCCTGCCGGCGCCCGAGCCCGCCCACGCGATCCGCGCTGTGCTCGACGAGGCCGAGGCGGCCAAGCAGGCCGGCGAGGAGCGCGTGATCCTGTTCAACCTCTGCGGTCACGGCCACTTCGACATGTCCGCGTACGACGCCTACCTCGCGGGCAGGCTCGAGGATCCGGAGTTCTCGGAGGCCGACATGGAGGCCGCGCTCGAGCGCTTGCCGGACGCACCCGCCATCGCCTGACCCCTATCGTCATCCGCAATGACCGACAGGTCCGCGGACGCGCTCGAGGCCATGAACGAGGCCGTGCTGGCGATCGCGGCCGAGCGCTCCGTCGAGCGGGTGCTGCAGCGCATCGTCGAGGTTGCGCGCGGGCTCGCCGGCGCCCGCTATGCGGCGCTCGGAATACCCGACGGCGAGGGCGGCTTCGCGCAGTTCATCACCGCCGGGATGACCGAGGAGGAGGTCGCGGCGATGGGCCCGCTGCCGCGCACACACGGGCTGCTCGGCGCGATGCTCGAGTCGCCGGACTCACAACGAACGCCCGACATCACGAGCGATCCGCGCTTTCGCGGCTGGTGGCCGCGCACGCATCCCCGCATGGGCTCCTTCCTCGGTGTGCCGATCGTCTCGCGGGCCGGCATCATCGCCGCCTTCTACCTGACCGACAGGGAGGGAGCCGACGAGTTCAGCGACGAGGATCAGCACCTGATCGAGATGCTCGCCGCGCACGCGGCGCTCGCGATCGAGAGCGCCCGGCTCTACGAGCGCAGCCGCGAGCTGAGCGCGATCGAGGAGCGCAACCGGCTCGCCCGCGACCTGCACGACTCGGTCGTCCAGAAGCTGTTCGGCATCGTCCTGGCGGCGCGCTCGGCGGACGGGCTGCTCGAGCGCGACTCGGCCGCCGCCCGCGAGCAGGTCGAGCGCCTCGGCGAGCTCGCCCAGGAGGCGGTCGGCGAGCTGCGCTCGCTCGTGTTCCAGCTCCGGCCCGCCGAGCTCGAGACGGACGGCCTCGGCCCGGCGCTGCACAAGCACGTGGAGGTGCTGCGGCGCGTGCACCGGCGCGAGATCGAGCTCGAGCTCTCCGGCGGCGCCGGGCTCGCGCCCGACCAGGCAGCGGAGATCTTCCGCATCGCGCAGGAGGCACTCACGAACGCGCTCCGCCATTCGGGTGCCGCGCACATCGCGGTGCGGCTCTCGGAACCGAACGGCACGCTGCTGCTGATCGTCGAGGACGACGGCGTCGGCTTCGAGCCGGATTCCGCGGCGCTCCGTTCGCAGCGACTCGGCCTCACCTCGATGGAGGAGCGGGCCGGGGCGCTCGGCGGCAGCCTCCGCGTCGAGTCGCGGCCGGGCGCGGGAGCAACGATCGGGCTGGAGGTGCCCCTTGGCGACGATTCGCGTCCTGATCGCGGATGACCACGCGGTGGTGCGCCAGGGCCTGCGCACCTTCCTCGAGCTCCAGGACGACATCGAGGTCGTCGCCGACGCCTGCGACGGCGAGGAGGCGGTGACCGCCGCCCGCGCGGGACACCCCGACGTGGTGCTGATGGACCTGGTGATGCCCGGTGTCGACGGCATTCAGGCCACGCGGCGCATCCTCAGCGAACGGCCCGCCACGCGGGTGATCGCCCTCACCAGCTTCCTCGACGACGACAAGGTGCTGCCCGCGGTGCGAGCCGGCGCGGCCGGGTACCTGCTCAAGGACGTCGAGCCGGCCGAGCTCGTGCGAGCGATTCACACGGTCCACGACGGGGATGCGCTCCTTCACCCGGCCGTGACGGCGCGGCTGCTGCGCGAGGTGGCTGGGGAGGAGCCGGCGGATGAGTCCGACGGCGGGCTCACCGCACGCGAGCGCGAGGTGCTCGCGCTGGTGGCGCGCGGCCTGCCGAACAAGCTGATCGCGCGTGAGCTCGGCATCGCCGAGAAGACGGTCAAGGCGCACATGAGCAGCATCCTCGCCAAGCTCGGGGTGACGGACCGGACGCAGGCTGCGCTGGTCGCCGTGCGCCGCGGCTGGGTCGAGCCCTGACCGGCGCCCGCGACCGGTCCTAGGTCCAATGTCCGATGGTGGCCCGGCCGCCGCGACCGTAGATTCGCCGCATGGCCTCCACAATCGTCACCGGCGCCTCGCGCGGACTGGGGCTCGCTCTCGCAGGCGAGCTCGCCCGGCGCGGGCGCCGGCTCGTGATCGACGCGCGCGGTGCGGACGAGCTCGAGAGCGCCCGCGCCCGCCTCGCGCCGGCCACCGAGGTCGTTGCGCTGCCGGGCGACATTGCGACCGAGGCGCACCGGCGCGCGCTTGTCGCCGCGGCCGGGCCGGAGATCGAGCTGCTCGTGAACAACGCCGGCGGGCTCGGCCCCAGCCCGCTGCCGCCGCTCGAGCGCTACCCGCTTGCGGAGCTCGAGGAGCTCTACCGCGTGAACGTGCTGGCGCCGCTGCGGCTGTTCCAGCTCGCCCGCCCGCTGCTGGCGGAAAGGGCGGTGGTCATCAACATCACCTCGGACGCGGCGGTCGAGGCGTACGAGGGCTGGGGCGGATACGGCTCTTCCAAGGCCGCTCTCGAGCAGCTCACCCGCGTGCTGGGCGCGGAGCACCCGGAGCTGCGCGTGTATTCCGTCGACCCCGGCGACATGCGCACGCGCATGCATCAGGACGCCTTTCCGGGCGAGGACATCTCGGACCGGCCGCCGCCCGAGGAGAGCGTGCCCGGCTTGATCGCACTGATCGAGGGCGAACTGCCGAGCGGTCGCTATCGGGCGAGCGAGCTCGTGGGGCTGGCGGCGTGATCGTTTCGGTCGCGCCCGAACCCGAGCTGCGCGAGGCGAATCAGCCGCCGGAGCAACGCGGTCTCGCGCGCGACCGGGTGCTGATGCTCGTGGCGGATCCACGGGACGGCTCGCTCGAGCACCTCCACTTCGACGAGCTGCCGGAGCTGCTCGGTCCTCCCGACGTGCTCGTGATCAACACGTCGCGCACGCTGCCGGCCGCCCTGCCGGCGCAGGCGGCCGGCGGCACGCGCGCGCTGCTGCATCTCTCGACCCCCGCGCCCGGCGAGGACGAGCGACGCTGGATCGTCGAGCTGCGCACGAGCGACGGCCGCAGGCGCGCCGGGCACGCGGGACAGCGCCTCCAGCTGCCCGCCGGAGGCGAGGCCGAGCTGCTCGCGGCTCACCTCGGCTCACGGCTGTGGATCGCCGACCTGGACCTTGGCGGCCGCGACGTGATCGAGTTCCTCGAGGCGCACGGGCGTCCGATCCGCTACCGCCACACCGCGGGCGAGTGGCCGCTCGAGACCTACCAGAACGTCTATGCGAACGAACCGGGAAGCGCCGAGATGCCGAGCGCGGGCCGGCCCTTCACGGCGGAGGCGATCACGCGCCTCGTGGCGCGCGGCGTAGACGTGGTCCCGGTCGTGCTGCACACCGGCGTGTCCTCGCTCGAGCGCGGCGAGCCGCCGTATCCCGAGCGCTTCGAGGTAGCCGAGGCGAGCGCCGCCCGCATCAACCTGGCGCGCTCGCTCGGCGGCCGCGTGATCGCGGTCGGCACCACCTCCGTGCGCGCGGTCGAGTCGGCGGCGGACCCCGATGGCCAAGTACAGCCCGCCGCGGGCTGGACCCACCTGGTGATAGGCGCGGAGCGCGCTCCGCGCGCGGTCGACGCCGTGCTGAGCGGCTTTCACGACCGCAACTCTTCGCATCTGAAGCTGCTCGAGACCGTCGCCGGCGCGGGCCTGCTCGAGCGCGCCTACGCAAGCGCCCGCGAGCAGGGCTACCTGCGCCACGAGTTCGGCGACGTGCTGCTGGTACTGCCGGGGCGCGGCTAGCGGTTGCGCCGCCGCTTGCGCGAGCTCGGCCGCTCCGGGACCGGCTCGGGCTCCTGCCCGTTCGTGGGCCCGCCGAGCAGCGATCCGCCCTGGCCGTTTGCGTCCTCGGGCGGCGGCTCTCCGCCGCGCCGCTGCGGGGTCGGCCACGGCTCCGCCTCGCCGGTCTCCCAGGCCGGGCCGCGTCCGCCCGGCCAGTTGCCGATGTACAGGGAGCCCAGCGCGCCCAGCCAGAAGGCCTGGATGATCACCGGCACCACCGGCACGATCTGCAGCACGAGCAGCGCGCCCGTGACGACGCCGAGAATCCCCATGAACGGGCTGAGCAGTCCCACGCGGCGCGCGCGCAGCGGCAGCATCACGAACAGGAACGCCGTGACCACCTGGCCGGCGAAGTTGATCGCGAATATCACTGCGCTCGCGTTGTCCTCGAGCAGCTGCTCGGCGCGGTCGTCGCCCCGCTGCCCCTCGATCGGGAGGCCGTCTGCGAAGTCGGAGGCGACGTCCACCTGGCCGAGCGCGCCGGCCACGAGCCCGATCGCATAGAGCACGGGGCCGAGGATGATCAGGTAGACGAACCAGGACGGCACCCCCGCCCCGCGGGTCCGAAGCGCGCGGAAGAGGTAGTAGAAGACCGCGCCGACCAGCAGCGCCGCGACCGCCTGGGCGGCCCGCGAGCCGATCAGCATCGCCGGGTTCTCGTCGACCGACAAGAGGAAATCCGGGATCGCCTCGATGTTGTCCCGGTCCTCGATGACGGTCTGGAGCAGGACGATCTGGGCGACGAGCAGCACCGCCGCGAAGAAGGCGGCGAGCGCGGCGGGACGGGCCCACCTGGCCTCCCACTGAAGGGCCTGTTCCTTGGTCACGGCGCGGGCTTGGGCGGTGGCTCGGAGTGGCGGGTCACGCGCGGAGGGTAGTAGTCGCTGTCCTCCGGCTCGACCACCTTGGAGATGCGCTCGCCGACGGCGAGCACCACGTCCAGCATCGGCGCCATCACCCGGATGACTCCTTCGACACGCCGCCGCGTGCGCAGCTGCCCGGCTGTCATCGGCGCCATTCGGTCAGCCGCCGCGCTGGTGGAAGTAGAACTCGGGCAGGGCCGCCTTGGCGACCTCCGCGGTGATCTGCTGCGCCTGGTGGAGGTCGCCGGCGCGCACCGCCAGGTCGTCGATCGTCACGATCCCGACGAGGTGCTCGCCGTCCGTGACCGGCAGGCGCCGGATGTGGTGCTGGATCATGAGCGCGACGGCCTCCTCGAGGTCCATCTCGCTCTCGCCCATGACGAGCGGGCGCGAGGCGTGCGGCCCGGCCTGATCGCCGGCCTCCACGCGGTCCGCCACCACGGCGAGCGCGAGGTCGCGATCGGTGATCACCCCGACCGGACGGCCGCCGTCGCAGACGACCACGGAGCCGACGTTGCGGTCGCGCATGAGCTCGCCCACGTGCCGCAGGCTGTCTCCCGACTCGGCCGTGACGACGCCCTGTGTCATCACCTCGGAGATGTGCACGGGGCGACTGTATCGTGCGCACCGTGACGGTCGTCCTGTACGGAGCGAGCGGCTACACGGGGCGGCTCGTGGCTGCCGAGCTCAGGCGGCGGGAAGTCGAGCACGTCCTGAGCGGGCGCGACCTCGCCAAGCTCGAGCCGCTCGGCGCGGAGCACGGTGCGCCCGTCCGGGCGGTCCCACTCGACGACGAACCCGGGCTGCGGGCGCTGCTCGCCGACGCGAGCGCCGTCATCAACTGCGCCGGTCCATTCACGCTCGCGGGCGACGCGCTGGTGCGGGCCGCCGTCGACAGCGGCACCCACTACGTCGACTCGAGCGGCGAGCAGGGGTTCATCCAGATGGTCTTCGAGCGCCACGGCGCCGCCGCCGAGCGGGCCGGCGTCGCGCTCGTGCCCGCAGTCGGCTTCGACTACCTGCCGGGCGACTGCATCGCCCGCCTCGCCGCCGAGGGCCACGAGCCACTCGAGGAGCTCGTGGTCGCCTACCACGTCGACGGGTTCGGGATGAGCCGCGGGACCCTGCGCTCTGCCCTGGAGGCGATGCAGGGCGGCGGCGTCGTCTACGACGGCGGCGACTGGCGCCCGGCGCCGGGCGGCGTGTTCAGGGCGAGCTTCGACTTTCCCGAGCCGCTCGGGCACCAGACGATGTCGCGCTACCCGTCGGGCGAGGTGATCACGGTCCCGCGCCACACGCAGACGCGCCGGGTCGTCTCGCTGCTCTCGACCCGCACCGCGGTGCCGATCCCCATCGCCGCGGAGCTTCTGCCGTACCTGCAGCCCGGGTTCGAGCTCGCGATGCGCACACCGCTTCGCGGCCTGCTCCAGGAGGCCGTCGGGCTGCTCCCCGAGGGCCCGCAGGAGGCCGACCGCCGCGCCGCTGCCTGGACGGTCGTCGCCGACGCGCACGCGGAGGATGGCCGCACGAGCCGCGCCGTCGTACGCGGCCCGGACGTCTACGGACTCACGGCGGTGATCCTCGTACACGCCGCGACGCTCCTGAGCGCCCCGGACTTCGACGGCGCGGGCGCCCTCGGCCCGGCCGCGGCCTTCGACCCCGTGGCGTTCCTCAACTTCCTGGGCGACCACGGCGTCACGTGGGAGCGCTGACGGTCCCCTAACCTTGAGGCATGTCTTCTGAAGATCCCTTCGGCGGAATGTTCGGCGACCCGGACGAGCTTCGCCGTCGCATGGAGCAGTTCGCCGAGCAGATGCAGGGCGCGCAGAAGGTCGCCTGGGCCGACAACGCGATCAAGCTGGCGGTCGAGATGACGGTCGCGGGCCTCGCCCGCATGAACCTCCAGGGCAATGCCGAGCAGCAGTCGCACGACCTGCTTCAGGCCATGCGCGTGATGTTCCCGGAGGCCGTCATTCTGGTGCGCGAGGCGCGCGAGGGCTTCGGGACCTAGCGCCCGCGGGCTCTCCGTCCACCCCCGGCTCGGTCTGCGCGGGCTCCGTGTCCGCTGCCGTGCCCTTCTCGCTCGCGCGGTCCTCGCGCCCGAGCGCGATCACCTCCTTGAAGCTGCGCACCCGGAAGATGAACACGAGGGCCGTGAAGCCGATTCCGAAGGTGAGCGCGCCGATGGCGATCTGCTGCCCGACGGAGTAGGCGGCCACCGTCGCGCCGGCGGCCGTCCCCGCGAACACCTGGGTGAGCAGCGCCTGCTGGACCCCAGCCCCCTGCGGTGTGAACGGCACGGCGGCGGAGACCGCGTTGACGCCGAGCACCAGCAGCACGTTCTTGACCGAGCCGCCCACGTTGAACGCCTCGAGCAGCATCCAGAAGGCGGCGAAGCGGAAGCACCAGCCGGCGAACTGGACCGCGAACACCTCGCGGAAGTAGCGCTCGCGGTCCTCCAGGATCGTGAATCCCTGGCGGATCCGCTCCCAGAAGGCGATCGCGCGGGTGCTCAGGAGCGCGACCGCGAGCAGCGCGCCGACCCCGAGCAGCGTCACTACGAACAGCGTCAGCTGCGGGTTCTGGGCGAAGAAGGAGAGGTCGAACGCGTTCAGCTTCGCGAAGTCGGGCGGCTTCGGGAACACGCCCTGCGTGAACGCGAAGATCAGGATCAGCGAGCCCATCGCGACGTCGAAGCCGAGCTCGACGACGAAGCTCGCCGCGACCGCCGGGTAGCTCGAGTTCGGGATCGAGGTCTTCGTGAGGAAGAGCCGCACGACGTCGCCGCCGCGCGCCGGGATCACCGCGTTGAAGCCGTAGCCCGCGAAGTAGGCGCCCCAGATCTCGCGGAAGGGAACGCGCTCGGTCGGGTAGGCCGCGCGCAGGATGTTGAAGCTCGCCCGGGCGCGCAGCGTCAGGTAGATCGTGAAGAGGACGAGCGCGAGCAGCAGCGGGAGGAGCTGAACCGACGCCAGGTTCGAGAAGAAGTCCCCGACCGCGTCGAAGAAAGACCGAAAGGAATCGCCGAGGCTGGCGCTCTGCACCCGCACAAAGGTAAGGGGGCGCGAACCAACCGCGCCTGGGGCGCGTATAACGGGGCGCATGGCCACCAGCGACGCCCGCCTCGTCGAGCGCATCCCGCAGGACGAGAGCGGGGAGGAGCTGCGCGAGCTGTACCGGCGCTTTGCGGGCGAGCTGTTCGGCTTCGCCTGTAACGCGCTTAACGACAGGGAGCTCGCCGAGGAGGTCGTGCAGGACGTCTTTGCGAGGCTCTGGAGACATGCAGCGGACTACGACTCGAGCAAGGCCAGCGTGCGAACGTGGCTGTACGCGATCGCTCGCAATCGCATCGTCGACGCGCGCCGGCGCGCGTCCGTGCGCCCCGGGCTCGCACCCGGGGGAGAGGAGAAGGCCCCGGAGGAGCTCGACCGCGAGCTCGAGCATGCCGTCCTGCGCTGGCAGGTGGCGGCCGCGCTCACACGACTGTCGGCGGAGCATCGCGAGGTGATCAGGCTCTCCCACTGGGGCGGGCTCAGCCTGCGTGAGATCGCCGAGCGCAAGGGGATCCCGCTGGGCACGGCCAAGAGCCGCGCCTACTACGCGCTGCAGAGCCTGCGCCTGATCCTGGACGAGATGGAGGTCGAGCGGTGAGCGGCTGCCCGACCCACGGTGCGCTGCTCGGCGGCTACGTGCTCGGGGCGCTCGAGCCGGCGGAGATGGAGGCCATGCGCCTGCATCTCGAGAGCTGCCCGCAGTGCGCGCGCGAGGAGCGCAAGCTCGCCGGGCTGCCGACCCTGCTCGACACGATCGAGCCGGGCGACGTCCCCCCTCCGCAGCTCTCACCTGAGCTCGAGGAGCTGGTGCTCGACCGCTTCGTGCGCGAGCGGCGCCCGCCCGAGCGGCCGAGCGTGCCGCGCTGGCGGCGGGTGCCGGTGCTGGCCGCCGCCTCGGGGATCGCCGCCGCGCTGCTGGTCGGCCTCGTCGTGCTGCTGATCGGCAGCGAGAGCGAGGACACCGCCTACGCGTGGTCATCCATGAAGGGACGCGGCGTGGCCGCCGACGCCAAGGGATACGCCCGCCTGACGTCCGTCGACGCCGGCACCCGTGTGTCGCTGCAGGCCCGCCGGCTGCCCGGCGAGCGCGGCGACCAGTTCGAGCTCTGGTGCGTCCGCACGGACGGCCGCTGGGTGAGCGGCGGCACCTTCAAGTCGAGGGCCGACGGCCGCGCCGCTGCCGAGCTGACCGCCGCCGTCGCCCCGGGCGACTACCACCTGATCGTCATCACCACGATGGGCGCCGGGCCCGAGCCCGGGGCGGCCGTGATGCGCGGCAAGCTCAGCTACTGATCGAACCGCATCTCGCGCGGGTGCGTACCACCCGGCACGATGCGGACGCGAATCACACTCCTTCTCGCCCTGCTGGCGCTGTGCGCCTTCGCGGCGGCGGGCTGCGGCGACGATGACGACGACGGAGGCGGCGGCGGCTCGGGCGACTCGAGCGCCGACGCCTCGAACGACAGCGGCGGCGGAGGCGGCTATGGCGCCAGCTCCGGCGGCGGCGGAGGCGGTGGCGAGACGCTGAAGCTCGCTGCCGATCCGAGCGGTGCGCTCAAGTTCGACAAGACCAAGCTGACGGCGAACGCCGGCGAGGTCACGATCGACATGGACAACCCCTCGGACGTGCCGCACGCGATCGAGGTCGAGGGCAACGGCGTCGAGGAAGAGGGCGAGGTCGTCGAGAGGGACGGCGTCTCAACGGTGACGGCCGACCTGGAGCCGGGCGAGTACGAGTTCTACTGCCCCGTCGGCAACCACGAGGCCGCCGGGATGAAGGGGACGCTGACCGTGAACTGACTCAGGCCGCGAGCGCGGCGAGCACCTGCTCGTCGTGCTCCTTCGGCTTGACGTTGCGCAGCACCGTCTGGATCACGCCGTCCTCGTCGATCACGAAGGTCGTGCGCTCGTTGCCCCAGTAGGTCTTTCCGTACCTCGACTTCTCCACCCACACCCCGTACCTATCGGCGACCGCGTGGTCCGCGTCGGCGAGCAGGTCGAAGTTGAGTGACTCGTCGTCGTGGAACTTCTTGACCTTCTTGACCGGATCGGGCGACGCCCCCAGCACGACCGCGCCGGCGCCCTCGTAGTCGGGAAGATGGTCGCGAACGCCGCAGGCCTGGGTGGTGCAGCCGGGCGTCGAGGCGCGCGGGTAGAAGTAGAGGACGACCCGCTTGCCGCGCAGGCCGGACAGGCGAACAGGCTCGCCGTCCTGGTTCTGCAACTCGAAGTCGGGTGCCTTGTCTCCCTCGTTCATTTCAGTAGCCGGGACAGGCGGCGGTCCTTCAGCACGCGACCGCCGGTCTGCTCTTCGGGGCAGTAACACATGACGTAGTCCTTGAAATGGATCGCTTCGATACGGGTGCCGCAGCGCGGGCAGTCCTCGCCGGCGCGGCGGTGAACCTGCAATGGCATCGGCAGCTTGTCAGGAACCGTGTCGCCGATGACCTCCTCGTAGTGGACGAGCGCGCCGCCGAGCACCTCGTCGCAGGCGGCGTGCAGGGTCTCGAGCTCCTCCTCGTCCAGGTCGGAGCCCTTCTGGAAGGGCGACAGCCGCGCGGTCCAGAGCAGCTCGTCGACCCAGGAGCGCCCGATCCCGGCGATCGTGCGCTGGTCGCGCAGCAGCGGGTGGAGGTGGCGCGGCTGGTCGAGCAGGCGCGCGAACTCCTCGAGCGGAGGCGCCGGGAAGGCGTCGGGCCCGAGGCCGTCGACGGCGTGGTCGCTCTGCAGCTCGTCCGGGCGGAGCAGCTTCGCCCAGGCGCGCTGCTGCGTCCCGAACTCGCGCAGGCGCAGCTCCCGGCCGTCCTCGAGCCGCACGAGCACGCGCGAGGCGCGGTCGCGCAGCGAGGCGCGTGTGTCGAACAGCTGCAGCCGGCCGGCCGACATCAGGTGGATGAGCAGGGTGAGGTCGCCGGCCTCGAGCGCCAGCATCTTGCCGATCCGGCGCACACCGTCGGGCTCGCGCCCGACCAGCGCGTCGAGCGGCGGGTCGAAGGTCTTGAGCGCGTTGATGCCCGGCGCGAGCACCGACTCGATGCGCGCACCCGACAGCCCGCGCGTGAGGCGACGCGCCGTGATCTCGACCTCGGGTAGCTCGGGCATGGGGTCAAGACTAGGCTGCGCGGCATGCGCATTTCAGTCGCAGCCGACGAGCGCACCGGCGTCGCCGAGGCCGTCGTGGACGAGCTGCGCCGGCGCGGCCACGAGCCGGTCGTGCACGGCGCGCTCAACGAGGACGAGCGGGACGATTGGGCCTGGGCGAGCGAGGCGGCCGCCAGGGACGTTGCGGAGGGCCGGGCCGAGCAGGGCATCGTCTGCTGCTGGACCGGCACCGGTGCCTCGATCGCCGCCAACAAGGTGCCCGGGGTCCGCGCCGCGCTCTGCGGCGACGCCGAGACCGCCCGCGGCGCGCGCACCTGGAACGACGCGAATGTCCTCGCGCTGTCGCTGCGCGCGACGAGCGAGCCGCTGCTCGGCGAGATCCTCGACGGCTGGTTCGAGACGCCGCCGAGCGAGCAGGCGGACGACGTCGCGAACGTCCGCCACCTGGACGAGATCGCTTAGCGCATCTCGTCGAAGCCGAGCCGGAAGCGCTTGGTCATGCCGCGCAGGCCGTCCTTGCGCGCCAGTGCCGCGTAGTTCCCGGGAACGGCGAGCCGCGGCGTGAGCGTCACGCGCCCGCCGCGGTCGGTGCGCCTGCGCGCCTCGGCCAGCGTCACGACGGCGCCCGCCACGGGGCGGCCGCGGCGCGTCACGCGGATCGAGATGCGCGGCCGCTTCGTCTGGGCCGCCGTGGCGCGGGCGCTCAGCCTCAGCCCGGGACGGCCCCTGGCCCGCGTGAAGTGCAGGAGCGCCACGCTCGGCGGGAACGTCGGGCTCGCCGCAAGCGGCGCGATCAGCCAGTGAAGCTCGCCGTTCATGAGCCGCATGCCGTGCAATCCCTCCGCCTCGCCCTCGACGTTCGGCAGCTCGAGCTCGAGCCGGCGCGTGCCGTCCTGCACGTCGACCGACCAGACCTGGTAGCTGGTGCCCACGGCCCCGGCGAGGAAGAGGCGGCCGCCCCGGAAGGCGGCGCCGGTCACGCCGCTCGGCGGTACGGCGCCGCGCAGCCTCCGGACCGCGCGCAGCGGCGCACCCGCGGGCGCGGCGCGCGCGGGCCTCACCTGGGACGCCCGGTAGGCCAGCAGGTCGCTGCCGCTCGAGGTCCAGAGCAACCTGCCGTCGGGCGAGCTCTCGACCCACATCGCCTTCGCGATCTGGGCCGGATCGAGCTTCACGTAGTAGCGGAAGGCGAGCGTCGCGGGGTCGGCCACTCCGAACGAGCCGGTGCCGCAGGTGTTGCCGCCGTTCGGCGCACCGGGCGTGAAGCACTCGAGCGGCAGCAGCACGCGGCCGCCCTCCGCGCGGTCCCAGGAGATGTCGCCGACGTGGTTGTAGCCCTCGGTCGCCAGCAGCGCCGGTGGGATCGCCGGGTCGAGCGCGGCCCGCTCGGCCAGCGAGGGCGCGGTCCGGTAGAGCCCCTGCTGGAGCCCGCTGAAGAACACGCTGCGCGCTCCCGGCGGCGAGCTCACCCCCTGCCAGTAGGAGTTCGAGACAGAGCTGTAGCCGGTCAGGGTCCAGCGCCCCGGGTCGCGCGCGTCCGCCGGCGCGGCGAGCACGAGCATCGCAGCGAGCAGCACCGTCGCGAGTCGCAGCCTCACGAGAGCGAGCCTACCCGCACCTTGCCGTCGGGAAGAGGCGTGCGTTCGGGGTCGCGCACTCCAGGGATGAAGAGGAAGCCGATCGTGAACAGTCCCAGGATCCCCGCCCCGGCGAGCGTCTCGCGGGCGCCGAAGGCTTCCGCGATCGGCCCTGTCAGCGCGAACGACACCGGAGTGAGGCCGATCGAGACGAACCAGTCGAGGCTCGACACCCGGCCGAGCATCTCACCGGGCACGAGCGTGTACATCAGCATGCTCCAGGTCAGGAGCCCCGCCGTCGCGAGACCGAACGAGAAGAACGCGAGCACGCACATCTGCCAGGACGCACCGGCGAGCGCCAGGCCGACGTCCATGACGACGCCGACCGTCCAAGCGGACCACATGAAGGTCACGTGGCGGCGCGGAAGGCCGGTGATGCTGAGCAGCACGGCGGCGACGATCGAGCCGAGCCCGCCGACCGCGAGCACGGTCCCGAAGGTGGCGGCGTCGCCGCCCAGCTCGTTCTTGATGATGTACGGCAGCAGCACCTCCATCGGCCCATAGGTGACGAGGAGGAAGAGCGCGGCGCCGGTCAGGGTCGCCCACAGCCAGGGGTGCGCGCGCACGTACGCGAAGCCCTCCATCAGGTCTCGGCGCATACCTCCCGTCGCCTCACGCGCCGGTGGCTGTCGCGACATCAGGCTCACCATCAGCGCGGACACGCCAAACGTGGCGGCGTCGACGACGAACGCCTCGCCGACCCCGAACAC
This sequence comes from uncultured Thermoleophilaceae bacterium, assembly GCA_963820315.1. Lineage (GTDB taxonomy): Bacteria > Actinomycetota > Thermoleophilia > Solirubrobacterales > Thermoleophilaceae > JACVRW01. Next base: position 105,029 of record CAWFZK010000036.1, on the reverse strand, counting down.
GGCGATCAGGAAGCCGCCGAGGGCCGGCCCCGCGAAGCGCAGGCCGAGCGGCTCGATCAGCTCGCGCACCGCGTTCGCCTGCAGGAGCTGGTCACGCGGCACGACGTCGGGCACGACCGCGGAGAAGGCGGGCTGGAAGAGCGCCTGCCCGATCCCGTACACCACCACCAACGCGATCACGTGCCAGAGCTCGGCGGTCTCAGCCAGTGCAAGGGCGGCGATAGCGCTGATGGCGGCGAGACGCAGAAGATCGGCGGTGATCATCAGCCGGCGGCGCTCGAAGCGGTCGCTGAGCACCCCAGATATCAGGAGCGAGGCGACCATCGGCAGCGTCCACGCGAGCCCCACCAGGCCGAGCGCGCTCGGCTCGTTCGAGATGTCGAGCACGAGCCACGCGATCGCGACCAGATAGATGCCGTCGCCGATGAGCGAGACGGCCTGGCCCATCCAGAGCAGGCCGAAGTCGCGATTACGGAGGACGCGGAGCATGACCCGTGGAGGGTGTCACGACCGGGCTACCGCCCCGGCCGGCTGCGTCAGGGAACCGTGGTGGTGACCCTCACAACCGACTTCTTGCCGAAGTCGTCGGTGAAGGTCGCGCTTCCGGTGTACCTGCCCGGGTCCATGTTCCGGAAGGCGATCGAGTGCTTGCCGGCGCTGAGCCGCTTCCGCGTCGTTGAGCGCTTCGCGGCGCCGGACAGCTTGATCGACACCTTTGCCGCCTCGACGAGCGTGAACTTGTAGGTCACCCTGCTGCCACGCCGCGACTGCGAGAACTTCGACGTGGACTTCTTGTACCTGTCGCTGCCGACCGTGACCGTGCCCTTCATGAAGGTCTGATGCGGCAGGCAGATGTACGTGAAGCGCCCCGGCTTCGTGAAGGTGTGCTCGAAGCTGGTCCCGCCATCGTTGGTCTGGGGGCCCGAGTTCCAGCGCTCGGCCTGGCCGGAATCGCTGGTCGTCGTGTGTCCCGCGACGGCGAAGTTCCAGGTCACCTTGTCGCCCGGGTCGATCTGCACGCTCTTCGCCTGAAAAGCGAAATCGACGACGCTCACGGACGTGTCGGCGGCCATCGCCGGGGCGGCGAAAGCAAGCGGGCTAAGCACGGCAAGCGGGATCAGCAGGCGACTGGTGCGCATGGCTCGGCAGCATAGACACGCAAAAAGTCCGTTTGATGCGGGGTTAGGATCCTGGCGCCTATGAGGTCATCGGACGTCGTCGACACCGCCCGCGAGGCGGCGGAGCTCGAGCAGCCGCCGCTCCTCGTCCGCGAGCCGCTCGAGGCCTTTCTCGACGCAGAGGGGCTTGGCGAGGGCCGGATCGAGGTCGAGCCGATCGGCGAGGGGCACTCCAACGTGACGTACCTCGTCGAGCGCGGTGACGTGCGTGTGGTCCTGCGGCGGCCGCCGCGTCCGCCGCTTCCGCCGTCGGCCCACGACGTGCTCCGCGAGGCGCGCCTCCTGAGCGCCCTCGAGGGGACGCCGGTGCGCATCCCGCGGGTGCTCGCAACCTGCGCCGACGAGTCGGTGCTGGGCGTCCCCTTCTACGTGATGGAGGAGATGCACGGCAGCGTCATCACCACCGAGATCCCGGAGCCGCTCGACAACCCCGCGGAGCGGCGGCGCGTCTGCGAGGAGCTCGTCGACCGGCTCGTCGAGCTGCACGAGGTCGACTGGCGCGCGTGCGGGCTCGAGGGCTACGGCAAGCCCACTGGCTACCTCGAGCGCCAGCTGCGCCGCTTCGGCGGGCTGTGGGAGCACAACAAGACGCGCGAGCTCCCGGTTGTCGAGGAGGTCGGGCGCTGGCTCGGCGAGAACCTGCCCGAGTCCCCTCCCTCGACGGTGGTCCACGGGGACTACCGGCTCGGCAACGTCATGGTCGCCGACGACGCGCCCGCGCGGATGGTCGCGATCTTCGACTGGGAGCTCTCGACCATCGGCGATCCGCTCGCCGACGTCGGCTATCTGACGGTCACCTGGGCGCAGGCGGACGACCCGGAGGAGACCTCCTTCGGGCGGTTGTCGTACGCGACCCGGCGCGAGGGCTTCATGACGCGCGACGAGCTGATCGCGCGCTACGAGGAGCAGAGCGGGCGCCCGATGGCGTCCGTCAACTGGTACCAGGCGCTGGCGCTGTGGAAGGCGGCCGTCTTCATGGAGGGGAACTTCAAGCGCTTCTCGATGGGCAGCACCGACGACGCCTATCTCGCGGCCTTCGACCGCGGCGTGCCGGCGCTTGCGGAGAAGGCGCGCGAGATCGCGCTCTCCTAGATCCCGGGCAGCTTCTTGAGCAGGCCCTGGAGGCCGAGGATCGACTCGTTCACCGTGGACAGGCTGCGCTCCAGGTTCTCGGCGGTCTCGTCGACGTCGGTGAGCTCCTTGTGGAGCGGGTCGAGCCACTGACGGAGCGCCGTGACCTCGGCGCGCAGGCTCGCGATCTCTGCCGAGAGCTCGTCCTCGACTCGCGGCAGCTCGCGGACCGCGCGCGCCAGCGCGGCGAGGTCGCCCTCGTGTGCAGCGAGCTCGCGCAGTGTCTCGGCGACGGTGTGAAGGTCGTCGAGGGCGCGCTTCAGGAGCTTGGGCGGAATCTCGAGTGGGCCGAGCATCGGCGGCTCAGTCTGTCAGGCTCGGGCCGTGCTGCTCGTGCTCTGGGATGTCGACGGGACGCTCGTCCACACCGGCGGGCAAGGCCGCTACGCCTTCGAGGAGGCGTACGAGATCGTGGTCGGGAAGCCGTTCGACCAGAACGTTCCGTACGCCGGCCGGACCGACAAGCAGATCGCGCTGTCGATGCTCGAGGGTGACCACAACAACCTGCCGCGCGTGCTCGCGGAGCTCGAGCTGGCGCTCGAGGCGCGGCGCGAGCAGGTCGCGGCCGACGGCGGCGCCTTCCCGGGAGTGCCGGAGACGCTGGCGGCCCTCCACGAGCGCGACGACGTGATCAACTCGCTGCTCACCGGCAACGTCGCCGCCAACGCTGCTTTGAAGGTGAGCGCGTTCGGGCTCGACCGGTGGCTCGACATCGAGGTCGGCGCCTACGGCTCCGACCCTCACGAGGAGCGCTACGAGCTCGTGGCGATCGCGCGCGAGCGGGCGGCGCGCAAGTACGGCGAGCCGACCGGCGCCGTGCTGGTGGGCGACACGCCGCTCGACGTGCGCGCCGCGCGCGAGGCGGGCGCCCGCGCCGTGGCGGTGGCAACCGGCTTCTCCGACCTCGACGAGCTGCGCGCCTCCGAGCCCGATGCGGTGCTCGCCGACCTCAGCGACACCGCCGCGGCGGTGCGCGCTATCTGCGGCTGATCAGGACTTCCATGCCGGAGCGGGACGTGCGACCGGTGGTCGCGCGATCACGCGTTCTTCCATTTCACCGAGCAGCCCTTGGGCGGCGTCTCGGGACGCCCCGGCTCCTCGCCCGCGAGCAGCGCGTCGAGCGCCTCCCGCAGCCAGGCGGCATTCAGGCTCGGATCGTTGTGGTCGGCGTCGGGCGCGCCGCGATAGCGCAGCCGGCCGTTGCCGTCGATCACGAAGACGTCGGGCGTCGTCTGGGCGCCGTAGGCGCGCGCCACGTCCTGCGACTCGTCGCGCAGGTACGGCATCGTCCACTCCTCCTGCGCGACGCGCTCCTGCATCGCCTCGAACGAGTCGCCCGGGTAGCGCTCGGCGTCGTTCGGGTTGATCGCGAGGAAGCGCACGTCGGGGTAGTCGCGCGCCGCCTGCGTGAGCCGGTCGTGCCAGGCGAGCGCGTAGGGGCAGTGGTTGCAGGTGAAGACGACGGCGGTGATGCCGTCGTCCGCCGGCGAGTGCTCGGCGCCGTCCGTGTCCGGCAGCGTGAAGCCGGGGGCGCTGTCTCCGATGGCGATCATGTGTCCTCCTTGGCGCGCCGCACCGCGGCGCGCACGTCTTCTGGATCGGGTGTCGGCGATATGCGGCCGTCGCGCAGCCTGTAGATCCGGCAGGTGAGCGTGAACGGCTCGCCCTCGCCGGGCGGCACGATGTCCTCGCCTCCGATGCGGATCGTCGGCGAGCCGGGAAAGCGCTCGCTCGCCGCCTGCTCGAAGCTCTCGATGTGCCGGAGCTGGACGGGCGCCGAGACGCCCTCCTCGGCGAGGATCCGCTCCAGGTCCGCGAGCGCATCCGGGTGAGAGGGGCAGCCCTCCCACCAGAGCAGCTCGACGGCCGGGACCCCGCTCACTCCTCGGACTTGACCTCCATGCGCTCGATGCGGGCGTCCTCGACCGGGCGGTCGCCGGCACCGGTCTCGAGCCCCTCGATCGCGTCGACGGCCTCCATGCCTGAGGCCACCTGGCCGAACACGGTGTGCTTCCCGTCGAGCCAGGGGGCGGCATCCGTGGTGACGATGAAGAACTGGCTGCCGTTCGTGTTCGGGCCGCGGTTCGCCATGGCGAGCGCGCCGCGCACGATCTTGTGGTCGTTGATCTCGTCCTCGAACTCGTAGCCCGGGCCACCGGTGCCGGTGCCGTGCGGGCAGCCGCCCTGGACCATGAAGTCCTTGATCACGCGGTGGAAGATCAGCCCGTCGTAGTAGCCGTCGCCCGACAGCTTCACGAAGTTCTCGACCGTCTTCGGGGCGTCCTCGTCGAACAGCTCGAACTCGATCGGCCCGTGGTTCGTGTGCATCGTCGCCGTGCTCATTTCCTGCCAGTCACCTCCAACCGGAGCTCAGTGCCCCGGACTCGCTGTCCGCTGACCTTGACCGCAACCTCCTCGGCGCGGGCCGCCGGCACCTCGACGAAGCTGAAGCGCTCGAGCACGCGCACGTTGCGCACGTCGTCGTTCTCGAGATGGCTGTTGTCGACTACCGCGCCCACGATGTCCGCCGGCTCGATCCCGGCCTTGCGGCCGGCGCCGACGATCAGCTTCGCGTAGGGAATCCCGTCGCGGCTGTGCGGCTTCGTGTGCCGCGGGCGGCGCGCCTCGGGGCGCTCGCGCGGCTCCCGTCGCGGCTTGCTCGGCTTGCCGTTGGGGGCATGCCACTGCTCGATCTCTGTCTTGGCGTGCCGTTCGATCGCCTCGAGGTCGCGGCGCTGCTTGGGCGTGATCAACGTGACGGCGCGCCCCGACTCGCCGGCGCGGCCGGTGCGGCCGATGCGGTGCACGTAGACGTCCGGTGAGTTCGGCACGTCGTAGTTCACGACGTGACTGACGCCCGTGATGTCGAGCCCGCGCGCGGCCACGTCGGTGGCGACGAGCAGCCGCTCGCGACCGCCCTTGAAGGCGAGCATGACGCCGTCGCGCTGGCCCTGGGTCATGTCGCCGTGCAGCGCCTTGACCCGGACGCCGGCGTCGCCGAGGCGCCGGGCGAGCCGATCGACTCCGATCTTCGTCCGCACGAACACGATCGCCTGCTCGGGGCGCTCCTCCTTGAGGACGTTCACGAGCGCGTCGGGCTTCTCGCCGTCCGGCACCTCGACGTAGAACTGGTCGACCGTGTCGATCGTCAGCGTCGCGGCGCGGACCTGGATCTCCTCGGGATCGTGCATGAACGTGTCGGCGAGGCGGCGGATCGGGGTGGGCACCGTGGCGCTGAAGAGGGCGGTCTGGCGGCCCATCGGAGCGCGGCGCAGGATCTCCTCGACGTCCTCGAGGAAGCCGAGGTCGAGCATCTCGTCGGCCTCGTCCAGCACGACGTAGCGGGCCTGATCCAGGAACAGGTGGTGGCGGCCGATCATGTCCATCACGCGGCCCGACCGTCCCGACGACGATCTGCGCGTCCTTGAGCCGCGTCGCCTGATCGCGGATCGGCGCGCCGCCGAACACCGCAACGACCTCGACGCCCTTCTTCGCCCCGTAGGCCCGCAGCGCCTGCGTCACCTGGATGCAGAGCTCGCGCGTCGGCGTCAGCACGAGCGCCTGGACGTCCGGGTCGTTCGGATCGGCGTACTCGATCATCGGCAGCCCGAAGGCGGCGGTCTTGCCGGTGCCGGTCTGCGCCTGCCCGATCACGTCACGCCCCTGCAGCAACAGCGGAATCGTCTGCTCCTGAATCGGGGTCGGGTGCTCGTAGCCCAGATGGGCGAGCGCCTCGAGGGTGTCCTCGGTCAGGCCGAGGTCGGCGAACGTCGTCATGCGGCGAATGAGACTACTCGGCCCGGGGCGGCCGGCCGTTGGGGGGCGAATGCGGGAGGTTTGACGACTTATCCGCGAAATGGGCGGACAACTCGTCGAACCTCCGCTGGGGAAGCGGGTGGCGGCGCTCGCCGAGCGACAGCACGGGGTCGTCGCGCACTCCGAGCTCATCGCGCTGGGCGTGAGCGACGACGTGATCTCGGGCTGGTTGCGGGCGGGCCGGATTGCCTCACTGCACCGCGGGGTTTATGCGGTGGGTCACGCCCACCTCAGCCGTCATGGTCACTTTCTCGCCGCTGTCCTCGCGTGTGGCCCGGGGGCCGCGCTGAGCCACCAGAGCGCCGCCGTCCTCTGGGGTCTGCGCGAGCCGCGCGGACCCCGGATCGACGTGACGGTGCCCACCGCGGGTGGACGCGCGAGGCGCCGCCTGGTGGTGGTCCACCGGTCGATCGTGCATCCGAGCGAGATCGCGATGAGGGAAGCGATTCGCGTGACCAGCCCCGCCCGCACGGTGCTCGACCTGGCCGGAGCACTCACGCGCCGCCAGCTCGAGCGCACACTCGATCAAGCGGCGTTCCTGGGGCTCGATCTCGCCGATCTGGCTCCAAGAAAGGGGAAGCGGGGCGCCGCGCTGCTCCGCACCGTCCTCACCCAGCACGACGCCGGCAGCACCTGGACGCGCTCCAGAGTCGAGGAGCGAATGCTCGCCCTATGCCGGGCGGCGGGCCTGCCGCGGCCGCTTGTCAATCGCGAGGTGGAGGGATTCGAGGTCGATTTCCACTGGCCGGAGCAGCGCCTTGTTGTCGAAACCGACGACTGGAGCTCTCACGGCGGCCGCGGCGCCTTCGAGCGTGACCGCCAGAGGGATGCGCTGCTGGTGGAAGCGGGTTGGCGGGTCGTGCGCATCACGCGCGCCCGGCTCGCCCGCGACCCGAACGGCGTCGCCGCCCAACTCGCGCGACTTCTCTACCCGCGACGGATCCAGCAGCAGCTTGCCCGTCGTCCGCCGCCCCTGAAGGTCCTCGTGGGCCTGGCGCACCTCGGACAGCCCGTAGGTGTGGCCGACCTGCGGCCGCAGCTCGCCGCGGGCCGCACGCTCGAAGAGGTCCGCGAGCGGCTCTTCCATCATGTCGCGGCGGCCCAGGCAGTGCATCAGCCAGAAGCCGACCACGGCGCGGCTCTTTCGCATCAGGCGCCCGGTCTCGACGGTGTTCTGCTCGCGGCCCGCGATCCCGTAGGCGACGATCCGCCCGAACGGAGCGAGGGCCTCGGAACAAGCGGTGAACACCGGCCCACCGGACATCTCCAACACCACATCCACCTGGTTGCCGTCGTTCGCCGAGATCAAGGCGCCCTTCAGGTCCTCAACCGCCGGATCGACGGCGGCGTCCGCCCCGAGCGACAGGCAGAGCGAGCGCTTCTCCTCAGTCGAGGCGGTCGCGATCACCCGCCCCGCCCCGAACGGCTTCGCGAGCTGCAAGGCCAGCGACCCGACGCCGCCGGCGCCCGACACCACCACCACCGACTCACCAACACCGAGCTTGGCCGACGTGCGGAACAGGTGCCACGCGGTCAGGCCCTGAATCAGCAGCGCCAGCGCCGCACCCTCGTCCACACCGTCCGGGATCGGGAAGACCGTCGCCTCCGGTGCGACCGCGTACTGCGCGTAGCCGCCGCTCGGCAGCAGCGCGACCACGCGGCGGCCGTCCGGAGTCGTGCCCGCCACCTCGCCGCCGAGCACCAGCGGCACCTCGTAGCGCGCCAGGTACGTGTTCTCGCGCTGATGGGTGTCCGCGAAGTTCATGCCGGCGCGAGTGACCTCGATCAGGACCTCACCGTCGCCGGGCGACGGCGTCGGCAGATCGACCAGGTTGAGCACCTCGGGGCCGCCGAACTCCTCTATCTGAACGGCACGCATCGGCGCAGCCTATTGCCGCAGGCGTCCACTAGCCTCTCCCGCCGCATGTCGGTCACAGTTGTCGGATCGATCGCGTTCGACGCGATCAAGACGCCCTTTGGCGAACGCGAGCGCATCCTCGGTGGCGCCGCGACTCATTTCTCGCTCGCGGCGAGCTACTTCACCGACGTGCGCGTGGTCGGGCCGGTCGGTGACGACTTCGGCGACGAGGAGTACGCCGTGCTGCACGGCCGCGGCGTCAACACCGAGGACATCGAGCACGTCGAGGGCGGCAAGACCTTCTTCTGGGCAGGCGAGTACGAGTACGACTTCAACACGGCGAAGACGCTCGACACCCAGCTCAACGTCTTCGGAGACTTCCAGCCGAAGCTCTCAGAGGGCTCACGCAACGCCGAGCTCCTGTTCCTGGCGAACATCCAGCCCGACCTGCAGCGCGAGGTGCGCGAGCAGTGCACCGGCGCCCAGGTTGCCGGGCTCGACTCGATGAACTACTGGATCCAGTCGGCCCGCGACTCGCTCGTTCGGACCATCGGGATGGTCGACATCGTGTTCCTGAACGACGCCGAGCTGCGCATGCTCACCGAGGAGCCGAACCTAGTGCGGGCCACCCGCAAGGTGATGGAGATGGGGCCGCGCGTGATCGTCGCGAAGCAGGGCGAGTACGGCGCTGCGCTGTTCACCGAGGACGGCTTCTTCGCCCTGCCGGCCTTCCCGCTCGAGACGGTCGTCGACCCCACGGGCGCCGGCGACTCGTTCGCCGGCGGCTTCCTCGGCTACCTCGACTCCGCGGGCCGCTCACTCGACGAGAGCACGCTGCGCCGGGCCATGACCTACGGCTCGACACTCGCCTCCTTCTGGGTCGAGGAGTTCGGCTCGGAGCGCGGCCAGCGGCTCACGCGCGAGGAGATCGACGCGCGCTACGAGAAGTTCCGCAGCATCACGACGATCGAGTCCGTGCCAACCGCGTAGCGGCGCGCAGCACCTCCGCCACCACGAGCTCCGGGTCGGCCATCGGGTTGGCCGAAACCGAGCGCAGCCGGCGCTCGCCGTCGAGCTCCGTGATCGACACGAACCCGCTCTCCATGGCAGAGCGCAGCGCGTCGAGGTCGACGTCGCCGAGCGGGCGCCAGACCACGATCCCCGTCTCGGGGCCCGAGCACAGCTCGAGCCGCTCTTCTGCCTCGATCAGCTCGCAGAGCCGGGCGGCGATGTCCATGCAGCGGTCGATTCGCTCGGCGGTCCCCGAGCGACCCCAGGCGAGCAGCGTGGCCGCGAGCGGCAGCGCCGCGGCGCCGTGGGAGCCGAGCACGCCGACGTTCGGCTTCGCGAGGTAGCCGCTCCCGAACGAGATCGCCTCGTGGGCCCGCTCGGCATCGGCGAACAGCACCAGCGCCGACTCCTTGGGCTGGAAGAGCCACTTGTGCCCCGAGACGGCGACCGAGTCGGCCGCCTCGATCCCGTCCAGCAGGGACGCGTGGCGCTCGCTCAGGCGCAGCGGGCCCGCCCAGGCAGCGTCGACGTGCCGCCAGGCGGCGTCCGGGCCCGCGCCGAGCGGATCGACAGCGCCCGTGACGGTCGTGCCGGCGGTCAGCACGAGCGCCGCCCGCGACACGTCGCCCGGTTCGCGAAGGTCGCCCTGCCGATAGCGCAGGCCGAGCAGAGCGGCCGCCTTGGCGACGCTCAGATGCGCGGCCTCCGAGGCCACCACCTCCTCGACGCCGCGCAGCTCGCGCGCCGCCCAGAGCGCGGTGAGGTTCGCAACCGAGGAGCCCGGCACGAGGTGGCCGCCCGACATGCCGAAGAAGGGCGAGAGCCAGGCGATCACCCGCTCCTCGAGCTCGCGGGCGACAGGCGCCGTGTCCGGGTGCAGCAGGTTCTGGTTGAGCGCGGCGGCCCACTGCGCCCCCGCCCAGGCCACCCACGGCGTCGGCGGGTCCATGTGCGCGAGGAAGCCGGGAGCGCCGAGCCGGCGCGCGCCGCCCACGACCGAGGGCGCGAGCCGCTCGAGCGCCGCGAGGTCGCCGGCGCCCTCCGTCGGCAGAGCGGCGGGCAGCTCGAGTGCCGCGCCGGATGGGTCGGCGAGCTCGCGGAGCAGCAGGCCCAGCGCCGCCTCCAGGCCGGCGCGATCGGCGCCGAAGGACGGATCCGTCACGTGAGCTCCCGCCACCACGACTGCCAGCGCTCACCCAGGGCGGCGAATGCCTCGTCGCCGAGGCCGTAGCTCGTAACGATGACCGAGATCGGGCCGCGCTCGGGCGAGTCGACCGGCAGCTTCGGATGCACGCCCACGAGCAGGTCGCCGTCGCCTCCGGCCGCAATCGCGTGCTGGAAGCGGCCCTGATGCCAGACGGGCCCGCTGAGCTCGCGCCCGAGCGCCTCCACGACCTCTGCCGGAACCGCCTCGCCGGTCAGCCTGATCGTGCGCCGGTCTTCCTCGGGATGGCGCTCGACCGAGTGACGCAGCTGGGCGAAGAACGTGATCCAGCCCTCGCGCACGTCCTCGTAGAGCTCGTCCCAGTCCGCGCCGCCCAGCGGGCCGGGCCGGAAGCAGATCACGCGCGTCCGAGGGCCCTCCTCGATCAGCTCGATGGTCTGGTTGTCCTGGCCGTCGTCGAGCTCGATCAGCCCCGGCGGCTCGTGGCGGGCGTGGTCGACGAAGATGTACTGGATCTCGCTCGCGAGCCCGTCGTAGTCCCAGCCGAACCAGCGCGCCACCCGCTCGGGCTCGGTCAGGGCGCGCCAGACCTCCTCGCGCGGCGCGTCGACCACCACCTCGACGCGAAACGGCCTCTGGTCTGTCATCGCTCCTCCTTGGGTTTCGGGTAGCCGCCCGCGATCAGCCGGAAGCGGCGGCGCGATCTGCCCGAGCTGAACTCGGCCGCGAGCTCGGCGATCCGCTCGGCGAGCGCGTCCGCGAAGCGCTCGATGTCGGCGGGGCGCTCGAAGCCGACGTCGGCCTCGATCGCAAAGGTCACGAGCCGCCGTCCCTGCGCGCTCGCCCGCTCGCGCATCTCCGCCACGTCGCCCAGCGATCGTGCGGCCAGCGCCAGCAGGGCGTCGGCGGCGAAGCGGTCCTGGGTCTCGGTCACGGCGTCGAGGTCGCCGATCACCTCGGGGTCGGCGACCACCGCGCGCGCCCGGGCCTGCACGACCCGCTCGGTGAAGCCGCGGCGGCGGCGCTCCTCGACGAGCTCGACGAGGCCGGCGCGCTCGAGCTCGCGCACGTGGTAGTTGACGCTCTGGCGGCTCTCACCCAGGCGCGCCGCGAGCGCGGTCGCGGAGGCGGGCTCGCGGAGCTCGGCGAGCACCCGGCGGCGGAGCGGCGAGAGCCTGGCGCGCGAGACGTCGACGGCGGTCTGCACGCACGTCAGTGTTCATTAGACAAAACTATTTGTCAAATGCGCTGCGGGCGGAGATTCCGGGTACGATCCCTGCGATGGAAGGCTTCTGGGCCGTCTTCTGGCTGGCTCTGGTGTTGAAGATCCCGATCTTCATGCTCCTCTACATCGTCTGGTGGGCGGTGAAGGACCCGCCCGTTGCGGCGGCCGACCGCAGGGACGACGGCGGCTCCGACCGGGATCCGTGGCCGCATCCGCGCGGACCGATGCCGAAGCCGCCTCGGCGCGGGCAGCACACGGGCCCGCTGCCCTCGTCGCCCACGCGCGTGCGCACGCTTCGCGGGCGCCGGCGCGTGCCGGCCGGCCACAAGTAGGGCTCAGCGCGAGCGCGGGTAGCCGAGCCGCTCGGCGCCCTTGGGGCGGCGGCGCATTTCGTAGGTCGCGCAGCGCCGATGGACGAGCGCCTCACCGCGCAGGCGCATCAGATCCTCGCCCGGGGCGATGCCGCGGCCGCAGACGAGGCAGACCGGCCGGCGGCCGCGCTGCGAGCCCATCACGCTGATGATGCTGTCGATAAGCGGGGCCATCTCCATACAGCTTCGAGAGCGAATCGCCTCCTCCCGTGACAAGGCCGTGAACCGCCCCAGGTTCCGGTAGCTTTCGCCGCCGTGAACGCCTTTCACGTGTGCGGGATCATCCTCGCCCTCTGGGCCCTGCTCGTGACCTTCATCGGGGTCACACGTGAGGACTTCCCCTCCACCGACGGCGCTGCGCGCGGGGTCGCGGCGATCTCGATCGTGCTCACGCTCGCGGCCATCGGCAGCGGCATCTACGTCGCCGCAACCGAGGAGCACGAGGGCGGAGAGGTCGAGCAAACCGGACTGCTTCTGCCACGCTGAGGACATGGCCCCGATCGAAGACGACGGCATCGCTGTTCATTACACGGCTGTTCAGCCCGGTACGCCGGTGATCAGCTCGGACGGACAGGACGTCGGCACCGTGGTTCGCGTGCTCGACAACTATCGCGAGCACATCTTCGACGGTCTCGTGATCCGCGGCTCCGACGGCGCCGAGCGCTTCGTGGACGCGCCCGAGGTCGTGCGTACGGCCGAACGCGCCGTGACGCTCAGCATCACAGCCGCTCAGGTGGCCGAGCTCGGTCCGCCCGAAGAGGGACCCCGCGTGACCGGCTCCGTCAAGCGGCGGCTGTTCGGCGGGCTTCGCCGCCGCTGAGCGCCGCCGCGCCGAGCGCGCGCCGGTAGCCGGCGGCGAGCTGGTCGAGCGCGTGCTCCCAGGTGCGCGAGCCGACGGATGCGAGCGCCTCGGCGCTGAGCCGGCGGCGCAGCTCGGGGAAGCGTGCGAGCTCGACGACCGTCGCCGCGAGCGCCTCGGCGTCCGGAGGGCAGAGGCGACCGGTGCGGCCCTCCTCGATCAGGGACACCGGCCCGCCCTCCGCGACGGCGACCACGGGTAGGCCGCTCGCCTGCGCCTCGATCACGACCTGGCCGAAGGTGTCGGTGCGGCTCGCGAACAGGAAGATGTCAGCGCTCGCATAGGCGCGCGCGAGCTCCTCGTCCTCGAGCCAGCCGAGGAACGTCGCGCGCGAGCCGAGCCGCTCGCGCAGCGCTTCCTCCTCGGGGCCGCCACCGGCCAGCACGAGATGCAGGCGCGGGTCGGCGGCGCGCGCGGCGAGGAACGCGTCGGCGAGCAGGTCGACGCCCTTCTCGGTGGTGAGCCTGCCCGCGTACAGCACGGTCAGCTCGCCTGGCAGTGAGCCCGGCTCGCGCAGCGCCGGGTCGAAGCGCCGCAGGTCGACGCCGCGGCCCCAGCGGCCGATGTGCTCGGCCGGGACGCCCAGCGCCCGCAGCGACTCGTCTGCCGCCTCGCTCGGCGAGAGGACGATCTGGCACTGGGCGTAGAGCGATGCCAGAGCCATGTCCATCCCCGCCCGCAGACGCGCGTCGCCGGAGCGCAGCCCGGCGTAGGCACCGAGCTCCGTGTGATGGGACGCCACCAGTGGCACGTCCATTATCCGAGCGATGAGCGCGGCAACGACCCCGGCCGGACCGGGGGAGCAAAGATGCACGATGTCGTAGCGCCCCTCCGCGAGCGCGTCGACGGCCGCGAGGAGGCTCGGAACCCCCACGCGCATCCCCTCGTAGAAGGGGACGTCGACCTCCGACACGGCGGGCAGGCGCCGGTCGACCTTGGGATCGGTGCCGATCACCTCGACCTCGAAGCCGGGCACGCCGCGCTCGCGAAGCTCGTCGAGCGTGTGCGTGACGCCGTGCATGGAGCCGACCCCATCGGCGACGAGCGCGACGCGGAGCGGCTCCTGCTCGCGCCCCAGCAGCTTGCTCTTCTCGCGCCCGAGGAACGCGGCAGCCGGCACGTACGGGATGGCAGGGATGCAGGCGGAGAAGACCGCTTCGGCCGCCCCCTGCGCGCCGGCGTCGAGATCGCCGGCCGCCTCGATCACCCGCTCGACTGCGTACCGCAGCCTGCGCTCGTGCGCGCGGCACGCGCGCCGGAAGAGGTCGGCGTGCGCGAAGCCGTCCTCCTGCATCCAGGCGAGCAGCTCGGTCTCCGAGGTGTCGAGACCGAGCGAGTCGAGCCAGGACCGCAGCAGGGCGCGTGCGTCGCCCGGGCAGAGATCGGCCGCGATCGCGCCGGAGCGCGCGTCGCCCTGGCTCATCACGCGCTCGACGATGCGCAGCACGACGCGCGGATCGGGGGCCTCGCAGCCGTCGCCGCGGCCGAGCGCGCGGACGGCCAGCGCCATCGCGGCGTGCGCCCACTTGGCAGCACTGCCCTGGGCGCCGCGGGCGACCGCGTCGCCGCGGCGCAGCCGGCGCAGAAACTCTTCCGGAGTCGACGCGGGCGGCGTCTCGGTCCAGGTCCGCCCGATGTCGACTCCGGCGTGGTCGTCCGAACCGCCGACGCCGGCGCCGCCGTGGGTCTCGATGTAGATGGCGGCGGGCATGTTCAGCTCGCGCGCGCGGGAGCCATTGCGGGTCTCCCAGACGGGGAACAGGCGCGCGAGCCGGCGGCGGTGGCGCGCCGTGAGCGGCGCGGCGACCGCGTAGAACGGATGCGCGAGGGCGCAGGCGATGCCGTTGCCGTGCAGGTACTCGGCCACCTCCTCGACGTCGCCCGCGTGCGCCTGGAGCCAGTCGTGGTCGTCCGGCGTGATCCCCCAGCACAGGATGTGGACCGCCTGCGGCTCGCCGCGGAAGTGCGCCGTGAGCTCCTCGGAGACGAACACGTCCGGAAGGTCGGCGATCTCGAGGACCCCGGAGATCGTGTCGTGATCGGTGATCGTCACGAAGTCCATCCCGCGCCGCCGGGCCAGCGCGTAGACCTCCTCCGGCGGAGTTGCGCACTCAGGCAGCCCGAGCGCCCGCTGCACGCCGAGCCGCGACTCCTGGGAGGCCGCCGAGTGGCAGTGGAGGTCCGCCTTGGTGACCGGCGTCGGGATCATCTGATGGCAAGATTCGCCTGCAACGGAGGGGTTTCGGTTACCGACGGGCGAACCTCGCGTGACGGCTCTGTGAACCGTTAGCCTCGCTCGCGTGGCCGCCGTGCGCTTCAGGACCTCGACTCCCGCGGATGCCGGCGAGATCGCGCACACCCTCGAGCTCGCCTTCGACGGCTACCGCGACATCGCTCCACCCGGCTGGTCGCCGCCGCCGGTCGAGGAGGATCCGATCCGGGTGCGGCTGCGAAACCCGGCGGTCTGGTGCCAGGTCGCCGAGTCGGACGGCGCGCTCGTCGGCCACGTCGCGCTGATCCCGGCCTCGCTGCACTCGGCCTACCCGATCGACGATCCCGACGCTCGCGCATCTGTGGCAGATGTTCGTCCGCCGCGAGCATTGGGGCACCGGCATCGCCACCCAGCTGCACGGCGCCGTGCTCGACGAGGCGAGCAGGCGCGGCTACACGGAGTTCCGCCTCTACACGCCGGCGAAGCAGCTGCGCGCCCGCGGCTTCTACGAGCGCGAGGGCTGGCAAAGCGTCGGCGACGCGTTCACCGAGGAGGCGCTCGGGGGCATGGAGCTGGTCGAGTACCGGCGCACGCTCGTGTAGGCCTTTCACTCGATTTCAACAGGCCGACCTCCGCCCTCTGCCAGAAGAGGGACCATGTCCGACCCGCTCGTGCTGGAGCATGGGCCCCTGCGCGTGACGGTTGGCCTCGATCCGCTCGCGATCGAGATCCGGCGCGGCCGGCGGCTGATCAGGGAGCTGCGGCTGTGGGCGGCGCGCGGCGAGGCGCGCGATCAGTTCGTGCAGCTGACGGAAGGCGTGCTCGCCGCCGAGGAGCTCGAGCGGCCGGCGCTGTTCGGCCGCGCGCAGCGCAGCGGCAGCTCGTTCCGCGGCGACCTCGGCGAGGTCCGGATCGAGCTCGAGGACGAGCGCGTCCTGATCGAGTTCGAGCCCGTGGCCGGCGCCTTCCGAATCGGCGCCGAGTGGGAGGCGCGCTCCGGCGAGCGCTTCACCGGACTGGGGGCGCGCCACGGCGAGCAGGTGGAGCAGACCGGCCGGCACGTGCGGCTCGGCGCCGACCGCCGCTACACGGGACCCGACTGCCCGCCCGACATGCTCGACGTGGGCGGCATCCCGCAGGGCGACTACGCACCCGTGCCGTGGCTGATCGCCAGCCGCGGCTACGCCCTCTGGCTCGAGACCGAGGGCGACGGCGCCGAGTTCGACCTGGGCCACCGGGTGGGCGTCTCCGCGCGCGCCGCGGCCGGGCCGCTGCGCCTGCATGTCTTCTGCGACCCCACCCCGGCGGCGCGCCTGCGGCACCTCCTGCGGCTGACCGGCTTCCCGCCCGTGCTGCCCGAGTGGGGCTACGGGCACTGGAAGTCGCGCGACGTCTACGAGCACCAGCGCGACGTCGAGGACGACTTCGACGGCTACCTGAGGCACGGGCTGCCACTCGACGCGCTCGTGCTCGACTCGCCCTGGGAGACGCAATACAACACCTGGGAGCCGAACCCGCATCAGTTCCCGGACTTCGAGGGCATGGTCGCGCGCTTCCGCGGCGCCGGCGTGCGCACGGTCGTCTGGGTCACGCCCTGGGTGAACATCGAGTCGCGCGACGGGCAGCAGCCGCCCGACCCCGAGTCAGAGCGACTGCACGCCGAACCCGCCTCCAACTACGAGCCCGCCGCCGAGGCGGGCCACTTCGTCAGGGCGGCGGACGGCACGCCGCACGTGGCGCGCTGGTGGATGGGCACGGGCTCGCCCGTCGACTTCACCTCCACGGCGGCAGAGGAGTGGTGGCGCGAGCAGGCCAAGCGCGTGCTGCGCATGGGCGTCGAAGGCATAAAGGCCGACGACGGCGAGGGCTGGTACTACCCGCCGGACGTGTCGTTCGCCGACGGCCGCAGCGGCGCGCAGGCGGCGTGGGCGCTCGGGCTGCTCTACCGGCGCTCGATGCAGCGGGCGCTCGACGAGGTGCACCCCGGTCGCGGCGTCCTCTTCGGCCGGCCCGGCTGGACGGGCCAGCAGGCGCTGGGCGTCACCTGGGGCGGCGACCAGCCATCCGACTTCTGGTCGCTCGAGACACTCGTGGCCGCGACGATCACGGCGGCAGCCAGCGGCTTCTCCAACTGGTCGCACGACGTGGGCGGCTACCTCGGCGAGCGGCTCGTCGCGCGCTGCCCCAAGGAGCTGCTGCTGCGCTGGGTGCAGTTCGGCTGCTTCACGCCGCTGATGCAGGCCCACGGGCGCTTTCCGCAGGAGGCCTGGACCTACGACGACGAGACGCTGCGGATCTACCGCGAGCACGTGCTCCTGCACGAGCGGCTCGTGCCCTACGTGCGCGCCGCGGCGGCCACGGCGGCACGCACCGGGCTGCCGATCGTGCGGCCGCTGTTCCTCTCAGATCCCGCGGACGAGCGCAGCTGGGCGCTCGCCGACCAGTACGGCTACGGCCCCGCGCTCTGGGTCGCGCCCGTGCTGGAGCGCGGTGCGCGCGAGCGCGAGGTGTCGCTGCCGCGCGGTGAGTGGATCGACTTCTGGAGCGGTGAACGCGTGCCGGGCGGCGGCGAGCTGCTCGCGCCTGCGCCGCTCGGGCGCATCCCCGTCTACGTGCGCGCCGGGTCGATCCTCGTGACCCATCCTGCCGAGCACGTCGCCCGCGGCCTCGGCGACACGCCCGAGCACGAGCGCCCGCTCGAGGCGGTGCTCTGGGGCACCCCACCGCTCGGCCGGGCAGCGGTCCGGCTCGCGGACGGCACGCGCATCGGCTGGCAGCGCGGGCGCTGGTCGGTCAGCGGCGCGCGCGAGATCAGCTTCGCCGAGCGCTAGCTCTTCAGCGCGAGCGTGTCGATCGCCATGTCACAGGCCTCCTCGAGCTCCTCGCGCCCGTCCGGGACCGACTGGCAGTTGATGAAGTACTCCTTGTCGCCGTCGAACACGGCCACGATCGTGCTGCGCCCGTTCTCGGGCTCCTGGAGCCGGTCGATCTCGTAGCGGAACGCGATCGGGCCGCCGACGTCGATCCGCCGGCCGCTCGCCTCGGTGCCGGCGAGCCGGCTCAGCACCTTGTCGAGCTCCGTCTTGACGGCGTCCGCGAGCTCGGGCGTGACCGTGCGGGTCAGGCCATAGCGCTGCACGAAGATCGCGTTGTCCTCGGACATCGCGAGCGCCACCGACTTCTCGGCCTCGCCCTCGTCCTGCTCGGTCCTGACGTCCGTGGTGCGCTCGAAGTTCCCCGGATACTCGAACGTGATCGCAAAGCCGTCCTCGTCGAAGGTCTTCGGATCGTCCGAGCCGCAGCCGGCGCCGAGCCCAAGCGCACAGCCCGCGAGCACCAGCGCGGCGAGGCGCCTACTCACCGTCCCGCCAGTACCGCTCGTAGAAGCGGCCCGCCGCCGCGTCCTCGTTCGTCAGCACCATCACGCGCCAGGGGTCGAGCCGCAGGACGGAGAAGACACCGCCGAGCGGCCCGTCCTTCCACGGCGCGAGCTTCCCCGGGTCGTAGCCGAGCGGCGGCTCGGCCTCGAGATAGAGGTTCCAGACCCGCTCACGCTGGTCGTCCACCCACGACGCGCGGCACTCCGCATGGGCTGTCTCCTGCTTGGGCGACCAGTAGGCGACCGAGACATGGGGGTTGGCGGCCAGGTGCCTCGACTTGAGCGCGGAGCGGCTCGTTCCGATCCAGCCCACCGGCCGGCCGTCCACAGCCTCCCAGTACGGATGGAGGATGCGGGTGCGCGGACGACCCTCATCGTCGACGGTCGCGACGGTGGCCCAAGCGACCTCCGAGGTGATCCTCAGGAAATCCGCCTCGATGCTTTCGAAGCTCGGCACGCGTCGGAGTATGCCTTTCCGTCAAAATCGGGAATGGAGAACGACCAGAGCTTTGAGGAGAGAGATGGCCGAGGAACAGATTGAGCGCGAGGACGGTGGTGGCGTAGCCACGGCCAAGGACTCCCTCACCGTTACGGACAACCGCACGGGCGAGACCTATGACGTCGAGATCAGCGACGGCACGGTCAAGGCGATGGACTTTCGCCAGATCAAGGTCGACGAGAACGACTTCGGCCTGATGACGTACGACCCCGCCTTCACGAACACCGCCTCGTGCCGCAGCTCGGTCTGCTACATCGACGGCGAGGCGGGCATCCTCGAGTACCGCGGCTACCCGATCGAGGAGCTGTGCGAGCGCTCCACCTACCTCGAGGTGGCCTACCTCCTGATCTACGGCGAGCTGCCGACGCAGGCGCAGCTCGACGAGTGGATCTTCGAGATCACCCACCACACCTTCGTCCACGAGAACATCAAGAAGTTCGTCGAGGGCTTCCGCTACGACGCGCACCCGATGGGCATGCTGCTGGCCACCGTCGGGGCGCTCTCCACCTTCTACCCGGACGCGAAGAACATCGACGACCGGCTCGAGCGCCATATGGCCGCGGTGCGGCTGATCGCCAAGGTGCCGACGCTCGCCGCGTTCGCCTACCGGCACAACCTCGGGCTGCCGTACGTCTATCCGGACAACGACCTGTCCTATCCCGGCAACTTCCTCTCGATGATGTTCAAGATGACGGAGGTCAAGTACGAGCCCGACCCGCGGCTCACGCGCGCCCTCGACGTCCTCTGGATCCTGCACGCCGACCACGAGCAGAACTGCTCGACCAACGCCGTGCGCGGGGTGGGCTCCTCGCAGGTGGATCCCTACTCGGCCGCGGCGGCCGGCGTGGCCGCCCTCTACGGACCGCTGCACGGCGGCGCCAACGAGGCCGTGCTGCGGATGCTGGATCGCATCGAGACGGTCGACAACGTGCCCGACTTCCTCGATGGCGTGAAGAACCGCGATGAGCGCCTGATGGGCTTCGGTCACCGGGTCTACAAGAACTACGACCCGCGGGCGACGCATCATCAAGCAGCACGTCGACGAGGTCTTCGAGGTCACCGGCAAGAACCCGAAGCTCGACATCGCGACCGAGCTCGAGAAGCGCGCGCTCGACGACGACTACTTCGTCTCACGCAAGCTCTACCCGAACGTCGACTTCTACTCGGGCCTGATCTACGAGGCGCTCAACCTGCCGCCCGACATGTTCACCGTGATGTTCGCGATCCCGCGCACGTCCGGCTGGATCGCGCAGTGGCTCGAGATGGTGACCGACGACGAGACGAAGATCGCCCGGCCACGTCAGATCTACACGGGCGCCCGCGAGCAGAGCTACGTCGAAATCGGCGAGCGCGAGCAGCGCACCGACAAGCCGGTCGCCGAGACCAACCTGATCGACCCGGCCAAGCACTGAAGAGTGGCGAAAACGCGAATCCTGTTTTAGCGTCGTCGGGTTGCCATCTCTCCCACCCCACTTGGGTGGGGTTCACCCGAAAGGACTACATGGATTCGCGTTTCACCAAGCCCGCGCGACGGGCTGCCGCCGGGCTTGTAGCCGCTGCGGCCGCCGCGCTGGCCACCGCCCCAACTGCTCTCGCTGAGACGGTCGAGACCGTCGCGCGCGGGCTCGACAACCCGCGCAGCGTGGCCATCGGCCCCGACGGCGCCGTCTACGTCGCGAACGCCGGCAAGGCCGGTCGTCAATGCCAGGGCAAGGGCGAGAGCCGCATGTGCCTCGGCACCACCGGCAAGATCGTGCGCGTCGCGAACGGCGCCAAGCAGACCGTCGCGAAGGGCCTCGTCTCGGCCGGCGGCCCCGGCGGCGTCTTCGCCACGGGCGCGCACGGCGTCTCCGTCGCCCCCGACGGCAAGGTCTACACCGTCATGACCTCGGGCCCGCCGCAGCAGATCAAGGGCCTGCCGAAGCCCGTCCGCGCGCAGGCCGGCCGCCTCTTCGACGTGAGCGGCGGCAACCTCTCCGCCGTCGCGAGAATCTCGGCGATCGAGTGGAAGCAGAACCTCGACAAGGTCAAGGGCGACCGCAACTCGAACCCGTACGCCGTGCTCGCCCTCGCCGACCGCCAGATCGTGGTCGACGCCGGCGCCAACGCCGTGCTCGAGGTCCGCGACGGCAAGGTCACGCTGCTCGCCGTGATCCCGAAGAACGGCAGGGCGCAGGCGGTGCCGACCTCCATCGCGCAGGGCCCCGACGGCGACCTCTACGTCGGCGAGCTGGCCGAGGGCGCCGGCAAGGGCAAGGCGCGGGTGTGGCGGATCCCGGCGGCCGGCGGCGCGCCGGTCGTGCACGCCACCGGCTTCACGAGCATCACCGGCCTGGCCTTCAGCCCCGCCGGCGACATGTACGTGACGGAGTTCGCGCGCAATCTCGCCAAGGAGGACGCACGCGGCCGCGTGGTGCGCGTGGCACCGGACGGCACGCGCACGTTCCTGGGCGTGGGCAAGCTGATGTTCCCGACCGGAGCAGCCGTCGACTCGACGGGCGCGGTCTACGTGTCGAACTTCAGCGTGCTGCCGGGCAAGACCCCCAAGAAGAGCCCCTTCAAGGGCGCGGGCGGCTCGCTGGTGAAGATCACGCCGTAGGCATCTCTGCCGTGACGCGGCCGCCCTCCGGGGCGGCCGCGTCCGGTGTGCCGTCGGCCGCCGCTGGAACCATCCGGCCATGACCGGCCGGTCGATCGCGCTGTTCGTCGCCGCCGCGATCTGCGAGATCGGCGGCGCCTACCTCATGTGGCAGGCGATCAAGGAGGGCCGCGGGCTCTGGTTCGCGCTCGCCGGCGCCGTCGCGCTGATCGGCTACGGCGCCGTCGCGGCGCTCCAGCCCGACGCGCACTTCGGCCGCGTGCTGGCCGCCTACGGAGGCGTCTTCATCGCCGGCTCGCTGCTCTGGGGCGTCATCTTCGACGGCTTCCGGCCGGACCGCTACGACCTCAGCGGCGCGGCGGTCGCGCTCGTCGGGGTGGCGATCATCATGTACGCGCCGCGCTAGCGCAGGAAGTCCTCGAGCGAGCCCATCACCGGCCGCAGCTCGACCAACCCCAGCTGCGCCTCGGGTATGCGCGCTGCGACCTCGACGGCTCGCTCCTCGCTGTCGCAGTCGATCAGGTAGAAGCCGCCGAGCAGCTCCTTGGCCTCGGGGAACGGGCCGTCGCTCGTGACGGTTCGCCCCTCCGACACCGACACGCGCTTGGCGCTCGCCGGCTCGACCAGCGCCTCCGTCACGATCAGCTCGCCGGACGCCTCGAGCTCGGCGTTCAGGGCCTCGTACACCTCGAGGCCGGTCCGCCGCTGGTCGGCGGGGATGTTCGCCCAGATCTCCCGTGACTCCGGGTTGCTGTAGATCAGGATCACGTACTTCACCGTGCCTCCTATGTCGAGAACGCGCGCGCAGCCTCGACTTCCATTCGACAACCGACCAAGGAGATCATCATGGAGACGAGGGACACGGGAGCGGCGCTCACCTCAGACGAGGCGGTGCTCGGCGCCACCGGCCGCAGCTACGAGGACTGGTTCCGGGTTCTGGACGAGGCGGACATGAGCTCGCAGGGGCACGGCGAGATCGCCGGCGCGCTCACCGGCGAGCACGGCGTCGACAGCTGGTGGGCGCAGACGATCACGGTCGGCTACGAGCGAGCGCGCGGGCTGCGCCCTGCGCACGGCGGTCGCGACGGGCTCTTCTCCGTCAGCGCGAGCAAGACGATCGACGTTCCGGTCGAGCGTCTCTTCGAGGCGTTCGTCGACGAGGAGCTGCGCGAGCGCTGGCTGCCGGACGGCGAGCTGCGCGAGCGCACCTCGCAGCCGGGCAGGTCCGCTCGCTTCGACTGGGGCGACGGGACGACGCGCGTGAACGTCGGCTTCGACCCGAAGGGTGACGCGCGCAGCCAGGTGGCCGTCGCGCACGAGCGGCTCGCGGACGCCGAGGCAGCCGACGAGATGAAGCACTACTGGCGCGAGCGGCTGACCGCCCTCAAGGCGCTGCTCGAGGTGTGAGGGGCATGACGACCGGCACACGGGTACTGATGACGGGCATCTCCTTCGGCGAGTCGCCGCGCTGGCACGACGGCCGGCTCTGGTTCTGCGACTGGGCCACGCAGGAGCTGATCGCCGCCGACGCCGAGGGCGCGAGCGAGGTCGTGCTGACCATGGACTCGGGCTTCATGCCGTTCTGCATCGACTGGCTGCCGGACGGCCGCCTGCTCGTCGCCGCGGCGGGGCGGCAGGCCGTCCTGCGGCGCGAGCCAGACGGCTCGCTCGTCCAGCACGCGGACCTCAGCGGGCTGTCCGAGCACGCCTGGAACGAGATCGCCGTCGACGCCCGCGGCAACGCCTACGTGAACAACATCGGCTTCGACATGGCGGGCGGCGAGTTCGCCCCCGGCATCGTCGCGGTCGTGGCGCCGGACGGCTCGGCTCGCCAGGTGGCCGACGGCGTTGCCTTCCCGAACGGGATGGCGATCACGCCGGACGGCTCGACGCTGATCGTCGCCGAGTCCTACGCCGCCAGGCTCACGGCGTTCGACATCGAGGCCGACGGCGGGCTATCGAACCGGCGCAGCTGGGCCGAGCTCGGCGAGGGAGCGGCGCCGGACGGGATCTGCCTCGACGCCGAGGGGGCGGTCTGGTACGGCGACGTCCCGAACCGTCACTGCCGGCGCGTGGCCGAGGGCGGCGAGCTGCTCGAGACGATCGAGCTCGATCGCGGCTGCTTCGCCTGCGCGCTCGGAGGTGAGGACGGCCGGACGCTGTTCATGGTCGCGCGCGAGTGGCAGGGGATGGAGAGCTTCGGGAGCGACGAGCCGACGGGTCAGATCGTGACCGCGCGCGTCGCCACGCCCTTGAAGAACGTGTAACAGAAGACCCCGTCCGCCTCGGCCGTGCGGTAGAGCGCGGCGATGCCCTCGTCGAAGCGCTCCGGCTCGATCATGCCCGCCGCGATCGCCGTCTCGCGCGTGCCCTCGATCATCGCCGTGAACGTCTTCCTGGTGAAGCCGTCGACGAGCCCGGGGCGCGACGAGTCGACGTACACCTCACGCGCCGAGACATGGGCGTCGCCGAAGCCGGCCTCGGTCAGCAGCGGGTAGACGCGGCGGCCGATGTTCGCGTCGCCGCCGGCCGCCCGCTGCAGCTCGACCTGGCAGCGAATCGCCTCGTGCGCGGCCTCGCTGTCGGGGTGGAAGTAGGCGGAGCCGTGGTCGCCCTCGATCACGGTGATCGTGCCGCCCGGCCGCAGCAGCCGGCCCAGGGTCCGGAGCGCCGCGACCGGCCGGGCGACGTGCTCGAGCAGGAAGCAGACGAAGACGTGGTCGAACGACTCCGCCGCGAACGGCGGCTCGAACACGTCCGCTTGCATGAACTCCACGTTCGCCACGCCCGCCGCCTCGGCTCTGCGTGCGGCCTCCGCCAGCGACTCGGTCGACACGTCGATCGAGACGATCTCGGCC
Source organism: uncultured Thermoleophilaceae bacterium (assembly GCA_963820315.1). GTDB lineage: Bacteria > Actinomycetota > Thermoleophilia > Solirubrobacterales > Thermoleophilaceae > JACVRW01. The sequence continues at coordinate 80,868 of CAWFZK010000036.1, read as the reverse complement.
TCGGGGCTGCGCTCCGCCAGCGTCAGCGTCTGGGCGCCGACGCCGCAGCCCGCCTCGAGCACCCGGCTGGACGCCGGGTAGGCGGTGTCGTGGTGGAGCAGATCGACGAGCGTCCGCGCCTGGTCGCGCAGGCGCTCGTTCGCGCGCTCGTCGTAGCCGTGGACGTAGGGGCCGGCCATCTAGATCCGGAACACCTGGACGAGCCGCTTCTCGTGCTCGGCGTCGATCTCCGCGACCACCTCGATGTGCTCCTCGATGCCCGAGCCGCGCAGCTTCGTCGCGAGCAGCTCGTCCACCTGGAAGAGCCCAGACGAGTTGTTCATCTCGATCTCCACGCGCACGGCCTTCTCCTCACCCGGCTCGATCTTGACCGCGTCGATCGCGGCTGCGGAGATCGAGTGGATGTTGGGGCGGCGCGTCTCGAAGGGGATGCGCGAGCGCCCGCTCGCCATGTCGAGCGCGTCGGCCACGCGCACGATTCCCGCCTCGATCGTCACCGGATCGCCGCGGCGGCGGTGCCCGATCACGGCATGCAGAGCCTCCGACATCACCACCGTGAGCTCGGGCTCCTCGTAGATCCCCTCGAGCAGCAACGGCATGCGGTCTGCCGCGAGGAAGAGGCTGTACACCTCGTGGTCGGTGCGGTGGATCGACATGCCGAGGTCGTGCGTCAGGCATGCCGCGGCGATCACGACCTCGGCGTCGCGGGCGCCCATGCCGTGGTCGCTCACCATCGCCGGCTCGACCCCGGCCCGGTTCAGCAGCCGGAACAGCCGCAGCGCGATGTTGGCCACGATCTGGACGTGCACGGCCGAGTGGTCCGACATATCGCGCCGGTCGGCGTTCAGCTGCTGCATGTACCACCAGGCGCGCAGCCGCATGTCGGCGTTGGCGGCGTCGAACAGCCGCTCGAGGCGGCGGTTGCCCCGCGTCGGGGCGCGGATCTCGATCTCCGGAAGCTCCACGATGGATACCCTAGGACGCGTGACCCTAGAGCCGCTCTACGACGGGCACGGGCGCCGCATCTCGGACCTGCGTGTCTCGGTCACGGATCGCTGCAATTTCCGCTGCCAGTACTGCATGCCCGCGGACGGTCTGCCGTGGCTCGAACGGAACGAGATCCTGAGCTTCGAGGAGATCGAGCGCATCGTGCGGCTGATGGCGCGCATGGGCGTGACCGACCTGCGCCTCACGGGCGGCGAGCCGCTCGTGCGCCGCGACTTCCCGCGGCTCGTCTCGATGCTGTCCCCGATCGACGGCCTCGAGGATCTGTCGCTCACGACCAACGGCTATCTGCTCGACCGCGACGCGGCGGCGCTCGTCGACGCCGGCCTCAAGCGCGTGAACGTCTCGATCGACTCGCTCCAGCGCGACCGCTTCTTCCAGCTCACCCGGCGCGACTCGCTCGGTCGCGTGCTGCGCGGGCTCGAGGCGATCGGCGCGTTCCCGCAGGTGCGGCCGATCAAGATCAACGCGGTGGCGCTGCGAGGCTTCACGGAGGAGGAGGCGCTGCCGTTCGCCGAGTTCGCGCGCTCGACGAGCTACCAGGTGCGCTTCATCGAGTTCATGCCGCTCGACGGCGATCACGCCTGGTCTCAGGACCGGGTGCTCCCCGGCGAGGAGCTCCGCGCGATCATCGATCGCGTGTACCCGCTCGAGGAGCTGCCGCGCGAGCCGCATTCGACCGCGCGCGTGTACCGCTTCGCTGACGGCCAGGGCGAGATCGGCTTCATCAATCCGGTATCCGAGCCGTTCTGCGCCGACTGCAACCGCGTCCGGCTGACCGCCGAGGGCAAGCTCCGCACCTGCCTGTTCTCGCTGGGCGAGACCGACCTGCGCGGGGTGCTGCGCGGAGGCGCGGACGATGCCGAGCTCGAGCGCGTGATCCGTGACGCCGTCTGGCGCAAGGAGCTCAAGCACCACGTCGGCGAGCCCGGCTTCCGCCAGCCGCCGCGCACGATGTCCGCCATCGGCGGCTAGGCCGCCGTCTCGATCACCCAGTCGCGCCAGCTCTCCGACACCTCGGGGATCAGGAGGCGCGGGAGCTGCGAGCGGTCCTCCAGATACGCGTGCACGAAGCCGGCGATGGTGAGGTCGTGGGCCGGCCGCGAGACGGGCTCGACGCGATCGCCCGCCGCGAGCGTCCCCTCTTCGACGATGCGCAGGTACGTCCCGCTCCGGCGAGCCTGCGCGAAGCGCTTGAGCATCAGCGGGTCACCGAAGCGAACGCCGAGCTTCCAGCAGGGGAAGCGCGGCTCCGAGACCTCGAGCAGGACCGATCCGATCCGCCAGCGCTCGCCGACGAGCGCCCTCGCCGGATCGATGCCGCGCAGGGTGAGGTTCTCGCCGAAGACCCCGTCCGGCAACTCCCTGCCGAGCTCCCGCTCCCACCAGTCGATGTCCTCGCGGGCGTAGGCGTAGACCGCCTTGTCGGGCCCACCGTGGACGCTGCGGTCGCCCTGGTCGTCGCCCTCGACGTTGACGCCGCGGACGGCGACCGGTCCGGCCACGGGGTGCTTCCAGATGCCGGTCCAGACCAGCTCGCCCTGGCGCTGGATCTGGCGCATCTGCGCGACGTTGACTGAAAGTACGCTCCCGGCTGTGCCGTACACGGTGACCATACGTAAGGGTCCCAAAGTGGACCGCGAACGTTACGGCGACCTCGACGCGGCAGTCCGGGCGATCGAGCAGCACGGCCGCGAGCTCGAGCGCACGGCCCACGCCGCGTGAGCACGGCGGCACCATCATCCGCAGGATCGAGCCCGTGCAGCAGGTGGTTGCGCGGCTCGAGCTGCGCGGCCCCGACCGGCTGCGGGGCGGAGTCGACGTGCGCGGCGACGGCTCGAGCGAGGCATTCACCGGCAGGGTGCGGCGCCGGCTCGTGGAGCAGCGCGGCCGCGAGTCGGCCTACGAGGCGCTTCGGCGCGCGCTGGACGGCCGATGAGCGAAACGCGCTGGCGTGTACCGCTCCCGCGCGGCGCCGAGCCGCCCTACCGCGTCTTCGTGAACGGCGTCCCGCAGACCGAGGGCAAGGACTACGAGGTCCGCGGCGGCGAGCTGCTGTTCGCCAAGCGGCTCGAGAAGGAGCGCATCGGCGTCGGTCGCTGGACGGCGATCTTCCTCGGGCTCTGGGGCTCGTACGGCAAGGACGACTCGGTCGACGTCCAGTACCGGATCGGCGACCGCGAGGCGGTCGCAACCGGGCTCGAGATCATCTCGCCCGACCAACCTTGACATAAGTTTGTCAAGGTTGTTAGCCTGCTGGGGCATGCGCATCAGCGACCTGCTCGACCGCCGGCGGCCCGTCTTCTCGTTCGAGTTCTTCCCGCCCAAGACCGACGAGGGCAGGCAGACGCTCGAGGGCACGATCGAGGTGCTGAAGGACGACCGGCCCGACTACGTGTCGGTGACCTACGGCGCGGGCGGCACGACCAGGAACAGCACGGTCGACATCACCAAGTCGATCAAGCAGGACCTCGGCATCGAGGCGATGGCGCACCTGTCGTGCGTGGGCGAGCCAACCGAGCGCCTCGCCGAGATCCTCAGCGACATCGATTCCGCCGGGATCGAGAACGTGCTCGCGCTGCGCGGTGACCCGCCGCGCGGCGAGACGGAGTGGCGCCCGCATCCCGGCGGGCTCTCCTACTCGGTCGAGCTGATCCGCCTGATCCGCGAGCGCTTCGACTTCTGCGTCGGCGCAGCGTGCTTCCCCGAGGTGCATCCGGATGCGCCCGATCGGGAGAGCGACCTCCGCTATGCGCGCGAGAAGGTCGAGGCGGGCGCCTCCTTCCTGATCACCCAGCTCTTCTTCGACAACGAGCTCTACTTCGACTTCGTCGAGGACGCCCGTCGCGCCGGCGTGGACGTACCGATCATCCCGGGGATCATGCCGATCACGAACTACGGGCAGATCAAGCGCTTCACGGAGATGTGCGGCGCCTCCATCCCCGACGAGCTCAACGCGCAGCTCGACGGGCGCGCCGACGACCCGGAAGCGGTTGCAGAGCTCGGGGTCGCTTACGCGACCCTCCAGTGCTCCGATCTCCTGGCGCGGGGCGCGCCCGGCATCCACTTCTACACGCTGAATCGCTCGCCTTCAACCCGGGCGATCCTGGCGGCGCTGCGCGCGGCGCATCCGTGGACGCGCGCGGGCGCGACCGTCTAGGCGCAGCGGGCGCGCAGCTCAGAAGCCGCCGACGTCGCCACCGCCGAAGTCGCCGCCGCTGAAATCGCCACCGCCGAAGTCGCCACCCGAGTCGGCAGAGTCAGCGCCGGTGTCGGCCTCTCCGCCCCCGTCACCCTCGCCCCCCTGATCGCCTTCGCCGCCCCCGCCGTCGCCGTAGTCCTGCCACAGCGCAGTGGCGATCGTCGAGCCCACGAAGGCCGCCGCGAAGCTGCCTAGGAGCAGGCCACCGCCGCCGGCCATCATGCCTCCGCCGCCGAAGGCGCGCTCCACCGTGCCCGGCCGGCTCACCTCGGCGCGTGTCGCCATTCGCGCAAGCGAGCGCGGATCGTCGCTCGTGGCGCGCTCCTGCTCGGGCACCTCGGCGCTCAGGTCCTGGAGGGCCTTCTGGCGCTGCTCTGGGGTCAGTGCGGCGAATGCCTCCTCATGCGCCTGCTCGATGGCGTCCGGGGGCGCGGTCCGCACGAGGTAGCGGTAGCGCTCGAGCGCCTGCTCGTCCGTCAGCTGTTCGCCCGCCGGCTCGCGGCGCTCGGCCTGGCTCGGCTCGCGGCGACTTCCAAAGAGACGGTCAAGGAATCCCATGAGGGGATTGTCCCGCTTACGGGCGCCGAGCGCCGGCGAGCTTCCACAGCTCACCGTCCTCCCCGTCGCTCGACCCGCTCGACCTCGCCCTCCAGCTCGAGGTGGCCGAGGTAGGCGAGCGCCTCGGCCAGGCCCCAGCCGATCATCATGGCGCCCGGCAGCTCGTAGCCGAGCATCTCCGGGAGCAGCTCGAACGCGGGACGCGGTCCGTTCCCCAGCTGGGCGCGGATGCGGTCGATGCGCTCGTGCACCTCGCGGCGGTTGGCCTCGATCAGCGCGGGCGCGTCGCGGACGGGGCGGCCGTGGCCGGCGAGGATCAGCTGGACGTCGAGCTCGTCGACCACGTCGAGGCTCGACAGGAACTCGCCTGCCGGATCGGGGGAGTAGCCGACGTCGTAGTAGAGCGACACGCGGCCGAGCAGGTGGTCCCCGGACAAGAGCAGCCCGCGCTCGGGCTGGTGGAGGACCACATGCGAGGGCGCGTGGCCCGGCGTCTCATAGACCTGCCACGCGCCGAGGTCCGTCTCGATCACGACGCCCGGCAGGAGGTCGCGGTTCGGCTCCACGATCTCCGCGATGCCGTAGCCGCGACCGCTACGAGCCTCCCGGAACTCCTCGAGCGCCTCAGCCGGGACGCCGCTCTGGCGGGCGATCTCGTAGCGGCGCTCGAAGGCCTTGCCGGGATCGGCGGCGGGCTTCGTCATGTGCTCGTGGTTTGGGTGCATCCAAAGCTCGCAGCCGGCCGCCTCGATGATCGGCGCCGCCTGGCCGTAGTGGTCGGAGTGAGCGTGCGTGCAGACGACGAGCCTGATGTGCTCGAGCCGCAGCCCGGCCTGGCCGAGCGCGAACTCGAGCTGGCGCAGCGAGCCCGGCTCGTGGATGCCGGTGTCGACGAGCACGATCCCGTTGCCGGCCGCGATCGCGTAGGCGTTCCCGTGCGGCACCCCCGGCCAGGGCAGTGGCAGGCGCAGTCGCCACAGCCCGGGCAGCACCCGGTCGGCGCGGGCCAGTTCTCGCCGCCGTGCGGTCACGGCGGCAATCTTGTCAGGGCCCGATCAGCACCCCGGGGTTGAGGAAGCCGGCCGGGTCGACCGCGGCCTTGGCCGCCGCGAGCGCGGCGGCGAACGGCTGCGGGCGCTGCTGGTCGTACCAGGGCCGGTGATCGCGACCGACGGCGTGGTGGTGCGTGATCGTCCCGCCCGCGGCGATGATCGCCTCCGAGGCGGCCGCCTTGACCTCGTCCCACTGCGCCAGCTCGTCGCCGCGCCGGGCCGGCGCGAGCACGGTGAAGTAGGGCGCCGCGCCGTCGGGGTAGACGTGCGTCAGCCGGCAGCTGACGGTGCCCTCGCCGAGCGCCGCCAGGGTGCGCTCGCGGACGTCCTCGACGAACGCAGTCAGCCGATCCCAGGTGACCGCGGTCTCGAAGGTCTCGGCGAAGATGCCGCCCGCGATCAGCGTGTCGCGCAGATAGGGCATCTGAAGGAAGGCGTCGCGCCACGCGTCGGACGCCCCGTCACGGCCGCCCACGCGCGGCTCGTCCCGGAGCTCGCCGCCGTGATCGCGGCAGAGCTCGGCGGCGCGCGCCATCCAGGCGTCGAGCGGATGGTCGGCCGACTCGAAGCCGAGCACGAGCAGCGCCCGGCCCGCCGGCGCCGCGCCGGTCAGACCGGCCTCGCCGGGATCGAGCAGGCGGCAGTTCGACGGGTGGAGGCCGGACTGGGCGAGCGCCCGCACCGCCGCGGCACCCGCCGCGAACGAATCGAAGGTCACGCCGGCTGAGGCCTTGAAGCGCGGCCGCTCGCGGACTCGCATCCAGGCCTCCGTGATCACGCCGAGGATGCCCTCGGACCCGATCAGCATCCGGTCCGGGCTCGGACCGGCGCCGGAGCCGGGCAGGCGCCTGCTCTCCCACACTCCGCGCGGCGTCAGCGCCCGCACGGATTCCACGTAGTCGTCGATATGGGTGCCGAGCGTCGCGAAGTGGCCACCGGCGCGCGTGGCGATCCAGCCGCCGAGCGTCGAGTACTCGAACGACTGCGGGTAGTGGCGCAGCGTCAGGCCGTGCTCGCGCAGCTGCTCCTCGAGCCGCGGCCCGGTGGCGCCCGCCTGAATGCGGGCCGCCTGCGAGACCGGGTCCACGTCGAGCACGCGGTCGAGCCGCTTGAGGTCGATCGTGACGACGCCCCCGAAGCCCTCGCCCACGGCCGCCTCGACGCCACCCACCACGCTCGTCCCCCCTCCGAACGGGATCGCCGCCGCGCCACTCTGCTCGCACCAGTCGAGCACGGACTCGAGCTCGGCCTCGTCCCCCGGATGGGCGACCACGTCGGGCAGGTGGTCGAAGCGGCCTCGGAAGGCCCGCACGACGTCGCGGTAGGACTTGCCATAGGCGTGCGCGGCCCGCTCGTAGGGATCGCTGCGGCAGATGGCCGCGAGCGCCGCGGGCGGCTTCAGCCGAGGTGGCGGGAGCTCCAGCGCGGCGAGCTCGACGGGGCTCTCCGCCTCGGCCGGCGCGAAGCCGAGATGGGCCCGCGACTGCGCCGCCAGCGCGGCCACCTGGTCGTGCGCCGGCTGTTGATCCTCTCGCCCCCAGCCCCAGAACTTGAGCCGGCTCGCTTGCATGGCCGCCACCGTATCCGCCCACGGCGCGGGCGCGGGCTACAGTTGAGGTTCGGATGGCCACGCGGGCAACGACCGTGCAGATAACCATGCCCCAGATGGGCGAGTCGGTCACCGAGGGAACGGTCCTCGAGTGGCTCAAGCAAGTTGGCGATCGCGTGGAGGCCGAGGAGTCGCTCGTCGAGATCTCGACCGACAAGGTCGACGCCGAGGTGCCCGCGCCGGCGGCCGGCACGCTCGTGAAGATCCTCGCGGAGCCCGACTCGACCGTTCAGGTCGGCGAGGTGCTCGGCGAGATCGAGACCGGCGGCGAGGCACCGGCGGAGGAGCCGGACGAACCCGAGGAGCCCGACGAGCCCGCGCGCAGTCCGACAGCGCCGAGGGCGAGCTGATCGACGTCGCCTTCCCCGAGATGGGTGACTCCGTGGCGGAGGGCACCGTGCTCGAATGGCGCGTGAAGCCGGGCGACGCCGTGGCCGTCGACGACCCGCTCGTCGAGATCTCGACGGACAAGGTCGACGCCGAGGTCCCCTCGCCCGTCGCCGGCACGGTTGCGGAGGTCCTCGTCGAGGCCGACCAGACCGTGAGCGTCGGCACGATCCTGTGCCGCATCACGGCCGGCGCCGGCGCGACGCCGGACGCCGCCGGGAACGGCCCCGTCCAGCCCGCGGCAGAGCCCACCGAGCAGCCGAGCCCCGCTCCCGTCTCCGGCAACGGCGCGGAGGCCACACCGGTCGCGGCCCGCATCGCGAGCGCGCACGGCGTCGATCTCGCCTCGATCTCCGGCACCGGACCGCGCGGCAGGGTCACGAAGGAGGACGTGCTCGCGGCCGTCGAGGGCAACGGCGCGCCCGCGGCCGAGGCCGCCGCGCCCGCTGCTGCAGCTGGGGCGGAGGACCCAGTCGGAGCGCACCCGGCCGAGCCGGGTGCTCCCGCGCGGCAGCCGATCCGCGGCCCCGCCGCGACGCTCGTCAAGTTCATGAACGACAGCCGCTCGATCCCGACGGCCACGAGCTTCCGCACGCTCCCGGTCGACGTGCTCGACGCGCGTCGCAAGGAGCTCAAGGGGAGCGGCAAGAAGCTCTCGTTCACCCACCTCATCGCCTGGGCGATCGTGCAGGCGGCCCGCGACATGCCCGTCATGGGCAACGGCTACGCCGAGCAGGACGGCAAGCCGCAGCGCGTCGTGCCGGGGAGCGTCAGCCTCGGGCTGGCGGTCGACGTGGAGCGCAAGGACGGCACGCGCTCACTCGTCGTGCCGGTGCTCCGCGACGCGAGCGAGATGGACTTCAGCGCCTTCGCGGCGAGCTACGACGAGCTGGTCGTCGGCGCGCGCGACAACACGCTCCAGCCCGACGCCTACCAGGGCGCGAACATCACGCTGACCAACCCCGGCGGCATCGGCACCGTCGCGAGCGTGCCGCGGCTGATGCCCGGCCAGGGCACGATCGTCGCGACCGGTGCGATCGGCTACCCGCCGGGGCTGACCGCCGTCGACCCCGACCAGCTGCGCGAGCTCGGCGTCCAGAAGGTCATGACGATGACGAGCACCTACGACCACCGCGTCATCCAGGGCGCGGAGTCGGGTGCCTTCCTGCGCCGGATCGACGAGCTGCTGCAGGGTGAGGACGGCTTCTACGAGGGCGTGTTCGAGGCCATGGGTCTTTCCGGCGTGGCGCAGGGCCCGGCCGGCGAGGCCGCGGTCACCGCCGATGAGCCGGTCCCCGCGGCGGCCGTCCCGGCGGCCGCGCCGGTCGCGGACGCGGCGCTGCTGCAGGCGGTCCAGGCGGCCACGTCAGTGGTCAAGGCGCACCGCATGCACGGCCACCTCGCCGCGCAGCTCGACCCGCTCGGCTCAGCCCCCGTCGGCGATCCCGCGCTCGATCCGGCCACGGTCAACCTGACCGAGGAGCTGATGCGCCGCATCCCGGCGTCGGTGTTGCGCGTCGCGGTGCCGGGCGACACGTTCGCCGAGGCGCTGCCCGGCCTGCGCGAGACCTACACCGGCACGATCGCCTTTGAGATCGAGCACATCTCGGACCACGAGCAGCGCGTCTGGCTGCGGCAGGCGATCGAGTGCGGCCGCTACCGCGAGCCGCTTCCCGAGGAGGCCAGGCGCAGGCTGCTGCAGCGGCTGTCGGAGGTGGAGGCGCTCGAGAACTACCTGCACAAGGCCTTCCTCGGCAAGAAGCAGTTCTCGATCGAGGGCCTCGACGCGCTCGTGCCGATGCTCGACGAGGTGATCGAGATCACCTCCGCCGAGGGCGCGCGCGAGGTCGTATTCGGCATGGCGCACCGCGGCCGGCTCAACGTGCTGGCGCACACGATCGGCCGCCCCTACGAGGCGATCCTCGCCGAGTTCGAGGGCGAGCAGACGCTCGCGGTCGACACCGCCGCGCCCGAGGGCGGCACCGGCGACGTCAAGTACCACTACGGCGCCAGCGGCACCTACGCGACGAGCACGGGGCGCGGCGTGACCGTGACGCTCTCCCCCAACCCGAGCCACCTCGAGTACGTCAACCCCGTGATCGAGGGCCGCGCACGCGCCGACCAGACGAGCCGCAAGGCGCGCGACCTCACCCACGATCCCGCCGCGGTCGTGCCGGTGCTGATCCACGGCGACGCCGCCTTCCCCGGGCAGGGCATCGTCGCCGAGACGCTCAACCTGCAGGCGCTGCCCGGCTACACCACCGGCGGCACGATCCACGTGATCGCCAACAACCAGCTCGGCTTCACGACCGATCCGGAGGAGAGCCGCTCGACGCGCTACGCCTCCGACCCGGCCAAGGGCTTCGACATGCCGATCATCCACGTGAACGCGGATGACGTCGAGGCCTGCATCGCGGCCGTGCGGCTCGCCACCGACTTCCGCCAGACCTTCGGCCGCGACGCGCTCATCGACCTGATCGGCTACCGCCGCTTCGGCCACAACGAGACCGACGAGCCCGCCTACACGCAGCCGCAGATGTACGAGCTGATCAAGAAGCACCCGCCGGTGCGCAAGCTCTACGCGGAGCGGCTCGAGTCCGAGGGTGTGGTGAGCGCCGCCGACGCCGAGAAGATGGCTGGGGACGCCTACGCGAAGGTGGGCGAGGCGCACGAGGAGCTCAAGCGCTCGATGGGCGGCCCGCCCGAGACCGGCGAGATCGAGCTCGACCGGACGATGAGCCGTGAGCCGCGCACGACGGTCGCCGAGGACACCGTGCGCGCACTCGGCGAGCAGCTCCTGCGCGTTCCCGAGGGATTCACCGTCCACCGCAAGCTGAAGCCGTTCCTCGAGCGCCGCCGCGCGGTCTTCGACGAGGGCGCGACGGTCGACTGGGCGCACGCAGAGGCGCTCGCGTTCGCGTCGCTGCTCGCGCTCGGGGTGCCCGTGCGGCTGACCGGCCAGGACACGGAGCGCGGCACCTTCAGCCAGCGCCACGCGGTCCTGCACGACGCGAACACCGGCGAGCGCTGGGCGCCGCTCCAGCACCTGCGCGATGCCAACGCGCCCTTCGAGCTGCACAACAGCCCGCTCTCCGAGCAGGCCTGTGTCGGCTTCGAGTACGGCTACTCGGTGCAGGCGCCCGACGCGCTCGTGCTGTGGGAGGCCCAGTTCGGCGACTTCGTCAACTCGGCTCAGGTGACGATCGACCAGTTCCTGGCGTCGGGCCTCGCCAAGTGGGGCCAGACCTCGCGCCTGTCGCTGCTGCTGCCCCACGGCTACGAGGGCTCCGGCCCCGAGCACTCGAGCGCCCGGCTCGAGCGCTTCCTGCAGGCGGCCGCCGAGGGCAACATGCGCGTCGCCAACTGCACGACCCCGGCGCAGTACTTCCACCTGCTGCGCCGCCAGGCGCTCGTGTCGAAGCCGCGCCCGCTGATCCTGATGACGCCGAAGAGCCTGCTGCGGCTGCCCGCCGCCACCTCGACGCTCGAGGAGCTCGCCGAGGGCAGCTTCCAGCGGGTGATCGACGACCCGCGCTACGCCGGCGGGACGGACCGCGAGCGCGTGACGAAGCTCGTGCTCTGCTCGGGCAAGGTCTACTACGACATCGTCGCGCACGAGGAGCGCGAGCAGCAGGACCACATCGCGGTCGCGCGCGTGGAGCTGCTCTACCCGTTCCCCGAGACCGAGCTGATCGAGCTGCTCGAGAGCTTCCCCAACCTCGAGCGGGTCGTGTGGGTCCAGGAGGAGCCGCGCAACATGGGCGCGCGCGCCTACATGCGCCGGCGCATGGCGGGCATCCTCCCCGAGCGGCTCTCCTACGACTACGTCGGGCGTCAGCTGCGCGCGGCCCCCGGGGAGGGCTACTCGGCGGCACACAAGCGCGAGCAGGCGCGCATCGTGCGTGTCGCACTGGACCTCGAGCACGACAAGCTCGAGCCGGACAGCTCGGCGCAGCGCCCGACGATGTAGCGCGACGCCTAGCGCTTGTCGCGCTGGGCGTCAGCCATCTCGGCCGCGATCCGATGGGATCCGAGCCTCCGCTGCAGCTTCGCCGTGGTCCTGGGCGCCAGCGAGGACGCGAGCACGCCGGCGCGCAGGCTGAGCGGCGCCACGTCGATTTCGTCGCGGCCCTCCTCGATCCCGCGGACCACCGCCGCCGCGACCTGCTCGGCTCTGACCAGCGACACCACGCGCGGCAGCTTGACGCCCGTCTCCGCGTACATCCCGACGTCGGCGATGAAGCTCGGGAAGACAACCGTGACCCCCACGCCGGTGCCGTGCAGATCCTCGCGCACGCCCGACGCGAACCCACGCAGGCCGAACTTGGTCGCCGAGTAGATGCACGATCTGAGCGAGGCGACCTTGCCGGACAGGGACGAGACGTACAGCAGGTGGCCGTGGCCGCGCTCGATCATGCCGGGCAGCAGCGCGCGCGTGAGCTGGATCGGCGCGCGCAGGTTGACGTCGATGGCCCGGTCGATCTCCTCGTGAGTGAAGTCCTCGACGGAGCCGCTGGCCGGCAGCGCCGCGTTCGCGACCAGCGCGTCCACGCGCCCGGCCCGTTCGGCGAGAGCGAGGGCCGCCCCCGGCTCGGCGAGATCGAACGCCAGCACCTCGGCGCGATCGCCGAGCTCGCTCGCCACCGCCTCGAGCGCGTCCGCCCTGCGACCGTTGAGCAGAACGCGCGCGCCGCGCGCGTGCAGGGCACGCGCGATCGCATGCCCCAGTCCACCCGAGGCGCCGGTGATCAGGGCTGTGCTGCCGGCGAGCTGCAGGGCGCGCACGCTACCGGAGCGCCACCGCGCCGCGCGACCCTCGACCGGCGCGGCGGGGTCCTGCGAAGATTGTCGCCGTGACCCTGATCGCGCACGCCGGCCACTGGCTCACCACGATCGCCTACTTCGTGCCCGTCGTCGTCTTCCTCGGCTGGCTCGTCGTCACCCAGGTGCGCGACCGTCGCAGCCGCAACTGACCGCGTTCACCTCACCTCGAACGACGCGCTCATCTCCGCCTTCGAGCTGTTGCCGGCGTACACGTCGATGCGACCCGGCTCGATCACGAACTCGCCGTCGTTGTTCCAGAAGCCGAAGTCGCTCTTGTCGAGCGTGAACGTGACCGTGCGCGTCTCGCCGCGGGCAAGCCGCACCCGCTCGAAGCCGCGCAGGCGCCGGATCGGCTGCGTGAGGCTCGCGACCGGGTCGTGGATGTAGAGCTGCACGACCTCGTCGCCGCGGCGGCCGCCGGTGTTCGACACGTCGACGGACGCCTGCAGGCTGCCGTTGCGGCCGACGCTGTCGCGGCTGAGGCGCAGGTTCGACACCTCGAACGTCGTGTAGCTGAGGCCGAAGCCGAACTCGAACAGCGGGTCACACGACGGGATGTCGCGGTAGCGCGAGTTCCACTTGACGTTCGGGTCGCAGGGGCGGCCCGTCGGCTCGTGGTTGTAGTAGATCGGCACCTGGCCGACGCGGCGCGGGAACGACACCGGCAGCTTGCCGCCGGGGTTGACGTCGCCGAAGAGGACATCGGCCACACCGTGGCCCGCCTGGACGCCGGGGAACCACGCCTCGAGGATCGCCGGTGACGTGTCGACGATGTTCTCGAGCGCGAGCGGGCGACCGTTGAAGAGCACGACCGCGACCGGCTTGCCGGTGGCGACGACGGCCTCGATCAGCTCCTCCTGCCTGCCGGGCAGGTCGATGTTGCTGCGGACGTTGGCCTCGCCACTCATCTCGCGCGTTTCGCCGACGGCCAGGATCACCTGATCGGCCGCCTCAGCCGTCGCGACCGCCTCGGCGAAGCCGGCGTCGGAGCCGCAGCCCTCGGGGTCGTCGTGCGGGGCCTCGGTGTTCGAGAGCGTGCATCCCTGCGCGAAGGTCGCGCCCGGGCTCTGCTCGCGAACGCCAGTGAGGATGCTGACGACGTCGTTGTCGTCGCCGCGGCCCCACCAGGGCCCGAGCATGTCGTGCTGGTTGTCGCCGAGCGGGCCGATGACGGCCGTCTTCTTCGCGGGATCGAAGGGCAGGATGCCCTCGTTCTTAAGCAAGACCGTCGAGCGGCCGACCGCCCGGCGGGCCTGGCGCAGCGCGCCGGGGCGCAGCTGCGCGTCCTCGGCGCGGTCCGGGTTGACGTAGGGATCGTCGAAGAGGCCGGCGCGGAACTTGACGCGCAGGATCCTGCGCACCGCGTCGTCGATGCGCTCCTCCGAGATGCGGCCGTCCGCGAGCAGGTCCTCGCCGAAGTCGCGGATGTTCGTGGAGACCATCTCCGAGTCGATCCCGCTGTTCAGGGCCAGCGCCCCGGCGGCCGGACCGTCCTCGGCGACGCCGTGGCCGCAGGGACCCTCGTCCGGGTTGACCGGCGGGCAGGCGCGCAGCTCGGCCACGGCCGTGTAGTCGCTCTCGACGAAGCCGTCGAAGCCCCACTCGCCCTTGAGGATGTCGTTCATCGAGCTCGGAGTTCGCGCAGCCCGGCACGCCGCTGATGGCGTTGAACGAGCACATCGAGGTGTCGGCGCCGGCGTCGATCGCGGCCTTGAACGGCGGCAGGTACAGGTTGCGCAGGCGCTGCTCCGACATGTCGGTCGTGTTGTAGTCACGCCCGCCCTCGGGCTGCCCGTACGCGGCCAGGTGCTTCGGGCTCGTCACGACCTTGCGCTTGTCGCTGTAGTCCGTGCCCTGGGCGGCCTTGACGCGCGCGGCGGCCATCACGGAGTTGAGGTAGGGGTCCTCGCCGGCCGCCTCCGCGATCCGGCCCCAGCGCGCCTCGTGGGAGACGTCCACCATCGGGCTGTAGATCTGCTTCAGGCCGACCGCGGCCGACTCGCGCGCGCCGATCCGGTGGTCGTCGCTCACGACATCCGGGTCGAAGCTCGACGCCGCGCCGAGCGGGATCGGGAAGACCGTGCGGAAGCCGTGGATCGTGTCGAAGGCGAACAGGATCGGAATGCCGAGCCGCGACTCCTCCACCGCGATGTGCTGGAGCTCGTCGATGCGCTGCGGGTCGGTGAGGCTGAAGACGCCGCCGACGCCGTTGCGGGCTTCCTCGGCGCCCTCGTCGACTTCGGTGTCCGGGTTGTCGGCGACCTGCCCGTCCGAGAGCAGCTGGATCTGCTGGAGCTTCTCCTCGAGCGTCATCTGCCCGAGCAGGTTGTTCACCTTGCGCTCGATCGAGCGGTTCGCGGGCCCACGCGTGGGTTCGAGGGCGGCCTCGTCACTCGATTGAGTGGCAGCCACCACTCCGCCTGCGATTGCAGCGCTGAGCGCAACCAGCACTGCCGCGACCGTCGCCTTGAGCGTGAACCTCATGTCTCTCCCCCTTACACGGACCCGATCTGCCCGCACTACCCGGGGTCGTGACGATTGACACCCAGCGGTCTCGGGAATCACGCCGGCATGCGTCGCGCATGCGCAGCAGCGGTCGCGATCGCGCTCCTCACGTTCGCCCCCGCGGTAAGCGCCGCTGAGCCGGATCGGGCCACGCTCGAGCGCTATGCGAAGGCGACCTGGGCCTCGTTCGTCGCGATGACCGATGAGAACAGCGGACTGCCCACCGACATCCTGAACGCGGACGGCACGCGCGTCCCGCAGACGTCCACGACCAACATCGGCGCCTACATGTGGAGCGCCGTGGCCGCGGAGCGGCTCCGCATCATCGGGCGCACCGAGCTCGTACGCCGGCTGCGCGTCACGCTCTCGACGCTCGAGCAAATGGAGCGCCACGAGCCGAGCGGGCAGTACTTCAACTGGTACGACCACCGCACGGGCGCGAAGCTGACGGTCTGGCCGCCGAGCGGCGCACCGCTCACACCGATCCTGTCCTCGGTCGACAATGGCTGGCTCGCCACCGGCCTGCAGATCGTGCGCACCCAGGTTCCCGAGCTGGCGGGCCGCGCCGATGCGCTCTACGACTCCATGGACTTCGGGCTCTACTACGTCCCTGAGCGGAACCGGATCCTCTTCCACTACCGGCCGGATGACCCCGCAGCGAGCCCCTGCTGCTACGACACCGTCGTCTCGGAGAGCCGCATCGCCGACTACATCGGGACCGCGAAGGGCGAGCTGCCGCCGAAGACCTACTACGGCCGCTGGCGCACCTTCCCCGACAGCTGCAACCCGGAGCAGGAGACGCAGCCGTCCGGCTTCATGAGGACGTACCTGGGGGTCGATGTCTACGAGGGCAGCTATCCCTATGGCGACACGCGGCTCGTGCCGAGCTGGGGCGGCTCGATGTTCGAGGCGCTGATGCCGGCGCTGTTCGTCCCCGAGGAGAGCTGGGGTGCCGGCTCGTGGCGGCAGAACCACCCGCTCACCGTCGACGCGCAGATCGACCATGGCCTGAACGTCGCGGGCTACGGCTACTGGGGCTTCTCGCCCTCGAACGTGCCGGAGGGCGGCTACTCGGTCTACGGCGTGGACGCCATCGGCATGGACCGGAGTGGCAACCCGTCGAACGAGGACCGCACGCTCGTCGACCGCGGCTACCCGGGCTGCCCGGGTCGCGACCCGGTGCCCGATCCGCCGGCGAGTGCCTACACGAACGGCGTCGTGACCCCGCACGCCGCGTTCCTGGCGCTGCGCTACCGGCCGCACGAGACTATGGCCAACCTCGCCCGCCTGGAGGCGATTCCCGGCATGTTCGGCAAGTGGGGCTTCGCCGACTCGGTCAACGTCAGACAGCTATCACGTCTCGCCCGCGTACCTGTCGCTCGACCAGGGGATGATCATGGCCGCGCTCGGAAACGAGCTCGGCCGCGACGTGCTGCGGCGCGCGTTCGCCACGCCTGAGATGAGGAGCGCGCTGCGTCCGGTGCTCGGCGCGGAGGAGTTCAACGTCGAGCCGCGCGCCTGCACCATCAGCGGCACGCCCGCTGACGACCGGCTCCGAGGCACACGCGGCGACGATGTGATCTGCGGACTCGGCGGCGACGACCTGATCGACGCGCGCGAGGGCAGCGACGTCGTCTATGGCGACGAGGGTGACGACCGCGTGAACGGAGACCTGGGCGCGGACACGCTCTACGGGGACGAGGGCGACGACCGCCTCGCGGGCAGCCTAGGTGCCGATGTGCTCGCCGGCGGGCCGGGCAACGACCAGCTCGACGGCGGCCCTGGCCGCGACCACCTCGAGCAGGGCGGCTAGATCGACAGCTCGGCCGGCTCGCCGATCGCCAGCCAGCGAACGCTCGCGCGAATCTCCTCGGGCGCGCCGGCGAGCTCGCGCTCGATCGCCTCGCGTCCCTCCTTGAAGTGCGTCCAGCCCTCGTAGTGGATCGGGATCACCGTGCGCGGCTTCATGAGCCCGCACAGCTCGATCGCCTCTGACGCGGTCATCGTGTAGCGCAGCGGACCGGTGACCCCGAACTGGACGCCGCCGAGGTGGATCAGCGCGGTGTCGACGTCGAGCCTGTTCGCCACCTCGCGCACGCCGTCGTAGAGCACCGTGTCGCCCGAGATCCAGAGGACGCCGTGCTCCTGGCCCTCCCAGCGCAGCGCGAAGCCGATCACGTCGTGGTAGATCGGGCGTAGGAGCCGCGGCCCGTGCTGGCATGGCGTGGCGGTGATCTCGATCGTCGGTCGCCCGGGCGCCTCGAGCCGGGTCGTCGCCCAGTTCTCGAGGCCTCGCGCCGCGCCGCCGAGCCGGCGCGCGCCCGGGACCGTCGTCACGATCGTGTCCGCCTGCGGCAGCAGCGCACGCCCGGCCTCGTCGAGGTTGTCGTCGTGATGGTCGTGGCTCAGCAGCACCGCGTCGAGCGGCGGCAGCTCGTCCGCCGCCAGCGCCGGTCCGGTGAGCTTGCGCGACGCCGTCCCCCAGCCGAACGTGTAGCGCCGGCCGGGGGGATCGAACGTCGGGTCGGTCAGGAGCCGCCAGTCCCCGATCTCGAGGAGGACGGTCGGGCCGCCTATGTGCGTGACGCGGACTATGGCTGCGGCGCGGGCGTGACCGCGTGCTCGAGCGCCCAATCGAGGACGTAGTCGGCGATCTCCTCCCAGCCCTCCTGCGCGGGAAGCAGATGGGCGTAGCCCTCGTAGAGCTTCACCTCGGTGATCGTGTCCGACTTGTAGTGCTTGGCGTTCGACGCCTGCACCTTCGGCGGCATGATGTGGTCCTCGCTGCCGGACACGAACAGAAGCGGCGGCCGGTCGTCGTTCTCGTAGTCGACCCAGGTCTCCTGGTGGCCGGGCTTCACGTTCGCGAGCACGCCGCCGAACAGGATCCCGCCGGAGGCGGGGATGTGGTAGCGCTCGTACAGCTTGCGCGACTCCTCCTCGCTGAAGGTGTTCGTGAACGCGTACTGCCACTGCTCGTGCGTGAAGCCGACCGCGCGGTGGCGGTTCGCCGGGTTCTTCAGCACCGGGAAGGTCGACTTGAGCTGCGAGAAGGGAACGACCGGCACGCCCTCGGTCGGCGCCGAGTTGAGCGCCACGCCGGCCACGCCGTTGCCGCGGTCGAGCAGGATCTGGGTAAAGGCCCCGCCCGCCGAGTGGCCCATGATGATCGGCGGCCCGTCGAGCGTCGCGATCTCGGCCTCGAGGTGGTCGATGATCTCGGGGACGGTCACGTCCACGATCGGAGTCGGGTCGGCGTTGAGCGCCTCGACCTCGACCTCGAAGCCGGGATAGGCGGGCGCGATCACGGTGTGGCCGCGCGCCTCGTAGCGAGCCTTCCAGTTCTCCCAGCTGCGGGGCGTTACCCAGAAGCCGTGGACGAGGACTATGGGGGTGTCTGTTGGACTGCTCAATTCGTCTCCGAGGTTTGATTTGCGAGCCGAGTCGAGCAAACTATTTGCGGTGAGTTCGGAAGTCAAACCAACTAAGAGGGTCTGCTCGGTCGCGGATGCGCTGGCCGTCGTCGGCGACCGCTACTCGCTGCTCATCGTCCGCGAGATCGGCTACGGCTATCGCCGCTTCGGCGAGCTGGCCGGCTACACGGGCGCCCCGCGCGACGTGCTCACCGCGCGCCTGCGCCGGCTCGAGGAGATCGGCCTGATCGAGCGCCGTCCCGTACTCGGAGCGCCCCGTGCGCCACGAGTACCACCTCACGGCCGCGGGCGAGGAGCTCCGTCCGATCGTGCTCGCCCTGAAGGAGTGGGGCGACCGGCGCTGCGACCCGGGCCAGGAGCCGGTCGTCTTCGCGCACACCTGCGGCGCCGAGTTTCACCCGCTGACGGTCTGCGCCGCCTGCCGCGAGCCCGTCCGTCCCGGCGAGCTGCGGGTCATCGGCGGCACGCACCCCATCGACGCGGAGCCCTGGTAGCCGCAACACGACGGCCAGCGCTCGCTGTAGGTTGGCCCGCATGCGGCCGGGTGCGGCACCGGCGGGACCCGGGGCGCAGGCGTTCCGTCGGCTGCGCCGCGACCGCTGGGCGCTGGCCTGGGGTGCGCTCTTCCTGCTGCTGCTGGTCGCCTTTTTGGCCGCGCCGCTGTACGCGAGCGTGGTCGCCGGCACGGGCCCGAGCGACAACCACCTGACCGATCAGATCACCGTCGCGGGCGAGCGCGAGTACATCGTCTCGATCGAGGGCATCCCGATCGGCCCGACCTGGCAGGCGGAGTACCTGATCGGAGCCGACGAGAACGGGCGCGACCTGATGGTGCGGCTGCTCTACGGCGGCCGGACGTCGCTGCTGATCGGAGCCGCCGCGCTCGCGCTCACGCTGGTGCTCGCTGTGCCGGTGGCGCTCGCGGCCGGCTACTTCGGCGGGCGCACCGACTCGCTCATCAGCAGGCTGCTCGACATCGTCTGGTCGTTCCCGGCGCTGCTCATCGGCTTCCTGCTCGCCTCCGCCGTCAACCTGAGCGGCGCGGACATCGGCCCGTTGACCATCGAGCCCGGGTCGAAGCTGATTCCGATCGTCGTCATCGGGCTGGTCTACGTGCCCTACCTCGCGCGCCCGCTCCGCGGTGAGGTGCTGGCTCTCAGGGAGCGGCCGTTCGTGGAGGCCGCGCGCGCTGCCGGGTTCGGCCCGCTCGCGGTGATGCGCACCGAGCTCATGCCGCACCTGTTGACGACGATGCTGGTGCTCGCCCCGCTCCTGTTCGCCAACGCCGTGGTCCTCGAGTCGGCGCTCTCCTTTCTCGGCGCAGGCGTGCCGGCGCCCGAGCCGTCCTTCGGCGTGCTGATCGAGGACGGCATCGGCAATACGTTCTACTCGCCGCACCTGCTGCTGGCGCCGTGCGTTGCGCTGGTGCTCGTCGTGTTGTCGCTCAGCGGCCTCGCCGAGGGGCTGCGGCGGGCGCTCGATCCGCGGGGCCCTGTGGCTGTCGACGTGGTGCACGGGCAGTGATCGCGTTCGCGGCACGCCGGCTCGCGTGGGCGCTCGTCACGGCGTTCGTGGCGTCGATCGTGGCGTTCCTGCTGTTCTGGACGATCCCGAACGTCGATCCGTCCTACTGGCTGGGCGGCGCCGAGAAGGGGACGAACGAGACGCGGGCGATCGCGACCGAGAAGTACGGCCTCGACGACCCGCTGCCCGTTCAGTACGTGCGGTTGATGAAGTCGATCCTGAACGGCGACGTCGAGTGCTTCTACAGCTGCGGCAGCATGCGCAGCGCGTTCCTCGATGCGCTGCCGGTGACGCTGTCGCTGGTCGGCGGCGCGGCGCTGATCGCAATCGCGGCGGGGCTCGGCCTCGCGCTGCTCTGTGTCCGCTACCAAGGCCGCTGGCAGGACCGGCTGATCACGACGGCCGCCGCGGCGGCCTACTCACTTCCCTCGCTCGTGCTCGCGGCGCTGCTGTGGGCCTTCGTTGCCTACAGGTCGGACTTCTTCCCCGACGAGGGATACGTGCCGCTGACCGCGGACCCGCTCGGCTGGGCGCAGCATCTCGCGCTTCCCTGGATAGCCGCGGCGCTGCCGTTCGCGGGGGCGTACACCCACGTGGTGCGCGCCTCGCTGCTGCAGACCGCCGGCGAGGACTGGGTCCGCACCGCGCGCGCGAAGGGGCTGTCCGAGAAGCGCGTGATCAGGCGCCACGTGCTGCGCAACGCGCTGATCCCGCCGGTCAACATCTGGGGGCTCGACTTCTCGCACGCGTTCGGCGGCTACGCCCTCTACGTCGAGGTCATCTTCGGGCTCCCGGGGGTGGGCCTGATGACCTCGGAGACGTTCGGCAGCCTCGACCTGCCACCGATCGTCGCGCTCGCGATCTACCTGGCGCTCGTCGTCGTGCTCGCGAGCGCGGTCGTCGACATCATCACCGCCTGGCTCGACCCGCGCCTGCGCCGGCCACGACTCAGGACGTGAGCGGCTCGCTCCGGACGCTGTCGATCACGAACTCGGGCACGTGCCCGTCGGGCGCCGCGTCGGCCCTGTCCGGGAAGTCGAAGACGGCCACCATCGCCTGCATCGGATAGTCCGGAGACTGGCCGACGGTCTTGACGTGGCGGCCGTCGATCAGGAAGTCGACGCGGCCGGGACGCCACTCGGCGGCGTAGGTGTGGAACTCGCCGACGTCGAGCTCCTGCCGCGCCGCGTCCCACTCCTCCGTGAGCGCCGGGTCGCGGAAGGGGTGGATGCCCATCCCGACCGCGGCGCTCTTGCGACCGTCGAGCGCGTCGCCGAAGACCTCGAAGATGCAGATCTCACCGCAGCGCTCGGGCTCATCCTCGATCCCGACCATCCAGACCGACGCCATCGAGCGCGGGCTCAGGTCCATGCACGCGCGCACCTCCAGCCGTCCGTAGTGCGGAGTCCAGCCCCACTGTGCCGGCTGCTGCTCTTTCACGACGAGGCCGTCGCGAAATGGCTGCTGGCCCCTCGTGCTGCCCACCTCTCCGGAGAAGATCCCCGACTGGATGCCCGACACGCGCAGCGGCGGGTCGTGCTCGTCCGGGCACCAGAGACCGTGGTCGGGCGGAATCGTCAAGCGCAGCTCGGAGCCTGCAACCCTGTAGGTGGCCGCGGTCTCCGCGCGCGAGCTCCACATCGGCAGGTAGTGGGGAATCCAGACCTCGGTGTCGAGCTCTGTGCCCTCGAAGTCGTCGACGAAGCCGGCCACGGCGCGATCCTCGCACGCCGGGCAGAATGAGCGACGTGACCTTCGACGTCGCCGGCAATGCCTACGACCGTTTCATGGGCCGCTACTCGCAGGAGCTTGCACCCGCGTTCATCGAGTTCGCAAACATCGAGCCTGGCATGCGCGTGCTCGACGTCGGCTGCGGGCCGGGCGCGCTCTCGGAGCGGCTCGCCGCCGTGGTCGGCGCGGAGCGGCTGGCCGCGGTCGATCCCTCGGAGCCGTTCGTCGCGGCCTGCAGCCGGCGCGTGCCCGGCGCGGACGTTCGCCGCGGCGACGCCGAAGAGCTCCCCTGGGAGGACGACGCCTTCGACGCCGCGGTCTCGCAGCTCGTCGTGAACTTCATGCGCGATGCGCCCGCCGGAGTGGCCGAGATGCGCCGGGTGGCCCGCCGCGGCGGCGTCGTCGCCGCCTGCACCTGGGACTACGGCGGCGGTATGGAGATGCTGCGGGCCTTCTGGAATGCGGCGCGCACGCTCGACGCCGCAGCTCCCGACGAGGGCCGCACGATGCGCTACCGAAGCACGGACGAGCTCGAGGAGCTGTGGCGGGGCGCCGGCCTGGACGGCGTCGAGACGGGCCACCTGAGCGTCGGCACGACGTACGCATCGTTCGACGATCTCTGGGAGCCGTTCACCTTCGGCGTCGGCCCTGCCGGGGCGTACTGCGCGGCGCTGGAGCCCGAGCGGCGCGCGGAGCTGCGCGAGCGGCTCTTCGAGAACGTGGGCTCGCCGGCGGGATCGTTCAAGCTCGGCGCCCGGGCCTGCGCCGTGCGGGGCCTGAGCTAGCCCGAGCCGTCGCGGCCGAAGACGCCCGCCGCGGCGCGCGCCGCGTGCTCGTCGCGGAAGAAGGCCCACCATTCGAGCTTGCCGTTGCGGACCGCGGCCGCTTGCCAAACGGTCTGGTCGACCTCCACCTCACCGAGCTTCGCCACCGCCCTGAGCTTGGCGAGCGCGCGCGGGCTCGATCCCTCCAGCTCGAGCAGCTCCCAGCGGACGTGTTGAAAGGTGCCCGCCACCGATTGCCACCAGCTGCGGACGCCGTCGTGGCCGCGGAACGTCTGCCCCTCGACCTCGGCGATCATCGACGTGAACTCGACGTCCTCGTCCACGACCGTCAGGAAGGTCTCGAGGTCACCGCTGTTGAGCGCTTCGAGCGCTGTCTCGGTGATCGACCGCAGTTCGGCGCTTGCCGGAGGCATCGCGAACCACTCTAGGCGCGGATCTCAGGCCCGGGATCGGCGCCTGCTCGCGAGCACTGCATGGCCGCTATCCTCGGCTCTCGCACGCGGGCGTAGCTCAGCTGGTTAGAGCGCCGGCCTGTCACGCCGGAGGTCGCGGGTTCGAGTCCGTCGCTCGCGTTCAGGGTGTGCTCGAGGCCTGGCCCAGGAGGCGGGAGTGAGCCTCCTGGATCGCCGGGCCCGGCGTCATCCCAAGCTCTTCCCGAAGTGCCGCCCGCGCGCGGTCGTAGACCCTCATGGCCTCGCCGACGTTCCCCTGGGCGGCGAGGATGTCCATCAGCAGGCGGTACCCGCTCTCGCGCAGGGGCGAGCGCTCGGTCAGGCGCCGGGCGCTGCGCTCGGCGCCGGCCAGCTCCGCGCCGCCGATGCCGAGGCATGCGGCGGCGTATGCCTCCAGCGCGTGGTCCAGCACACCGTCCAGCCGCTGGCGCCACTCGTCGATCCAGGGGGCCTCGTGCTCCGGCAGCAGGCGCCGCTCGGCAATGAGCTGCGCGCGCAGCGCCGGACCCCAGGCGCGCTTCCACTCGCCGATCGTCACGGCCGACTCTGCCGCATGGACTCCCGCGAGCGCCTCTTCGACGTCGACACTGGCAGCCTCCGGGAGAACGAGAGTCACGTCGCTGCGTCCCCGCAGGCACTCAGACCCGACCGTAGCTCGCAGCTTCGAGAGCAGCGCGGTGAGCGCCGACGGGGCCGCGGCCGGCACGGCGAATGGCCATAGCGCCTCGATCAGCTCGTCGCGGGCGAGTCGGCGGCCGCGATTGAGGGTCAGGTAGGCGAACAGAAGCCGGCCCTGTCGGCTCGGGAGACGAGCCTCAATCCGGCGGCCCTGGAGCTCGGCCACGAATAGCCCGCACAGTTGGATTCTTGTCGAGGGAACGGGCTTCAACCTCCCGTCAAGGTAGCCCCTATACCCTGCGAATCCGCGAGGAGCTCGATGGCCAGGCAGATCAAGTGTGAGTGCGGCTACGTCGCGCGGGCCGAGACCGATGACGAGGTGATCGACATGATCGAGCGCCACGTCCGCAGTGACCACCCGGAGCTCGCCGAGAGCGAGACCCGCGAGGAGATCGCCAGCTGGATCGAGGTCGTGGACTAGCCCCTTCAACCTTTCTCCAACGTCGCTCCAGAGGCGCGCCGATACTCGCTCGGGATGGCACCCACTCCCTCCCAGGTCACGGCAACGAACGAGGAGGCCATCGAGGCCTGGAACGGAGTGCTGTTCGATCGCTTCGTGCGCCACCGCGACATCCTCGTGGCCGGGCTCGGTGCGCACGGCGAGGAGGGGCTGCGCCTGCATCCACCCAGGCCCGGTGACCGAGCGCTGGATGTCGGCTGCGGGTTTGGCGATACCACCGTGCGGCTCGCCGAGCTCGTCGGTCCCGAGGGCGAGGCGGTCGGCGTCGACGCTGCGGAGCGCTTCGTCGCTGTAGCTCGCCGGGAGGCGGCGGAGGCGAGGACCGCGAACGCGCGCTTCCTGGTCGCCGACGTCCAGGAGCTCGAAGTCGATGGGTGCTTCGACTATGCCTTCTCTCGTTTCGGAACCATGTTCTTCGCCAATCCCGTCGTCGCCCTCCGAAATGTCCGGCGCGCGCTCGTCCCAGGCGGCCGCCTCTGCATGGTGGTCTGGCGGCACAAGCTCGACAACGTGTGGCTCCACCGCGCTGAGCAGGTGGTGGGGCAATTCCTGACCCGCCCCGAGGTCACCTCCGAACCCACCTGCGGACCGGGCCCTTTCTCGATGGCGAGCGCGGGCACGACGACCGACATGCTCCTGCGCGCGGGGTTCGACGAGATCTCACTGCATCGCTGCGACAGCGAGATCACGATCGGCGCGGATCTCGACGAGGCGGTCGAATTCGTCATGGCACTCGGCCCGGCGGGCGAGCTGGTCCGCCTCGCCGGCAGCGAGGGAGAGGTACCTCGCGCGCGCATCGTCCGGGCGCTCCGAGAGGCGCTCGCCGGCCTGCAAGGTCCGGACGGACCCTCGGTGCGCGCGCCGGCCTCCACCTGGATCGTGGGGGCGCGCTCGCCGCGCGTCCGCTAACGCAGGTCAGACAGCCTCGGTAACCGCGACGGCCTCCACCTCGATCAGGAACTCGGGTCTCGACAGGGCCTCAACCCCGACGAGCGTGTCTGCGGGCTTGTGCTCCCCGAACAGTGCCGCCCGGGCTTCGTCGATCACCTGGAGCTGCTCGCGGCGGTAGCCGACTACGAAGATCGTGATCTTGGTCACCTGGTCGGGGCGGGCGCCGGCGGCCGCGAGCGCGCGGCCGACGTTGGCGAACACCTGCCGTGCCTGGAGCGCCAGATCACCGGCGCCGACCAGGTTGCCCCGTTCATCCTCCGGTTCCTGGCCGGCGACGAACACCAACCGAGCTCCGGTTGCGACCACTACATGGGTGTACGCCTCGGGCGTGGGCAGGTCCTCGGGGTTGATCAGCTCGAGCGTCACGCCTCAGACAGCCTCGGTCCAGACGAGCGCCGAGCCGTCGAGCACGATCGTCCCCTCCTGGTTCGTGATCGTCGTTCGCAGCTTCGTGAGCGGCTTGTCCTCGCGGGCCTCGAGCACCTCGACCTCGGCGGTGATCTCGTCGCCCGGGCGCACCGGCGCCCTGAAGTCCCACTCGACGTGCAGGAAGACGCTGCCCGGTCCCGGCAGGTCCTCGGCCACGACCGCGTTCAGGAGCCCGGAGGTGACACCGCCCTGGACGATGATCCCGCCGAAGCGCGAGTTCGCGGCCGCCCGCTCGTCGTAGTGGAGGGGGTTGCGGTCGCCCGTGAGCTCGCTGAAGAGCTCGATGTCCTGCGCGCGAACCGTCCGTGTCCTGGCGGCCTTGTCGCCGACCTGTCGAGACGCCATTCCCGCAGCCTAAGCGGTGACCCGCGGCTCGAGACTCAGCACTGGGATGAGCCGGTTACCAGCCCAGCGGCGGTAGTGGATGAACGCGGGGAACATCTCCTCACCCAAGCGATAACCCTGCTCGCGCTCGGCGCCGCTCAGCTCACGCGCCACCACCTCGCTCCGAGTGCCCTCGAAGACGATCGTCGCGCAGGGGTTGGAGCGCAGGTTGTGGTACCAGGAGGGGTTGCGGCTGCGGCCGAAGTTCGAGGCGATCACGACCATGCGTGCGCCCGCGGGCAGGGCGAGCACCGGCAGCGTTCGCGGCTTGCCGGTCCTGGCGCCCGTGGTGGTGAGCATCGTGATCTCCACGCCTGCAAGCCACGACGACGCGGTCGTACGCCCCCGGCTGATCCGGTAGACGCAGCGGTCGATCGGCTCCTGAACCCGTCCAAATACAAGGGCCATGGCACGGGTTGACGCCGTCCTTCGCACCAGCCGGTGGAAGACGCCGGTCTGGCTGTAGCTCCTCATTGAGCCAGCCTACCACTAATGCAACTGACCGTTGCTTTAAGCTCGAGATCAGCATGCACACCACCCCACAGCGCCGACCCGGCGGCCGCAGCAGTCGCGTGCGGTCGGCTGCCATCACGGCGACACTGGCCGAGCTCGCCGAAAACGGCTACGCAGGGCTCAGTCTCGAGCGAATCGCGCGCCGCGCAGACGTGAACAAGACGAGCCTCTACCGCCGCTGGGGCACACGCGAGCAGCTCGTGCTCGAGGCGATGCTCGAACGTGCCGGTCAGCACGTCTCGGTCCCCGACACAGGCTCGCTGCGCGCGGATCTGCTCGCTCTGGCCACGACCGCCGCCGCCAACGCCTCCACCCCCGAGGTTGCGGCGATGGCTCGCGCCGTCGCAGCCGAGTCACCCCGCGACGGCAAGCTCGCGGCGGCGAGCAGGCGTTTCTGGGCCGAGCGTCTCGCGCTCGACGGCGCCATCGTGGAACGGGCGATCGAGCGCGGTGAGGTCAGGCCCGGCACCGAGCCGTCCGAGGTGATCGAGGCCGTGATCGGCCCGATCCACCTGCGCCTGTTGCTCACTCACGAACCGGTCGATGCCGGCTTCATCGAGCGCATCGTCGACACCGTCGTCGACGGGATCACGCAGCGCCGCTAGACGTTCGACTGCGACAGCAGCCAGAGCGCGAGGCTCGTGAAGCCGACCATCACGGCGAGCATCCAGTACTGCGAGCGCACCGCCTGCTTGGCGTCGTCGTAGAGAGCGAGCGCGCGGTCGTGGGCGAGCACCAGCGCCGCCACGTGGCCGACCACGACGAAGCCCACCTGGAAGTACCAGGTCGCCTCGCCGCCGATGAGCGTGTAGTCGATCTGGCTGTTCGCGGTGCCGAAGATGTCGCTGCCGTCGCCGAGCGGGTCGGAGACGAGGAAGGCCATGGCCTGGCCCTGGAAGAGCAGCAGCGTGAAGTAGTGCGCCGCCACGTAGGCGAACGCGATCGGCACGAGCGAGTGCACGAACGCGTTCGCGAGCCGGTTCGCGCTGAAGCCGCCGCCGACGCTGCGCGCCCCGAGCACGCCGAGCCGGTAGAAGCCGAAGACGAGCAGCACCGTGAGGATCAGGCCGAGCAGGAACGCCAGCTCCAGCGAGTGCTGCGGGCTCAAGCCGATGTCCTGGAAGAACTGGGCGAGGTCCGGAGAGATGTCCGTCCACGGCTGGGCCTCCGAGGCGCCGTCGAAGCTCACCGAGCCGATCATCACCGCCAGCAGCGGCACCGTGCCGGCGGCCGGCGGCAGTGCGGCGAGCCCCGACAGCAGCTTGCGCACGCCCAGGTCGCGGCCGCGCGTCTCGAATACCGAGATGCGCGAGAACAGGTTGAAGTAGACGGAGAAGGCCTCGCCGCGGTCAGACCAGGCCTCGACCCCGTACAGCGCCATCGCGATGAACGTCAGCGCCGAGTAGATGAGGACAGCGATCGCGAGGTTCTCGGGCCGGTCTCCGTTCGAGGCGACGAGCTCGATCGCCGCAAAGGCGAAGATGCCGGCCGCGGCGGGCCAGCGGCCGAGCTTCTCCGGATAGGCGAGCGGGGCGGGCAGGTCGCTGCGCGCCGCCGTCTTCGCGACCCAGGCGACAGCCCGTCCGACGGCGCGCCACGGGTTGAACGCCCGGAACACGTCGCCGAGCAGCACGCTCGCCGGGACGAAGCCGAGCCAGAAGGTCACGTAGATGAACGTCGGCGTGAAGTTGGCGGTCGAGCTCTGCACGCCCTGGAAGCCCGTGTAGACGACCACCCCCAGCAGGAAGATCCCGATCGCGCCACAGAGGATCTCGAGCGCCCGGCTCGTGATGACGCGGCCGAGCCAGCGCGGCAGCGGCCGCCAGCCCTCGTCCTCGAGCCTCGGCTCGGGCCAGAGGATGGCCAGCGCCACGAACGAGACCACCAGCACCATCGCGGCGGCCCAGCCGAAGAGCCACTCGGGGATGGGCAGATCGGATCGGGCTACCAGCCCGTGTGCGATCTGGATCACTGGCGGGTCAGGAGGGGTTCACCACCAGGCGTGCGACGAGCGGCTCGAGCCCCGCGTCCTCGGCGGTGTGGCTCTCCATCTCGAACACTCCCTCGGCATCGGCCGTGAAGTTGAAGCGCGCCGGGGCGCCTGGTGCCGCCTCGTGCTCGATGTCATACCCGTGCAGATGGATCTCGTCGGGTGCGTCGGAGGCGACCACGATGCGCACGGGCTCGCCCTGCTCGACCTCGATCGACTGCGGACCGCCGACGACCTCACCGCCCTGAATCCGGATCCGCGTGACGGACACCTGAGGCTCCGGCGGCGTGGTCTCGGTCTGGGTCTCGACCTCGGTTTCGGTCTGGGTCTCGACCTCCGTCTGCGTGGTCGTCTGTGCCGCCTGGTTGCCGTCGTCCTCGTCGTCCGACCCCGGGCTCGCGATCACGAACGCGATCACGGCCACGGCAACGGCCGCGACGATCAACAGGATTCGCTGGTTCCTGGTCATCGCGCGGCGAAAGTATGGCAATGGCTCGCGCGCATCCCTGTACCCTGAGCCGCAATGCCCGCCAGGGATCAGCGTTTGCTTGCGCTCTCGGCGGCCGTCGTCGCGGCGCTCGCCTGTCTGCTCGCCCTGGCCGGCCACCCCGAGCTGCTCGCCTACGCGGCGCCGCTGCTTGTGCTGGCGCTGCCCCTGGCTCTCGGGCGCTATCTGGGTGAGGAGACGCTCGACCGCCTGCGCTCACGGCCGCGCTCGCGGATGCGCCACCCGCGGCTCGCCGCGCAGCGCTCCGCCGGCCATCGCCTCGGCGCGCTCCTCCCCCGCGGCGGACGCCTGATCGCGCACTCGCTCGCCGAGCGCGGCCCGCCCGCCGTCGCTGCGACCTAGCGTCCGGGCGGCCTCGGTCACACGCGGAGCCCGGACGTTCCACGTCCGAGCCGAGGAGGCTCAGTGCTTCGCCATCTGGGTGTGGCCGCCGCGGCGCTCGCAGCGCTGTGCGCGCTCGCACCACCCGCCCTCGCCCACGAGGGCAACCCCAACTACAGATCCGAGGTCAACGCGATCTCGCCGCCCGTCGCGGGGCTCAACGCCGAGGTCCTCAACTTCGACGACCGCATCGAGCTGCGCAACAGCGGCAGCGAGACGATCGTGGTCGAGGGCTACCGCGGCGAGCCCTACCTCCGCTTCGAGCCCGACGGCACGGTGCTGGTCAACCAGCGCTCGCCGGCCACCTACCTGAACGAGGACCGGTTCGCGGACGTCGAGGTCCCTGACACGGCCGACCCGGAGGCGGCGCCCGAGTGGGAGGTGATCGCAAGGCACGGACGCTACGACTGGCATGACCACCGCATCCATTGGATGTCGTCGACACCGCCCGAGCGCGTCCGTGACGACGAATCCGCGCGCGCCAAGATCTTCGACTGGAAGCTCCCGCGTCACCGCGAACGGCAGCCCGGCCACGGTCAGCGGGACGCTCACCTGGCTCGGCAAGGACGGTGGCTTCCCGGTCGCCGCGGCGGTCTCGCTCGCGGTCGCGGCGCTCGCCGGCGTGGCGCTGGTCGCCGTGGTGCGGCGCAGGCGCCGGAAGCCGGCGGAGCGGGAGCAGGTCGAGGCCTGGTGAGACGCCTCGCCGTGATCTGCGCGGCGCTCGCGCTGCTGCTGGCAGTGCCGGCCTCCGCCGGCGCCCATGCGGTCGTGGTCGGCACCGTCCCCGAGCGCGGTGGCAGCGTCGAGCAGTCGCCGCCACGGGTCGTGTTCCGCTTCAACGAGCCGGTCGAGTCGGCCTTCGGGGCGCTGCGCGTGTTCGACGCCAAGGGCGAGCGCGTCGACGTGGGTGCGACCGAGCGCCCCGGCGGGGATGGCGAGGCCGTCGCGGTCCGGCTGCGTCCGGATCTGCCGGACGGCAGCTACACGGCCACCTACCGGGTCGTGTCAGCGGACTCGCACCCGATCTCGGGCGGCTTCGTGTTCACGGTCGGCAAGGGCGGGGCGGCGCCCGCCGCCTCGGTCTCCGACCTGATCGACTCGGGCGACGCCGGCACCGTCACGAGCGTCGCGCTCGGCGTGGCCAAGGGCGTGAGCTACGCGGCGATCGCCGTCGCGGTCGGCGGCGTCCTGTTCCTGCTCGCGGTCTGGCTGCCGGCGCTGCGCGAGCTGGCGGGAGCGGGCGATGCCTGGCGCCTCGCCTCCGAGTCCTTCAGCTCGAGGCTCCGCCGGATCGGTGCCGTCACGATCGGCGCCGGCGCGCTCGCTGCGCTCCTCGGCCTGATTCTCCAGGGCGCGAGCGCCGGCGGCACGTCGTTCTGGGACGCGCTCGACACCGAGGTGATCGGGGACGTGCTCGGCACGCGCGCGGGGACCGCCTGGGGCCTGCGCCTGCTCGACTGGGCGCTGCTGGGCGGCCTGCTCGCCGCGCTCTCGGCGCGCCGGGCGCTGCCCGCGCTGCGGCCCGCCTCGCTCGGGGCCGTCGGCCAGGCGCTTCCGCGCAGCGCGGGGCTCGCGGTGCTCGCCCCGCTCGCCCTCCTGCTCGGGTTCCTCGTCCTGTCGCCCGCACTCGCGGGCCACGCGGGCGTGACCGACCCGACCATCGTCCTCTTCCCGGCCAACGTCCTGCACGTGCTCGCGATGAGCGTCTGGATCGGAGGCCTCACGCTGGTCCTGTTCGCGCTCCCGGCCGCTACGCGCCGGCTCGATCCGCCCGACCGCACGCGGCTCCTGTCCGCCTCGCTCTGGCGCTTCTCGCCGCTCGCCCTCTACTCCGTGGCCGCGCTGCTCGCGACCGGCGTCCTGCAGTCGGTGTTCCACCTCACCGCGGTCTCGGACCTGTGGGACACGGCCTTCGGACGGGCCATCCTCGTCAAGGCCTGCCTGCTTGCGCTGCTGATCGCCCTCGGAGCGCTGAACCGGCGCCGCTCGCTGCCGCGACTGCGCCGGCTCGCCGGCGACGGCGGCGCCCCCGGTGGCGAGGGGCGGGTGCTGCGCCGCACGCTGAGAACGGAGGTCGCGCTGCTGGCCGTCGTGCTCGGCGTGACCGCCGCGCTCACGAGCTACCCGCCCCCGGACTCGCTCGCCGCCGGCCCCTTCTCGACCACGACCACCCTCGGCGCAGCGCGCATGGAGCTGATCGTGGACCCGGCGCAGGTCGGCTCGAACGAGATCCACATCTATCTCACCGATGCGCGCACCGGCGCCCAGTTCGATCGCTTCCGCGAGCTGGACGTCTCGATGACCCTCCCTGCGAAGGAGGTCGGCCCGCTCGAGCCGCGGATCGACAAGGCGGGGCCCGGGCACTGGGTGGCGCGCAGGGCGCAGTTCGCACCCGCCGGCGACTGGCGCCTCGCGGTCTCCACGCTGGTGTCGAAGTTCGAGGAGCGGCGCTCCGTCGTGGAGGTGCCGGTCGAGTGATCGCCTTCGCCGCGATAACGGCCGTCTGGACGCTCGGGATGCTCATCCTGGGCGTGAGCGACGCCCTCATCTATCTCGCGCCCGCGCTCCTGATCCTGCTGCCGCTCCTGAGCGGGCGTTACCCAGGCGACGAGGCGCTGGTGCGGGCGGCGCGGCGGGCCGGTCCGCGGCGCCGGCGCCTGCCGGGCGCCGAGCCGCGCCCGGCGCGGCAGCCGATTGCAGAGCTCCTTCCGCGCGGCGGCCGGCTGGTCGGCGCGGCGCTGGCGGGCCGGGCGCCGCCGCTGCCCGCGCCGGGAACCGCCTGAACCAGCTGACCTCAGAAGGAGAACACGAAATGAAGAGCATCATCGGGAGAGCGGCGGGCCTCGCGGGCCTCGCCTCCCTCGCGCTCGCCGCACCGGCCGCCGCGCACATCACCACCAACCCGTCCGAGGCGCCCTCGGACGGCTACGCGACCGTCAGCTTCCAGATTCCGCACGGCTGCGAGGAGTCGCCCACCACGCAGTTCAGCGTGCAGATCCCGCCGAGCGTGGCGTCGGCCACCCCGGCGATCACCCCGAACTGGACGATCAAGACCAAGGAGGGCAAGAAGGATCCCGTCGAGCTGCACGGCGAGCAGATCACGAGCGGCGTCAGCCAGGTCACCTACACGCGAAGACGCCGCTGCCCGCGGACCGGCTCGACTTCGTCTACATGAGCCTCAAGATGCCCGCCGGGAAGCCGGGTGAGTCGATCTACTTCCCGACGATCCAGAAGTGCGAGCAGGGCGAGACGCGCTGGATCCAGATCCCGGCCGAGGGCGAGAGCGAGGACGACCTCGAGAGTCCTGCGCCGGCGGTCGTGCTGACGGCCGCCGAGGGTGAGCACGGCGGAGGGGCCGCCGCGGAGGAGACCGCCGAGCACATGGAGCAGGCGAGCGCCGACGTCGACACCGCCGGAGCGTCCGTCGACGACGACTCGGCGCCGGAGTGGCTGACGATCGTCGCGCTCGTGCTGGGTGCGCTCGGCCTCGTGGCCGGGGTTGCGGGGCTCACCGCGGCTCGGCGCCGCTCGGCCTGAGCTGGACCGTCCACGGGCGGGGCGCCGGGGAGGTCGAGGTCCTGCCGCTGCCCTCCACGAACGACCGCAGGCGTCCCTCGCGCTCGCGCGTGCGCGTGCGCGCGGGACGCCTGCGCTTCACGGCCTCGGAGCGCTCGACCGTGCTCGTTCGGATCGAGCGCCGAGGCACGACGCGCTGGCGCGCCGAGCGCGACTTCGACAGTCAGGCGCAGCGCTGACGAGACGACAGCCACAACCGCTCACGCACGCGGATGCGGCGCTTCCGGCTGAGCTAGAGCGCGGGGCGCAGCGCCTGGACCGAGAGCTCGTCCTCGACCCGGTCGGCCGCCGGCTCGAGCGGAGCGAGGCCGGCGCCTTCCTCGCGCTGCTCGGGGTCGAACCGGTAGCCGACGCCGAAATGGGTGTGGATGTAGCTCCAGGTCGGCGAGGCCTTCTCGAGCTTCTGGCGCACCTTGCGGATGAAGACGTCGACCGAGCGGTCGCCGTGGGCCATCGCGTAGCCCCAGACCGCCTGGTAGATCTCCTCGCGCTGGAGGACCTTGCCCTCGGCCTGGGCGAGAAGTTGCAGGACCTCGAACTCGCGGCGCGTCAGGTCGACGCTCTGCCCGCGGCAGAACGCCTGGAACTGATCGGCCCGGATCTCCAGGTCGCCCGCCACGAGCGGGCCGCTCTCGACTCGCGCCGAGGCGCGCTTGCGCCGCCGCACGACGGCCTCCACCCGCGCCAGGACCTCCTCGGGGTGGCAGGGCTTGGTGACCCAGTCGTCGGCGCCCAGACGCAGCCCGCGCACGCGCTGAGAGACGCTCGAGCGGCCGGTGCAGACGACGATCCCGAGCCCGGGCAGCGCCGCGGACACGCGGTCGAGGAAATCCCACGCACCCGCGCCGAGCAGGCCGAGGTCGACGACCAGGGCGTTGACGCGCATCGCTACGAACTCCTCGGTGCGCGGCGGCGCCTCGAGGCGGCGGTACTGCCAGCCGAGATCGCCCGCTCTTTTGACCAGAACACGGACGAATCCGGAATCCGAGTCAAGGATTGCGAGACGGAGCTCCGACATCCGCCGGGGAGTCTACTGGTGGCGTCCCCCGGAGGAAGGGAAGGATTTACAGCATTTTCACAGGCCGACAACGGCGCGATAACTGACATTCCGCACATAGCTGGAACAGTCGCCGGGCCATGGAGGCAGCCACGAACCATCAGAGCTTCAATATCGGGGCCCTCGAGATCCGGCCCAGCGAGTTCATGGCACTTCTCGACGGCCGGCGTCTCGAGCTGACCGTGCGGGAGCTGGAGCTCCTGACCGCCCTGGCCGAGCGCCACGACCGTATCGTCAGCCGCGAGGAGCTCTACCGGGTCGTGTGGGGCGAGCCCTACCGCAAGGCGGACCGCTCGGTGGACGTCTATGTAGGCAAGCTGCGCCACAAGCTGGAGCAGGCGCGGCCCGGCCGGCAGCTGATCCACACGCACTTCGGCTTCGGCTACCGCCTGTCTTCCGACTGAGCCTGGCTTTCACACGTTTTTCACAAGACAGGCACAAGCCGATAACAGACTCCCAGCGGGTCATTGAGAGTGTCGCGCTCTCAATGTTCCAAGACAAGGAGAAGACCCGCATGAGGAAGCTCCTCGTGTTCGCCGTCTGCGGTGCACTCGCCCTCGGGGCAGCTGCCTGCGGTGATGACGACGACGACAGCGGAGGCGGCGGAGGCGGCGGAGGCGGCGGTGACCTCTCCGGCACCATTCGCATCGACGGATCGAGCACGGTCGCGCCCTTCGCGCAGGCCGCGGCCGAGGAGTTCGCGGCCACCAACCCCGGCGTGCGCATCACGGTCGGCACTTCGGGCACCGGTGGCGGCTTCGAGAAGTTCTGCGCCGGCGAGACCGACATCTCCGACGCCTCGCGACCGATCGAGGAAGACGAGATCGCCGTCTGCAAGAAGAACGGCATCGACTACACCGAGGTCCAGGTCGCGAACGACGGCATCGCCGTGGTGTCCAACCCGGATCTGAAGGTCGACTGCATGACGACCGCCCAGCTGAAGGAGCTCTGGAACAAGGGTTCGAAGGTCACGAAGCTGAGCGAGATCGACCCGAGCTTGCCGGACACGACGCTCAAGCTGTTCGGGCCCGGCACCGACTCCGGCACGTTCGACTTCTTCACCGAGCAGATCAACGGTGAGGAGGGCGTCTCGCGCACCGACTACCAGCCTTCCGAGGACGACAACGTGCTCGTCCAGGGCGTCGAGGGCGAGGCCGGCGGGCTCGGCTACTTCGGCTTCTCCTACTACGAGCAGAACCAGGACAAGCTGAACCTGATCGGGGTCGGCGAGAGCGCGAACAACTGCATCAAGCCGGACGCGGACAACATCCAGAGCGGCGAGTACAAGCCGCTCTCGCGCCCGCTGCTGATGTACCCGAGCTCGAAGGCCATCACGAAGCCCGAGGTCAAGGCGTTCATGGACTACGTGGTCCAGAACTACGAGTCGATCGCCGAGGCGTCGGCGATCGTGCCTATGAGCCAGGAGCAGGCATCCGAGGCGCAGAGCGCGGTCGGGAGCTAGGTGGCAGCTCGCAGCACAGCGGTTGCGAAGGGCAGCGCGGAGGCACCAGTCCTCCGCGCTGCCCGGCGCCGCTGGGGTGAGGACCTCATCAAGGGGTTCCTCATGCTGGCGGCACTGATCTCGGTCCTCACGACCACGGGGATCGTCCTCTCGCTGCTCACGGAGACGGTGCGCTTCTTCGAGGAGGTGCCGGTCGGCGACTACCTGTTCGGCACCGACTGGGCTCCCCTGTTCAACCCCGCCTCGTTCGGCGTCCTGCCGCTGGTGCTCGGCACGATGGTCATCAGCCTCATCGGGATGCTGGTGGCGGTCCCGCTGGGGCTCGCGGCAGCGATCTACCTCGCCGAGTACGCCCGGCCGGCCGTGCGCAAGACGATCAAGCCGATCCTCGAGTTGCTGGCCGGCGTCCCGACGATCGTCTTCGGCTACTTCGCGCTGACCTTCTTCACCCCGGAGGTCCTGCGCGCGATCTTCGGCGACGGCAACGTCGGCATCTTCAACGCGCTCGCCGCGGGCATCATCATCGGCTTCCTGATCGTGCCGACGGTCGCGTCGATCTCCGAGGACTCGATGTCGGCCGTGCCGGCGTCGCTGCGCGAGGGCTCGTTCGGGCTGGGCGCCTCGAAGCTCCAGACCACGATGCGAGTCGTGTTCCCGGCGGCGCTGTCGGGCATCGTCGCCTCGATCGTCCTCGGGTTCTCGAGGGCGGTCGGCGAGACCATGGTCGTGGTGATCGCGGCCGGCCTGCAGCCCCAATGGGGCCTCGACATCTTCCAGTCGATGGAGACGATGACCACGTTCATCGCCTCCACCGCAAAGGGCGACGTGTCCACCGGCAGCATCGCCTACAAGACGCTGTTCGCCGTCGGCACGACCCTCTTCGTGATCACGCTGATCATGAACATGATCTCGATCCGCTTCGTCCGCAAATACAGGCAGGTGTACGAATGAGCGCGGAGCTTGAGGCGATCGCGGAGGCACAGGCGATCGGCAAGGCGCCCGGGGCGACCCGCACGAAGAACACCGGGTTCCAGATCGGGCTGATCGTCTGCGTCGGCATCTCGGTGCTGCTGCTGTGCGTGCTGCTCGCCGACGTCGTCGCGGACGGCGCCGGCAACCTGACCTGGGACTTCATCACCAGCTTCTCGTCGATCAACGCCGACCAGTCCGGCATCCAGGCCGCGTTCTGGGGCACGATCTGGCTGATGGGCGTGTGCGCCGCCTTCATCATCCCGGTGGGAGTGGCGACCGCGATCTACCTCGAGGAGTACGCGGACGCGAACCGCTGGTACAACCGGCTGATCGAGCTGAACATCCAGAACCTGGCCGCGGTGCCCTCGATCGTGTACGGCATCCTCGGCCTGGCGTTCCTGGTGCGCGGCCCGCTCTCGCTCGGGCCGGTCGTGCTGGCCGGCGGGCTGACGCTCGGCCTGTTGGTGCTGCCGGTCGTGATCATCGCCGCGCGCGAGGCGATCCGCGCGGTGCCGCCCTCGATCCGCGAGGGCTCGATGGCGCTCGGCGCAACCCAGTGGCAGACGATCTGGCGCCAGGTCCTGCCCGCCGCCGTGCCGGGCATCGCAACCGGCGTCATCCTCGCCCTGGCGCGCGCCATCGGAGAGACCGCGCCGCTGATCGTGGTCGGCGCGGCGACCTTCATCGCCTTCAACCCCGAGGGCCTCGACTCGTTCTTCACGGCGATGCCGATCCAGATCTTCGACTGGATCACACGGCCTTCCAACGACGTCAACGACTATCGACCGCTCGCAGCCGCCGGCATCCTGCTGCTCATGATCATGCTGGTGCTCATGAACAGCGTCGCGATCTGGTTGCGGAATCGTTACGAGCAGAAGTGGTGAGGTGAACTAGAGTGACGGAGCGCATGACCGAGCCACAGGACATCGAGTCGGCCGAGCAGCGGGAGCGGCAGGACGAGCAGCGCGGGCTGACCCAGAAGCTCGAGGTTCGCTCGCCGCACGGCGACAGCAAGTCGCCCGCCGTCCAGGGCGTGCCCGAGAAGGAGAAGCAGCCCCGCGAGGCCATCTTCGGCCTCGACGACGTGATGGTCTCGTATCAACAAGAAGCCGGCCGTCCGCGGCGTGACCTTCGACATCGGCAAGAACGAGATCACCGCGCTGATCGGGCCCTCCGGCTGCGGCAAGTCGACGCTCATCCGCTGCCTCAACCGGATGAACGACCTGATACCCGGCGCCACGGTCGAGGGCGAGGTCCTCTACCACGGCCAGAACCTCTACGCGCCGCAGGTAGACGCGGTCGAGGTGCGCAAGCGCATCGGCATGGTCTTCCAGAAGCCGAACCCGTTCCCCAAGTCGATCTACGACAACATCGCCTTCGGCCCGCGCGTGCTCGGGATGAAGAGCAACATGGACGAGAAGTCGAGCGCGCGCTCACACAGGCGGCGCTCTGGGACGAGGTCAAGGACCGGCTCAAGACGAACGCATTCGGCATGTCGGGCGGCCAGCAGCAGCGGCTCTGCATCG
This sequence comes from uncultured Thermoleophilaceae bacterium, assembly GCA_963820315.1. Lineage (GTDB taxonomy): Bacteria > Actinomycetota > Thermoleophilia > Solirubrobacterales > Thermoleophilaceae > JACVRW01. The sequence continues at coordinate 42,913 of CAWFZK010000036.1, read as the reverse complement.
CTCGCGCGCTCGCAGTCGAGCCGGACGTGATTCTCATGGACGAGCCCTGCTCGGCGCTCGACCCGATCTCGACCGGCAAGATCGAGGACCTGATGCTGAAGCTGAAGAACGACTACTCGATCGTGATCGTCACGCACAACATGCAACAGGCCGCGCGCGTCTCCGACAAGACGGCCTTCTTCACGGTCGAGCTGAACGACGACGAGCACCGCACGGGGCGGGTCGTCGAGTTCGCCGACACTGAGAAGATCTTCACCAACCCGGACGATCCGCGCACGGAGGCGTACGTAACGGGCAAGGTCGGCTGAGGCAGCTAGCGTGGCGGATACGACTCGCCTTCAGTTCCAAGAGGAGCTAGCAACGCTCGAGAAGCAGGCGATGGGTGCGTTGCCGATGGTGGTGACGGCGCTCGACCGCGCGCTCGAAACCGTTCAGCATCAGGACGTCGAGCTCGCCAGCATGGTGATCGCCGACGACGACCGCATCGACGGCCGCTACCTCGAGGTGCACCAGGGCGTGCTGTCGCTGCTCGCGCTGCAGGCGCCAGTCGCGGGCGACCTGCGCCTGGTCGCGGCGCTGCTCCACATCATCAAGCACATCGAGCGCATGGGCGACCAGTGCGTGAACATGGCGAAGCTCGTGCCGCTCGCCGGCCACGAGCCGCCCGCGGACCCCGAGATCCTCGAGCTGATCGCACGCATGGGAGTCGCAGGCCCGCCAGCAGGTCATCCAGTGCGGCCAGGCCTTCGAGCGCCGTGACGTCGACATGGCCAGGGACCTCGTCCGCCAGGACGACGAGATCGACAGGCTGAACCGGCAGGTCTTCCACCGGGCGCTCGAGATCGGCGACGATCCGGATCAGCGCGAGTGGGGCATGCACATGATGCTGGTGGCGCGCTGCATCGAGCGCGTCGGGGACAATGCGGTCGACATCGGCGAGCAGACCGCCTTCGTCGTCACCGGCCTGTTCCGCGAGTTCGAGGACGCCTCGCATCCGGAGCTCGCTCCCCCCACTGCTTGATCTGCGCCTGCATAGACATCGGTAGCAACACCACGCGGCTGCTCGTGGCCGACGCCGGCGACGGCGCGCTGCGGGAGCTCGTGACCCAGCGCGCCTTCACGCGCATCGGCAGGAGCATGCGCAACGGCGGTGGGATTCCCCAGGAGAAGATCGAGGAGACCGCCGAGGTGGTCCGCACCCAGGTCGCGGTTGCGAACGAGCTCGGCGCAGAGCAGATCGTGGCCGTGGCGACCGCCGCGATCCGCAACGCACCCAACCGCGAGCAGCTCGTCGAGGCGGTCGAGGAGGCGGGCGGCACGGAGCTGTCCGTGCTGACCGGCGAGGAGGAGGCCAGGCTGTCGTTCGTCGGCGCGACGCGCACGCTGCTGCGCCCGGTTGAGGGCACCGTCGCCGTGATCGACGTCGGCGGCGGCTCCAGCGAGATCGCGATCGGCGATCCCGAGGGACGCATGGAGTGGTCCGAGTCGTTCCGGATCGGGTCCGGCTTCCTCGCGGACTCGTATCTGCGCTCCGACCCGCCCTCGGTCGACGAGCTCGAGAAGGTGCGGCGTCACGTGGCGGGGACCTTCGAGGGCCTCGAGCCGCCGCCCGCGCAGCACGCGGTCGCGGTGGGCGGCACGGCGACCTCCCTGCGAAGGCTGGTCGGGGGCGAGCTCGCGCACGACACGCTCGAGCGCGGGATCAGGGTGCTGTCGCTGACTCCCGATCGCCGAGGTCGCGCGCCGCTTCGAGCTCGACACCGAGCGCGTCCGCCTGCTGCCGGCCGGAATCCTCGTTCTCGAGGCGATCTCGGACCTCCTGCAGCTCCCGCTCCGGATCGCGCGTGGCGGGCTGCGCGAGGGCGTCTTGCTCGAGCTGGTCGAGGGCCGCCAGCTCGCCTAGGAGCGGGCGATCCGCTTGATCTCGGCAGGGCGCATGAGCACGCAGAGCTCACCGGCGTCGATGGCAGCCAGGCCGCCCTTCTTGATGTCGACGTCGCCGCCGGTGAGCTCGCGCACGGCGTCCGAGAAGTCGGGCTCGTGGCCGACGAGCAGCACGTCCTGGCCGGTCTCGGCCGCCAGCTCGAGCGGGTCGAAGCGCCCGCCCGCGAGCTCCGGCTCCTCCTGCGGCTCGATGGCGAGCGGCTCGCATGCGAGGGCGGCGGTGTCGGCCGCGCGCTTCTTCGGGCTCGTCAGGCACGCCTCGATTTTCACGCCGAGCTCCTTCAGGGCGGCACCGGCGGCGCGCGCCTGGCGGCGCCCCTTGTCGGTCAGCGGGCGCTCGGCGTCGGGGGAGCCCTGCTCGGCATCCCCATGTCGCAACAACCAAATCACGGCGAAGCACCATAATTGACGCCTGTGGAAGCCGTAACCGCTCCATCCGAAGCACCGTCGCTCGATTCACCCGAGCTCTACAACAACCGAGAGCTGTCCTGGCTCCAGTTCAACGAGCGGGTGCTGGAGCTGGCGGAGGACGAGCGGATCCCGCTGCTGGAGCGGGTCAAGTTCTGCGCCATCTACGCCTCCAACCTGGACGAGTTCTTCATGGTGCGGGTGGCCGGCGTGCACGACCAGGTCGACGCCGGCATCGACGCCCGCGGCGTCGACGGCCTCTCCCCGAGCGAGACCCTCGAGCGGATCGGCGAGCGCAACCGCGAGCTCGGCGCGCGGCACTCGCGCGTCTGGGACGACGAGTTGACGGCGGCGCTCGCGGAGCACGACATCCGCGTCGTCGACTGCGCCCGCTGCAATCCCGACGAGCTCCAGGCGATCGACCGAATCTTCGCCGAGCAGATCTTCCCGGTGCTGACGCCGCTGGCGGTCGGGCCCGGCCGGCCCTTCCCCTACATCTCGAACCTGTCGCTTTCGCTGGCGGTCTGGCTCCGCGATCCGGTCTCGCGCGCAGAGACGTTCGCGCGCGTGAAGGTGCCGAAGGAGGTGCTGCCGCGCTTCGTGCCGATCGGCCACGACATTTTCGTACCGCTCGAGGAAATCATCGCGCGCCACCTCGACTCGCTGTTTCCGGGCATGGAGATCCTGCGCCACGACTACTTCCGCGTCACGCGCGACGCCGACTTCACGGTCTCGGACGAGGCGGACGACCTGCTGCGCGCGGTCGAGGACGAGCTGCGCCGGCGCCGCTTCGGCGAGGTCGTCCGGCTCGAGGTGTCGTCCTCGATGGACCCCGAGATGCGCGAGTACCTGATCGAGCAGCTCGCCGTGGACGAGGCGGAGGTGGTCGACGTGTCGGGGCTGCTCGATCTCGAGGACCTGTGGCAGATCTACGGGGTCGACGGCCACCGCGAGCTGCGCGACGAGCCCTGGAGCCCCATACCGCCGCCCGCCTTCACGGATGGCGATGACGGGCCCGCCGACCTGATGGCGGCGATGCGCGCCGGCGATGTCCTCGTCCACCACCCATATGACTCCTTCGCGGCAAGCGTCGAGCGCTTCGTCGAGCAGGCGGTGCGCGACCCCGACGTGCTCGCGATCAAGCTGACCGTGTACCGCACCTCGGACGACTCGACGCTGGTCCCGTCGCTGATCGAGGCGGCCGAGCGCGGCAAGCAGGCCGTCTGCCTCGTCGAGTTGAAGGCGCGCTTCGACGAGCGCCGCAACATCGGCTGGGCGCGCGCCCTGGAAGAGGCGGGCGCGCACGTCGTGCACGGCCTGCCCGGGCTCAAGACGCACGCGAAGGCGCTGCTCGTCGTTCGCCGCGAGGGCAGCGGCGTGCGCCACTACGTCCACATCGGGACCGGCAACTACCACGCCAAGACGGCGCGCCTGTACGAGGACTTCGGCCTCTTCACGACGGACCGCGAGATCGCTCAGGACGTGGCGGAGCTGTTCAACTCGCTTACGGGCATCGCGCGCTCGCCCGACTACCGCAAGGCGATCGTCGCCCCCGACCACATGCGCAAATGGTTCCTGCGCGAGGTCGAGCGCACGATCGAGGCGCACGAGGCCGGCGTCGACACGCGGATCGTGCTGAAGATGAACTCGCTTGTCGATCCGCGCTCGATCCGCGCGCTCTACGAGGCCTCACAGGCCGGCGTGCGCGTCGACGTGAACGTGCGTGGGATCTGCTGCCTGCGCCCCGGCGTGCCGGGCGTCTCCGAGAACATCCGCGTGACCTCCGTGGTCGGGCGCTTCCTCGAGCACTCGCGCGTCTACGGGTTCCAGCGCGGCGAGGAGCGGCGCTACTGGATGGGCTCCGCCGACCTGATGCCGCGCAATCTCGACACGCGCGTCGAGCTGCTCGCGCCGCTCACCGACCCGCAGCTCGTCGCGGAGCTCGAGGACACGCTCGAGCGCTGCCTCGCCGACAACACGTTCGCTTGGGAGCTGGGGGCCGACGGCTCCTGGGTGCGCCGGACCGAGGGCACCCGCTCGGTGCACCGCGAGCTCATGCAGCGCGCACTCGAGCGCGTTTCAGCCGAGTAGCAGGTGCCGCAGCCGGTTGGAGCCCACATCTGGGGCGTGGACCCGCTGCGCGAGGCCTCCGAGGTCGGCGCGGACTGCATCCAGCTGTTCCTCTCCGACCCCCAGGGCTGGGAGAAGCCGCCGCCGCGTGACGACGCCGGCGAGCTGCGCGCATCGGAGGTTGGCCTCTACGTCCACGCGCCCTACCTGATCAACGTGTGCTCGCCGCGCCCGAACGTGCGCTACGGCTCGCGCAAGATCCTCAACCAGACCTGCGAGGCGGCGGCGGACGTCGGCGCGCTCGCCGTGATCGTGCACCCAGGTCACTCGGAGGACGGGCTCGACGAGGGGGTCGAGCGCTGGGTGCGGACACTCGAGCGGATGAAGGCGGGCGTGCCGGTGTTCCTCGAGAACACCGCCGGCGGCGAGCACGCCGTGGCGCGCCGCTTCGACGCCCTGGCACGCCTATGGGAGGGCGTGGCCGGCGCCGACACCGAGGTCGAGCTCGGTTTCTGCTTCGACACCTGTCACGCACACGCGGCCGGCGAGGACCTCGCCGACGCCGTCGAGCGGGCCGTCGCGATCACGGGGCGGATCGACCTGCTGCACGTGAACGACTCGCGCGACCCGCCCGGAACCGGAGCCGACCGCCACGCGAACATCGGCAGCGGCACGATCGACCTCGACGCGCTCCGCCACATGATCCGCGCGGCCGACGCGCCCTCCGTCGTCGAGACGCCGCGCGAGCTGGACGCGCTGCGCGCGGACGTCGAGTTCGTGCGGGCCGCGCTGGCGCCGGCGTAGCCTCAGCCGAGGAGCGCGCGCTTCAACGCGAGCACGCGCGCCGCGCTCTCGCGCACGCGCGCGCGAAACTCGGGATCCGTCTGGGCCTCCTCGAGCAGGCGCGGGTAGACGTCGTTCCAGCTGGCCGAGCCGGTGAGCAGCACGAGGTCCGCCCCCGCGCGAACTGAGCGCACCGACGCGTCGGCGACGCCCGACACGGCGAGCACCGCCTGGGCCTCCATGCTGTCCGTCACGACGACGCCCTCGAAGCCGAGCTCGTCGCGCAGCAGCTCCGTCGCGATCGCCTGCGACTGCGAAGCGATCGCGTCGGGGTCGAGCGCCGGGTAGAGCGCGTGCGAGAGCATCACGAGCGGCACCCGCTCCGCGATCGCGGCCTCGAACGGCACGAGGTCGCTGTCGATCGAGCCGCCGACGGTGGCGGAGGCGTCGTCGGTGTTGATCTGCGAGCCGCCGAGGCCGGGGAAGTGCTTCGCCGTGGCGGCGACGCGCGCGGCGCGCATGCCGCGGATCGAGGCGCGCGTGGCCGCGGCCACCTCGTCGGGGCCGCCCGCGAACGCCCGACCGTCCATGACCGACGGCACGCCTCCGCGCTCTGCGACGTCGGCCACCGGCGCGAGGTTGACGTTCACGCCGACGCCGCGCAGCTGCCCGGCCGCCTCGCGGGCAGCGGCCTGGACCTGCTGCGGCGCGCCCTGACTCGCCTGCCCGGCGGCCGGGCCGGCGAACGAGACGGTGCGGATGTCGCCGCCCTCCTGGTCGACCATCACGAGCGCGCGCCCGCGCGCCGCGGCCTGGATCGAGCGCGTGAGCCGCCGCCACTGCGCGGCGTCCCCGCCGTTGCGGCCGAACAGGATGACGCCGGCGGTCTCGCCGGCGCGCAGGCGCCTGCGGATGTAGTCCGGCCTGGTCGTCTCGTCGAAGCTCGAGATCACGAGCTGCCCGACCTGCCGGCGCAGGCTGAGCCGGTCGACCGCGCGGCGCAGCTCGCGACCCTGCTCGGCGGGCGAGGCGCCGGACTCACGCTCCGGCTCGTCCTCGCCGCCCCCGCCGGCGCCGATCACGATCCCAACGACGAGCGCCAGCGCGGCCGCGGCTCCGAGTGCGACGAGCCGTCGCCGGGCGGCCGGGTCCTGCGAGAGGTGCACTCAGCCGCTGGTGGCGGGCGCCGCCGGCGTGGCGGCCTCGGCGTCCGAGGCCTCCTCCTCGGCGATCCCGGCCTCGGCGCAGCCCTCGCTGAGCGCCTCGAGCCCGAAGCCGTCCACCGGTCCGAGGGCGCCGGTGCCGCGCAGCGCGCCGGCAGCGACGCGCTCGGCACCCCAGGCGAGCATGCGCCCGGTGAAGGTGTAGCCGTCGACCCCCGTGACGTGGACCTCGCTCAGCTCCTTGCCGGCGCCGTCATAGGCGATCGCGACGATGTGCGAGCCGGAGCCCGAGCGGGCGGCCTCGTCGGGCCCACCGCTCGAGCCCTTGACGAGCTTCTGACCGGCCGCGTTCCACAGCCCCTCGACACCGGGGACCTTCATGACCGCGCTCGTGCCGGCCGACATGACCTGCATCGCACGCGACGCGGGGCCGAACCAGCCCAGGTAGGCGTTGACCTCGCGCAGTTGCGGCGCCACGCGCGGCAGCGTGAAGTGCTCGGAGCTGCCGACGGACACACCCGCCAGCTCGCGGTCGCCGACACGGAAGCTGCGCAGGTCCTTTGCCCCGCGCTCCGTGCGCACCCGCCCGTCCCTGAACGCGAACGAGGGCGCCGCGATCACGCCGACGAGCGAGGCGCGTGTGCCGCCGCTCATCCCGCTCGGGTCCGCCGCACCGGTCAGGAAGTACCCGACGTCCACTCGCACGGCCGACTCGCCCGCGCGCGTGAGCGCAATCCCGGCGGCGAGGTTGCCGGGCACCCAGTCGTACCCGAGCGCGGTGAGCATTCCGCAGCCCGCCTTCTCGGCGACGAGGCCGTAGCGCTCGAAGACCTCGCGGACGAAGGGCGGCTCGCCGGTCGAGTCGATGTAGTGCGCGCCGGCGCGCGTGGCGGCGGCGGCCGCTGCTGCGCCCCAGCGCACGAAAGGGCCCACCGTCGTGACGAGCACGTCACCCTTCTCGACGAGCGCACGCACGCTCGCCGGATCGGTCACGTCCGCGACCTCGGTCTCGAGCGAATCGCCGAGCCGCTCCGCAAGCGCGTCGAGCTTCTCGCGGCTGCGCGCCGCCAGCACGGGCCGCAACCCGCGCTCCACCATGGCCTGGGCCGCCAGCTCGCCCGTGTAGCCCGTCGCGCCGAAGAGGACGATCCGCCCAGCCACGGCTCTAGTCCGCCGCCGGCCGGCGCTCCTCGAGCGTCGCGCGGACGCGCTCGATCGCCTCCGGCACGCTGCGTTCGATGCGCTTCAGATCCCAGCCGGTCAGGGTCACGATCCGCACAGACGTCTTGGCGGTGACGGTCGCGTTTCGCAACGTCTTCTCGAGCAGCCCCATCTCGCCGAAGAAGTCGCCAGGCCCGAGGTCGGCGACGTGCTCGCCGTGGCGGGTGACCTCGGCGTCGCCCTCCTGGATCGCCATGAACTCGTAGGAGAAGTCGCCCTCGCGCACCAGCTCGCGCCCCGCCTCGACCGTGACCTCTTGGGCGAAGGTGGCGATTTTCGCGAGCTCGTCGTCGGGAATGTCGGAGAAGAGCGGGATCGACTTCAGGTGGCTTGGATCCAAGAGGGCCTTCCTCGGACGGGGTCGCGGCGACTCTACCCAACTGATCGAGATCGAGCGACCGTACGTACGGATGGGGATGTCCAAACGGATTGCGATCGTAGGTGCAGGAATTTCTGGGCTCGTCTGCGCCCATCTGCTGCGGGACGGCCACGACGTCACCCTGTTCGAGGCGAACGACTACGCGGGCGGTCACACCAACACGGTCAGGGTGGACACGGCCGAGACGACCCACGAGGTCGACACCGGCTTCATCGTCCTGAACGACCGCACCTACCCGAACTTCCAGCGGCTGCTGGCGGGCGTGGGCGTCGAGACGCAGCCGTCGGACATGAGCTTCTCGGTGAGCGACGGACGCGACTTCGAGTACAACGGCGCCTCGGCGAACGGGCTGTTCGCGCGCCGCTCGAACCTCGCCCGGCCCTCGTTCCACCGCATGGTCCGCGACCTGCTGCGCTTCAACCGCGAGGCGCCCGCACTGGTCGGGCTCAACGGATCCGGCCCGTCGCTCGGCGACTTTCTCGCGGAGGGGGGCTATTCGCCGCAGTTCGTGAAGCGACTGATAGTCCCGCAGGTGTCCGCGGTCTGGTCCGACGGACCCGAAGCGGATCTGGGACTTCCCGGCGAGCATGCTCGCCGAGTTCTTCGCGAACCACGGCATGTTCGGCCTTGCGGACCGGCCCTCGTGGCTGACCGTCAAGGGCGGCTCGTCGCGCTATGTCGAGGCGCTGACCGGGCCGCTCGGTGAGCGGCTGCGGCTGTCGACCCCGGTCAGGCGCATCGAGCGTTTCGACGACCGTGTGGAGCTGACGCCTGCCGGCGGCGAGCCCGAGCAGTTCGACGAGCTGGTGCTCGCCGTCCACTCCGACCAGGCGCTGCGCATGCTCGCGGACCCGAGCGCCGCCGAGGCCGAGGTCCTTGGCTCGATCCCATACCAGGCCAACGAGACCGTGCTGCACTCGGACCGCTCGCTGCTGCCACGGCGGCGGCGCGCCTGGGCAAGCTGGAACTTCCACCTCCAGGACCGCCCGAGCGGCAGGACGACCGTGACCTACCACATGAACAGGCTCCAGTCGCTGCGCGCCGACCGCGAGCTCTGCGTGACGCTCAACCGCACGGAGGCGATCGAGCCCGAGAGCGTGATCCGCGTGTTCCGCTACGACCACCCCGTCTACACGCCTGCCGGACTGGCCGCCCAGCGGCGCTGGGAGGAGGTGAGCGGCGTGCGGCGCACCCACTACTGCGGCGCCTACTGGGGCTACGGCTTCCACGAGGACGGCGTCGTCTCCGGGCTGCGCGTGTGCGCCCAGTTCGGCCGGAGCCTCGCGTGAGCGAGAGCGCCCTCTACGAGGGCTGGATCCGCCACCGGCGTTTCGAGCCCGTCCAGCACGAGTTCCGGAGGCGCCTGTTCATGGCCTACCTCGACCTCGACGAGCTGCCCGAGGTGCTCGACCCCATCCCACTGTGGTCGGCGCGCCGGCCGGCGCCCGCGCGCTTCCGGCGCGGCGACTACCTCGAGCTCGAGCACGACGGGCCGGTGCGCCTGCTCACCCATGTGCGGACGTTCGGCCACCACTTCAACCCGGTCAGCTTCTACTACTGCTTCGATCGCAGCGGAGAGAGAGTCGAGCGCGTCGTGGCGGAGGTCACGAACACGCCCTGGGGCGAGCGCCACACCTACGAGCTCGACGGCCTGCGCGCATCGGTCGGCAAGGCCTTCCACGTCTCGCCGTTCCTCGCCATGGGCTCCGAGTACCACGTCAGCCTCACCACTCCGAGCGAGCTGCTGAGGGTGCACATGGAGAGCCGGCGCGACGAGCGCGTCGACTTCGACGCGACGCTCGCGCTGTCGCGCCGCGAGCTGTCGGCGTGGCCGCTCGTGCGCTATCCGCTGATGACGCTGCGTGTCCTAGGCGGCATCTACGCACAGGCCGTGCGACTCAAACTGAAGGGCGCCCCGTACCATGCGCATCCGGCCCGATGATCGCCCGCACAGCAGCGTCAGCCATGCTCGGCCGCATGCGCGCCGGGCGCGTCGAGATTGCCGAGCCTGACGGCACGAGATACGAGTTCGGCCCGCCGGGCGCCGATCTCTCCGCGACCCTGCGCGTCCACGACCCCGCCTTCTGGCGAGCCCTCATGCGCGGCAGCCGCGCGCTCGCCGAGCTGTACGCGGAGGGCCGCTGGGACGCCGACGACCTGGTGAACGCCGTCCGGATCGGTGCGCGCGAGATGCCGCGGCTGGACCGCCTGCGGGCCCCCTTCGCACGGCTGCGGAACGCGTTCTCGCGCGTGCCGCGCAACAGCCGCGCGGCCGCCCGCCGGCACATCGCGGCGCACTACGACCTGGGCAACGACATGTTCCGGCTCTTCCTCGACGAGTCGATGACCTACTCCTGCGCGTACTTCGAGGAGCCGGGAATGACCCTGCACGAGGCCCAGCTCGCGAAGCTCGATCGCGTCTGCCGCAAGCTCGAGCTCAAGCGCGACGACCACCTCGTCGAGATCGGGACCGGCTGGGGCTCGCTCGCACTGCACGCAGCCGGGGAGTACGGCTGCCGCGTCACCACCACGACGATCTCGAAGGAACAGCACGCGGTGGCGAGTGAGCGCGTGCGCGCTGCCGGCCTCGACGACCGCGTCGAGGTGTTGATGGAGGACTACCGCGACCTGCGCGGGAGCTACTCCAAGCTCGCCTCGATCGAGATGATCGAGGCGGTCGGCTGGCAGTACTTCGACGTCTTCTTCCGCCGCTGCTCGAACCTGCTCGCTCCCGACGGGCTCATGCTCCTGCAGGCGATCACGATCAGCGACCGCGCCTACGAGCTCGAGAAGGCCTCGCGCTCGTTCACGAGGGAGCTGATCTTCCCGTCGGGCTGCCTGCCCTCGGTCGAGGTGATCTCGAGGTCGATCGCGGCGCAGACGGACATGCGCACGCTCGACCTCGACGACATCACGGCGCACTACCCGCCCACGCTGGCCGCCTGGCGCGCGAACTTCACGGCCGCGACGCCGCGGCTCGAGCAGCTCGGCTACGACCGTCGCTTCAGACGGCTGTGGGAGCTCTACCTGACCTGGTCGGAGGGCGGCTTCCGCGAACGCCGCATTCAGGACTACCAGGTGCTGTTCGCCAAGCCGGCCTACCGCGCGTCGCGCGAGAACGACCGGCCCGCCACGAAGTCGAGCAGCGCCGCGGGCCCGCGTGAGGCGAGCTTCGCCAGTGCGAGCCGCCCGCCGGGCCCGAGCACGTGATCGTCGCGCTCGATCGCGCGGACAGCCTTGGCGGCCCACTCCTCCGGAGGCTGATCGTCCCAGGCGGCGGCGTCCATGTGGCGGCCGTAGACCTCTCTGGTCGCGTCGAGCATGTCCGTCTCGACGCCGGGCGTCACCAGGTGGAGGACGCCCACGCCGGTGTCCTTGAGCTCGCGCCTGAGCGACTCGCTGAACGCCACCACGCCCGTCTTCGCGGCGGCGTAGGTGGTGGCCGCGGGGAACCAGGCGTATCCGCTGATGCTCGCGTTGTTGACGATCATGCCGCGCCCTCGCTCCACCATCGCGGGCAGCAGCAGCTTCGTCAGATGGACGAGCCCGACGAGGTTCACCTGGAACATCGCGTAGATCTCGTCGACCTCCTGCTCCTCGAGCAGCCCGCCGGTCATCAGGCCGGCGTTGTTGACGAGGACGTCCACCTGCGGGAGCGCCGCGGCCCCCGCGTCGATCGATTCGCGCGTCGACAGGTCGAGCCCGACGGCGCGCACCTCGCGGGCGCCGCCGGGGGGCGGCGACGGAGGCTCGAAGTCCTCCGGCGAGCGGACGCCGTAGAGCAGCAGGTCGAGCCTGCGGGTGGCGAGCTCGCCTGCGATCGCGCGGCCGATGCCGCGGTTGGAGCCGGTGACGAGGGCGGTGAGTCCGTTCAGATTCATCGAAGCCTGGTACGTGGCTGCTGCGCAGAAGGATGACTTCTCTCAATTACATCCGCCGTGGCAGCGGCGAGCCCCTCCTCCTGATCCACCCGCTGGGTGCCGAAATCGTCGTGTGGGAGCCCGTGTTCGAGCGGCTCGCCGCCCAGCGCGACGTGATCGCGGTCGACCTGCCCGGCTTCGGCTCGTCGCCCGCCCTCGCGAACGGCTCGGACCCGACGCCACAGGCGCTCGCCGCGGCCGTCGGCCGCTTCCTCGACTCGCTGGGGCTCGAGCGCGTCCACGTGGCGGGCAACTCGCTCGGCGGCTGGGTCGCGCTCGAGCTCGCCAAGGCCGGGCGAACGCTGTCGGCCACCGGGCTCTGCGCGGCGGGCTTCTGGACGCGCCCGCTTGGGCCGCGCGACGGTCCGGACGTGCGCCGCATCGGCCGCCGGCTGCTGCCGCTCGTCCCGGCGCTGGTGCGCAGCGCCCGCGGACGCAGGCTGCTGCTGCGCTCGTCCGTCGGGCATCCGGAGCGCGTGCCGCCCGCGGCCGCCGCCCGGCTGGTGCGCTCGTACGTGACCGCGCCGGGCTTCGAAGCGGCCAATGCCGCGATGCGCTCGGGCGTCCTGTCGGACACCGAGCGGATCGACGTTCCCGTGACGCTCGCATGGGGCGAGCTCGACCGGCTGATCCGCAGGCCGCGCACGAAGCCCGAGCACTGGCGCACGGTGCTGTTGCGGGACTGTGGCCACATACCCACCTGGGACGACCCCGTGCAGGTCTCGCGCGCGCTCCTGATGGCGAGCTCGTGAGCTAGGTAGGCGCGCGGGCGGCCGCGCGCCTGCGTCGGACGCGCCGCCAGCCCAGGAACAGCACGACCAGCAGGCCGACCACGAGCAGCATGGCCAACACCGGGAGCACGAACGCGACCACCACGAGGAACGCCGAGCCCGCGTCCTCGATCAGCGACAGGACGGGGTTGCCGACCCCCGCCGTCGTGGCCGTCGAGAGCGGTCGCACCGCGGCGCGGCCGGCGTGCACGGACTCGGCGGTGCCGGCGCCGAGCAGCGCCGCGACGAGCGTCGGCACGTCGGTGTCGACGCCCGTCTGGCCGGTGAACATGACCGCCCCGGAGACGGGCGCGATCACCGATCCGAGCGCGTGCAGGACGTGGTCGACCGCCGGGATCTTGTCGCCGATGAAGTCGGCCGTCGTTAGTACGCCGAGCGCCACGATCCAGCCCGTCCCGCTCAGGTCGTCGAACGGCGCGGCCAGGTCGACCACGTCGAGCCTGTTGAGCAGCGCGCCTGCGAACAACGGCAGCCAGGCGTTCAGCCCCGACGCGGCCGACAGCCCGAACGCGGCGCAGACGCTCGCCAGGTCCATTGCCGGAAGCCTATGCCGCCTAGGATTCCGGGCGTATGAGCGTCAGCGCGCCACCTCCGGTCACCGAGGGAGTCATGAATCGGGTGCGCTTCGACATGCGCTGGATGCGCGAGGCGCGCGGCAAGTTCCCGCCCGGCGAGCTGTCGTTCAGCATGCGCCGCACGCGCGAGTTCGAGCGCGGGCCGCTGCCGCTCCTGCTGCGCCTGTATGGCGAGTACGGCCCGGTCTTCTCGCTGCGGCTCATGTACGCCCCGATCGTGTTCGCGCTCGGCCCGCAGGCGAATCACTTCATGACCGTCTCGAACGCGGCCAACTTCCGCTGGCGCGACGGCGGCATGGGCGACCTGATCCCGCTGCTCGGCGACGGCCTGCTCACGACTGACGGCGCCTACCATCGGCGCGCGCGCCAGATCATGCTGCCGGCGTTCCATCGCGAGCAGGTGGCGGCGGCCACCGACACGATGACCGAGGAGGTCGAGCGCGCGCTCGCCGACTGGCGGCCCGGCGCCCGCCTCGATCTCTACACCTGGACACGTGCGCTGGCGCTGCGCATCGCGATGCGCGCGCTGTTCGGCTTCGATCCCGACCGCGGCGTGCGCGATGCCCACATGGCCGAGGAGTTCGAGCGCGCGCTCGGCTTCTGGGGCGAGGACTACGCCGTGCAGATGCTGCGCGGGCCGGGCAGCCCGTGGCGCAGGATGCAGCGCGCGCGTGCGCGCCTCGACCAGGTGATCTTCGCGGAGATCGAGCACCGGCGCCGGTCCGGCGAGCGCGGCACGGACATCCTCAGCCTGCTGCTCGACGCGGAGGACGAGGACGGCTCGCGGCTCTCAGAGCACGAGCTCCGCGATCAGGTCATGACCCTGCTGTTCGCGGGCCACGACACCACGACCTCCACCGTCACCTTCCTCTTCTACGAGCTCGCCCGTAACCCGCAGGAGCAGGCTCCGATCCTCGCCGAGCAGGACGCGGTGATGAACGGCGCGGCGCCGACCTCGGCCCAGCTCGTGCGCGAGCTCCCGCGCATGGACATGGCGGTCGACGAGACGCTGCGCATGTACCCGCCGGCCTGGATCGGGCCGCGGCGCTCGATCGAGCCGTTCGAGCTGCACGGCGTGCGCGTCCCGGGCGGCGTCCTCGTCAACTACTGCTCGTGGGCGAGCCACCACCTCTCCGAGGTCTTCCCGCAGCCCTGGCAGTTCCGGCCCGATCGCTTCACCCCGGACGAGCGCGCCAAGCTCCCGAAGGGCGCCTACGTCCCGTTCGGCGGCGGCTCGCGCACGTGCATCGGCATGCGCTTCGGCCAGCTCGAGATCAAGGCGATCGCGACCGCCGTGCTGCGCCGGTTCTCGGTCGAGCTCGTCGAGCCGATGCGGCCGCTGTCGATTCGCCAGATGCCCACGCTGTCGCCGCGCGGCGGGCTGCCGGTGATCGTGCGCGAGCGCGCTACGCCGTCGCCGTGACCGGCACGTAGTCGAGCGCGACGGCCAGCGCAGCGCGGGACCCGGTCCCGATCGCGGCCGCGACCGAGCGCAGGCTCTCCGTCGCCGTGTCACCGGCCGCGTAGACGCCACGCACGTCGCTCCGGCCATCGCCGTCGGTCGCGATCGTCCCGCCCTCGGTCAGCGCGCACCCGAGCCCCTCGGCCAGCCCGTTCGGCTGTCCGCGGCGGGTGCGCACGAACAGCGCCTCGCACTCCTCGGAGGGTCCGGAGGCGAACTCGATCCGCTGCAGGCTGCCGTCCTGACCCGCCAGGCGCTGGATCGGCTCCTCGCGGACGCGCACACCGACGGCGTCCAGCACGGCCCGATCCGGGTCGTCGAACCGCGCCGGCCCGTCGGTCAGCAGGATGACGTCGCTGCTCCAACTCGACACGACGAGCGCCGAGCGGACGGCCTCAGGTCCGTTGCCGTGCACGGCCAGCGCGCGGTCGCGCACCTCCCAGCCGTCGCAGAACGGGCAGTGGAACACCGACCGGCCCCAGAGCGGCTCGATGCCCGGCAGCGCGGGCGGCTCATAGCTCAGGCCATGGGCCAGCACGAGGGCGCGCGCACTGAACGTGCTCGCGTCGCTGAGGCTCACCCTCACGCTGTCGACGGTCGCGTCGGCATCGATCACGGCGGCCTCGCGCAACTCGACGCTCGGGAGGTCGACGAGTTGCTCGCGTCCGGCGTGGCGCAGCTCCACGGGCGCCACGCCGGACTGACCGAGCAGCCCTCCGATAGAACTGGACTTGACGTTCGCGGGCCGGCCGGTGTCGAGCACGAGCACCCGGCGCCGGGCCCTGCCGAGGACCAGCGCGGCGCTCAGGCCGGCCGGGCCACCCCCGACGATGACCGCGTCCAGCCGCTCCACCGGCGAACGAGGACGCCCGTGACTGAAGCGGCGGCGCTGACCGTGCCGGACGGTCCGTGGCGAGGCGTTGGAATATGTGGCGACGTGGCTTGACATGCTCGATGCGTAAGACCCGATGGGGCTTCGAAATTCATCGGTATGACGAGCAAACCATTACGCCGATCGGCGCACTGTGACACGCCTCACAGACCTCCGTGGTATCTAGCGGCGGACGTGCTCGTAGTGGTGGAGCATCGCCGCCGGCAGCTCCGCTAGGTCGGTTGTGGCCGGTCGCGGCGGTACTCGCGCTCCGCCTCGGCGGCGCGGTTCACGGGCGGCAAATGCCTGGCCTTCGACGACCCGTGCTTGATTCGCCGAGCGACCTGTTTCAGCTTCGTGGCGCGGAGTTGGTCCTTTCGCCTCATTGAGCTTCGCGCTTGCCTCCTGCCCCAGATCGTGGATCGCGCGAAGAGGCGAGGAACCCACCGAGCGAGGTGCAGGCCCGACGATAGCGACCCGTCAGGGGCCTCCCCTGCTGCGGGATCGGCGCGACGAGGGCGCCGATCCTTTCGCTCGTTGGCGATCGACGCGATCAGTCTCGCGGTAGCTCATCGTTCCTCGGAAGACTCAAAGTCGAGCCCGGCATCCCGCTCGGTGGTACGCTGACCACGCGTCCCGGCCCCAAGCAGACGGCGGGCGCTCATCCGGCTCCAGCACCCGGCCGGCGTTAGGTGTCGACCTTGGTCGGCGCGGATCGCAAGAGGCCTTGGGAGCCGAGCATCTCGATGATCTCGCCGCATCGGTGCGCCTCACCGGACTCGAAGGAGTGGGACCGGCGCGTCGCGCGTGAGTCAGAGCACCAGGCGCGCATCGAGGCCGCCTTCGATCGCGCCGATGCATTCGATCGGCTCGGCGACCTCGAACTGGCGCTCGAATGGCTCGACGAGGCAGACGCGCTGAGCGGCGGCCTCACGCCGAGCTACCGCGCCAAGCGCCTCCGCCTCGGCCGGGAGGTCGTCCGCATCGGTGAGGAGGGCGCCCTTTGACCCCGCCCAGAAGCCTGGCCTTCTCGGTCAACGGAGGGCTCGAGGCCGCCTCGGCGGTCAGGAGAGCGGTGCTCGCCCGCGACGCCCCAGACCTTCTGCGCGACCCCGTGATCCGGCTCGTCGACAAGACCTTCCCGCTCTGGGCAGCACTCGGCCCAGCGGCCGCCTTCGGACTCGGGATCGCACTCGGAACGTTCGGGCGCCGCGCGTTCGAGACGGACGACGAGTCACGCAATCTGGCCTGGCTGGCCCCGCTGGCCCTGGGGGAGGCATGGCGCAACAACCACCATGCCTTCCCCACGTCCGCCGCGCACGGGATGCGCCCCTGGCAGCTCGATCCCTCCGCCTGGGTCATCACCAGCCTCGAGCGGGTAGGGCTCGTCTGGAACGTCGTTCGGATTAGCCCCGAACGCCAACGAGCAAAGGCGACCGGGTAGGCGGGCGTGACATGGCCGCCTTCGCAGCCCCTCGGAACATCCGTCTTCGGGGCGCCCCGCTCGCGCCCGGGCCTCGTCTGCTCTGGGCGGTAGGGCTCACCGGCCTAGCGGCGGCCGTTCGCAGCCTTCGCGCTGGCGCTGACGAGCGATCACGTGCCCGAGCCAGGCCTCCAGGCCGCGCTCGTGGACTGGATCACGGTCCCGTACATCCTCGGTGGCCTGGTCGCGTGGTCGCGGCGGCCCGACAGCCGCTTCGGACCCCTGATGATCGCCGCCGGCTTCGCGATGTTCGTTTCGACGCTCCAGTGGGCGAGCGCGCCTCTCCCGTACACGATCGGGCTGGCCTTCGACCTCCTGCCCGTGGCCATCCTGCTCCATGTTTTCCTCGCGTTCCCGAGCGGACGGCTCGAGCGCCGCACGGAGCGAGTCGTCGTCGCCGCGGGGTATTCGGTGGCGGCCGGTGTGCAGGTCGTCAAGATGCTGCTCGGCGGCGTCGGCAGCGACAACCTGCTCGCCGCCGCGGCGGAACCCGCTGCGGCCAATACGGTCCAAGACGTTCAGCTCGTAACACTGAGCGCCCTCGTCCTGACCGGCGTTGCCCTGCTCGTCGCCCGCCGGCGAACCTCCGGTCGCCCGCTGCGACGCTCGATCGCGCTGCTGATCGACTCCTTCGCGCTTGGGCTCGTGATGATCGCGGTCCTTCTGCTGGCAGGTGCGCTGGAGCTATCCGCGTTCGAGACCATCCGGCGGGTCACCTTCGTCGTGATCGGGATCGCCCCGGTCGCCTTCCTGATCGGGCTGCTCGACGCCCGGCTCGCTCGCTCCGCGGTGGGCGACTTCGTCGTCGAGCTGGATGCCGATCCGGGGCCGACCGACCTCCGGGACGCCCTCTCCCGGGCGCTCGGCGATCCGTCCCTGGCGATCGCCTATTGGCTGCCGGAGTTCGAGAGCTGGGCGGGCCCGGACGGTCGCCCGGTGGAGCTGCCCGCGCACGACAACGGTCGGGCCACGACGCTGATCGACCGCGACGGGGTACATCTGGCGGCGCTCGTGCACAACCCCTCGCTCGCCGATGAGCCCGAGCGGCTCGAGGCCGTCAGCGCGGCGGCCGGAATCGCGCTCGAGAACGACCGGCTTCATGTCGACCTGAGGGCGCGCCTCGAGGAGCTCAAGGGCTCGCGGGGACGGGTGATCGAGGCTGGTCAGCACGAGCGGCAGCGACTGGAACGCAACCTTCACGACGGAGCGCAGCAGCGGCTGATCGCCCTCTCGCTCGAGCTGGGCCTGCTCAAGGAGCGCCTCGCCGGGTACCCCGATGCGATGTCTCGCCTCGATCTGGCGAGAGGCGAGATCGCGCTGTCGCTCGAGGAGCTGCGCGATGTGGCGCGCGGTATCCACCCGGCGGTGGTCAGCGGGCATGGGTTGGGCGTGGCCCTCGAGTCGCTCGCCGCCCAGGCGCCGGTTCCGGTGCGACTGGCAGTCGATCTCGATACGCGCGTGCACGAGCGGATCGAGGTGGCCGCGTACTACGTCGTCTGCGAGAGCCTTGCGAACGTCGGCAAGCACGCCGAAGCCAGCTCGGTGAGCGTGAATGTGGCCCGTGCAAACGGCTCGCTCGTCGTCGAGGTCGTCGACGACGGCGTGGGCGGAGCCGACAGCGAGCGCGGCAGCGGCCTACGCGGTCTGGCCGATCGGGTGGAGGCGCTCGGTGGCCGCCTGCGGGTGTGGACGCCGCGCGGCGGCGGCACACGCGTCAGGGCGGAGATTCCGTGCGCGTAGCCATCGCCGAGGACAGCGTGCTGCTGCGCGAGGGGCTCGCGCGCCTCCTGTCCGACTCCGGGTTCGAGGTAGTTGCTCAGTGCGAGGACGCGGACGAGCTCCTCCGCAGGGCGAACTCCCACGAGCTTGACGCCGCGATCGTGGACATCCGGTTGCCCCCGACGCACAACGACGAGGGCCTGCGGGCAGCGCTCGAGATCCGCGAGCATCACCCCTCCATCGGGGTGCTCGTGCTATCGCAATACGTTGAGCTGGGCCTCGCGATGCGGCTGCTCGCCGACTCCGCCGAGGGGGTGGGATACCTGCTCAAGGACCGCATCAGCGACGTCAAGGAGTTCGTCGCGGCGGTGGAGCGGGTGGCTGCCGGCGGCTCGGCGATCGATCCGATCATCGTTTCGACCCTCCTGTCGAGGCGGCGCAGCGACGATCCGCTCGCCGAGCTGACCCCGCGCGAGCACGAGGTGCTCGAGCTGATGGCCACGGGAAGCTCCAACCAGGGGATCGCCGACGCGCTCGTGATCACGCTCCGGGCCGTCGAGAAGTACGTATCGAGCATCTTCGGCAAGCTCGGGCTCCCTTCCACCGGAAGCGAGTCGCGGCGCGTCCTCGCCGTGCTGCTGTTCCTGCGTTCCTGACTCGCCCGTCGGGGCGCCACACCAGAAACCCGCCCCCCAAAACGGCAAGTTTCCCGCCTTTCACACGGTCGCTGCGAATGGGAGGTTGGACGGATGAAGACTCGCATCATCCAGCGCGACCCAGAGCCGGACCGGCCCGACAGCTCCGGAAACGGTGCGGCCACCCCACCGCCGCCGCCGGCACACAACCTGGCGGCGCGGATGGCCCGCTGGAGTGGTCAGCATCGCAAGAAGGCCATCCTCGGGTGGTTTGCCTTCGTCCTCGTCACGTTCTTCGTCGGCATGAACGTGATCGGCCAGAAGGACATCTCCGATATCGATCAGTTCTCCGGTGAAGCGCGCGATGCCGAGCAGGCGCTCGAGGACGCGGGCCTGAGGCCGACCGAGGAAGTCGTCTTCGTCCAGAGCGACGAGCTCACCGTCGAAGATCCCGAGTTCCAGGCGGCAATCAAGGACGCCACAGGTCGGCTCTCACAGCTGCGGTACGTCGAGAACGTCGAGTCGCCGCTGACCGGCGACAGCGAAGTCTCGCCCGACGGCCACGCGGCGCTGGTGCATTTCGAGATCGCGGGCGACTCGACGGAGGCATCCGATCGCGTCGATCCCACTATCGCCGCCGTTGCCGCCGTCCAGGCCGATCACCCCGACCTGGCCGTCGAGCAATTCGGCGGCGCGAGTGCCGACAAGGCCATCGACGAGGTCATCAGCGGCGACCTCAAGAAGGCGGGGATGCTCTCGCTGCCGATCACGCTGATCATCCTCATCATCACCTTCGGCACGCTCGTGGCGGCAGGTCTGCCGCTTCTGATCGGGCTCACCTCCGTGATGGCCGCCCTGGGCCTGGTCGCGATCACGAGCCACCTCTTCCCGGCCGACAGCAACCTCCCCGCGGTCGTCCTGCTGATCGGGCTCGCGGTGGGTGTGGACTACTCGCTCTTCTACCTCCGGCGTGAGCGCGAGGAGCGCGCCGCCGGGCGCAGCGAGCGCGCCGCGCTCGAGGCCGCCGCCGCGACCTCGGGGCGTGCCGTGCTGATCTCCGGCGTGACCGTGATCGTCGCGATGGCGGGCATGTTCATCAGCGGCGACAAGGCGTTCATCTCCTTCGCCGAAGGCACGATCCTCGTGGTCGCGATCGCCGTCTTCGCCTCGCTGACGATCCTGCCGGCGATGCTGTCGTGGCTCGGTGACCGGGTCGAAAAGGGTCGGGTTCCCCTGCTCGGCCGCCGGCGCCCGGCCGGCGAGTCGCGCTTCTGGACGGCGCTGACCAGTCGCGTGATGCGGCGTCCAGGCCTGTCGATCCTCCTCGCTGGGGGCCTTCTCGTGGCGCTGGCGATTCCGGCGCTCCAGATGAACATCGTCACCAGCGGAGTCGACGAGTTCCCGCAGGACGAGCCCGTGATCCAGACCTACAACAAGGTCAAGAAGGTGTTCCCGACCGAGGGCGTCACGGCGACCGTGGTCGTGGAGGCGGACGACGTGCGCTCCGGTCCCGTCGCCGCCGGCATCGCCGAGCTGCGCAGCGAGGTCAATGACTCGGATGCATTCCGGCCCGGAACCGAGGTCATCTACAGCGAGGACGGCACGGTCGCGCAGATCAACGTCCCGACCCCCGGCAACGGAAACGACGACCCGTCTGTGGACGCCCTCAACGACCTGCGCGACGAGATCATCCCGGCGACGGTCGGGGCGGTCGAGGGGACGACCGTCAACGTCAGCGGCGATGCCGCCAGCTCTGAGGACTTCGCCAACAAGCTGAACAGCAGGCTGCCGCTGATCTTCGCCTTCGTGTTCGGACTGGCGTTCCTGCTGCTGCTCGTGACCTTCCGGTCGATCGTGATCCCGATCAAGGCGATCATCCTCAACCTGCTCTCGGTCGGAGCCGCCTACGGCATCCTCGTGCTCGTCTTCCAGAAGGGCAACCTGGAGTCGCTGCTCGGCTTCACCTCGAACGGCGGGGTCACCAACTGGCTGCCGCTGTTCCTGTTCGTGGTCCTGTTCGGGCTCTCGATGGACTACCACGTGTTCATCCTGTCCCGGGTCAAGGAGCTCCATGACCGCGGCATGTCGACCGATCAGGCCGTCCAGCAAGGGATCTCGACGACGGCCGGGACGGTCACCAGCGCCGCGTTCGTCATGGTCGGGGTCTTCCTGTGCTTCGTCACCCTGGCCTTCCTCGACTTCAAGGAGCTCGGCCTCGGGCTTGCCGCCGCGGTCCTGATCGACGCGACGATCATCCGCGGAGTGCTGCTGCCGGCGTCGATGAAGGTGCTCGGCGACTGGAACTGGTACCTGCCGAGCTGGCTCGAGTGGCTGCCGCACGTCGGGGCCGGGCGCGACGACGCCCCGCCCATCGAGCCCCCGGCCCCGGACGAGCCCGGAACCCACAAGGAGCCGGAGCCCGCGCCGCTTCCGGTCTAGCGAATGAGTACGCCGACGACCACTCCCGCCAGCGCGGATCCTCCTCCCGCCGCCTCTCCCCCGGGCAGCGACAAGCCCGGCTGGAACGCGGGCCGCGTGCTGGCGGTGGTGTTCGGCAGCCTGGCCGCGCTCGTCGGCTTGGTCCTGCTGCTCGCGGGCCTGGCGCTTGTGCTCGCGCAGGCGTTTGCCCGTGACGACGACGGCTACTACACCTCCGACACAGAGCGTCTGTCCACCCCCACCTACGCGATCACCGTGGAGGACATCGACCTCGGAAGCGACCCGGTCGACTTTGTCCCGAAGGACGTGCTCGGGCGCGTCCGCGTCAGGGCCGAGCGCCCGGGCGGCGCCGCAATCTTCGTCGGCATCGGTCCCGAGCGGGAGGTCGACGCCTACCTGCGCGGGGTAGGCCATGCGGAGGTCGAAGATCTGTCCGCTGACCCACCTCGCTACCTGACAAGCCGGGGAGGCGCGCCGCAGCGGCCGCCCTCCGCGGAACAGTTCTGGGTCGCCTCAGCGGAGGGGCCGGGACGCCAGTCGGTCAGCTGGGAGGTCGAGGGTGGACGCTGGTCGGTCGTGGCCATGAACGCCGACGGCGCGCGGGGCGTGGTCCTAGACGCAGACGTCGCCGCAAAAGTCGGTTGGCTGTTGGGCGTCGGAATCGGACTGCTGGTGGCAGGCCTCCTGTTGGTCGCGGGCGGGATCGTGCTGATTGTGGGGGCGGCGCGCCGGAGCTCGAGACGGCCTGCCGGCCCGGCTCCGCCAAGGCCCGTGCACGACCAAGCAGTCCGACAGGAATAGGAGCAGCGCCCAGTGTGAGAGGTCTCACATACCGGGCCCAGCGGCGCGTCTGCCGACCTCACCCGACGCAGCCGGGTCACCGCCCGGACGCCGTTCGCTCAGGAGCCGGCCGGCTGGAAGAGCTCGATCGGGTTGCCCGAGGGGTCCTCGAGCAGGATCTGCTGGCCACCGGGGCCGCTCACGATGTCGTTGCGAAACGTCAGGCCCGCGGAGCGCAGTCGCTCGACCTCAGCGGCGATGCTCTCGACGATGAGATGAATGCGGTTCCAGCCTCCCGGCTCGGGCGTGCGGCCGTCGGGCATCGGCCGCCCGGCCGAGCTCGTCGGGCCACTGAGCAGCAGCCGCAGGTTGCCGCGGATGACGTCGGCGAACGCGGGGGCGAAGTTGGTCCGCAGCTCGAAGCCGAGGTGGGTGGTGTAGAACGCGACGGCGTCGTCGACGTCAATGACCATGTAGCGGACGTGGACGAACTCATCAGGCATGTTCGGTCACCTCCTGGTTGGTGGTGGTCTGTTCGATCGCCTCGATCAGAAAGCCAATGCGTGAACACAGCTCGGCGGCCGTGCCCTGGAATGCGGCCAGGGTGTCCTCGTCGCTTCCCGGTTCGCGGGCGGGATCGGGGATGCTCCAGTGGATCAGCTCGGGCCCACCTCGGAACTCGGGACAGACCTCGCGCACGCGATCGCAGAGGCTGATCACGTAGTCGAAGTGCTTGTCGGCGAACTCGCTCAGGTGCTTGGAGCGTCGTCCGCTGATGTCGATGCCGCGTTCGCGCATCACGCGCACCGCGTTCGGATGCAGCGGCTTTGGGTGGCTACCCGCGCTTGCGGCACTGACCGCGCCGCCCGACAGCTCTGCGGCGAGCGCCTCAGCGATCTGTGAGCGCGCACTGTTGCCCGTGCACAGGAACAGCACCCGCGCGAGCGGGCCCGCACCCGCACGCTGCACATGTCGACGCGGCGTCGGAGCGAGCGCCGGGTGCAGCGAGGCGCCGGCGCTCGACAGCAGCTGTCCGCAGCGCGCCAGGTCGAGGACGTAGTAGCTGTCACGACCATCGGCGGCGCTGCGACGCATCGAGACCAGGCCGCCGTCGCGAAGCTGGCGCAGGTGATAGGAGACCAGGCTCTGACGCCGGCCGGCGAGGTCGCACAGCTCGCCGACGCGCCGATCGCTGTGCGCCAGCTCGCTGAGCAGGCGCCACCGCAGCGGATGGGCCGCCAAACGTAGGACCGGCGGCGGCAAAAACCCGCCATGTGCCCCAACGGCGATCACTCGCGGCACGATACATCAATTGTGTTTGATGCGATTCGCCGAAAGAGACGTGGCCTGTCGCCTGGACCGACCGTCTAAACGGCGTACCAACACTTTCGACGCTGGTCCAAACAACGGCTCGGTCACGCCGCTTAGGTTGTGTTCCGCTGGCCCACCCTGAATGGAGGACTCGATCATGAAGATGGTTGTGGCGTACATCGACCCTGAGCGCTTCGAGGGGATCCGTGAAGCGCTCCTCGGCCTGGGCTTCCCCTCGCTATCGGTTATGACCGCCGGGGGCACGGTGCCCGAGGCCACCGTCACCACGTCGTACCGCGGTGCGGCATTCGAGCAGCACTCGCGACCGAAGGCCAGGTTCGAATGCGTCGTCGGCGCCGATCACGCGTCGACCGTGGTCGAGACGGTGATCAAGGACGGCGGCGAGCGGACTTTCGTGTTTGTCGTGCCGGTCGAGCATGCCTATCCCGTCGAAACGGTCAAGACCGACGACGCGGCGGTTCCGGCCGGGTGACGGTCCGGGCGCGGAACGGCGCCCGCGTCAGAGCCGGACCGTGAAGGGAGGGAGCCGCTGGCAGGGAGTCGCCTGAAGCCTCGGTCACATCGTTGCGCCGCGCCGGGTCATAGCGGTGACGAGTCGAAACGACCGATGTGACGAAAGGAGACGACTCGGTATGACCACCGCCACGCTCCCCCGCACGCAGATCCCGGCCGGCACCTGGACCGTCGACCCGGCCCACTCGAGGCTCGGCTTCGCTGTCAAGAGCCTGGGCTTCCTGACCGTTCGCGGGCAGTTCCTCGAGTTCGATGGCACGATCGAGATCGCAGAGGACCTCGCCTCCTCACACGCCTACGGCACCGTGAGGGCTGCCTCGGTCGACACGGGCCGCGAGCGACGGGACGAGCACCTGCGCTCGGCCGACTTCCTCGACGCCGCGAACCATCCCGAGCTGCGCTTCCGGTCGAAGCGGATCGAGGCGATCGGCGACCGGATGCTTCGGATCGACGCTGAGCTCGAGGTGAATGGGATGAGCCGAGAGATCGAGCTGGACGCCGAGCTGCTCGCCGCAGAGGGCTCGAGCGGCGAGGAGCGGCTCGGCCTCGAGGTGAGAGGGACGCTGTCACGCCGCGACCACGGCATGAGGTTCGATCCGCCGCTCGGAATCGGCAACCTTCTCGTCGCCGACACGGTCGAGCTCGAGCTCGACATCGCGGCCGGTCCGTTCTCGCCGCCCACGGTGTCGTAGAGATATGCCAATGGACGATGACTCGAACACGATGCCGGCGGTGGTCGACAGGGCCACCTGGGAGGCCGAACGCGATGCGTTGATGGTCCGGGAGAAGGCCTACACCCGAGAGGGCGACGCGATCGCGGCGGCCCGCAGGCGACTCCCGATGGTGGAGGTGGATCCCGCGATCACGCTGACCGGCGCTGACGGGCGTGTGACGCTGCTCGACGTGTTCGAAGGTCGCCGCCAGCTCGTCGCCTACTTCCACATGTGGTTCGACGGCGAGCCCGCCGAGGCGCAGTGCGAGGGCTGCACCTTCTTCAACGGCCAGGTTCGCGAGCTCTCCTACCTGCATTCGCGCGACGCCACCTACGCCACGTTCTGCGAGGGCCCGTATGAGGAGAGCGTTCGCTACCGCGACTTCATGGGCTGGGAGGTGCCGTGGTACTCGGCGCAGGAGTCCGCCGACGAGCTTCTCGCCGGCCGCTCATTCGCCATGCTCGCGTGCTACCTGCGCCACGGCGACCGGGTGTTCGAGACCTACTGGACGAGGGGGCGCGGCTTCGAGGTCATGGCGCCCGCCTATGGGCTCCTCGACATGACCGTGTACGGACGTCAGGAGAACTGGGAGGACTCGCCCGCCGGCTGGCCGCAGCATTGGCAGAGCGGAAACAGGGACATCTTCCGCACGCGCGGACGTCCCACCGCCCAGTGGTCTCGCCTGGAGGCCGGGCGCTCCGACGACCTCGGCAGCTAGTCGAGGATCGTCAGGTCGAGCGCCTGCAGCCGCTCCGGATCGGCGAGGAAGTCGAGCTCGACGATCCTGCCGTTCCTCACAGTCACGGCGCCGATCGAGAACGGCTGCCCATCGCGGAAGGCGACCGCCCCGGCAACGCCATTGATCAGAGCCGGCCGCACGTCCAGCTGCGCGTAGCCGAGCGCCTGACCGGCGACCGCCGCAGCGCCGCGGATCTCCCGCCTGCCACCGACCGAGCCGAAATCCTGCCGTAGGACGACATCCGGGTCGAGCGCCGCGACGAGCCGATCAAAGTCGCCTTCACGCGCGGCCGCCAGAAACGCCTCGATCACCTCGCGCTGGGTTTCGAGGTCCGCGTCGGGCGCGGTCCGCTCGGCGCGAACGCGCCGGCGCGCCCGGCTTGCGAGCTGGCGCGCCGCCTCAGGAGAGCGATCGACGATCGGCGCGATCTCGTCAAAGGGCACGGCGAAGATGTCGTGCAGCACGAACGCCAGCCGCTCCGGCGGCGACAGCGTCTCGAGCACCACGAGCAGCGCCAGTCCCACGGAATCGGCCAACAGCGCCTCGTGCTCGGGACCGACCCCGTCCGCCCGGTCGATGACCGGGTCTGGCAACGGCCCTGGGAGCGGCTGCTCCCGCCGCGCCTTGCGCGAGCGGAGCATGTTCAGCGACACGCGCCCGACCACGGTTGTCAGCCACCCGCCGAGGTTCTCGATCTGGCCTGCATCCGAGCGGCTCAGCCGCAGCCATGCCTCCTGTACGGCGTCGTCCGCCTCGCTCAGCGAGCCGAGCATCCGATAGGCCACCGCTCGCAGCCGGGTGCGGTGCTCCTCGAATCGCTCCGCCAGCCAGTCGCGCTCATCCATCGGTCACATCCCTCCGTCGGGGTGGGTCATAGCACTCGACCCCCGAGATCCGGGGAATGTGACGAGTAGAAGGAGGACACGATGACGCCCGAGACGCAGACTTCGGCCGACGCCCGCGACGGCTTCGTCACCTACGACGAGCTCAGCGGACCGGACCTCGACGCTGCGCGCTGGAGCCCGGCGCGCCTGCCGCTGCCGACGGGCGGCGAGCACGTCCCGCTGGACCCGGGCGCGGAGCTGGCCGTCGGTGACGGCGAGGTGCGGGTGAGGATCCCGCGCTTCTCGCTGGCGCACGACAGCTTCCAGGCCGCCGACAGCCCGAAGTACCTCGCCTTCTCGACCCGCGGCTTCGAGCTGCCGCCGGATCGGCCGGCGACCTTCGCGGTCGACCTCGCGATCGAGAACATCGGCGGGGACCCGGCGGACTACCGAAAGGGAATGGCCGCCTTCCACGTCTTCGACCTCGCCGTGACGCAGCGCGTGTTCGCCGTCTGCGGCACCTCCACCCGCGTGCTCGCGCTGCACGAGCAACTGGGGCTGGGGGGTGGCGGAACAGGCGAGCCGTTCTACCACGTGGTCGAATCGCCGTACGAGGACTTCGACGACGACTTCACCCGCCTTCGGGAGTGCGAGATCACGCTGGACCGGAGCACATCGACGGCGGCCTGGCGCGTCGACGGCCACACGGTGTACGAGGCGCACGGCACGGTGATCCCCGATCGCGCGCAGATCGGGCTCGGGATCTGGACGATGCTGCCGATCCGGGACGGTCGCAGTCGCTCGCTCGACGGGCAGGGCCTGAACGCGCGCTGGCACCGGTTCCGGGTACGCGGAGCCAAGTACGAGTAAGCGGGAGTCAAGTCGGAGTAGGGTGAGCTGATGTCGCACCCCGATCCGGTTGGCCTACCTGATACCCGTCCCATCGAGCCGGGCGAGGTTTGGGTCAATCCGGTGACGAAGGAGCGCGCCGTGGTCCTCGAGCTGCCGTGGTTGAACGATGAGGGCCGTGCGGTTGCCGAGCTGACCGCGTTGCCCGGTGCGCGTGTGGCGGGTGAGCACATGCATCCGGCGCTGCTCGAGAGCTTCAGCGTCCAGGAAGGCGAGCTGACGGTAGTGCGGGACGGTCAAAAGTCGGTTCTGCGTGCTGGTGAGCGGGCCGAGATCGAGCCGGGCGTCTGGCACGACTGGTGGAACGAGGGAGACGCCGACGCGATCGTGCGGGTTGAGATCACGCCGGGTGAGCGCTTCGTCCACATGATCGAAACGCTGTACGGGCTCGCCAGGGAAGGGCACCTGAACAAGCGCGGCATGCCGCACCCACTCCAGTTGGCCCTGTTCGCCACCGAGTTCTCCGACGTGATCGTGTTCCGCAGACCGCCGGCCGCCGTTCAGCGCGTTGTGTTCGGCGCGCTCACGCCGATCGCCCGCCGCCGCGGCTACCGCGCGACCTACCCCGCGCTATCGAGAACGAGCCTCGCCCCGCGCACGTCCCGCGACGCTCCGGCGCACTGAACGGCTCGGCGCGTCCCCGCCGGCCGGTTGACCTCAGTCGACCGTCTCGTAGAACTCACGCCTGCGTTCCTCGAGACGCGGGATGGCATCGCCCAGCCCGTCGCGCTTGAAGTGCTCGGTCTCGACGTGGGCCTGGTAGGCGGCCTCGTCCGCGTACCGCTCGTACATGAAGAAGACGCGCGAGTCGTTTGGGTCGCGGTGGGGGAGGTAGAGCTCCACCCCGGGCTCGGCGCGAGAGGGCTCGAGCAGGCGCTCGATCGCGGCGGCCACCGCCTCCTCCTCTCCGTCCTTCGCGATCCAGGTGACGCACACGGCGTAGGCCATTCGATGTCCTCCTTCGGGTTTAGCGCTCGACGTGCCCGGAGCCGCCGTCGGGACCCAGCACGAGGTCCCGCCCACGGTCGGGCACGTGGTCGAGCGGCACGGGCGCGAGCGCCTCGATGAATGTGCATCCGCCTGGCGAGTGGAGCTCGTGCTCCAGCCCGCGGTTGATCACCGCCGTGTCGCCCGCCGTCAGCGTGCGCGTCTCGCCCTCGACGGTCAGCGTGACCTCGCCCTCGAGGATCAGCATCACCTGCTCAGTGTGCTCGTGCCGGTGGAGGGCCACCTCCTTGCCGGGCTCGTAGGTCACGCGGCAGAGCAGCACCTGCTCGCCGCCGACCGCGTGCAGGTGCACGCCGCTGACGAACTCGAACGGCTCGACACCGGTGAACGTGCCGAACGGAGAGCTCATACCGCCACCTCCTCCAAGGCCCGCAAAACCTTCTCCGGTGTGATCGGCAGCTCCGTGATCTGTACGCCGATGGCGTCCGTGACCGCGTTCGCGATCGCCGGGATCGGCGAGTTGGCGGTCATCTCGCCGACACCCTTGGCGCCGAACGGCCCGTTGGCCGAGGCGATCTCGAGCATCGTCGACTCGATCTCGGGCAGCTCCGCTGCGCCGGGCATCAGGTACTCGTTGAAGTCACCTGGGCTGTGATCAAGCGCGGGGTAGTAGGGCGCGGTCGTCTCGTACAGCGCGTGGGACATGCCCATCCACGCGCCGCCGGTGATCTGACCCTCGACGAGCGCCGGGTTGAGGGCCTTGCCGATCTCGTAGGCGCTCTTCAGGCTCAGCACAGTCACCTGCCCCGTTTCCGTGTCCACCTCCACCTCGGCCACCGTGCAGGCGTGCGCCTCGGTGGAATCCGGGTCCATCGCGCCGGTCTCCGGGTCGAGCTCGCTCTTCGGCTTCATGTAGAGCCCGCGGCCTGAGATGCTCCGCCCCTGCTTGAAGTGCGCCGCCAGCGCGACATCCATCACCGAGATCCGCTTGTCGGGCGAGCCCACCACGACGATGTCGCCCTCACCGTCCGTCTCGAGGTCCTCGGGCGCAGCCTCGAGCTCCTCGGCGGCGACCTCCATCATCTCCCGCCGGGCCTCCTCGGCGGCTCGGATGATCGCGTTGCCGGCTCGATGCGTGGCACGGCTCGCGAAGGTGCCCATGCAGTGAGGCCCGGTGTCGCTGTCCGCGGTGTCGACCCTGACCGTGTCGAACGGCACGCCCAGCGTCTCGGCGCCGATCTGCGCGAGCACGGTCTTCAGCCCCTGGCCGAGGTCCACGCTCGAGAGCGTGATCACGAACGCGCCGGTCGTTGTCGCGTGCACGAGCGCCTGGGTGGGATCGCCGCCCAGGTTCATGCCGGTCGGGTAGTTGACGGCGGCCATCCCTCGGCCTCGCAGCAGCGTCATCGCTCCCCTCCGTTCCCGTCGTCTGACGTCATCGCCTGCAGCTCCGGAGACAGCTCGACGCCCGCCAGTGTCGCGGCCGCCTGGATCGCCTCCACCAGCGATGCGTCCTCGGTCGTCTTGCGGTAGGGCCGCTCGTCGCCGTTGCGGTAGGCGTGCCGCAGCCGCAGCTCCCACGGGTCGAGGCCGAGCTCGCGGGCGATCCGGTCCATCTGCATCTCCACAGCGAACGAGGCCTCGGTCACCCCGAATCCGCGCATCGCGCTCGAGGGCTGGCGGTTCGTGTAAACGCAGTGCACGTCAATCGACACGTTCGGGATGGTGTACGGCCCGGCGGCGTTGGCCGCGTGCTTGGTGCACCCGTACGGGGTGTGGCGGCTGTAGGCGCCGGCATCCTGGAAGGTCGTCACCTCGCGCGAGACGATCGTGCCGTCGGCCTGCACGCCGTCGCGGACGTACATCCGGACCGCGCTTCGGGTCGAGGAGACCTGCATCTCCTCGGGCCGCGTGTACATGTACTTCACCGGACGGCCCGTGCGCATCGCCGCCAGTGCGGCGATCGGCTCGACGATCACGTCCACCTTGCCTCCGAACCCGCCTCCGACGGTGCCACCGACGAAGTGGAGCTGGTGCGGCGGCACGCCGAGGATGAAGGCGGTGTTGTCGAGGCTGAAGTAGATGGCCTGCGTGTTCGTATAGACCGTGACCCGGCCGTCTGCCTCCGGCTTCGCGACGCAGCCCGTCGTCTCGACCGGCGCGTGCTCGATCGGGCTCAGCTGGTAGCGGCCCGACACGACGTGGTCGGCCTGCTCGCGGGCGGCCTCGGCGTTCCCGTAGCGGAGGCGGCGGCAGTGGTGGCCCTCGTAGACGAAGTGGTTCGTCCCCCAATGGGTGACCACGGGCGCCCCCGGCGCCAGCGCCTCCTCGACGTCGAGCACGTGCGGCAGCTCTTCGAGGTCGAGGCGCACCTTGGCCGCGGCCTCGACGGCAGCGGCCTCCGTCTCGGCGACCACCGCGGCGATCTGCTCGCCCCTGTAGCGGACGCGGTCCTCGGCGAGGACCGGCTCGTCGTCCGGCTCGACCCCGATCAAGCAGAGGAT
Organism: uncultured Thermoleophilaceae bacterium; assembly: GCA_963820315.1. Taxonomy (GTDB): domain Bacteria; phylum Actinomycetota; class Thermoleophilia; order Solirubrobacterales; family Thermoleophilaceae; genus JACVRW01. The sequence goes on along the minus strand of CAWFZK010000036.1, from coordinate 11,788 downwards.
CGTGTACACGTTCTTGGGCACGTCGCGGGCCGTCAGCGCGGTGATGAAGCCCGGCACCTTCTCGGCCTCGGAGAAGTCGATTCCGCGGATGCGGGCGTGCACAAGCGGGTTGCGGACCATCTTCAGATGGCACATGCGCGGGAAGCTGACGTCGTCCACGTAGACGGTCGTGCCGGTCACGTGGCCGAGTCCGTCGCGCCGCTCGTGCGCGCGGCCGATGACGTTGAAGGGCTTCGCCTGGTTCACGCCTTTGCCCCCTCCTCCTCGCGCACGCGCGCCGCCGCCGCCTCGATCGCGTCGACGATCGGGACGATCCCGGTGCAGCGGCACACGTTGCCTGCGAGGGCCTCGGTGATCTCCGCGCGGGTGGGATCCGGGTTGCGTTCGAGGAGCGCCGTCGCGACCATGATCATCCCCGGGCTGCAGAAGCCGCATTGGATGGCGAAGCGCTCGTAGAAGGTCGCCTGAACAGGGCTGAGCGCCTCGGCCGACCCGAGCCCCTCGATCGTCGTGACGGAATGCCCCTCGACGTGCTCGACGGGTACCAGGCAGGCCAGGACGGGCTCGCCGTCGAGCCCCACCGTGCAGCTGCCGCAACCCCCCTGGCGACAGCCCGCCTTCGTCCCGGTCATGCCGAGCTGGTTGCGCAGCACCGACTGCAGGGTGTCCAGCGGCCGCGCCAGCGCTGCCACCGGCTCCCCGTTCAGCTCGAAGCTCACCGCCCTCTGGTTCATCGCGCCTCCGTCCCCAGCGCGCTCTCGAGGGCTTGCCGAACACATACGGCGGTCATCCGGCGCCGGTACCAGGCGCTCGCCACCGCGTCGTCAGCCGGCGACGCGGCCGCCGCGGCAGCCTCGGCGGCCTCGGCGATCGCCGCGGCGTCGGCGGGTGCGCCGGTCAACCGCTCCTCGGCGTCCGCAGCTCGCAGCGCCCGCGGCGCGACGGCCCCGATTGCCACACGCGCCTCCGCGACCGTGCCGTCCTCGACCACGAGCCGCACCGCCGCGCCGGCCACGGCCGGCGAGTTGGCTGCGCGGCGCGCATGGCGGCGGTGAGCGGTGACGCCGCGCGGCGGTGGAACCACCACCTCGGCGAGCACCTCAGTGCCTCGGTCGCCCTCCTCGGTCAGCCAGTCGGCGAGGGCCGGCGTCCTCTCGCCGCCCGGCCCCACCAGGCGCACCGTCGCGTCCAGCGCCAGCAGCACCGGGGCGAGGTCGCCGTAGGGCGCGGCGGCGTACAGGTTGCCGCCGAGCGTGGCCATGCCGCGCAGGGCCCAGCCGCCCACCCCGCGGGCCGCGGACGCAAGCGCCGGCAGGTCGTCGAGCGTCGCGAGGGTAGCGAGCGGACTCATCGCGCCGATCGCAGTGGCGCCGTTCCGCTGCACGTAGTCGAGGCCGGCGGCGTGGAGGCCGACGACGCGCTCGGCGCCAAGCGTGCCGGCGGTGGCCTGTGGCATGAGGAGCGTGCCGCCGCCCATCAGGACCGTGCCGGGCTCGCCGGCCAGCCTCGCGGCCCCCTCGGCAGAGGTCGCGAGCACGTACTCACGGACTCCCATTCTCACCTCTCCTCGTGGCTGGACGGGGTCAGGCCCCCAGGCCAGGCGGCATCCTACCCGCCGACGAATCGCGCCCCGCTACCCCCAGACAAACGGCGGATAGCGCTCCGTCGTGAAGTACGCATAGGCGTTGCCGCGCAGGTTCCAGCGCAGGCCGGGCATCATGAGCTCGAATATCTCTCGCGGAATCCGTTTTGTGAAGAGGACGGTGAAGAAGGCGACGACCGTGAGAACGCCGGTCAGCCAATAGAACACCGAGGCGATGATCAGGTACGGGATCGCAAGCAGCCACTGCACGAGTGGCCGCCAGTTCGCGACGTGCTCTGGGTAGTCGATGTTCAGCCGAACCGGATAGTCGGGGTCGTCGGCCAGTGAGAACGGCGGGTAGGCATCGGTCATCAGATGGAAGTAGGCGATCACGCGGTAGGCCCACCTGAACGTTCCAACCAGGTAGTCGAAGGCGCCTTGCGGCCAGCGCCCCGTGAACAGCACGGCGAAGAACCCGTAGATGGCCACGAAGAACGCGCCTATGCCGACGAAGAACAGTGCGATGAAGTGCGGAATGACCAACAACCACTTGACCAGGGGCAGCCAGCGGTTCAGCTCGGACGGGTAGCTGATCTCGAGCCCAGCTGGGTAGACCGGCGACGGTGGGCCTGCCGGATCGGGTACGGCGACTGCCTCGGAGACCACGAGTGCAGCCGGTGGCGGCTCGGGCGGGGGCTGCTGGGCCCCCGGCGGCTCAGGCGGCGATCCTTCGGGCGGCGGTCCGGGAGGCTTTTCAGGAGTGTCCACGGGGACACCCTATCCCGCTCGGCGGCGGCGGATGGGCGGTATCTGTTCAGGTCCGGGCTCTGAGCGGATTAGCGCGCCGGTTGCGTCACGATCTGCGTCACGCTTGCCCGCGAAGTGGGCGTCAATGTCGTCGACGCGGCGCTCGTCGGCCGAGTGGCTGTAGGTCTTGACCATGTCGTCGACGGTCTTCTCGACCAGCCCGCCGTGCGGCGCGCCTGAACTTCGGCGTGGTGCTCATAAAACGATTCTAAGTGTTGTTGGCGATATGTCAAGAACACTATTATCATCTCGCCAACAAGGACGGAGCGACACTCGCAGCGGGGCGCTGCTAGCGCTCGAGCTGACGGCCGCTGACGAATCCGGATGGGACGACCGAGGGCGACCGACGCCGTGGCGCTGGCCTAGATCGAGCCAAAGGAGCCACGATGAACACTCAAGCGACGCGAACCCCCGGGAGGCTTAAGCAAGGAGCCACCGTAGGCACGGTCGTCTTTGCGGCGGCTGCCGCGGCTCTCCTCGGGGCCGGTGGAGGCGTTGCCATTACGGCTCTCCACGACGCGCCGAGTGGCCCTCAGGGTGAGCCGGGCGTACATGGACCCCCCGGGCCTCAGGGCGAGCAGGGCGAGCGTGGTCAGCCCGGACCCAAGGGCGAGCGCGGCCCGGCCGGGGCCACGGGGCCAGCCGGTGGGGGCGCTCCTGCAATCGAAGAAAGCCCACCGGCGGCCGACTCTGGATTCGACGGCATGGCTCAACTTGTAGACGGCAGCGACTATCTCGCCAATGGCGTGGATGACCTCAACTGCGCTGACATCGCAGACGTGAACTTCCCGACGCCACCCGTAGACGAAGACGGCCTAGATGGCGACGGCGACGGTATCGCCTGCGACGTCTAAAGGCAGATCGTGGCTGATAACTCTTCCGCAGTTGCGGCTCGCCGGGCGCCCCGTCGCGTGGGGCGCGCGTCGTTGCTGGCGATGCTCGCGCTCGCGGCGGTTGCCTCAGGGACGCCTCCTGCGCTCGCTGCCGATAAGGACTGCGCCGACTTCGACACGCAGGCGGAGGCCCAGCGCTACCTCACCCCCGGTGACCCGCACGGCCTCGACGGCGACAATGACGGCCGAGCCTGCGACACGCTCCCGAGCGGCGAAGCCGGCGGAGGCGACCACTCGTCGCCTGCCCCCGCGCCCGCCCGGGCCCAGACCATCAAGGCGCGCGTCACGTCCGTCGTCGACGGCGACACGATCCGGGTGCGCTCGCTCGAAGCGACGCGCCGCGCGCACTACACGGTCCGGCTGATCGGCATCGACACACCAGAGGTCTACGGCGGCGTCGAGTGCGGCGGCCCCCAAGCCTCCGCCTACATGAAGCGGCTCGCCCCCACCGGTCGCCGCGTGCGGCTGCGCACCGACCCGACACAGGACACCTTCGACCGCTACGACCGGCTGCTCGCCTACGTGAACCTGCGCCCCGGCCCCGACGCGGCATTGGCACAGCTCCGCGCCGGCTGGGCCGACGTCTACGTCTACGGCGGCAACCCATTCCAGCGCGTCAGCGCATTCCGCAAGGCTCAGCGTTCGGCCAAGCAAGCGGGACGCGGCGTGTGGCGCGACTGCGCTGCCGGCGGAGTAGCGCCGCAGGCGTCTGCGTCGACCGTCGACGCGACGGCGTCTGCTGTCCGGGACTGTCACACCTGGGCCTACTTTCCGAATGTGCTGATCAGCTCGGCGCGCAACATGAGCTGCAGCAAGGCGAGGACGGTCATGCGTCGCCACAGGGGAGGGATTTCCAGGAGTTTCTGGACTCCCGGGGGCTTCTACTGCTACCAGGTCTCGGGCGTCAGCTACGGCGGCCAGTGGCGATGCACGCAGGGACGCCGGGCCTTCCGCTTCGACTTCGGGGACTGAGAGTGACCCGGCTAGCGCTCGCCTCGGCCGCTCAGCGAAAGGCGTGACGGGTAGCGTCCTAGTCCCGAGAGGTAGCGGCGGTTGGTGCTGATCTCAGTGGCCGGCTGATAGGCCACGGGGTCCGCGAGAGCTTGGGCGGCCCGAGAGCGCCGCCCGAGATGCGATCACCGCGTTCGCGGTTGTGGCTTGGCTTGGCGCCGCGCTTCGCGGCTGACCGTTCCCCAGATCGTCTTGGCCATCAGGGCCGCGCCCTCGGTGTTGAGGTGGATCGAGTCGTAGGTCAGGCCCGGTCGGTCCGACGCCTTGGCCCAGTCGGCCAGGACGAGGTCGTCTCGGCGCCGGTCGAGGCGACGCAGGCGCTCGTTGACGTAGGGGAAGTACCACGAGTACTGGCCGAGCTCGTCGCGTGACTGCGGCGGAACCGTCCGCCGCGTCGGTTCGCGCAGCGTCACCCAGACCACTTGGCGGGCGCCCCGCCCGCGAAGAACTCGAAGCAGTCCGCGGGCCTCGCGGTCAAAGCGCCTGGCCCAGACCCGGTAGCGACGCCGGCCCCGCTCCCAGAGCGAGTTGTAACCGAGCCCGACAACCGCGAGCCGCGCGACCGGATCGGCCCGCGCACGCAGCTCGTCCGCGGCAAACCTGATCATCAGCGCGGGCCGGCCGTGGACCCGCGCCCGCCAACACGGCCGCCGCGCACGCAGCGCCGAAACGCCGCCGAGCAGGACCGAGTCGACGAGCACCGTCGCTCGCCGCGGCAGCAACCAAGACGGCAACGAGGCGCGCTCGCCGGGACGAAGCTGACAGCCCCTTCTCGGCTGGGTCTCCGATCCTGCCCCGCCAGCCACCGGAGCGATCAGCAACGCCGCACAAACAAGCGCAGAGCTGCCCCAGCCACGCCACCGTCGCGTCCCGCCGGGCGGTGTCGCACCCGGCCTGCCGCAACCCCTCAGGTCGCGGCTGACCCGTCTCTCGACCGACAACAGCTTCAGAACCACGCGGGAGACCACAACCCGGCAGCGATACAGCCGACGGCGCACGCGGCCGTCAAAACCCGAGCGGTAGATCGCCCGCGGCGCCGCCCTCCTCGTCCAGACTGACGCGGCCGCGCGACCGCCGGTCCTCGCAAACGCCTCGAAAGCAACGGACGGAGCGGGCGCTGCGGATGTCGGCGCAACGACAGCGGCAACCGCATTCGGAACGATCAGACGCGACACGGTCACGTCCGAGCCTACAAGCGCGGGGGCAGCCGGGGACGCGTCCAAACACGTTCCGAAACGGGAAACAGGTCAAGGTTTTGGCCTCAGAGGCCGCGGGTTGCAGACGCCCGGATGCAAAACCGGCAGCCGGCGGACCAGGGTAGCGGCGCCCAATCGCCATCGCCTCCCCGGCAGCTATGTCGCACGCCGCCAGCGCCGCACCATCAAAGGCACGTGCGCGAGCCGCGCCCGACGATATGGGGTGTCGTCCGGTGGGTGCGGGACCGGAGTCCTAGCGCGGGATCAGCCCGGCCGCCCCCAGCTGCCAGGTAGTCGCGCGAATCTGGGCGGCGATCGGGTTGTGCTTGGCCATGAAGGCCTGGAGGTGCGGCTTGGCGAGGTCGTGGAACTCGTCGTAGGCGCTGTCCCGCAGGTTGTCGGTGCTCTGGCCGCACTCGCCCGTCTCTGGGTCGTCCGAGCGCTCCGACCAAGCGAGCAGGAGCTTGTTCGCCTCGGCGATCAGCCGCAGCCCCTCGTCCAGTCGCATTCGCACGCGGTCGTAGCTGTTAGGCATGCGCAGCTGCGCCATGCGGGCGCGGGCCGCGGCGATCCGCTGCGGCGAGTCACGCAGCTCGGCGCGCGTGCGCCTCGGCAGCGTGGTGCACTCGGCAACGGGAAAGCGCACGTCGATCGCTAGGCCGCGCAGCAGCGCGTTGAACTCGCGCACGAGCCTGCGTTCGTCCGCATTCGGCGGCGGCGCTCGCTCCGCTACGGGCGCCGGCTCCGAGCCGCAGCCCGCGACAAAGAGCAGCATCCCTGCGACGACGATCGGCAGTCCGCGCGTCACCACGCGGCGCGGCTGCCGGGTCCCTTCGGTCCAGCGCTCTCGCTTCTGCTCATACGGTCGGACCCCGACTTGCGCTGTCAGGCGAAAGCAGCCGCTGGTCGGCGAGCGCGGCGACGTTCGCTCATGGTGAGGAGACGCGGCGTTCAGGGCGACAAATCGGCTTCGCCCGCGTCCGTGGTGAGCGGCGCGAAGCCCTGGGCGTGGGCGTAGAGCTTGTAGAGCCGCAGCTCGTCGGAGTAGCCGGTGGCACAGACCCGCTGGAAGATTTGGTACGCGTCCTCGTCGGACAGGTCGGACTCCGCCGACTTCGAGCTCTGCGGCGTGAGCTGGCCGCGGATGTCCTCGATCGTCGCGTAGCGCCGCTTCACCGAGCCCCCGCGCCAATCCCGGCAGTTCGCGAACTGGGCCGTGGAATTTCCACTCATCAGGCCCACGCCCCGGATGTCGACCGGGGCGTCCCTGTCACGGCCGTCGTCGTCGTCGGTCTCACCGCATGCCGCCAGCGCGACTGCGGCGGCCGCGAGCAGGAGCATGGCGAGGCCGGTGCGGCTCGCTCGCCTCAAGGCATCAGTTCGGCGAGCCGCTTCCTCAGCGCCTCCGCCTCGGGCGAATTCTCGAACACCCGCTCCGCCGCGGTTCGGCTCAGGACCGTGTTCAGTGCGGCCGGGCTGCCGGGCCTGGCCGGCCTGGTCCACCAGTCGCAATCCGTGGGCCCGGTGGCGTCGTCGGGGCCGTTACCGCAGTCGACCAGGTAGGAGAGCTTGGCAACGTCGTCGTTGCCGACGCTGGTGGCACAGGTCGACGGCAGCACCTGAGGCGCGTCTCCCGGGAGCCGCCCGGCGTTGCCTGGACCGGTCACGCTGGCTGCGGTCCCGTCTGGGCCGGTGTTCCCGAACCAGCAGTTCCCGGTGTTGCCCGGGAAGAACTCGCTCCACCAGAAGTCGTTGCCGTTCGGCTTCCTCTGCCCCGCGCCACCGGTGTGGACGTTGCCGAACTGGTCGATCGCACCCGGGAAGCGAAACCCCTTCGGCGCTCTGCCGACGCGGTTGCGGAAGAACCGGTTGCCGCACGAGGTCGATAGCCCGTTGGCCGGCGCACCCGGGCACGAGACGCCGGGGAAGATGTCGCCCTCGGCGCCGCCGCCGTTGGTGAGGGAGTCCGGGACGGCGAACAGCATCGTCCCGTCGCGCCAGTTGTCGAAGATCCAGTTGTGGTGTACGCGGGCGTCGTTCATGCCCGGGTAGATGATCCCGGTGCCGATCGGCACTGCCACCAGGGGGGCCACGGGCGGACGGTCGGTGTAGAGGTCGAGGTTGTTCGAGTAGATGTAGTTGTGGTCGATCTCCGAGCTGTCGCTCGGGAAGCCGGGATGACCGGCGGCCGAGAGCGTGTCGCTCGAGATCCCGGTCATGTTGCCGTAGATGTGGTTGCGCGTGATGCGGACGGCGTTGCCCATCGAGCCCGAGTATCCGAGCGCAGAGCCGTGGAGATCGCAGTCCCTGATGACGGTGTTGGGACGCGGGGCGTCCGGATAGAAGTCCGTCGCCTGGGAGCCGGTCTCGGGAGCCGCGCCCGGGTACACCACCGCGTCGCCCGCCCCGAAGCCGTCGCAGTTCTTGACGAGGTTGTGGTCCGAGGTGAAGGAGAGGTGGCCGTAGTCGGCGCCCCAGAAGAACTTCACGCGGTCGAGCAGGACGCCGTCGACTTCCTCGTTGTAGAACGTGTGCTCCCGCGCACCGCGCACGAGGAAGTTGCGTCCGACGAAGCCGTCGGCGCGGTCGACTCGCATGACGACGTGCTTGGCATAGCCGCCCGGCTTCGCCCCCGGCCCCGTGCCCCGATAGTCGGTGCCGGCGTCCATGATTACGTCCTCGGGCTTCGGCCCCGTGCCCTCGATCTGCAGGTTGCACCGCAGGCACCGGCCGAGCTCCTGCCGCGGGATCCCTTGGCGGTCCGAGCGCGGCGGCACCAGCGGTTCGCCTTTGACGGCGCGCCCCTGCACGTAGATCAGGTTCTGGTCGTTCGGGCAGGTGACCTGGTACTCGTAGCTCGGGGTGAGGTCCCCACTCGCGTCCCTCTGGAGCAGGCTCGGGTTGCACTTCGGGTCGTTCTCCGGGGCCCTGCGCGAGGCCGGCTCGGTATAGCGGCCCGGCATGATCAGGATCCGGTCGTTGTTCCCTGCGTCGAGAACCGCTGCCTGGACCGAGCGGTAGTCGCACTGCGCCGCCAGCGCGCTGTTGATGGCGAGCAGCCGCTGCGCCTGGCGCTTGGAGAGCTTGAGCTTCGGCTGGCTCGGACGGAGGCGGTAGCCCTTCTCGCGGGCCTCGCGCACCGATGCGCGCAGGAGGGCCAGCGAGTGCGCGCCCCTGGCGCCCTTGCAGACGACGAGCACGTCGCCGCGGCGCGACCCGGCGACGGGCACGGGGCCGGGTCGCGGCGCGCGCACCGCCGACGCCAACGAGCGCGCCCTGGGCACCTTGCCGCCGGCCGGCGGGCTTACGGAGTTGTCGGGGCGCGGGTCCGGCCAGTACGACGGCCGCTCGAGGTGAGCCAGGGCCAGCGCCGGCAGAGCCAGCATCATCATGACTGCGAGCGTCGCGGGCAGCGACACTCCACGCATCGTGAAACGCCGGTTACGTGTTGACTTCTCCCGCAACCCAACCTCCTCGGCCTTCTTCGTCGAGCCCACGCGGCCCCGGCGGGGGTCGCGGCGCGAATCTAACAGAGCCCCGGCGGAGCGGTAGGCATTCCGCTCTCGCTCTCACGCGAAGGGGCGCTCGGCGGCTGCCTCCCGCCTCTCGCGCATCGCGGTCGCGGCGGCTACGCTTGCGCCTGACGCGCCTGCCGGCACCGCGACGGAAGCCGCTGAAGGAGGAACCCGAGTGAGACTACGACGGAGCGTGGTGCCGCTGATCGGGGCGCTGCTCGCGGGACTCGCGATCTGGGGTGGCCCGGCAGACGCGGCCGGCGACGATCTCTCGTTCCTCGCCCTCCCCGGTGCAGGGCCGGGCTGGGCCGCGGAGCGCTCGGACGCGAGAGAGGCGAGGATCAAGATCACGAAGATCAAGATCATCGTCGAGCGCAGGCGCAACGCGCTTGTCGGACTCGTCTACTCGCACAACGCCGGCTGCGTTGGGGCGCGACGGACCCGGGTGTTCGCGGTCACGGGTAGCCGTAGGCGCTTGTTGGACACCGACAGCAGCAAGCGCGGGGGCACGATCGGTGTGTTCCGCCTTGCCCTCGGCCGGTTCAAGTGGAACCAGACCTATCGAATCGTGACCGCGCCGCGGCGGGTCGGTGCATCGCTGCGCTGCGAGGGTGATCGCCAGACCTATCGCGTGAACTGTCTCCCGGACGCGGTGCTCGATATAGGCCGCCCGACGACCAATTGCTATCCGCGGCCGACGGGGCCGGCGGCCTTCGAAGGGACCGTGACCACAAGCTACGAGAGCGAAGGGCTCACGCAGGTATTCACGGCGGCCGTGCGCCTGACGCGAATCGCGAACCCAGGCGACGGCAATGTCCAGGGAGGGCTGCACGAAGCGACGCTTGCGTATCAGGCGGCTCCCGGGACGCTGAACTGGACAGAGTCGGGCACACATACGGGCACTGGCTGCACCTATGAAGGGTCCGGTCAGCTGGCGGTCGGCCCGAAGCGTCCGGACGCCGGGGCCGACCCGCCTGACCCGGCCTGGGCGCGGCTGGTGTTCGAGCTCGGCACGCGCCACTTCGGTCCAGGCATCCGCTACCACGTCGAGAGCGAGGGCTACCACTACGGGGAGCTGACCTGGACCTGCAGCGGCACGCCGCGCCCCGGTATCGACCGGCTGTATCCGGGCTGGTTCGACTTCGCTGGTTCGCTCTACACGAACGGGTCCGAGTTCGAGCCGGGAGTCCACACCGAGGCTGTACGGGACGACGGCACGCTCGCCGGTCTCCACAGCCTCGACGGCATAGAGGGCGGTGGGGACAACGGCTCCACGGCGCACGTCGAGTGGGGCCTGCGCCCAGCCGAGTAGGAGGCTACTGACCGCTCGACGGTCACATTCGAAGAGCTCATCTACCGACCCGACCCTCAATTGACCTGCAGGCGCTAGCTAGAGCGCGAGCATCGCCGCCGCGACCTCACCGGCGGCCGCATCGGGGATCGCCGTCGCGGCCCGTTCGAGCACGAGCAGCCGCGCATCGGGGATCTCGCGCGCGAGCGCTTCGCCGTTGCCGACAGGGAAGAACGGATCGCGGCGACCGTGCACCACCAGGGCCGGGAGCGCGAGCTTGGACAGGCGCTTGCGCCAGCGCGGCTTGCAGTCGAGCTTGGCGAACACCGATGCCCAGCTGGTTGGCCATCTGCACCGCGGGCTCCGTGCCCGGCGTGCGGTCCCACTTGCGCAGGGCGGTTGCGCGCGCGGCGGCGGGGTCGTCGCCGAGGATCTCCGCGCCGCCGGCGGCAAACTCCGCCACGGCGGCGCGGTCGGACCAGTCGGGCATCGAGCGCGAGAACAGCCGTTTCATCGTCGCCGCCTCATGGTCAGGCAGGTCGGCGTCGATCCGGCCTGGAGCGACCGGCCGCGTTCCGGCGAGGGTGAGCGCCGAGAACGCGTCCGCGTGGTCGAGCGCGGCGACCTGGGCGACCATCCCGCCCACGCCGATGCCCGCCAGGTGCGCCGGCCGGTCGTCGAGTCCGCGGGCGAGCGCCGCGGCGTCGGCTGCGAGATCGCGCAGCGTGTACGCCGGAGCCTCGGGGTCGACCGTGGTCGACGCGCCGGAATCGCGCAGGTCGTACCGCACGACGTGGCGCCCGCCGCGCGCGAGCGCCTCGCAGAGCGAGTCGGGCCAGGAGAGCATGGTCGTGCCCCCCGCGAGCAGAACGAGCGGCGCCGCCGCGTCGCCGAAGTGCTCGACCCCAAGCGTGACGCCGTTCGCATCGACCGTTGTCATCACGCCTCCGCCGTCGCGATGACGCCGCCTGACATGCGGAACGAGCGGACCGCCGGATACATCGTCACCCTCCAGGCTAGCCTCGAGGACCGGTGGCGCGGGGACGGCGGCAGCGGTCTCATCGACTAGTACGGTCGATCCGAGGCGGTTGGGGCGGCGGGTGCGGGCAGCCCCGTTTGGCACCAGTCGCCTCGACCGTCGGTGCGAACTCTCTCAACGTCCGTCATGACCGATCGTCGGTGATCTCCCGGATGAACCTCGTGCGGTCGAAATCCTCTCTTGCGGCGGCCAGCTCGTTCGCAAACGCGTGAGCCACGTGGAGGATCGCTCGTGCCTCGCCCGGTTCGTTGGCCGCCACCGCCGCTCGGTGCCCTCGACCGAGCACCTCGGAGATCTTTCCGATTACTTCCTCTGCAAGTGCATTGTTCTCGGTGATCAGGTACGTCACGTCCCCACGTCCCAGTTCGAGGAGTCGGCAAAGGCGCCGTGGACTGCGGCAGGATATCCTGCCCGCCCCCGGATTTGGCTTTACGGCTGGGATAGCGGGCTAGTG
>CAWFZK010000035.1:0-145812 GCA_963820315.1 uncultured Thermoleophilaceae bacterium | reverse complement strand
TGGCGGCCCACGTCCTCGCGGACGCACAGCAGCCCGCCGTCGGGCCCGAACAAGCCGGTAGCGTGCAGCCCGCCCGTGCGTTCGAACGTCGGCTGGCGCAGCCGGTCGGGCAGCGACGCGAGCAGCGCGCGTTCGATCTCCGGCCCGGGTGTCGCGGGCTCCGAGTGCACCGCGACCTCCTCGAGCGCACCCTTACCGCAAACGCCGCACGACGAGGTTGTGTAGAAATTCCGGGCGCCCGGGTCGCGGGACATCGGCCCCTCGACCTCGATCGTGTTCGCCGCCAGGTCGGCTGTCAGCCCGGCGCGGCGCGGCTCGTCGATCAGTCCTTCCGTGAACAGGAAGCCCAGCGCGAGCTCCTCGTCGTGGCCGGGCGTGCGCATGGTCACCGCAAGCGGCACGCCGTCGACGCGGATCTCGAGCGGCTCCTCGACCGCCACGAGGTCCTTCTCGCCGTCGCGCACGACACTCGTCCACATGCCGTGGGCGAGCTCGCTGGAGGTGTCTCTGGCGGCGGTCATCTAACTGCCATCCCCTATCTCAGCAGAGCGGCCCGCAAGCCCGGCCTAGCGCTGTTACCCCAAGGGGGATTGTTACGCTGGATGCCTTCCCAAAGCCACGCCCAAGAGGGGGACGCCATGCCCATGAAGTACGCCCGACTGACTGAGCCGCTGGTCCGCGAGAACGGCGTTCTGCGCACGGCGAGCTGGGACGAGGCGCTCGACCGCGCTGCCTCCGGCTTCCGTCGTGCCGTGGAGGCGCACGGGCCCAACACCTACGGCATGCTGAGCTGCTCGAAGGCCACGAACGAGGTCAATTTCATCGCGCAGAAGTTCACGCGCGTGGCCATCGGCAACAACAACATCGATTCGTGTAACCGAACTTGACACGCTCCTAGCGTCGTCGGTCTGGCGACGGTGTTCGGCGCTGGTGGCGGCACCAGCTCATATCAGGAGGTGCGGGACACGGACGTGATCCTGCTGTGGGGCTCCAACGCGCGCGAGGCCCATCCGATCTTCTTCCACCACGTGTTGAAGGCGATCCACGACGGGGCGCGCATGTACGCGATCGATCCGCGGCGGACGACGACCGCGCAGTGGGCCGACGCATGGCTCGGCCTCAACGTGGGCAGCGACGTGGCGCTGGCGAACGGGATGGCGCGCGAGATCATCCACGCGGGGCTGCACAACCGCGAGTTCATCCGGCGCGGCACCTCCGGCTTCGAGGCCTACGCGGCGGCCGTCGAGCCGTACACGCTCGAGCGGGCAGAGGCGCTCAGCGGGGTTCCCGCGGACGTGATCAAGGAGGTCGCGCACACCTACGCGCGTGCGGATCGCGCCCAGATCTGCTGGACGCTCGGCATCACCGAGCACCACAACGCGGTCGACAACGTGCTGGGACTGATCAATCTTGCCCTTCTGACGGGCCACGTCGGCCGTTACGGCTCCGGGCTGAACCCGCTGCGCGGCCAGAACAACGTCCAGGGCGGCGGCGACATGGGCGCGATCCCGAACCGGCTGCCGGGCTTTCAGGACATCGAGACCGATCCCGAGGCGCGCGAGAAGTACGAGCGCGCCTGGGGCGTGAAGATCCAGCCGAAGTACGGCTGGCACATGACGGAGATGTTCGACGCGATCGACCGCGGCGAGCTGACGACGATGTTCGTGCTGGGCGAGAACCCGATCCAGTCCGACGCTGACGCGACCCACGTGCGGCATCTGTTCGAGAGCCTCGACCACCTGGTGGTGCAGGACATCTTCCGCACGGCGACGGCCGAGCTGGCGGACGTCGTGCTGCCCGCCTCGGCGAGCTGGTGCGAGGCCGAGGGGACGGTGACCAACAGCGAGCGGCGCGTGCAGCGCGTCCGCGCCGCGCTCAAGCCGCCCGGCAACGCCCGCGACGACGTGCGCATCATGGTCGACCTGGCCGGGCGCCTCGGTCACGAGTGGGAGTACGGCAGCACCGAGGATGTCTGGAACGAGCTGCGCTCGCTGGCACCCAACCACGCCGGCATGAGCTACAAGCGGCTCGAGGAGCTCGGCGGCATCCAGTGGCCGTGCTACTCCGAGGACAGGCTCGAGCCGACGTTCCTGCACGGGCGCCTTTGGAAGGAGCCGCTCGAGGGCCCGCCGGCCGTGTTCCACGCGGTCGAGGACTCCCCGCCGACCGAGGAGCTCTCGGACGAGTTCCCGCTGCGGCTCACGACCGGCCGCCGGCTGGACTCGTTCAACACCGGCGTTCAGAGCGGCGGCTACACGTCGCCGCTGCGCCGCGGCGAGGAGCTCGAGCTGTCGACCGCCGACGCGGAGCAGCTCGGCGTGACTGGCGGCGAGCGCGTGCGCGTATCGTCGGCCCGCGGCAGCGTGATCGCGCCCGTGCGGATCGAGCCATCGCTCCGCCCGGGGCTGGCGTTCATGACGCTGCACTTCCCCGACGAGGTGATGACGAACATCCTGACCATCAACGCGACCGACCCGAAGTCCGGCACCGCGGAGTTCAAGGCCACGGCCATCCGCGTCGACCGGATCGGCGACGGCGACCACGATGCAGAGGAGGTGGCGGCCGCGGGCCTGTCCGCGGAGCAGCCGTTCACCTGATGGACCTCGTCATCCAGAACGAGCTCCCGTCGGCGGCTGAGCGCGAGGCGGTCGACGCCGTGCTCGGTCCGCCGGGGACGAGTTGGGAGGGGGCCGCGCAGGCGTCCGAGCGCGACCAGCGTGTTGCTCGCGGCGGCCACGCGGCGCGGGCGCAGCGGCACCTGCTGCTGCCCACACTGCACGCCGTGCAGGGCCGCGTGGGCTGGATCAGCCGCGGCGCGCTGAACTACGTCTGCCGGCGGCTCACGATTCCGCCGGCGGAGGCCTACGGCGTGGCCTCCTTCTACGCGCTGTTCTCGATGGAGCCCCAGCCGCCCGTGGTGGCGCACGTGTGCACCGACGTGGCCTGCATCTGCCGCGGCTCGCAGCAGCTGATCGATGAGCTCGAGCGAACGGTCGGGCCCGAGGGCTCGCACCGGGGGAACGGGCAGGCCGTGTGGCACGAGAGCCCGTGCCTGGGCATGTGCGAGCACGCGCCGGTGGCAATGTTGACCGTTGCCGGTGAGGAGCCCCACGAGGCCTCGGTCGGGAACGTCACGGCCCAGGACGTCGCGAGCATGCTCGCCGGGGGCGACCCGCCGCCCGCGCCCGCCCCGCTCGTCCCGCAGAAGGGCGATCCGTCGCTGCGGCTGCTGAAGCGCGTCGGGGTCATCGACCCCGAGGACATCGACAGCTACCGCGCCCACGGGGGCTGGGAGGCGCTGCGCGCCGCGGTCGAGCTGGGGCCCGACTGGGTGCTGCGCGAGGTCACGGACTCGAAGCTGATGGGCCGCGGCGGCGCCGCGTTCCCGACCGGCCGCAAGTGGGAGGCGGTGGCGCGCAACGCCAAGCGACCGCACTACCTGATCTGCAACGCCGACGAGTCCGAGCCCGGGACGTTCAAGGACCGCGTGATCCTCGAGAACGACCCGTTCTTCATCGTCGAGTCGATGGCGATCGCGGGTATCGCAACCGGCTGCGAGCGCGGCTACCTGTACCTGCGCGGCGAGTACCCGCTGTGCTGGGACCGGCTGGTCAATGCGATCTCGGTCGCCCGCTCGCGCGGCTTCCTGGGCCAGGACATCCTCGGCCAGGGGATCGCGTTCGACATCGAGCTCCGCAAGGGCGCCGGCGCGTACATCTGCGGCGAGGAGACCGCGCTCTTCAACTCGATCGAGGGCTATCGCGGCGAGCCGCGCAACAAGCCGCCGTACCCCGTCGACGAGGGCCTGTTCGACAAGCCGACCGTGATCAACAACGTCGAGACGCTGGTGAACGTGCCCGGCATCCTCATGGATGGCGGCCGGGAGTACGCCAAGATCGGCACCGAGGGCTCGACCGGCACGCGCCTGTTCTGCCTCTCGGGCCGGGTCGAGAAGCCCGGGATCTACGAGGCCCCGTTCGGGATCACGCTGCGCGAGGTGCTCGAGATGGCAGGCGGCGTAAGTGATGGCCGGCCGCTGCGGACGATCATGCTCGGCGGCGCCGCCGGCCGATTCGTGACGCCCGACGAGCTCGATGTCGAGATGTCCTTCGAGGCCACCCGCGAGGCCGGCATCAGCATGGGCTCAGGCGTGGTGATGGTGGTCGACGACACGGTCGACCTGCCGGCGATCCTGATGCGGCTGGCCGCGTTCTTCCGCGACGAGTCGTGCGGGCAGTGCGTCCCCTGCCGCGTCGGCACGGTGCGCCAGGAGGAGGCCCTCGCCCGGCTGGCGGGCGGCCGGCCGAAGGGCTCGGTGGAGCAGGAGTACGCGCTGCTGGACGAGATCACTCAGTCGATGCGCGACGCGTCGATCTGCGGCCTCGGCCAGACTGCCGCCGACGCGATCGAGTCGGCGCTGCGAAAGCTCGACGTCTTCGAGACAGGAGGAAGCCGATGACGAGGACACGGACCGGCGCGCCGGCTCGCGTCGTCGAGCTCAAGCTCAACGGCGAGACCGTGCAGGCGGACGAGAACGAGACGATCCTCGACGTCAATCGGCGGCTGGACGGCCCCGAGATCCCGACCATGTGCTGGGAGCGCACGCTGACCCCGGTCAACGCCTGCCGGGTCTGCGTGTGCGAGGTCAAGGGCTCCCGCGCGCTCGTCCCGTCCTGCGCGCGCAAGGTCGAGGAGGGCATGGAGGTCGAGACGCACTCCGAGCGCGCGAAGCTCAGCCGCAAGATGGTGATCGAGTTCCTCGCGTCCTCCGTCGACCTGTCGATCATGCCCGACGTCGACCGCTGGATCGAGGAGTACGGGGCCGACCCGGAGCGCTACGGGCCGCCGGCGCCGCCCTTCGAGGCCGGCGAGCGCGACCGCCTGCGCGCCGGCCACCACGAGACGCCCGACGGAAGCCACGCGGCCACCGTGCACCAGCCGCCGAAGGTCGACAACGAGCTCTACGTCCGCGACTACTCGAAGTGCATCCTCTGTTACAAGTGCGTCGAGGGCTGCGGGACCGACTGGCAGAACACGTTCGCGATCGCCGTAGCCGGGCGCGGGTTCGACGCCCGCATCGCGACCGAGTTCGCCAACCCGCTGCCGGACTCCGCGTGTGTGTACTGCGGCAACTGCATCGCCGTGTGCCCGACCGGCGCGCTGATCTTCAAGAGCGAGTTCGACATGCGCGATGAGGACACGTGGGAGCCCGAGCGCCAGACGCAGACGCAGACGATCTGCACGTACTGCGGCGTGGGCTGCAACCTCGTGCTGCACGAGCAGGACAACGAGATCGTCAAGGTCACGTCGCCGCTCGACCATCCGGTCACGAGCGGCAACCTCTGCATCAAGGGCCGCTTCGGTTTCCAGTTCGTCCAGAACGACCGCGGAGAGCTGCCGCCGCCGATCGACGAGGAGGCTCCGGATGCCGGACCGTCAGGGAGCTGAGCCGATGTACGACGACGACCCCACCGATTCCGCGCACAGCCCCATCGACGACCAGGGCCGCACGCCGGTCGGCGGCGAGGGGGGCGAGGGCTGGCTCTACCTGCCGTTCGAGCGGGACGACGCCACCGGCGAGCACAAGATCACGATCGTGCGCGAGGAGGACGGCGAGGAGGTCCGCTTCACGCTGCCGTCGTTCGTCGAGCAGGGCGACGAGCTGGGCGAGATCACGTTGCTGGTGATCCGGGCGCGGCAGCGCTGGCGCGAGCTCAAGGGCCTCGGCGGCTAGGGCAGCGCCCCGCGCCTGGGATCATCCTGGGCATGGGGACCGACGACCGCCGCGAGCGCCTGCGCGCCCTGCCGTCCGTCGACCGGCTCGCGACCGCCGTCGCGCGCGCCGAGCTGGACGAGCGCCGCGCGGAGCTGCTCGCCGGCGCCGGCGACGAGCCCGACCTCGTCGATCGCGCGCGCTCACGCCTGCGCAGCTCGATGCGACGCGTGCTCAACGCGACGGGGGTGATCGTGCACACGAACCTGGGTCGCGCGCCGCTCGCCGAGGCCGCGCGTGAGGCGGTGGCCGATGCAGCCCATGGCTACGCCAACCTCGAGCTCGACCTCGGAACGGGCGAGCGCGGCTCCCGCCAGGATCACGTCGAGGGCCTGCTGCGCGAGTTGACGGGCGCAGAGGCGGCGCTCGCCGTCAACAACTGCGCAGCCGCGACATTGCTCGCGGCCGCGGCGCTCGCGAACGGCCGCGAGCTCGTCGTCTCGCGCGGGCAGGCGATCGAGATCGGCGGTGAGTTCCGCATTCCCGAGGTCGTTGCGCAGGCCGGCGCGCGGATGGTGGAGGTCGGCACCGCGAACCGGACGCGGGTCGCCGACTACGCCGCCGTGCTGGGGCCGGACACGGGCGCGATCCTGCGCGTCCATCCCTCGAACTTCCGCACGGTCGGGTTCGTCGAGTCGGTGAGCATCGAGGAGCTCTGCGGTCTCGGCGTCCCGGTGATCGACGATGTCGGCTCCGGGGTGCTGGCCGAAGAGATCGCCCTGCTGGCGGATGAGCCGCCGGTGCGGCGGTCGGTGCGCGCGGGCGCCGCGGTCGTCTGCTTCTCCGGCGACAAGCTCCTCGGCGGCCCGCAGGCGGGGCTGCTCGTGGGTGAACGCGACGCGATCGCCGCCTGCCGGAGCCATCCGCTCGCGCGCGCCGCGCGGATCGACAAGCTGTCGCTCGCCGCGCTGGAGGCGACGCTCACGCTCTACCGCGACCCCGAGCACGCCCGGGCCGCGATTCCGGTGCTCGCGATGCTCACCACGGGCGAGGACGCCCTCGCCGCTCGCGCGGAGCGCCTCGCAGCCGCCACGGGCGGCACGGTGATCGAGGCGGTGGCGCGCGTCGGCGGCGGCGCGCTGCCGCTCCTGGAGCTGCACGGACCCGCGGTCGCGCTCGATCCCGGTCCGGCCGGCGCCGACGCGTTGGCGGCCTCGCTGCGCGCCGGCGATCCGCCGCTCGTCGGGCGGATCCAGGATGGCCGGCTGCTGCTCGACCCGCGCACGCTGGACGACGCCGAGGTCGACCTGGCCGGGCGGGCGGTCGCGGCGGCACTGGCGACCGGCGCTCCGTAGGCGCAGATGCAGTACACCTATCCGGGCCGCTTGACGCCCCAGAGGAGCGCAACTTTCCGCTCCGGGGCGTAATACAAGCGGCCAGAGAGCAGTTTGCAGGACTAAAGGGCATGCGCGTAGAAGCCGAGGCAGCCCAAGACCCAGACCCCGGAGGGGCGACCCACCCCAATGGCAATCAGCTCGACCCAGGCAGTTCAACCCCGTCCCCTGGCCGGCGGCCCGCGCCGCCGGCTCGTGATGGCGGGCGGCACGCAGGCTCCCGAGCGCGCCCGCGCGTGGCTGCACAACGTGGCCCGCTGGCTCGACAGGGAGATCGAGCAGACGCTGGCGCTGCTCGTTTCGGAGCTCGTCAACAACGCCGTACGCCACGGCGGCGCCGGCGATTGTGAGCTGATCGAGCTAGAGCTGCGCGCGACCGCAGACGGGGTGGGCGTCGAGGTGAGCGATCCGGGACCCGGCTTCGCACCGCGCGAGCGCGAGCGCCCGCTCGACGAGCCGGGCGGCTGGGGTCTCGTGCTCGTCGATCAGATGGCGGACCGCTGGGGGGTCACCCACGACGGCCGCACCCACGTCTGGTTCGAGCTGCGCGGCTGAACCGCTCCGCAGTCAGCCCACCTGCTGGCCGGCGACGAACATGCCGGCCGGGTCGTACTGCGCCCTGACCGCCAGGAGCCGCTCCCACACCTCCGGCCGGTAGCCGGCCGCGACGTCTCCCGGCCGATCCGAGAAGTTGAGCACGCGAGTGCCCGGCGAGTACGGCGCGAGCTCGTTCTGGATCCTGTCGAGGTAGTCGTCGATCGCGGGCCGGGCCGCCGGGTCGAACACCGCTCCGACGCCGAACACGACGTGCTCCGCGTCGAGCTTCGGCAGCGCGCCCGCGTTCTCGTCCTCGCGCCCGAGCGCACCTCCGAGCTGGCGGACCTGAACGCCCATCAACGGACTGTCCGCACCGGCCCCGACCAGCGCCACGAGCGCGTCGACGGCCTGGGGCGTGAGCTCGCCGAGCGTCACGCTGTCGCCGACGCCCGGGACGGGCTCCTCCGGGTCCATGCCAAGCTGGCGCAGCGCCGGCGCCGGCTGGACTCCCCAGGTATCCCAGACCGCACCCTCGATCTCGCGCAGCGGGCGCATCAGCTCCTCGCCTGCGGCGGGGTCGCCGATGAAGGAGCCGGTCACGTCGACGAGCGACTTGCCGCGCAGCGGCTCGGGCAGCTCCGGAATCGGCGGAAGCGTCATGAAGCGCAGCTGCGCCGTGATCTCATCGGGCGCGCCGGCAAGCCACTCGCGGTACGCGTGGGCGATCTCAGAGCCCATCTCGCCGGGCCAGGCGACCATCCCCGCGTAGACCTCGGCGACCGGATAGAGCTCGATCTCGAGCGCGGTCACGGCGCCGAACGAGCCGCCGCCGCCCCGCAGCGCGAAGAACAAATCGGGGTCGTTGTCCGCATCGACGCGTCGCTGCCGGCCGTCCGCGGTGACGATCTCGATCGCACGCACGCTGTTGCAGGCGAGCCCGTAGCGGCGGCCGAGCCAGCCGAGCCCTCCGCCGAGCGTGAATCCGGCCACGCCGGTGTCCGGGGACGAGCCGAGCAGCGCGGCCAGGCCGGACTCGCCGGCGGCCAGCGCGACGTCGGCGGCGAGCACGCCCGCTTCGACGCGCGCGACGCGGCCGGCCGCGTCGATCTCGATGCCGTCGAGCCGCCCGGTCCTCAGCAGGATCGTGTCGGCGAGCGGCGCCATCCCGCCGGCGCCGTGACCCGTCGACTGGACGGCCACGCGCAGGCCGCGCTCGCGCGCGAAATCGACCACGCGCGCCACGTCGGCCGCGTTCGCGGCCTGGGCCACGGCGGCGGGCTGCAGGTCGACCGCGAGGTTCCACGCGCGCCGCGCGTCATCCCAGCCGTCGTCGCCGGGCAGGTAAACGTCGCCCTCGAGCTCACGGCCGAGGGTCGACAGGTCGGTGGCTGTGGTGTCAGGCACTGGAACTCCTTGTTCGGGGGTGGGCGTCTCTAGTGAATAACGACTTTGAGCAGAACCATTAGCGCTCCGAGGAGCGCGCTGCCCGCTGCCGTCGCGATGACGCGCGTCGCCGACTCGTGCTCCTGCCGTCCGACGACGACCCCCCAGCCGCCCAGCAGCACGATGCAGGAGCAGAGGGCGAGCAGAATCGCGGTCTCATCGGAGGCGCCGAAGGCGCTGGCGAGCAGCATCACGACGATCGGTGGGAACGCGGACTGGACCAGCGGCCAGTGCTGCGCGAGCGACCGGCCCATCTCGCGGCGCCGGTCCGCCAGGCCGGTCGCGCGGCGCGCCATCGTGCGCGCCCAGGAGTGGGCCAGCCAGAACACCACGACTGTCACCACCACCCAGAGGGCGGTCGGCCAGACCTCGGGATCGTCGTCGGCGCCCGTGGAGGCGAGTAGTCCCGCCACGACGACGGTGCCGTAGATGCCGCCGGCGAGCTGCTCAGCGCGTGCTTCGAGCTCGGGCTGCGGCGTCGCGCTCACTCGAGTTGCCAGTCCTCGGCGACGTGCGTCCAGCGCCCGCCGACCATCGTCGCCACCACGCGCAGCTCGCCGAGCTCCTCGGGCGCGCACCCGTAGGGGTCGCGGTCCAGTACGACGAGGTCGGCGAGCATGCCTGGGCGCAGCATCCCACGGCGCTGCTCCTGGTGCTCGAGCCAGGCGGGCGCGATGCAGGTGGCGTGGAGCGCCTCGTCGAGCGTGAGCGCCTGCTCGGCCCGCCACGGCGGCCGCTCGTCGAGCGTGCGGCGCACGCCGGCGACGATGCCGGCGAGCGGGTCGAGCTCCTCGACGGGCGCGTCCGACCCGTTGGCGAGCCGCGCGCCCGCGCCGGCGAGTGAGCGATAGGCATAGGCGCCCTGCCTGCCCTCCCAGAGGCGGTCCGCGAGGTCGCGGTCGGAGGGGGCGTGGCTGAACTGGACGGAGGCGGTGACTCCGATCTCCGCGAAGCGGGCGAACTCCTCCGGCGCGAGCAGCTGGGCGTGCTCGATGCGCGGGCGCAGACCGCGCGGCTGCCACTCGTCGCGGGTCGCCTCGAAGGCGTCGAGTGCGGAGCGATTTGCGCCGTCGCCGATCGCGTGGACAGCGACCGGCCAGCCCGCCCGGGCGGCCCGCCGCACCACGTCCTCGAGCGCCGCGCGGCTCGTGATCTCGACGCCCGAGCCGTCGAGGAGCAGCGCCGTCGCCGAGCCGAGCGTGCCGTCCATGAATCCCTTGAGGTAGCCGAGCCGCAGCATGTCGTTGCCGAAGCCGGAGCGGATGCCGAGCGCGGCGAGCTCGTCGATGCGCTCCCACGGCAGCGACTGCCAGACGCGCACGAGCAGCTCGTCGTCCGCCAGTAGGTGCTGGTGCACCTCGAACGAGCCGAGCCAGCCGTCCTTGTCGTGGAGCGCGGTGAGGCCGCGGCCGGCCGCGATCCGCATCCCCTCGCGCGAGCCCTCGATCATCTCCTCGAGCGTGGGCCGGACGTAGCGGTCGCGGAATGACCAGGCGGAGTTCTCGCGCAGGATGCCGGCGGGCCGGCCGTCCGCGTCGCGCTCGACGACGCCGCCCGGCAGCTCGAGCGGCCCGTCCGCCTGCTCGAGCGCCGCGCTGTTGACCCAGAGCGAGTGGTAGTCCTTCGACATCAGCGCCGCGGGCACCGCGCCGGTCACGCGGTCGAGCGCCGCGAGCTCGGGCGGCTCCGGCCAGTCGCCCTCGCGCCAGCCGAGGCCGCGCAGCCAGCCGCCCGCCGGCACGTGCGCGAGCGCCGCCTCGACGCGCTCGAGCGCCTCGTCACGCGAGCGCGCTCCCTCGAGCCGGGCCTGCCGCAGCCCGAGCGACCAGGTGGGGAAGTGGACGTGCGCGTCCGCGAAGCCGGGCAGCACGCAGCGGCCGCCGAGCTCGACGCGCGTGGCGTCAGGCGCCGGCCGCTCGGCGATGACCCCGGCGCGCACCGCCAGCTCTCGCTGCGCCGGCGGGCGCTCCGGGTCCAGCGTCCTGACCGATCCGCCCTCGAAGAAGAGATCCACGGGGCGGCATCTTGTCGCAGCCGCGCTAACTCTTGCCGGAGACCGCGCGCCGGTACTCGAGCGGCTTGACGGCCGCCTCGATGTCAGCGCGCCGCGACTCGAGGAACGGCGGGATCGAGAGCTTCTCGCCGAGCGTCTCGAGCGGCTCGTCGATCGTGAAGCCCGGGCTGGGCGTCGCCAGCTCGAACAGCACGCCGCTCGGCTCACGGAAGTAGATCGAGCGGAAGTAGTGGCGGTCGATCACCTCGGTGGGGTGACCGCCGTGCGTGCGGATCTGCGCGCGCCAGGCCAGGTGCTCCTCGTCGGTCGAGCCCCAGGCGATGTGGTGGACGGTGCCCGCGCCCTGCAGGCCGCGCTCGGCCGGCGGGGCATCGTAGGCGTACTCGCCGCCGCGGCTCTCGCCGCGCGTCTCCCAGCCGTCATCGCGGGGGCTGAAGCCCATGCCCTGCTCGAGCAGGTAGCGGCTGCGCTCAGGGTCGGAGCCGTACGCGCGCACGCCGTGGAAGCCCTGGAGCGCGTGCTCGGCGGGGACCTCCGGGTGCTCGGCGATCAGCGGCTCGTCCGGGACGTCGAAGATCCCGAGCTCGTGCTGAAGCCCCTCGGGGTCGCGGAAGCGCAGGCGCTCGGCGTCGCGCTCTGTCTCGATCCCCTCGTCGGCGAGCCGCGCGGCCCAGAAGTCGAGTGCCGCGGGCGAGCCGACCCGCCACACGATCCGATGGATCATGCCCTCGCCGGCGCGTCCGAGCGGGGCGCCCGGGTACTCGAAGAAGGTGAGGTCGAGGCCCGGCTTCGCGTGCTCGTCTCCGTAGAAGAGGTGGTAGACGGTCGGGTCGTCCTGGTTGACGGACTTCTTGACCATGCGCAGGCCGAGCACGCGCGTGTAGAAGTCGACGTTGGCCTGAGCGTCGCCCGTGATCGCGGTGATGTGATGGATGCCGTTCAGCTTCATGGCCGTTGCCTCGCTAACTCCCTCGAAGTAATTGCTTGCGCAACTATATCACGGCGGCGCGGCCGCGTCGCCACGGCGAAGCCGAGCGCGCCGGCGCTGACGATGGCCGCGCCGGCCGCGATCACGGCGCGCGCGCCGAAGAGCTCCGCGGCCGGCCCGGCGATGAACAGCCCGGCGCCCGCGGCGGTGGTGCTGGCGGTGATGAAGGCGAGCATCGTCTTGGCGCGGAGCGGCTCGGGCGCCGAGAGCGTCACGAGCGTGTTGGCGGGTGCGTTCGCGACCGGGTTGGCGAGACCGGAGAGCGCCATGCCCGTGGCCAGCAGCAGCGGGGGCAGCGGGGCGGCGACGAGCCAGAGCGGCACAGCCTGCGCGACGAGCGCCCACCTGATCAGGCCGACCGGCTCCCGCGACGACAGCCGCAGCGCCGGCAGCGCTCCCGCGAGCGCGCCGGCGCCCCACGCCGCCAGCAGCAGGCCCGCCAGCGCCGCGTTCTCGTCGTAGGCGCTGAAGGCGAGCACGGGCACGGCGAGGAAGACCCCCTGCATCGCCAGCTCGATCGCGGCGTAGGCCGACGTCAGCGGCCGGAGGACGCGGTCCCCGGCGAGCCTGCGGGCGCCGTCCCAGAGGCCGCCGCGCTCCTCGGCCGCCCGCGCGACTCCGTTCGCGCTGCGCGGTACCAGCGCCGTCACGACCAGCGCCGACACGGCGTAGCTGGCCGCGTCGATCGCGAGCACGGCGGGGGCTCCGAGCGCGGCCACGAGCACGCCGCCGAGCGCCGGGCCGAGCACCATCGGCAGCCGGTTGGCGGCCTGCAACACGGCGTTGCCGCGCGTCACGTCGCCCGCCGCCTCGCCGAGCAGGGCAGGCAGGATCGTGCGCTGGGACGCGAAGTGGGCCGGGAAGAAGACGCCCGTCAGGAACGCGAGCCCGAGCAGCACGCCGAAGTCCAGCGCTCCGAGCCAGTACAGGACCGGGACCGCAGCGACGATCGGGATGCGCGCGGCGTCGCACGCGATCATCGTGCGCCGCGGGCCGAGCCGGGACGCGAGCGCTCCGCTCGGAATGCCGAGCAGCGCCATCGGCACCCACTCGACGGCCGCCACGAGGCCGGCCTTCGCCGCCGAGCCGGTCGTGGTCAGGACGAGCCACGGCAGCGCGATCGCTGTCATGCACGCCCCGCTGGTCGACACGACCTCGGCGGCCAGCAGCGGCCGCAGCCCGCGCGCCCGCGGGATCACGGCAGCGGCCCGCGCTGGGGGAAGGCCTGCAGCAGCACTGCCACCCGCTCGGCGTCCTCGCCGTCGGGGCCGGCCGCGCGGTAGCGCATGATCGTCTCGAGCAGCTCGGCGGTGAGTGCCTTGAGCTGCGCCGGGGTCAGCCGCATGTGGAGGTCGGACAGCTCCCAGGCGTCGTGCCACTCCGGGCTCCAGTCATCGAGCTCGTCGACCCAGCCGGCGAGCCAGCGCGCGTAGTCCGCTCCTACGCGCCGCGCGAACTGACGGTGAGCCTCGGCCTCTCCCGGCTCGCCCCCGGTGAAGACCGAGGGCGACCAGCTCGTCAGCTCGTGAGCGGCCCGCCACCAGCGCTCGCGCCCGCCGCCTCGGCCTGCGTCATCCTCGACAAAGCCGTAGCGGGCGAGCTGGCGGAGGTGGTAGCTGGTCGCGCCCGAGCTCTCGCCGTAGCGGCGGGCGAGCATCGACGCCGTCGCTGGCCCGTCGATCCGAAGGGCTGCGAGGAGCTTGCCGCGCAGCGGATGGGCGAGCGCGCGCAGCGCTTCGGGATCGGTGAGCTCAAAGGTGCTGGGCTGTGCCTGCTCGGACATCGCAAAGCAATCTTTGCAAAGATCTCTTTGCGGCGATCGCGGGTCAGCGAACGCCGGCTGCGTGAAGCAGGCGATCGCTATGCGCGAGGTCGGCGCGCCCTGACCCTGAGCACCGCCCGCATCCCGAGCTCGACGTGCCCGGGCAGCGAGCAGTAGACGGTGTAGCGCCCGCGCCGCATCAGCCGCGCCGTCACGCTGGCCGTCGCGCCCGGGTCGATCTCGGGCAGGCGGGCCCGCACGACGCCGCGCCGGTTGCGGACGACGAGGTCGTGATCGTCCTCGCCGAAGTTCCTGACGTTGAACTTGACGAGTCCGGCGGGCACCCACGGGCGGTACAGCGCGATCCGCCACTCGCGCTCGCCGACGCCGACGGCGGTGGGCCGGGCCGCCGCCGTGGCGGGCGCGGCCAGCGCGAGCGCTGCGGCGGACGCGACGAGCGCGCGCCTCATCTGACCAGCTGCACGCGCCCGAAGCCCTGCGAGCGCGGGATCACCGCGCTCGCGTCGGTGCCGAGCCACTGCTCGAGCAGGCTCGAGTAGACGCGCCGGAAGTCGATCGTGACCCTGAGGTTGTCGTGCTCGTCGAGCTGGCTCAGGCTCGGGTACTCGCTGTGCACGCCCGGCAGCGCCCGGTCGCCCTGCACCCAAGCGAGGCCGCCCGCGCCATGGTCCG
This sequence comes from uncultured Thermoleophilaceae bacterium, assembly GCA_963820315.1. Classification (GTDB taxonomy): domain Bacteria; phylum Actinomycetota; class Thermoleophilia; order Solirubrobacterales; family Thermoleophilaceae; genus JACVRW01. Next base: position 131,268 of record CAWFZK010000035.1, on the reverse strand, counting down.
TTCCCGTGTCGTTCTCCTCGGGCCGGCGGCCGAACTCCGACCACACGAAGGTGAGGACCCGCTGCGAGACGCCGCGCGCCTCCAGGTCCGCCTGGAACGCCGCCAGGCACTGGCTCACCTCGGCGAGCAGCGGGCCGAGCTCCGCCTGGTTGTCATGGGTGTCGAAGTCGCCGCGCATCTCGACGTCGGCGACGCGGATGCCGAGCGGCTGCTGGATCATCGCGGCGAGGTAGCGCAGCCGCTCGCCGAAGTCGCTCTCCTCGGGGTAGGCGATGGTCGAGGCAAGCGGGTCGACGCCGTCGCGCTCCTTGTAGGGCTCGAGCCGGTCCGCGACTCCCTTGGCGAGGCGGGCCGCCGTGCGCGAGGCCTTGAGCGCGTGCGAGCCGCCGCGCTTGCGCCCGAGCCGGCCGTAGGCCGCCATCGCCTCGTCGTAGGGCTCGCCCCAGACGTCGCGGATCCAGAAGCCGGCGTCGCCGGGTGACGAGACCGCCGCCGCGGGGGCGCGCGCGGAGCGCATCACGGGGGAGAGGCCCCAGCCCATCGACAGCCCCTGCAGCGGGTTGTCGCGCCCGCCGGCGCGGTCGAGCCAGCGCCCGAGCCAGCCCGGCGCGGAGTCGGCGGTGATCAGGCCCGTCTCCCAGAAATGACGCGAGTGGAAGTGCGACAGGTCCGGGTTCGCGTAGTCGATGCCCGGCAGCAGGCCGATCTTGCCGCGCTCGAACAGGCCCTTGACACCGCCGCCGAGCCCCTGAGCGAGCGACGGATGGACACCGAACGCCGCGCCGCCGAGCGGGAGCCCGGGGATCTTGAGCTTCGGGTGCAGGTCCGCGTAGCGGCCGTAGTCGTGCAGCGGCACGAACGTGTCGAGCAGGTCGACGCCGCCCGGTAGGAAGATCGAGACGAGCACCGGCGCGTCGGGCGCCGCGGCGGCCTCGGCCGCCGCCGCCTCGAGTACGCGCTCGGCGGGCATCGCGCTGGCGCCGTAGAGCGCGAGGCCGGCGCCGAGTCCCGCGCCGATCACCTGCCTGCGCGTGAGCGCCGGCCCGCCCAGGTACTCCCGGCGGACCTGCTCGGAGGCGCGGTGGAAATCGTCACATGCGCGGTGGCGGCTCATCAGTGCACCTGGGCGTCGGGTCCGCAGAGGAGAAGCTGGCGCAGCACGCGCTGGCACATGTCCGCACGCGTCTGCTTGTCCTGGCGCCAGCGCCCGCCCGGCAGCTTCTCGCGGTCGTCGAGCAGCCGGCGGGCGATGCGCATCAGCTCGGCGTCCGTCGCGCGCGAGGTCCAGGGCTCGCCGACGGCGTGCCGCGCCCGTGCGACCGCCCGCGCCGGCGACAGCCCCTCAGGAGTCGACTTGTCCTCGACCCGGAGCTTCGGCGTGTCGAGCAGGTAGTTGGAGGCGTCGAAGCGGATGTGCATCGAGTTGGACGAGAGCCAGGCCGTGCCCCACTCCCAGCCGGCGACCGAGGGCGGCCTGAAGAGCTGCTGGCCCATGCCCTGGAGCAGCCAGCCCCAGGAGTCGCGCTCGACGCCCTGCCCGATGCTGCGCAGCGCGCCGGCCAGGAACACGACCGGGGCCTTGACCATGGTCGGCTCGTCGAGCCGGCGGTAGAGCGCGGGGTGGGCGAGGATCGCTCCGACCACGGGCTTGATGCGGTGTCCCGAGCGCCGGTAGGTGCGGGCGAGCTCGTTCCTCGTGCCGCGCGGGATCGGCGTGGACACGAAGAAGCCCCACAGCTTCTCGACGAGGAAGGGCGCGTGCGCCGGGTGGCGCACGCACAGCGTGAGCACGTCGCGCCAGGCGAAGCGGCCGCGCTTGCCGAAGATGCGCTTGCGGCCGCTGTCGTGGTACTCGCGGTCGTAGAAGGTGCGCACGCTGCCGTCGTCGTTCCAGTCCGCCCGGAAGCCGGTGAGGGCGCGCGCCGCCTCGCGGATGTCGCGCTCCGAGTAGCCGCGCGCGAGCGTGTACAGCTCCATCAGCTCGCGCGCGAAGTTCTCGTTCGGCGCCTCCGGATCAGAGTTCGCGAGCGAGAGGTGGAGCAGCATCGCCGGGTCGGTCGTGACCTCGCGCAGCAGCACGGGGAAGGAGCCGAGGGCATGCCGGCGCAGCGTGCGGTTCTGCGCGAGCATCATCGGCGTGTCCTGATCGGTGGTGGCGAAGTGGTCGTGCCAGAAGAGCGTGAGCTTCTCCTGGAGCGGCCGCGGCGAGCTGACCATGCGGTGGAGCCACCAGAGCGCGTCGTGGCTCCACTCGTTGAGCGGGTCGAGCGGCCCTTCGTCGGTGCGCGCCGGGGCGACGTGCGGCAGCGGGGCCGGCCCGCCGTTCAGCAGCCAGCGGATCGTGGCCGCCTTGCCGCGCCGAGCCCAGTGCGCCGCCTCGCGCGGCGTCGCGCCGAAGCCGGCGCGCCAGAAGAGCCGGCGCACGTGGCGCTCGGTCCAGCCGCCGGGGCGCCGGCGCGCCCGGCGGCGCCGGCGCTTGCGACGGCGAGCGGCGGCGAGCGCCTGCTCGTTCACGGGCGCACCCCGCGCGCCTTCGGGCCCTCGTGGAGCTCGTGCCGGACCAGCTCGTGGGCGCGCTCCGCCCAGTCGCACAGGATCGGGCGCGTATCGCGCGGGTCGATGATCTCCTCGACGCTGAAGCGCTCGGCCGTCCGGAACGGCGATGTGACCGCCTCGAGCCGCGCGGCGATCTCGGCGCGCAGCGCCACCGGGTCCTCGGCCGCCTCGAGCTCGCGCCGGTAGGCGGCCTCGAGGCCGCCGGCCAGCGGCAGCGAGCCCCAGTTGCCGGACGGCCAGGCGAAGCGCAGGTTGAGCCGTGAGCCGTCTCCGTGACCCGCGCCCGCCACGCCGTAGACCTTGCGTACGAGGATCGAGACCCAGGGGACCGTCGCCTGCACCACCGAGTAGAGCCCGCGGGCGCCGCGCCGGATGGTGCCCGCGCGTTCGGCGGCGGTGCCGATCACGAAGCCGGGCACGTCGACGAAGTTGACGACGGGCAGGTGGAACTGGTCGCAGGTGTCCACGAAGCGGGTCATCTTGTCTGCGGCATCGGCCGTAACACCGCCGCCGTAGTGCTCCGGATCCGAGGCGAGCACGCCGACGGGCCTCCCGCCCAGACGCGCCAGACAGGTAATCACGGGACGGCCGAAGGCGGCGCCGAGCTCGAACAGCGAGCCGCGGTCGAGCACCTGCTCGAGGATGCGGCGCATCTTGTAGGGGCGGCGCGGCTCGCGCGGCACGATCGACAGCAGCTCCTCCTCGCGGCGATCCGCCGGGTCCGTGGGCGAGGCGAGCGGCGGCGCCTCCCAGACGTTCTGCGGCAGGTAGGAGAGAAAGCGGCGCAGCTGGCCGAGCGCGTCGTCCTCGTCGGCCGCGACGTTGTCGACCGCTCCGGCGCGCGCCTGCATGCGGGCGCCGCCGAGCTCCTCCTTGTCGGGCGTCTCGCCGATCCCGGCCATCGCGACCACCGGCGGGCCGGCCACGAACAGCTGCGCGCTGCCCTTCGACGATCACCGAGAAGTGCGAGCAGACGACGCGCGCCGCTCCGAGGCCGGCGCTGGGGCCGAGCGCGGCCGCGACGACGGGCACGATCGATTGGTTCGCGACCACCAGCTCGAAGCCCGGCAGCGGCGGGACGTACGAGAAGCCCATCTGCTCGAGCGTCTTGACGGAGCCGCCTCCGCCGGTGCCATCGACGAGCCGCACGAGCGGGATGCGCAGATCGTGCGCGAGCCGCTCCGCGTAGACGGTCTTCTCCCAGATCGCGGCGTCGGCGGCGCCGCCGCGGATGGTGAAGTCGTCGCCCTGGACGACCGCTCGGCGCCCGTCGATGCGGCCCTGGCCGATCACCGTGTTGGCGGGCAGGAAGTCGCTCAGCTCACCGTCCTCGCCATAGCTCGCCCGCCCGGCGAGCGCGCCCGTCTCGTGGAAGCTGCCCTCGTCGAAGAGCCGCTCGATCCGCTCGCGCACCGTCAGCCGCCCGGACGCGTGCTGGCGCGCCACGCGCTCGTCGCCGCCCATGCGGCGGGCGAGCCCCTCGCGCCGGCGCAGCTCCTCGAGCTCGGGCTCCCACGTCATCGGCGCGGGAGGCTACCCCGCGGCCGCGTCAGGCCCGCGCGCCGAGCGCCTCGCGGGCGGCCGCGAGGCGGTGCTCCTCGAGCCCGCGCTGCTGCTGCTCGGCGCTGTCGACGAGCCGGTCGAGCTCGTCAGCGTTCAGAGCCGGCTCGTCATCGGCCACGAGCCGGAGGGCCTTCCAGACGGCGAGCTTGCCGGTTACCCCGAGCGCGAGCCCCTCGAGCTCGACGAGCCGGCTGAGGGGCGAGTAGCCGCGCAGCTGTCCGTTCAGCTTGAGCCGCCCGGCCTTCTCGAGCAACCAGCCGCCCGCGACCTTGGCGCGATCGCGGCGGATGCCGAGGTCGTCCATGATGCGCTGGAGCGTCCGGCGGTCGGACTCGATTTGCATCACGAGCTCGGCCAGGAAGCGCCCCAGCTCGCTGCCCTGGTTCGCCGCGCACGAGCGCCGCACGAGCTCGATCCCCGTCGTCGAGCCGGCGAGGTGGTCGTTCAGGTAGATGGCGAGCAGCTTCCTCTCCACGTGCGGGACCGTACCCGGTGACAGAGGCGCGTACGCTGCGCGGATGGGCGCTGCCCCGAGCGAGCTCGAGCTGGCGCTCGCCGACGCCGGCGGGGTCGGTGCGCCACGCGAGTACAGCGCCCGCCTGCGCGAGCTGCTGGCCAGCGAGCTCGGGCGCGGAGCAGCGGAGCTCGCCCAGGCCCGCAGCGGGCGCGAGCAGCCGCTCGCCGTGGGCGTGGCTGCTCGCTCCGAGGCACTGCTCGCCGCGCTTCCGCTCGACCCGCGCATGCGCGCCGATCCGGCGGTGGTGCCCGACCGCGGCTTCGAGCTCGCGGCGGCGGCCGTGGGTGCGCTCGTCGAGGCGTGCGAGCCCGACGCGCCCGGCTCCGGAGCCGACCTCGGGCTGCTGATGGGTGAGGACGCCGGCTTTCTCGTCCTGTCCTACCCGGCCGACGACGAGGGCTGGCGTGTGGAATTCGCGCGCGAGGCGCTCGACGAGGCCTGCCGCCGAATCGACCGCCTGCGCGCTCGCACGCTCGCCCTGCCCGAGCACGTGCTCGACCCGGCCGACCTGCGCCCGCCAACCGGGGCGACGCACCCGCTGAGCGTTGCGGAGACGATCAGCCGGCTGGGCGGGTCGCCGCTGGACGGCGACTCGGCAGAGAGCCTCGAGGATCAGGTCCTCGCGGTGCTCGAGCCGCCCGGCGCGATCGCCCGCGCCCACGACGACCCGGATCCACGCCGGCGCGTGATGCGCCGCATCCTGCAGCGGCTCGACGGGATGGGCAAGTGGGGCGGCTACCACACCGCCTTCGACCACGTCGCGCGCGGCTTCGCCGGCAACGAGCGCCAGCTCGCGAACGAGGTGGGCGAGGAGCTCGTGGCCGCCGGCCTGCTCGCGACCAAGCCGAGCGTCGGTCAGCGCCACGTCTTCCTCAACCCGCGCAGGGCGGGCGACATCCGCCGCCTGATCGACACAGGTGAGCTGCCCGCGGAGCTGTCGTGACTCAGACCGCGGTCGAGCTCGCCGGCGCGATCCGCCGCGGCGAGCGCAGCCCGCTCGAGGCCGTCGACGAGCAGATCGAGCTGATCGAGCGCATCGACCCGTGGTTGAACGCCGTCGTCGTGCGCCGCTTCGAGGAGGCGCGTGCGGAGGCCCGCGCGGCGGAGCGGGCGCCGGCGACCGGCCCTCTCCACGGCGTGCCGGTGACGGTCAAGGAGGCGCTCGAGATGGAGGGGCTGCCGTTCACGAACGGCTCGCTGCTCGAGGCGGACGTCACGGGCCGGAGCGACGCACCGGCCGTCCGGAGGCTGCGCGGGGCGGGCGCGATCGTGCTCGGCAAGACGAACCTGTCCGAGTTCTGCTGCTTCTACGACAGCGACAACCTCGTCTACGGGCGCACCGTCAATCCGCACGATCCGGAGCGCACCCCGGGCGGCTCGTCGGGCGGCGAGGCCGCTGCGGTCGCCGCCGGGCTCAGCTATCTCGGCGCCGGCTCCGATCTCGGCAGCTCGATCCGCCAGCCGGCGGCCTGGTGCGGCGTGTTCGGGCTGAAGCCGAGTCGCGGGCTCGTGTCGAACGCCGGCCACGCGGGCTTCGGCATCCCACCGGCCTTCGGGATGTTCGCGTCCGTCGGGCCGCTGGCGCGGAGCGCAGCCGACCTCGAGCTCGGGCTGCGAGCGATGGCGACCGCCGAGCCGGCGCCGGCTCGCTCCGGGCCGCTGGCCGTCGGCGTCTACGAAGAGGACGGCATGCAGGCGGTGGCGAGCTCGTGCCGGCAGGCGGTTCGGCGCGCGGCGGACGCGCTCGCGGCCGCCGGGCACGAGCTGGCCGAGGCGGCGCCGCCGCGGCAGGCCGAGGCGCGCGACGCCTACGACCTGATGCTCGGCAGCGAAATCGCGCTCTACATGCCTGAGCTCGTCGGCGCGCGCGAGGAGGAGCTGTCGCGCTACGGGCGCGAGATGGTCGAGCAGCTGCGCGGCTTCAGCCCGGGGCTCGGCCCGTACGCGGAGGCCGGCCGCACGCTGGCTCAGATCGGGGCACAGGCGTCCGATTGGTTCGAGTGCCACCCGGTGGCGCTCTGCCCGACCGTGCCGGTGAGCGCGCCGCTCGCCGCGGAGGGCATCGTCGCGATCGACGGCGAGCCACCCCGCCCCGGCGGCAAGCTCACGCTCTGCACTTACGCCAACGCACTCGGGCTGCCCGCCGCGAGCGTGCCCGCGGGACGCGACGAGAACGGGCTGCCGCTCGCGGTTCAGGTGATCGCCGACCGCGGCCGCGACCTCGATGTGCTGATGGTGGCCGCCGAGCTCGAGCGGGCGCTCGGGGGCGCGCTCGACCCGGCGGAGTCGCCGCTCAGTCCGTTGAGGTGACCTCGAGCCGGCCGTCCTCGGCGACGCTGAGGCTGCGCCGGCCGGCCGCCAGCTCGCGCAGCTCGTTGCCCACGAGCTCGTTTCGCCAGCCGTGTGCCACGCGCAGGCCGGCGCCGTTCTCGCCGCGCCGCAGCGCCGACATCAGCGCGGCGAGCTCCGCCTGCGTGGCGATCAGCTCCACCGCGACGCCGGATTCGCTCGAGCGGTGGCGCACGAGCGCCTGAGCGAGCGACACGACCGGCGCGTCCGAGGAATCGCGCGGGGGCGGGTCGGGCGGCGGCGCCGGCGGCGTGCGGTTGCGTCCGCGGGCGATCGCCTGCAGGAGCGCGTCGCCGCGCCGGTGGAGGGTCTGCGGCGGGAGCCCGCGGATCTGCTCGAGCGCCTGGCGGTCGCGCGGGGTACGGCGCGCGAGCTCGATCAGCGCCTGGTCGGGCATCACCGTGCTCGGCGGGCGATCGGCCGCGCGCGCCGTCTCCTCGCGCCACTCCGCCAGCTCGCGCGCCACGGCGCGGCCGTTGTCGGACAGGCGGCCGAGCCGCGGCAGCCGCTCGTAGGCGCGCTCGGGCGTGCGCTCGTCGCTCGACTCGGCCACGAGCCGGCTCTCCTCGCGCGCCCAGTCGAGGCGGCCGCGCTCGACGAGCAGCCGCTCGAGCTCCGTCCCGAGCTCGAGCAGCAGGCGCGCGTCGTCGGCGGCGTACTCGAGCTGCTGGGGGCTCAGCGGGCGGCGGTCCCAGCGCGTGAAGCCCTCGCTGCCCTTGAGCTTCAAGCGCAGCACCTTGCGCACGAGCGACTCGTAGCCCTCCTGGTTGCCGAAGCCGAGGAAACCCGCCGCGACCTGGGTGTCGAATACGTTCGTGATGTCCGCCCCCCAGGTGCGCCGCAGAATCGCCACGTCCTGGCGGCCGGCGTGGACGACGATCTCGATCTCAGGGTCCGCGAGCACCCGCGCCAGCGGGGCAGGGTCCAGCTCGTGCTCGATCGGGTCGAGCACCTCCGTCCGCACGCCTCCTGGGGCGCCGGGGTCGGGTACCGCGACCTGGGCGAGGCAGAGCAGCGCCTGATAGCGGCGCTCGGAGACGAACTCGGTGTCGATCGCCAGTCGGCCACCGTCCCGGGCGCGCTCGGCAAGCTCCGATATCACGGTCATCTCAGCGCCTGGATATCAGGAAGAAGTAGATGAGCTGCCCGAGCGAGGCGACGAAGCCGGCCACGTACGTGAGCGCGGCTGCGCTCAGGACGGCGCGGGCGCCGTCGACCTCGTCGGGGGTCAGCAGGTTCTGCGAGTCGAGCGCCACCAGCGCGCGCTTCGACGCGTCGAACTCGACCGGCAGCGTCACCAGCTGGAAGAGGACGACCGCGGAGAACAGGATCAGCCCGACGGTCACGAGGCCGGTTGCCCCTACGACGAGCCCGATGATCACCGGCAGGAACCAGAGCGACTGGCCGAATTGCGCGGCAGGCAGGACGGTCTGGCGGATCCGCATCGGCCGGTAGTTGCGCGCGTCCTGGATCGCGTGGCCCGCCTCGTGGGCGGCGACGCCGAGCGCGGCCACCGTCGCAGCCTGGCCGACGCTCTCGGATAGGTTGAGCGTCCGCGAGCGCGGGTCGTAGTGGTCGGTCAGGTGACCGGCCACCGGGCGGATCGTGACCCCCTCGAGGCCCGAGTAACGGACCACCGCCTCGGCGGCCTGCGCGCCGGTCATGCCGTTGTGCGTTGCGACCTTGCTGTAGCGGTTGAAGGTGGACTTGACGCGCATCTGCGCCCACAGGCCGAACAGCAGCGGCACACCTGCGCAGATCAGCCAGATCCAGAGCCCTTCCACCGCCGCGGACCCTAGCTGAGCGACTGCCCGTAATACTCGGGAGCAGTGCTAGTTGCCACCTTCTTCGCAGGCGTTGCGGCGCTGGTGCCCGCGGCGCCGGCGCAGCCCGCCCCAGCCGAGACGATCGGCACATCCGCCCAGGGCCGCCCGATACGCGCCGAGCTGGTCGGGAGCCGGAGCGCCCCGACCAAGATCCTGGTGGTGGGGTCGATCCATGGCAACGAGCCCGCCGGCCGCGCGATCACGCGCCGGCTGCGGCGCGTGCGGCCCCCTAGCGGCACGGCCCTCTGGATCATCGACAGCGCCAACCCGGACGGCAGCGCGGCGAACTCGCGGCAGAACGCCAACGGCGTCGACCTCAACCGCAACTTCCCGTACCGCTGGCAGCCGCAGGACGGCGTGTACGAGTCCGGCCCGGGGCCTGCCTCCGAGCCCGAGACGCAGGTGCTGCAGCGCTTCATCGAGCGCGAGCGGCCGCGCGTGACGCTCTGGTACCACCAGGCGTTGCGGATGGTCGTGGCGGCGGAGGGCGACGCCGCGCTCGAGCGCCTCTACGCGCGCCGCTCCGGGCTGCCGCGCAAGCGGCTGGCCGACTATCACGGCACGGTCAGCTCGTGGCAGAACACCACGTTCCCCGGTGACACCGCCTTCGTCGTCGAGCTCCCAGGCGGGAGGCTCGACGCGGCCGGGGTCCGCCGCCACGCGCGCAGCGTGGTCTCGCTCGCTCGCGCGATCGCGCCGCCGCGGATCACGCGCAAGCCGATCCCGTACGGCCCGGAGCGGCGCGCGCAGATGGCCGACTACGCGCAGCGCCACTACGGGATCCACGATCACCGCCTGCGCGACCCGAAGGTGATCGTCGAGCACTACACGGTCACCGACACGTTCGCTCCGGTGTTCAACTACTTCTCTGTCAATCAGCCCGACCCGGAGCTGCACGAGCTGCCGGGGGTCTGCTCGCACTACGTGATCGACCGCGACGGCACCGTCTACGAGCTGGTCCCGCCGCGGATCATGTGCCGGCACACGGTCGGCCTCAACTACACGGCCATCGGGATCGAGCACGTGGGCCAGAGCGACGCGCAGGTGATGGGCAACCCGCGCCAGCGGGCGGCGTCGCTGCGGCTCACGCGGGCTCTGCAGGGCCGCTACGGGATATCGACCCGCAACGTGATCGGCCACAACGAGAACCGCTCGAGCCCGTTCCACCGCGAGCGCGTGGCGAGCCTTCGCAGCCAGACGCACGGCGATTTCCCGAAGCCGGTGATGGACGTGTACCGGCGCTCGCTCGGGCGGCTGCCCGCGCCGGCCAGCCTGCGCTAGGCGCCGCGGCGCCGGAGCCGCGACAGGCCGTATCTCGCGAACAGGACGGTGATGTCCGCGAGGACGCTCCACAGATGACCGAGCGGACCCGTGACGAGCCACGCCTGGACGCGCTCCGCGGGGTCGCGTCTCAGGGTCGGCACGAACGGCAAGCTACCAAGGGGCTCAGGTCACTATCGTGATCGCTTTCATGGCGACCGCTGTAAGCACCCAGACCACCGAGCTCGACGACTCGCGCGTCCGCGTCGACGTACAGGTCGAGAGCGGCGCGCTCGAGCGCGAGATGGAGACCGCCGCGGCGGCGATCGGCCGCGACATGCGCGTGCCCGGGTTCCGCAGCGGGAAGGTCCCGGCCGAGGTCGTGATCCGCCAGGTCGGGCGCGAGGCCGTGCTCGACGAGGCCGTCCGCCGCGGGCTGCCCGCCTGGTACGAGGAGGCGATCCACGAGGCGGGGATCACCACCGTCGGTGATCCGCAGATCGACCTCACCGACCTGCCCGAGAAGGGCTCGCCGCTCGCCTTCTCCTTCGAGATCGGCGTGGTGCCGCCCGCACAGCTCGGCGACTACCGCGGCATCGAGGTCGGCCGGCGCGAGCCGGCCGCGAGCCCGGATGAGGTTCAGGCCGAGCTCGAGCGCATGCGCGAGTCGGTCGCCTCGCTCGAGACGGTCGAGCGCGAGGCCGCTGACGGCGACTTCGTGGTGATGGACTTCGTCGGCCGCATCGACGGCGAGGAGTTCGCCGGCGGCGAGGCGCGCGGCCACGTCGCGGAGCTCGGCGCAGGCAGGCTGATCCCCGGCTTCGAGGAGCAGCTGCGCGGCGCAGCCGCGGGCGAGCAGCGCGAGGTTGCCGTGACCTTTCCCGAGGACTACCAGGCCGAGCAGCTCGCCGGCAAGGACGCCGTCTTCAGCGTCGACGTCAAGGAGGTCAAGGAGAAGCAGCTGCCCGAGCTCGACGACGACTTCGCGGTCGAAGCGGGCGGCTACGACTCCCTCGACGAGCTGCGCGCCGAGGTCGAGGAGCGCATCAAGCAGGCCGAGGAGCGCGCCATCGAGGGCGAGTTCCGGGAGGCGGCCGTCGATGCGGTCGTGGCCGGCTCGAAGATCGAGATCCCGCACGAGCTCATCCACTCCAAGGCGCACGAGATGTGGCACCGCACCGCACGGCGGCTGGGCGCTCAGGGCGTCGACCCGGCGCGCTACCTCGAGATGGCCGGAAAGACCGAGGAGGAGCTCGTCGTCGAGTCCGAGGACGACGCCGAGACCGCGCTGAAGCGCGAGGCCGTGCTGGCGGCCATCGTCGAAGCCGAGGACCTCGAGGTCAGCGACGACGAGCTGAACGAGGCACTCCGGGCCGCCGCGCCGCCCGACGCCTCCGAGAAGCAGCTGAAGCGCGCACTGAAGCGCGCCCGCTCCCAGGGCGCCGACGAGGCACTGCGCGAGGACATCGCGATGCGCAAGGCGGTCGACCTCGTGGTCGAGAACGCCAAGCCGATCCCCGTCGAGCAGGCAGCGGCCCGCGAGGCCCTCTGGACGCCCGAGAAGGACGAAGAGGGCGGCGGCCAGCGGCAAGATCTGGACGCCCGGCTCGTAGCCGTCACAGAGGCGTTACGCACGTAACCCACGGTTGCGCCGCCGCCCGGGACACTCGGGCCCATGGCGGAGCCGTGTAACGAACTTCAACCAGGAGTTGAATTTCGTGACGAGCCTCCGCGGGACGCGGCGATCGTGGCGTTCGCGCGGACGCGGCACGGCGTTGTCACAACGGCCGAGCTAGGCGCGTTCGGGCTCAGCCCGGCGGCGGTCGCTCGGCGTGCGGCCGAGGGTCGGTTGTTCCGCAAGCACCGAGGGGTGTACTCGGTCGGCCGTCCGGACCTCACGCCGGCAGGCCACCGGATGGCCGCGGTCCTCGCATGCGGCCCGGGCGCCGTGCTGTCTCATCGCTCTTCCGCTGCCCAGCACGGCCTGTTGTCGGATGGCCGTGCGACCCAAGACGTGACGATCCCCGGCCGCAGGGGCCGGCCCCGCCGCGGCATCCGCGTCCACTCCACCACCACCCTCACCGCCACCGACACCACCACGGTCGACGCCATCCCGTGCACCTCGGTGGCCCGCACCCTCATCGAGCTCGGCGACAACGAGCCACCCCGCCTGGTCGAGCGCGCCATCGACCAGGCTGAGGTGCTGGGCGTGTTCGACCTCGCGGCGATCGAGGACGTCCTGCGACGGGTCGGACCTCGGCGCGGCCCCGGTGTCCTGCGCCGCCTCCTCGCGGAGCTCGGCGGGCCGTCGCTGACCGACCGCGAGCTCGAGGAGCTCTTCCTCGCCCTCATGCGGGACGCCGGCCTTCCGGATCCCGCCGTCAATACCTGGATCACCGGTGACGGCTGGGCCTACAAGGCCGATTTCCTGTGGCGGGCGGAGCGGCTCGTCGTCGAGACCGACAGCCGGGCCTTCCATTCGAGCCGCCGCGCGTTCGAGCACGACCGCCTCCGCGACCAGCGCCTCACGCTGGCGGGCTACACGGTCGTGCGCTTCACCTGGCGCCAGGTCGCCCGCGACGGCGCGCGCGTGGCGGCGACCATCGCGGGACTTCTCCGAGTACCGTCGCTCCGTTCGCCCCAGCCCGAAGGAGGCTCGCAATGTCGTCTCGACTCCGCCCTCGCCTGACCTACGCGAACGTGACCGCCACGGTTGCGTTGTTCGTCGCCCTCGGCGGCACCTCATACGCGGCGCTCCAGCTGCCGAAGGCGTCGGTGGGCGCGAAGCAGCTGAAGAAGAACGCCGTGAGCTCGCCCAAGGTCAAGCCGGGCTCGCTGCTCGTGAGTGACTTCAAGCGCTCACAGCGCTCAAGGCTGCGCGGCCCCGAGGGGGCACAGGGTCCGGCGGGCACGCAGGGCGTGACCGGTCCGCCCGGTCCGACGCAGGGCTTCGCGGGCACGAACTTCGCGGGCGCGATGCCGTCGGCCAGCCCGGAAGGCGACCACGCCTCGCATGCGGTGACCACCGCGACGAGCGGTCGCCTGTACGTGTTCGGCCGCGGGACGCTCGACGTCAACTGCTCGGTGGGCGGACCGCGGGCCGGCCTCTACGTGGACGGAGTGCCGGTGCCGGCGAGCGGGATGGACTACCCCGATGGCATGCCGTCGACGAACGTGGCGGTTTCCGGTGTCTCGCAGCCGGTGGGGCCGGGGCAGCACACGATCACCCTCGAGAGCGACTGCACCCTCGGCAACAGCATGGGAACGGGGACCAGCAACGCGGCCATCGGCGCGATCCTGCTCGGCGGACCGTGAGCGTCGCGGGCGCGACGGTCCCCTCGCTAGACTCGCCCACCCATGAGTCCACTCGTTCCAATGGTGGTCGAGCAGACGTCTCGGGGGGAGCGCGCCTTCGACATCTACTCGCGCCTCCTCAACGAGCGGATCGTCTTCCTCGGCACCCCAGTAACCGACGACATCGCCAACCTGATCGTTGCCCAGCTCCTCCACCTCGAGTCGGAGGACCCGGACAAGGACATCTCGCTGTACGTCAACTCGCCGGGCGGATCCGTCTACGCCGGGCTCGCGATCTACGACACGATGCAGTTCATCAAGCCCGACGTGCAGACGATCTGCGTCGGCATCGCCATGTCGATGGGAGCCCTGCTCCTGGGCGGCGGCGCCGCGGGCAAGCGCATGGCCCTGCCAAACGCGAAGATCCTCATCCACCAGGTCAGTTCCGGCTTCCAGGGGCAGGCCACGGACATCGAGATCCACGCGCGCGAGATCATCGACGTGCGCCAGCGGCTCGACAAGATCCTCGCGCTCCACACCGGCCAGGACTTCGAGAAGGTCACGCGCGACACCGAGCGCGACTACTTCATGTCCGCCGAAGAGGCCAAGGACTACAACCTCATAGATCGGGTCATCGAGAAGCACTAACTCGACGAAAGGCGGTTCCCACTTGCAGGGAGCCGGACATGCGTCGAGTATCTACCTGGGCGAAGCCTCACTGATACCCTCGCCCACGAGGAGAGACCCTGTGGCCCGACCCACCGATTCCAACGAGCAGCTCCTCTGCAGCTTCTGCGGCAAGTCGCAGCGGCAGGTCAAGAAGCTGATCGCGGGTCCCGGCGTCTACATCTGCGACGAGTGCATCGATCTCTGCAACGAGATCATCGATGAGGAGCTCACCGGCGCTCCGACCTTCGACCTCGAGAACCTCCCGAAGCCGATGGAGATCAACTCGGTCCTCCAGGAGTACGTCGTAGGCCAAGAGCCGGCCAAGCGCACCCTGTCGGTCGCGGTCTACAACCACTACAAGCGCGTGCAGATGATGCAGTCCGAGGGTGAGCAGGACCTCGAGCTGCAGAAGTCCAACATCCTCCTGCTGGGGCCGACCGGCTGCGGCAAGACCCTGCTGGCGCAGACGCTCGCCAAGATCCTCAACGTCCCCTTCGCGATCGCCGACGCCACCGCGCTGACCGAGGCCGGCTACGTCGGCGAGGACGTCGAGAACATCCTTCTCAAGCTGATCCAGGCCGCCGACTTCGACGTCAAGAAGGCCGAGACCGGGATCATCTACATCGACGAGGTCGACAAGATCGCGCGCAAGGCCGACAACCCGTCGATCACGCGCGACGTCTCCGGCGAGGGTGTCCAGCAGGCGCTCCTGAAGATCCTCGAGGGCACGGTGGCGAGTGTGCCGCCGCAGGGCGGGCGCAAGCACCCGCACCAGGAGTTCCTCACGATCGACACGACGAACATCCTGTTCATCTGCGGTGGGGCGTTCGCCGATCTCGACAAGGTGGTCGAGCGGCGGATCGGTCACAAGGGCGTCGGGCTTCGGCGCGACCGTGTCGTCCAAGCACAACAAGGACACCGGCGACCTCTTCGAGCAGGTGCTGCCAGAGGACCTCGTCGACTACGGCCTGATCCCCGAGTTCATCGGCCGCCTGCCCGTCGCCTCGGTGATCCACCAGCTCACGCGCGACGACCTC
Source organism: uncultured Thermoleophilaceae bacterium (assembly GCA_963820315.1). Classification (GTDB taxonomy): domain Bacteria; phylum Actinomycetota; class Thermoleophilia; order Solirubrobacterales; family Thermoleophilaceae; genus JACVRW01. The sequence goes on along the minus strand of CAWFZK010000035.1, from coordinate 116,197 downwards.
GTCACGATCCTGACCGAGCCGCGCAACGCGCTCGTCAAGCAGTTCCAGCGCTTCTTCCAGTTCGACGGGATCGAGCTGGTTTTCGCCGACGACTCGCTCCAGGCGATCGCAGACCGCGCGCTCGACCGCGAGACCGGCGCCCGCGGCCTCCGCTCGATCCTCGAGGAGACCCTCCTCGACGTGCAGTTCGAGCTGCCGTCGCGGCGCGACGTGAAGAAGTGCGTCGTCACCCGCGACACCATCGAGAAGCAGCTCAAGCCGACGCTCGTGACCGAGGCGGTCGCGGACGACGAGGACGACGCGGGCACGGCACAGGCCGAGTCCGCCTGAGTCGCTCGCCCACGTGAAGCAGGTCGCCGACGGCGTCTGGCACCTGCGCGGCGTCCCGCCGAACGCGATCAACGTCTACCTCGCCGAGGACGTGCTGATCGATGCCGGCTCGCGTCACGCCGCCCGGCGCATCTTCCGGCAGCTGAAGAATCACACCGTTTCGGCGCACGCGTTGACCCACGCCCACCCCGACCATCAGGGATCGTCAGACGAGGTCTGCGGCAAGCTCGGCATCCCGTTCTGGGTGGGGGAGAAGGACGTGCCCTACGCGGAGGAGCCCTCCAGGCTCGCCGAAATCCAAGCCGGTCATACGTTCACGAACATCGGCATGAGGTACTTCCGAGGCCCCGGGCGCAACGTCGATCGCGCGCTCCATGAGGGCGACAAGGTGGCCGGCTTCACGGTTCTCGATGTGCCCGGGCACTCGCCGGGCCACATCGCATTCTGGCGCGAGCGCGACGGCGTGCTGATCCTCGGCGATGTCATCAACAACATGGACATCGTCACGGGAAAGCCCGGCTTGCACGAGCCGCCGTTGTTCGTGGCTTTCGACGCCGAGGAGAACCGCCGCTCCGCCCGCCGGCTGGCCTCTCTCGAGCCGAAGCTCATGCTGTTCGGCCACGGCCGGCCACTGCGCGACACGCGCAAATTCAGCGACTTCGTGGCCGGCCTTCCGAACCCCTGAGCCGCAGGATCGCCTCGAGCTCGTCGACCGCCACAAGGTCCTTCGGCCGGCCCGCCATTCGCTTCATCGCGATCAGGTCCTCGACGGATGCCACGCAGACCGCGAACGCTCCCAGGTCGAGCCGCTGCGAGCGGCGGCGAAGCACCTCGTACGGCGGCGCTCCCGGCGGCAGCGCGACCAGGTCGAGCGGGCCCGCCGACGTGTCCAGCGTCAGCAGTTCGGTCTGCTCGAGTGTGCGCCGGTCGGCCACGAACGGGACCGACTCGCCCACCCCACGCAGGCGCGCTTCAAGCTCTCCGAGCGCCTTGGCGAGAGCCTCCAAATTGCCCTCGTCGCGGGCGAAGCAGATATCGACGTCCTGGGTGAGCATCGCCGACCCGTGCAGCACGGCGGCGAGCCCGCCGATCAGGACGTAGTCGACGCCTCGCGCCGTCAGCAGGCCGAGCAGCCGCCCAGGATCGAGCTCAGCCGGCGCCGGCACCGTGGGCGTGAGCCGCGCGTGCGAGCTCTCCGACCCGGCGGTGCCAGTCGCTGAAGCGCGCGAGCCGGTCGGCGGGGGAGAGCTTCAGATTCGCGGCAATCAGTGTCTCGTCGACCGAGGAGCCGTTCTCGCCGGCGGACAGCTCGAGCCGGTGCCCGGTCGCGTGCATCAGCCGATCGAGCGTCGCGATGGTTGGGTTCGCTCCGGGGCGCTCCATGCGCGCCACGGCGGCCTGGCTCATACCGAGCCGGCGACCGAGCTCGGCCTGTGTGATGCCTGCCCTGAGCCGGGTGGCGCGGACGAGGGTCGCGGCGGTGCTCATAATCTTGAGGTTATACAACCGTTTGCTTGTTTGTCGGATTTGAAGGTGCGGTGGTTGCGAGATCGTGCAGCCGTCCTGCACGCAAAAGTTCGCAAATAGCGGGAAAAGTGTCCGAAGGGGTCTTGCGTACGAAGCGTAAATCGGGTGCGCGTTTCGCGTCGCTGGGGAAGGCTTGAGACAAGTTCCGACGCCGGTAGCTGTGCGAAGTGACACCTAGTTCCAGCGAGACATCCGCCAATTCAGCAGTAGGGAGACCAAGGCTCCCACACCCCGGCCTGCGCTTTGCCGCGGTGCTGGTCGTGCTGATCGCGGTGCTCGTCGCCCCGGGCTCGGCAGCGGCCCAGTTGCCGGGAGTGCCATCCGTCGACGGGCTCGTGCAGCCGGCGACGGAGCCCGCGGTCCCGGTCGTCGAGCAGGTCGCCGAAGTCGCTGCCCCGGTGACCGGGGTCGTCGAGACCGTGACGTCGCCCGCGCCGCCGCCCGCCCCCGTCGCCCCGCCCGAGCCGCCGGCCCCCGAGGCCACGCCGGCCCCGGTCGAGCCGAGCCCGACGCCCGAGCCTGCCCCTGAGCCGGCCGCGTCGCCCGAGCCCGCAGCTCCCGAGGCCACGCCGGCCCCGGTCGAGCCGAGCCCGCCGCCTGAGGCGCCCGCACCCGCCGCCCCGGTGACCCAGGTGCTCGACGAGGTCGCGCCGGTCGTCGAACAGGCGTCCGCGCCGGTAACCCCGGTCGTCGAGAGTCAGACCGAGGAGCCGCCCCCGGCCGCGCCGAGCCCGGCGCCCGCCGACCCGGTCGGCGGCATCGTGGACTCGTTGACTCCGGTCGTGCAGGACGCTACCGAGCAGCTGACCCCCGTCGTGAACAACGTGACGGACCAAGTGGCGCCGGTGGTTGGCGAAGTGACCGAGCCACTCGGTCCGGTGGTCGAGGACGCGACTGAGTCGTTGATCCCGGTGGTCGAGGATGCGACCGAGCAGGTTGCGCCGGTGGTTGGCGATACGACCGCTCCGCTCGGCCCGGTGGTCGAGGACGTGACCGTGCAGTCTGACCCCGGTGGTCGAGGATGCGACTGAGCAGGTTGCGCCGGTGGTTGGCGATACGACCGCGCCGCTCGGCCCGGAGGTCGGGAACGTGACCGGGCAGCTGACCCCGGTCGTCGAGAACGTGACCGAGCAAGTTGCGCCGGTGGTTGGCGATACTGACCGCGCCGCTCGGCCCGGTGGTCGAGGACGCGACTGAGTCAGTTGACCCCGGTGGTCGAGGATGCGACCGAGCAGGTTGCGCCGGTGGTTGGCGATACGACCGCCCCGCTCGGCCCGGTGGTCGAGGACGGTGACCGGGCAGCTGATCCCGGTGGTCGAGGATGCGACTGAGCAGGTTGCGCCGGTGGTTGGCGATATGGCCGCGCCGCTCGGCCCGGTGATCGAGGACGTGACCGGACAGCTGACCCCGGTGGTCGAGGACGCGACTGAGCATGTTGCGCCGGTGGTTGGCGATGTGACGGAGCCACTTGATCCAGTGATCGAGGGTGCGACTGAGCAGCTGACCCCGGTGGTCGAGGACGTGACCGAGCAGGTTGCGCCGGTGGTTGGCGATATGACGGAGCCGCTTGGTCCGGTGATCGAGGACGTGACTGAGGCGTTGACTCCGGTCGTGGAAAGCGCGACGGAGTCCTTGGTGCCGGCTATTGGTGATGTGACTGAGCCGCTTGGCCCGGTGCTGGAGAACGCGACCGAGGCACTGACTCCGGTGCTGGGCAACGTGACTGAGCCACTCGGCCCGGTGATCGAGAGCCTGACCGACCCGCTGACCCCGGTCGTCGAGAGCCTGACCGACCCGCTGACGCCGGTCGTCGAGAGCCTGACCGACCCGCTCACGCCGGTGATCGAGGACCTGACCGATCCGCTGACCCCGATCGTCGAGAGCCTCACTGACCCGCTGACCCCGGTGATCGAGGACCTGACGGATCCGCTGACCCCGGTGGTCGAGAGCCTGACCGACCCGCTCACGCCGATCGTCGAGAGCCTGACGGACCCGCTCACCCCGGTCATCGAGAGCCTGACTGACCCGCTCACGCCGATCATCGAGAACCTCACCGACCCGCTGACCCCGGTGATCGAGAACCTCACCGACCCGCTCACGCCGGTGATCGAGAGCCTGACCGACCCGCTCACGCCGATCATCGAGAACCTCACCGACCCGCTGACCCCGGTGATCGAGGGCCTGACGGATCCGCTTACGCCGGTCATCGAGAACCTCACCGACCCGCTTACGCCGGTGATCGAGAGCCTGACCGACCCGCTCACGCCGATCATCGAGAACCTCACCGACCCGCTGACCCCGGTGATCGAGAACCTGACCGACCCGCTCACCCCGGTGATCGAGAATCTCACCGACCCGCTGACCCCGGTGATCGAGGGCCTGACGGATCCGCTCACCCCGGTGATCGAGAACCTCACCGACCCGCTGACCCCGGTGATCGAGGGCCTGACGGATCCGCTCACCCCGGTGATCGAGAACCTCACCGACCCGCTCACCCCGGTGATCGAGAACCTGACCGACCCGCTCACGCCGATCATCGAGAACCTCACCGACCCGCTGACCCCGGTGATCGAGAACCTCACCGACCCGCTCACCCCGATCATCGAGGACCTCACCGCGCCGCTCGTCCCGGTGCTCGACAACATCGTGACCCCGCTGGGCCCCGTGCTCGACGATCTCACCGCGCCGCTCGCCCCGGCCATTCAGAACCTGACCGAGCCGCTTGCCCCGGTGCTCGGCAATGTCGTGGCCCCCCTGGCTCCCGTGCTCGATGACCTGACCGCCCCCCTTGGTCCGGTCATCGACGGTCTGACGGCGCCGCTCTCCCCCGTGATTGACGGCGCCGTCTCAGTGCTGCCGCCCGCGGTGACGGACATCCTGCCGCCGCGGGCGCCGCAGCCGCCGACGGTCGGAGCGCCGCGGCCGTCCCCGTCGAGCCCGCGCCCGCCCCGGCAACCACGCCCGCCCCGCCGAGCCCCTTCTACAGCGCGCCGGCGACACCGCAGCACGCGCCGACCCCGGTCGAGCTCCCCTCCGTCCAGCAGCCGCTGGCCGAGCTCCCGCAGGCCGGCATCGGGCAAGACCCGCGCACTCCTCACGCCGTCTTCCCGTCGCCCACCCGGCCCAACGCCGCCTTCCCCAACGCGGGGGCCTTCCAGGCTGCCCCGCATGCCGCCGGCGCGGACATCGCCGCGTCGCAGTCGAACGCACCCGCCGGCGACGCACCGTCGGATCAGCAGCCGCAGCCGCTGCCCGCCCCGTCAGGGGCGGCGGCCGGAGCGGGCGCCGGGAGCGGCGTCGCAGCGGCCACCCTCTTCGCTCTTCTCCTCTCACTCGCGGCCTTCGGCCTGCGTCACTCCACGCGCTTGCGCCTGCCTTCCATCGGCTGGCGCCAGCAGGCCTTCCTGGCCGTCATCGAGCGGCCTGGCTAGCCCACCCGGGCTTTAGACCAGGACCTCGCCTGGGCGCAAGACGCGCCCCGGCCAACGCTCGATTTAGGAGACGACGATGGAACGGACACTTTGGATGCCCGGCCTGCGGGCGGGACTGGTGGCAATGGTTGCCACTGTCCTCCTGCTGGCATGCGCGGGCACCTGCGTCGCGAGCGACGCACCACAAGCGGCGCAGCCGGCCAAGATGGCCGACGCCGCCCCCCTCGACCTCGGATCCGGCTTCGTAGCCGGGCGCGAGACGCGGCGGGTGAAGACGCTGCAGCGTTCGCTGCGGCGACTCGGCTGGGCCCCCGGCCCCGTCGACGGCCTGTTCGGCCCACGAACCGAGGCGGCGGTGCGCCGCTTCCAGACCGCCCGCGGGCTCACGCCCGACGGTGTCGCCGGACCGGCGACCTGGCGCACACTCGGGCGCGCCCTCGAGCGGCCGCTTAGCCGGGGCGCCGGCTTTGCGACCCCGAATGGCTCGCCGCGTGTGCGTGGCCTGCAGCTCAGGCTGCAGCGCGCCGGACTGCGTCCCGGGCCGATCGACGGCCGCTACGGGCCGCGGACCGCGGCAGCGGTGACGCGCCTCAAGGAAACACGGCGTGTCGATACGCGAACCGGCGCAACCGCGAGCCGGGGACCGGCCCCGCGCTCACACGAGCGGTTCAGGGCGCCGCGGCGCTTCCGCTCGCGGCAGCGGATGTGGACAACACGGAAATCGGACTGCCATTGGGGTTTGCCATGACAACACTCGCTCTCCTGCTGGGCACGATGCTCGGCGGCTTCGCCGTCCGGGCCCGCATGCAACGGACTCCCGCGCCTCTCCCGCGCCTGCGCCGGCGGCGCCGGCACAGTCGCTGGTCGCCGTACAGCCGCCGGTCGCCGTAAAGCCGACGGAGCGCGGCACGGTCACGAACGGCGGTCCGAGGAGGCAGCTACGGGTGGTCGGCTACGTGAGCATCCCCAAGGCCGAAAGCGACAGGAACTCGCTGGACACCCAGGCGTCGGCGATCGAAGAGCTCTGCCGCAAGCGTGGCTGGGAGCTGCTGCACGTCGTGCGCGACGTGGAGAACGGCCATCCCAAGGGACTCGAGCGGCCGGGCCTCCAGTACGCGCTCGACCGTCTCGCCGAGGGCGAGGCGTCTTGCCTGATCGTGTCGGAGCTCGAACGGCTGAGCCGCTCGGCGGCGGACCTCGGTCAGATCGTGGAGTGGCTGGTCCAGCGCGACTACCGGCTGATGGCGATCGACCTGCGGCTCGACACCGGGTCGCCGGCAGGGCAGCTCACGGCCCGCACGCTGATGTCCGTGGGCGAGTGGGAGGGCCGCCGGATCGGCGAGCAGACCCGCAAGGGCCTCGCCGCCGCGCGCGCCCGCCGCGGCAAGACCGGCAGGCCGGCCGTCGAGGACGTCCCGGACCTGAAGCGGAGGATCGCCGCGATGCGCGAGGAGGGCATGACCCTGCAGGCGATCGCGGACTCCCTGAACGATGAGGGAGTGCCGACCCTGCGCGGCGGCTCGCAGTGGCGCCCGTCGAGCGTGCAGGCGGCCGCCGGCTACAGGCGTCCGAAGAAGGGACGCTCGTCGATGCAGGCCGAGACAGTGGAGGGCGGGCCATGAGTTGACAAACTTGCGGCTCGATGGGCGACGACCGTCTCAAGGCACTCGAGCAGCGCACGCTCTACGAACCGGCCGAGGTGGAGGCCCGCGTGTTCTCGCGCTGGGACCAGGCGGGCATCTTCCACCCCGAGCCCGAGGGCACACCGGAGGAGAACTTCTCGATCGCGGTCCCGCCGCCGAACGTCACGGGCAACCTTCACATGGGCCACGCGCTGAACGCGTCGATCCAGGACGTGAAGATTCGTGTGGCCCGCATGCGCGGCCAGCGCGCGAAGTGGATATACGGGAAGGACCACGCGGGCATCGCCACGCAGCGCGTGGTCGAGAAGCAGCTCGAGTCCGAGGGCGTCTCGCGTCACGACATCGGGCGCGAGGCGTTCGTCGAGCGCGTCTGGGAGTGGGTTGAGGAGTACGGCGGCAACATCTCGCGCCAGTTCCGCGAGCTGGGTGCGTCGCTCGACTACGAGGACGAGCGCTTCACGATGGACCCCGACTACGTCCGCGCGGTCACCCGCGTGTTCGTGCACCTCTACGAGAAGGGGCTCATCTACCGGGACAACTACATGGTCAACTGGGATCCCGGCCTGCGCACCGCGATCTCAGACCTCGAGGTGGAGCAGCGGAGCGTGGAGGACACGCTCTACATGATCGACTACCCGCTCGAGTCCGGCTCGGGCTCGGTGACCGTCGCGACGGTTCGCCCGGAGACGATCCTGGCCGACACGGCACTCGCCGTGAACCCCTCCGACGCGCGCTACTCGCGCCTGATCGGCGAGGCCGCCGTGCTGCCGCTGGTCGGACGCCGGCTGCCGATCATCGCCGACGAGTACGTGGACCCGGAGTTCGGCACCGGCGCGCTCAAGATCACCCCGGGGCACGATCCGAACGACTTCGAGATCGGCCGCAAGCACGGGCTCGACGAGGTCGTCGTCATCGGCGAGGACGGTCGGCTTACCGACGCCGCACCCGAGCGCTTCCGCGGCATGGAGACCGATGAGGCGCGCACTGCGGTGGTCGCGGCGCTGCGCGAGGCGGGCCTGATCTCGGGCTCACAGCCGTACGAGCACGACGTGCCGCATTCGCACCGCTCAGGCCGCCGCGTCGAGCCGCTGATCTCGCTCCAGTGGTTCTGCAACATGGACCAGCTGGCGCGGCCCGCCATCGACGTGGTCAGGGACGGGACGATCCGCTTCCACCCGGAGAAGCCGTGGACCGGCGTCTACCTGAACTGGCTCGAGAACATCCGGCCCTGGTGCATCTCGCGTCAGCTCTGGTGGGGCCATCAGCTGCCGGTCTGGTATCGCGGCGACGAAACCCATGTGGGCGAGACCGAGCCTGACGGCGAGGGCTGGGAGCGCGACCCGGACGTGCTCGACACCTGGTTCTCGTCCGGCCTGTGGCCGTTCGCGACGCTCGGCTGGCCCAAGGCGACGCCCGAGCTGCGCGCGTTCTACCCGACCGACGTCAACTCGACGGCGCGCGACATCATCTTCCTCTGGGTCGCGCGGATGGTGATGTTCGGCAAGGAGCTGACCGAGCAGGTGCCGTTCACGGACGTGAACATCCACTCGGTGATCCAGGCGCCCGACGGCCGCCGGATGTCGAAGTCGCTCGGCACGGGCATCGACCCGTCAGACCTGATCCACGGCGGTCCGCGCCCGCCGGTCTACCGGGAGGGCGGCGAGTTCCCGGCCTACGGGGCGGACGCGCTCCGCTTCGGGCTGCTCGCGATGTCCTCCTCGCAGGACGTGCGCTTCAACGAGGAGCGGGTCAAGCAGGGCCGTGATCTCGCCAACAAGCTCTGGAACGCGTCGCGGCTGATCCTCCTGCGTGTCTCCGAGGTGGCGCCGGATCCCGGCGCGGCAGCGACGGTCGAGGACCGCTGGATCGTCTCCCGTCTCGAACGGCACACCGAGCGCGTGACCGAGCTGATCGACGACTTCCGCTTCTCGCACGCCGTGCTCGACCTCTACACGGCCTTCTGGTCCGAGCTCTGCGACTGGTACCTCGAGCTGGCCAAGCCGCGCCTCTACGAGGAGGACAACGCCGAGGTGTCGGCCGTCCTCCTGTGGGCGCTCGAGCGGACGCTGCAACTGCTGCATCCGGTGATGCCCTTCGTGACCGAGGAGATCTGGTCGCTCATGCCGGGCGCGGAGCGCGGGCTGCTCGCCGTGGCCGACTGGCCGGTGGCCGACCCGGCGCGCTTCGACGACGGCGCCGAGGCCGACGTCGAGCGGCTCATCGAGGCGGTCGGCTCGCTGCGCCGCTATCGCGACGAGGTCGGGGCGCGCGCGGGCGCCGCCGTGCGCGGCCGCCTGCTCGCGGACGGCTACGACAACGTGCGCGACCAGATCGCGCGGCTCGGGCGCTTCGAATGGGCGGAGACGGACACCTCGAACGGCGACGTCCTCGCCACCGTCCCCATCCCCGGCGGCGGCGTGCAGGTGCTGCCCTCGGAGGCCTTCGACGCCGACGAGGCGCTCGCCCGCGTCGAGAAGCGGCGCCAGCACCTGCTGGGCGAGGTCGAGCGCGCTCAGCGCAAGCTGGCCAACGAGAACTTCGTGGCGAAGGCGCCCGCCGACGTCGTCGACGAGGAGCGCCGCAAGCTCGACGAGTACCGCGAGGCGCTGCGCCGCCTCGACGGCCCATGACCTCCCGGCAGGCCGAGGAGTATCTCCTCGGCCTCGAGCTGTTCGGCATGCGCTTCGGCCTCGATCGCATGCACCGGCTCATGACGGTGCTCGGGCTGCCGCAGCGACGCTTCGCGTCGATCCACGTGGTGGGCTCGAACGGAAAGTCGTCGACGGTTCGCTTCATCGCCGCGATCCTCGAGCGCCACGGCCTGCGCACGGGCAGCTACACCTCGCCGCACCTGCGCTCGTTCCGGGAGCGCATCGAGGTGGGGGAGGTCCCGATCTCCGAGGCGGACTTCGCCGCGGCGGTCGAGCGCGCCGCGCACGCCGCCGAGCTCGTCGACCGAACCCAGGAGCCCGACGACCGCGTCACGCAGTTCGAGGCGCTCACCGCCGCGGCCTACTACTCGCTCGCGCGCCACGGCGTCGAGGTTGCTGTGATCGAGGCGGGCCTGGGCGGCCGCTATGACGCGACCAACGTGATCCCGTCGAAGGTGCAGGTGCTCACCGGCATCAGCCTCGAGCACACGCGCTGGCTGGGCCCGACGCTGGCCGACATCGCCGGGGAGAAGCTCGCCGTCGTTCCCGATCTGGGCACGCTCGTGATCGGCGCTCTCGATCCCGAGTCGCTGGCCGTGGCTGAGCAGGTGGCCGCGGACCGGCACGCCCGCCTGATCCGCCCGCAGGCGGCCGGCGCCGACCTGCCCCTGCGAGCCGCGGGCGGATTCCAGCGCGCCAACTTCGGGCTTGCCGCGGCGGCCGCGGAGGCATTCCTGGGGCGGCCACTCGAGCGCGCTGCGGTCGAGGCGGCGGCCAGCGAGACGATCGTCCACGGCCGCCTGGAGGTCGTCTCCGAGCGCCCGCTGACGGTGCTCGACGGCGCCCACAACCCGTCGGGTGCGCGCGCTCTGGCCGAGTCGCTCGACGCCGTGCTCGGCGAGCGGCGCCCGCGTGTGGCTGTGATCGGCGTCCTCGACGACAAGGACGCGGCGGGGATGCTCGAGGCGCTGCTTCCGCACGTGGACCGAATCGTCTTCACGCGCTCGCAGAACCCCCGCTCGCTCTCACCGGCCACGCTCACAACGCTCGAGGAACAGCTCGGCGGCCCGCCGCCCGAGACCGTCGCCGACCCGCGCGCCGCGCTCGCGCGCGCCCGCGACATCGCCGGCCCGGACGGCAGCGTGCTCGTGACCGGGTCGATCTACCTGATCGCCGACCTGGTGCGCGAGCACGCTGACGCGCGGGCGTCGACGCTCTAGTCGAGCAGCGCGCGGTCGAGGAAGCGCGTCACGCGCCGCTCGTACTCGAGCGGATGCGCTTCCTGGGCGCCCACGTGGCCGGCGTCGCGGACCTCCCAGAGCAGCTTCGGGCCGCCCGCGGCGCGGTAGTAGGCGCGGTTGAAGCGCTCCTCGTCCGGGTCGGCGCTCGGCGCCGAGATCAGGAACATCGCCCGCGGCGCGATCTCGTCGACCTGGTCGATCAGGTGCTCGGGCGGGCTCGCGTTCGAGAAGACCGCCGTGCCCGCGGTGACCACGTGGTTGAACCAGGTCGGAGCCGGCTGGCCGCCCTCGATGCTGGCGAGCTCGCTGCCGGAACGCGCCGTGGCGCCCTCGGAGACGACCGCCTTTATCTCCTCGTGCCGGGCAGCGGCCTGCAGGAACGTCTCGCCGCCGACCGAGAGGCCGACCCCGCCGATCCGCTCGGGATCCACGTCCGGGCGCGCCTCGAGGAAGTCGACGGCCGCGACGATGTCCTTCTCGCCGCCGTCCCAGCCGTAGGGGTTGGGATCGCCGTCGCTCTCGCCCTCGCCGCGGCGGTCGAAGATCAGGACGCCGTAGCCGTGGCGGGCGAGCATGCGGGCCTTGTCCTGACTGCCCTTGCGACCGAAGGCCACGATCACGGCGGCGCCGTTCTTCGACGGCACGTACGAGCCCTGCAGGGTGAGGTCGTCACTGGTGTGCAGCTCCACGTCCTCGACGTGGGCCGTGCCCAGGTCGATGTCCTCCACGGGCGGGCGCGCCACGTGGGTGGCCACGTAGGCGTACCCGAGCGGCACGAGGACGAGGAGCGTGCCCAGAACGCTCGCGACCGCGATGCCCACGCGTCGAGCCGAGCGCCGTGCGAGCCCGCCGTGGCGCCGGCGCGTCCTCCAGAGGTGCAGCACGCCGAAGCCGACCAACGCCACGCCCGCCGCCAGCGCCAGCAGCCCTGTGAAGTCATCCCCGGACGGTCCCACCTTGGACGTGTAGTAGGCGCCCTCGATTCCCACGACGATCCCCGAGAAGCCGACCAGCAGTGCAAGTCCCGCCTGCCGGCCGCCGCGCACACGCGGATAGAGGACCGCGGCCAGCGCGAGTGCGGCCAGCGGCACGAGACCGCTGACCAGGTGATCGGCCGCGGTGGTGCCGGGCTGGGGCTGCAGGAACGAGTCGTCGATCACGTGCAGCGCGATCAGGGCGGTCAGGGCCATGAACAGGGTTTGGCCACCCGGGATCCGCTGCGACAGCCTGCGGATGCGCGTACGGGGTGGGCGTGAGAGCGTGGTAGCGGTCATGGATGCCACCTTCGCGCTCTGATGCCCTCAGAACATCGGGCGAGGACCCTGAACCGGACCCTGAACTGCGCCGGCGATGCCTAGGATGTGCTGACGATGGACGGCGACGGACCTCGTTTCGGCGCAATGATCGCGCTCGTCGCCGTGGTGGTCGCCACGGTCATCCTCGTGTTCTTCGGGATCGGCTACGCGCTCGGGCGCCTGTTCCTCTAGAGCGCAGCGCCGTTACGGCTGACCCGCCCACTACACTCGCCAACTCAATGGGCGCTCTCGCCGTCTTCGGCATCGAGAACGACGGGCTGAACCTGGCAGTAAACCTGCTGCTGCTGTTCCTCGTCGTCGTCTGGCTGGCGTTGGTCTACTGGACCTTCGCGGACGCCCGCCGCCGCATCGCAGATCCGCTGCTGGTGGGCTGCGCCACCGCGGCCTCGCTGTTTCCGTTCGTGGGCACGATCGTCTACCTGATCGTGCGCCCGCCCGAGTACCTCGCGGACGTGCGCGAGCGCAACCTGGAGATCGCCGCTGCGCAGGCGCGTCTCGACAGCATCGAGCACCTGCACTGCCAGTACTGCGGCTTCGAGGTCGAGAAGGCGTTCCTGCGCTGCCCGAGCTGCCTGCGGCGCCTGAAGGAGCCGTGCACCGTGTGCGGCAAGCCGCTCGACCCGCGCTGGAAGATCTGCCCGTACTGCGAGGCCGAGGTCGGTCAGGCGCCGGAGACCCGCAGGGCGCGCCCAAGACGCGCAGCTGCCGCCGCGGCCGCTGCACCCGCTCGGCAGGCCTCACCGCGCTCGGCCCCGCGCGCCGCGCGGCCCGACACCGCCGAGCGCCCCGCCCGCGCACAGCGCGAGCGCCCGCCGTCCGCGGGCTGAGCCTCCCTCACTGACCAGCTCCCCTCGAGTGCAGCCGCGCGGCCGTCGCGTCCTGCTGCGCGATGGGGGTATTAGGCGACCCTAACTCTGTGTTAGGTTGCCCTAACTATGCTCGCATTCACAAAGTATCTCCGCCGTCATCACATCGGCCTGCTGGCCCTCTTCATCGCCCTCGGCGGCACCTCCGTGGCCGCAGTCGGGCTTGCGAAGAACAGCGTCGGTGCAAAGCAGATCAAGCCGGGCGCGGTGCGCTCCGAGGAGGTCCAGGACCGCTCGCTGCTCGCCAAGGACTTCAAGCGCAGTCAGCTGCCCGAGGGTGAGACCGGGCCGGCTGGACCGGCCGGGCCGCAGGGCCCGGAGGGACCCGCGGGTCCGCAAGGCCCCGCAGGCGTGGCCACGCCGGTTGGGCCGGGTCAGCTCGCGCAGCTGCCGGCCGCGCGCGTGCGCCAGGCGAGCGACACGCAGACCGTGCCCGGCGATGGCAGCTCCGCCGTTGTGTCCTTCCCCGACCCGACCTCTGAGCAGTACGACATCGGCGGCATGTTCGACCAGGCGACGGACCCCACGGTCCTGACGATTCCGGTCACCGGGACCTATGTGATCACCGGCGGCGTGCGCTGGCAGGCCAACGCCACCGGCGTGCGCAACCTCAGCCTGCACGGACCGCAGCCCGGCGGCCTGCGCGCGTCATCGAGCGTTCCCGCCAACGACTCTCTGGTCCCGCCGTTCGGCGGGGGCCCGCCGGTGCTCGACGCCACGCGCCAGGCCATTTCCACCACCGAGCGGTTCAGCGCCGGCGACGAGGTGTTCATGAGCGTCTCCCAGACTTCCGGCACCCCGCTGCTACTGGACGCGAGTCAGAACCAGATCCACCTGTCCGCGGCGTTCATCGGGCCGTAGCGGAGAAGCCGTCCGGTCGCCTGCGCAGCTCGAGCAGACCGCCGAGCGAAAGCAGGCCGCCGATGGCGAGGAACCACCAGACGCCATCCGGGACGCCCTCGTCGGGCTCGTCCTCGTCGTCCTGGTCACGGCCGCGGCGCGCCGCCTCGAGCGCGTCGCGGCCGGCGTCGCTCGAGAGCGCGTTGAGATCCGCGAGCTCGATGCCGTCCACCTGCTCGAGCCCGTCTGAGGCCTGCCCGTCGTCCTCGACAGGGTTGTCGGAACTGCCTGAATCCGGCGGCTGCGGGGGCTGGTCGAGCGGCTCGTAGGTGCTCGGAGGCGTCGAGGGCGCCGTGGGAGTCACGGGGGTCACGGGGGTCACCGGCGCGACACCGCCGCCGCCGGTCGAGCCCGTCCCGGCGCCGCTGTCGGGAGCGTTCTCGTCGGGGTTCGTGCCGCCGCCTGGGCGGTCCGGACCGGCGGGCGCTTTGCCTACCTGCACGGTCACGACCGCGCTGGCTCCGGGGTCGTCCTCGCTCCTCGTCGCGCCGACGGTGACCCGGTAAGTCCCGGGTCTGCGGAAGCGGTGCGTGACCTCGCTGCCGGCTTCCAGAGCGGCCGTCGTCGAAGAACCACGAGACCTCGACGCTCTCGCCCTCCTCCGCCCCCGTCACCGTCGAGGTGAAGCGCACCAGCTGCCCAACCTTGGCCTTGCGGGGCGAGGCCTTCGCGCTGACGCTGAGCTCACCGATGGCCGCGATCCGGGCGGTCATCGGGCCGCCCGCGGCGAGCTCCGCCGCCTCGCCGGTCGCGCGCGCCGGGCGCAGGAAGCGCGCATCGCCGTTCTCGACGTAGAAGACCGGCGGACCCTCCGGGAAGGTGGTCGTGCCAGTCGCCTCGTCGCGGGTCACCACCACCGTGCCGGAGGTCGCCTGTATCGAGAGCGCACCGAACTGGTAGGGGTCGACGTTCGCGGCGTCCAGCACCCGGTCCAGCGAGTACCCGGTGATCGGCGCGGCCGCGGTGGCCCCCGGGAGCGTGTACAGGCGCGCGACCACGTCCGGCTCGCCCAGCTGCGAGATGCTGAGGGTCTGCGGCTCGCGCCCGTCGGGCTCGATCGTGAGCTGGTCGTCCGCCAGCGCACTTGCCGGCGGCGCCGCCAGCAGCAGCACGAGCACGAGGAGCGCGAACCGCCTCATGTCACGGGCCCGCCGGATAGGTGAAGGAAACCGAGATGCAGCCGAAGGTATCGCCTGGCACATAGAAGCCGGCGAACACCGTTTGCACGCCGCCGACCGGAATGGTGGCCGGGATGCGCTCGTAGCTGACCGAGCCCGGTCCCTCGACGGGCGGAGCGGCGGCCACCTCGAGGTCGACCATCACCCCTCGCTTGTTGCCCGGGTTCGTGTCGCCGCGGCCGTCGAACCGGGCGATGGCGCGCGAGCTCGCGCCGTTGATCTCGATCTCCGGCTCCTTCGTGTCCAGGTCGATGCCGTGGGCGGGGAACCTGAAGTTCACCCCGCCGCTGAAGTAGGTCGCGGCGGTCTTCGTAGGCGGGTCGTACCAGCCGTGGGCGAACGGGAAGTGAAAGGAGTAGACGTCCTCGACCTCCGGCTCGTTGTTCTCCCCGCATTGCGGTGCGCTCGTGGGTGGATCGCCCCAGGCGCCGGCGAACGGCGCGTTCACCGGGAGGTACCGGATCAGCGACGGTCTCACGTGCCAGGTGATCTGGGCGCCGGTCACGTCCACCGCGCTCGCCGGCCGCGCCAGCACCGGCGGCTCGTCGCCGATCGGCTGTGACACGGGCGGGCCACCGCTCCCGGGCCCCCCGCCGCCCGGCCCGCCGCCTCCCGGCGCATCGCTGCCGGTGACGACTGCATCGACCGTGAGCTTGCCGAACGCCTCCGCGCGGCAGCCGCCGCAGCCGCAGTCGCTTCTTGATCAGGCGGCCGGCCGCACGGGTCAGCGAGACGGAGGCGCCGCGCACGGTCGCCGCTCCCGTCCGGCTGTCGAGGCTGAGCGTCCGCGACACCGCCCTCAGCCCGAAGATCGCGAATCGGCGTGAGCCGACCTGACCGACGATCTCGCTCGCCCCGCCGAGGCGCACCTGCAGGCGGCCGAGCTCCACCTTGCGCTTCCGGCCGCCGACGCGCCGCCGCAGGACGAGCCCGCCCCGCTGGTTGAGCAGCGCGCTCGACGACACGAGCCCGCTGCGGATCCGGAGGACGACGCGCTTGCGCCGCGCCGACGCGCCGCCGTAGCCGGCGATCTCGACGCCCTGCGAGCGCAGGCTCTTGACGGCCTTTCCGCCCAGGTCGATCGTGGACGTCCCGGCGGCCGCCGCCGCGCCCGGCGTGAGCGCGCACACCGCGGCCGCGAGCGCGAGGACGCTGAGCAGGCGCTTCATCTCGCAGTTCCCCTTCCGTCGTTGTCATCACCGAGCCACGCGACGCGCAGCGCGGTCTGTCCAAGCGAGCCCGTGTCGAGCTCGGCGTCCACGTCCCACACCTCGGCGAGCCGTTCGCGCACGAGCACCTCGCCCGGGGGGCCGGCGGCGACCGAGCGCCCGCGCGACATGACCACGACCTTGTCGGCGACCGCCGCGGCGAGCGCCAGGTCGTGGACCACCAGGAAGACGGCGAGCCCGTCGTCCGCGAGCCTGCGCAGCAGCCGCGCAACGCTGACGGTGGCGCCCAGGTCCAGATGCGAGGTTGGCTCGTCCGCCATCAGCACGGGTGCGTCCTGGGCGAGCCCGACGGCGATCTGGACGCGCTGCAGCTCGCCGCCCGAGAGCGTCGTGAGCATGCGCTCTGCGAAGCGCGTGACCCCGGCGCGCGCCATCGCGCGCTCCACGGCGTCCCGGTCGGCATGCGTCGGGCGCTGCAGAGGGCCGATGTGCGCCGAGCGGCCGATGCGGACCGCGTCGCGCACGCTCACCCCCGCCGGTACGCGCGGGCGCTGCGGCACGAACGCGCGGATCTTCGCGAGCGCACGGCCGCGCAGCCGGCGCACGTCCTGGCCCATCCAGCGCACCTCGCCGGCGGCGTGCTTCTGCAGCCCGGCGGCGCTGCGCGCGAGCGTGGACTTGCCGGCGCCGTTCGGCCCGACGACGGCGACCAGCTCGCCTCGGTTGATGCGCAGATCCGCGCCGTGCAGGATCGGGGTGCCGGAGATCTCCACCTCGAGGCTGCTCACCTCGAGCGGCGGGGCGGACTCGTCGAGGACGCGGCGGGCCATCAGACCGCCTTCCGCAGGAGCCACAGGAACATCGGCACGCCGATGACGACCATGAACGGCCCGACGGGCAGCTCGAGCGGCGGCTTGGCCGTGCGCGCGAGCGTGTCGCCGGCCACGAGCAGCGCCGCGCCGCCGATGGCCGAGACGGGCACCACGAACCCATGGCTCGCGGTCCCGCCGGCCATCCGCACGACGTGCGGCACCACCAGGCCGAGAAAGCCGAGCAGGCCGGCAATCGCCGCCGAGGCCGCGGCGAGGAGCGCCGCCGATGCTCCGGCGGTGAGCCGGATCAAGCGCGGCCGCGTGCCGAGCGAGGCCGCGACGTCGTCGCCGAGGGCGAGCCGGTCGAGCGGCCGGATCAGGCAGACCGCGATCGCGAAGCCGACCGCGAAGTACGGCCAGATCACGCGCATCACCTCCCAGCCGTCCGACACGAGCCCACCGGCTAGGAAGAACACGGCCGACTGGACCCGGTCCGGGTAGGCGGTCATCAGCCCGGTGGTGCCCGCGGCGAAGAGCGCGGCGATCGCGATGCCGGCCAGGATCAGGCGGCCGACGCCGCCCCCGTCCGGGCCGATCCAGGCGACCACGAAGACGAGCATCGCGGCGAGCAGCCCGAAGACGAGCGCCCCGACCGGCAGCAATGCGATCGAGCCCGGGAAGGCCAGCAGGATCAGGACCGCGCCGAAGCCGGCGCCGGCCGTCACGCCGATCACGTCGGGCGAGGCGAGCGGGTTCGCGAGCGCGCCCTGCAGCATCGCGCCCGCGACCCCGAGCGCCGCGCCGACCAGGATCGCGTCGACCGTGCGCGGCAGGCGCAGCTGGAGCAGGATCTGCTTGTCGGGACCCTCCTGGCCGCCGCCCGTCATCACGTCGACCACCTCGCTCAGCGGGATATGGATCGCGCCGAGAGCAAGCGAGGCGCCGATGCTCGCCAGCAGGGCGACGACGAGCGCCGCGACGACGACTGCCCGGCGCGCCGCCACTACTTGTTCTTGAGGTAGCGCGTGCGGACGCGGTTGATCGTCTCCGCGATGTCGATGTCGGCTTGCAGTAGCGAATCGTCGCCCGAGACGTAGATGCGACCCGCCTGCCCTGCGCTCGTCAGCTTCCAGGTCTGGTTCGACTCCATGTAGCGGCGAATCCCGTCGAGGTCCTCCGCGCGCGCGTGCGGGACGCCGATGATGATGTCCGGGTCTTCCGCCACCACGACCTCGTCCGAGATGCGCGCGAACCCGCTCGACGACTCCGCGTCCGCCGTCACGAGACGCGCGCCGGCCCGCTGCAGGAGGTCGCCGCCCCAGCTGTTCGGCAGGAAGACGTAGGGAGTGCGGCCGACACCCAGGACGAGCATCACGCGCGGCCTGCTCTTGTAATTGGCCGTCGCGCGGGCGAGCTTGCCCTGGATCCGGCGGATCAGCCGCCGCCCGGCGGCCTCGCGGTCGACGATGCCGGCGACCTCCTCGATGCTGTCGCCCAGGTCACGGCCGTAGCGCGGGTCGGACTCCTCGACGCGGATGTCCAGGCTGCGCATCGTGCGGGCGCCCTTCCGCCAGGTCGGCGACGAGAACACGAGCCCCGGCCGCAGGCTCGCCAGCTGCTCCATGTTCGGCCCGTTCGGGTGCGCGAGCGGCAGCGAGCGAACGTTGCGGAGCGAGCTGTCGAAGCGCGAGCGCCCGCCCGGGGACTGCCCTATCGCGATGGGCCGGACGCCGAGCTCCACGAGCGTGTTGGCGGTGAACGGGGTGAGAGCGACGATGCGCTTCGGCGGAGCGGCGGCCGCCGGCCCGGCGAGCGCCGTGAGGAGCAGCGCTGCGGCGAGGCAGGCGGTCCGGCGAACTACGGATGACATGCAGTTTCCTCGGTCGGTTAGGGACGCCTAAGAGGAGTTAGGGTAACCTAACGCCGCGCTTCGACGCATGGCCCCGAAGCGTGTTAGACAGGAGACAGATGAGCGACAGCGCGACACCCTCCGCCTTCGAGCACGACGTTCCCGGCACGCCTCCAGTGCCGCCTCCGCCGCTCCAGGAGACGGCGCCGGCGCCGCGCCGCACGGCCGCCGAGGAGGCGCGCGCGCTCGTCGCCTCCACGAACGTCGGCACGCTCGCCACGCACAGCGACGACGGCTTCCCGTGGGCCTCGCTGGTGGCCTTCGGGAGCCTCGAGCACGGCTCGCCGGTCCTCTTCGTATCCCGGCTCGCCGAGCACGCGCGCAACCTCGAGCGCGACCCGCGCGCGAGCCTCGTCGTGGCGGACCCCCACCCGCGCGAGGACGTTCTCGCCAGCGGCCGGGTCACGCTTGCCGGGACCGCCGAGCGGCCGGGACCCGAGCTGGCCGAGATCGCGCAGGAGGCCTACGTCGAGGCGGTGCCGTCGGCCAAGGCCTACATGAACTTCCGTGACTTCTCACTCTGGGTGCTGCGCGTCGAGCGCGTGCGCTGGGTCGGCGGCTATGGCCGCATGGACTCCGTCGACGCCGAGTCCTATGCCGCCGCCGAGCTCGACCCGGTCGTGCGCGCCGCGGCGGGCGCGGTCGCGCACCTGAACGAGGATCACGCCGACGCGTTGTTGTCGATGGCGCGGGCGCTCGGCGGCTATCCGGACGCGAGCGCGGCCACCTGCGTGTCGATCGACCGCCACGGGCTCGATCTCGACCTCGACACCGAGCGTGGTCCGGCGGCCACGCGCATCCCCTTCGACGAGATGCTGAGCGAGCCCGGCCAGCTGCGCGCCGCCACGGTCGTGCTCGCCCGCCGCGCGCGCGGCGAGTGAGCGTCGCTCAGGGGCGCTCGACGAACACGGTCCGGCCGTCCTCGAGGCGGTAGACCGAGCCGATCCGGCGACCCTCGCCGGCCACTCGGCGTCCCTGCAGCCGCACTGTCTCGACCCGCTGCCCTTCCTTGACGATCACCGTGTTCTCACCCTGACCCGAGCGCACGACGGTCACGTCCTGGTCCGTCAGCAGGTCGGAGAGCTGCAGAGAGGAAAGCGCGGCGAGCAGGAAGGCGACCGCCAGCACGATGCCGAGGTCGAACAGGTTGACGAGACCGTCGAGCGGGTCGCCGCCGCGATCCGCGTGGCGACGGGCGCGCTTGTGGACCTGGATCATGAGCTGGACGCCTCCTTCTCGGTCCCGCCGGCGGGCTGCGCCGCGGTCACTGCCGTGGGCTGCTCGGCGGGCGCCGGCTGCTTGTCGGGCTCGGCCTCGTCCTTTTTCTCGGCCTCGCCCTCGTCCTTCTTCTTCTCCTCCTCCGGCGCCGGCACCTCGATCAGCGGACCGGTGGAGGTGAGCCGGTTCGCCACGAACTCGAGGTCCGAGAGGTCCTGCGAGTAGAGCCGGTCGCGCACGAGCGAGATGCCGAAGGCGATCGCGCCGATCAGCAGGCCGATGACCGTCACGCTGAAGGCGACGCGCAGGTTGTCGGAGAGCTCCTGGACGTCGCCGGCGGCGAGCCCGGCCAGGGCGGGCGAGAGCGGGATCAGCGTCCCCATCAGGCCGAGCGCGGGACCCACGCGAACGAGGATGCGCGTGCGCTCGAGCCGTCGCAGCGAGACGAAGTCCTGCTCGACGAGCGCCTTGGACATCATGCTCTCGGCGTCCGGCTTGCCCCAGTCGTCGACGAGCCGCGCGAGCGTCCTGCCCATCGAGACGCTCCAGGCCACGGCCGAGAGCTCCCGGCGGGCGCGCTCGACGCCGCCGCCCTCGACCAGCACCCGGCGCGTGCTCTCGGCGACGCTCCTGAGCCGCGTGATGTCGCGCCGGCGCCGGCGCGACAGCTCGACGAAGAACCCACCCAGCTCCACCAGGACGACCGCGAGCGCCAGCACCGTAAGGATCAGCACCGGTACCTCGAGCGCCTCCGCGATCTCGAAGATCACATCGTTCTCGACGTTGGCAAAGAGGGGCACGAAGCGCGTGAGGCTAGCCTACGCCCGCGCGGCGGGAGGCCGTCGCCCGTGAACCCTCGAGAGGAGACCAATGGACCGGACCCTGATCCTGGTCAAGCCCGATGCCTTCGCGCGCGGCCTGACCGGGGAGATCATCGCCCGCTTCGAGCGCAAGGGCCTCACGATCGTCGCGATGAAGCACATGACGGTCACCGCCGAGCTCGCCGAGCAGCACTACGCCGAGCACGCCGAGAAGCCCTTCTTCGGCGACCTCGTCGAGTTCATCACGGGCGGGGCGCTGGTCGCGCTGGTGCTCGAGGGGCACGAGGCGGTCACGGCCGCGCGCCAGGTGATCGGCGCGACGAACCCGCTCGAGGCCGCGCCCGGGTCGATCCGCGGAGACCACGGCCTCGAGGTCCAGACGAACCTCGTGCACGGCTCCGACTCGAACGAGTCGGCCACGCGCGAGATCGGGCTCTTCTTCCCCGACCTGCAGGGCTGACGCTCGTGCTCGTGCTCGCCTCGCGCTCGCCCCGCAGGCGGGCGATCCTGGAGCAGCTGGGCGTTGAGTTCCGCGTCGAGGTGCCGGAGGTCGAGGAGCTGAGCGAGGGCGAGCCGCGCGAGCTGGTGCTGGAGAACGCGCTGCGCAAGGCGCGTGCGGTCGAGGGTGAGCGCGTGCTCGGGGTCGACACCGCGGTGGTGCTCGATGCGGGGGCCTTCGGCAAGCCGCGCGACGCTGCCGAGGCCGAGCGCTTCCTGCGAGCGCTGTCGGGGCGCGAGCACGAGGTCATGAGCGGTGTGGCTATCCGCGAGGCCGGCGACGAGGCGCAGCGCGGTGGCCGTCACGCGCGTCCGCTTCCGCGAGCTCGACGAGCGCACGATCGACTGGTACCTCTCGCGCGGCGAGTGGGGAGACTGCGCCGGGGGCTACGCGATCCAGGGCAAGGGAGCCGCGCTCGTCGAGGAGATCGAGGGCGACTACTGGAACGTCGTCGGCCTGCCCGTGCCGCTGCTCCTGGCAATGGTCCCGGACCTGCTCGGATGACGCCGCAATTTGCAGCGATTTCGTGCGATCTGACACAGGCGGGCGTGCCGCTGCACCCGCTTCGCGCCTCAGAATCTGTCGGCTAGACTGGTGCGCGCCGGCCGGCGGCGTCGCCGGCGCCGTCAACGGGGCGGCGCCGAGGCCGTGTCGTTCCGCCCCGGCGCTTATCCTCACCTCCACAGCGCGAATGGGCTTCTTCTCGTATCTCACCGGGATGGGCGGCCGTGACATGGCCGTCGATCTGGGGACCGCCAACACGCTCGTCTACGTGCGCGGCCGCGGCATCGTGCTCTCGGAGCCTTCGGTGGTCGCGATCGACTCGCGCACCAGCGAGGTCCATGCGGTGGGGATCGAGGCCAAGCGGATGCTCGGGCGCACGCCGGGCACGATCCAGGCGATCCGTCCCCTGAAGGACGGCGTGATCGCCGACTTCGACGTGACCGAGCAGATGCTGCGCCACTTCATTCAGAAGGTGCACCAGAACCGCTGGGCGCATCCGCGCGTGGTGGTGTGTGTGCCGTCGGGCGTCACGGGGGTCGAGAAGCGCGCGGTGGAGGAGGCCTGCCTGAGCGCGGGCGCGCGCCAGGCCTATCTGATCGAGGAGCCGATGGCCGCGGCGATCGGCGCCGGGCTCCCGGTCGGTGAGCCCACGGGCAACATGGTCGTCGACATCGGCGGCGGCACGAGCGAGGTTGCGGTGATCTCGCTCGGCGGCATCGTCGTGTCGCAGTCGATTCGCATCGGCGGCGACGAGCTCGACGAAGCGATCATCAACTACGTCAAGCGCGAGTACAAGCTGATGATCGGCCAGCAGACTTCGGAGGAGGTCAAGCTCGAGATCGGCTCGGCCTTCCCCCTCGAGGAGGAGGTCCAGGCGGAGATCCGCGGACGCGACCTCGTCTCGGGCCTTCCCAAGACGATCGTGCTGACGAGCGAGGAGGTCCGCATGGCCCTCGAGGAGCCGCTCCAGCAGATCATCGACGCGGTCAAGGAGACGCTCGACCGCACCCCGCCCGAGCTCGCTTCGGACATCATGGACCGGGGCATCATGCTCGCCGGCGGGGGTGCGCTGCTGCAGGGGCTCGACGAGCGCCTGCGCGACGAGACCCAGATGCCCGCACACCTCGCCGAGTCGCCGCTCACCTGTGTGGCGGTGGGCTCCGGCCGCAGCCTCGAGGAGTTCGAGGCCATCCACCGCGCCAACAAGAATTCCCGAACGAGCCGGCGGCGGTAAGCGCCGCGGCCCAGGAGGGCGCGAAGCGTGTACGACAGGAAGGCGATCCGGAGGCGGCGGGCAGGGCTCGTCGTCTTCCTCGTGCTGTCGATCGCCATCCTGACCGCCTACTTCGGCGAGTCGGGCGGCGGCTTCTTCCACAACCTCCAGCGCGGAGCGCAGGAGGCGTTCGCGCCGATCGAGACCGGCGCGAGCCGGGCGCTCAAGCCGGTGCGCGACCTGTTCGGCTGGGTCGGCGACACGGTCGACGCCAAGGACAAGAACGCGTCGCTCGAGCGCGAGGTCGACGCCCTGCGCTCGGAGCTCGCGCGCACGCGCACAGCACAGCGCGACGCCCAGCAGCTGAAGGGGCTCGTCGGGCTCCACAAGGAGGACGGCTTTCCCCAGGGCACCGCGCCGGTCACCGCGCGCGTGATCGCCCGTGCACCGAACGTCTGGTACTCGAGCATCAAGATCGACAAGGGGTCGAGCGACGGCGTCGAGCTCGATCAGCCGGTCATCGCGGCGGCCTCCGGTGACTCGAGCCCGACCGACGGCGGACTGGCGGGCAAGATCACGAAGGTCACCGGCGGCACCGCCGAGGTCACGCTGATCACGGACGCCTCGATCGGCGTCGGCGCGCAGGTGATGCCGGCCGGCGCGGCCGGCGTCGTCAGGCCCGAGGTCGGCGACCCGCGCGACCTGCTGCTCGACCTCGTCCACGGCGGGCGCGTGACCGACAACGCGATCGTCGTGACCTCGGGCTTCAAGACCTCCGTGGGCGAGTCGCTCTTCCCGCGCGGGATCCCGATCGGCCGCGTGACCGACGTCGACCTCGACGAGGTCGAGATCTATCAGCGCGTCCATCTGCGCCCCTTCGCCGACCTGCGCCGGATCGACATCGTCCAGGTGCTGACGCGCCGCGGCGCGCCGACCCAGACCGCCGAGGTCCTCGAGCCGTGAGGCTGACGCCCGGCGCGTTCTTGCGCGTCGCCCTTCTGCTCGTCGTCGCCGTGGTGCTGCAGCTCTCGACCCTGAGCCAGATGCCCGTCTTGGGCGGCCACTTCGACATCGTCGTGCTCGTCGTCGCGGCGGCGGCCTACTACGCCGGCGCGCTGCCCGGCTGCGCGATCGGCTTCGCGGCCGGTTTCCTGCTCGACCTGCTGAGCGGCGCGACGATGGGAGTTTCGTCGCTGGTGCTGACCGCCGTGGGCTACGGCGTCGGGCGCTTCCGCGAGCTGCGCGACCCGAGCCACGGCCTTCTGCCGCTCGCCGTCGGCGCGATCGCGACGGGCGCCTGGGTGCTGGCGTTCGCCGCCGTGTCGTTCATGCTCGACGTCGGCGCCACGGTCAGCCCGCTGGTGCTGCGCGAGATGCTCGTGACGGTCCTCCTCAACACGCTGCTGGCGCTGCCCGTGTTCTGGGGCTGTCGCGTCCTGCTGCGCCCGGTGCTCGCGGTCGACCCGCTCGAGGTGAGCGCGCGCCGGCGGCCGCCGCGCGAGACCGGCCCGATCGGGCTCAGAGGCCTCGAAGATCTCGACCGTATGTACCTCGACAACGAGCGCCGCCCAACCCTGACGCCGCAGCTTGCGTTCCGCGTCGCCGTGATCGGCGGCGTGGCGCTGATGGCGTTCGCGGTCATCTTCTTCCGGCTCTGGTACCTGCAGGTGCTCTCGGGCGACAAGTACGAGGCGCAGGCACGCGGCAACGTCGTGCGCGAGATCAAGGTCCAGGCGCCGCGCGGCGAGATCGTCGACCGCGACGGCAACGTGCTCGTCGACAATCGCAGCGGGCTCGCCCTCGTCGTAAGCCCGGACAAGATGCCCGACGACGTCGACGAGCGTCGCGAGGTGTACGAGCAGCTCGGGAAGCTGCTGCACATGAAGCCCGGCCGCATCGAGCGGCGCGCCGAGCGCGACCTCAGGGCGGTGCCGTTCTCGTCGGCCACGGTCAAGCGCGACGTGCCGGACCCGGTCGCGGCCTACGTGCTGGAGCGCCAGGATCAGTTCGCGGGCGTGGACGTCGAGCGCCAGTTCGTGCGCAAGTACCCGCACGGGGAGATCGGGGCGCACCTCTTCGGCACCGTCGGCGAGATCACGGCGGAGCAGCTCGACGACGAGCGCAACAACGGCGTCGTGATGGGCGACCGAATCGGACAGACGGGCATCGAGGCCGAGTACGACCGCTTCCTGCGCGGGATCAACGGCGCCACCAAGGTCGAGGTCGACGCGCTCGGCAACATCAGCCGGCGGCTGCGCGCCGATCCGCCGCAGCAGGGCCGCCAGCTGCGTCTCTCGATCGACCTGGACGTCCAGAAGGCGGGCCAGAACGCGCTCGCCGGCGGCACGGGCAAGGGCGCGTTCGCGGTCATGGACGTCGACAACGGCGAGGTGATCGCGCTCGGCTCGGCGCCCTCGTTCGATCCCAACCGCTTCTCGAAGGACTACACGCGCCTGCGCAAGGACGAGAACGCCCCGCTCGCGAACCGCGCGATTCAGGGCGGCTACCCGACCGGCTCGACGTTCAAGCTCATCACCGCCGTGGCGGCACTCGAGGGCGGGATCATCACGCCCGACACGATCCTGAACGACCCCGGCGTCCTCACCGTGGGCACGCAGGAGTTCAAGAACGCCGGCGACGCGGTCTTCGGCGCCCTGGCGCTCCGCCAGGCGCTGACGGTGTCGAGCGACGTGTTCTTCTACCAGCTCGGCCAGCGCATGAACACCGCCCAGGACGGTCTGCTCCTCCAGCGTTGGATGCGCCGCCTGAGCGTCGGCCGCGACACCGGCATCGACCTGCCCGATGAGCTGCCGGGGCGCATCCCCACGCCCAAGTGGCGCGACCGCGGCTACGCGCAGTTCCTGCGCTGCAAGGAGCGCAAGAAGCCGACCGATCAGGAGATCGCCGAGGGCATCTGCGGTTTCTTCGACCGGCCCTGGACGGTCGGCGACAACATCAACCTGTCGGTCGGCCAGGGCGACATCGCCGCCAACCCGCTGCAGATGGCCGTGGCCTACGCGACGGTCGCGAACGGCGGCCGCGTGCTGCAGCCGCGGCTCGGCCTGCGGATCGAGGACGCCTCGGGGCGGGCGCTGCAGCAGCTCGAGGCGCCCACGGCGCGCCGCGTCAAGATCTCGGAGGGGAACCGGCAGGCGATTCTCGACGGGCTCTACGGCGCCGCCAACGAGGCGGGCGGCACCTCGTCCTCGGTGTTCGAGGGCTTCCCGATCGAGATCGCCGGCAAGACCGGTACCGCGGAGAAGGGTCCTGGTCGCCCTGACCAGTCCTGGTACATCGCGCTCGCTCCGTATCCGAACCCGCAGTACGTGGTGGCGGTGACGGACGAGGCCGGCGGCTTCGGCGCCGACACAGCCGCACCGATGGCGCGCCTGATCCTGGCCGAGCTCTTCAACGTCGACGAGAACCAGCTCGTGGCAGGGGGAGACGCGCCGGACTGATGGACGCCTCCGCCTCCTCACCGGTCAGGGACTTCCGCGACGCGGGCATCCGCGCGCTGCGCATCGACCCGCTGATGCTGCTGGCCACGCTGGGCCTGATCGCCGCCAGCATCTACACCGTCGGCACGGCGAGCCAGGACGACATCCCCGGCGATCCCAACTACTACGCGTACCGGCAGGCGCTCTACGCGGGCGTCGGGCTCGTGCTGATGTTCCTGTTGTCGCGCTTCGACTACTCGCGCCTGCGCGAGTGGAAGATCGGGATCTACGCGTTCATGATCGCCTCGATCCTGGCCGTGTACGCGCTCGGCTTCTCGGCGCGCGGCTCACGGCGGGCGATCGAATTCGGCTTCTTCAACTTCCAGGCGTCAGAGCTCGGCAAGCTGCTGCTCGTCGTGACGCTGTCGGCCTTCATGGTCGACCGCATGCGGCGCCTGACGGACCGCGAGACCACCAGTCGCATCGCGCTGCTGGCGCTGTTCCCCGCGATGCTGGTGGTCGCGCAGCCGGACCTGGGGTCTGGGCTCGTCTACCTGGCGATCCTGCTGGCGGTGCTGTTCGTTGCGGGTACGCCGTGGACGCACTTCGCAGGCCTCGCGGCGATAGCGGCGGTGGCGATCGCGGTGGTGGTCGTGGCGGCGCCGGCGGCCGGGTTCCAGCTGCTCAAGCCGTACCAGATGGACCGCCTGACGGCGTTCCTCAACCCGACCTCGGACCCGCGCGAGGAGGGGTACCAGATCAATCAGTCGCTGACGGCGATCGGCTCCGGGGGGAAGACCGGCCGCGGCGACGCCTCGACGCAGACGCGGCTCGACTTCCTGCCCGAGCACCACACGGACTTCGTGTTCAGCGTGGTGGGCGAGGAGTTCGGTTTTATCGGGGCGGCCCTCGTGCTGTCCCTGTTCGCCCTGCTGATCTGGCGAGGGCTGAAGACACTGACGATGGCGAAGAACTTCTACGGGGCGTTGGTGGCAGGCGGAATAACTGCCATGCTTATGTTCCAAGTCTTCGTCAACGTGGGCATGACGATCGGAATCATGCCCATCACCGGCATCCCCCTGCCGCTCATGAGTTATGGCGGCTCGTCGGTGCTGACGACATTGATGGCCATAGGGATCCTGCAGTCGATACACGCGCAAGCGCGCGACACCGCTGCAGGGAAAGCCTTATGACGACATGAAGGGAATCTTCCTTGAGAAAGCAGTTGCTCGTCACGGTGGACCGTGGCGAAACGAGAGTCGCGATCCTGGAATCGGAGGGCAGCCCGAGCGGCGCCACGACGAAGGGTCGCGGTAAGAGAAACCAGAACACGAAACAGGACGACTGGCGGGTTGCCGAGCTCTACATAGAGCGCAAGAGCAACCGCTCGATCGTCGGAAACGTCTACAAGGGCAAGGTCGACAACGTCCTGCCCGGCCTCGAGGCCGCCTTCGTGGACATCGGCCTCGACAAGAACGGCTTCCTGCACGCGGACGACGTCGTCTTCCCGGGCGTGGAGGTCGCGCGCCGTGGCCGTGGCGGCCGCGGCCAGAAGGGCAAGCGCATCACCGAGCTCTTGAAGCCCGGCCAGGAGATCCTCGTTCAGGCGATCAAGGATCCGCTGAAGACGAAGGGCCCGCGCCTGTCCATGCAGCTCTCGATCGCCGGGCGCTACCTCGTGTACGTGCCGCAGGGCGAGGGGGTCGGCGTGTCGCGCCGGCTCGAGGACAAGGAGCGCGACCGCCTGCGCCGTGCCGCCGGCAAGGCGGACCTGGGCGAGGGGGGCGCGATCGTGCGCACCGCCGCGCAGGGCGCGACCCGCGAGGACTTCGAGCGCGAGATCAAGTACCTCCACAAGCTGCACGAAGTGCTGCAGCAGCGCGCCAAGGAGACCACCGCCCCGGCGATGGCCTTCCAGGAGGCGGACCTGTCGGTGCGCGTCGCGCGCGACATCTTCTCGGGCGAGTTCGAGAAGGCGATCGTCGACGACGAGAAGCAGCACCACCGGCTCGAGTCCTTCTTCAACAGGACCGCACCGGAGCTGCTCGAGCGGCTCGAGTTCTACAAGGACGACGAGGAGCCGCTCTTCGAGCGCTACGGCGTCGAGGACGCGATCCAGTCTGTGCTGAAGCGCCGCGTCGACCTGCCGAGTGGCGGCTACCTGATGATCGACTACGCCGAGGCGATGACGGTCATCGACATCAACTCGGGCTCCTTCACCGGGCGCGGCAAGGGCGCGAAGCTCGAGGACACGATCACGCGGACCAACCTCGAGGCCGCCGACGAGGTGGTCCGCCAGCTGCGGCTGCGCGACATCGGCGGGATCATCGTCATCGACTTCATCGACATGTCGCGCGCGCGCAACCGCGACGCCGTCCTGAAGACGCTCCGCAAGGCGCTCGACGAGGA
Organism: uncultured Thermoleophilaceae bacterium; assembly: GCA_963820315.1. Classification (GTDB taxonomy): domain Bacteria; phylum Actinomycetota; class Thermoleophilia; order Solirubrobacterales; family Thermoleophilaceae; genus JACVRW01. Next base: position 87,123 of record CAWFZK010000035.1, on the reverse strand, counting down.
TCGCACGAAGACCTACGTGGTCGAGATCTCACCGCTCGGGCTCGTCGAGATGACGCGCCAGAACGTGACCGACGGCGTGCGCGAGATCCTCACGAAGAGGTGTCCGGTGTGCGAGGGCGAGGGCGTCGTGCTCTCGGAGGAGACCGTCGCGATCGAGGTCGATCGCTGGCTGCGCGACCTGGTCGTCGAGCGGCCCGAGGCGCCCGCGTTCCTGATCCGCGTCCACCCCTCGGTGGCGTCGATCCTCGTGGGCGGGCACGGCGTGGAGGGCCCGATCCACGAGATCGAGCAGGAGACCGGCAAGCACTTCCACTTCGAGGGCACCGAGGCGCTGCCGATCGACCACTTCGAGGTCGTGCTCGAGGGCACGCGCGAGGACGTCGAGCAGCGCGCCCTGCCGTTCCGCGAGGGCGAGGAGGTGCTCGTCCACATCGAGGAGCCGCACATGTACAACGACGACGACGCGGTCGCGAAGCTCGACGGCTACATCGTCTCGGTGTTCGGCGCGGCCCCCCTCGTGGGCGAGAAGACGCTCGTCCGGATCGACAAGGTCGGCCGCCAGGCGGCGCAGGCCACGCTGGTCAACCCCCCCGAGGGGCTGGCCGTGGGCGCGGACGGCTCCGCCGAGTCGTCGGCGAACGGGCGGCGGCGCCGCCGCGGCCGGCGCGGCGGGCGCGGCCGGCGCAAGAAGGCGGAGTCGACGAGCTAGGCCCGTCTGTCTCAGGCCGCGACGTAGCGAGCGCCAAGCGTCGCGGCGAGCGTTCGGTGGGCAGGAGTCGAGCCGACGAGCGTCGATCTCGCCGGATCGACGCCGTGCCTGCGGGCGAACGCCAGCGCGAGTCCCGGCAGCGGCGGACGGCACCAACAGACGGGCGGGCCCGCCGGGTGCGGGCATAGCGCCGCTTCCACGGGTCCCGGGACCTGTCCGGTGAGGGCGGCCGCTGCGGCGTCGAGCGCCTCGCGGCGGCCATCCGGGTCCCAGTCGTAGACCAGGTGGGGGGCCGCGGGCGCGGCCCGCGCCAGCGCCTCCCTCCAGCCGGGCTCGAGCAGCGCCGCGGCGCCGACGAAGACGCCGGCTCGGCCCGACCCCGGCGCGCGCTCGAACGGCACCTGCTCCAGGCCGGCCCAGCCCTCGTCCGCCGCCGGCGGCTCGAGCTCGCGGAGCGTGCGCATCTGCGAGGTCGGGGCGAGCAGGCCCTGTTCCTGCTTCGCCGCCGCGCGCAGCTCGTCCGGGGTCGGGAGCGAGCCGAAGCGCTCGAGCAGCCGCTCGACCATGTTCACCTGCGCCTGCGCGAGCGGGGTGTCGAGCCACACGCAGCGGGCCGGAACGCCGTGCCGAGCTGCCGCCTCGAGGACATAGCTTCGCGAGGCGCGCGTCAGGTAGGTGTTGTCGAGCACGACCCGCTGGGCGCCTGACGTGAGGGCTTCGTCGAGCGCTTCGGCGAGCTGTCGCAGCGACCCTCCGCGCTCGTCCCGGTTCAGGCGCAGGTAGCCGCGAGCGGCGTGCTCCTCGGCGATGCGGCTCTTCCCGGCTCCGGGGATGCCCATCACGACGACGACGTCGGCGTCCGCCCGTGGCGAAGCACGGCGAGTGGTCGTACGACGCTCGCCTGAGAGCGCCGCGAGCTCGCTGTCATCGAGCTCGAGCGTCGCCGCGCGCGCGGCGGAGCGGGCGGCCTCGGGGCGGCGAGCGCCGGGGATCGCGATCAGCGTGGGGGACAGGTGGAGGACCCACGCGAGCGCGACCTCGCGCGGGCGTCGCGTCGTGCGCCTCGGCGATCTCCGCGAGCTGCGGCCGGCGCGCGAGGCTGCGCACCCGGCTCGGGCCACCGAGAGGCGAGTGCGCCATCACCGTGACCCCCGCCTCCTCGCAGCGCTCGACAACGCCGCCGCGCAGCGCACTGTCGTCGAGCAAGCTGAGCCCGACCTGCACGGCTGCGATCGGGGCGAGCTCGAGCGCCTCGTCCAGCTGGTGACGGTTGACGTTCGAGAGCCCGATCCTTTCCACGAGCCCCTCGTCGGCGAGCTTGGCGAGCGCACGAACCGACGTGCGCCAGGGCGTGCGCGGATCGGGCGCGTGGATCAGATAGAGGTCGATCGGGAGGCCGTCCAACGCCGCCAGGCTCGCCTCGCAGTCCGCGCGGATCGCCTTCGCGCGACCGTCCGGGACCCAGCGGCCCTCCGGCCGTGTCATGCCGCCCTTCGTCACGATCCGCGCGCGCCGATCCGTCCCGGCCAGTCCGCGCGCCAGCAGCCGCTCGTTGTCGCCGTATGCGCGCGCAGTGTCGAAGACGGTGATGCCGGCCTCGACCGCGGCGCGGATCGTCTCGAGCGCGCGCTCCTCGTCCGGGTCCTCGCCGCTCATCAGCCGCATGCAGCCGAGGCCGATGCGGAGCTCCGAGTCGGTGAGCCAGGCAGGGCGACTCAAGCTACGGACGGTACGGCAGTGTCGTTTTGCCGGACCCTCTCGACGAACCGGCATGCTGCCGATTCCCCAGCGTCGATTGACGCCCAACCCTCAGTGCGAGACACTCGACGTTCTCGCGCTCGGAGGAATCTCCATGCGTTGCAAGCTGTCGTTCGCGGCAACCGTGTCTGTTCTTGTTGCCGTTCCGTTCGCCCCGTGGCGTCGCTCCGACGCACGCTGGGGCCGTGTGACCTGTAAAGGGGGTTACACAGTGGAGCAACTAGAGGTATCTCGCCGCACGCTGTTGAAGGGTGGAGGCGCGGCAGCCGCGGGGCTGACGGCGGTGCGCGTGGCCGGACCGGCGCATGCCTTCCCCGGCGAGCCCGACGAAGAGGTCGTTCCGTGGCTCGATCAGCCCGCGCCAAACCCCGTCCCGAACGTCATCGTCCGCCAGCTCGACTGGGAGGCGCTCGACTCCCGGCTCACACCGCCCGGCCAGTTCTTCGTCATCAATCACTACGGTCAACCGGCCCTCAATGCGCAGGACTGGCGCTTGGGATCGGTGGGCTGGTGGCTCACCCGCAATCGCTGACGCTCGCCGACCTCAAGGCCCGCACGTGTCGCGAGGTTGAGTTCACGATGGAGTGCTCCGGCAACACCGGCCTGCCGTTCTTCATCGGCGGCGTCGGAAATGCCCGCTGGGCGGCGCGCCGCTGGCTCCGGTCCTGAGCGGGCGGGCATTCTGGAGCAGGGCATCGAGGTCGTCTTCTGGGGGGCGGATCGAGGGCGAGGTGACGATCCGCGACAACTCGGGCGTGCTCGATCCCGGCGACACGGGCGTGGGCGTCCCCGACGGCGCGGGCGCACTCGATCTGACGATCACCGAGCAGTTCGCCCGCAGCATGTCGCTCGAGGATGCGCTCAACCCCGACAACCTCCTCTGCTACGAGATGAACGGTGCGCCGTTGCCTCCCGGAGCACGGTTTCCCCGGTGCGCTTGATCGCCCCGGGGTGGTACGGGGTGGCCAACGTCAAGTGGCTGACGCGTATCGAGGTGCTCGATCAGCAGTACCGCGGTCGGTTCATGGCGCGGGACTACGTCACGATCCGCGAGGAGGTGCGCGGCGGCGAGACCGTTTGGACGTTCACTTCCGTCCGGCACGACCGGCTCAAGTCGGCGCCGGCCAAGGTCACTCGGCGAGGCCGCAGTACGCCATCATGGGCGCGGCCTGGGGCGCGCCGATCGCGGCCGTGGAGGTCCAAATCGACGACGGGCCCTGGATCGAGGCGCGGCTTGAGCGCCACAGGGCACAGAAACGGAGGTCAAAGCCCGCTCCGAGTTCGCGTGGACGTTCTGGACACTGCAATGGGGGAGGGCCCCGGCGGGGGAGCACACGATCACGTCGCGTGCGCTTCGACGTCGACGGCAACGTCCAGCCGGCGCCCGATGATCCGTCCTCACCAACAAAGTGACCTACTGGGAAAGCAATGGACAGATCACCCGTCGCGTGCTGATTCCAGCCGCTTGACGCGTCCTAGCCGCCAGCGAGCCGACCAGCGCGCGCGCCACCAGCTCGAGCTCGCGCTTGATCCGAGCTCGCGGAACGCCGAGCTCCCGGCGGCGGTGGCGGATCAGGTCGGCGGCCGCGGGGGCGAGCAGGGTGTCGGCGAGCCCGCCCGCCTGGCGGCCCGCGCCCAGCTCCTCGAGCAGCGAGGCCACGTGGAGGCGCCATGCGGCGTACGCGCCCGTCCGGTAGCGGCCTCCCGGCTCGTCGTGGTCGCTGACGATCAGCAGGTCGACGTTCGCGTCGGTGAAGTCGACCAGGGCGCCGAGGAAGGCGATGAGGCGCTCGCTCGGCAGGTGCGCCCGGGCCCAGGGGTGGCGGACCGCTCAGCAGCCTGTCCTGGAGCCGGCGCTCGCGCTCGTCGAGTAGGCCCACGGCCAGGCCCGCGCGGTTGCCGAAGCGGTGGAAGACGGTGCCCTTGGCGACGCCGGCGCGCTCCGCGATGTCGTCGATCGTGACTCGGTCGAAGCCCCGCTCGCCGATCAGCTCGGCCGCCGCCTCCAGGATGCGCAGGCGATTGCGGCGGGCGTCGGCGCGCTCGGGCGGCGGGCCGGGGGTGGGGAGCTCGCGTGGCTGCATGCTAACTTGACCATAGTCAAGTTAGCTCACGACCCGGACGAACTCCATGGAAGCCCTCGCGATTCCCTTCCTCCTCTTTGTCGGCAGCCTGCTGGCGCTCCAGGCCGGTGCGAACGTGCAGCTGTCCGGCGCCCTCGGCAGCCCGATCGGGGCCTCGACGCTTCAGCTCGCGATCGGCGCGAGCCTGCTGCTCGCCCTGGCGGCGCTGGCCGGCACGCTCGGCGCCTTCGGTGCCCTGGCCGACGCCGAGCCCGCCCATCTGTGGGGCGGCATCGGCAGCGCCGTCTACATCACCGCCGGCATCCTGCTGTTCCCGCGCCTTGGAGCGCTCGTCGCGGTCGGCCTCTTCATTGCCGGGCAGATGGGCGCGTCGCTCGTGCTCGACGGCTCGGGCTGGCTCGGCGTCGAGCGCGAGCCGCTCGGGTTGGCCGCCGTGGCCGGTGCGCTCGCGGTTGTCGTCGCCACCTGGATGATCGTTCGGGCGCAGGGCGGCGCCGATTCCCTGGACGGCGCCCTGCGCAACCGTGGCGGCTGGGTGGCGGCCGGCCTCGCCGCCGGCGCGGTGCTGCCGGTGCAGGGCGCCGTCAACGCCCAGCTGAGAGCCGACGTCGATGCGCCGATCACCGTCGGCGCGTTCTCGTTCCTGGTCGCCACCGCGACGATGGCCGTCGCCCTCGCGGCGCTGCTCGCCCTGGGGCGCTCGCCGCGGCCGGCCGGCGCACGTCTGGGCGCCGTCCCCTGGTGGGGCTGGCTCGGCGGGGCATGCGGCGCCGCCTATGTGACGTCGGTCTTCGTCCTGATTCCCGAGATCGGCGTGGCCCCGACGGTCGCGCTCACCGTGGCGGGGCAGCAGATCGCCTCGGTCTTCGTGGACCGCCAGGGCCTGCTGCGCCTGCCGAGACGGCCGATCTCGCGGAGCCGGCTGATAGGGGTCGGGCTGCTGCTCGCGGGCGTGGCCCTGATCCAGCTCGGCTAGAGCGACGCGAACAGGTCCACCGAGTTGCCGTCGGGATCGTGCACGAGCGCGTAGCGCTGGCCCCAGGGCGCGTCGAACGGCTCCTTGTGGCCGTCGTAGCCGAGCGAGACCAGCCGCTCATAGGTGGCGTCGACGTCGGCGGGCGAGTCGACCAGGAAGGCCAGGCCGATCTGCGGACCGCCGCTGGCTGGCTGCCAGTCCTGGTTGAAGGACCGAATCGTCTCCTGCGTGTCCCAGGCGAGACGGAGCCCGCCGCGCAGCGTCGCCTCGACGTGCGGCTGTCCGTCTCCATCCTCGGGCACGTCGAGCCCGAGCTCCCGGTAGAACGCGAGCGACCGTCCCATGTCCTCTACGACGATGCCGATCAGGTCGAGCTGAGCCTTCATCTGTCCGCCTCTCGTTCGGGTTCTGCGTGAGCCGGATGATCGAGGTCGGGCGGCCGCCCGTCTTGAAGATTTCGGACTTCCGGCCCGGGTAGAGCGAGGGCACTGACCTGCAGTGGAGGAGGGATCTCATGAGGAAGTGGAAAGGCATGCTCGCTGTCGGCGTCGCGGCCTCCGCGGCCACGGCGCTCTCGGTCGCTGTCTCAAGCCCGGCCGATTCCGGTGACAGGGGATGGCACGATCACGGTCGCGGCGACCGGGCCAGGAACGTGATCTTCCTGCACGGCGACGGCATGGGCGTTTCGCATCGCGAGCTCATCCGCCTCGCCACGAAGGGCAAGGACGGCCAGCTGGCCATGAACGAGCTGCGCTACGCGGGGCTCGCCAGCACCGATCCCGATCGATCCCGACGAGGCCGTCACCGACTCGGCAGCCGGTGCGACCGCGTTCGCGAGCGGCGTCCGGACCTACAACGGCGCCGTCGGCGTCGATGCGGACGGACGACCGGTGCCGACGCTGCTCGAGCGGGCACGCTCGGTCGGGCAAGGCCACCGGCCTCGTCACCACCGCGCAGGTCACCGATGCCTCGCCGGCGGCCTTCGGCGCGCACGTCCCCGACCGCGCGCAGCAAAGCGAGATCGCTCGCCAGTTCCTCGAGCAGAGCAAACCCGACGTGATCCTGGGTGGCGGCGAGGACCGCTGGCTCCCGCCCGGCGTTCCCGGCGCCTATCCGGACAACCCGCCGAAGGATCCGACCGAGCAGAGCAGCAGCGACCGCGGCAACCTGATCGAGCGCGCCGCAGACGCTCGGCTACGAGTACGTCTCGGACCGTGCAGGCGCTGCGCCGCAGCCGCGCACGCAAGCTGCTCGGCCTGTTCGCCAACGAGGAGATGTTCGAGCAGCGCGCCGAGGGCGAGGGCGACCTCTACGAGCCCGTGGTGCCGCTCGACGAGATGACCGAGAAGGCGCTCAGCGTCGTCTCGCGCGACCGCGACGGCTTCTTCCTCTTCGTGGAGGAGGAGGGCATCGACGAGTTCGCCCATCGCAACAACGCCGAGAAGACGATCCTCACGGGCGAGGCGCTCGACAGGACGGTCGAGCTGGCCGTTCGCTTCGCCGCGACCCATCCGGGCACGCTGCTCGTGGTGGCCGGCGACCACGAGACCGGCGGCCTCGCGATCGAGAACGTCGACGAGGAGGACGAGTCCGGCGACGGCGTCTCCGCCGAGGACGGGCCCTTCCCGCTGCCCGGGCACGGACCTCGAGTTCACGGTCGACTGGACGACCGGTGCACACACCGGCGCAGCCACGCCGGTGACGGCCGAGGGCCCCGGCGCGCGCGCGTTCGCCCGCTTCCAGCGGAACACGGACGTGCACGACAGCATTCTCGCCGCGATGCGGCTCAGGTAGACCCGGGACACATCGAGAGAGGTCGCCGGCGCCGAGCCGGCGGCCTCTCTGCTGCTACGTTAACCGAGTGGTTAACGATCCATTCAAGGCGCTGTCGCACCCGATCCGGCGCGAGATCGTCGAGCGCCTCGCCGCCGGCCCCGCCACGGTCGGCGACGCCACCTCCGGCTTCGGCGTCTCGAAGCCCGCGATCTCCAAGCATCTGAAGGTGCTCGAGGAGACCGGCGTCATCAGGCGCGAGGTCGTCGGCCGGACGCATCGGATCTCGCTCGAGCCCGATGTGCTGAGCGAGGCCGCCGACTGGATGGATCGCCAACGCGCCCTCTGGGGCCGCATGTTCGATGTCGTCGATGAGTACCTGAAGGAGAAAGGGTCCTGATGAACACCCCGCCCGTCGTCTCGAAGCAAGAGTGGGAGAAGGCGCACGAGCAGATGCTCGCGAAGGAGAAGGAGCTCACCCGGGAGCGCGACGCGCTCGCCGCCGAGCGCCGCCGGATGCCGTGGCTGGCCGTCGAGAAGGACTACTCCTTCGACGGGCCGAACGGGCCGGCGAGCCTGGTCGACCTGTTCGAGGGACGCCGGCAGCTCGTCGTCTACCGGTTCTTCTATGACCCGGACGTGGACGGCTGGCCGGAGCGCGGCTGCGGCGGCTGCTCGTTCCTGGCGGACCAGGTGGCGCACCCCGCGCACCTGAACGCGCGCGACACCACGCTGGCGTTCGTCTCGCGCGCGCCGCAGGACAAGATCCAGGGGCTCAAGGAGCGGATGGGCTGGGAGCTCATCCCCTGGTATGGCCTCACGGACGACTTCGACGCCGACCACGGCGTCGGCGAGTGGCACGGCACCAACGCCTTCATCCGCGACGGCGACAAGGTCTTCCGCACCTACTGGATCCGCGACCGTGGCGACGAGGGGATGGGCACGACCTGGGCCTACCTCGACATGACGGCGCTCGGTCGCCAGGAGCAGTGGGAGGACTCACCCGAGGGCTACCCGCAGACCCCGCCGTACCAGTGGTGGAACTACCACGACGCGTATGGTGACGACGAGTGATCGCCCACGTCGGAGCCGTCCCGCTCGAGGAGTTCGTTCCGTCGGTGCTCGGCGCGGGCGCTGCACTCGCGCTGGCGCGCGCGTGGATAATGCTGCGTCTGCAACGCCGACGGGGCCCGGGGGCTTGAGCGAGAACACCACGCTGCGCATGGAGCGCACCTTCGACGCGCCGGCCCAGGCGGTCTTCGACGCCTGGACCAGCGAGGAGGTGATGCGGCGCTGGTGGCACGCCGCCCACGACTGGGAGACGACCGTCGCCGAGGTCGACCTGCGCGTGGGCGGCACCGTGCGGGTCGTGATGCGCAATCCACATGAGGACGCCGAGTACGGCGGCGGCGGGCGCTACACCGAGATCGATCCGCCGCGCAGGCTGGCCTTCACCTGGATCTGGGACGGCGACGACACGCGCCAGCTCATCGAGCTCGAATTCGAGGAGAAGGACGGCGCCACGCTCGTGCGCTTCACCCACAGCAACCTGTGGGACGAGGAGGCCGTTCGCTCGCACGAGGACGGTTGGGGCAAGGCCTTCGACAACCTCGAGCGCGCGCTCGGGTGATCGCGGCCGTCACCGAGCGCGCCTTCGAGCTCGTCAGCAGGCTGGCCCCGGACGGGGTCGAGGTGCGCCGGCTGCCGGACGGGCGCGACGCGGCGGCGTTCGTGATGCCGAGCTGGGGGGACGGCGAGACGACGGAGCGCCTGACGCAGCTCGAGCAGGTGAGGGTCGTCCAGACGCTGTCCGCAGGGACGGACTGGATCGAGCGCCTGGTTCCGCCGTGGGCGACGCTCTGCAACGCACGCGGCGACCCGTGACGCAGCGGTGGCGGAGTGGGTGGTGGGCGCGCTGCTGGCCGACGCGTACGGGATGCTCGAGGTCGCGCACAGCCGGCGCTGGGAGTACGGCGCCCCGCGCGAGCTGCAGGGCTCGACCGTCCTGATCGTGGGCTTCGGCTCGATCGGGCGGGCGCTCGAGAGGCGGCTCGAGCCCTTCGGCGTGAACGTGATCGGCGTCGCTCGGCACGCGCGCGACGGGGTCCATGCTGTGAGCGAGCTGCCGGAGCTCGTCAGCCGCGCGGACGCCGTGGTGGTGCTCGCGCCGCTGACGCCCGAGACGACCAGCCTCGTCGATGCCGGGCTGCTAGCGGCGATGCGCGACGGCGCGCTGCTCGTGAACGCCGGGCGCGGCGCCGTGGTCGACACCGATGCGCTCGTGGCGGAACTGCGGAGCGGTCGGCTGCGGGCCGTGCTCGACGTCGTCGACCCGGAGCCACTCCCCGAGGGCCATCCGCTCTGGGAGCTGGCGCTCGCAATCACGCCGCACAACGCGGGCGACACCGCTGCGGCCGACGAGCGGGCGATCCGCTTCGGCGCCGAGCAACTAGGCCGCTACTTGCGGGGTGAGCCGCTTCAGAACGTGGTGCTCGCGACCGAAAGTTGAGCAAGGTGCCGAGAGGGCGGCTAGTCTCGATGGTTTGATGAGCGACGAACCCGCCATCGAGTCAGCGCCTGCCCAGGGCCGGGTTTGGCTGCTCCAGGATCCGCGCGGGCCTGAGCTCGTCTTCGACTTCCCGTTCAACGAGGAGCTGAACGAGGCGGTCAAGGAGCTGCCGCGGCGCTGGTTCGACTGGCGTCGCCGCAACTGGCGCGTGCCCGCCGACGCCCGGCTCGGCAAGACGATCGAGGCGCTGCTGGCGCGCTTCCCCGACCTGGTCGCGGCGCCCGAGGTGCTGGCCTGGCTGAGCGACTCGGACCGCTGGCGCGCGCTCGTGACGGTCGTCGCCCAGAACGGCAGCGGCGCGTTCGTGCTGCGGACGATCTCGGGTGAGCCTCCCGAGGAGCTCGAGGGCGACACCAGCCTCGGCGAGGGCAGGCTGATCCTGCCCTTCGACGCCGAGACCGCCACGCGCCTGCAGTCGCTGGAGGGCGTCGAGCTCGACGACCTCGCGAAGCCATGTGCGCGCGAGCTGCGCGACGGCCTCGTCCCGGCGCCGGCGGAGATGACGCTCGAGATCGGCGACAGCGGCGAACCGGAGCTCTGCCTCTTCAGCGTCTGGGACCCGGCGCCCGCGCGCGATTTCAAGAAGCTTCCCGAGCAGCGCCCGGTGTTCCGCGCCGGCCGCTACTTCCGCCGCGACGCCACCTGGGGCGTCGGCGTCCCGGCGGACCCGGCGCTCGCCCCGGCGCTCGCGGGCTTCGTCGCCGACAATCCCTCGCTTCGGATCGACACGGCGGTCCGCGAGCTGCTCGCCGAGCTGACCGCCGAGCACGAGCGGGCCGCGGCGACTGTGGCGCTCTCCTACGCCGAGGACGCCGACCTCGACGGTCTCGTCCTCGGAGGTGAGCTGCATCCCTTCCAGCGCGCGGGCGTGCGCTACGCGCTCGAGCGCAGGCGCACCTTCATCGCCGACGAGCAGGGGCTCGGCAAGACCGTCCAGGCGCTCGCGGCGCTCGAAAAGGACGGGGCTTTCCCGGCGATCGTGATCTGCCCGGCGAGCATGAAGCTCACCTGGGCGCGCGAGAGCGCCCACTGGCTGCCGGAGCGGAGCGTGGCCGTCCTCGACGGGCGCACCGATGCCACCTGGACGCCCGAGACGGAGAGCGCCGAGATCACGGTGCTCAACTACGACATCCTCGAGGCCCACGCCGAGCGGCTAAGCGCGCGGATGCCGCGCGCGCTCGTGCTGGACGAGTCGCACTACATCAAGAACCCGGGCGCGCAGCGGACGAAGACGGCCCTCGAGCTCGCCGCCGGGCTTCCGGAGGATGCGCTGCGGCTCGCGCTGACGGGCACGCCCATCCTGAACCGGCCGGAGGAGCTCGTCTCGCAGCTGCGCGTGCTCGGCCGGCTGGAGGAGTTCGGCAGCGGAGCGCGCCTGACGCGCCGTTTCCGCTCGGCCGGCAGCGACGATCGCCTGCACTGGAACCTGCGCGCGCGCTGCTACGTGCGCCGCACCAAGAAGCAGGTGCTGCCGCAGCTGCCCGCGAAGCGCCACGACACCGTGCCGATCCTGCTCTCGAACGAGCACGAGTACCGGCTCGCCGAGAACGACGTGATCGCGTGGCTGCACACGCTGCCGCTCGACCTGCGCACGATGGACGCGAAGATCGCGGCGGCGCTGCGGGCTGAGCAGCTCGTCCGCCTCAACAACCTGCGCCAGCTCGTCGCGCGCGGCAAGCTGCCCACGGGGCTCGCATGGATCGCCGACTTCCTCGAGTCCGGCGAGCCGCTTGTCGTGTTCGCCGAGCACATCGCCACGCAGCGCGCCGTGCTCGAGCGCTTCCCCGACGCGGTCCACATCATGGGCGCCGATTCGTCGCACGAGCGACAGCGTGCGGTGGACGCCTTCCAGAGCGAGGACGGGCCGCAGCTGATCGTCTGCTCGATGCGCGCCGCCTCGCAGGGCATCACGCTGACGCGCGCCTCGAACGTCGCCTTCCTCGAGCTCGACTGGACGCCCGCGCGGCACGACCAAGCGGAGGACCGCCTGCACCGGATCGGCCAGGAGAGCGCCGTCACGGCCTGGTACCTGCTCGCGCCGGACACGATCGACGAAACGATGGCGCAGGTCCTCGAGCGCAAGCGCAGCCTGATCGACGCCGTGACCGACGGCCAGGTCGGGGACGACGAGAAGCTCGTCGACGCGGTCATCCGCGATCTGCGCTCGCGCCCCTACCGGCACCTGCGCGTCGTGGCATAGGCTGCCCGCGATGCCGGAGCTGATCGAGTCGCCCGTGCGCGTCGAGGCGGCCGGCGAGCCGCCGAAGCTGATCGACGAGTTCGCCGGGCGCGCGAGCAACGGGGAGGGGCGCCTGAGCGTCGCGCGCATGCGCTCGCCCGCGGGCTGGCAGGAGCCGGGCCAGCGCCCAGAGTTCGACGAGTACACGGTGGTGCTGGCGGGCGCGCTCCAGGTCGACACCGAGGGCGACACGCTCGAGGTCCTGGCGGGCCAGGCGGTGCTGGTCCGGGCCGGCGAGTGGGTGCGCTACTCAACGCCCGGCGGGGCCGAGTACGTGGCCGTCTGCCTGCCGGCGTTCTCGCCGGACACCGTTCATCGCGACGACGACTAGACCCCGCTAACGTCGGCGGGCGTGAGTCGCTCAGCCGTATACGGGCTCTACGCACTGCTCGTCCTGATCTGGTCGAGCACCTGGGTGGCGATCAAGTTCGGCCTCGAGGACTCGCCGCCGTTGCTCGGGGCGGGAGTGCGATTTGCCCTGGCTGGTCTGGTGCTGCTGGCCTTCGCCGCGATCGGGCGGCGCTCGCTGCGCACGGACTGGCTGCTCGCCGCGGTGCTGGCGCTGGCGCCGTTCGCGTTCGCCTACGGGCTTGTCTACTGGGGCGAGCAGCACATTCCCTCAGGGCTGGCGGCCGTCCTGTTCGGCGTCCTGCCGCTGTACACCGCCGTGCTCGCGGGGATCTTCCTGCCCGAGGAGCCGCTGCGCGCGCGGCTCCTGTTCGGCGTCTGCGTGGCGATCGGGGGGCTCGCGCTCGCGTTCGCGGAGAGCCTCGAGCTGGGCGACGACGAGCTGGCGCTGGCGGGCGCCGCGGCGCTTGCGCTGTCGCCGCTCGGCGCGGCCGTCGGCCAGATCGGCCAGAAGCTGCGCGCCGCGAAGCTCGACGCCGTCGTCCTCAACGGCTGGGGCATGCTCGGCGGCGGTGTGCTGCTGCTCGCGGCGTCCGCCGTGGGGGAGAGCTGGGGCGAGTTCGCCTGGACACCCGAGTCGATCGGCTCGATTCTCTACCTCGCCATCCTCGGCTCGGCGGTCACCTTCGTCGCCCTCACCGTGCTGCTCCGCTACCTGACCGCCCAGGCGATGTCCTTCCTGGCGATGCTGCTGCCCTTCGGGGCGCTCGTCTTCGGAGCCGTGCTCTATGACGAGACGATCACCTGGCGCGCGCTCGCCGGCGCGGCCCTCGTCGCCGGTGGTCTCCTGATCGCGCAGACGCGGCGACCCGCCGCGCCGGAGCAGGAGCCGGCCGCGGCGCTTGCAACCGCCGGGCCGGCCCGCGGCGCATCCCGTTGAGAGTGCCCTCGAATCGCTACACTCGCCTCTCGGCGTCCACACCCGTGGCCGCCGTTTCCATGTCATGAGCTACGCAGTGGTAAAGGTCGGCGGTAAGCAGTACCGCGTCGAGGAGGGCGACTCGATCGTCGTCGATCGCCTGTCCGCCGGCGAGGGCGACAAGGTCGAACTCGAGCCGCTGCTGTTCGCCGACGGCGACAAGTCGCTGCTCGGCGCCGACGAGCTCGCCAAGGTGAACGTCCAGGCGACGGTGACCGGCCACGAGCTCGGCAAGAAGATCCACGGGCTCAAGTTCAAGCCCAAGCGCGGCTACAAGCGCCGCTACGGCGCTCGCGCGCACCTCACCAGGCTCGAGATCAACTCGATCAAGGCGAGCGCCCGCAAGCCCGCCGCCAAGAAGGAGGACGAGGATGGCTCATAAGAAGGGCCTCGGCTCCAGCCGCAACGGCCGCGACTCGAACGCCAAGCGCCTCGGCGTGAAGGTGTTCGCGGGCGAGCAGGTCTCGGGCGGCGAGATCATCGTGCGCCAGCGCGGGACGCGCTTCAAGCCCGGCGAGGGCGTCGGCCTCGGCCGCGACGACACGATCTTCGCCACCCGCCCCGGCACCGTGCAGTTCGCGAGCGGCCGCCGCGGTCGGGTCATCTCGGTCGAGCCGGCCGAGTAGCCTCCCGCATCTGACTTACTCGATCGTCGCCCGTGACCCGTCGAGCGGGACGCTCGGCGTTGCAGTCCAAAGCCATTTCTTCGGCGTCGGCTCACTCGTGAGCTGGGCCGAGGCCGGCGTGGGCGCGGTGGCGACCCAGTCGGTTGTCGACCCCGCCTACGGACCGCGCGGCCTCGAGCTGATGCGCTCCGGCAAGAGCGCGCCGGAGAGTCTGCACGAGCTGCTGTCCGCCGACGCGCAGCAGAAGGTGCGCCAGGTTGCGATGGTCGATCGGGCCGGGCGCGTCGCCGTCCACAGCGGCAAGGGCTGCATCGACCACGCCGGCCACGCGCTCGGGAACCAGGTGAGCGCGCAGGCCAACATCATGGAGCGCGACACGGTGCCGGCGGCGATGGTGCGCGGCTACGAGGCCGCGCGCGGCGAGCTCGCCGAGCGGCTGCTGGCCGCCCTCGACGCCGCCGAGGGCGAGGGCGGCGACCTGCGCGGCCGCCAGTCGGCGGCGCTGCTCGTGGTGGCGGCCCGCGGGAACGGCCGGCCGGGTGAGGAGAAGCTCGTCGACCTGCGTGTCGACGACGATCCCGAGCCGCTCGCCGAGCTGCGCCGCCTGCTGCGGCTCTGGCGAGCCTATGCGCGCGTCGACGTCGGCGATCAGCTCGCCGCCGGGGGCGACACGGGCGGGGCGCTGCGCGAGTACGCGGCGGCGCACGCCGCCGAGCCCGACAACCCGGAGCTCGCCTTCTGGCATGGCGCCGCGCTGGCAGCGGGCGGGAGCGAGCAGGAGGCGATCCCGATCCTGCGCAGGGTGTTCGAGGAGCGGCCCGGTTACGCCGACCTGCTCGAGCGGCTGCCCGCAGCCGGCCTCTTCCCGGACGACGGGCATCTGATCGCGCGCCTGATCGGCACGCGCGCCGAGTCCGCGCCGCCCGGGCCGGGCCCCGCCTGAGCGCCCGCGCGTGTTCCACGACCGGGCCCGCATCTACGTCAAGGGAGGGGACGGCGGCAACGGCGTCGTCTCGTTCAGGCGCGAGGCGCACGTCCCGAAGGGCGGCCCCGACGGTGGCGACGGCGGCCGCGGCGGCGACGTCCTGCTCGTCTCGGATCCCTCGCTGCGCGACCTCTCGTCGTTCAGGCGCGGCCAGCACTTCAAGGCGGCTCGCGGCGGCCACGGCCAGGGAGCGAACAAGCACGGGGCGACGCCCGATTCGCTCGATGTGCGGGTGCCACCCGGCACGGTCGTCGAGGACCCCGAGAGCGGCGACCGCTGGGACCTGGCGGAGCCGGGCCAAAGCGCCGTCGTTGCGCGCGGCGGCTCGGGCGGCCGCGGCAACCGGCAGTTCGCCACCTCGACCCGGCAGACGCCGCGCTTCGCCGAGCGCGGCCTGCCCGGCGAGGAGCGCTGGCTCGAGCTGCGCCTGCGGCTGCTGGCCGACGCCGGGCTCGTCGGGCTGCCGAATGCCGGCAAGTCGTCGCTGCTCGCGCGCCTCACCCGCGCGCAGCCGAAGGTGGCCGACTATCCCTTCACCACGGTCGAGCCCGTGCTCGGGACGCTCGAGCGCGACGATCGGCAGCTCGTGCTCGCCGACATCCCCGGGCTGATCGAAGGCGCGAGCGCGGGCGCGGGCCTCGGCCACGAGTTCCTCGCGCATGTGGAGCGCTGCCGGCTGCTCGTGCACGTGCTCGACCTCGCGCCATTGGATGGCTCCGATCCGGCCGAGAACTTCGCAGACCGTCGAGGCGGAGCTGCGCCTGCACGGCCACGGCCTGGCCGAGCTGCCGCGCATCCTGGCGCTCTCGAAGGTCGACCTCGTCCCGGACGAGACGGTGCGCGCGGCGGTGGCGGAATGGAGCGAGCGCCTGCGCGACTCAGGGGTCCTGGCTGTCATCGCGACCTCGGCCGCCACCGGCGCGGGCCTCGACGAGCTCGCGGCCGCGATCTTCGTGGAGGTCCCGCCGCCCGAGCGCCCCGATGAGTCCGCCGAGACCCCCGCGACGCACCGCGTCTACAGGCCAGGCCGGGGCGACGCCTTCCGCGTCGAGCGCGCCCCGAGCGGGGCCTTCCGGGTCGCGGGCGAGGGCATCGAGCGCCTCATTGCGCGCCACGACCTCGACAACGAGGAGGCGCTCCGCTACGTCGAGGCGCGCCTGCGCACGCTCGGGGTGATCCGCGCGCTCGAGGCCGCCGGCTTCGAACCCGGCGACGACGTCGAGATCGGCGGGGTCACCTTCGAGCTGGATCCCGGCGCCCCATTCGGCTGATAGAACAGATCGGCCCGATGCTGCGTCCGTTCCTGATGCTGTTGCTCGCCGTCATGGCACTCGCCCTGGCGGCCTGCGGCGACGACGACAAGGACGACGTGGAGCAGACCGTTCGCGACTTCGTGAGCGCATCGAGCGAACCCGATCCGGAAGCGTTCTGCGAGGAGATCGTGACCCAGGAGTTCCTCGAGCAGGCCACCGGGGCGACGGGGGACCGGGCCGAGGACGAATGCAGGCGTCAGCTCGAGGAGGCGCCGGGTGTCGACGCCGAGCTCGTCGAGATCCGCCGCACCGAGGTCGATGGGGACGACGCCACGGTGCGAGCGGTCATCAGGACGCAGGGCCGCTCGTCGACCCGGACGCTGCGGCTCGAGCAGGAGGACGGCGAGTGGAAGCTCTCGGGCGGCAGTCCCTAGCGGGAGCGGCCTAACCTCTCCGGCATGTCGACGGTCGTCGTCAAGCTCGGCTCGAGCATCGTCGCGGATGACCGCGGCGAGGTTCGCCACGAGGTGCTCGACGCGATCTGCGCCGAGGTCGCGGCCCGCCATCTGGCAGGCGACGACGTGGTGGTCGTGACCTCCGGCGCGATCGCCCGTGGGATGCGCCTGATGGAGCTGCCGATGCGCCCGTCGGCGATGGAGGAGCTGCAGGCGGCCTCGGCGGTCGGCCAGGGCAAGCTCTACCGCCACTACGACGAGCTGCTGCAGGGGCACGGCGTGCCGTCGGCCCAGGTGCTCCTCACCTTCTTCGACATGTCGGCGCGCACGCACTACCTGAACGCGCGCCACACGCTCGGCACGCTGCTGCGCTGGCGCGTCGTGCCCGTGATCAACGAGAACGACACGACCACCACCGACGAGATCTCGTTCGGCGACAACGACTTCCTTGCGGCGCAGGTCGCGATCCTGCTCGTCGCGGACCTGCTCGTCCTCCTGACGGACACCGGCGGCCTCTACAGCGCCGACCCGCGCCGCGACAGCGCCGCCGAGCTGATCACCGACGTGCGCAGGCTCGACGAGCTCGAGCGCTACGAGATCGGGCTGTCGACCTCGCCGCTCGGCTCCGGGGGCATGCGCTCGAAGGTCGTCGCGGCCGAGATGGCGACGGCGGCCGGCATCCCCGTGACGATCACGAGCGGCATCGATCGCGACGCCGTCGGCGCCGCGCTGGCGGGCGCGCCCGGCGGCACGCGCTTCCACCCGCAGGCGGGGCGCGTGTCGAGCTTCAAGCTGTGGCTCAAGTACGCGAAGCCGACGCAGGGCCGGCTCGTGGTCGACGAGGGCGCGGAGCATGCGCTGCGCGAGCGCGGCACGAGCCTGCTGCCGGTCGGCGTGGTCGAGGTCGAGGGCGAGTTCGAGGCGGGCGACGCCGTCGAGGTGCGCTGCAACGGCCGCGCGGTCGGCAAGGGCATCGTCGGCTACTCGGCCGAGGAGCTGCGCCGCATCAAGGGGCTCAAGACGGATCAGGTGCGCGAGCTGTTGCCGCGGGCGACCGAGGAGGCCGTCCACCGCGACTACTTCGTGCTCGAGTAAGCGGCGGCCGTGCCGCTCCGCTCCCCGTACGACCGGGAGATCCTGAAGCTCGCGCTCCCGGCGCTGGGAGCACTCGCCGCCGAGCCCCTCTACCTGCTCGCCGACACGGCGATGGTCGGCCACCTCGGCACCGAGGAGCTGGCCGCGCTGGCGATCGCGGCGGCGCTGCTGGCAGGCGCCTTCACGCTCTTCAACTTCCTCACCTACGGCACGACTGCGCAGGTCGCCCGCCTGCACGGGGCGGGTGAGGAGGAGGCGGCGGGCCGCATCGCCGCTCAGGCGCTCTGGCTCTCGAGCGGGATCGGCGTCCTGCTGACCGCGCTGATCGCCGGGTCCGCGGTGCCGCTCGTCGACCTCATGGGCGGCGACGGCCGTACCGGTGACCTCGCGGTCATGTACCTGCGGATCGGCTCGATCGGCCTGATCTTCGCCCTGATCGCGCTCGCCGGGCAGGGCTACCTGCGCGGCGTGTCGGACCTGCGTACGCCGCTCGTGATCGTCGTCGTCGCGAACGCGGCCAACGTGGTCCTGAACCTGCTCTTCATCTACGTCTTCGACTGGGGGCTCGCCGGCTCGGCCTGGGCGACCGTCCTGGCGCAGGCCGGCATGGGGGCCGCCTTCACGTGGGCGCTGCTCGCGGCCCCGGCCGAGTCGCGCCGGCCGTCGCTGGGGGCGATGCGCCCGCTCGCGCGCATCGGCAGTGAGATCTTCGTCCGCACGGCGGCGCTGTACGGGTCGTTCCTCGTGGCCGGCGCGGTGCTCGCGCGCGTCGGCGACGACTCGCTGGCCGCGCACCAGATCGCCTTCCAGCTGTTCGTCTTCCTGGCGCTCGTGCTCGATGCGATCGCGATCGCGGGACAGGTGATCGTCGGCCGCTCGCTCGGCGCGGGCGACGCCGAGGGGGCCCATCGCGCGGCGCGGCGGATGATCGAATGGGCCGTGGCGGCGGGAGCGCTGTTCGGAGCGCTGATGCTGGCGCTCGTCGAGGTGCTGCCGCACGCCTTCACCGGCGACGAGCAGGTCGTCGAGCGCGCTCAGGAGATCTGGCTCATCTTCGCGCTCATGCAGCCGGCCAACGGCGCGGTCTTCGCGCTCGACGGCATCCTCATCGGCGCCGGCGACACGCGTTACCTGATGTGGGCGATGCTCGCCTCGACGCTGGGAGTGTTCGTGCCGATCACGCTGGCATCGCTCGCGTTCGACTGGGGGATCGTGGGCGTCTGGTTCGGCCTGCTGGGCCTGATCCTCGCGCGGCTTGCGACGCTCGCCTGGCGCTTCAGAGGACGGCGCTGGGCCAGGATCGGAGCGCACCGGGTCCCGGCCTAGCCTCGCTGCTGCGGGCGTCGACGGGCTCGCCGCAGACCGAGCAGACGAAGCGCTCGTCGACCTCGCCGCCGCAGCCGCGGTGCAGGATCAGCGTCGGCTGCCCGGCTTCCTCGGGGGCGTGGCGGTCGCCCCACTTCATCAGCGAGACGAGCACGGGCCACAGGTCGATGCCCTTGTCCGTGAGCCGGTACTCGAAGCGCTCGGGTCGCTCCTGATAGCGGTGGCGCTCGAGGATGCCCTCGTCGACGAGGCGCGCAAGCCTGTCGCTCAGCACGTTGCGCGCGATCCCGAGATTGGCCTGGAAGTCGTCGAAGCGGCGCATCCCGAGGAAGACGTTGCGGATGATCAGCATCGTCCAGCGGTCGCCCATCACCTCGAGCGTGCGGGCGATCGAGCAGACCTGCGTCTCGTAGGTGCGCGGGAGCACTGCGACCAGCCTAGCGCGCTCCGTTGCGTGAAACAACCGACTCATGTAGGGTGCGTTGCGTCAAGCAACTCACTCAGGCCGGGAGGGTCCGAGGATGGAACGTCGCTGGAAGGTGCTGGCAGTCACGGCGGTCGCCGTCTTCATGAGCTTCCTTGACGTGACGATCGTCAACGTCGCCTTCCCGGACATCGAGCGTGACTTCGCCGAGTCCACGCGCGCCGATCTGTCCTGGATCCTGAACGCGTACAACATCGTGTTCGCCGCGCTGCTCGTACCGGCCGGCCGGCTCGCGGACCTCGTCGGGCGGCGCAGGATGTTCCTCATCGGCGTGGTCGCGTTCATCGCCACCTCGGTGCTGTGCGGGCTCGCGCCCTCGTCGGAGCTGCTGGTGGCGGCGCGCATCCTGCAGGCCGCGGCGGGCGCCATCCTGGTGCCGACCTCGCTCGCGCTGCTGCTGCCGGAGTTCCCGCGCGACAAGCGCGCCACCGCCGTGGCGATCTGGAGCGCCACCGGCGCCGTCGCGGCCGCGCTCGGGCCGTCGCTCGGCGGTGTGCTCGTCGACGCGGTCGGCTGGCGCTGGGTCTTCTTCCTGAACGTCCCGATCGGGCTGCTCGCGCTCGTGCCCGCGCGCCGCGTCCTGCGCGAGACGCGCGACCCGAATGCCGTGCTGCCCGACGCTCTCGGCAGCGCGCTGATGGTGGCCGGGGTCGGCGCGCTCGCGCTCGGAATCGTCAAGGGCTCCGACTGGGGCTGGGACAGCGCGCGCGTGCTCGCCGCGCTCGGCGCGGCGGCGGTATTCCTTCCCGCGGTTGTGATCCGCTCGGCGCGCCACCGTGCGCCGGTGATCGAGCTCAGCCTCTTCCGGTCGCGCTCGTTCGCGGTCGCGAACGTGGGGATGTTCGCCTTCTCGTCCGCCTTCTACGCGCTGCTCCTGGCGAACGTGCTCTTCCTGACCGAGATCTGGGGCTACTCGATCCTCAAGGCCGGCTTCGCGGTCACGCCCGGGCCGTTGATGGCGGCGCTCAGCGCTCCGATCGCGGGGCGGCTCGCCGACCGCTTCGGCCAGCGCGTCGTGGCGCTTCCGGGTGCGCTTCTGTTCGCCACGGGCTGCGTGCTCTTCGCCACCGGTATCGGGACCGCGCCGAGCTACGTCTCCGAGTACCTCGGCCCGACGATGCTGACGGGCATGGGCGTCGGCTTCTCGTTCGCCGCGTGGGGAAGCGCGGCGGTCGCCGAGCTGCCTGGTGCGCAGTTCGCGACGGGCAGCGCGGTGCTCGCCTGCTTGCGTCAGATCGGGGCGGTGCTGGGCATCGCGATCCTGATCGCCGTGCTCGACGCGGCGCCCGTCGCGGACCCGCTGTCCGGCTTCACGGATGCCTGGACGCTGATGGCGATCGCGGCGCTGCTGGTGGCCGTGCTCGCGCTCGCCCTCGGACGCCTGCGCGTGACGGCGCCGGCGCCGGCTGAGGTACCCGCGTGACCACGCCCAAAGCGTGAGCGCGCGGGGCGCGGCGCCCGGTACCCTTGCCGCGATGGCCACGACCGCTCAGTCCGTCGCCGAGATCTGCGCCCAGGCGCGGCGCGCGGCGCTCGAGCTCGCGACCCTGAGCACCGCCACCAAGAACGCGGCGCTGGAGGCGATGGCGGACGCGCTCGAGCAGCGCAGCGACGAGATCCTCGATGCCAATGCCCGCGACATGGAGGCCGGCGAGGAGGCGGGCCTGCACGCCGGCCTGCTGGACCGGCTGAAGCTGGACGAGGCCCGGCTGGCCGGGATCGCCAGGGACGTGCGCGCGATCGTCGCGCTGCCCGACCCGGTGGGCGAGACGATCGAGGGCCACCGGCTCGAGAACGGCCTCGACGTGCGGCGCGTGCGCGTGCCGCTCGGGGTCGTCGCGGTGGTGTACGAGGCACGCCCGAACGTGACGGTCGACTGCTCGGCGCTCTGTCTCAAGTCGGGCAACGCGATCGTGCTGCGCGGCTCGTCCACGGCGGCGCACTCGAACGCCGTGCTCGCGCAGGTGGTCTCGCTCGCCGCGCGTCAGGCCGGCGTGCCCGACGGGGCGATCTCGATCGTAGGCGGCGGCGACCGCGACGAGCTGCGCCAGATAGCCACCATGGACGGCGTCGTCGACCTCGTCATCCCGCGCGGGGGAGAGGGCCTCAAGGCGGCGCTCAAGGAGCATGCAACGGTCCCGGTGATCTACGCCGCGGGCGGCAACGGCCACGTGTTCGTCGACGCCGGCGCCGACCTCGACGACGCGGTCGCCATCACGGTCAACGCGAAGGTCCAGCGCCCATCCACCTGCAACGCGGCGGAGACGCTGCTCGTCCACGCCGACATCGCGGCCGACTTCCTGCCGCGCGCGCTCCGCGAGCTGCGCGAATCGGGGGTCGAGCTGCGCGTCGACGGGCGCACCCGCTCGCTCGCCGGCGAGCTCGCCGACTCGCTGTCAGACGCCGATGAGGAGGACTGGGCGACCGAGTATCACGCGCTGATCCTGGCGGTGAAGGTGGTCGACTCGGTCGCCGACGCGATCGAGCACGTGAACCGCTACAGCTCGGGCCACTCCGAGGCGATCGTCACGGGCTCGACCAGCTCGGCGCAGGCGTTCACGGGCGGAGTCGATGCCGCGGCGGTGTACGTCAACGCGTCGACCCGATTCACCGATGGCGGCGTTTTCGGCATGGGCGCCGAGATCGGCAACTCGACCCAGAAGCTGCACGCGCGCGGCCCGATCGGCCTGCGCGAGCTCACCACCTACAAGTTCGTGGTCGAGGGATCCGGACAGGTCCGCGAGTAGGTGCTGTAGCGCTTGCGCATCGGAGTTTTCGGAGGAGCCTTCAACCCGCCGCACCTGGGGCACCTCGTCTGTGCCCAGGAGGTGCTGCTGCAGCTCGAGCTCGAGCGCGTCCTGTTCGTGCCGGTCGGTGAGGCGCCGCACCGTGAGATCGACAACGACCCCGGCCCCGAGGCTCGGCTCGAGATGGTCGAGCTCGCGACGGCCGGGGACGAGCGCTTCGCGGTGTCACGCGTCGAGGTCGATCGCGAGGGACCCTCGTACACCTCCGACACGCTCGAGCTGCTCCAGGGCGAGTCGCCCGGCGACGAGCTCTTCCTCATTCTCGGCGGCGACCAGGCGGCGGCGTTGCCGAGCTGGCACGAGCCCGAGAAGGTGCTGGAGCGTGCAACCGTGGCGGCCGTCGAGCGCGTCGGCTGGAGCCGCAGCGCGGTCGGCATCAAGCTCTCGCGCCTGCGCGGCTCCGACCGTGTGCGCCATCTCGACATGCTGATGATCCAGATCTCGTCGACCGGAGTTCGCCGCCGTGTGCGCGAGGGCCGGCCGATCCGGTATCTCGTTCCGCCCGCCGTCGAGGACTACATCGGATCGCACGAGCTCTACCGCCCGAAGGTGGAGGCGGCGAGCACGTGAACGCGAACGAGTTCGACTCGGCCGCGCTGGCCGAGCGCATCGCCGCGGTCGCGTCCGACCGCAAGGCGATCGACATTCGCGTGATCGACCTGCGCGGGATCGTCTCCTACACCGACTTCTTCGTGATCTGCTCGGGCAACACCGAGCGCCAGACGAAGGCGATCCACGACGCCATCCACGAGGACCTGAAGCACGACGACGAGCGCCTGCTGCCACGCCGCACCGAGGGCGACCGGGACGCCCGCTGGATCCTGCTCGACTACTGGGACGTGATCGTCCACATCTTCACCCCCGAGGCGCGCGAGTACTACCGCCTCGAGACGCTCTGGGGCGAGGCGCCCGCCCGGAGCGTGGGCTAGGCCGAGCAGGGCCGGCGCGCTGCTACCTTCTCGGGGTCCAGGGGCTGTAGCTCAGCTGGAAGAGCGACGCGCTGGCAGCGCGTAGGTCAGGGGTTCGAGTCCCCTCAGCTCCATTGGGGCAGCGCGCCTTTTCAGCGGGCGCGGTCGTAGATCAGGGCCATCTCGCCCAGCTCGCCGGTCTCCTGGCGCGTGAGCTTCCACTTCGATGCCGGCAGGCCGTCGTCGAACAGCCGCTCGCCACCCCCGGCGATCTCGGGGCAGATGATGAGGAAGAGGCGGTCGAGCAGGTCCGCCGACAGGAGCGGCTTGATGACGCTCGCGCTGTTGTTGACGAGGATGTCGCCCTCGCCGCTGGCCTTGAGCTCGGCGACGACGTCGGGGACCGAGGCGTTCACGACGCGGGTGCGTTCCCACGGCGCCTCGGTCAACGTGGTCGACAGGACCACCTTCTCCGTGTCGACGAGCCACTTCGCGTAGCCGCGATCACGCGGATCGGCGTTCTCGTCGTCGGCGACCGGCGGCCAGAACCCCATGAACCCCTCGGCGTTGAGCCGGCCGAGCAGCGCCGTCGTCGCGCCCTGCCAGATGCGGTTGAGATGGTCGCGCGCGACCTCGGTGGTCGCGTACGGGACGATCGCGCCCAGATCGCCGGGCCCGCCGGGGCCGTTGTAGCGCCCGTCGAGGGTGAGGCTCATGCTCGCGGAGACGTTGCGTGCGGTCGAGTCGGTCATGACTGAATCTCCTTTCGCCGTCAGCGCGGGTGAATCCCTCCGTCGAGCATCACGACCTTGCTCGTGAGGTAGCCGTTACGCAGCATGGCGAGGGCGAGGTCCGCCACCTCCGCCGGCGTGCCGAGCCGGCCGACCGGTACCGCCTTGGTCAGTTCGCCGGGGTCCCCGGGCAGCATCGCGGTGTCCTCGATCAGCGCCGGCGCGATCGCATTGACCGTCACGCCGTCCGCTGCGACGCGCGACGCAAGGAAATGGGTCAGGCCGTGCAGGCCCGCCTTGGACGACGCATAGTGAGGTCCGACGATGCCGCCGGTCAGCGCGGCGACGGACGAGGTGAAGAGAATGCGGCCGTAGCCGCGCTCGCGCATGCCCGGCAGCACGCGGCGGGCCAACAGGTAGGGCGCTCGCAGGTTGACGGCCAGCGTCTCGTCGAACGCCGCGGCGTCGATGTCCTCCCAGGAGCCTGGCCGGCTGAGCCCGGCGTTTGCGGCGAGCACGTCGACCGGCCCCAGGTCGCGCTCCACGTCCGCGACGAGCTGCTCCGGCGCGTCCGGCTCGCCCAGGTCGGCGCCGAGCGTCAGCGCGCGGCCGCCACCCGCCTCGATCTCGGCGGCCAGCGCGCTCGCGGCGTCCTGGTTCGACGCGTAGTGCAGCGCCACCGCCGCGCCGGCCCCGGCGAGCCCGCGGCTCAGCGCGGCGCCGATGCCGCCGCTTGCTCCCGTTACGAGCGCGACCCGCCCGGCGAAGGCTGCGTCGTCGCGGGCGGTCGTCATGGGCGCCAAGGCTAGTCCGGCGCCGCTGTGCGGCTACGTGCGCTTGACCGCGATGCCGCGCAGGGTGTGCGCCACGCTGTCGCAGGCGTCGATCGCGTCCTCGACCCGCTCGAAGATGTCCTTCCAGCGGATCACCGCCATCGGGTCGACGCCGCCGTCGAACAGCGCGGTCAGCCCGGCGCGCAGGATGCGGTCGCCCTCATCCTCGAGCCGGTCGATCTCGGCCAGATGCCGGTGCGCCTCGCCGAGGTCGGCGCCGCCGTCGATCGCGCCGAGCGCGAGCGCGACCTCCGAGCCCGCCGCGGCGAGCGTGTCGGTCAACTCGATCGCCTGGTCCATCGGCGCCTCCACGCGGTAGAGGCCCAGGTAGTCGGCGACCTCCTCGGAGTAGTCGACCACGTCGTCGAGGCCGGAGGCGAGTGCGAGCACGTCGCTGCGCTCGAACGGGACCGCGAGGCGCGCATGCAGGTGGTGGACGATGTCGTGCGTGACCGCGTCGTTGGCGTGCTCGAGGTCGACGAGCTCGAGCCGCTTCTCGCCGCCGTCTGGCCAGGAGCGCATCAACTCGCGTAGCAGCGCGGTGGAGAGCTCGACGTTGCGGCCCGCCCGCCCAAGCAGGTCATACAGCTCGCCATAGTCCGGTCGCCGGCCCACCATTCGCCCGAGCCGCCCCGTCGCATGGTCGCCCACGCGCCCGGAGGCACCCGAGCGTGCGCGGAGGGTGAAAGGCCCACCCATGCGCCAGAGCCTAGGCATGTTGAGTCGCTGGCTGGTGAACAGGCGGTGAAGCGGGCTGCGGCGCCGCGGGCTACCCATGGGCCGCCTGTTCTCGAGCGCGGCGGCGCAGGTCCGCGTGACGCACCGACTCGTAGGCGATCAGGAGCGCGGCGAGCGAGGCTGCGATGCCAAGGGCCGCAAGCGAGTCGACCTCCGTCGCGACGGGGATGAGCGCGAGGCTGACCGCCGCGGCCACGAGCCGCTCTGCGCTGAGCGTGTGCGCGATCCGCAGCCGGAAGGCGACGTTTGCTGCGTAGTAGAGGGCGATGCCGCCGAAGAGCGCGACCGCCGGCACGGTCTTGAGCGGCTCGTCGACATGGCCGAGCGTCTTCTTGACGCCCAGCGCCACGAGCAGGATCCCCGCGATCAGCGGCAGGTGCAGGTAGCTGTAGGCGTCGCGCGCCACCAGCAGGCGCTCCTCGCCCTGCAGGTGTCTGAAGTGCTCCTCGGACAGGAGCGCCGTCATGTCGAAGTAGGCCCACCACAGCGCTGCCGAGAGCGCGACGCCGAAGACTGCAGCCACAACGAGACCCGTGTCGAGCTCCACGCCCGCGATGCCGGCGCCGATCGCGACGATCGACTCGCCGAGCGCGATGATCACGATCAGGCCGAAGCGCTCGGCGAAGTGACCCGCGGACACGCGGAAGCCGCGCACCCCGAAGACGAACGGCCCGCCGAAGTCGATGCTGAGCGCCACGATCCAGATCAGCGCCTGCGCGCTGCCGTCGAAGAACGCGGCGCCGATCAGCAGCAGCGGCGCAGGCAGCGCCGTGCGCGCCAGGACCCGGACCGCGGTGGCCGTGTCCACGTGCTCGTTTGCCTCGGCGAAGATGAATATGTGCAGCCAGCGCACGCCGGCGTAGGCGACGCCGAAGATGAGTGCGTCGTCGCCGAACACGTGCGGCGTCGCGAGCGCCGCGACGAGCATGGCCGCCATCGCGCCGAGCATCAGCAGGCGCTCTCTGTCCTGCTCGGTGTCGATGTAGTTCGTCAGCCACGCATAGGCACCCCATGCCCACCACAACGCGGCGAGCACCAGCATGCCCTGGCCGAGGCCCTCCCAGGTGGGGTTCTCGGACATCAGATAGGTGATCTGGGTGAGCGCGAAGACGAAGACCAGATCGAAGAAGAGCTCGAGTGGAGCTACGCGCTTGTCGGAAGCCTCGTCGGGCTCCGCTTCGGCGGGCACTCCTCGTTCCTCGACGACGTTCATCGGGCGTTATTCGACTATTGCAGGCGGCTCAACCCGGCTTCTCGTGCGCTCGTTGGTGTTGCCTATGTAATGCTTAGGCAATGGTCAAGGGTGAAGGGCTGCTGCTCGGGGACGCTGCACGCGCGATAGGCGTGAGCGCCGACACGCTTCGGCGCTGGGAGCGCGCCGGCAAGCTGCGCACCTCGCGCGACCACGCGAACCGCAGGCGCGTGTCCGCCGCCGAGGTCAAGCGCCTCTCCGGGCGCCCTGAGCGCCACCGCGCGGGCGATGCGCTCTCCGCCCGCAACCGCTTCCCGGGCGTGGTCAGCTCGGTTGAGGTGGACGGCGTGATGGCTTTGGTCGAGATCACGGCCGGCCCGCACCGGATCACCGCGGCTGTCACGCGCGACGCCGTCGAGGAGCTTGGCCTCGCGCCGGGCGTGCCCGCGACCGCCGCCGTCAAGGCGACCTCGGTCATGGTCGAGAGGGGCGAGCGGTGAAGCGCTTGCTCGCCCTCGCCCTCGTCCTCGCCCTGGCCGCCCTCGTGGCCGTGGGCTGCGGTGACGATGACGACGACGGCGGCGAGAGCAGCTCCGGCGAGGGCGGGCAGCAGCAGCGGCTCATCGTCTCGGCCGCCGCATCGATGACCGAGGCGCTCGAGGCATGCGCGCCCGACTTCGGCGAGGCGGAGGAGACCGAGGTGCGGCTCAGCTTCGCCGGCTCCGACGAGCTGGCGGCCCAGATCCGCCAGGGCGTCAAGCCCGATGTCTTCGCGGCCGCCAACACCAAGCTCCCCGACGAGCTCTACGACGAGGGCCTGGTGGAAATGCCCGTCGAGTTCGCCACCAACGAGTTCGTGCTGGCGGTGCCGGCGGACTCCGACATCAAGTCGGTCGACGACCTCACGCAGTCCGGCACGACGATCGCCATCGGCTCCGAGTCCGTGCCGATCGGCTCCTACACGCGCGAGGCGCTCGCCAAGCTGCCGCCCGCCCAGGAGGAGGCCATCCTCGACAACGTCCGCTCGAACGAGCCCGACGTCAAGGGGATCGTCGGCAAGGTCTCGCAGGGCGCAGTTGACGCGGGCTTCGTCTACGTGACCGACGTCAACGCCACCGACGGCGCGCTGGAGGCGATCGAGTTGCCGGCGGCCGTCGAGCCGGAGGTCACCTATGCCGCCTCGGTGGTGAAGGGGGCGAAGAACCCGCAGGACGCGCAGGCCTTCGTCGACGGCCTCACAGACGGACCATGTGCCCAGGCGCTCGAGGACGCCGGCTTCGGCTCCGTTCAGCAGTGAGAGGCGGGCACCGCTTCCCGTGGTTCCCCGCGCTGCTCGCCGTTTGCCTGGCCGCCGTCCTGCTCTTCCTGACGCTGCCAATCGTCGCGATCTTCGTCGATCGCAGCCCGGCGGAGCTGATCGACAGTCTCGGTGAGCCCGGCGCGCTCGACGCGCTCTGGCTCAGCCTCAGGACGACGGCGGTCTCGATCGCGATCATCCTCGTGGTCGGCACCCCGGCGGCGTACCTGCTCGGGACGCGCTCGTTCCGGGGCCGCGCCGTCCTCATCACGCTGATCGAGCTGCCGCTGGTGCTGCCGCCGGCCGTGGCGGGCATCGCCCTGCTCGCCGCCGTCGGCCCCGCGGGCATCCTCGGCGGGACGATCGAGCGCAGCCGGCATCGAGCTCTCCCTCACCACGGCCGGGGTCGTCGTCGCGCTCACGTTCGTCGCGTCGCCGTTCTACGTCCGCCAGGCCATCGCGGCGTTCGCGACGGTGGACCCGCGGCTGCTCGACGCCTCCCGCACGCTCGGGGCGTCGGAGGCCCGCGGGTTCGTGAGGGTGATGATCCCCAGCGCGCTACCCGCCCTGGCCGCCGGGACCGCGCTCGCACTGGGTCGCGCCCTGGGAGAGTTCGGGGCGACGCTCATGTTCGCCGGCTCCTTCCAGGGGATCACGCAGACCGTTCCGCTCGCCATCTACGACCGCTTCTCCACCGAGTTCGAGTCGGCGCTGGCGCTGTCGGCCGTCCTCGTAGCGGTCTCGGGGGCCCTGCTCCTCTCGGTGAAGCTGGTGGCCGGGGGCGACGCCCTCAGCGGTTGGGACGCCGGCAGCCGTGCTGCGCGTTGAGGCCACGACCCGGGTCGGCGCCCTCGATCTCGACGTCGCGCTCGGCGTGGGAGCGGGAGAGTGCCTGGCCCTGGCGGGCCCGTCCGGCGCGGGCAAGACGACGATCCTGCGCGTGGCGGCCGGCCTGCTGCGACCCACGCGCGGCCTCGTCGAGGCGGACGGCGAGACCTGGCTCGACACTGAACGCGGCGTCGACGTGCCGCCCGAGCGCCGGAGCTGCGGCTACGTCTTCCAGGACTACGCGCTCTTCCCGCACCTCAGCGCCTGGCAGAACGTGGCCTACCCGCTGCGCGGGGTCTCCCGGCGCGAGCGCCGCGCGCGGGCGCAGGAGCTGCTCGAGCGCTTCGGTCTCGGCGGCCACGCCGACGCGCGCCCACAGACCCTGTCGGGCGGCGAGCGCCAGCGCGTCGCGCTCGCTCGCATGCTGGCCCGCTCGCCCGGCGTGCTGCTGCTCGACGAGCCGCTGTCCGCCCTCGACGCGCGGACTCGCGCGAGCGCGGCGCGCGAGCTGGCCGCGGTCCTGAACGACGTGCGCGTACCAGCCCTGCTCGTCACGCACGACTTCGCCGAGGCCGCCCAGCTCGGCGACCGCGTCGGGCGTGATCGACGCAGGGCGGATCATCCAGGAGGGCACCCCCACGGAGCTGGCCGCGGCGCCGCGCTCGGCGTTCGTCGCCGACTTCACGGGCGCCGTCGTCCTGAGCGGCACCGCCCGCAGCGGCCACGACGGCCTGACGCTCGTCGACCTCGACGGCGGCGGCGAGATCGCCAGCACCGACGAGGGCAGGGGCAGGGTCGCCGCGAGCGTGTTCCCCTGGGAGATCGCGATCGAGCACGTGGCGGAGCCGCCGCACGGCTCTGCGCAGAACCGCGTCCTCGCGGAGGTGCTGACGGTCACGGCGGTGGGGAACCGGGTACGGCTGGGGCTGGCCGGCCCGCAGCCGCTCGCGGCCGAGATCACGCTTGCGTCCTCCCGGGCGCTCGATCTCCGCACGGGCAGCCGTGTGGCGGCAACGTGGAAAGCGGCGGCGACGAGGCTCGTCGCCCTATGAGAGGAGACAGATGAAGATCAGCGCGCGCAACCAGCTCGGCGGCACCGTCACGCGGGATCCGCCGCGGCGAGGCCATCGCCAACGTGGAGGTCGACGTGGCGGGGCAGCGGCTCGTCGCGTCGATCACGGTCGAGGCGGTCGAGGAGCTCGGAATCGCCGAGGGCAGCGAGGTCACGGCGGTGATCAAGGCCTCGGACGTGATGCTCGCGACCGGCTGATCGGCGCGCGAGTCTAAAGTCTCGGGTCGATGGCGGATCGCTACGACCCGAAGCTGATCGAGCCCAAGTGGCAGGGAGTATGGGCTGACGAGCACACCTGGGAGGTGTCGAATGAGGCTGCCGCGAAGCAGCCGAGCTCGTACATCCTCGAGATGCTCCCGTACCCATCGGGCGAGCCGCATATCGGCCACCTGAAGACCTACTCGGTCGGTGATGCGGTCGCGCATTTCCGGCGTCGCATGGGCGATCTCGTCCTGCACCCGATGGGCTACGACGCCTTCGGGCTGCCTGCCGAGAACCACGCCATCAAGACGGGCCAGCACCCGCGCGACTCGACCGAGGCGGCGATCCGCGAGTTCCGCCGCCAGTTCCGCGAGTGGGGCATCTCGTTCGACTGGACGCGCGAGTTCGGCACGCACGAGCCGCGCTATTACCGCTGGACCCAGTGGATCTTCCTGCGCCTCTTCGAGCGCGGGCTCGCCTACCGCAAGGAGGCGGCCGTCAAGTGGTGCCCGCACGACCAGACCGTGCTCGCCAACGAGCAGGTGATCGACGGGCGCTGCGAGCGCTGCGGGCATGTCGTCGAGGTGCGCCAGCTCGAGCAGTGGTTCTTCCGCATCACCGATTACGCCGACCGCCTGCTCGAGGACATGCAGACGATCGACTGGCCGCGCCACGTCGTGACGATGCAGGAGAACTGGATCGGCCGCTCGGAGGGCGCCGAGCTGATCTTCCGCTGCGAGGAGCTGGGGATCGACTATCCGGTCTTCACGACGCGGCCCGACACGATCTTCGGCGCGACCTTCTTCGTGCTGGCGCCGGAGCACCCGGACGTCTTCCGTCTGAACAGCTCGCCCGAGGTGCACGAGTACGTCAACCGCGCGCTGAACGAGTCGGCCGAGGAGCGCGGCGACGAGCACAAGGAGAAGACGGGCGTCCCGCTCGGCCACACGGTCACCAACCCGGCGACGGGTGAGGAGATCCCGATGTTCGTCGCCGACTACGTGCTGTTCGAGTACGGCACCGGCGCCGTGATGGCGGTGCCCGCGCACGACCAGCGCGACTTCGAGTTCGCCACGAAGTTCGGACTCGAGATCCGCCAGGTGGTCGAGGGTGACGAGCCGGCGCCCGAGGGCGAGGCGTTCGTCGCGCACAGCGAAAACGAGCGGCTCGTCAACTCGGGCGAGTTCAGCGGCATGCCGGCCCCGGAGGGCACGCAGGCGATCGTCGCCTCGCTCGAGGAGCGCGGACTCGGCAGGCCCACCGTCAACTACCGGCTGCGCGACTGGCTGCTCTCGCGCCAGCGCTACTGGGGCTGCCCGATCCCGATCATCCACTGCGGGAGCTGCGGGCTCGTCCCGGTGCCGGACGACCAGCTGCCCGTCGAGCTGCCCGAGGTCGAGGACTTCGCGCCTAAGGGCAAGTCGCCGCTGGCGGCCGCGGAGGACTGGGTCAACACCACCTGCCCGCGCTGCGGCGGGCCGGCGCGTCGCGAGACGGACACGATGGACACCTTCGTCGACTCGTCCTGGTACTTCCTGCGCTACTGCGACCCGCATAACGACGAGGCCGCCTGGGACCGCGAGGTCGTCCGCAACTGGATGCCGGTCGACCAGTACATCGGCGGCGTCGAGCACGCGATCCTGCACCTGCTCTATGCGCGCTTCTTCATCAAGGCGCTGGCGGACATGGACCTGCTCGACGTGCAGGAGCCCTTCGCCCGCCTCTTCACGCAGGGCATGGTCCTGCGCGACGGCGACAAGATGTCCAAGTCGAGGGGCAACGCCGTCTCGCCGGAGGAGGTGATCGCGCGCTACGGCGCCGACGCCGCGCGCTGCTACATCCTCTTCCTCGCCGCCCCGCGCGACGACGCCGACTGGCAGGACGACGGCGTCGGCGGCGTGTACCGCTTCCTGTCGCGGCTCTGGACCGCGGCCGCCGAGGCCCCGGAGGGCGAGACGACGCCCGAGGGCGAGCCCTCCGAGCTCGTGCGCAAGGCGCACTGGGCGATCGACAAGGTCACGCGCGACATGTCGGCGCGCTTCGCCTTCAACACCGCGATCGCCGCCGTGATGGAGCTCGTCAACGAGATCTACCGCCGGCGCGACGAGGTGCCCGCCTCGCACGTCCGCTTCGCCGTCGCGACCGCGCGCGTCGCTGATCTTCCCGTTCGCGCCGCACCTCGGAGCCGAGATCTACGAGCTGATGACGGGTCGCCGCGTCTGGGAGGAGCCGTGGCCCGAGGCCGACCCGGCCCTGCTCGTCGGCGACGAGATCCAGCTCGTGATCCAGCTGAACGGCAAGCTGATCGACAGGCTGCCCGCGCCCGCCGAGGCGTCGCAGGGCGAGCTCGAGGAGATCGCGCGCGGCTCGCAGAAGCTGGCCTCGCGACTGAACGGGAGGGAAATCGTGAAGGCAATCGTCGTGCCCGGCAAGCTCGTGAACTTCGTCGCCCGATGAACGGGCGCGCGCGCCAGACGAGCATCCCCCTCGGGCCGCTGATCGCCGCGATCGGCGCGGTGATCCTGCTCGTGAGCCTCTTCCTCAACTGGTACGAGGGCTTGACCGCGTTCACCGTGTTCGAGCTCGTCGACATCGTGCTCGTCGTATGCACGCTGCTGATCGTGCTGCAGCTCGCCGGCGGCATGGGGCTGATGAAGCCGCCCGCCTCACCGCTCGTGTCGCTGCTGGTGGCGCTCTTCGCGCTCAGTGTCGTGCTCACCCAGCTCGTCAACGACCCGCCCGCGGTGGCCGGCGGCAATGGCCCGGATCGCGACATCGGCATCTGGCTCGCGGTGGCGGGCTCGGTGCTGATGGCGACGGGCGCCTTCCTCGCGACGGCGAACATCTCGCTGTCCATCGAGCCGCGTGAACGGGCTGCCGAGCCCGGCTCTGCGCGCGTCGACCACGATGCCGAGACCGTGCGCGAGCCGACCCGGCCCGCGGTCCGCCGGGACGACGAGCCGCCCGCGACGACACCCTGAGCGTGCGCCGTTACGTCGCCGTCGTGGGCCCGGGTGACGCGACGCCCGCCGACCTCACGGCCGCCCGAACGGTTGGGAGCGAGCTGGCGCGAGCCGATGCCGTGCTCGTCTGCGGCGGCCTCGGCGGCGTGATGGAGGCAGCCTGCCGCGGGGCGCGCGAGTCCGGCGGCACGACGGTCGGGATCCTTCCCGGCGCCGACCGCGCGGCCGCCAACGCATTCGTCGACGTGGCGATCGCGACGGGCCTCGGCGAGGCCCGCAACGCCCTCGTCGTCCGCAGCGCCGACGCACTCGTCGCCGTCGGGCGGGGCTACGGCACGCTCTCCGAGATCGCCCTCGCGCTCAGGGCGCGCAAGCCGGTGGTGGCGCTCGACAGCTGGGACATCGACGGCGTCGAGAGCGCCGCCTCGGCCGAGCAGGCGGTCGCGGCGGCCCTCGCCGCGCTCACCTAGACTCGGCGCGCTCATGCCCGCGAGCCAGCCCGACACCCCCTACCTCGACGCGCTGCGCGCCTACGCGGCACGCCGGCCGGGGCGCCTGCACGTCCCCGGTCACAAGGGCGGCCCCGGCGCGGACCCCGGGCTCATGGAGGCGATCGGGCCGCAGGCGCTGGCCCTCGACATCCCGGCGCTCACGTGGGGAATCGACGTCGGCGACGAGCCGACGCCCTTCAGGGATGCGCAGCAGCTCGCCGCCGAGGCGTGGGGCGCGCGCCGGACCTGGTGGCTGGTCAACGGGGCGTCGCAGGGAAACCATGCCGCGCTGCTCACGCTCGCCCACCGTGGCACCGAGGTCGTGACGCAGCGCAACGCGCACTCGAGCACGATCGACGCGCTCGTCATGTCGGGCCTGCGGCCGACCTTCGTGTCGCCGGAGCTCGACCCCGAGCTGCACATCGCCCACTGCATGACGCCCGAGGCGCTCGAGCAGGCGCTCGAGGTGACGCCCGCCGCCGTCGGCGCGACGGTCGTCTCGCCGACCTACTTCGGCGCGGTCGCGGACATCGCCGGGCTCGCCGACGTTGCGCACCGGCGCGGCGTCCCGCTCGTGGTCGACGAGGCCTGGGGCGCCCATCTCGCCTTTCACGAGGACCTACCGCGGCACGCCCTCTCGCTCGGCGCCGACCTCGTCATCTCGAGCATCCACAAGATCGTCGGCAGCCTCACGCAGTCGGCGATGATCCACCTCGGTCATGACAGCCTGATCGAGGAGAGCGTCGTCGGCCGCTGCGTGACCCTGATCGAGTCGACCAGCCCCAACTCGCTCCTGTTCGGCTCGCTCGACGCGGCGCGCCGGAGCGCGGCCGTGAACGGAGCCGAGCTGCTCGGCGAGACGCTCGCGGCGCTGCGCCGCGTCCGCGACGCCGTGCGCGAGATCCCGGGGCTCGAGGTGCTCGACGAGCGGCTCGCCGGGGCGCCCGGGGTGTTCGACTACGACCCGCTGAGGCTCGCCATCGACGTGCGCGGCACGAGCGCAAGCGGCTTCGAGCTGGCGCGCCTCGTGCGCGAGCAGAACGACGTCAACCTCGAGCTCGCGGGCGAGAACGTGATGGTCGCCGTGTTCGGCATGGGCGAGCCGGCCGGACTGGCGGCGAAGCGGCTGATCGGCGCGCTGCGCCAGGCTGTCGACACCGTCGCGGAGCAGCCGGCCGCGGCCGCCCACGAGCAGTTCGCACCGCCGCCGCCGTGGGGCGAGCTCGTGATGACCCCGCGCGAGGCCTTCCTCGGTCCGCAGGAGGTCGTCGCGACGGCCGAGGCCGTCGGCCGCGTCGCCGCGGAGTCACTCGCGGCATATCCGCCCGGCATCCCGAACGTGCTGCCCGGCGAGCGCCTCACGGCCGAGACGCTCGACTACATCGAGCAGACGCTTGCGCACGGCGGCAGCCTGCGCGGCGCGAGCGACCGCGAGCTGCGGACGCTGCGGGTCGCGCTCGAGCGGCCCTAGCGATGACATCCGGGGGCTCGCGCCCCCGGCGCCGAAGCGGCCGGCTCGGCCGGCCGCGCAGGGCCCCCGCGCCGAACGCCGGCTCGGCCGGCCGCGCAGGGCCCCTCTCCCCGTGGCACCTGGCCGGTCTCAGGCCACTCGTTCGCGCCGGATCGCCTGCATCAGGCAGTGCGCGCCGCCGCCGCCGAGCGTGAAGGCGGCCAGCTCGGGGTCGTAGACGGTCAGCCCGAGCGCGCGCAGGCGCTCGTTCAGGTCCTTCGACTCGGCGCTCGTGAGCACTCGGTCGCCGCCGAGGCAGACACCGTTCACGCCCAGCTTGAGCGAATCGGCGAGCGTGACCGGCACGATCTCGACGCCCTTCGACTCGAGCCAGCGCGTGAAGCCGGCGCCGACCTGCTCGATGCACACGGCCGCCAGCTTCTCGCCCAGCATGGCGGCGAGCACATCGATGTGCAGGAAGTGCGGCGGGATCCGCTCGATGCGGACCTCCCAGCCGTCGGCCTCGAGCCAGCCTGCAAGTTGTCGTGCTGCGGGTTCCTGGGTGCGCTCCTCTCCGTTGCCGATCACCGCCACGCCTGGCTCGACGATCATGAAATCGCCGCCCTCCAGGGCCGCCGCCGTGATCATGCGGTGGATCGGTATGTCGTTCTCCTGGTAGAAGCGGATGACCGGCGAATATTCGCCCCTCCTCCACCACTGGTGGCACTGAGTGACGATCGGGCCCTGCGGCACGTTGATGCTCGAGTCGCGCGCGAAGACCTGGTAGGGCAGGGCCGGCTCGGGCTCGAGGAAGTGCACGCGCACGCCCGCCTCCTCGTAGACGCTCACCATCTCGGCGTGCTGGCGCAGGGCGTCCTCGCGGCTGAAGCTCAGGCCGCTGTCGAGCGTGGCCCGGGCGATCGCGCTGGCCGGGAGCCAGTGGAAGTTGTCGGGCGGGCAGAGCAGCACGTCGAGCAGCCGTCCATACTCCGAGTCGACGCCCCAGGGCGTCGTCGTTGTCTCGACCCCAGTCAATGCGCGCAGGATTCTATGAGTGACACCGTTCGCAGCCGCGTCGTCGTTCACGGACGCGTCCAGGGCGTCTTCTTCCGCGACTCTACGCGGCGCCGTGCCTCGGAGCTGGGTGTGACCGGTTGGGTCTGCAACCGCTCGGACGGGACGGTCGAGGCCGTGTTCGAGGGCAACGCGGACGCGGTGTCCTCGATGGTCGACTGGGCGCGGCAGGGCCCGCGCGGAGCGGACGTCGAGCGCGTGGACGAGCGGTCGGAGAGCCCCGAGGGCCTGACCGGCTTCGACGTGCGCTAGCCGGCGTCCCCGCGGAGCCGCTCGAGCGTCCGGGCGACGCGGCGCTCACGGGTGTCCTCGCGCTTGGCCTCGCCGATCCACTCGGCGTACTCGCGCCGGTGACTGTACGAGAGGCCGTCGAAGGCGGCGCGCGCTTCGGCATCGGCGTCGAGCGCCCCCGCGAGCGCCGCTGGCAGCTCGACCGTGCGCGGCTCCTCGTCGAGCTCGACGGTCACCTCGACCTCGTCGCCGATCTCGATGCCGGCGCGCTCCCGCAGCTCGCGCCTGAAGCCGATCAGGTGGACGCCGCCGTAGACGGCGACCGTGGTGCGGTAGCCGGTGCCGTTGACCGTGCCGCGCACCGGCGCACGGGCCTTGCCGAAGCGCTCCTTCGCGTCGAAGGGCAGCTCGACGGTCGGCGCCTCGCCCTCCTCGCCGCCGAGGATGGCCTTGAAACGCTCCACGGGCGAGATCGTAGCCCCGTTTTGACACTCGTCACCCACGTGTAACGCGGCCCTTCGTACGGTCGCCGCATGCTCGAAGGCGGACGTGGAACAGCCGTGATCTGGGCCGTGGCGGCGGTGCTGGCGACGCTCGCGCTGATGCGCCTGCTGGGCGGCGACGAGGGCGACGCCGCGCCACTTCGGATCGATGGCGGGACGGCGGCGGTCGGGGAGCCGGCGCCCGGCGCTGAGGGGGCGCCCACGGCAGACGGAGGTGCCCATTCGACCGAGAAGGTGTTCGTCCACGTCGCCGGCGCCGTGCGCCGCCCGGGCCTCTATCGCCTCGATGCTGCCGCGCGCGTAGCCGAGGCGCTGCAGCAGGCCGGCGGGCCGTTGCCGCGCGCCGAGCTCACGGCGGTCAACCTGGCCGCGCGGGTTGCCGACGGGCAGCAGGTCATCGTGCCGGTGGCGGGTCGAGCAGGTGGAGCTGCGCTTGCTCCCGGCGCGGCGGGCGGCGCTGGCGCCGCGTCGGTGGGTGGCGCCGGAGCGAAGCTGAGCCTCGGCGCCGCGACCGCCGAGCAGCTGGAGGAGCTCGACGGCATCGGGCCGACGCTCGCCGAGCGGATCATCGAGTACCGCGATGCGCAGGGCGGCCTGACGTCGCTCGACCAGCTCGCCGAGGTCGACGGCATCGGGGAGAAGCGCCTGGCGGCGCTGCGCGAGGGGCTGCAGCCGTGAGCTTCTCCTCGCGCGATCCTCCGCCGGCTCACGGCCACATGGCGGCGCTCCTCGCCGCCCGTCCGTGGCATGTCGCCATCGGCAGCCTGGCGGCCGGCCTCGCGCTTGCGACGGGGCCGCGCGCCGGCGCGCTCGTGGCGGCGGCGCTGGTGCTGGCGGCCCTGGCAGGCTGCGGCGCGCCCGCGCTCGGGGCGCTCGCCGCCGCGCTCGTGCTGGGCGGAACGGCGTTCGGCGAGCTCCGGCTGCGCTCGATCGACGCGAGCGCCGCGCTGGTCGAGGACGGGCGCACGGTCGAGGTCTCGGCGCACCTGCTCACGCCGCCGCGGCCGTCGGCCTTCGGCAGCTCGGCGGAGGTCGGCGTGACCGGAGGACGACTGGACGGGGCGCGGCTGCTGCTGCGGGTTCCGCGCTGGGCGCGGCTGCCGCGAGGTGTGCGGGTAGGCGACGAGCTGCTGCTGCGCGGGCGCTTGCGCAGCCCGGGTGCTGAGAGCGCCGCGCCCCAAACCGGCGCCGACGCCCGGCGCCGCGAAGGCGGCTCGTTTGATTTCGCGGCCTACCTGCGCCGGCGGGGCATCGCGGCTGAGCTCCTGCTCGACGACGCTCGCGCCACCGGCCGGCGACGCGGTGGCGTCGCCCACCTCCTCGACCTGATGCGCGAACGCGCGCAGCGCGCCGTGGCAGCGGGCCTGCCACCGCCGGAGGCGGCGCTCGAGCGGGGCATGGTGCTGGGCCAGGACGAGGCGATCGCCGAGGGCGTCCGCGATGACTTCCGCGCGAGCGGGCTCGCCCACCTTCTGGCGGTCAGCGGGCAAAACGTGATGCTGCTGGTTGCACTCGCGCTGCCGCTGCTCGCGGTCGCCGGCCTCGGGCCGCGCGGCCGCGGGATCGCGCTGCTCGGACTGGTCGCCGTCTACGTGCCACTGGCGGGCGCCGGCCCTTCGCTCCAGCGCGCCGGCGTCATGGGCGCGGCCGGCATCGCCGCGATGACACTGTCGCGGCCGGCCTCGCGCTGGTACGCGCTGCTCCTGGCCGCTGCGGCGACGCTCGCCCTGAACCCGCGCGCCTGGGAGGACCCGGGCTGGCAGCTCTCGTTTGCGGCCGTGGTCGGCATCCTCTGCCTCGGGGTACCGCTGGGCCGCGCGTTCACTCGCGCGGCGGAAGGCCTGATCGGCGCCCGGGACGGTCCCGCGAAGCCGGCCCGCCGGCGCAAGCTCGCGAAGCCGGCCCCTTGGCGCGAGCGCCCGACGCCGGCCTCTCGGCGCGAGCACCCGCAGCCGGCCCGCTGGCGCAAGCCCGCGAAGCCGGCCCCTTGGCGCGAGCGCCCGAAGCCGCCCCGCTGCCACCACCCCGCCTCCCCGGCCTGCACGCCCGACTACCCGAGCTCCGCGCCGCGCTCGCCCGCGGCCTCGCCGAGGGCGCCGCGATCACGCTTGCCGCCACGCTCGCCACGGCGCCGCTGCTTGCTCACCATTTCGATGCGGTGCCGGTTGCCGGCCTGCCCGCCAACCTGCTCGCGTTGCCTGCGGTCGCGCCGGCGATGTGGCTCGGGATGGTCAAGGCCGGCCTCGGCCTGCTGGCGCCGCTGCTGCCGCCGCTCGACTGGCTCGCCGCGGCGCTCGGCCCGCTCACGCGGCTTCCGGTCGCGTACATCAACCGGCTCGCCGAGCTGTTCGCGCAGCTGCCTGGAGGGCAGCTGTCGCTGCCGCTGCCGTCACGGGCGGGCGTCCCGATCGCCTACCTGCTCCTCGCCCTGGCAGCCGTCGGCGTGCAGCGCGCTGCGCGTTTGCTCAGCCCGCGCGCCCAGGAGCTGGCCGGCCGCTGGCGCCGGCGCCCCGCAGCGCAGCGCCTCGCGCTGGGTGCCGCGCTGGCCGCTGCGGTCGTGCTGATCACGCTGCGAGTGCTCGGCCCGCCGGCCCCGCCCGACGTCCTGACCGTGCGCTTCCTCGACGTCGGCCAGGGCGACGCCACGCTCGTCCAGCACCCCGATGGCAGCGCCGTCCTGTTCGACGCGGGGCCGCCCGAGGCCGGCACCGCGCGGCTCCTGCGCCGGGCCGGGGTGCGCCAGCTCACCGCCGTGGTGGCGACGCACGCCTCGCGCGACCACCACGGCGGCCTCGCCGAGGTGCTCGCACGCTTCGACGTCGGCGTCCTCCTCGACGGCGGCGACGGGACGCCCGACCCCACCTTCCGGAAGATGCTCGCCCAGGCTGCACGCGATGGGGTGCGCACCGTGCGCGTCACCGCGCCGATGACCCTCCGGGCCGGTGGGCTCACCATTCGCATCCTCTCGCCGCCGCCGCGCCCGCCGGGTCCGGCGCCCGAGGACCCCAACCCGCGCGCAGTGGTCGCCGTGGTGAGCGCGGGCGGGTTCGACCTGCTGCTGTCCGCGGACGCCGAGAGCGAGGCGCTCCTGCCGCTCCAGCTGCCGCAGGTCGAGGCGATGAAGGTGCCCCATCACGGCAGCTCCGACCCGGGCCTCCCACAGGTGCTCGAGCGGCTGCGACCGCAGCTGGCTGCGATCGAGGTCGGACCCAACACGTACGGCCACCCGGCGCCGCCGACGCTCGCCGCCCTGAAACGCGCTGGCGTTGCGCTCTACCGGACGGACCGCGACGGGACGGTGACGCTGAGCGTCGAGGGGGGTGAGATGCATGTGACCACGGACGGCTGAAGCCGGCCCGGGCTCCGCCCCGGGCGCTCGTAGACTGGCGGGCGTGGCCGCCCTGAAGCCCGCCTACCTCGTCTGCGGAGACGACGACGCCAAGATCGACGCCTGGCGCAGCCGGGTGCGCCGGCGTGCCGACGAGGAGCGCGGCCCCGGGGGCCTGGAGACCTTCGATGCGCGCCAGGCCGAGCCCGAGGAGGTGGCCGCGGCGCTCGGCGTGCTCAGCTTCGAGACCGGGACCCGCTACCTGCTCGTCGACGACGTGGGGGCGTGGAAGGCCGCTCAGCTCGGCCCGCTCGAGGACGCCCTCAAGGCGCTCCCGCCGGAGACCGTGCTCGTGCTGGTCGCCCGCGGTAAGGCCGTCAAGCAGCTCGCGAAGGGCGTCGAGGGCGCGGGTGGCGAGGTGCGCGAGTACGCCGCGCCGAAGGCGTGGCAGCTGCCGAAGTGGTGCGTCGAGCGCGCCCGCGAGCTCGGGCTGCAGCTCGATCAGGACGCGGCGAAGGAGCTCGTCGCCCGCGTTGGGCAGAGCCAGCAGCGGCTGTCGCGCGAGCTCGAGAAGATCGGCCTGGCGCTGCATCCCGCGACGAACGTGTCACTCGCCGACGTCGAGGAGCTGGCCGCCTCGGACAACGCTCCGCAGGTCTACGACCTCGCCGACGCGCTGGTGGCCGGCGACCTGCGCGAGACGCTCTCGCTCGCAGAGGAGCTCGAGTCGTACGGCGAGCGCCCCGGCCGGCTCGTCTTCCCGATCATGCGGCGGCTTCGCGAGGTCCACCGGGCGGCGGCGCTGCTCGAGTCGGGGATGCCCGAGCAGAAGGTGACCGAGGCGCTCAAGGCGCCTCCCTGGCTCGCGAAGAAGACGGTCGCGCGCGCCAAGAAGGCCGATCGCCTGACGCTCGAGCGCGCGCTCTGCGTGTTCGCGGACCTCGAGATCGAGATGCGCGGAGGCGCGGACCTCCAGCTGGACGAGGACACGGCGTTCTCGCTCGCGCTGGCGCGGGCGGCAGGCTGACGCCCCGCCGCCCGCTGACCGAAAACGCCTAGTCGCGGCCCGGCGCACCGCCGCACGAGGGATAGCTCGGCGACGTGTCGTGCTTGCACGGCTTCGTCGTGAACCACGGGTCGTCGGGGCGATACTGGATCCGCGCCGCTGCGCCGGAGCCTGAGCCCGCCGCGAGCTCCGCCACGCCACCGCAGGACGGGTAGCTCGGGGACGTGTCGTGGGCACACGGCTCCGTCATGTACCAGGGGTCGTCCGGGTTGTACTGGACGGGCTCGGCTCCGGCCGAGCCCGGAGCGATCGCGGCGAGCGAGCCCACCGCCATCAGTGCGGCGAGCGTGCGGGCGCCGGGAAGGCGGACTGAACGGGTCATCTGGACCTCCTTCGAGAGCCGCTCCCCATTGGAGCGGCTTCGGGTACCGCTCCAACCAGCCCGGGCGCTGCGACTTACGCCGCGGAGCCGCTCAGGCGCCGGCGCCCGACGGCGGGCCCGATCGGCCGGGCGCGTAGGGGTACCACCACTCCTTGGGCGCGATCTTCGTCTCGATGTGGACGTGCTTCGTGTCCTGGAAGGCCTCGAGCCCCTCCTGCCCGAGCTCGCGCCCGAGCCCGGACTGCTTCATGCCGCCGAACGGGCCCGCGTCGTTGTCCGTGAGCGGGTCGTTGATCCAGACCGTGCCGGCCTTGATCTCGCGCATGCAGCGCACCGCGGTCTCGAGGTCACGCGTGTAGACGTTCGCGCCGAGCCCGAAGCGGGTCGAGTTGGCGAGCGCGATGGCCTCGTCGAGCGACGCCACCGGGACGATCGGCGCGACCGGGCCGAAGGTCTCCTCGCGCAGCAGCTCGGTCGTTGCCGAGGCGCCGGTCACGACCGCGGGGGAGAAGTAGTGCCCGCGCTCGCGGCCCGCGCGGTCGCCCCCGACGAGCAGCTCGGCACCGGCTGCGACGGCGCCCTCGACCTGTGCCTCCACCTTCTCGCGCTGACGTGCCGACACCATCGGACCGACGTCGGTCGACTCGTCGAGCGGGTCGCCCACACGCAGCTCGCGAGCGTGGTCGACGAACGCCGACACGAAGTCGTCGTAGACCTCGCGCGCCACGTAGAAGCGCTCGGCCGACGTGCAGACCTGCCCGGCGTTCAGGTACGCCGCCCAGGCGCCGCCCTTGGCGGCTACCTCGACGTCCGCCGCGACGTCGGCGCAGACGATGAACGGGTCCTTGCCGCCCATCTCGAGGTTCATGCGCGCGACGCGCGCCGAGCAGACGGCCGCCACCCGCTTGCCGGTCTCGACGGAGCCTGTGAAGGCCACGCCCGCGACGCGCTCGTCGGAGACGATCGCCTCGCCCACGGCGCCCGCGCCTGCCACGACGTTGAAGGCGCCCGCGGGCAGATGCGAGAAGCAGTCGGCGAGCATGAGCGTGGACAGGGGCGTGAGCTCCGACGGCTTCGCGACCACCGAGTTGCCGGCCGCGAGCGCGGGAGCGAGCTTCCAGGAGAGCAGCAGCAGCGGGTAGTTCCAGGGGACGATGCAGCCCCAGACGCCGATCGGCTCCTTGACAACCAGCGCGAGCTGGGTGGACTCGATCGACGGGATCACGCGGCCGGCGAAGTTGCGGCCCATCTCGGCGTAGTAGTCGAAGGCGGACGCGGTCCAGCCGACCTCGTCCGAGTTCTCGATCAGCGGCTTGCCGCCCTCGAGCGTCATCACGCGGGCGATCTCGTCGCTGCGAGCGCGCATCCGCGACGCCACCTCGTGCAGCAGCTCCGCACGCTCGACGGCGGGGATGTTCGCCCACACCGGGGCCGCCTC
The DNA here is from genome assembly GCA_963820315.1 of uncultured Thermoleophilaceae bacterium. Lineage (GTDB taxonomy): Bacteria > Actinomycetota > Thermoleophilia > Solirubrobacterales > Thermoleophilaceae > JACVRW01. The sequence goes on along the minus strand of CAWFZK010000035.1, from coordinate 43,991 downwards.
GTAGGCCGCCGCCACGGCCGCGTCGACCTGCTCCGCGGACGGCGTCCCGAGCTCGGCGACGGTCTCCTCGGTCGCGGGGTTCTCGACGACGAGCTTCTCGCCGTCGCCCGCCACCTGTTCGCCGCCGATCAGCAGCCGCGTCTCCATGGGCGGAGACCCTAAATGACCCGGAGCGGCCGGCCTAGGAGAGGCCGCTGCGGATGCGCGCTGCGCGCGCCTTCTTGCGCGCACCGTTGTTGCTGTGGAGCGCTCCCGACTTCACGGCCTTGTCGATCCGCGAGGTCAGGCTGCGAAACTCCTCGTCGGCGCGCGACGAGTCGCCGCTCGAGACAGCTTCCTCGAGCCTGCGAAACCAGGTCTTGACCTGAGAGGTGCGCTGGCGATTCTCGAGGCGCTCGCGCTCCGCCCGGTGGATCCGCTTTTCTTGTGAACGAATGTTGGCCATAGACGAACCGAAGCCGCGTCCGGCAGTTCCGGCGCGGCGGAGGCCAAGTGTAGCGGCCGTCTTGTGAGCACCGACGCCCCGGAACGCCCCGGGCACGCGCGCCGGCTCGCCCGCAACACCGCATTCTTCTCGTTCGCGACCGGGCTGTCGCGCCTGCTCGGCCTGGCGCGCGAGGTCGTCGCGGCCAGCTACTTCGGCGTCAGCGGCGCGATGTCCGCGTTCACGATCGCCTTCCAGGTCCCGAACCTGGTGCGCGCGCTGTTCGCCGACTTCGCCCTGCAGGGGGCCTTCGTGCCGGTGTTCACCGAGCTGCTCGAGAAGGGCGAGCGGCGCGAGGCGTTCCGGGTCGCGTCCTCGCTCTTCTTCCTGATCCTGCTGGTGCTGGGCGGGTTCACGGCGCTCTTCATCCTCCTCGCCGAGCCGCTGATGAGCCTGTTCGCACCCGGCTTCGACGACGACCCGGCACTCAAGGACCTGACGGTCAACCTGGCGCGGCTGATGTTCCCGATCGTCGTGCTGCTCGGCCTCTCCGGGCTGGTGGTCGGGATGCTCAACTCGTTCGACCACTTCGCGGTGCCCGCGCTCGCCCCGGTCGCCTGGAACCTGGTGATCATCCTGGCGCTCGTCGGGCTCGTGCCCGTGCTGCCGGACGAGGACGAGATCTACGCCTACGCGATCGGGATCCTCGCCGGCACGGTCGTCCAGTTCCTGCTGCCGCTGCCGTGGCTGCGCGGGCGCGGCGGGCACTTCACGGTGAGGCTCGACTGGCGCAACGAGCACGTGCGCCGCGTGCTCAAGCTGATGCTGCCGGTGACGCTCGCGCTCGGGCTCATCAACCTGAGCCTGCTGATCAACTCGCTGTTCGGAACGCTCGTCTCGGTCGAGGCGCCGGCCGCGATCGACAAGGCCTTCCGCATCTACCAGCTGCCCCAGGGGCTCTTCTCCATCTCGATCGCGACGATCCTGTTCCCGACGCTGTCGCGCTACGCCGCCAGGGGAGCGAGCGAGGATCTGCGCCGCACGATGGCCAACGGCATCCGCCTGATCGGGCTCCTGCTGATCCCGAGCGCGGTCCTGATGGCGGTCCTGGCCGAGCCGATCATCCGGCTCGTCTACGAGCGCGGCGCCTTCGGCCCGGAGGCGACCGAGCTCACCTCGACGGCGCTGTTCTGGTGGTCGCTGTCGCTGCCCTTCCAGGGCATCAGCCTGCTGTTCTCGCGCACGTTCTTCTCGCTGCAACGGCCCTGGGCGACGACGGCGCTCGCCGGCCTCAACCTCGTCGTCAACGCCGCGCTCGCGGCCGCGCTCTACGGCCCATTCGAGATCGCCGGAATCGTCCTCGGCACGGTCGTGGGCACGATCGTCATGTGCGTCGCGCAGGGCTGGATCCTGCGCGACACGCTCGGTGGGATCGAGGGCGCGCGGCTGGTCTCGGCCACCGCTCGGATGCTGATCGCCGCCGCGCTGATGGGCGCCGCCGCCTACGGCGCCTGGTATGGGCTGGACGAGGTCATGGGCGGCTCGCTCGTCGCGCAGCTGGTCGAGGTCCTGGTCGCGCTGGCCGTCGGCGTCGCCGTCTACACCGCGGCGCGTGTGGGCGCTGCGAGTGCCCGAGGCGCACCAGGTCCGCGAGCTGCTCGTTAGTCGCGGGCGCAACCGTGGGTAAGAGGCGGCCATGCCGCCCGAAGAGACGATGGATGTCGAGGAGCAGATCGAGTGCCTCAACACGGCGCTGCGCCTCCAGCACCGCTCGGTGCTCCAGTACTCGATCGTGTCGGGCAGCGTGATCGGGCTCGAGTACCAGGCGCACGCCGACAAGATGAAGCTGCACGCGCGCTCGGAGCTCGAGGACGCCACGCGCCTGGCCGAGAAGATCACCGCTCTCGGTGGCGAGCCGACGACCGCGGTGGCCGAGTTCCGCTTCACGGCCGACCCGTCGAAGGCGCTCGAGGACCTGATCGACAACGAGAGCGAGGCGCTCGAGGCACTCCAGGCGGCGATCGAGCCGACGGGTCGCGAGGCCGCCTCGGAGGCGGTCGAGCATCGGCTCGAGCACATGATCATGCGCAAGCAGGAGCAGGTCGACTACCTGCTGCGCGCGCAGCGGCGGCCCTAGTCCGGGCTCACAGCCGCCCGCGCCTCGGCGGCCGAGGAGTAGACGCGGGCGTACACCACGAGCCCGTTTCGCACTCGCCACACCCAGCCGGTCGAGCCGCTGATCATGCGCGACGGCGAGCGCGCGCTGACTCGGCCCGTCACGAGGATCTGGTCGCCGATCTGCTCGAACTCGCGCGGCGTCAGGACCAGCTCGTCCCAGACGCGGCCGACGTCGCGGAAGTACTCGCGCATGCCCTCGTGGCCGTGGTAGGGCTCCGTCCGGCCGAGGATGCCGCCCGTCACGGCGATGAACACGACATCCGGGTCCAGGACCGCCTCCACGCGCTCGACATCCCTCACGGCGAAGGCCGCGTAGACCTCCTTGACCACGTCGATATCGCTGCTCCCCACGAGTCCAAGCCGAGATTCTGACCTATGGGCATACTCAGACGGTCGTGCGTGCGCCCGCCGCCAACATCCGCAACTTCTCGATCATCGCCCACATCGACCACGGGAAGTCGACGCTGGCCGATCGGATCCTCGAGATCACCGGGGCGGTTGACGCGCGCGACCACCGGCCTCAGATGCTCGACTCGATGGACCTCGAGCGCGAGCGCGGCATCACGATCAAGGCCCAGGCCGTGCGGGTCGAGTACACGGCGAGCGACGGCCAGCTCTACCGGCTACATCTGATCGACACCCCGGGGCACGTCGACTTCACCTACGAGGTCTCGCGCTCGCTCGCCGCCTGCGACGGCGCGCTGCTGCTCGTCGACGCCTCCCAGGGCGTCGAGGCGCAGACGGTGGCGAACACCTACCTGGCGGTCGACTCCGGGCTCGAGCTGATCCCGGCGATGAACAAGATCGACCTGCCCGGCGCCGAGCCCGAGCGCGTGGCCGGCGAGATCGCCGAGCTGCTCGGCGAGGACGCCGACTCGGTGATCCGGCTGTCGGCCAAGACCGGGGAGGGCGTGACCGAGCTGCTCGACGCGCTCGTCGAGCGCGTCCCGCCGCCCCAGGGAGATCTCGACGCGCCCGCCCGCGCGCTCATCTTCGACTCGGAGTTCGACCAGTACCGAGGCGTCGTCGCCTACGTGCGCGTGGTCGACGGGACGCTGAAGAAGGACGACCCCATCCTCGCGATGCAGGCGGGGACGCTCGCCGAGATCGACGAGATCGGCTTCTTCGGCCCGGGCATGATGCCGGTCGACCAGCTGCGCGCCGGCGAGGTCGGCTACGTGATCACCGGCATCAAGGACGTCTCGCAGCTGCGCGTGGGCGAGACGCTCACGACGCGCGCCGGCGCCGCGAGCGAGCCGCTGCCGGGCTACCGCGAGATCAAGCCGATGGTCTTCTGCGGGCTCTTCCCGGTCGAGACCAACCAGTTCCCCGACCTGCGCGACGCGCTCGAGAAGCTGTCGCTGAACGACGCCGCGCTCACCTGGGAGCCCGAGACGAGCGAGGCGCTCGGCTTCGGCTTCCGCTGCGGCTTCCTAGGCCTGCTGCACATGGACATCGTGCGCGAGCGGCTCGAGCGCGAGTACGACCTGGAGCTGCTCGCCACGGCGCCCACCGTCGAGTACGACGTCCACCTCACCGACGGCAGCGAGCTGGTCGTGCACTCGCCCGCCGACATGCCCGACCGGGCCGTGATCGCCTCGATCGAGGAGCCCTACATCCGCGCGACGATCCTCTGCCCGAAGGAGTTCGTGGGCGCCGTGATGGAGCTCTGCCAGGAGCGCCGCGGCACGCACGTCGACATGACCTACCTGTCGCAGGAGCGCGTCCAGCTGCACTACGACCTGCCGCTGGCGGAGATCGTGCTCGACTTCTTCGACCAGCTGAAGTCGCGTACGAAGGGCTACGCGTCGCTCGACTACGAGGTGCTCGGGATGCGCGAGGGCGACCTCGTCAAGCTCGACATCCTGCTGGCGGGCGACAAGGTCGACGCGCTCTCGATGGTCGTCCACCGCGACAAGGCCTACTACGCCGGCCGCGGCATCGCCGAGCGGCTGCGCAAGCAGATCCCGCGGCAGCAGTTCGAGGTCGCGATCCAGGCGGCGATCGGGTCGCAGATCATCGCCCGCGAGTCGGTCAAGCCGGTCCGCAAGGACGTGATCGCGAAATGCTACGGCGGCGACATCACCCGCAAGCGCAAGCTGCTCGAGAGGCAGAAGGAGGGCAAGAAGCGGATGAAGCAGGTCGGCCGCATCGAGGTCCCTCAGGAGGCGTTCCTGGCGGTGCTCGAGCTCTCGGGCGACGGCAACGGCAAGAAGTGATCCTGCTCGTCCACGCCGGGATCGCGGACGCCTCGATGTGGGACGGCTTCGACCTCCCCGGCGCGGAACGGCACGAGCTGCGCGGCTTCGGGGACACCCCGATGCCCGCGGATGGCGAGTTCTCGCACGCGGACGACCTCGAGGCCCGCATCGGTGACGGCCCGGCCACGCTCGTGGGCGCCTCCTTCGGCGGAGGAATCTGCCTCGAGGTCGCGGCGCGGCGGCCCGAGCTCGTGAGCGAGCTGGTGGTGCTCGATGCCCCCTTGCCGGACCACGACTGGTCCGAAGACGTCACGGCCTTCTACCAGGAGGAGGACCAGCTGCTGGAGGAGGGCGACCTCGACTCGGCGGCGGACCTCAACGCGCGCTTCTGGGCGCCCAGCGTGGTCGACCGCGTGCGCCCGATGCAGCGGCGCTCGTTCGAGCTGCAGCTGGCCTCGGCCGCAGAGGAGACCTACGCCGAGCGCATCGAGCTCGGCGCGATACGAGCGCGCACGCTCGTGGTGGTGGGGGAGGAGGACAAGGCCGACTTCCGGGCCATCGCCGCGCGGCTCGCCGACGAGATCCCCGATGCGGAGCTCGTGACCATGCCGGCCGTGACCCACCTGCCCTCGCTCGAGCGCCCGGACGAGACCGCCGCGCTTGTCCGTGAGTTCCTCGGGCGCTAGCCTTCGGCGCCGACGCCTCTGCTTTCGCGACGTCACACCAAGCAGCACTTCGCCGCCGGCTCGGCGCGCTGAATCCAGCGCAACCCTGAGCCGAAAGGAAGTACCCGAAGTGCACACCGGAGATCATCCCTCCGCAGCCGGCCGAGCCGGCTGCCTCGGGCCCGACGTTGCCGACGACTGGTTCGTCGGCTTCCACGAAGGACTGAAGGCGAAGTTCTGGCGCGCGGCCTCCGAGCCGTGGGCCGACGACGAGGCGGCGGCGATCGCCGCTCTCCTCGAGCTGCCCGCCGGCGGGCGGGTGCTCGACGCGCCATGCGGGGCGGGCCGCATCGCCGTACGGCTCGCCGAGCGCGGGCTGGACGTGACCGGCGTCGACATCTCGGCGCCGGAGCTCGAGGTGGCGCGGGCGGCGGCCGCCGATCGGAGCGTCGAGGTCCGCTTCGCGCAGGGCGACGTTCGCGAGCTCCCCGAGGAGGAGTTCGACGCGCTCGTGTGCTGGGGCAACAGCTTCGGCTACATGCCCCATGCCGCGACCCTCGACCACCTGAGCGCCTGCCGCCGGGCGCTGCGGGAAGGAGGCCGGCTCGTGCTCGACACGAGCACGGCGGCGGAGGTCGTGCTGCCCGGGCTCCGCGACGAGATGGACTACGACCTCGGCGAGGTGCGCATGCTCGCGCGCCAGGTCTACGACGCTCCGCGCAGCCGGATCGTGACCGAGATGGAGTTCACGGCACCCGGTTGCGAGCCCGAGCGAAGCGCCGTTCTGCACCACGTCTACACGGCCGCCGAGCTCCTCCGAATGCTGGCCCAGAGCGGGTTCTCGGTCGAGAAGCTGCTGGGGAATCCGATCTCCGGGGAGCCTTTCGAGCTCGGCTCGGGCCGCCTGGTGGTGGTGGCCGAGGCCGTCTAACCCGCTCGGGGAGCGGGATTGCAACATTTAATTAGGCCTTAGGGGGCGGTCGTAGGTTGGCCACCGTGAGCACGGACACACTCAGCCCGACCGCCCCCGATCCCACACTCGACGCGCTTCAGCAGTTCCTCGACGGGATCGCCACCACCCCGCTGCTGACCGCCGACGAGGAGATCGAGCTCGCGAAGCGGATCGAGCGCGGTGACCTCGACGCGAAGGACCACATGACGCGCGCGAACCTGCGCCTCGTGGTCTCGATCGCGAAGCGGTACCGCAACCAGGGGCTGCCGTTCCTCGATCTCATTCAGGAGGGCACCGTCGGCCTGATCCGCGCCGTCGAGAAGTTCGACCACCGCAAGGGCTTCAAGTTCTCGACCTACGCGACCTGGTGGATCCGGCAGGCCATCTCCCGTGCGATCGCCGACAAGGCACGCACGATCCGGATTCCGATCCACATCGACAACGTGCTCAAGAAGCTCGACAGCGCCCAGCGGAAGCTCGAGGCGAACGGCGACCGCGACGCCTCGGTCGAGGAGATCGCGGAGCTCGCCGGCGTTGATCCCGTGGAGGCGGACGTGATCATGCGCGCCGCCCAGCAGCTCGTCTCGCTCGACAAGCCGGTCGGCGACGACGGTGACGCCGCGCTGTTCGGCGATCTGATCCCTGACGAGTCGACCGCGTCGCCCTTCGACGAGGCGGTCGAGTCGATGCGCGAGGAGCGCCTCTACGGCGTGCTCGAGCACCTGCCCTACCGTGAGCGCCGCATCCTCGAGCTGCGCTACGGCCTGAACGGCGAGCCCGCCCAGACGCTCGACAAGGTCGCGAAGCTCTTCAAGCTCACGCGTGAGCGCACGCGCCAGATCGAGGAGGCCGCGCTGCGCAAGCTCGCGACGCTCTCCGACGCTCAGGCGCTGCGCGAGGCCGCCTAGCGCGCTGCAGCCGGCTGACCGCGGCTGCCATAGACTGCCGCGCCGTGCCGGTGAACGAAGCAGCGATCGGGAAGCGGTTCCCGGCCTTCACCTACGAGGTCGGGAAGGAGAAGATCGCCGAGTACGCGCGAGCGGTCGGCGAGGACAACCCCGTCTACTTCGACCGCGACAAGGCGAAGGAGGAGGGCTTCCGCGACGTTCCTGCGCCGCCGATGTTCGCGGTCGTCTACTCGTCCGGATCGGTGGCGCCCGCGATCTTCGACCCGGACGTCGGCATCAACTTCGCGATGATGGTGCACGGCGGGCAGGAGTTCGTCTGGGGCGAGCCGGTCGTGGCGGGCGACGTGATCACGACCGAGACGAGCGTCAAGGACATCTCCGAGAAGGGCGGGATGGGCTTCTACGTCTTCGAATCGGTGTCGCGCAATCAGGACGGCCAGGAGGTCGTGCGCGGGACCTGGACGAACATCGTCAGGGGGGTCTCGTGAACATCGAGCTCAAGGTCACTCCCGACAAGTACCTCCCGCACCGCTACGCGGGCGCGAGCGGCGACTACAACCCGATCCACATCGACGTCGACTTCGCGAAGTCCGTCGGCCTGCCGCAGAACATCCTGCATGGCCTGTACTCCATGGCGCAGGTGGCGCGTGCGTGCACGAGCGCCGCCGGCGGCGACCCGCGCTCGCTGAAGCGACTGTCCGTGCAGTTCCGCGGGATGGGCCTGCCCGAGCAGGAGATCGTGGTGAGCGGCGAGGTCGTGGACGAGGAAGGCGACCGCGTGACGGTGAAGGCCGAGGCGGTGCAGGGCGACAACCGGATCATCCGGAACGCCGAGGCGGAGCTCCTCCGCAACACCTAGCTCTAGATTTTCGGGAGTGGAGATCACTCCCCGCCAGAGCTTCATCCTGCGCAAGGTCATCGAATCCCATGTCGAGCTCGACCAGCCGGTCGGCTCGAAGTGGCTCGCCGAGCTCGACGACGTCCCCTGGGGGCCGTCCACCGTGCGCGGCGAGCTGGCGCGGCTCGAGGACGCCGGGTTGCTCGAGCATCCGCACACGTCGGCCGGGCGGGTGCCGACCGACCGCGGCTATCGCATCTACGTCGACGAGATCATCAGCGAGGGCGGCCTGCCGGTCCCGCACAAGCGCTTCGACCTGTCGACGATGCGGCGGGAGCTCGACGAGGCGATGCGCGCCACCTCCGCGCAGCTGTCGCAGGTCACGAACCTGCTCGCGCTCGTCACGGCGCCGCGCCCCGAGGCGGCCACCATCCGGCGCGTCGAGGTCCTGTTGCTGCAGCCGCAGGTGGCGATGGTGGTCGTGATCACGTCCACCGGAGGGGTCACGAAGCGCGTCATCTCGTACGACTCCCCCGTCGACCCGGGCCTCGTTGACTGGGCGGGCAGCTACCTGAACGAGGCGGTGGGCGGCCTCGACATCGGCTCCCGGCTGCTGGCCATGCGGCTCGCCGACCCTGAGCTGACACAGCGCGAGCGAGGCTTCCTGGCGACGCTCGGCTCGGCGTTCACCGAGCTCGACGACAGCGCCGGCAACGCGATCTACATGGACGGCGCGGCGCGGCTGCTCTTGGAGCAGCGCTTCCAGGAGGTGTCGCAGCTCGGCGCATTGATGGAGGTGCTCGAGCACAGGCGCGCGCTGCTCGGCGTGCTGCGTGAGTCGCTCACCGAGCCGAGCGTCTACCTGCGCATCGGCAGCGAGAACGCGACGCCCGAGATGCGCTCGCTCAGCCTCGTCGCGGCGAACTACGGGCTCGCGGCGCGCAACCTCGGAGCGGTCTCGGTGATCGGCCCGATGCGGATGGACTACCGCCAGGCGATCACCCACGTGCGCCAGGCGGCGCGCGAGCTGTCCCGCTTCGTGGCCGAGGTGTACGACGAGTGAGGCGCGACCCGTACGAGGTCCTCGGCGTCTCCCGCGATGCCGAGGACGGCCAGATCAAGCGGAGCTTCCGCAAGCTCGCACGCGAGCTGCATCCGGACGTGAACCGTCACGACCCCGAGGCCGAGGAGAAGTTCAAGGAGGCCGCGGAGGCCTACGAGATCCTCTCCGACCCTGAGCGCCGCGCCACCTACGACCGCTACGGCTTCGACGGGCTCGACTCGCGCGGCTTCGCCTCGCAGGCGCACGGCTTCGGCTCCTTCGCGGACATCTTCGACGCCTTCTTCGGCGGCGATCCGTTCGGCGGCTCGTTCGGGCGCAGCTCGGGGCGGGTCCAGGGCGGCGACCTCGCCGTCGAGGTCGAGATCTCGCTCGAGGAGGCGGCGCGCGGCGTCGAAGCCGAGGTCGCCTACGAGCTCGTCGACACCTGCGAGCACTGCCACGGCAACGGCGCGGAGCCGGGCACGCCGATCGAGACCTGCGAGCGCTGCAGCGGCACGGGCCGGATACGCGCCGTCACCCGCACGGCCTTTGGGCAGCTGGTCCGCGAGCAGGCCTGCGACGTCTGCGGCGGCGACGGCCGCGTCCCGGCGCAACCCTGCTCCGAATGCCAGGGGCGCGGGCGGCGCGCGCTGCGCAAGACGCTCAAGGTCGACGTCCCCGCCGGGATCGCCGACGAGCAGCGCATCAGGCTCAGCGGGCGCGGCCACGCCGGCGAGCGCGGCGGGCCGCCGGGCGACCTGTACGTGCTCGTGCGCGTGGCCGAGGACGAGCGCTTTCTGCGCGACGGCAGCGACCTCGTGGCGGTGGTCGACGTCCTCGCGCCCGCGGCGGCGCTCGGCTCGAGCGTGACGGTGCCGACGCTGGACGGCGACGAGGAGGTCGAGGTGCCGGCCGGCACGCAGCCCGGCACGGTCGTGACGCTGCGCGGGCGCGGGATGCCGACGATCGGCCGCGGTCGCCGCGGCGACCAGCGGATCGTGCTCAACGTGGTCATCCCGCGCAACCTGTCAGAGCGCCAGCGCGAGCTGCTCGAGGAGCTGCGCGACTCGATCACCGAGCACAATCTCGAGGAGCCCGACGAGTCGCTGCTCGCGAAGGTGAGGCGGGCCTTCCGCTGATCCGGCTGGCCATTCGCGCTCCTGCCGAGGACGGCGAGCGCGTGCTCGCCGCGCTGCTGGAGCTGGCGCCGGCGGGCTTCGAGCAGGTCGACGGCGACGGCTGGGTCGAGTTCGCGCTCTACGGCGCGCCGGGGGAGCTGCCCGAGTTCCCGCGCGGCCCCGCAGAGGTGGGGGGCGTCCAGGTGAGCGTGAGCGGCACCGAGGTCGCCGACGACTGGGCCGAGCGCTGGCGCGAGTTCCACCGGCCGGTGCTGGTGGGCGAGCGAGTGTGGGTGCGCCCACCCTGGGCGGAACCGCGTCCGGGCGCGCTCGACCTCGTCATCGACCCGGCGCGCGCGTTCGGCACCGGCGCCCACCCGACCACGCGGCTCAGCCTCGAGCTGCTGCTCGAGGCGGCGCCGCGCGGGCCGCTCACCGACATCGGCTGCGGCTCCGGCGTGCTCGCGATCGCGGCGGCCCGGCTCGGCTTCGAGCCGGTGCTCGCCCTCGACAACGACCCGGCGGCGGTGGAGGCGACGCTCGCCAACGCACAGCGCAACGGCGTCGAGCTCGCACGCGTCGAACAGCTCGACCTGCGCAGCGATCCGCTGCCGGCGGCGGCCACGGTGACCGCCAACCTCGTCCGGCCGCTGCTGCTCGAGCTCGCCCGCAGGATGCCCGAGAGCCCGGAGACGTTGATCGTCTCCGGGCTACTCGAGGGAGAGGAGGATGAGGCGGCAGCGGCCTTCGAGCAGATGCGCGAACACCGCCGCCTACGACTACTGGGTTGGAGTGCCTTGTTGTTGACCCGGACCTAGAGACTGCCCCGTGTCCAGGCGGGCCGTGGGACTCCGGCCTTTTCGCAGTCGCGACGTTTATCGACAGGCCTGGACAACAGCTGCGTCAGCGGGCGGCTGGACTAGAACAACCGTCCAGGTACCCTCGACCGATGCCGCTGATCGACCTCTCCGCACCGATCCGGCCGAGCCCGCCGGAGATCCCGGAGGCATTCCGCACCGACATCGAGTTCGCCAGCCATGCGGAGGGGGCAGCGCAGGCCGAGACTCTGCTGGGCGTGCCGCCGCGGCTGCTGCGCGACGGCGAGGCCTGGGCGACCGAGACCTTCACCCGCTTCGGCACGCACAACTCGACGCACGTCGACGCGCCCTGGCACTACAACTCGCGCGTGGCGGGCGAGCGCGCGCAGACGATCGACGAGCTGCCGCTCGAGTGGTTCCTGGGCCCGGGCGTCGTGCTCGACATGACGGCCAAGGGCGACGGCGAGCGCATCGAGGTGGCGGACGTCGAGGCGGAGCTGGAGCGCGTCGGCCATGCGCTCGGCGAGCGCGACATCGTCCTCGTCCACACCGGACGCGATGCGGCGCTCGACGACCTGTCCTACCTCGCGCTCGGCCCGCGCGTGACCCGTGACGCGACCGTGTGGCTGTTCGAGCGCGGCGTGAGGGTGATGGGGATCGACGCCTGGGGCTGGGACGGCCCGCTCCACCTGCAGGCGCAGGAGGCGATCGAGCGCGACGAGCCCGGCCTCTTCTGGGCCGCCCACCAGGCCGACCTGCCCTACGCGCAGATCGAGCGGCTCGCGAACCTCGGCGAGCTGCCCGCGACCGGCTTCCAGGTCGCCTGCTTCCCGCTGCGGCTCGTGGGGGCGAGCGCCGCGCCGGCCCGCGTCGTCGCGATCGTGCCCTAGCCGCCGGTCACGGCGCGCGCCAGCGACGGCAGGTCGCGACCGCTCCAGTCGGGCGGCTCGAAGACCTCGGGGTAGGGGAGCCCCCGGCGGTCGAGCCAGGCGCCGCGGAGGCCGGCGCGCCGGGCGCCGTGGACGTCCCACGGGTGCACGGCGAGCAGGACGGCCCGCGCGGGCTCGACGCCGAGCTCGCCACAGGCGTACAGGTAAGGATCCGGCGCGGGCTTCCAGCGCCGCACCTCCGAGACGTCCAGATAGCGCTCGACCAGCGATTCGAGACCCGCCCGCGCGAGCAGCCCGCGAGCGATCTGCACGCTGCCGTTCGTCAGCGTTGCGATGCGGACGCCCGCCTCGCGCAGCACACGGAGTCCCTCGGGGACGTCCGGGTGGACCGGCAGCGCGGCGAACCCGTCGAGCACGTGGTCCGCGGCCTCCGGTGTTGGGAGCAGCTGGAGCAGGTTGGCGCGGCCGACGTCGCGGAAGTCCGCGTACGAGCCGCTCGCGGCGAGCGCAATGCCGTCGCGCAGCGTGGCGGCGAACCAGGTGCCGAGCAGCTCGGCCGGCGCGCCGGCCTCCTCGAAGCGAGCGGCGAGCGGGGTGAGGTCCGAGAGCGTCTCGTTGACGTCGAAGATGACGACCGCGGGCGGCTCCACCGCTCAGGCGACCTGCGCGAGCGGCCAGAGGTCGCTCCACTCGTGGTCGGGTCGCTCCGGGCCCGGCGCCGGCTCGCGGTGGCGGTTGACCCAGGCCGTCCGCATGCCGAGCTCCTTCGCCGTCGCGATGTCGTACTTGAAGCCGAACGCGACGTGCAGGATCTCCGCGGGAGCGACGCCGATCTCGCTCAGCGCCCTGTCGAAGGGCGGGAGCGCCGGCTTGTAGGCCCGCACGTCCTCGGCCACCGTCACGCCGTCGAACTCCACCTCGAGGTGGCGGAGCGAGTGCTCGATGATCGCCCGGTCCGTGTTCGAGATGATCCACAGCCCGAGCCCCGCTTCCTTCGCCGCGCGCAGGGCGGGGACCGTGTCCGGGAACGGCTGCCAGCTCTCCATCGCGCGCGCGAGCAGCTCGCCGTCGCCGTCGTTCAAGCGGTAGCCGCGCTCGGCCGCCCACTCCGAGAGCGAGTCCGACAGCACGCGCCGGTAGCTCGCATAGTCGCCCTGCAGCCGCTCGAACTGGAGCTCCTCCCAGCGCTCGCGCAGCTCGCGGCCCGGTGGCGGGTCGGGCTCGTCCCGGCGCGCCAGCTCGTACAGGAAGCCCGCCGCGCCGCCCTCCCAGTCGATCAGCGTGCCGTAGCAGTCGAACGTGGCTATCCGAATCTTCTCGCCTGCGATCCCTCGGCCCTCCTACACTCTCAGTGGTGTCGGTCCTCGAGCAGGTTCAGCATGACGTGAAGAGCGCCCTGAAGGCGGGCGAGAAGGAACGCGTCCACGCGCTGCGGCTGATCGCCAACGAGCTTCAGCGCGCCGCGAAGGAGAACGGCGGCGACGACGTCGACGTCCTCCAGCGCGAGCGCAAGCGCCGGCTCGAGGCGGCCGAGGCCTACCGCGACGGCGGTCGCAGCGACCGGGCGGCCGCCGAGGAGCGCGAGGCCGAGATCATCACGTCGTACCTGCCCGAGCAGATCTCCGAAGAGGAGCTGAGCGCGATCGTGGGGGACGCGGTCGCCGAGTCCGGCGCCTCGTCGCCGAAGGAGATGGGCAAGGTGATGGCGCTCGTGATGCCGAAGGTCAAGGGCCGCGCCGATGGCAAGCGCGTGAGCGCGGCGGTCAAGGAGAAGCTGACTTCGTAGTGCGAGTTCAGCTGGAGCTGCCCAACGACGTGGCCGCGGAGCTCGCGGGCCCGGGTGACCTGGTGATGAAGACCCTCGAGGAGCACCTCGATTGCGAGGTCTTCCTGCGCGGCAACGTGCTGACCCTCGACGGCGAGGACGACGACGTCGCGATGGGGCGCACGGTCGTGCGCGAGCTCACCGACCTGGTGCGGCAGGGCCACGAGATCGCGCCCGGCACGATCGAGGCGATCGCGGGCGCGCTCGACCGTCACGAGTCGCCGAGCCGGATCCTCGAGGACGTGGTGTGGCGGCACCGCAGCCTGAAGGTCGCGCCGAAGACCGTCAATCAGAAGCGCTACGTGGACGCGATCCGGCGCTCGACGATCACTGTCGGCATCGGTCCGGCCGGCACCGGCAAGTCGTTCCTTGCCGTGGCGATGGCGGTGGCCGCGCTCTCGCGGCGCGAGGTCAACCGCATCGTCCTGACGCGCCCGGCCGTCGAGGCGGGCGAGCGGCTCGGCTTCCTGCCGGGGGACATCGCCGCCAAGGTCGACCCCTACCTGCGCCCGCTCTTCGACGCGCTCTACGACATGCTCGAGCCCGAGCGCGTCAATCAGCATCTCGAGCGGGGCGTGATCGAGGTGGCGCCGCTCGCCTTCATGCGCGGGCGCACGCTGAACGACTCGTTCATCATCCTCGACGAGGCGCAGAACACGAGCCCCGAGCAGATCAAGATGTTCCTCACGAGGCTCGGCTTCAACTCGAAGATGGTCGTCACGGGCGACGTGACCCAGATCGACCTGCCGCGCGATCAGCGCTCCGGCCTCGTGGTGGTCGGCGACATCCTCGAGGAGGTCGAGGGCATCGAGTTCGTGCGCTTCGGCAGCGAGGACGTGGTCCGCCACAAGCTGGTGCAGCGCATCGTCGCCGCCTACAACGAGTACGCCGAGCAGCAGGCGCCGGCGCTGCGCCAGGCCCGCAGCCAGCCCGGCTGATCCTCCATGGACATCGAGGTGATCGGCGCCGGTGATCGCGAGAGCGCGCTCCGGCAGGCGGCCGAGGCCGCGCTCCGGGCCGCGGGCGTCGTCGACGGCCATCTCGCGATCGAGCTGGTCGACGCGGAGCGGATCCGCGCTCTGAACCGCGAGCACCGGGGCCGCGACCGCCCGACCGACGTGCTCTCGTTCCCGGTGGACGAGGACGGTCCCGCCGCCGGGCCGCGCGAGCTGGGCGACGTCGTCATCTGCCCCGAGTACACGCGCGACCTGCGAGAGGCGGCGGTCCACGGCGTGCTGCACCTGTGCGGCTACGACCACGAGACCGACTCGGGCGAGATGCTCTCGCTCCAGGATCGCGTGATGGAGCTGCTTTGACACGCTCGGGGTTCGTCGCGCTGGCGGGCCGCCCCAACGCCGGGAAGTCGACGCTCGTGAACCAGATCGTGGGCGGCAAGGTGGCGATCGTCTCGGACAAGCCGCAGACGACTCGGCGCGAGATCCGCGGCATCGCGACCGGCGCGGACTGGCAGCTCGTGCTCGTCGATCTGCCCGGCGTCCAGCGCCCGCGCGACGCGCTCACGGAGCGAATGCAGCGGCGCGTCGAGCGCTCGCTCGGCGAGGCCGATGTCGTGCTCTTCGTCCTCAACGGAGAGCAGGAGATCGGCGCGGGCGACCGCTTCATCGCGCACGCCATCCGGAACGTGGGGCTGCCCTGCGTCACGGCGCTCAACAAGGTCGACCGGCTCGACCAGCCGCGCACCGTGGCCGCCCTACAGGCGGCGGCCGACCTCGGCGTGCCCGGTGAGATCTACCCCGTGAGCGCCCTCAGCGGCGCCGGGGTCGAGCAGCTGATCGCCGGTCTCCTCGAGCCGCTCCCGCAGGGTCCGTTCATGTATCCGCCGGCGGAGAAGAGCGATCTCGCCCTCGAGGTGCGGATCGCCGAGCTGGTGCGCGAGCAGGTGCTGCGGCGCACGCGCGAGGAGGTGCCGCACTCGGTCGAGGTGGAGGTAAACGAGCTCGAGGAGCGCGAAGACGGGCTGCTCGTCGTGCGCGCGCGGGTATGGGCGGAGACCGAGTCGCAGAAGGCGATCCTCGTCGGCCGCGAGGGGCGCATGGTCAAGGCGGTTGGAATCGCCTCGCGCAAGGAGATCGAGTCGATGCTCGGGCGCCGCGTCCACCTGGAGCTGAACGTGCGCGTCCGCAAGGGCTGGCGCCGCGACGAGGGTCTGCTCGACCGGCTCGGAATCGAATGAGCGCCGACGGCGAGCTGGGCCAGATCCTCCGCTTCCTGCGCCGCAGCGAGGAGGCCGTCTGCGACGAGGTGCTGCCCACGGCCCACGGCGTCGCGATGCTCACGCCGACGCTCCCGCTCGTCTGGCAGCTGAACGCGATCCACGTCGACGATCCGCAGGCCGACGCGGGCGAGCTGATGCGCGAGGCCGATGAGATTCAGGGTGCGTTCGCGCACCGCAAGCTCGTCGTCCACGATCGGGCGCTCGGCGAGCGGCTCGCGCCACCGCTCAAGCGCCGGGGCTGGAACGTGTTCCGCCTGCTCGTGATGGTGCAGGCGCGCGCACCGGAGCGCGGCGTCCCCGCGGGCGCCGGCGCGGAGGTCGGGCGCACCGTCGGGGCCGCGGCGCTCGCCGCGTTCCGGCGCGAGCAGCCGTTCGGCTGGCAGGCCGCGGCGGTCCGCCAGCTCGCGGGCATGGATGATCGCTACGGGCGCGCCCTCGATGCGCGCGACTTCGCTTCGCCGCCCGACGACCCTGCCTGCGCATGCCGCCTGTACATGGACGCCGAGCTCGCCCAGGTCGACGAGGTGGGCACGATCGAGGCGCGCCGCGGTCGCGGCCACGCGAGCGCGGCGGTGCTGGCCGCGACTGGCCACGCCCATGCGTCCGGGCGCAGCCCCGTGTTCCTGCTCACGGACGCGAGTGACTGGCCGCAGCGGCTCTACAGGCGGCTCGGCTTCGACGAGATCGGGGTCGTCCACGAGTTCCTCAAGATCCCGCTCGGACGCCCGTAGCCATAATCAAGCGGTGGAGTTGCTGCCCTGCATCGTTCAGGACGCCCGCACCGGCGAGGTGCTCACGCTCGCCTACGTGAACGAGGAGTCGCTCGCCCGCACGCGCGAGACAGGCGAGATGTGGTTCTGGTCGCGCTCGCGCCAGAAGCTGTGGCACAAGGGGGCCAGCTCCGGGAACGTCCAGATGCTGCGCGCGCTGCGCTACGACTGCGACGCGGACGCCTGGGTCGCCCTTGTCGAGCCGGCCGGTCCGGCCTGCCACACCGGCGAGCGCACCTGCTTCTACCGCGGGGACATGGAGCTGCAGCCGATCGAGGCGCTGCCGGCGCTCGAGCGCACGATCGCCGAGCGGCGCGCGGCCGATCCGGCGGAGAGCTACACCGCGCGGCTCCTGGCTGAGCCGGCGCAGATCGGCGCCAAGGTCGAGGAGGAGGCGGAGGAGGTGGCGCGCGCCGCGCGCGAGGAGTCCGACGAGCGCGTGGCCGAGGAGGCCGCGGACGTCCTCTACCACCTGACCGTGCTGCTCGCCTCGCGCGGGCTGTCGCTCGCGGACGCGTACGAGGTGCTCGGTGAGCGTCGCCGTTGACCTCGAGCTGATCCCCTCGCGCAACATATCCCCTGTCGAAATACGCGGCAACCCGTGCTTCAGGGCGAGCCGCTCCGCCTGCGTCCCCTTGCCCGCTCCAGGCGGGCCGAGCATGATGACGTTGAGTGCCACTTCGTTTACCTACCCTCGCCGTCCGCGAATGCGCGTTTTCTTCATGAACCCGTCGTAATGGCGCATGATCAGCTGCGACTCCACCTGGTTGACCGTGTCCATCGCGACGCCGACGACGATCAGCAGCGACGTGCCACCGAAGTAGAAGGTCACGCCTGCCCCCTGCGTAAACCAGGTCGGCAGTATCGCGTCGAGCTGCTCGCCGATGAACGGAATTGGCGCAACCCTGAAGCCCGTCAGCAGAAATTCCGGCAGCAGCGCGACGCATGCGAGATACAGCGCCCCGACGAGGGTCAGCCGCGCCAGGATCGTATCGATGTACTCTGCGGTGCGCTTGCCCGGACGAATGCCCGGAATGAACCCGCCGTACTTCCGCATGTTCTCGGCGACGTCATCCGGATTGAAGATGATCGCCGTGTAGAAGTAGCAGAAGAAAACGATCCCGATGATGTACAGCAGGTTGTAGAGCGGCATGCCGTACGCGAGCTGGTCGACAATCGCGCGACCCCAGCTGCCGCTCTCGAACATCATCGCAATCGTGGCGGGAAACGCCAGAATTGACGACGCGAAGATCACCGGAATAACGCCACCCGGTATTGACCTTGAGCGGGATGTGCGTGCTCGTGCCACCGTACTGCCGCCTGCCTATCACCCGTTTCGCGTACTGGACCGTGATGCGCCGATGTCCGCGCTCCACGAAAATAATCGCGCCCACCACCACAACCATCATCAAGAGCAGGAACACGATGCGCAGCAGGCTCATCTGACCTGTACGCATTTGGTCGAGAGTGGTGAGGACCGCCGACGGGAAATTGACAACGATGCCCGCGAAGATCAGTAGCGACATCCCATTCCCGATCCCGCGTTCAGTGATCTGCTCACCCAGCCACATGACGAACATCGTGCCGGTGGTCATCGTCAGGACGCACATCAACCGGAATCCCCAGCCCGGGTCGTAGACGAGCGGCAACCCGCCCGCGATCTGTGTCTGGCGTTCGAGGAAGAACGCAATGCCCAGCGACTGGACCATGCCAGCGCCAGCGTCAAATAACGCGTGTACTGGTGATCTTGCGGCGACCGAGTTCGCCTTCCTTTGAAATCCGCTCGAGCGCGGGCCAAACGACGGTCAGCAGCTGCAAGATGATCGAGGCGCTGATGTACGGCATCACCCCCAGCGCAAAGATCGTCATCTGCGCGAGGTTATTGCCGGAGAACATGTTGTACAGCCCGAACATCGTGTTCCGGGTCTGCTCAGCCAGAATCGCCAGCGCTTCGGTGTTCACGCCAGGCGTCGGGACGACGCCGCCGACGCGGTACACACCGAGCAAGCCCAGCGTGAAAAGCACGCGGTTGCGCAGGTCTGTGACCGCGAAGAGATTCTTGAGCGGATTATCCATATCTAACTTACCGATTTCTGATTAGTGATTCGCGATTAGCGGTTGCCAAACCAAATCACCAATCAGAAATCACTAAACACTAATCAATTACTCACCAATTGCCTGCGCGGCGCCGCCCGCCGCAACGATCTTTTCCGCCGCCTTTCCGCTGAACTTGTGGGCGTGCACCGTCAGCTTCTTGTCGATGTCGCCGCGCCCGAGAACCTTGATCCGATGATGGCGGCCGCGAACAAGGCCCCGCTCGCGCAACAGATCCGGTGTAATCACCGTGCCGGCATCAAAGCGCTCAGCGAGGGTATCGAGATTGACCACCGCAAACTCGGTCCGGAACGCGTTGTGGAACCCACGCTTCGGCACCCGGCGATGCAGCGGCATCTGCCCGCCTTCGAAGCCTCGCTTGAACTTGAAGCCCGAGCGTGACTTCGCGCCCTTGTGGCCGCGACCGGCCTGTGCGCCCGTGCCCGATCCGTGTCCCCGTCCGACGCGTTTCTTCGAAAACTTCGACCGTTCGGCCGGCTTGAGATTGCTCAGATCCATTGTTCACTCACTAATGGTCACCAGGTGGCGAACCTTGTGAATCATCCCTCGCGTCGCGGGCGTGTCGGGCAGCTCCACCGTGTGGTTCAGCCGGCGCAGCCCCATTCCTTCGACCGTTTTCGCCTGTGTCTCGTTGAAGCCGATTGTGCTTCGGACGAGCGTCACCTTGACGCGCTTTGCGGCCGGTTTCTGTCCGGTCTTCTTGGCCATTTTCGTCGTTCCCGGTTTCCGGCGCGTCAAGCGCCGACCAGTTCCCCTTCCTCTTTGCCTCGGAACCGCGCCACCTGCGCCGGGTCCTTGAGACCCATCAATCCCGAGAACGTCGCGCGCACCACGTTGTGCGGGTTCGCCGATCCGAGCGACTTGGTCAGCACGTTCTGAATACCGGCCGATTCGACAACGGCCCTGACCGCCCCGCCGGCGATGAGGCCCGTGCCTTCGGGCGCGGGCTTCAGCAGCACGCTGCCCGAACCGAAGCGGCCCACCACCTGATGAGGGATCGTCGTCCCTTTCAGCGGCACACGAATCAGGTTCTTCTTCGCCGCCTCGATACCTTTTTTGATAGCCGACGGCACTTCCTTCGCCTTGCCGACGCCGAAGCCCACGACGCCGTGACCGTCGCCGACGACAACCAGAGCGCTGAAGCTCAGGTTCTTGCCGCCTTTCACGACCTTGGTCACACGATTAATGGACACGACCGTGTCCTTGATCTCGAGCTGCGACGAGTCGATCTTTTCGCGCGTTCTGTTCATCATTGCCATTACTGGACCGTCCATTCAAGAGACGTCATGGGGCCGCTTAAAACTCCAGGCCGGCTTCACGCGCGGCGTCGGCAACCGCTTTGATACGCCCGTGATAGAGGAACCCGTTACGATCGAACACGACCCGCTTGACCCCTTTTCGATCAGCCGCTGTGCGATCGTCTTCCCGACCACCTGGGCGCCGGCGACGTTCCCGCCTTTGGCCGGCTTCGCAAACGTTCCCTTGAGCGACGGCTCGACGCTCGATGCCGAGGCAATCGTACGGCCGCTCATGTCGTCGACGACCTGCACGTAGATATGGGCGACGCTGCGATACACGGTCAGGCGCGGCCGCTGCTCCGAACCCCGAATGCGCTTTCGGAGTCGGTGCTTGATCCGGTCGCGACGATCCTCTTTGGTCTTGATCTTCATTCTCGATCCTGTCGTGTCTCGTCCTGGTCGTTAGTCTTGTCTCTTGTTTCCGTCTTTCGTTGGGCTCGGACTCAAAACTCAAGACTTCGCCTCATGCCCCAGTCTTCCCGACCTTCTTCTTCAGTACCTCACCCGTATACCGCACGCCTTTCTGCTTGTACGGATCGGGTTTCCGCAGCCGGCGGATGTTCGCGGCCACCTGGCCCACCAGCTGACGGTCGGCGCCAGTGACCGTAATGTGCGTCTGCTTCTCGATCGCGATGTCGATCCCGTTGGGGATTTCGAACACGACCGGGTGCGAGTAGCCAAGCGCGAAGTGCACCTGCTTGCCTTTCACCTCAGCACGGTAACCGATCCCAACGATGTCGAGCTCCTTCTTGAAGCCCTCGGCGACGCCAGCGACCGCGTTCGCGACGAGGCTCCGCGCGAGACCGTGGAACTTGCCGAGCTCGGGATCCTCGCGCTGCAGCTTTGCCACGAGGCTGCCGTCTTCCTGCGCAAAGACAATCCCAGGAGGTAGCAGCTGCCGCAGCTTGCCCTTGGGACCCTGCACTTCCACCGCATCGGGCGCTACCTTCACGGATACGCCCTTCGGGATTGCTATAGGTTTCTTGCCAATACGTGACATCTCAATCTACCCTGCGGAGACCTGAAGGTCTCCACCTACCATGTGTCTGCTGAAGGTCTCCGCCCACCATCCGTTTGCCCGTGTGTAGCCGGAGACCTTCCGGCCTCCGGACCTTACCAAACGTTGCAAAGCACCTCCCCGCCGACGCCGGCCTTGCGGGCAGCCCGCCCCGTCATCACGCCTCGCGACGTCGTCAGGATGTTCGTGCCCAGCCCGCCGAGCACCGCCGGCACGTCCTCGACGCCGAGATAGACCCGGCGTCCAGGCCGGCTGATGCGCTCGATTCCGCTGATCACGCGCTCGCCGCGCGGCCCGTACTTGAGGAAGACTCGAATCATCTGGCGCGATTGGCGGCCAGGTTTCTCCGACGGCTCCTCGACCAGGCTGAAGCCCTGGATGTAGCCCTCGTCCTGAAGAATGCGCGCAATCTCGACCTTCAGTTTGCTTGCCGGCACGTCCACACGGGTGTGCTTACCTGTTACCGCGTTGCGGATCCGCGTCAGCATGTCGGAAATCGGATCGGTCATATCTGTCTAATCCCTATCAGTTCGCAGCAAGCGGCAGGCAGTTGTGGGCCTACGGCTCTCTGCCTACTGCCTACTATTACCACGAGCTCTTCGTCACGCCGGTGACGTCGCCTTCAAGCGCGAACCGGCGAAAGCAGAGCCGGCACAGCTGAACTTGCGCATGAACCCGCGTGGGCGGCCGCACAGCTTGCAGCGATTACGCAGCCGAATCTTGTACTTGGGCGACTTCAGTTCCTTCGCGATCTTTGCGGTCGTGGCCATCGTGTGATCCTTGTATCAGGAGTCCCTCAATTCGCCCTGAAGGGCATCCCCATGAGCTGCAGCAGCTTTCGAGCCTCTTCATCGGTCCTCGCCGTCGTCACCACCGAGACGTTCATGCCCCGGGCCTTATCCACCTTCATGTAGTCGATTTCGGGGAACATCAGCTGATCGCGCAGTCCGAGCGTATAGTTGCCGCGGCCGTCGAACCCTTTCGACGATACGCCGCGGAAGTCGCGGACGCGCGGGAGCGCGATGCTGATCAGCCGGTCCAGGAACTCGTACATCCGTTCGCCGCGCAGCGTCACCATGGCACCGACGGGCATTCCCTTACGAAGCTTGAACTGCGCGATTGACTTGGTCGCACGGCGAACCACGGCCTTCTGCCCCGTTATGCGCCCGAGCTCGTCGGCCCCCGTGTCGGCGAGCTTCGCGTTCTGCGTCGCCTCGCCGAGGCCCATGTTGATGACGACCTTCTCGATTTTGGGGACGGCCATCACGTTCGTGTAGCCGAACTCCTTCTTCAGCGTCGGCGCAACTTCCTTGACGTAGCGTTCCTTCAGCCGGGTCATTTGTCGACCACTCCCTCACACTTACGGCAAATCCGCACCTTGCGGCCATCGTTGAGAATCCTATGACCTATGCGCGTCGTCTTCCCGCACTCCGGGCACACGAGCTGCACGTTGCTGGCATGCAGCGCAGCTTCACGCTCCACGATGCCGCCCTTGATATTCCGCTGCGGGTTCGGCCTGGTGTGCCGCTTGATGATGTTCACGCCCTCGACGAGCAGCCGGTTGTCTGCGGGAACCACGCGGAGGACACGTCCGCGCTTGCCTCGGTCTCTACCGGCGATCACGATGACGGTGTCGTTGCGGCGAATCGGTGTCTGGACGCGGGACATGTGACTACAGCACCTCGGGCGCGAGCGAAATGATCTTCATGAACCTTCGCTCGCGCAGTTCGCGGGCCACGGGTCCGAAGACACGCGTCCCGATCGGCTCGTTTTGATCGTTGATGAGGACGGCGGCGTTCCGGTCGAACCGGATGTAACTGCCATCGCGGCGCCGCTGCTCCTTGACAGTCCGCACGATGACGGCTTTGACGACCTGACCTTTCTTGACCGTGCCGTCGGGCGTCGCCTCCTTCACCGAAGCCGTCACGATGTCGCCGAGCCTGGCGTAGCGGCCAGTGGATCCGCCAATCGGGTTGATGATCGCGATCTTCCGCGCACCCGAGTTGTCGGCAACGTCCAGTATCGAACGCATCTGGATCATGGGTGCCCTCCGTCAGACCTTCGGCGCCTTGGCGATCACGCGCGTCACGACCCAGCGTTTGCGGCGGCTGAGTGGCCGCGATTCGGCGATCGCAACGGTGTCGCCGACCCGCGCTTCATTGTCCTCGTTGTGCGCGACGAACTTCGACGTCTTGCGCTGGCTCTTGCCGTACAACTCGTGGCGCACCTGACGTTCGACCGCGACGACGACGGTCTTCTCCATCTTGTCGCTGACGACGGTGCCGGTCAGCTGTGACTTGACGCTCATGCCTGCTGTTCCTTTTCCCGCAGAATCGTTTTCATGCGCGCCAGGTCGCGGCGGACCTGACGAACCTTGGCGGGCGCCTCCAGCTGTCCCATCGACTTCTGAATGCGAAGCCGGAAGAGCTGATCATCGAGGTCGTGCACGCGTGCGCGCAGATCGTCGGTCGTCAATTCCCGGATTTCAGCCGGCTTCATGACGCGCTCTCGTGCGCAAACCGGGTGGCGAACCTCGTCTTGATCGGCAACTTCGCCGAAGCCAATTGCATCGCACGGCGAGCCTCCGTCTCGCTTACCCCTTCCATCTCGAACATGATCCGGCCCGGCCGGATGACGCACACCCACTGCTCGGGTGCGCCCTTCCCCTTCCCCATTCGTGTTTCCTGCGGCTTCTTCGTGATTGGTTTGTCAGGAAATACCCGCACCCAGATTTTGCCGCCCCGCTTGATGAAGCGCGTCATCGCAACGCGCGCGGCCTCGATCTGCCGGTCCGTCAACCAGCACGGCTCCATGGCTTTGAGGCCGTAGTCGCCGAACGAGACGTCCGACCCTCGCCACGCTTTGCCGGCCATCCGGCCGCGCTGCTGCTTCCTGTACTTGACCTTCTTGGGCATCAACATTGGAACAACCCCTCGCTCACCTTCTCACTTCTCGGTGATCAGTTCGTGTTCACGTTCGATTCATCGTCTGGTTCGAAGTTGAACACGAACCGAGAAGCGAGACTGAGAAGCGCGAACGACCGTTTCGTTAGGGTCTCGTGGGTCTCCGCGGCGAACGATCGCGGTACTCCTCCTCGCGACCGGTTCGCGGCACCAGCCGCTCACCCTTGTAAAGCCACACTTTCACACCGATCTGTCCGTAAGTCGTATTGGCTTCCGCGAAGCCGTAGTCGATGTCGGCACGCAGCGTTTGCAGCGGCAGCTGCCCGTGCAGATACCATTCGGATCGCGCGATTTCTGCGCCGTTCAGGCGTCCTGACACGCGCACTTTGATGCCGCGCGCACCGAACCGCAGCGCCGATTCAACGGCCTTCCTCATCGCCCGCCGGAACGCGACGCGCTTTTCCAATTGAACCGACACCGATTCGGAGATCAGCTGCGCCTCGAGCTCGGGCTTCTGGATCTCCTGGATATTGATGAAGACCTCGCGGCTGGTCCGCTTCTGGATTTCCTGCTTGAGCTTGTCGACCTCGGTCCCTTTGCGGCCGATGATGATGCCCGGCCGCGAGGTATAGATGTCGATCTTCAGCTTGTTGGCCGCGCGTTCGGTTTCGATTCGCGAGACACCGGCGTGCGAAAACCGCTTCTTCAGATTCTCACGGAGCGCGAGATCCTCGTGAAGGAGCTTTGCGTAGTCGCGATCCGAGTACCAGCGCGAGCGCCAGGTCTTGTTGAATCCGAGCCTGAATCCGTAGGGGTGAACCTTCTGGCCCACGTGTCTCTCCTGCTCTAACCATGACCCACGAAAATCACGAACTCTCCAAAAGCCGCTCGTGCTCTTCGTGGTGTCTCGTGATCCTCGTGGTTTCGAACATCATTTACGCCTTCGCGGCCGCTTTCCTGGCCGTCTTCTTCGCGCCGCTCTCGGCGGCGCTCTTTCGCGCACGCGCCGGTTTCGCGGCCGCATCGGTCTCTTCCGCCACACGGGCGATCTTCAACGGGCGCTCGGCCACCTGCACCGTGAGGTGCGCCGTACGCTTGGTGACGCGAAACGCACGGCCCATGGGCGCCGGACGCACGCGCTTCATCGAGGTGCCCTGATTCGCAAAGCATGCTGCAACGTAAAGACGTTCGACGTCGCCGCCGAACCCGTCTTTCTGCTGTGCGTTGGCAACTGCCGAGCGCAGAACCTTGGCCAGCTCTCTGGCGATGTCTTCGGCGTGAACTGCAGCGTCGCGAGAGCCTGGTTGACGCCTTTGCCCCGGATCAGCGCACACACCAGACCCGCCTTTTGAGCGGAAGTACGGATCCCGCGCGCGGTCGCTTGCGCTTCGATCATGCCTTCCCTCCTGCGGCACCGCCTCCGCCGGCTCCGGCGCCACCGCCACCCGGCGCTCCGGGCGCAGCCGCTGCGCGGCGGCGGCCTTTTCAGTCTTCGTCGTGTGCCCCTTGAACGCGCGCGTCGGCGAGAACTCACCGAGCTTGTGGCCCACCATGTTCTCGGTGATGTACACCGGGATGAACTTCTTTCCGTTGTGCACGGCGAGCGTATGGCCGACCATCTCGGGGATCACCGTCGACCGGCGAGACCACGTCTTCACGACTCTCTTTTCATTGGCCCGGTTCAGCGCCTCGACCTTTTCGAGCAGCGAGGTGTCGATGAATGGGCCCTTCTTCAGTGATCTGCTCATTTACTTACCGGAGCCTCCTGCTCCGCTGAAGGCCCCTCTACTTCGTTCTCCTCTGGACGATGAAGCGGTCGGTGTCCTTGCGCCGCCGGGTCTTGAAGCCCTTCGTGGGCTGTCCCCACGGCGACACCGGATGCCGTCCTCCAGACGTTTTCCCTTCGCCGCCACCCAGCGGATGGTCCACCGGGTTCATCGCGACGCCGCGCACGTGCGGCCGCTTGCCGAGCCACCGGCTGCGGCCCGCCTTGCCGATCGAGATATTCTCGTGATCGAGATTGCCGACCTGACCGATCGTCGCGACGCACTCGACATTGATCTTCCGCACTTCGCCAGACGGCAGCTTCACCGACGCATATGGCCCTCACGGGCGACGAGCTGCACCGACGATCCGGCGCTGCGCGCAATCTGGCCACCCTTGCCGGGACGCAGCTCGACGTTGTGGATCTGCGTGCCGAGCGGAATGTTCTTGAGCGGCAGACAGTTGCCCGGCAGGATGTCGACGTTGTCGCCGGCAACGATGGTGTCACCAACTTTGATCCCGAGCGGCTGAAGGATGTAGCGCTTCTCACCATCCGCGTACGTCACCAGCGCGATACGCGCCGACCGGTTCGGGTCGTACTCGACGGTGGAGATCTTTGCCGGGATGTCCTTCTTGTCCCGCTTGAAATCGATCACGCGATACAGCCGCTTGTGGCCGCCGCCGCGCCACCACGACGTGAGCTCACCCCGATTGTTGCGCCCGCCCGATCGATGCAGGTTTCCGTCAACGGGCGGTAGGGCTGGCTCGTCGTGATCTCGTCGAATGTCTGCACGGTCCTGAACCGTGTTCCTGGCGACGTCGGGTTGTACTTGCGAATGGGCATATCTCTGATCCTTGTAGGCTCAGGCGCTTCAGGGCTCGGCCTCAGACGGCCTCAGGCCTTCACGCACCCTGCAAGAACTCAGGCAGCTTCTCACCCTCCCGCAGCTTGACGTACGCCTTCTTCCAGTCAGGACGTCGACCGGCATAGCGTCCCTGGCGCTTCACCTTCCCGTGCGCAACGGACGTCCGAACGCTCTCGACCTTCGATCCGAGCAGCGCCTCGACGGCCCGCTTGATGTCGATCTTGTTGGCGTCCCTCGACACCTGGAACACGAGCGTCCGTCCCTCCTCGCGTATGAGCGTCGTCTTCTCGGTGATGATCGGCCGCCGGATTACGTCAGTCAGTTTCATAGCCCTTCATCGGCGTTAGCCGAGCGCCTCCTGCAGCCTCTCGAGCGCCGCTTTCGTGAGCACGACATGGCGCGTGTCCATCACGTCGCGCGCGCTCACCCGATTGCTCGGCAGCACGCGCACGCCTTCGATGTTGCGCATCGACAGCGTCAGCTTGTCTTCCGGCTGCGTATCGACCAACAGCGCCTTGCCGCCGACGCCGAGCCGCTTCAGCATTTCCACCGCTGCTTTCGTCTTGATCTCGGCGACGCTCAGCGCATCGACGACGACCACGTTCCCGTCGCGCAGTTTCTGCGCGAGCGCGGCGCGAAGCGCTCCCTTCTCGACCTTTCGGGCAGGCGGTACTCGTAGCTGCGCGGCTGAGGACCGAATACGGTGCCGCCCTTGCGCCATAGCGGATTGCGAATCTCGCCGACGCGGGCACGACCGGTCCCCTTCTGGCGCCACGGCTTCTTGCCGCTGCCGCTGACCATCGCTCGGGTCTTCGTCGCGTGCGTGCCGCGGCGCTCCGCCGCGTTGGCGCGCACCACAGACTCGTGGATCAGGTCGGTCTTGATCCGGCCGCCGAACACTTCGTCGCGCAGCTCGACCGATCCGATCTTCTCGTTCTGTGCGTTCACGACATCGACGGTCATTTCTTGCCCTTCTTCTTGGTCGGTTCCACCTGTGCCACTCTCACCGGCTTGGCGGCGATTGCCTTCCTGATGACAACGACGCTGTTGGGGCCGCCTGGCACCGCGCCCTCGACCATGAGGAGGTTCTTCTCGGCGTCCACGCGAAGCACCTTGAGGTTGCGCACCGTCACCTGGCCGGCGCCCATGTGCCCTGCCATCCGCATTCCCTTTATGACGCGCGACGGATAGGACGAGGCACCGATCGACCCGGGCGCGCGGTGGAACATCGACCCGTGCGTCGCGCGGCCACCGCGGAAGTGATGCCGCTTCACGACTCCCTGAAACCCTTTGCCGCGGCTGGTGCCGATCACGTCCACGCGCTCGCCATCCGCAAAGATCGACACGTTCACCTGGTCTCCCGCCTTCAACGGATCGCCGCCCGGTTTGAGCCGCACTTCACGGCGGATTCGCGTGGGCGGCACACCCGCTTTCTTGAAGTGCCCTACCGACGCCTTGTTTTCGCGGCTCGGTCGCGCATCGACGAAGCCGAGCTGAACCGCCTCGTACCCATCGCGGTCCACGGTTTTCACCTGCGATACCACGCAGGGGCCCGCCCGCAACACAGTCGCGGGTTGAACCGTGCCGTCCGCGGCGAACAGCTGCGTCATGCCGACCTTCTTGCCTATGAGTCCTGTCACCATCACGTGTTCCTTCCGGAGACCTGAAGGTCTCCGGCTAGCCGGTTGCCGGAAGGCTGATCACTGCTATCCCGCTCTATTTCCCGTGCTCTTTCCCGAACGCTTTGATCTCGACATCGACGCCAGCCGGCAAGTCGAGTTTCATCAACGCGTCCACGGTCTGAGACGTCGGCTCGAAGATGTCGATCAAGCGCTTGTGCGTGCGGATCTCGAACTGCTCGCGCGACTTCTTGTCGACGTGCGGCGATCGCAGCACGGTCCACTTGTTCTTCGACGTTGGCAGCGGGATCGGTCCGGCCAGCTGCGCGCCCGTGCGCTTGGCGGTTTCCACGATTTCGCCCGTCGACTGGTCGAGAATCCGCGCGTCGTACGCCTTCAGACGGATTCGAATCTTGTCGCTGAACATGGCCATATTATCCTCGTCGGCTAGTGCCTCGTAGGGCACTCGGCCTCGGCCCAGAGGCCTTCAGTCAGCAGCCCTGACCCTGACTGCCTCTACTGAATAATGTCCGTGATGGTGCCCGCGCCCACCGTGCGGCCGCCTTCGCGAATCGCGAACCGGCTCCCCTTCTCGATCGCCACCGGCGTGATCAGCTCGCCCGTGATCGGCGTGTTGTCGCCCGGCATCACCATCTCCACGCCCTCGGGCAGCTTCAGCACCCCCGTCACGTCCGTCGTCCGGATGTAGAACTGCGGCCGATACCCGTTGAAGAACGGCGTGTGCCGCCCCCCTTCTTCCTTCGACAGAATGTAGACCTCGCCCTTGAAGTGCGTGTGCGGCTTGATCGACCCCGGCTTGGCCAGCACCTGCCCCCGTTCCACGTCCGTCTTTTCCACCCCGCGCAGCAGCACCCCGATGTTGTCCCCCGCCACCCCCGCATCCAGCAGCTTCCGGAACATCTCCACCCCGGTCACCACCTTCTTCTCCGTCGGGCGGAACCCCACGATCTCGATCTCTTCGCCCGACCTTCACCTGGCCGCGCTCCACCCGCCCCGTCACCACCGTCCCGCGCCCCGAGATCGAGAACACGTCCTCGATCGGCATCATGAACGGCTTGTCGATCTCCCGCTCCGGGATCGGAATCGCCGTGTCCAGCGCGTCCATCAGTTTCACGATCCCCGCCACCCCCTCCGCGTCCCCCTTCAGCGCCTTGAGCGCGCTCACCCGCACCACCGGGATGTCGTCGCCCTTGAACCCGTAGCTCGTCAGCAGCTCCCGCACCTCCAGCTCCACCAGGTCCAGCAGCTCCGGGTCGTCCACCGCGTCCACCTTGTTCAGCGCCACCACCAGGTGCGGCACGTTCACCTGCCGCGCCAGCAGCACGTGCTCCCGCGTCTGCGGCATCGGCCCGTCCGTCGCCGACACCACCAGGATCGCGCCGTCCATCTGCGCCGCCCCCGTGATCATGTTCTTGATGTAGTCGGCGTGCCCCGGGCAATCCACGTGCGCGTAGTGCCGATTCGCCGTCGCATACTCCACGTGGCTCGACGCAATCGTCAGGATCTTCGTGTCGTCCCGCCGCCCCTGCGATTCCGACGCCTTCGCCACCTCGTCATACGGCACATACTTCGCCCACCCCTTGTCCGCCGCCACCTTCGTCAGCGCCGCCGTCAACGTCGTCTTCCCGTGGTCGATGTGCCCGATCGTCCCCACGTTCACGTGCGGCTTGGACCGATCAAATTTCTCTTTCGCCATCTCTCGCTCCGCTCGAAATCCCAAATCCCACGTTCCAAACCCCAGCGCACTCAATTTCGGGATCTGGGCGTCGGCGACCTATTTCGTCCCCTGAATCCGGGCCACCACTTCTTCGCTCACGTTCTGGGGCGCCTGCTCGTATCGATCGAAGTGCATCGAATAGGTGGCGCGGCCCTGCGTACGCGAGCGCAAATCCGTCGCATAACCGAACATCTCAGATAGCGGCACTCGTGCCTTGATGATCTGCGTCCCGCCGCGATCCTCCTGTGACTGGATGCGCCCGCGACGGCTCGCCAGGTCACCCATCACGTCACCGAGGTAATCCTTCGGGACCACGACTTCAACGCGCATGACCGGCTCGAGCAGCACCGGCTTCGCCTTCTTCGCCGCGTCCTGGAAGGCCAGCGACCCCGCGATCTTGAACGCCATCTCCGACGAATCGACGTCGTGGTACGAGCCGTCGTACAGCTCGATCCTGACGTCGTCGACCGGGTAGCCCGCCAGGACGCCACGTGTCAGCGCCTCTTTTATGCCTTCGTCGATCGGCTTGATGAATTCCTTCGGAATCGCACCGCCGACAATCTCGTTCTCGAACACATAACCGGTACCTGGCTCTGACGGAAACAGGTGAATCTTGGCGTGGCCGTACTGACCGCGCCCGCCGGTCTGCCGCACGTAGCGGCCTTCGCCGTCCGCGGCACGCGTGAGGGTTTCCTTATAGGCGACCTGAGGCTTGCCGACGCTTGCTTCGACGTTGAACTCGCGCTTCAGGCGGTCGACGATGATCTCCAGATGCAGCTCGCCCATGCCGCGAATCACGACCTGTCCGGTCTGCTCGTCCGTGTTCACGCGAAACGTCGGGTCTTCCGCCATCAGCTTGGCAAGGCCCTGTCCGAGCTTCTCCTGGTCCCCTTTGGTCTTCGGCTCGATCGCGAGCGAAATAACCGGTTCGGGGAAGTCCATCGACTCGAGCACGACGGGCTTCTTTTCGTCGCAAAGCGTATCGCCGGTGCTGACCTGCTTCAGTCCAACGGCGGCCGCGATGTCGCCCGCGTACACTTCCTTGATCTCCTCGCGCTTGTTTGCGTGCATCTTGAGGAGACGACCGACGCGCTCGTTGCGCCCCTTCGTCGTGTTGTAAACGGATGACCCCGACGTCAGCACGCCGGAATACACACGGATGAAGGTGAGCTGACCGACAAACGGGTCGGTCATGATCTTGAACGCGAGCGCGGCAAACGGCGTGTTGTCCGAGGCAGGACGCTCCACGAGCGTCTCTTCCTTTGCGGCGGGATCGAGACCGGTAATCGGCGGTACGTCCACCGGCGACGGCAGATAGTCGACGACCGCGTCGAGTAGCGGCTGCACGCCTTTGTTCTTGAACGCCGAACCGCAGATGACGACGACGAACGGGGCCGCCTCGTGGCGCACGGACTGTACCACCCGCTTGCGCAGCACAGCCCGGATTTCATCTTCGGTTATTTCCTCGCCGTGCAGGTATTTCTCGAGCAGCGCATCATCGTGCTCGCTGACTTTCTCGATCAGCTTCTCGCGGTATTCCTTGACCTCCGCCGCCATTTCGGCAGGGATCTCCGAAACGATGTAGTCGGCCCCCATCGTCTCGTCCTTGTAGGTGATCGCCTTCATCTTGACCAGGTCGATCACGCCGCGGAACTTGTCCTCGCTCCCAATCGGAAGCTGAATCGCAACGGGATTGCTGCCAAGCTTCGACTCGATCTGATGGAGCGTCTGCTTGAAGTCGGCGCCGACGCGGTCCATCTTGTTGACGAAGCAGATGCGCGGAACGCGGTACTTGTCCGCCTGACGCCATACCGTCTCGGACTGAGGCTCCACGCCGGAAACGGCGTCGAACACCGCAACAGCGCCATCGAGCACGCGCAGTGATCGCTCCACTTCGGCGGTGAAGTCCACGTGCCCAGGCGTGTCGATAATGTTGATCCGGCTATCGCGCCAGAAGCACGTGGTCGCGGCAGACGTAATCGTGATGCCGCGCTCCTGCTCCTGCTCCATCCAGTCCATGACCGCGGTGCCTTCGTGCACCTCGCCGATCTTGTACGTGATCCCTGTGTAGAAGAGGATCCTCTCCGTGGTGGTCGTCTTCCCGGCATCGATGTGGGCCATGATGCCGATGTTCCGGGTCCGTTCGAGCGGGGTCTGGCGGGGCATTTCTAGAAAGCCTGTCAGTGCACCTTCAAAGACATTTACCAGCGGTAATGCGCGAATGCCTTGTTGGCTTCAGCCATACGATGAGTGTCTTCGCGCTTTTTCACCGCTCCGCCTCGCAGGTTGGACGCGTCCAGAAGCTCGTTCGCCAGCTTCTCCTGCATGGTCTTGCCGTCGCCGCGCTGGCGCGCGAAGCCGACGAGCCACCGGATGCTGAGCGACAGCCGACGATTGGGATTGACCTCCACCGGAACCTGATAGTTCGAGCCCCCTACGCGGCGCGATTTCACCTCGAGGCTCGGCTTCACGTTCTCGACCGCCTTCTTGAAGATCTTCAGCGGGTCGTCGCCGGTGCGATCCTTGATGATGTCGAAGCTCTGGTACATGATTCGTTCCGCAACGCTGCGTTTGCCGTCGGACATCACCGTGCTGATGAACTTGCTGACGAGCGTGCTGTTGTAAAGCGGGTCAGCAACCAGTTCGCGCTTCGGAATCTCTCGTCTACGTGGCATAATTCTGATTGAAATCACGGGCTCGAATTGATTGAGGTTTTTAATGTAATTCGTAAACCTAAATTCTATTCTGTTTCGGTCTCTTCGCTCCGTACTTCGATCGCCCCTGCTTGCGTCCCTGGACACCCACCGCGTCGAGCGTGCCGCGCACCACGTGATAGCGAACGCCCGGCAAATCCTTCACACGGCCGCCGCGGATGAGCACGAGCGAGTGCTCCTGCAGGTTATGGCCGACGCCAGGGATATACGTTGTCACTTCGATGCCGTTCGTCAGGCGAACGCGCGCGACCTTTCGAAGCGCCGAATTCGGCTTCTTCGGTGTCTGCGTGAAGACGCGCACGCAGACGCCCCGCTTCTGCGGACTCACCTGGAGCGCCGGGCTCTTCGTCTTCGTGATAATCCTCTTGCGCCCGTCGCGAACAAGCTGACTGATCGTCGGCATCGGACCTCAACACCCTCAAGCGCCCGGAGCGTGTACACGCGAATCCAGCGTCATACGCGTCCGCGCAAATTGCTAACGCCCGCAGCATCGCCGGTCGGGTGTGTCGCCCCGGCCGACAGCACTGACCGGACGGTCCGCTGTGCGGATCGCCCTGCGTCGTTCCAGGCCTTGAGAGCGGGTGCCCCTTCGAGGCGGCGCCACGCATCTGGCACCTGAAACTGAAAACCCCTATCTGTGTGATACGCGGGGGCAACCTGGCTTCGTCCTGCCTGGTTTGCCCAAGGAAGCCAGCTCGCCGGCCGCTTCCAGTGCGGTTGAGGCTAGATAGGGTCTCCTAGCCTCAGGAGAACCTGACGAATATACCATGCAGACACAGCCGGTCGCAATCGATCCACTGACTCAACCGTGAGTCTGAATGCAGCACTTTCTGCGGCAATCCGCAGCAGCCTACGACGTTCGCGTGGCAACTCCCTAGAGGGTTTTGACTCGAGCACCCGGCGGCGCACTGAGCGCCATCTCGAGGTCTGAGACGGACGTTGGGGAAGGATTCTCGACGCCAACCAGAATGTTGCCGTCGGTGACTTCCGGGTCGTACAAAGCGCGCCCCCGGGTCGGCAGCAACGCCGAAACGACCAGCGTCGCCGACGGTCGCAGTAATGGCGCCCAGCATCGTTAACTCAAAGATAATGATGAGGTTAGGCCACCACGCGTAGATCGGCA
Organism: uncultured Thermoleophilaceae bacterium; assembly: GCA_963820315.1. Classification (GTDB taxonomy): domain Bacteria; phylum Actinomycetota; class Thermoleophilia; order Solirubrobacterales; family Thermoleophilaceae; genus JACVRW01. The sequence goes on along the minus strand of CAWFZK010000035.1, from coordinate 9,968 downwards.
ACCCTCCGACATCCATGGGCCATGCGGTCTCGGTCAGCCACGTCAGTCCAAATCCGACGGACATCCCGATGAGACCGCCGAGGCAGGCCAGCCACCACATCCAAGTGGCCTTGTCCATCTGGCCGAATTCATAGTCTTCCATCGGCTGCGCCGATATGACCGTGATGTCGCGATCCGCGATCCCGGCTGCACGCAGCCGGTTCACCGCCTGCTGCGCGGCCTGCCCGTCCCGATAGAGCCCGTAAACCGCCTTCATAGATGGAGATCCCCCAGCCGGTGCTCTTCAGTCGCTGGCGGAACGAGCTCGGTCGACGGGTGCTCGCCCGCCTTGAGCTCCCACATCGAAATAATCGGAACGACTTTCGCGAATAGCACATACAGCAGGGTCATCGCTGCAAACGTCGACCCCGCGATGATGATCTCAGGAACCGTGGGGCGGTAGACGCCGAAGCTGTACGGCAGATATTTGTGACCGAGCGCTGGAACGATGATCAGGAAGCGCTCGAGCCACATCCCGACGATGACGCCGAGCGAGGCGATCACACATCCCGTGATCGTGCGGAAGCGCTTGATCCCCATGAGCACGACCGGAAGCACAAAGTTTCCGATCACCATGGTCCAGTACAGCGGGGCGAATGAGTCGCGCTGTGTCCGCCAGAAGACCGCCATCTCCGCGGGTTCGTTGCCGTAGTACGTCACGAGCCGCTCGTTGAAGACGAAGTAGCCCCACAGCAGCGCCATGACCAGCAGCAGTTTCCCCAGATTCTCGAAGTGGACGGGGTGCAGGTATTCCTCGAGGTGAAGAAACTTGCGCAGAACGGCCATCGCAATGAGCAGCCCCGCGATGCCGCTGAAAATAGCACCGGCAACGAAGTATGGCCCGAAGATGGTGGTGTTCCACATGGGCACCGGGGCCATCGAGAAGTCGAACGACACGATCGTGTGCACCGACACGGCCACCGGGATGATTGCGATGGCCATGATCTGCATCGCCGTCTCGAGTCGGTGCCACTGCTTCGGCGTGCCGCGCCATCCCAGCGCGAGCACACCATAGATCCGCCGCCTCAGTCCCGTGGATTTGTCGCGCACGACGGCAAAGTCCGGAATGATTGGCAACAGGAGAAACAGCACGCTGCCGGTCAGGTAGGTGTTAATCGCAAAGAAATCCCACACGAGCGGCGACCGGAAATTGGGCCAGATCATGCGCTCGCTCGGATAGGGAAAGAGCCAGAACGCCAGCCACGGGCGTCCAAGGTGAATAATCGGAAACAGCGCGCCAATCATCAGCGCAAAGACGGTAATCACCTCCGCGCACCGTGTCACCGGCCGGCGCCAGCCAGCATTCACCAGCCTGAGAATCGCCGAAATCAGCGTGCCTGCGTGGCTGATACCGATCCAGAACACGAAGCTCGTGACGTAGAACCCCCAGTAGATCGGCCATCGGATACCCGTGATGCCGTAGCCGAGGTACGCCTGCATCATCCACGTGGTCAGGCCGAGGCCGACGATCCCGCCGAAGATGACGACGAGGAGATAGAACCGCCACGAGGTGTTAAACAGCGGCCGCAGCAGGTCACTGTTGATCCGCGCTCCGGTGGGATGGGTCATACGTCTGATAACCGTTCCAGATAGGCAACCTTGGGCCGCGTGCCGACGTCCTCGAGCAACTTGCTGCTTCGCGGCGATCGCGACAGGCGCGACACTTCACTCTCGGGGTCTTCGAGGTCGCCGAACACGAGTGCGCGTGGAGGGCACGACTGCACGCAAGCGGGCTGGATCTCTCGATCACGGAGCTCGCGCCCTTCTGCCTTCGCCTGAATCTGCGCACCCTTGATGCGCTGGACACAGAACGTGCACTTCTCCATGACGCCCACTTCGCGCAGCGACACGTCCGGATTCAGCTGCAGGTGAAGAGGCTTGTCCCATGAAGGGTTGAAAAAATCGAAGAAGCGAACGCTGTAAGGACAGGCATTCGCGCAATACCGCGTGCCGATGCACCGGTTGTATACCTGGGCGTTGAGCCCCTCATCGGTGTGATGGCTTGCATACGTGGGACACACCGGCTCGCAAGGGGCGTTGTCGCACTGCTGGCACATGACGGGCCGGAACTTCAGTCGTACGTCGGGAAACTCGCCTTCCCAGTAGCGTTCCACCCGAAGCCAGTGCTTTGCACGACCGCGTGCGGCCTGATCGGGGCCAACGGTCGAAATGTTGTTCTCGGCGTGGCACGCGACGACACAGGCGCCACAGCCGTTGCACCGGTCCAAATCGGCCGCCATCCCCCATCGAGCCATGTTTGTGCTACCTCTCCTGCTCCACGTGCTCTCGCATCCCGCCGGCGAACAGGATCAGACGCCCGTCAGGCGGCCCCACGCGCGAAACACGCACGCGCGTTGCGGCCCACGCCAAGGCGCCGGTGACAGGTTCGGTAAGCGGCGCCACGATCTCCATCGGATTCGCTCCGCGGCCACTGGCGTAGCGCGTGAAAAACCTATGGCCCTGCCCTACGGGCATGGCTACAACGTCAGGCGCAATGCCCGGCGTGATGACCACGGAGCTTCGTATGGCCCCCTGTGTGGACGCAATCTCGACGACATCACCTTCACCAAGTCCCAGCTTTACTGCCGTGCTCGGATTGATCTCGATCCAGCTGCTCCACATCGCCGACGTCATCGGGTCCGGCATCTCCTGCAGCCACGGCAGGTGGGCCAGCGAGCCGTCAAAGAACGTGCTCGACGGATACGGCAGGAAATGAAACGGATATTCGCTCGCCTCGCCGTCGAACCGCGGTGCCTCATATGCTTGTGCGGCACCCGGCGCATTGACTGCCGCGGCCGATTGACGCGCCAGCGCTGCCGGAAGCGTCCCCGACCACATTCCCTTACTCTGTGCGTCGGTCCAGGCATCCACATCGGGTGTGGCCGGAGGAAGGGCCCCGAACGAGGCCGCGAGCATTTCTTCGAACGACTGCCATGGAAGCTCGAGCGGCCGTTGCAGCCGGCGAGCGATGTCAAGCAGCACGTCCGGCGTGGCGCGCGTGTCGTACAAGGGACGCATCACGGCAGGCGCTACGCTGACAACCGCTGTCTGTGCACCGGACTCAGGCACCGCCTCGGTCCACGCTTCGAGAAACGAATGATCGGGCAGGATGAGATCCGCCATCACGCTCGTCTCGTCGAGGAAGCTGCCAAAGCTGACGATGTAGGGCACCTTGTCGAGCCCGTCGCGGACGCGCCAGGCGGGAGGCGCCGTAAACACAGGATTTACTCCGTCGACGAACAGCAGCTCCGCCATGGAACCGCTGGCTAGAGCAGCACTCCATTGCGCAAGGGCAGACGCCGTAGGAGCACCGGGGGCGGGAGCCTTTACGGCAGCCGCCACGTCGAGTTGCGGCGTGAACGAAATGCCCCCCTGGCGATCGATGTTGCCGGCCAGCATATTGAGGGCATTGACGGCCAGCGCCGTGAAGATCCCGTTGGTATGCGCGAGGGCCGGTCCTCCCGCAATCGCCACCGCCGGACTCTCCTCGACGAAGCGGCGTGCCAAACGTGCGAGACGGACAGCTGCCACACCAGTAATCTCTTCAACCCGCTGGGGTGAATAGTCCGCCAGCCCTTCATTCCATCCGGCCAGCAGCCGAGCGACGCTGGAGGCGGGCGGCGGAACAGGGAGGAGCTTCTCAGCCATGATGAGATGCGCCAGCCCCAGGGCAAGAACCCCTTCAGTGCCCGGCCGGACGGGCACCCACTCGTCGGCATTTGCACCGGTCTGCGACATGCGGGATTCGACTTGCACGAACGATCCGCGTATGCCGGGTCGACCGCGGCGCATCTGCCCGTAGCCGACGCTTTGCGCCACGGGCGAATTCCATGTTCCGAGGAAATCAGCACCGAAACTGAGGACGTGCCGTGCGTTGGCGAGATCAAACGTTGGCAGTTGCGCGCGTCCGAAGCTCAGCGCGTTCGCACGGCGCAGCACCTCGTCACCGAACAGCTCGTGCGTAACCGCCGCGGGCGCGCCGAATCGGGCCAGAAACTGACGCATCAGAACGTCGCGATGACTCGCACCGCTGCGTGCCAGGCACGCGAGCGCCTTCTGGTTCCCGGCCGCCTCGAAGGCGGGGGTCGCGATCGGCCTACTCGTCGCGGGTGCGGCGTTCGCGCTGTACGCGCTGGGGGTGCTGATCGCCGCGGCCGTGCTGGGCCTCGCGATCGTGCTGCCGGCTTGGGCCGCCGCATCGATCGTGGCCCTCGTGCTGATCGTGATCGCCGCCGTGCTGGCGCTGATCGGGCGGGCGAAGCTGCGCGAGGGAGCGCCCTACGCCCCGACCCGCACACTCGAGACCGTGGAGGAGGACATCGGATGGATGCGACGGGAGACGGAACAGCTGAAGACGCTCGAGTAGTGCAGATCCGCAGCGACATCGTGGCCGCTCGGAGCAGGGTGGTGGAGACGGTCGACGCGCTCAAGTACAAGGCCGACGTCCCTGCGAGGCTCGCCGACGTGCTCGGCTCGGCGGCCTCGGGGATCGCCGCGCGGGTGCTGGAACAGAACTCGTCGCCGACGACGCCGGAAGACCCAACCACGACATGAGGAAGGGGCCGCACGGGCGCGGCCCCTTCCGGTCCTCCTCTGCCTTCCCCGGTCCGAGGCGGACGTACGGGTCGTAGTAGCTGCCGACCCTCGAGCGATACTCGTCGGAGCGATGATCGACGCTCTCGTCGAGCTCGGGTGAGTCCTTGATCTGGTCCTTCGTCAGCCGGACCACGACCTTGTGGTCGTCGAGGTCGATCGCCTCGATCGCGCGGGCCGGGAGCATCACCTTGCGGCCGAAGATCCAGGGGCCGGTGTCGACCACGATGTACGAGGATCCGACCTCGTAGGTGGCCTCGTCGATCTTCCCGATGTCGCCGTCGGTGGCTTCGACCGTGAAGCCCTCGACGTCGATCGGCTCGACCGCGCTGGAGAAGCTCCAGATGTTCGTGCTGGTGTCCACGGGGGACCTCCTTCCTGCGCTCTCGCGCATCACCAGCAGTCCTACCCGACGTGCCAGCGACGCAAACGCCCGATGGGGTCTCGAAGGAGGTGACGTGGCTGTCGCCCGCGGGCGCCGAGGCCTGTTCCGTCAGGAGCGTCCGCGCACGGCTCCCCACACGAGCAGCACGAGCACGGCTCCCACGATCGAGCCGACGATGCCGCTCGGACGCAGGGCGAGACCGTCGTCGGAGAGCAGGCTCCCGAGCAGCCCGCCCACGAACGAGCCGACCAGGCCGGCGATGAGCGCCTCCGCCCAGTTCCGGTTGCCGTGGCCGGTCCGACCCAGGATCAGCTGCGCGATCCAGCCGACGGCCATCCCGAAGACGATCAAACCCAGGATCAGCATGTGCGCTCCTCGCTCCGTCACCGCGGTCGGTGAGGTCGCCAGCAGTCTACGGAACGGATCGGTTGGCTCCCTCGCTCGTCGGGTCGGGACGCGTGCCGTACGCTGCCGTCCCGATGGACGACATCACGATCCGCTCGATCGAGCCCGACGAGCTCGACGCGTTCCTGCAGGTGGTGGAGCGCGCGTTCCACGGTCGCTGGGTGCCCGAGGACGCCGAGGCCGATCGCATCATCGCCGAGCCCGACCGCTGGTTCGTGGCGACCGACGGCGACGAGATCGTCGGCACCGCCGGAGCCTGCACGACCGAGCTCACCGTGCCCGGGGGATCCCTGCCCGCGCCCGGCGTCACCGCCGTCGGCGTGCTGCCGTCGCACCGGCGCCGGGGCATCAACACGAGGCTGATGGCGGCGATCCTCGACCAGGCCGACGAACGCGGTGAGCCCCTCGCCTACCTCTGGGCGTCGGAGCCCGCGATCTACGGCCGCTTCGGCTACGGCATGGCCTCGCTCTGCACCCTGCTCGAGATGTCGGCCGACCGTTCGGCGTTCGTGCCCGACGTGCACATCGGGGGACGCGTGCGGGTGCTGCCTCGCGACGAGGCCCTCCCGCGCATGCGACCCGTCTACGACGCGCTCGCCTCGACGCGGCCGGGCATGATCGCCGTCGACGACCGGTGGTGGAAGGCGTTGTGGCTCGAGCGCCAGAGAGACCAGGAGCACCCGCGCTACTACGCCGTGCACGAGCGAGACGACGGCACCGTGGGTGGTTACGCGGTCTACACGGTCAAGCACGATTGGAGCCGCAACGTGCCGTCGAACGAGCTCACGGTGCGCGATCTGGTCGCGATCGATCCCGACGCGACCGCTGCGCTGTGGCGCTTCTTGTTCGACGTCGATCTCGTCGCCACGGTGAAGGCGGAGGACCGGCCGATCGACGAGGAGCTGCTGTGGCTCGTCGCGGAGCCGCGGCGGCTGAACGCGGTGATCCAGGACGGGCTGTTCGTGCGGGTGCTCGACGTGGAGCGCGCCCTCAACGGTCGCCGGTACTCCGGCGACGGCCGGCTCGTGCTCGAGATCGACGATGCGTTCCGCCCCGCGACGTCCGGCTGCTACGAGCTCGTGGTCGAGGCCGCCGCCGGCGCGTGCCGGCGCACCGACGCCGACCCCGACCTCTCGTGCAGCGTGGCCGCCCTCGGGGCCGCCTACCTCGCCGGCAGCTCGTTCCGCCAACTGAGCCGGGCCCACCAGATGGACGAGCGCACGCCGGGAGCGCTCGCGCGCGCCGACTCGATGTTCGCGTGGGACCCCTCCCCCTGGTTCGCCTTCGTGTACTGAGGACCCGCCCGGCGCGGCCGTGGCAGACTGTCCCCGTGAGCGACGAGGAGCTCCTCGCCAAAGCGGAAGCGGCCCTGACCGAGATCAAGATGAGCCAGGGACTCTCCGACCACCACGCGTCCGTGCTGGCCGCGCTGCGCATCCGGCTCACCGGCAGCGCGGGCGAGTCGCTCGACGAGCTACTCGCTGCGGCTGGCGATATCGGGCCTGACGACCGCCTACCAGGAGGAGATCGAGAAGGCCCAGGCCGCGAAGGCGCGCAAGCCCTCGCTCGACGACCTGCTCACGCAGGAGAAGCCGAAGAGAGACTGGCCAGGCTGATCTCCGTCAGGCACGGAAACGCGCCCTTCGAGTTCTAGGACTTGCGTAGGGTCACACTCGAGACGTTCGGCCGATGTCCCCGGTCCCCCATATGTCCTACGGTCGGGGGTGTGCAGACAACCACTTCCCAGCCGATAGTGCTGCCCCGCCCAGCCGACCCCCGCCGAGTCCTCTGCACCGAGTGCGAGCACACGGAGTTCGTCCACGGCGACTTCGAGGATCGCCGTTGTCTCTACTCCGAGTGCGCCTGCAGTGGATTCACCCTGGAGGTTGCCCGGCATGCCTCCGAGGCGTCATAGCTCCGCGCAACGTCGAACACGAAGACCGCGGATCCTGCTTCACGGGACCAGCCCGAAGATCGTGCTGGGTGCGCCCGAGCCTTGCCGGTTCATCGGTCCGCCGATCACGATCCACCCGCCCGGTCGTGGGCATCGCGTCGAGGTTCGTGAGGTTCTCGAGCGTGAAGCGGTGACGGTTCAGCGTGAGGTAGGACTCCCGAACGTTGCTCGGCCGAAGGATCGGGACCGAACGTGTCCCTGCCCAGCGCGCCACGCTTCGCGAGCACGCCGGTCTCGATCAGCCACCGCACGGCGCCCCTCGGGAAGCCCGGCTGGCTGTACTTCGCCCCGGCTGGCCGCAGTTGTAGTAGGTGGCTCGTCCTTGGCGAGTCGGGCCCCAGAACGCGTCGCACCCGGTCCACAGCAGCACGGCGGCGCCCGAGGGCATCTCGCCGTGCTCGGTTCCCATCTCCTTCAGGTCGGCTTCGTGACGACGTGGTTCGCGTCCGCGGCGACCGCGTCACGCACGTCGACGACGACCGCGGGCAACACGAAGTCGGCCGCGTCGAGATCCTCGGCGCACGGCTTCCCGTCTCGGAAGTGGCACGGGGCGCTGTAGTGCGTGCCGGTGTGTCGCCCTCACGCACGTCCTGCATGTAGTAGCCGTCGTCGGCGACCGTCGCGACCGTCGTGAGCGTGAACGCGGGTCGCCGGGGAACAGCGGCGTCTCGCCGGCGCGTTCATATGGCTGAGGCTCACGACCTCGCTGAACCCCGGCAGTCGGTGGAGTCGTCGGCACCGCGGCGATCGCCGGCCTGTCCCACGACGTAGCCGCCTGCGACGAGCGCAACGCGGCGAGCGATGCGACCAACTTCGTCCGCATGCCAGACCTCCCTCGATCGATGCGTGCATCGTCGGGCAGGATGCGCGCGGGGCGCAACCCGGGTGCGCTACCCGATCAGCTCGACGTCCACGCCGAGCCCGGCGCCGGTCCAGCGGTGGTCGGCGGTGAGTGCGACGCCGTCGACCGACGCGGCGAGTCTGAGACAGGCTCGGTCGCCGAGCAGAGAGACCTGCTCCGGAGCTCCAGAGCTCCGCCGGACGACCGGGCGGCGGGCGTGTCGTACGGTGCGAACCGCACCCCCAGCGCCTCGAGGTCGTGCTCGAGCCCTTCGACGTCGACGGCGTGCTGCTCGGCCTTCTGCAGGACCTCCGAGAGGTTCACGCACGACATCATCGAACCGTCGAGCACCCGCTCGACCTCGTCGGCGCCGGGCTCTTCCCGGAGCAGGGCGAGCAGCGCGGACGCGTCGAGAACGATCGTCGGCTGCTCGGTCACTCGGCGTCCTCGCGGGCCGACTCCGCTCGGCGATCGGCGAGCAGCTCGTCGGTCAGGCCGACCTCGTCGGGCACGAGGGCGAACCGGCCGCGGACCCGGCGCAGCACCTCGTCACGCGGCTCGAGGATCAGCCGTCGCCCATTGGCCGGTCGCGAGCTCGCTGCCGTCTTCCAACCCCAGCTCACGCCGGAGCTCCACGGGAACGACCAGTCGACCCTGCGGGCCGAGGCGGATGGCAACCGGTGATGCCGACATATCGACATGATGCCATATCTTGAATCTCATGCCATCTCTTGATCGTGCTGGCAGGCATCGACGACCGGTACAGGACTCTTGGACGATCGTGACTTCAGTCCGTGGGTATCGGGCCGATTCAACAAGGACGGGCGCTCGACGTGACCGACGAGCGCCGATCCCGCCAGCCACACCGGGGAGGTTACGAGAGATGGGCAAGAGCTCGAAGAAGAAGCTCGAGGCCAAGCTGACCGAAGCGGATGCGGGCCTTCGCGATCTCGAATCCACCCGGGCGGCCCTGACCGAGGAGCTGCGGTCGGAGCGCGAACATCACACCGAGCAGACCGCGACGCTGCGACGCGAGCACGAGCAGGCAGTCGACGAGATCAAGCGCTCAGACCCCAGAGGGAGGCTGACCGAGGATCGCCCAGCAACTAGCCGAGGCTCGCGCGGCGCTCGAGAGGGCGACCGAGGAAAAGTCGCGTCTCGCGGCAGATCTGCGCGACCGGGACCAGCATTCACGCACGCTGCTGCAGGACCTCGACGACGTCGTGGAAACGGCGCTCGGGCAGCTGTCCGGTGCGCTGGCCCGGATACGTGACGCCGCTCAGGCCACCGCGCCGGCCCCCGCCCCGGCCCCGGAGGACGAGGGCATCTCCAAGGCCGCCCTCGTCTCCACACTCGCAGAGGCTGAGGCATCCGACGGCGATGACGCATCGGTGGCCGATGAGGCCCCCGAGCCCGACGCTCCCAGAGAGGATGCTGAGCCGGCTGATCCCCCTGCCGGCGAGGACGATGAGGCAGCCTCCTACGAGGACGACTGGTACCGCTTCCTGAAGCACACGCAGGGCCCTGAAGCTACGTGACGGTCCCTTCGCCGACCGGGAGGGTCCCTACCACGGTCGTGCCGGCTCCCACCGCCGACGTCACCTCGATCGAGCCGTCGAGCGCGGCGAGGCGGTCGGCGATGCCCTGGAGCCCGGTTCCGTAGGACGATGTCGTCGAGTCGAACCCGACACCGTCGTCGGTGACGGTGAACCGGAGCGCCCCCCCGCCGTCCGAGAGCGACACGGTGGCAC
>CAWFZK010000034.1:0-175223 GCA_963820315.1 uncultured Thermoleophilaceae bacterium | reverse complement strand
CTCGACCCAGGCATGGACTCGGTGATCGAGGCCAAGGAGCTAAAGGGGGCCTCGAGACCCAGCACCGCTCGCTGTGTTACTTCGACCTGCGCATCGCCGGTGACCAGGCCACGGCGGTCCGGCGAGTTGCCGGTCTGTTCGCGCAGCTGCGCTCGGAAAACCAGCTAGTGCGCCGCGAGGTGCGGCTGCGCCGCCGGCTTTACGCGAGACGGCTCGACAGGCGCTACCGAATCCGCTGCCGGGGCTGCGAACCGAGCTCGTGTCGACTTCGGAGCTCGCCTCGATCTGGCAACTACCGCGCGCCCGGGCAAAACTCGCCCGCATTCCGCGCTCGCCATTGCGGCGCGCCGTGGCGCCACCCGAGATCTGTCGCGATCCGGCGCGCCGGCTGCTCGTCGACGAGCACGGCGCAGTCGGGATCGACCCTCAGGACCGCAAGTTCGGCCAGGCGTTCATGGGCGGCCAGGGGTCGGGCAAGACCTCAGCGATGGCGCCCGGCGTTGCGATCGACGCGCGCGACAGCGAGTGTGCGCTCGTAGTCGGTGACGCCAAGGAGGAACTCGCGAAACTCGCGTTGGGCCTGATCCCCGCGCACCGCACGGTCCATTACATCGACCTCGGCCATCCGGAGATCGGGTTCAACCCGCTCACCATCGACGCCAGCCCGGGGACGCGCGCAAGCGTGTTCCTCGGCGCGCTGATCGAGGCCAACCCCCCCGGCGCGATCCAGGCCCGCTCAGACGACCTGCTCAGACAGGCCGTGACGGTGGTGTGCGCGGTAGAGCAGCGCCCCACGGTCTGGGACGTGTACCGCATGCTCAGCCCCGGCGACAGCACCTATCGAGAACAGGCCCTTACTCGACTCGACCAAGTCCCCGGGATGGACTTCGCCCGCTACTACTGGCGGCGCGAGTTCCCCGAGCTACTGCGCGACCGCAGCCGCACACTCGAGGTGCTCGACCCGCCGCTCAACAAGCTGCGCCGGCTGCTCTCAACCCCGCAAGTCGACGTGGTGCTGCGCCATCCCTACAGCCTCAACATCGAAGGCGCGATCGCCAAGGGCGAGGTGATCGTCTTGAACGGCGCCAAGGCGGTCGCCGGCGAAGACAACACCAAGCTGCTCTTCCAGCTGCTGCTGCGACTCGTACACCGCGCAATCCAAGCCCAACAAGCCCTCCCCAAGCAGCACGGCGGTTCGCCGTATCGCTGTACGTCGACGAGGCCCACAACGTGCTCACCCCGGCGGTCGCCACGATGCTGGCCGAAGGCCGATCGGCCGGGCTCGAGGCCTGCTTTGCCTGGCAGTACTCCGCCCAGGTGCGCGACGAGCTGGTCCGCTCCGGCGTGCGCTCGCTACTGCAGTCGATCTCGATCTTCCGCATGCGCGAGCTCGAAGACGCCCGCTCGCTCGCCGGCCTCGCCATGGACGTCTACTCCGACCACATCTCGATCGACCAGCCAGAACAAGAACGGCTGCGCTTCTCCGCCGACGACATCATCCACCTGCCCGTCCACACCGCCATCAACCTCTGGGTCGCCCAAGGCACCCCGGGGCCGCCTTCGTCGCCCGCACGCTGCCGATGGAGGAGCTCTACGACCCGGAGCTCGCGCAACATCACCTCGAGGCGCAACGCGCCCGCGGCGGCCACCACCTTAACCACCTAGCCGCCCAACTCGGGGACCACCCCAGCCTCCCCGATCGACGGCGACCCGCAGCGCGCGAGCCCGAGGAACGCGCCGCCGAGAGCGTCCCGCCACAAAACCCGCCGGCCCGGCGCGACCAGCTGCCGCTGGAGGACCTCTAGCGATGTTGCCCGACAGCTACCGCGCCGCACACCGCTACGACGGAGCGATCATCCAGCGCCAGCGCTCGACGAGCCCGAACCAGTCGCGCTACGACAACGCGACCTCGGCATCGTGCGCGACGTCTGGCGCTACCACTTCCTCACCACTGAACAGCTCCGCGAACTCTGGTGGCCCGGAAAAACCCCCCAGGCCGCGCGGCGCCGGCTCGTCAAGCTATTCCGCGGCGGCTACCTCGAGCGCTTTCGGCCCTACAGCCCGCGCGGCTCCTACGAATGGACCTACTACATCGCCGCCCGCGGACACCGCTTGCTGCGAGAACTCGGCGCGATCGACCCCGACGCGCGTTTCAAACCACGCGAAGTATTCGACTACGGCCGCGCCCTCCACGACTTGCAAGTCAACGCCTGGGTGCTCGCCTACCGCCGCCTGCTCGGCCCCGCCCTCCTCGACTGGCAAGGCGAACGCCAGCTCACCCCACCCCGAGCAGCCCGCCAAGCCCAGCCCGCGCCTCGACGACGCCTGGTCAATCGAAGGCCTACGCGACCCCCAGCCCCGACCGGTCGTCCCCGACGCCGCCCTCCAGATAGCCGACCACGATGAGCAGAGTCCGCGACCTTCCTCGTCGAGTACGACCGCACCAGCCGCACCGACAAGAACTTCGACAAATTCCGCCGCTACGACAACCTCCTCGGCTGGTGGTGGCGCCACACCCAGCTCGCGGACCAAGGCGAGCCGCCCTACATCCTGTTCGTCTGCCAGAACCAGGCACAACGCGACGACTTCCTGACGCGCGCCGACCACGAACTCACCGGCCACCGCTGGCACCCCAGTCACCCCACTGAGGAGCACCAATACGTCGGCCGCCGACGCATCTTGTTCTGCGACGAACGCGACGCCCACCTGGCCAGCCCGAAGCCCGCCGGCTCCCCCGTACCCGCCCGGCCACCCCGCGAGACAGGGCCACGATAACGAAGTGCGGGGGGTGCTGCTCCCGGGCCCCCGCGCGATCAGCGGGGAGCGCGGCTCAGTGGCACGACGAGATGGGGAGGTCGCGGCGGGTGTCGGCCGGTCACCGCACCGGAGTGCGGCCGCGTGACATGCGGCTCGAAGCAAAGGACATCGAGGCGATCGCCGAGCGGGTGGTCGAGCGCCTGACCCAAGAGGCCAGGCCACGCGTGGGTATCGGTCTCGCGACTGCGGCAGACGTCGCTGAGCTGTACGGCGTCAGCGTCAGCTGGGTGTACGCGAACAAGCGGCGTCTCGGCGCGGTCCTCCTAGGCGCTGGACCGAAGGCGAGGTTGCGCTTCGACCTCGAGCACGTGGCTGAAGCGCTCGGAACGTGCGCGCATGCGCGCCGGGAGCCGACCCGCAGGCGCCGAGGGCGACCGCGCAAGTCGGACCTTCCGCCCGGCGTCGAGCTGATCCAGGCGGGCGGTCGCACGTGAGCGGGGAGGCGACTACGATGCGGCCGATGCCGCGTCCAGCGACCGGGACGATCGTCCGCACCCCGACGAGGCTTGGGATGAGCTACGGACTCCGGTTCAGCTACCGCGGCGAGCGGGTCTACCACCACTTTGGGGGTTCCTGGGAGGGCTGGACAGAAGAGCGGGTCGAGGCCGAGCGTGTCTACGTGATGGGGCAGGTGCAGCGCGGAGAGTACGTCCCGCCGCAGCCGGCTGCAGCGCCAACGCCCGATGGAGAAGAGCTTCAGATCTTTCAGGTTCGCGTCGATCGTGCTCGCGCGGAAGAAGCGGCGGGTGGCCGAGAAGACATACAAGGACCTGAAGTGGCGGCTCACGACGGCGATGGACCACTTGGGCGGCTACCGCGTGGACGAGATCGACACGGGAGTCGCGGACGACTTCGTAGAGAAGAAGCTGGTCGAGCGCGAAGCGATCGAGAAGGCCGTCGCCGCGGGTGAGCCGCTACGCGAGAGCTATAGCGACCCCCGGACCCGGCGGACTCACCAGCGTCGCCGACGCCCACTGTCAAACGACTCGATCAACAAGGTCTTGGCCGGGGTCCGCCAGGTGCTCAAGGAGGCCAAGCGCCGGCGGCTGACTCGACCACAATCCACTTGACGATCGCGAGTGTTACCTGCGGTCCACCACACCGACTCGCTCGTTCCTTGAGGTGCCGCAGATCATGGCTGTCCTAGACGCGGCGCGCCAGCTTGATCGCGAGCAGCAGGCTCTCGCCTGGCGCGAGGTGCGCGCAATCCGGGGCTCCGACGCGCCGGCGACACACATCGCCGCGAGGTACGGGGTGTCGGACACACTCATTCGCCGGATCCGTCGCGGCGAGATCTGGACCAAGGAACGTCCGCGCGAGGCCGGCCGCCTTCCCGTAGTCGCGACGCTGTTGCTGGCGGGGCCGAGGATTCTCGAGCTGTCGAAGCTGGACCGCTCGGACCTGGACCTCGCTGCCCGTCAGATACGGATGCCACAAGTGAAGACGGCCGCGTCGGAGCGAACCGTGCCGATGCTGCCGACCCTGCACGAGATCCTGCTGACCCAGAGCGCTGAGCGGCGCGCGCGGAAGGCCCCGGCCTTTCTGACCCGCAACGGCACGCGGCAGCATCCGGACAACATCCGCGCGCGTCTCCTAACCGGCGTCCTGGAGCGGGCGAACACGCTCCTGGCCGATCGCGAGCAGCAGCCGATTGCCCACATGACGCCACACACGCTGCGACGCACCTTCGCGTCGCTGCTGGCGGAGATCGGCGTCAGCCCCCGGCGCGCGATGTATCTGCTCGGTCACACGGATCCGAAGTTCACGATGCGCGTCTACCAACAGGTCCTGTACCTCGGCGGAACGGCCCCGGACCAGCTCGAGCTCGTGCTGGGCTGCACCCGCCGACGAGGCCTTCTGGCTCCTTCGGGACGCGAGCCCCGCACTCCCGTTCGACAGGACGCGCGCCGCGCACGTTTGCGCCGCTGACGGTGCAATCCGCCGGCCGCGGCGAGTGCCGCCCGCGCCGAGTCGAGTCCGTCTTGGGAGCAGGATCCCGCGCCCGTGGGAGGCCTCCGGGTGGGTGCAGGAACCCGCGGTTTAGACAATGAAGAGACAATAGGCGCGGGAAATGGCCGGGGCGGGCGTCACAGGTTCCTGCCCAGGAACGCAGAAAGCCCCGCAAATGCGGGGCTTTCCGGAGAGCGGCTGATGGGATTCGAACCCACGACCTTCTGCATGGCAAGCAGACGCTCTAGCCAACTGAGCTACAGCCGCAGAGGTGGGTGAGTATAGCCGCGCTCAGGCGGTCCGCTCGAGGGCCTGACGGCGCGCTCGGTTGTGTCCGAGCAGGGCGCCGGGCGGCCCTGCGGTGACGAGCGTCACGGCCGGATACCACCAGCCCCACCAGCCGAGAGCCGCCCCGCGTGCAACGAGATATAGCTCGAGCAGGAAGCCGAGTCCGTGGATCGGGCCGATCACGGGGGCGAGCCCGTGGTAGTCGACGATCACGCCGACCACGAGTGGGATCAGCAGGATGAGGTCGACGATCGAGACGATCACGATCCAGCGCAGGAGGCGGAGCGCGCGCTCGGTCGCGCCCGGCGGGTGAGCGGTCGTGCTCAGAGGCGGTCGGCCTCGGCCAGCGTCAGCTCGAACCAAGCGAGGCTGCCGCCGCCGGTGGTGGCGCCGCGGCCCCAGCCGTCGGCGAGCCGGTCGACGAGCAGCAGCCCGTAGCCGCCGCCCTCATCGATTCGGTCCCGCGGCGGGGCGCCGTTCGAGCCGGGATCGAACACCTCTACGCGCACCTTCTCCGTCGACGACGCCACCTTCACCTGCACCGTCTCGTGCGGGCCGGCGCCGCCGTGCTGGATCGCGTTCGTCACGAGCTCGCTCAACAGCAGTGCGAGCCGGTGGCGGATCGGGTAGGGCAGGTCGGCCTGAACGGACAGCACCGAACGACGCGCCATGCCAGCGGCGCGCTTGCCGCCCGGCACGGAGAAGGAAACGGTTTTGACGTCGGTGGTCGGCATTTGGGGGAGTTTGCTCGGAACAGCCTTGCACGAATCCGCGATCGAGCAACCCGATCGCAACGGATGCGGCGATAGGCTAATTCGCGCTCCGGCGCCGTGGCGGAGTGGCTACGCAGCGGCCTGCAAAGCCGTGTACACCGGTTCGATTCCGGTCGGCGCCTTAGTTGCAGCGCGGATGAGACCTTCGAGGCTCGAAATCGTGTCCGCAAGGTGTTCCCCGAGAGGATGATCCGCTGAGCCATGACGTACCTGACAGGCATCGATCCAGCCCGCCTGCGAGCGCTGGAGGAGGTGGAGAACGCTCGCTTCGTGACCGAACGGCCCCGGTCGATGGCGCTCCAGCGGCAGGCCCGCCGCTCGATGCCGCGTGGTGTGCCGATGGTGTGGATGGACGAGTTCTATGACCACCCGTCGGTCTGGGTGGCTCGCGGCGAGGGCTCCACCTTCACGGACGTGGACGGGCACACCTACCTCGACATGTACGTGGCCGACATGAGCGCCTTCTGCGGCCACGCGCCTGCGCCTGTGGTCGAGGCGGTCGCGCGTCAGATGCGGCTCGGCAACCAGTTTCTGTTGCCGAGCGAGGACGCGATCGCCGTCGGCGAGCACCTCGCCGGCCGCTATGGGCTGCCGAAATGGCAGTTCACTCTGTCGGCCACGCAGGCGAACAATGAGGTGATCCGCCTGTCGCGTGCGCTGACGGGACGGGAGATCGTCCTGATGTTCGATGCCCACTACCACGGCGAGGCGGATGCAACGCTCGTGATCGAGGAGGGCGGCGAAGTGGTCCCCGAGACCCCTGGCCTGTCTCCGGGGGTCGAGGGCCAGGCCCGTATCGTCCGGTTCAACGACGTCGCTGCGCTCGAGGCGGCGCTCGAGCCGCGGGACGTGGCCCTCGTTCTGGCCGAGCCCGCTATGACCAACACCGGGTTCCTTCTGCCCCGGCGCGGATACCACGAGCAGCTGCGGCGGGCGACCCGTGACGCCGGCACCCTGCTCGCGCTCGATGAGACGCACACGCTCGTGTGCGCGTACGCCGGCCTGACCGGGGACTGGGGGCTCGAGCCGGACTTCCTCACGCTCGGCAAGGCGATCGCGGCCGGCGTTCCGCTTGCGACCTACGGGATGCGCGACGAGATCGCCTCCCTGATCGCGCCGACCGACGAGAAGCACAGGGCGTCGGGAGTGTCCGTCGACAAGGTCGCGACCGGCGGCACGCTGTTTGCGAACGCGCTGTCGATGGCCGCCGGACGCGCCGCGCTCCTCGATGTCCTCACCGAGGAGGCGTTCGAGCGCACCGGCCCGCTCGGCGCACGAATGGCCGCCGGGCTGAGGACGGCGATCGAGCGAGCCGGCGTCGGGTGGAGCGTGACGCAGTATGGCGCGCACGCCTCGTACTTCTTCGCGCCCGAGCCGCCCACCGACGGCGTCGGCGCGCGCGCCGCCGACCACCCGGCCTGCGAGCGCTTATCCGAGTGTTCATGGCGAACCGCGGCGTCTGGGAGTCGGGATGGTGGCTGGGCCCGACCGTCTCGGTCGCCCACCGCGACGGAGATGTCGACCGCTATGTCCAACTGTTCGACGAGTTCCTTCGCGAGGTCACCTGAGGTAATCCGGCGAAACACCGGATGGCTTGCGCGAGCTCGGCGCTTGTCGTCCAAAGTGACTCGCCCACGCGCGTGTGGGCGGGGCTTGCCGGGCCTGCGTTAGACCGCCGTCTCGCGGCTGGCAGCTGCCAGCCGGGGCTGCGGGAACTGGGAGCTGTCCGGATAGCGCTGGAAGTAGTCCTGATCTTCGGCCTCGGCCTCCAGGAAGGGCCCGGCCTCGCTGATCTCGGTCGCCACCTTGGGCCAGAAGCCGGCGGCTTCGATGTCGGCGATCGTGTCCTCGGCGACCAGCCGCTGCTGATCGGTCGTGTAGAAGATCTCCGAGCGATACATGGAGCCCATGACGTGTTCACCGAGGTCGGGCCGGTGGATCTGGAAGAAGAGCTCGAGGACGTCGCGATAGGAAGCCCTGTCGGCGTCGAAGACGAGCTCGACCGCCTCGGCGTGCCCACCCGGCTCGTCCTCGGTCGGGTTGTCACTCTCGCCACCTGTCCACCCGGCCCGGATCGAGATGACTCCCTCGCAGTGACGCATCAGCTCCTGCGTGATCCAGCAGCAGCCTCCCGCGAGGATCGCGGTCTCGTTGTTCTCGCTCATGGCGTTGTCCTTCCTCGGAAAGCTGCCGAAGCGTACCGCCGAACGCCCGCTGATCGGAACGGGCGCCCGTAGCGGCTGCTTTCCATGCAGAGCAGCACTTCCACTCCTCGGACAGCGGGAACCTGCGGGCCAGGCGCGTCGGGACCGAGCGTCATCGGCGAGTTCAGGCGAGCGAGGCGAGGCGGGCGCGGGGAAGCGTCCACTTCGTCCCGCCGACGCGGAGCACGGTCTTGCCCTTGACGGTGCGGGCGTGGGTCTTCAGCCACATCGTGCCCACGCGGTTCGCCGAGGTCACGGTGTTGGTTCCGACGGCGGCGATGACGACATCGTCGCCGGGCGCACCGTTGATCGTGTCGGTGCCGGGCCCGCCGATGAGCACGTCGTCGCCCGCGCCGCCGGTGAGCACGTCGTCGCCGTCGCCGCCGATGAGCACGTCGTCATCGTCGCCGCCGTTGACCGTGAGCAGCGCGGAGTTGGCCGCCAGCCCGGAGGCGTCGACCACGTCGTCGCCGGCCAGTGCGTTCACCGTCAGCCGGTCGCTCCCGGCGATGGCGCCGGAGACGGAGACCAGGGCCGAGAGACCACTGACCTGCGCGCTCGGCCCGCTGCCGGTGATGGTCACGACGTCGTCGCCGTTCGTCGCGTTGGCGATGACGTTGTCGGCCGCGCCATCGTTGCCGCCGCCGCTAGCGGCGAGATCGACACCCAGGTTGTCGACATCGGTCCCGGACAGATCGTTGACGAAGAGGTTGTCGGTGCCGCCGAGCGTCTTGGCGACGATCGACTCGACGTCGTCGAGGTCCATCACGATGTTGGCGAGGTCGCGGGTGAACCGGACGCGGCCGCCGTTGGCGCTCGCCTCCATGTTCTCGTTCCCGTTGCTGCCGTTGAAGAGCATCTCGTCGCTGCCGTCCTGGCCCTCGATGACGTCGCTGCCGTCGCCCGGATCCCACTGGAAGTCGTCGTTTCCGGACCCGAGGAAGGCGACGTCGTCGCCCTGCTGGCCGTCGACGAAGTCGGCGTTGTCGCCACCGAGCAGTAGGTCGGCTCCGTTACTGCCGAGCAGCGTGTCGTTGCCCGCCCCGCCGTCGACCGTGATGTCGATGAGCGCGGCCAGGTTCCCACTCGCGGAGTAGCTGTCGTTGCCGCCGTTGGCGTTCAGGACGAGCGTTCTCGGAGGTGCCGATGTCGATCGCGAACGGCGCCGGGTTGAGGCGGTCGAACCGGACGCGGCTGCCGTTGGCCGTGGCGGCAAACATCTCTCCGCCGCTGCCGCCGTTGGCTTCGACGGTGTCCACGCCCGTACCGCCTTCGTTGAGGTCGGTGTCGTCGCCGGGATTCCAGATCATGCGGTCCCTGCCGCTCTGCCCAAACACCTGGTCGTCGGCGTCACCGCCGGTCATCGTGTCGTTCTCGTTGCCGCCGAACAGCAGGTCGAAGCCACCGCGACCGAGGAGCGTGTCGTTGCCGGCCTGGCCGAAGAGCTGATCGCCGCCGGAGCCGCCAGTGAGCGTGTCATCGCCCGCGCCGCCGAACAGCCTGGCCGCCGGCAGCGCACCGTTGGCCTCAGCGAGCGCGATCACGTCCTCGCCGCCGAGACCGTTGACCCGGATCAGCGCGGTGTTGGCGACCGTCGGCGTGCCACCGCTGACGGGGATCGCGCCGTTGTTCACGAGGATCCTGCCCGCCGCATCCCGTCTGATCACGATCGAGTTGTCGGCGCCGTCACCGGAGACGGTCAGCACGCCGGAGCTGAACGTCGCGGTGGTTGCCGCGCTCGCCGGCACCGCCGTACCCGCAAGTGCAGCGGCAGCGACCACGGTGCCCGCGAGCAGCCGGCGGGCCGCTCGTCGCCAGTCGGTGTTCCGTCGTGCAGTTGCCATCGTCAACGCTCCTGTGTCTCCGGGGTTCGGCCTTCCCTCCTTCAGATGAACCCCGCGCCGCGACATTCCCAAGCCGATCCGTGAGATACGTCACAGCGACAACGCGAGCCACGACCGTGACCCCGCCACGAGACGCCCTTGCTCGACCCCGCGATGTACTCGACCGGGACGCCGTCGATTCCGGTCGGCGCTTCTAGCTGGTGTTGACCGGCTCCAGGTAGAAGATCTCGGCCGAAACGTCGTGGTTGGTGTCCATGCCGCTCACGAACGCCCAGACCTTGCGACCGGTGATCTCCTCAACCGTCTGGGTGAACTCACGCTTGCTTGCGTGCTGGAAGAACATCCTGATCTCGCGTACCCGTTGGTGCTCGTCCAGCGCGAGCATGTTGCGCTCGGCGGGAGTAAGGCTGTTCTGGATGGTCGCCACCAGGATGTCCGGGCCGGCGTAGTCGGTCCGCGCCTTCGTCGGCCCCCGGCCGAAGAGCACCTTGTAGAGGCGCACCATCGCGTTGGTCAGTTCCTGAAGCTCCATCCCGCGCCTGTCGGAATGCCCCACCTGAGGGAGATCCGCGTCGTTCATCTGGGTGCTGCTTCCCGTCCTTCTCGATGTAGGCCGCGCGAGAGGAGGAAGGACGTGAGAACCAGACGGGCGGAATCCTCCGGCAAGCGTACCCGCTATCCCGGCCCACAGCGGATTCGCGCTACCGTCGCGGTCGGCGCCCCCGCAACGTGGCGCCGGATCCGTACGTCGACAACTTCCCTTGCGCCTCGGCGTGATCGAAGCGGCCGAGGCCCGGAGACGCTCGATCATCGGGGCGGGGGCGTCCCGTTAGCGAGACGTTCGAACCGCCGTGTCGCGGGGTATCTTCCGAACGGCCACCGTCCGACGGGGGAAGTGTGTGGCTCTGACGACCCGGTTCCGGAAGCCGGTCGACGTCGATGCCGGTGACGGGTGGCGCTGCCGCCTCGACCTGGCATGAACCCCAGCGACGCGGCCGATCTAGGAGGAAACCTCGATGTTGAAATGGCTGGTTCTGCCGATGGTCGCGTTCGCGTATCTCGCCGCCACGGTGAGCGCAAGCGCCCCTCGCGATCGTGATCACGATCGTCTGCCCGACCGCTGGGAGCGCAAGCACCAGCTCTCGACGTCCGCCCCCTCGGCCCGACGCGATCCGGACGGCGACCACCTGCGCAACCGGCGCGAGTTGCGCCTGCGCACTCACCCGCGACGCGCGGACACGGATCGAGACCGCCTTCGCGACGGCGCCGAGATCCGCCGCTTCCACACGAACCCGCGCAAGCGGGACACCGACGGCGACGGGTTCGCAGACCGCTGCGAGCTGCGCTCAGGCACGAACCCGCGCAAGCGCAAGAGCCGTCCCGAGCGCCGCTGCTCGAGCTCCTCGCCACGGACCCCGCCCCGGCCGCCAGCCTCCAAGCGGCTCTCCGCCCCCGGCGGGCGGCTTGCCGGACGCGAACAACACCGGCGTGCCGCCGGGCACGACCCTGACGCCCTCGGGTTCGATGACGATCACCACGGCCGGTGCGGTGATCTCCGCTCGCGCCATCACCGGCTCCGTGACGGTGGACGCCCCGAACGTGACGATCCGCAACTCGCGCATCGTCAGCAACGACTTCATGGCGATCCGCTCGAACAGCACAGGGCTTGTGGTGGAGGACAGCGAGATCTTCGACGGGCCTGACACCGGGCAGAACAACTGCCACAACGGCATCGGGTTCGGCGGCTTCACCGTCCGCCGCACGGAGATCAGCGGCTGCGAGAACGCGGCCGACGTCGGCGAGAACAACGTCGTCTTCGCGAACAACTACGTCCATGACCTCGACACCACGGGCCCCAGCTACGTCTGGGGTAACAGCCCGCACACGGACGGCATTCAGGGCAACGGCAGCAACGTCACCATCACGGGCAGCTGGATCGACCCAACCCCGGGCGACGACGGCAACGCCGTGATCTTCGCGCCCGGCGGCTCGAACAACTACGTGATCGAGGACAACTACCTCGACGGGCGCGGCACGAACTACACGATCTACGCGCCGCGAGAGTCCGGCCGGAGTGGGAACCGGATCAACCGCAACCGCATGCTCAGGGCTCGCTATGGCTACACGGCGTGCGTCCGGCTCGGGGTGACGGTCAGCGAGTTCAACGGGAACCGGGACGCCGGCAGCGACGCGCCGATCGCCCCGGACGACGGCGCGGGCGGAAGCTGCTCTAACTAGCTCTGCGCAACGCACTCAGCCTCCTACTCGCCCTCCTCGGAGGAATCGCCCTCGTCGGCGGCGCCCTCGCCGCCTACACGCGGCTGGGCATCCTCGACGGAGACGACTTCGCGGGCCGTGCCGTCGAGTCGCTCGAGGGCGAGGGCGTCCGGCGCGCGATCGAGCGGGAGGTGGTCGGCGCGTTGCCCGCGGGGGTGACCCCGAGGCAGCGGCGAATCATCGAGTCGGTCACCGGCGAGGTGGTTCGCTCCGCCGCGTTCAGGGAGCTCTTCCGGGAGGCGACGGTCGAGGTCCACGGCGTCTTCTTCGCGGGCGAGCAGCGGGCCGTCCTGAGGCTCGACGGGATCATCCCGCTCGTCGAGGCTGCCCTGCCGGATGAGGCCCCGGGGCTCACGCGCTTCGCTCGCCGCCAGCTCGACGGCGAGATCCTCACGTTGCGGCGAGGCACGCTCGAGGGCGATGCGCTCGCCCGCACGGAGGATGCGCGCGTGCTGGCCGTCGTCCTGCCGCTGATCGCCGTCGCCCTGTTCCTGGCGGCCTTCGCGCTGGCGGTGCCGCGGCGCCGGGCGCTGCTCTGGATCGGAGCGACCATGGCGGCGGCGGGTGTGCTGATCGCGGCGAGCGTGCCACTCGCGCGCATGGTCGTGGTCGACCAGGTCGAGGCAACCAGCGTGCTCAGCGCCGAGCAGGTGCGCGTCGCGGCCGGCGAGCTCTACGACGCATTCGTGGGCGGCCTCCTCGCCTGGGGGCTGGTACTCGCACTTTTGGGGGCCGTCATCGCGGGCGCGGGTCTCGAGGCCGGCCGCCGCTCGCTGGATTAATCTCCCGCGCCTGGCCGCCCGCTCGAATAAGAACCTGGTGCTCGTCGCGATGATCTTCGCCGTCGCGATGACGTTCATCGATCAGACGATCGTCGCGATCGCCGTCCCGGAGCTGCAGAAGGACCTCTCGCTGTCGTCGACGGGCGTTCAGTGGATCATCAACGGCTACCTGCTCTCGCTGTCGGCCCTCTTCGCCTTCGGCGGCCGGCTCGCGGACATCGCCGGCCACAAGACGATGGTGATCGTCGGAGTCATCGGCTTCGCCACTGCGTCCGCGCTCTGCGGCGCCACGCCCACGGGCGACCTCGGCGAGGTCTGGATGATCTTCTTCCGGGTCGTACAGGGCGGCTTCGCCGCCCTGATGTTCCCGGCGGCGCTGGCGATCGTCGTCTCCGCCTTCGACATCCGCGAGCGCGGCAAGGCGATGGCCACCTTCTTCGGCGT
This sequence comes from uncultured Thermoleophilaceae bacterium, assembly GCA_963820315.1. Lineage (GTDB taxonomy): Bacteria > Actinomycetota > Thermoleophilia > Solirubrobacterales > Thermoleophilaceae > JACVRW01. The sequence continues at coordinate 161,844 of CAWFZK010000034.1, read as the reverse complement.
CACCGGCGGCCTGACGGCCATCGGCCCGCTCGCCGGCGGCTACCTCACCGAGATCACCTGGCGCGCGATCTTCTGGGTCAACGTCCCGGTCGCGATCATCGCGCTGATCCTCACGCTGCGGTCGAATCCCTCGAACGAGAAGCACCCCGCCCCGCTCGACTACCGCGGCGCAGTGCTCGTCTCAGGCGGCATGGGGCTCGCCATTCTCGGGCTGCAGCAGTCTTCGGAGTGGGGCTGGGGCGACCCCGCGACGATCGGCTCGATAGTCGTCGGCCTCGCACTGCTGATCGCGTTCGTCCTGTTCGAGCAACGCACCGAGGATCCGCTGATCAAGATCTCGATATTCCGCGACCGCGGCTTCGCCGTCGACAACGCCCTGCTCTTCCTGATGTCCATGGCGTTCGTTCCGCTGTTCTTCTTCTCGAGCCTGTACGCCCAGATCGGCCTCGAGCAGAGCGCCTCCGAGGCCGGCCTCTACCTGTTGATCTTCTTCGGCGGCTTCGCCTCCGCCGCGCAGATCGGCGGCCGCATCCTCGACCAGCGCGGTGCGCGGCCGGCGGTCGTGCCGGGCGCCATCATCGCGGCCGTCGGATTCGCGCTCTGGGCGCAGCAGCTGCCGGACCTCGACCTGAGCAACCAGTGGTACTGGATCGTGATGACCGGCGCCGGCATGGGGCTGATGCTCGGCCCGGCGTCGACCGACGCCGTCAACCGCGCCCCGCGCACGAGCTACGGCGAGATCACCGGGATCACGCAGACCGCGCGCAACTTCGGCGCGAGCCTCGGCCTGGCTCTGCTGGGCACGATCTTCATCGCGCAGAACAAGTCGCACGTCGAGTCGTCGCTGACGTCCGCGGGCGTGCCGAAGGGCCGCGCCGATCAGATCGCCGACGCCGTCAGCCACGCGGGCGGCGGCTCGACCTCCTCCTTCTCAGAGCAGGCCGGTCCGCGCGCGCGGAGCTGTTCGAAGCGGTGCAACATGACTTCTCGCTCGCTTCGCGAACGGTCTTCTACGTGATGGCCGGCGTGATGGCGCTCTCCTTCGTAGTCGCCGTCATCGGCATGCCCCGCGGCAGGGTCGCCGCGGCGGAGGAGCCCGGCGCGGAGCCTGCGCCCGCTGGTTAGGTCCTTGTCCCCCTAAAGGGCGACGATTGAATAAGCGCTGACCCGCCCGGGTATCAGGCGTGGCGAACGCCCGACAGAGGGAGAGGGGAATCGCGCAGATGACGGAGCGGCACGGCACAAACGCCGGGCGCGCAGAAGAGGCGACCGAGGAGTGGCATTCGGGCACGGATCACCACCCCGAGATCGACTGGGTCGCCGCTGAACGCTCGCCTGAGTTTCAAGAGCTGGTCAAGAAGAAGAACGCCTTCGTGATCCCGGCGACGATCTTCTTCCTCGCCTGGTACACGGGGTTCGTCCTGCTGTGCGGCTACGCGCCGGACTTCATGGGCGGGGAGTTCCTGGTCGACGGCCTGACCGTCGGTTACGTGCTGGCGTTCAGCCAGTTCGTGATGGTCTGGGTACTCGCCGCCTGGTATCTGCGCAAGTCGGACCGCGAGTTCGATCCGCTGGCCAAGCGCGCGGCTGACCGCGCGCTCGAGGTTGCGGGGACCGGGTCCGGCAGCCGCTTCGAGCGGCCGCAAGAGGGCGCACCGGCGTCCTCGGAGGAGGTGACGCGCCGATGACCTTCATCGCCGCAGACGTCAATGAGCTGGCGCTGTCGATCTTCGGGGTCGTTGTGGCGCTGACGCTCTTCGTCACCTATCTCGCATCGAAGCGCGTTACCAGCGCGACCGACTTCTGGGCCGCCGGGCGCGGCCTCACGGGAGTGCAGAATGGCTTCGCGATCGCCGGCGACTACATGTCGGCCGCGAGCTTCCTGGGCATCGCCGGCCTGATCTTCCTGTTCGGGTTCGACGGCTTCCTGTACTCGGTCGGCTTCCTGGTCGCCTTCCTCACCGTGCTGTTCCTGCTCGGCGAGCGCATGCGCAACTCGGGCAAGTACACGATCGCCGACGTGCTCTCGTTCCGGATGAAGGAGCGCCCCGCGCGCTCGGCCGCGGCGCTCGGCACGCTGGCCGTTGCCGGCTTCTACCTCATCGCCCAGATGGTCGGCGCGGGCGTCCTGATCCAGGCGCTCGTCGGCATCGACTTCACCCTGTCCGTGATCCTCACGGGCGCGTTCATGATCGTCTACATCGTCATGGGCGGCATGCTCGCGACGAGCTGGGTGCAGATCATCAAGGCCGTCCTGCTGATGACCGCGACGATCGTGCTGACGCTGTTCGTCCTCGGTGAGGTGGGTTGGAACCCGATCCACCTGTTCACCGAGGCCCGCGCGGAGTCGCCCGAGGGTCAGAAGTACCTCGAGCCCGGCTTGTTCCTGTCGAGCCCGATCGACACCGTGTCGCTCGGCCTGGCGCTCGTGCTGGGTACGGCCGGCCTGCCGCACATCCTCATGCGCTTCTTCACCGTGCCGGACGCAAAGGCGGCGCGCGGCTCCGTGATGTGGGCCGTCGTATTGATCGGCGCCTTCTATGTGATGACCACCGCGCTCGGCTTTGGCGCGAGGGCCATCCTCGGAAGCGGGGCGGAGGAGGCCGTCGGTTCCGGCGGCAACCTGGCAGCGCCGCTGCTCGCGGAAGAGGTCGGCGGCGGCGCCGGCACAGTCGGCGGCGACCTGTTCCTCGCGATCATCGCGGCGGTCGCGTTCGCGACCATCCTGGCGGTGGTGGCGGGCCTCGTGATCTCCGCGTCCGGCGCGGTGGCACACGATGTCTGGTCGAACGTGGTGAGGCACGGCAAGGACTCAGAGAAGGAGGAGATCTGGGTCGCCAAGATCGCCGCCGTCGGCATCGGCGCAATCGCCATCGCGATCGCCGTGATCGGCGGGGAGGGCCTGAACGTCTCGTTCATGGTCGGCCTCGCGTTCGCGGTGGCGGCGAGCGCCATCTTCCCGGCGCTGCTGCTCGCCCTCAGCTGGCGCCGCTTCAACACGACCGGCGCGGTCTCCGGCGTGCTCGCCGGGGTGCTCGGCTCGATTGCGCTGGTGATCATCAGCCCGACGGTCTGGCCCGGGCCGGACTCCGAGGGCGGCGCGCTCGGGTTCTACGACCTGGCGAACCCGGGCATCGTGTCGATTCCGCTCGGCTTCATCGCCTGCTGGCTCGGCACCATGCTCTCCCGCGAGGAGGTTGCCGCGCGCAGCTTCGACGAGCTGTACGTGCGCTCTGAGACGGGCCTCGGGGCGGAGGTCGGCACCGGCCTGACGCTCACCGGCAGGAGCGGCGGGCGCAGAGCCGTCGCCGCGACGAGCACCCTGCCTCACCCGTAGCCGGCGCTTAAACGTGGAGGGGCGAGCGCGCGCCCCTCCGCGATAATCCACAATCACTGCTGTGCGGCGGCAGCGGGAGATCGAGGCACTCCAGCGGGCGAAGGAACGCCTCGACCGGCTCTCGTTGTACCCCGAGCCGGTCCGGATCGACGGCGTGGGCATCCGGATCGCGCCGTGGCTCTTCCAGATCCCGGGCTTCAGGCGCTTCCGCGGCTACGCGACGCGCCACAACATCTGGCTGAAGCAGCCCGTGCTCGACGAGCGACTGGTGACCCATGAGCTCTGCCACGTCTGGCAGCTGCAGCATGAGCCGCTGCGCGTGTGGCTCTCCTACGCGCGGCCGTCAACGTTCAGCTCAGACCGCAGCGCCTACCGGGCCAACCGCTATGAGGCGGAGGCGATACGCGCCGCGGCGGGAGTGCCGCGCGCGTGACCGGGGCGCTGCTCGTCCTCCAGCACATCGCCTGCGAGCCGCCCGCGGCCTTCGAGGACGAGCTGCGCGCCCGCGGCCTCGACCTCGTCCGGGTGGAGCTGGACGAGGGGGAGGGGCCGCCCGACTGGCGCGGCTTCGACGGCATGATCGTCATGGGCGGGCCGATGGGCGCCTACGAGGACGACACCCACCCGTGGCTCGCAGCGGAGAAGCGCATGATCCGCGAGGCGGCGGAGTCTGACCACCCGGTCTGGGGCGTCTGCCTCGGCGCCCAGCTGCTTGCGGCAGCGCTCGGCGCGAACGTCTATCCGGGCGAGTGCGGCGCGGAGGTGGGGGTCCTGCCCGTGGAGCTGACCGCGGCCGCCGCGAGCGATCCGGTGTTCGCGGGAGCGCCGCGCAGCTTCCCGGCGCTCCAGTGGCACGGCGACACGTTCGACGTCCCCGCCGGCGCGACGCTACTCGCCGGCTCGCCTGCGTACGCGAACCAGGCGTTCTCGTACCGCAACGCGTACGCGCTCCAGTTTCATCTCGAGGTGTCGCCGCAGCTCGCCCGCGAGTGGGGCGAGCTGCCCGCCTACGCAGACAGCCTCGAGCGCACGCTCGGTCCCGGTGCGCTGCCGGGCTTACTGGCCGACGTGGAGGCGAGCGCAGCCGCCTCGATTGCGCTTGCGCGCTCGCTCTTCGGGCGCTGGCTCGAGCACGCCGTCGGTGTGCCAGGCCGCGCTGTCGGGTAGAAAGCCCGGTATGGAAGCGAGCACCAGGAACGCGTCCGAGCAGATAGAGCGCGAGATCGCCGAGCTCCTCGATCAGGAGCTCTTCGAGCCGCCGCGAGAGTTCGTCGAGAAGGCGTTGATAGCGGACGAGTCGGTGTACGACGAGGCCGCGCGCGACCCGCAGGCCTGGTGGGCCGAGCAGGCCGAGGCGCTTGATTGGTTCGAGCGCTGGGACACGGTGCTCGACGAGTCGGAGGCGCCCTTCTACAAGTGGTTCACGGGCGGCAAGCTGAACGCCTCCCACAACGCGCTCGACCGGCACGTCGAGGCGGGCCTCGGCGAGCGCGTGGCCTACCACTGGCACGGCGAGGAGGGCGAGGAGCGCGACGTGACCTACGCCGAGCTCTTGCGCGACGTCAAGCGGCTGGCCAACGTCCTGAAGGAGCGCGGCGTCGAGCCCGGCGACGTGGTCGGCATCTACCTGCCGATGATCCCGGAGGTGGCCGTGGCGATGCTCGCGTGCGCGCGCATCGGGGCGCCCCACAACGTCGTCTTCGGCGGGTTCTCGCCCGACTCCGTCAAGGAGCGCATGCAGTTCTCGGACGCCAAGGCGCTGATCACCGCCGATCAGGCGCGCCGCAAGGGCAAGGCCGCGGACATCAAGTCCGCCGTCGACGAGTTCATGGACGAGGTGCCGTCGCTCGAGACGGTGGTCGTCGTGCGCAACACGGGCGCCGACGTCCCGATGACGGACGGCCGCGACATCTTCTACGACGAGGCGATCGAGGCGGCCTCGGACGAGTGCGAGGCGACGCCGCTCGATGCCGAGCATCCCCTGTACGTGCTCTACACGAGCGGCTCGACCGCCAAGCCGAAGGGCATCCAGCACACGACCGGCGGCTACCTGACCGGTGTCGCCTGGACGACGAAGCACGTCTTCGACCTGAAGCCGGAGGAGGACGTCTGGTGGTGCTCGGCCGACGTCGGCTGGGTCACCGGCCACTCCTACATCGTCTACGGGCCGCTCCTCAACGGCGTGACGTCGGTGATGTGGGAGGGCGCGCCCGACTACCCGCACAAGGGCATCTGGTGGGAGCTCTGCGAGCGCTACGGCGTGACCGTCTTCTACACCGCGCCGACCGCCATCCGGGCCTGCATCAAGTGGGGCGTCGAGCACCCGCAGAAGCACGACCTCTCGAAGCTGCGCCTGCTCGGCACGGTCGGTGAGCCGATCAACCCCAAGGCCTGGCTCTGGTACTGGAAGGTGATCGGCGGCGAGCGCTGCCCGATCGTCGACACCTGGTGGCAGACGGAGACCGGCCACATCATGATCTCGCCGCTCCCGGGCGTGGTCGCGGCGAAGCCCGGCTCGGCGACCAGGCCGCTGCCCGGCGTCGACGCCGCGGTGCTCGACGAGGAGGGCAACGAGGTGCCCGACGGCGAGCAGGGCCTGCTCGCCCTGCGAAGCCCCTGGCCCGGGATGCTGCGCACGCTCTTCCGCGACCCCGAGCGCTTCAAGGAGACCTACTTCTCGAAGTGGGACGAGACGACGTACTTCGTCGGCGACGCCGCCAAGCGCGACGCGGACGGCTACTTCTGGGTCATCGGCCGGGTCGACGACGTCGTCAACGTCTCTGGCCACCGGCTCTCGACCGCCGAGGTCGAGTCGGCGATCGTGTCGCACCCGAAGGTCGCGGAGGCGGCCGTGATCGGGCAGCAGGACGAGGACACTGGCCAGGCGATCAGCGCCTTCGTGATCCTCGAGGGCGACATCGATGAGGGCGACGAGGAGCTCGAGGGCGAGATCCGCGAGCGCGTCGCAAAACGGATCGGCAAGTTCGCGCGGCCGAAGCGCATCATCTGGACCGCGGACGTGCCGAAGACCCGCTCGGGCAAGATCATGCGCCGGCTCCTGCGTGACATCGCCGAGGGCCGCGAGCTCGGTGACGTGACGACGTTGCGCGAGCCCGGGGTGATGAAGGACCTCGAGGGGAAGTTCGCCGGCGACGAGGCCTGAGCGTCCGCGCGGACTGGGAGCCTGAGCCGATGACGCGCGGCTTTGCGGGCGACCTGCGGCTACCGGTGCTGGTGGTCGTCGGCACCCGGCCGGAGGCGATCAAGCTCGTCCCGATCATCGTCGCGCTGCGGGAGAGCCGCAGCTTCGTGCCCGTGCTGGTGCGCTCGGTGCTGCGCCAACTGACCGAGCGGCGTGGCTGGGCCAAGACGGACCGCGAGCCGATTGCCGAGCATGCCTCCGCCGCCCCGGCCGACCCGGCGTAGGATCCGCGCCATGCGCTACGTCATCACCGGGGGCTCCGGCTACATCGGGACCCGCTTGGTAGACCTCCTCTCGCGCCGCGAGGACACCGAGCGGATCGTCATCTGCGACGTCGTGCCGCCGCGCGGCTACAAGCCGAAGACGGAGTTCGAGCGTCTCGACGTGCGCGACCGGGCAGCCGTTCGCTCGCTGGTGGAGCGCAGCAAGCCCGACGCTCTCATCCACCTGGCCTTCATCCTCAATCCCTCGCACGACGAGCACTTCATGTACGACGTCGACGTGAACGGCACGCAGAACGTGCTCGACGCGGCGGCGGAGGCGGGCACCGGCCACGTGCTCGTCACGAGCTCGTCGACCGCCTACGGCGCCTTCCCGGACAACCCGGTCCCACTGACCGAGGAGCATCCGGTGCGCGGCGTCGCCGGGTTCCCGTACGCGCGCGACAAGACGGAGTCGGACCGGCTCTGCCAGCTGTGGGCGAAGAATCACCCCGATCGCGTGATGACGATCGTGCGGCCCTGCATCGTGTTCGGGCCGAACGTGGACAACTTCATCGTGCGGCTGTGGACGAAGCAGCCGTTCGCGGTCGAGGCCGGCGGCAACCTCGACCAGAGGATCCAGTTCGTGCACGAGGACGACGTGGTCGAGGCCGTTACCGCCCTGCTGCTCGGCCGTCATGCCGGTGCCTTCAACGTCGCGGGCGCCGGCGACATGACGACGCGCGAGTGTGCCGAGCTGATCGGCTCTCCGATCCGCAAGATGCCGCTGCGCGCCTTCCGTGCCTTCGCCCGCACGATGTGGGCCGCGCGCCTCTCGGAGGCGCCGCCCGGGCAGATCGCCTTTGGCATCCATCCGTGGATCGTCTCGACCGAGAAGCTCGAGCGCACGACCGGCTGGAGTCCCGCGCACACGACCCGTGAGACCTTCGAGATCACGATGCGCGCGCACGGCAAGCTGCCTCCGGCGGAGGCGCCCGTCACGGCCGCGGCCGGCAACGGCGCCCCGGCGGACACGAGGTCGGCCGTGGCATAGGGGTGGGGGCCCGCCTCACCGCAGCGGCGTTGCACAAGGGCGTGCGCGTCGCGGTGGCGGCCACGCTCAGTTTCCTGTGCGGCCGCTACCTGCTGGACGACCCGCAGACGGCGGTCTACGCAACGCTCACGCCGATCGCGCTGCTCGGCCTCGGTGACGTCGGCGGCCCGCTCGCCGCGCGCGAGCGCGCCTACGCGGCGGCGCTCGTCGTGGCGGCGCTGCTCGCCGTACTCGGCACGCTGGTCTCGGACGACACCGCCGCGGCAGCCGTCGTCATCGGGGTGGTCACGTTCCTCGTCTCGCTCGCCGCCGCCGGCGGGCGCAACGCTGCGGGGCTGGGCCGCTCGCTGATACTCGTGATCGTGGTCTCGGCGGGCATCCCGGCACCGGACTCGGCGATCGACGAACGGCTCGTCGGCGTGGCGATCGGGGGAGCATCGGTCCTCGCGGCTGCGCTCCTGTTGTGGCCCGAGCGCGCGGGCGCCGAATACCGGCGCCGGCTCGCCGCGGCCGTGGCGCCGCTTGCCGAGGTCACGCGCCTGCTCGCCGAGCCGAGGCCCGACGAGCACGAGCTCGCGCGCCTGCGGGCGGCGGCATCCGATGCGCTCGCCGCGACCCGGGCCTTCGCGCTGGCCGCCGTCGAGCGCCCGAGCGGGCCGACGTCGGTCGAAACCGCGCAGCGGCTCATGCCACCCGGGCTGCGGCAATTGGAGGAGATGCTGGAGCAGGTGGCAGAGGCGCCGGTCGGCGGGGCCGGGAGGGAGCTCCTGGGCGCGCTCGCGACTGAGCTCACACGAGCCGCCGAGCTGCTCGACTCCGGCAAGGGGCGCCCGCCCGACCTCGCCGCGCTCGAGGCGGCGCGCCGGCGCTTTGCCGGCGGGAGCGACAGGCACCTGAGCGAGCTGATTGCACAGGAGCGTGACCCCGAGGCGCTCGCGAGGACGTTCGGGCAGGAGTTCCGGCTGCGTCGCCTCGGCGCGTTCAGCGCGGCGCTGTGCGGTCAGGCGCGCGTGGCCGCGGGTGTCGACCGCGATGTCTGGATTCCCGGCGTCCACTGGACCTCCCGCTCTCCGCTCGAGCGGCTCATCCGGCTGGTGCGCCTGCACCTGACCCCGCAGTCGGTCGTCGTGCGCAACGCGCTGCGGCTTGCGGTCGCGCTGGCGGTGGCGCGTGCGCTTGCGGGCGCGTTCGATCTCGAGCACGGCTTCTGGGTCGTGTTCGCCACGCTGAGCGTTCTTCATGGGACCGCCCGCGGTACTCGCGCGAGCGCCGCACGCGCGCTGCTCGGCACGGCCATCGGAGCGGTCGTCGCCACCGGACTCATGCTCGCCTTCGAGTCCGAGGCCACGGTGCATGTCTTCCTGATCCCGCTGTTCGTGTTCATCGCGATCGCCGGCGGATCGATCTCGTTCGTCCTCGGCCAGGCCGGGTTCACCCTCATGCTCGTCACGCTCTTCAACCTCGTGGCGCCGCCCGCGTGGAACACCGGGCTGATCCGCCTCGAGGACGTGGCACTCGGGGCGCTCGTCGGACTCGCGATCGGCGCCGCGGCCTGGCCGCGCGGGGCCGGCGGCCTCCTGCGCCGGGCACTGGGCGAGGCGATGCAGGCGGGCGCCCACTACGCCGCTGACGTCTCGCGCGCACTGCTCGGCACGCAGACGGCAGCGGAGCGGCTCGACGAACGGCGAAACGCCGCGGTCGGCGCCGCTCGGCGCGCGGAGGACGTCTTCGCGGCCTACTTGGCGGAGGCGATGGATCCCGGGGCGGCGCTGAAGCGCTGGTCGGCGCTGCTCGAGGGCACCCATCGCCTCTGGTACGAGGCCGATCTCATGGCCCAGGTCGAACCGCCGCGCCACCAGCCCTGTCCGGCGCTGTCGACGTCGCTGAACCGCGCGGTCGGCGAGCTGGAGGCCGGCTACCGGGCGACCGCCGACTCGGTGATCAGCGACGCCGATGCGCCGGATGCGCCCGCACTGCTGCCGCTCTCCGATCTCGGCACGAGATCCCGCGCCTGCGCGCGCTCACTGGCCGGAAGCAATGACCATGGGTCGCTGCTGGCGGGCGTCCGCCTGTTCGGCGCGCGCGCCTGGATCGTCGAGCTCGGAAGGCAGCTCACCGAGATGCGCGCGGCGGCGCAGAAGACGGGCTGAGGGCTAGTCCGTCCCGGTCGGACCGGGGGCGTCAGAATGCTGGTCGGTGTCTCCGAGCGGCGTCTTGCCCTCGCCGCTCGCCTCGTCGGGGACCTTCTCGGAGAGCTCCTCGGCCTCCGGCGGCTCAGCCGTATCGGGCGTGTCCTCGTCGCGCTTTCGCTCGTTCTCCATGCCCGGCGAGTACCCGCTGGGCGAGGCTATACTCGGCCGTTCTCCCGGGCCGTTAGCTCAGCTGGGAGAGCGCCGGCTCGACAAGCCGGAGGTCGCTGGTTCGAGCCCAGCACGGCCCATCGCCCGCTCCAAGCGAATGCGCCCGCATAGCCGCGCAGACTCGCTTACCTAAGCCAAGTTGTGTCCCCATTCGGCTTTATGCGAGGAGCGACTCAGACGCAACTCAGACGCACACCGGGCCGAATCCAGACGCACCCGGGGCCGCCGAACGGTAGCCGGCCGAACAATCCCGCTGCGGGACCAGCACCCGGAGACGGTGGTCGCCATGGACACGTGCCCGACACGGGCAGAAGGGCGAGCCGCCTCGGAGGCAACGGACAGAGCCAGGGACCGAAACACCCGAAGGCGCGTCGCCCCACCGAGACGGTCGGGACTCTCGGGAACAGTTGGTCACAGCGGGACACGAGGAACCGGAAGTCCTCCTCGTGGCTCACACCGCACCGACCTCTCCGGGCACCCACCCGGGGACGGGCCATGCCAAGACCAAGAGAGACACATGCAGATACGAGCGAGAAACACAGGCCGATGTCTGAAGTGCCGCACCAGAATCAAGCCAGGCGACCACGCCCACTACGTACCGCCCAAACGCAAGGGCAAACGGGGCAAGACGTTCTGCCGGACGTGCGTCGCGAAGCTACAGCTGCAGCGGTTCCCTCCCGCCCCGGACGGCAAGACGAGCGCCTGGCTCACGGCCCAAGAGGTCGGGATGGTCGAGCGCGAGCTGGCCAAGACGACGTTCAACCCAGCCGCGCCCAACGTCCGGTTCCGCAGCACCGGTGGGATCTCGGCGGCTCCGGCGCCTCGATGAGTCCATTCGTAGGCCCAATTTCCTCCGCCGGGGGCGAACTTCCCCGCCGGCGTCCTTCACCCGAAGCAGCGGCTCATCCTTGCCGTGGCGGGCGCGAGCGGGTTCCGCCGCCCACGCGGTGAATAGCGCGAAAGCTGCTTTGCACCCCGCGCCGCGGCGTGAGAGGGTAGAAGCGCCCCGCGAGGCCAGCCCTCGCCCGCGGCCTCGCAAGATCCACTCACCGAAGGAGGTAGTGACGTGCGTCTCCTCTTCGCACATCGTCCTTCGCCAGCGATGGTCGTCGCCTGCATTGCGCTGCTCGTTGCGCTGGGCGGTACCTCGTACGCGATCCAGGCTCTGCCCAACAACAGCGTCGGTACCAAGCAACTCAAGGACAATGCAGTCGCTTCGAAGAAGATCAGGAACGGGGCGGTCAACTCAAACAAGGTCAAGAACGGCTCGCTGTTGAGCGCCGACTTCCAGGCGGGGCAACTGCCGGCAGGTCCGCAGGGCGAGCGGGGGCCGCAGGGGTCCGCCGGACTGCCCGGACCGAAGGGCGACGCAGGCGCGAAGGGCGACAAGGGCGACACCGGCGCGCAGGGCGCAACCGGCACACAAGGGCCGAAGGGAGACACCGGTTCGCAGGGCCTCCAGGGTCTGCCGGGGACACCGGGTTCGAAGTGGTGGACGGCACCGGGTGCCCCGCCTGCGGCGACTGGCGTTGTGGGCGACTATTTCCTGCGCGGCGACACCGGCGAGTATTTCGAGAAAACGGGACCGACCATTTGGTCAGGTCGTGGCTCCCTGAGGGGGCCGACTGGCGCGACCGGTCCCCAGGGGCTGCCGGGTCCGGTCAATCAGGTGGTCGGAGTGGTTCTATCCAACTGCACGCTGCAAACCCCCATATCAGGCGTAACCGTGACGGCCAACGGAACGAACGGCTGCACGATCACATTCCCCGGGAGTCGTTTCACGAACACGCCGATTCTCATGTTGACGCCGATCAACGCTTCCGGTGGCAACCCGACCTCGATCACGGAACAGTTCTCGAACCCGAATTGGACTGCGAGCTACACGTTCGCATCGTCCCCACCCCCCATCGTCAACTTCATCGCCAGTCAGCTGAGTCGCTGACCGGCGCGAGGGTGCGGGGCCGTGCGACCCCGCGCTCTCGCCGATCCAGGCAGCCGCCGGCAACGGCCGACAACCGCCGCCACCGCCGTCGGCGGAATGGCCGCTGGCCCCCGCTTCGGACCGCCGTCCGGGTAAACTGGCCGCAGCAAAACTGAATCTCGCCGGCCGCCACAGTTAGGCGGCCGCGGCCCCACGAGGACCGGCATCGTCGGCAAGGCGGGGCCCCGGACGGAGGTCGAGGACCCGTCGGAGTGTCAGACGTTAAGTTGACCGGGGCAAGTGTCGGTCACGACGTCCTTAGGGGCCGCGCGATCGCTCTTAGAGCGCTCGGGGGCTGTGGCGCCGGCGGCATGCGCGTACGGATGCCGCCCGCCCGGTTCTAGCGCGTTCCGCGCGACCAGTTCCTTACTGAGATCGTCTCGTCGCGGCCCGACACGGAGGCGGGGGCGAAGGCGCCCGGAGCGCCGCCGTGGACGTCGTGGTAGGGGTGCTCGGCGATCCCGCTTCCCTCGACGGTGTAGTAGCCGTACACAACGCCGATCAGAAGAAGGACACAAACCACGAGGATCTCCATATGGCGAGCGTGTCGCCTCCGGGCGCGCCCAACTGTGATGTGCGTCACACCGGTCGGGCGGCGCTCGCGTACCACCCCGAGCTCACCCCTTGCCGTCGCGGGCGCGAGCGGGCCGGCTCAGACCGTTCCCGCGCCCCCGCCGAATCCAGCCTTCGAGGGTTATCGACCGCCGGTCGACAACGTAAGATTCGGGGGCATGGATACGCACGTCGCGCGCTACCTGAAGACCGACAAGGAGATGCCGTGAGTCCCGGCTCGCGGCCGCTGGAGAGCCCGGAGTCGCGGCTGTTGGCGGCGGGCTTTACGCGCCGGTTGGAGTTCTGGTGTCCGCCCGGCGAGGACGGGGCGCTCACCCTGAGCGACGCCATCGCTGCGCTCGATGCCGGCGAGATCCAGCCAGCCCACCTGTCTTGGCCGGGTGTCCACCCGGACGCCGTCGCGGGCTTCCGGGCGCGAAGCGAGGACGAGCTTGACCGCATGCTGCGCCCGCCTGCCCCTACCGAGCCGCCACCCCTGCCAGGGTGGGCCGAGCCGTGGGCTGAGCTGCTGGCCGAGAAGCTGAAGCCGGTGGTGCGCGCCGAGATCCGTGCGGCGCTGAAGGCCGAGGCCCGCCGGAAGGCCCAGGCGCGGAACGCGTGACCGGGGCGCTGCGAGGGAGCCGCGAGCGTGCGCGGCACGAGGCTCACCACGCTGCGGGCTTGTGCCTCGCGGGGATGGTGCCGAAGCAGGTGCGGACCGACTGGCCCGAGGCGGACCTGGCCGGCTTGGTGACGGTCGACTGGGGCGACGGACCCGACCGCGACAAGGCCAAGCACGTGCTCGTGGCGATCCTTGTGGGCGCGATGACCGAGGGCTGCGAGGGCTGGCAGGAATGGCCGATCGATCCCCAGCGGCTGCCCGAGGGGGCCCGGCGTGACGCCGAGCAGGCACGCCACCTCGCCGGGTACATCGGTGATCGCCGATCGCGCCACCTGGGGGTTCTACGTGTGGCAGGCCAACGAGCTGGCGCGGCGCCCGGAGTTCCGGCGGCTGGCCGTGGCGATCGCCAACGAGCTGGAGCGCGTCGAGGTGCTGACAGCCCAAGACCTCGAGGCCCTGATCGCCACCACCGAGGAAAGATGGAGCACCGAGGGCTGAGGGGTGTCTCGCCTACTCCCGCAGCCCCACGGCTTCGAGGGCCGCTTCCCTGCTGGTGAAGCTCGCGAATCGGTGAACCTTGCCGTCGCGTACGACGGCAACCCAGCCTGTGGCCGCCTCCACCGGGATGCCGCTCCCCTCACCGCGTGCGAAGGATCGTCCGAGGATCAGCACCGTGGCGCCGCCGAGATCACGGAACTCGTCGACCTCGATCCGGAAATCAGCCCAGGCCGCCTCGACGTCGGCAAGAAACCTCCTGACGCCATCACGGCCGCGATAGACGTCGCTCTCGGGCCCTCCGACAATGCTCGGGCGCACCTCGATGTCGGGATGCGCGATCTCGACTGCGGCGTCGATGGCTTGCCTGCGGTAGGCATCGAACAACCCCCGCACGACCTCGACGTCCTGATGCGACATCGCCTACTCCCGCAGCCCTGCGGCTTCGAGGGCCTCTTCGCGGTCGAGATAGATCCGAACGCGGACGATGCGCCCTTCCCGCAGCTCCCACACACCGCAGCTCTTCTGGACGTCACTCGCACCGCTCAGCGCGCCGCGCTCGCGAACAACGCCCAGGCTGACGACGAGATCGCCAGCAGGCAGCAACTCGTCCACTTCGTAGTGGAACTCGTCGAAGAGCCGGGCCAAACGGCTAATGAGCGAGTCGAGCTGCGTGCGCCCGCGATAGGTCCCGGCCAACCATGCGGGCGGGTCAAGGACGAACTCGATGTCGGGATCGAACAGCTCCCAGAGCGACTCACCACCGGTCTCATTCCAATGGTCGACGGACCTGCGCACGATCTCCACGTGCTCCTGCGACATCGCCCGCTCAGTATCCCCCGCCGGAGGGGGGTGCGAACGCAGAACTCCCCGCTCCGGGGACCGCCACGTGAGGCGGCACGGAAAAACTGTTGGTCCACAAAATGACCCGTGATGAGGCGAAGGCCGAGCTGGAACGGATCGCGCTCGAGGCTCCCTATGAGAGGGACCGCATCCAGGCGATCAGGCTGCTCCGCGAGATGTGGCAGGAGGACGAGGTTGCTCCTGAGGCCCGGATGGCGGAGTTGTTCGCCCGGGTGGGGGAGGCGCGGCGGCAGTGACCGCCATGCTCACGGCGGCGTTCAAGGCGCTCGGCATGGCGCCGTCCCGCCGTGAGCTTGGGCTGGTGTGCGACGCGATCCGCGCCAGCGGCGACCAGGACAGTTTGGGTCTGTGGGGCGACACGGATGACCGGGGTTTCGGGCCCGGGTTCGACCGGTTGGTGGAGATCGCGGAGGACGCCGGCGCCGGCTTCTATGTGGCGCTCGATGTGTGGTCGGAGGTCGGGAGCCCGGGGTCGGTCTCGAGGTACCTGGCGGCGAAGGAGCTTCGACGGCGGGTTGCTGAGGGACCTCGCCGGTGACAGTCGTCGAGGCGTGCCCGACGCCCGCTTTGCATGGATAGGAACAGCCAGCTCGTGGCCGCTGCTTTC
This sequence comes from uncultured Thermoleophilaceae bacterium, assembly GCA_963820315.1. Lineage (GTDB taxonomy): Bacteria > Actinomycetota > Thermoleophilia > Solirubrobacterales > Thermoleophilaceae > JACVRW01. The sequence continues at coordinate 146,570 of CAWFZK010000034.1, read as the reverse complement.
CCCACGGATGCAGGGGCGACACGGCCTCCGATCGTGCGCCGTCCGGTACCTGCTCCTCGTCCGAGGCGAGTCTCAGCCGAGAGTGTCGCAAGCAGGTGAAGCGATGTTGGCTTGGCGCGTCGGGCGTTTCAGCGCGGTAAATACGGCAACTGCGGTACGGCGGGGTGGTGGCGAGGTTCGGTGTCCCCGGTTAGGGTGGTCCGTGATCGGGGCTCTCCGCTGGCGGGGAGACCTGTTCTCAACTGGCCCTGGGAAGGATCCCTAGATGCGACGAGTAGGGCTGGCCCTCTGTCTGCTCGCCTTTGCGCTGGCGTCGGCGGCGGGTGGCGGCGCCTTGGCGCAGGATGCTCCCCTCGGCTGCGGCGACACCGATCACGGCCGACACGACGCTCGATCGCGATCTCACCGGATGTCGTAGCAACGGCCTGGTGATCGGTGCGGACAACATCACGCTCGACCTGAACGGGCACACGATCTCCGGCGACGGCAAGCCGGTGCGCCGCTGCCCGCGACGGCAGCCCTGCGACATCGGGGTCTTCAACGACCGCCACGGCGGGGTCACGGTGCGCAACGGCTCGCTGCGCGGGTTCGCCGTCGGTGTGCTTGTCGGCGGCGTGCGCGGCAACCGGCTGGTGGAGCTCTCCTCGTCGCGGAACCAGTTCTTCGGATACGTGATCGCTGATTCCGCGCGAACCGTCATCCGCGACAGCTCGGGCAACGACAACCCGGCTCCCGACGGTGACGGGCTGGGCGTGTTCGGCTCGCACGACCTGCGGATCGTCGGCAACTCGTTCCGCAGAAACGGGCTCGGCATGCACATCGAGGGCTCCACGGACAACCTGATCACGCGCAACGTGGTCGCGCGCAACTCCGACTTCGGCATCTTCCTCGAGGCCGACGGCAACCAGGTGCGCGGCAACCGCAGCTTTCGCGACGGCGTTACGGGAATCGTCGTCGGGCCGGGCAGCCGCAACGTGATCGCCGGCAACCGCGTTGTCGGTGGGGGCGAGGGGATCGCGATCGAGAAGGGTCGCCGCAACGTGGTGGCCCGCAACGTGGTCGTCGGCGTGCGTCATGACGGCATCCGGCTCGGGATCGACGACCCACCAATTGGGAGCACAAGCACCGTCGTCCGCCGAAACGTCGTGATCGCCAGCGGTGAAGACGGCTTCTGGGTCGCGGAGAGCGACCGGCGTGCGCTGCTGATCGGCAATGTGGCCCGCCGTTCAGGAGACGATGGCTTCGACATCGACAGCTGCTCGGCGCAGCTCAGGCGCAACCGCGCGCTGGGAAGTGCCGGTGAGGCCTTCGAGCTCCGGTGCCGCGCCGATGACTGTCGCGTTGGACGACGCGCAGGAGCGCCGGGTGACACTCCTGCTTTGCGGCAGAGGAGCCGTCTTGGCGGCACCGGTTCGAACGCCGCGCGCTGCTGAGATGGACGAAAAGCGACAGCGCTCGAACCACCGGTGTCGGCTGGCGGCAAGGGGTTTACGGCCGACGGCGAGTTCCCAGGATTAGGCTGCGGGGATGGCGAGCGCCGAGCTGAGCCGCCGCGTCGGGAAGGCTGTCTCCACCCGCCGTTATAGGAGATGAGGTCCGACCAGCAGCGTCGGGAGTTCCGCGAGGCGCTACTCAAGGCGGACGACTTCGAGGATCTGCCAGGGGAGTGGCAGGTGGCGATCTTGAAGGCTGAGCAGAACATGCCGAAGTTGCGGGTCGTCGGAGGCGACTAGACGCTGGGCCGCCGCTGCAAACGAACTGCCACGCCCGAGTCGAGTGCTGCTTTTCGCGCATTGCGATAGCGACTCAACGTCCCGGCGAATCGCGCTCGCCGTTCGGCCGGTCGGTCGGCCCGGAGAACCCGATGAGTAGTCCGCCGGGTGCCCGGACCATGGCGATGCGGACCCCCTCCATGACCGTCTCGGGCGGGTTCACCGACTCGGCGCCGGCGGCTAGGGCTGCGTCGTAGGCCGCCTGGGTGTCCTCGACATGCACCGTAGGCGTCGATCCCGGCGCCTCCCCTGGCGCGGTCTGCCGGATCCCGCCGCCACCCGAGTCCGAATAGGCGAATAGGTGGTAGTCGCCAGCCGGGCTTGGAAACGGGGGTTGGAATTTCCAGCCGAGCACCTCGGCGCACCATTCGCGGGTGGCCTCGGGGTCGCTGCTCGATAGCTCGGTATGCGTAATCCAGCCGTACAGCGCGCGGGTGAACTCGTGACTTTGCTCGTCGGTCATCAGTCCTCCTTCGCGTAGACCCCCCGCGACCGCAAACGCCCGGCCGCTGGGACGGCCTGATCAGGGATGACACTACTCCCGGACCGGGGTTCGCAGCGAACAGTTCCTTGGCCGCGCACGCGCGCGTCGTGACGCGCGATCCTGTTGCAGATGGAGCTGTTTGCCACGACCGGTGACGCGTTCGTGAGGCTCGGTGCGCACACGCGCCTGCAAGGTTCGGGAGCGCAGTGCTTGGCGCTCGACGGCGACACGGTCTACGTCGGCTGTCGGGGAGGCGGCCTGCGGCGCAGCGCGGACCGCGGCGACAGCTTCGAGGACCTGCCGTTGCCGGAGTCCGACGTGTTCAGCGTCGCGGTGAGCGCGGCGGACGGCGCCCTGTACGTGGGGACGGAGCCGAGCCGGCTGTTCCGCAGCTGCGACGGTGGCGAGAGCTGGGACGAGCTGGTGGCGCTTCAAGAAATCCCTTCGCGGCCGGACTGGAGCTATCCGCCCCGGCCCTGGACCTCGCACGTGCGCTGGATCGCGCCGAGCCCGCACGATCGCGAGGTAGTGCTGGTGGGGATCGAGCTGGGCGGGCTGATGCGCACCGAAGACGGCGGCGCCTCATTCAGCGATCATCGGCCCGCGGCGGCCCGCGACGTCCACTGCCTGGCGTGGCATCCGAGCGCGCCCGGGCGCGCCTATGAGGCCGGCGGCGACGGCGCCGCCTGGAGCCGCGACGGTGGCCGCGGTTGGGACCGGGCGGACGCCGGGCGAGACCGCCGCTACGCCTGGGCGTTGGCCGTCGACCCGGCCGATCCGGAGCGCTGGTTCGTCTCGGCGGCCCCGGGCCCGTACCAGGCACATGGGCGCCACCCGTCAGACTCGGCGATCTACCGTTGGGAGGGCTCGGGCCCCTGGCAGGCGATCACGGGCCCGCTCGACGCCCACGTCTACGCGCTCGCGACCGGACACGGACGACTCTTCGCCGGTCTGGGCGACGGCACGCTGCTCCAGAGCGACGACTGCGGCAAGAGCTGGAGCGAGCTCGGCGAGCGGGTCGGCGGGATCACCGCGCTGGTCGTGAAGTGAAGTCACGACGGGGTACAGCCACGTCACGGTGAGATCGTGGCCGCCGGAGGGTTGAGACCGCCAGCGACTCACTGCATGCGACCGTCGCTTGTCGCTGACGGCGAAAGCCTTGGGTGCCGATCTCGGGTGACCCCCGGACACGGGATACGATGGCCGCCTTGAGTGTCCAGTACTACTGCGCGGCGTCGCTCGACGGCTAGATCGCCGAGGTCGACGACACGCTCGATTGGCTGACCGGTTACACGGTCGTGCCGCCGGGTCAGGACCTGTCCCCTGTCGAGGGCGGCTACGACGACTTCTACGCAGACGTCGGAGCACTCGTCAGCGGTTCTGTCACATGCAAAGCAACAGTCGCCTGACTCGGTCGTGACCCGCGGTTGTTCGGCGTGCTGGCGCCCGTCGCCTCGGATCGCGGTGGAACACTTCGCGCCGATGGCGGAGAAGCGCTGCGCGAACTGCGGACAGAGCAAGTCATCCAGCGAGTTCCCGCCGAACGACGAACGCGGGACGGGCTAAGCAGTTGGTGCCGCGGTTGCCACGCGGTGGCGAAACGGGAATACCGGCAACGCCATCGCGAGCGCTTGAACGCCGCCCGCCGTCGAGACCCCATCCCCGAACGAACGTGCCGCACATGCGGGCAGGCGTTCACGCCGTCCGCAGGAACCAGAACTACTGCCGGCCGTGGTGCCGGGAGCACCAGTACCTCACGCGGCTCGGAAGCGAATCCCGTTAGGCCCTGCAGGCCCCGGCTGCCCGGCGCACTGGTAACGGCGCCGCCGCCGATGAGACATCTATCTGCGTCGGCTTGATCGCCGAAAGGGACGTTGTCGGCGGACGCCCGCTTTGCATGGAGAGCAGCAGCGTCACGGCGAGGGGGACGTCACGTCACGCCTCCGGGGGGTAGGGTCTCCGGCGTCGCGGGCGGCGTCCGACGGAGCTCTTGAAGGAGATCCTCGTGAGGCTCAGCGTCCACTCCCGAAGCGGAGGTTGTCATGGGTACTGCCGCCGAGACCGGCACCGACGTACGTCCTTTCCAGGTCGAGATTCCCGAAGAGGAGCTCGCTGAGCTGCGACGCCGGATCGAGGCGACCCGCTTGCCTTCTGAGGAGCTCGTCGACGATCGGTCGCAGGGCGTGCAACTGGCGACGATCCAGGCGCTCGCCCGCTACTGGACGACGGAGCACGACTGGCGGGCGTGCGAGGCGCGACTGAACGCGCTACCGCAGTTCATTACCGAGATCGACGGCGTGGACATCCACTTCATCCACGTGAAGTCGGCGCACGAGAACGCGCTGCCGCTGATCATGACGCACGGCTGGCCAGGCTCGGTCGTCGAGTTGCTCGAGACTGTCGGCCCACTAACCGACCCGACCGCGCACGGCGGCGACGCCGAGGACGCGTTCCACCTGGTCATGCCGTCGTTGCCCGGCTACGGCTTCTCGGGAGAGCCTCGGGAGCTCGGCTGGGATCACAGCCGCATCGCTCGCGCGTGGGGGGAGCTCATGCCCCGGCTCGGCTACACCCGCTATGTCGCCCAGGGCGGCGACGTGGGCGCCGCCGTCAGCGACGCGATGGCGCGTCAGGCAACCGAGGGCCTGATCGGGATCCACATCAACCTGCTCGCGGCGGCGCTGGCCATCAAAGACCAGCTGCCGGCGGAGTCCGAGCAGGAGCGCGCGGCGCTGGACGCGGAGGCCACCTTCAGGGCGAGCGGCTTCGGCTACTTCCTGGAGCAGGCCACCCGGCCGCAGACGATCGGGTACGCCCTGCTGGATTCACCCGTCGCCCTGGCGGCCTGGATGCTCGACCACGACACCGACAGCTACTACAAGATCTCCCGCGCCTTCGTCGACGGCCAGCCGACCGGCAATCTCACCCGGGACCACCTGGTCGACAACATCACGCTGTACTGGCTCACGGGCACCGGCGCCTCGGCAGCCCGGGAGTACTGGGAGAGCGGACAAGCCGCGGCGCGTGCGGCCGGCCAAGCCCCTCCGGAGGCCTCGCTGCCGGTCGGCTTCACCACGTTCCCCGACGAGATCTTCCGGGCCCCGCGCAGCTGGGCGGAGGCGGTCTACCCCAACCTCATCTATTTCAACGAGGTCGACAAGGGCGGCCACTTCGCCGCATGGGAGGAGCCCGATGTGTTTGCCAGCGAGGTTCGCGCGGCGTTCCGGTCACTCCGCTAGGTGACCGCGTCCGAGTATCGGCACCCGGCGTCGCTTGGCGAGCCCTAGATCGGCCCGACCACTGCTGCTTTGGCGACAAGCGGAAGTGCTGCACTGCATGGAAGGCAGCAGTCCGCTCCGCTCGGACCCGGACTGCGCAGGGAAGGTGGAAGCGATGGTGGCTTTGCGCGTCAGGCGCTGGCAGCGTCGCCGCTGCTGGGACCGAACGGTTCTCTGCTCAGCGAGGGCGCTGCGCCGGTTTGGCTTGGGTGGGGTGCCGAAGGGACTCTCGAGTGTTGAGGCGATCAGTTCGTGGGTCTGTTCGCGGGTGGCTTCGCCTTGTAGCCAGCGGCGGGTGGCGGAGCGGTTGAGTCCGGTCCAGCACTCGAGCGCGTAGCGCAGCCGCGGCGTGTCGTCGGCGATGTCGGGTAGTGAGCGGCGAGTCGCCGTGGCCGCGCGCGTGGCTGAGCAGCACCGTGGCGCGCACGACGACGGCGCAGCTTGAGCCCGGATCGGATGAGGGGCTCGCGACGATTCTTGAGGCGGTGCGCGGTCTGAACTAAGGGGACAAACGCAAAGGAGAGGAGACCAATCCCATGGACGACGACGCCGCCCCACCGACGCAGCTGCCGCAGCCCGATCCCACGATGAAGCGGCTGGACTTCCTCGTCGGGGATGGGGACTGAAAGGGCACTTGGTCGGTTCGGACGAGGAGAACATCGTCGGCGAGGCCAGCTACGAGTGGCTGCCTGGCGGCTTCTTCTTGCAGCAGCGCGTGAAGCTGGACTTCGCGGGCTTCGCCGAGATCGACAGCTTGGAGCTCATCGGCTACGACCCTGAGACCGGCGCGTTCAAGTCGTATGTCTTCTCGAACATGTCTCCGGAGCCGCTCCCCTACAAGTGGCAGGTCGAGGACCGCGCGATGACCATCTCGGTCTCATACGGGCCGCTCGACGCGACCTACACGGGACAGTTCGGGGAGAACCGCGACAGTCTCTCCGGTGGCTGGCGCCCCAATCCCGGTGCAGATGAGACGGTGAACGTCCCCTACGACATCGCCGGGACGAGGCTCGAGTAGCGCCCGACGCGTAGTAATTCGGAGAACGCGGCGTCGGGAAAATCGGAGCGCACCTCCCAGACCATGTCGGGAGCGACGAGTTCGGAGAGCGCGTCCCAGTCCATGTCCTCGGCGGAGAGCTAGGCGAGCATGCGCCCAGGGGGCTCCACGTTCTCCTGCGACATTGCCTACTCCGCAAGCCCGGCGTCACGGAGGGCCTCTTCGCGATCGAAATACATCCGAACGCGGACTATGCGCCCGTCCCTCAGCTCCCACACACCGCAGCCCCCCTGGACGTCACTCGCACCGCTGAGCGCGCCGCGCATGCGAATGCCGCCTAGGCTGACGACGAGATCGCCAGCAGGGACCAACTCGTCCACTTCGTAGCGGAACTCGTCAAAGAGCTTGGCCCCACGGCTATTGAGCCACTTGAACTGCGCGAGCCCGCGATAGGTCCCGGCCAGCGACGCGGGAGGGTCCATGACGTACTCGATGTCGGGATGCAGCAGCTCCCAGAGCGGCTCGCCGGTCTCGTTCCAATGGTCGACGGACCTGCGCACGATCTCCACATTCTCCTGCGACATCGCCAGCTCAGTATCCCCCGGAGAGTGGGAGGGCGCGAACGCACAACTCCCCGCTCCTGGGACCGCCGCGTGAGGCGCTGTAAAGAAAACCCCGATTTCTCGGGGGCTGACTGAAGGTTTCGGTCTTGGGAGAGGCGGCGCCTTAGCTGAGGCCGATGCGGACGGGCCCTGCGGCTGGAGGGCCCGTTGGTTCCGCGGGGGGGCTGGTGTTATGCCCGCGTGTGCGTTAGTTCGAGCCGCCGTAGCGGAAGCCGTCGGACTCCTTGACTTTCGCCCCCGGAAGAGGAGAGTGGGTCCCACCCCGAGGCAGCGTCCTCGGTCGGGATTGACCGAGGGGGCGACTAGGAACGCGGGCTCGTGCTCATTCCCGCCGCCCAGGCTGGCGGAGCGTCGACGTTCTAGCCGTCGTCGGCGCGCACTGCACGGGTCGGTGGGCCCGGCGTCGCCCTGTTATGGCGCGCCCGACCGACGGAGGTCAACATGAGCACTGGCGAGAGCATCGGTACCTCGACGGAAGTCCCGGAAGTGGGGACGATCGACATGAAGCTCGAGGTGGTGACGTTGCCCGTCTCCGACGTCGATCGGGCAAAGAGCTTCTACCAGAGCCTCGGATGGCGGCTGGACGCAGACCTGGCCGCCGGCGATGACTTCCGGGCGTTGCAGTTCACGCCGCCCCGCTCGCAGTGCTCGATCCACTTCGGCACGGGCATCACCACAGCCGAGCCTGGCTCCCTTCAGGGTTTGGAGCTGGTGGTCGAGGACATCGACGCCGCCCGGGCCGATCTCATCAGCCGCGGCGTGGACGTCAGCGAAGTGTTCGAGCAGCGGCCCCCGGGCCTCGAGTCGGTGCCAGGGCGCTCGTATTTCGCGCTCGCGTCGTTCAGCGATCCGGATGGCAACGGCTGGCTGCTCCAAGAGGTCACGACCCGGCTCCCCGGCCGGGAATGGGAGGACTGAGATGGACGTCGCGTCGCTGGCAGAGCTGTTGCACGAGACGGCCGAGCACCACGACCGCTTCGAGAAGGCCGCGCCACCGCACGACTGGTGGGACTGGTACGCCGCCTACCTGAGCGCGCGCGAACAGGGGAGCAGCCCGGACGAGGCCGACGCGGCCGCCGACCGCTACATGGCGGAGGTCAAGCACGTCGTCGCCGGGTGACGTGGCACTCGTCGCCTGACCGGCTGGCGGGCTCGGCGGTGAAGACCGCCAGGCGCAGCACCGCTGTCGGCGGCGAGTTCCATGAGCTCGTATTCGAGTTCGACCTCGCCTCACGCTCCTGCTGGCCACTCCCGAACCCCAGTCCCCAACCGCAGCGGCCCTCGACCGACTCGCCACGAACCGATCCAGTATCTAAGGCGAGCCGCGGTGCCTTGAATTCGCTTCGGACGAAACCCAGGCCGTCGCAGGCCCAGGCGGCTTCACAATGCGGTGGCTTGGCGGCGGTTCCAGGGGTGCTGTCGCCACTAGCAAGTCGCAAACCAACCCGAGAGGACGCCGATGCCGGACACCACCTGCCACATGTCGATCTCGCTCGACGGTTTCGTCGCTGGGCCCGACCAGAGCCGCAAGGATCCACTCGGTAGGCGTGGGCGCGATGTCCATCGCTGGCATCTCGGCGACGAGCGCGCCAACGACGCCGACGCGACGGCGACCGACTGGCTCATGCGCCCGCGCGGCGCGTACGTCATGGGGCGGAACATGTTCGGGCCGATCCGCGGCGAGTGGGATGAGGACTGGCGCGGCTGGTGGGGTCCCGAGCCGCCTTACCACGCGCCGGTGTTTGTGCTCACCCATCACGCTCACGAGCCGATCGAGATGGAAGGCGGGACGACCTTCCACTTCGTCACCGGCGGCTTCGACGCCGCTTACGCACAAGCGCGCGAGACGGCCGGGGAGGGCGGCGTAGACATCGCGGGTGGCGCCTCGACCGTGCGCCAGGCCCTCATTGCCGGGGTCGTCGACGAGCTCACCCTCGACGTCGCGCCGGTCCTGCTCGGCTCCGGCGAGCGGATCTTCGACGGCGTCGAGTCGTTCGGGTTTGAGCCCGTTGAGGTCTTGCATTCGCCGCTAGCCACACACATCCGCTACCGGCGGCGATGAGCGGATGAGTGGATAGAGCCCTCGATGACCAGGGCCGCTGGCGCGGCGCCCGGCCTACTCCGACAGCCCCGCGGCTTCGAGGGCTTTCCCAGGGTCGAGATACTCGCGGACCCGAATCACCTTGCCACTCTTGAACTCCACGATCCAAGCGATTTCCGACTCGGTTATTGCGCCGCTCTCATTGCCGCGTCCCCGGAGGTGACCGATGGCGACGACTCGCTCGCCAAGGTCCCGGATCTCTGTTTGCTCCGCCTGGATCTCAGAGAAGGCTTCTTCAACTTCTCGGATTCCCTTGCGGACGCCTTCGTGCCCCCGATACACGGTCGCTCCGCCGCCGAGCTGAATCTGCAACCAGGGGTGCCACTCGATCTCGGGGTGGAGTTCGACGAGCATCGCTCCCACGTCGCGGCGGTTGTAGGCGTCCGACACGCGCCGAACGATTTCGACGTTCTCCTGCGACATCGTCCACCCAGTATCCCCCGTAAGGGGGACGGTCGCCAGTCAGCCTCAGTCCGTGGCAGGAGGGGAAGCCGGGTGAGGCCGCCTAAGTCGGTATGGGCGCCGGTGCTGCTTTCGTGAGTCCCGAGGAGACGCGTTGGGCGTGCGCCAGGAGAGCTACCGCGCTCGCGAAGCAAACGAGCCCGATCGGTCCGATCGGCGGCGGATGCGAGACCACCACAAAGGACAGCCCGAGCAATACGGTGGCGAGGAGTGGAGCGCCAACATGGCGGAATGCGATGGCGGCCGCCAGGACTGCCACGATCCACGCGAGCGACCCGACGCTGGCCACGATGCCTGGGTCGCCAACGATCACGTTGTCTCCCAAGCTCTGGATCGCGTCCGCCACCGCGGGCCGTTGGCGCACGGGCGCATCGTTGGCGTGCTGGACGAGCGCGCCGATGCCGAGCCCGATCACGCTCTCATAGGCGGCGTAGAACAGCACGAACGGGCCGATCGCGAGCCGGCTGATCGTCGCGGCCCTTCCCGGCAGGTCGCGGACCAGCAGGTAGAGCGCCAGGCCGAGCAGGCCGATGAAGACCAGCGTCCCTGCGTGCACGATTTGGTAGGCCACCACGTCGTCGCGCAGGTCGGCGTAGACGTGGTTGGGGTCAACGTCCGGGTGAAACCACAACAACACCGCCCACGCGAGCGGCACCCCGATCGCGAGAGCTAGCAGTGGGCGGGTAAACCGAACGGGCGAGTCCATGTGCCCTCCTCGGGCCAGGGGTGTCTCCACCCTACGCCCCTGATGGGGTCAGGTCCACTTCGCCGCACGACCACTCCGGCAGCCCACCCGACCGGTGCTCGGTCACGTCCACGGGCTTCCGGTCGGTGTCCCGGCGGTGACCGCCGCCGGCGCCTTGGACGTCGGCCCCGGAGTGAGTCGTGCTACCCAGGTGTTGGTTCTACTTCGCGAACACCCGGTCGGCCACCTTGGCGTCGGAGCAGGTCTCGAACGCTATGAGCTTGCCGCCGCCGTTGTAGGTGAGGATGTCGGCGCTCTCGACTGTCTCGCCGTCGAGGTGGATCGTCGTGAGCACGACGACCTTGTCGCCGTCGGCGATGAAGTCGTGCGGCTCGGTTCGGAAGTCCTTGCTGCCGAACTCGCCCCATAGCCCGGCGACCGCTTGCTTGCCGTTGTAGGTTCCGGTCAGAGCGTTGTCACCGCGGACTGTCCACTCGACTGAGTCGTCGATGTTTCGCATCGCTCCCTCGGCGTCTCCCTTGCCGAACGCCTCGTAGGCAGTCTGTGCCGTCTGCTTGTTCTCGTGCGCGCCCATAACTGGGTCCCTTCTGTGTGTGAAGGACAGGCCAAATCCGGAGCGTCCAATCCATTCTTGGACGTAGCCAGTGTCGGTAGAGGTACGTCACCGACCCCGCAGTCAAAACTCAGTAGGCCCCGGCCTCTCGCCTTGTGGCGCGGTGCGCCGTCGGTGGCATTCGGGCTTGGGCTGAGCGCTCTGGCCGCAGGGCCAGCACATCTCTCACCCTACTCCTGTCGCGCCCGCTTGTGGCAAAGATCGCAAGACCGCAGCACGCGAGCGTGCGAAAGCCAGCAGGAGGTCGCCGCTGTCGGTGAGCCGGACGCCTCTTAGCGCGTGCTCGGCAGCGCCGCCTGCTCGAGCGCCCAGTCGAGGGCGTAGTCGGCGACATGCTCCCAGCCCGGCCAGGCGGGCAGCAGGTGCGGTCCCTCGAACTCCTTGACCTCGGTGACCGTGTCGGACTTGTAGTGCTTGGCGTTGGACTGCTGGATCGACGGCGGCATCAGGTGGTCGCTGCCGCCGGAGATGAACAGCAGCGGGGCACGGTCGTCGTTGTGGTAGTTCACCCAGGTGTCGTCCTTGCCCGGGTGGACGTTGGCGAGCGCGCTGCCCCAGAAGATCTCTCCGGACGCGGGGATGTGGTAGCGCTCGTACAGGCGCCGCGCCTCGTCCTCCGGGAAGCCGTTGGTGAACGTGTAGTTCCACTGCTCGAAGGTGAGGCCGACGGCCTTGTGGCGGTTCGCCGGGTTCTTGAGCACCGGGAAGCTGGCGCGCACCTGCGACAGCGGGATGCGCTTGACACCCTCGGTCGGCGCCGAGTTGATCGCGACGCCGGCGGCGCCGAAGCCGTGGTCGAGCAGGACCTGCGTGAATACGCCGCCGGCCGAGTGGCCGATGATGATCGGAGGCGAGTCGAGCTCGCCGATGATCGACTCCAGGTGCTCGACGATCTGCGGCACGGTGACCTGCTCGATCGGCGTCGGGTCGGCGTTCAGCGCCTCGACCTCGACCTCGAACCCGGGGTAGGCGGGGGCGATCACGCGCAGCCCCTTGCCCTCGTAGCGCTCGATCCAGTGCTCCCAACTGCGGGGTGTGACCCAGAAGCCGTGGACCAGGACGATCGTGTCAGGCGTGGACGTGGCAGGATTCATCGGCCGCCCTTTCGTGCGTGGCTTTCAGGAACTCGAGCAGGTCGGCGCCGAGCTGCTCCTTGTGGGTGTCGGCGATGCCGTGCGGCGCGCCGGGGTAGACCTTCAGCTGCGCGCCGTCGATCGTCATGCCTTCGCTCGTGTGATCCCGAGTCACGCTGGATGGTGTTATCGGTGGTGCACCAGCAGGACCGGACAGCGGCTGGGTCTGTGACATGAAACGGAACGAGATGGCGCCGCTCGTCCGCGCCGAGCGGACTCTACCCTGCGCTGTCGGGCCGTGGTCGGCTCCCGCGAGTGCAAGCTCCTTCAATCGTTCCCCCTGCAGCCCGGTTAGGTGGGGCTTTCGCCCGGTGAGGTGCCGCCTGCCTCGTTCGGCATCAGAACCCATCCGCGACGTACAGGAGCGGGGTCAGCAGCACGACGCCCAGGATGCCGAGCAGTCGTGCGACGAGCGGGTTGATGTCGTAGCGGCGGGCGAACCCAGCGCTTACTCCCGTCCTCGTCGGCCCAGCACTCTCGCGTCTGCCTCAAAACGCCGGGTCAGGCGGGCTGCGCTTGGGTACTGCTGCGTTGCTCGCGCAGCACCGATGCGCCGAAGTCCTGCGGGACGGCGTCCATGAGCACGATGTTGGTGGGTTGCCCGCAGCTGATCCGCGCGCCGCGGCGCACGCCGATGCGGCGAAAGCCCGCGCGCTCGTATGCCGCCAGCCCAGCAGTGTTCGACTCCAACGTCTCGAGCAGCACGTTGCGCAGCTGCAATACGTGAAACGCGAAGTCGAGCACGAGGCGGGTGGCCTCGTGCCGATGCCCTGGCCGCGGCGCTCGCCGAGAAAGATGGCGAAGTCGGCGTTCCCGTGGGCGTGGAGAATCCCGAGCAGCCCCGCCGTCCCGACAGGCGCGGAATCCTTGCGGTGGTAGACCGTGAACTCGACCACCTCGGGCTCGCTCTTCGCACCCCGATCGAGGTTGTCGTCGACCCATTTCTCCTGACTCTCCGGCGTGGCGATGCCCATCTGGTTGAGACCGCACCGGACCGTGGGCTCGTTCATCCAACGCGCGTAATCGGCGGCGAGGTCACGCCGGAGCGGTCCCAAGGCGACCTTGTCGCCGACGACGATGATGTCCGGCTCGTGGCTACCCATCGGGCATTGTGTCTAGTCCCGAGCCTGCGCGGCGCTGGGGGAGCAGGTCGCACGCTTCCGCTCCTCCTTTCGCCTGCTTGCACAAGTCGACGTGGCGCTGAGCCGAGTGCCGGTTTCCATGCGAACCAGCAGTCCGCCACGAACCTGATCCGCTGTCGCATCCGCCTGATTGCGCGAGTCGGGTCGCGTCAATCCCGCACACTCACGAAAGCGCAACTAGGCGAATCGCTTCACGAAGTCGAGTGCCGTCTGTGCCACCTCGCGCCAGCCGCTGTCGATCGTGAGCGAGTGCCCGCGGTTCGGGATCCTGGTGATCTCGGTGACGGACTCGTTGTGCTTCTGGCGCTTGTAGGCGGCGTTGGCGATCGCCCACGGGACGGTGTGGTCCTTCTCGCCCTCGATGATCAGCAGCGGGCCACGGTCTGGATTCTTGGGATCGACCTTCGCCTCGGTGAAGGGGTTGATGTTTGCGTTCGCCATCTGCGCGAGGGCCACCCCGGGCCCGGCGACGTGGTACGTGTCGTACAGCTGCCGCGCCTCGTCGTCGTCGAGCGCGTTGGCCCAGCCGTACTTGAACTGGTCGAACGTGAGGGTGATCGCGCGGCCCCGGTTGAGCGGATTCCGGAGCACCGGGCTGGCCGACTTCAATGCCGAGAGCGGCAGGGGCAGAACACCTCGGAACGGCCCCGCGTCGATCGCCACCGAGGCGGCCGACAGCCCCCGGTCGGCGATCATGTAGGTGAGCAGGCCGCCCGTCGAATGGCCCATCACGGCCGGCTTCTTGTCGAGCTGGTCGATCACCGTGGCGGTATGGTCGGCGACCCGCTTCAGGGTCTTCCTCGCGAAGACCTCGGGGTTGGCGCGGGCTTCCTCGACCGTTTCCGGGTCGTCCGGCCAGACGGGCGTTACACCCGCGTAGCCGTTCTCCTCGAACAGGCCGACCCAGTTGTCCCAGCTGCTCGGCAGCAGCCAGAGCCCATGGATGAAGACGACCGGCGTCTTGCCGCTCGAGTTGGCTTGATCGATCTGGCGCTGCTCGCGCTCGGTGATCTCGGCTGTGGTGGGGGCTACGTTCGGTGATGCGGACATGAGTCGATTCCTTTCTGGTGACAGCGGGCCTACCGCCCCGCTCGTTGGATCATGCGCGCCAGCGAGACTCCCGCACGCCAGGCGCTCTCGCATCGGCTAGGACGCCAGCCTGAGTGGCTAGTCATCAGGATTGGCAGCGACGGCTCAGCCCGGATAGAAGGTGGCGGTGAACTGTCCCCAATTTGCCGCGCTGTTGGGCGGCGCCGCGCCGTAAACGTGATAGGTGCGTTGGCCGGCAGCTCCCACGACGAAGATGCGCTCGATCGGCAGCATTTGCTGGATGGCGAAGACGGGGCCGGGTAGCTCATGGATCGTGGCTCCGACGATCGGGTCGCACGAGGACTGATCCAGCGGAGTTTCGCGGATGGTTCCGCGGAACACGACCCCACCCCCGTCGAGGTTGTGGAAGGTGACCATCAGCGAGCCGCGGACGACCACGGTGCCAGGCCCGGGCACCGCCAGCGTCAACGTCGTGAGCTCTTGACACGTGGCAATCGGCGTCGTGTTGGACTTGGTGACGTGGGCGAGCAACGTGCCGGGGCCGGGCGGCCCCTGCGCTCCGGCCGGCCCTACGTCACCCTGCGGTCCTTCCGCCCCCTGGGCTCCTTGAGCCCCTGGCGCTCCCGGGCCTCCTTGCGCTCCTTGGCGCTCCCTGCGCTCCCTGGGCTCCTGGGGCACCCTGGAGACCGGGCAGCCCGCGCGGACCGCGCACCGAGCCCCGGAAATCCTTCTTCGTGAGGCTCTTGTCCTTCACGTCCCTGCCGGTCAGCGAGCCGTCGCGGACATCTCCTCCGTCGATGATCGCCTGTGCTCCTGCTGTGCCCGCCGCAAGGAGCGCCGCCACGGCGGCGACGGCCCCGATGTTCCGGATCATGAACGCCTCCCTTGGAGTTGATGGCCGAGCTTTGAACGCCGGCTATCCGGAACCTACGACGCCGGCGCGATCCGCGCCTCGACCTTCACCGCTCGCCCGTCGCGCAGCGTCCAGAGGTGGCCGAATGGAGCGCTGAGGGGCATGTTGCTCCTCCGGCCGCGTGCGCGTATCAGGCCCGTCACGAACAGCTGATCTCCCGAGATCTCCTCGAACTCCTGGGCGTCGTAGAGGAACTCGGAGAAGTCCTCCTCGAGCCCTTCGACGAACACCGCGAATCCCTCGAGCCCGAGCAGCGTGCGGTCGCCGACCTCGGGCGAGACGCGCGCCTCGACGTGCGCGGCCATCACGTCCCGGGATGCGGCCAGGCCGCGAACGCGATCGTCGACGTCCGCCCAGTTGAACCCATAGAGGCCGCGGATCAGGTCGGCATTGCCCTCGGGCATCCGGGAAGTATCCCGCCATACTCCAAGTGATGATGGTCGCGGCAATCCACCCCCTCACGCCCGGAAGCCCCGCCTACGCGGTCCTCAAGGTCAGCGCCGTCGGCGGCCTGATCGCCCTGAGGGTCCTCATGTCGCGGCGCGCCAAGCGCAACGATGATCACGTTGCCACCGAGAGCGCGCCCGCTCCGGTCGAGGATGCTCCGGTGGTGCGTCAGCACCCCGTGAGCCGGCGCAAGCGCAAAAAGCGTCGCAGGCGCGCCTGAGCCGCGTTCGCCGCGCTTGCGCGGGCGCGAGATACTGAAGGTGTGTCTCAAGCCGATGCGGACACGATCCGGCGCGCCTTCGAGACCTGGAACGAGGAGGGCGCCGAGGCTGTCGTCGAGCGCTTCTGGACGGAGGACGCCGTGTACCGCGAGATGCCCGGCTGGCCGGACGCAGGCATCTTCCGGGGCCGCGAGCAGGTGCTCGAGCGCATGCGCAGCCTCGTCGAGTTCCTGGGGCCGATCGAGGTGCGTCTCGAGGACCTGATCGAGTCGGGCGACGGCCGCCTCGTCGCTGTCGTGCGCATGCAGGGAGAGGCCGAGGAGGGAGCGACCTCGTATACGCAGTCGTTCGCGGTCGTGCATCGCATGCGCGACGGGCTCGTCGCCGAGGCCGACTACTACCTCGAGCCCGCCCATGCGCTCGACGCGACAGGGATCAGCCGGACATGAGGCAACCGCGCTAGCGTGCGCGCGGTGCTCGGCCTGCTCTACGACGTCCACGGCAACCTGAGCGCGCTTGACGCTGTGCTCGACGACTGCCCGGCGGAGCGCTTCCTGCTGGGCGGCGACTACGCGCTCGGCGGGCCCTGGCCGGCTGAGACGATTGCGCGCCTCGACGAGCTCGACGCGGAGTGGATTCGCGGCAACACCGATCGCTGGCTGGTCGACGACCCGGACGCGCCCGAGCCGGTGCACGCGGCCCTGGCGGCTTGCCGCGAGCTGCTCGGCGACGAGCTGGCGCAGCGGCTCGCCTCGCTCCAGACGGAGACGATTCGCGACGACACGCTCTTCTGCCACGCATCACCCGGGTCGGACATGGTCGGCTTCCCGGACGAGGCGAGCGACAAGGACACCGAGCTCGTGCGCGGGGTCGCGGAGCGCCGCGTCGTCTTCGGCCACACCCACATCCAATTCGAGCGCACGACGCCCGAGGGCATCCAGCTCGTGAACCCGGGCAGCGTGGGAATGCCCTTCGACCACGACCACCGCGCCGCGTATGCATTGCTGCACGACGACGGCCGAGTCGAGCTGCGGCGTGCCGAGTACGACTGGCGGCCGGTCGTGGAGCTCGTGCGCGAGCGCATGGGTGAGCCGTTCGCCAGCAGGCTCGAACAGGCTCGCTTCGATTTCGCCCCTTGATAGCTTGAGCCGATGCGCCTGCCGAGCGTCCTCGCATCGCGCGATCGCCAGTTCTTCGACCTCTTCGCGGAGGCCGGCGGCAACATCCAGCGTGCGGCGGGGCTGCTCGAGGAGATGCTGGACGACTTCCCCGAGCGCAACGAGCTCGCGCGCGAGATCCTGATCTGTGAGCAGGAGGGTGACCGGATCACCCACGACATCCTGCAGCGGTTGAACCAGACATCCGTCACGCCGATCGACCGCGACCACATCCACCAGCTGTCTACCGCGCTCGACGACGTCGTCGACTACACGGAGGAGGTGGCCGACTACCTCCTTCTCTACAAGATCGAAGCGCCGATGACGCAGGCGCAGGACCTCGCCAAGGTGCTGCACGCGGCCGCGCGCCAGATCGGCGAGGCGATGCCGCGGCTGCGTGAGTTCGAGGACATCAGCACCTACACGGTGGAGATCAACCGCCTGGAGAACGACGGCGACCGCATCGTGCGTGAGGCGATCGCGTCGCTGTTCGACACGGGGATCGACCCGATGGTGGTGATCCGCTGGAAGGACATCTTCGAGCGGCTCGAGGAGGCGATCGATGCCACCGAGCGCGTCGCGAACATCCTCGAGGGCATCATGATCAAGAACTCGTGAGCGGCGCTCAGCCGGCCACGATGCCGGTCAGGCGGTCGAGCTCCTCGTCGGTCGTCCAGCCGCCCACCGAAGCGCGCAGGTAGCTCGTCCCGGGAAGATCGCGCAGCACGAAGCCGGCCGCCAGCACGCGCTCGAGCGTCGCGGACTGGTCGTCGACGGCGAAGGAGACGAGCGTCGAGGGTCCACGCGGCGCGACCTCGACGCCGCGCTCCGAGAGCCGCGCGACGAGGCCGGCCGCCAGCTCGGCGGCGCGTGCCTGAACCCGCTCGATGCCGGGCTCCTCGAGGACGTCGAGCGCCGCGTGGGCCCACTCGACCTGATGGTGAGCCGGAAAGCACGTTCCGAGCCGCCGAGCATCGGGATGAAGCGGCGAGTCGAGCGGGTCGTGGGGATCCTCGAGCACCTGCCAGCCCGGCCAGGGAGCGCGCAGGTCGCCGACCCGGTCGGCGCGGGCGTAGAGGTATCCGATCCCGTTCGGCCCGCAGAGCCACTTCTGGCCCGAGGCGGCGTAGAAGTCGCAGCCGAGCGCCTTGACGTCCACGGGCACGGCGCCGAGGCCCTGGGCGCCGTCGAGGAGCACCAGCGCGCCGCTCGCCGCGAGCGCCGGGGCGTCGACGACCTTGCCGGTGATCCAGGACACGTGCGAGCAGACGACGGCGCGCGTGTCGGGGCCGACTGCGTCAGGAAGCTCGGCGAAGGGCGCCTGGCGCACGGTCATGCCGCGGGCGCGGGCTGCGCCGAGCGGCGCCAGCACGCCCGGGTGCTCCTCGTCGGAGGTGAGCAGCTCGTCGCCCGGCTCGAGGTCGAGTGCGTTCAGTGCGGCGTTGACGCCGTCGGTCGTCGATCCGGTGAGCGCCACCTCGCCCTGCCCGGCTCCGAGCAGGGCGGCGGCGCGGCCACGCAGCTCGTCGCCGCGCCGGGTCATCTCCTCGAAGAAGGCCATGCCGCTGCGGCCCTCCTCGGCCTGCCGGCGAAGGGAGGCCTCGGCCGCCTCGATGGCGCGCCGCGGGACGGGTCCGTTGGTGCCGGCGTTCAGATAGGCGAGCCGCTCGAGGACGGGGAACTGGGAGCGGAGGTCGTGCATGAGCCGCCGGATACTAGGCTGAGCCGATCATGATCATCGAGCGCTCGCTGCATCCCGACTGGCTGTCGAACACGTATCTCGTTGCCGATCGCGAGGGCGGGACGGGAGTTGTGATCGATGCGGGCGGCCCGTCGGGGCCGCTGCTCGACGCCGCCGACCGGCTTGAGCTCGACGTGGGGCACCTGCTGCTGACCCACCACCACCACGACCACGTCGCCGAGGCTGACGCGTGGCGGCGCAGGTTCAACGTCGAGACGTACGCCCACCCGATCGAGGCCGAGCTGCTCGAGGGCGTCGACCACACGATCGAGCCCGGAGAGGTGATTTCCGCGGGCGGCCTCGAGATCGGCTCGCTGCACACGCCGGGCCACACCGCCGGGATGCTCAACTTCGTGGTCAACGACCGGGATGTGTTCACCGGCGACACGCTTTTCCGCGGCTCGGTCGGGGGCGTGCGCGCGCCCGGCTCGACCAGCTTCGAGGACCTGCGCCGCTCGATCATGGACGTGCTGATGGCGCTTCCCGAGGACACGCAGCTGCATCCTGGGCACACCGATCCGACGAGCGTGGGCGAGGAGTGGGAGCAGAACGCGTTCGTGCGGCTCTGGCGCGGGCTCGACGACGAGGGCGACGAGCCCTGCACGGTCGAGGGCGAGGAGGCGACCCTGGTGTTGTGGGCGCCCGACTACGACGGCGGGCACAAGGCCTGGGTGCGCTGGCCGGACGGGCGTGACGACATCGTGCCCGGCAGCCGGGTGAGCCGCTGATCCCGTGACGGACGCTCGCCGAGCGCTGCTCGGGGCACTGATCGACCACGCCGCGCTGTTCCCGCCGGCGAGCATGACCATGCAGGACGCGGTCGCCGAGGACCGCGCGGCGCGCGGCGGTGCGTATGGCTGGATGCTGGCGCGCTTCGTCTGCCCGGCCTCGCGCCTCGATGAGCTGTGGGACGGCTTCGGCGGCTGGACGGCGGCGCCGCCGCTCAGCGTCGTCCTCGATCGCGTCGGCCAGACCGACGAGGCGAGCTGGAGCGAGGCGCTCGAGGCCGACGCCCAGGAGATCGACGCCGCGCTAGCGGCAGGGGCCCCCGTCGAGGCCATCGAGCTGCGCCTGCCCTCGCCGCGTCCAGGCTCCGCCGCGCTGATCGCCGCGCAGTCCGTCCTGCGCCCGCTCAAGGCCGAGGTCTACCTCGAGTTGCTTCCGGGCGAGGGCTGGCGCAACGACGTCCCGGCCACAATCGGCGCCGCCTCCGCGGTCGGCGCGCGCGTGAAGGTGCGCTGCGGCGGCGAGACCGCCGCGGCCGTCCCGCCCGTCGAGCTGCTCGCGCTCGCGCTCGCGTCGTGCCGCGACACCGGGGTGGTCCTCAAGGCAACCGCCGGGCTCCACCACCCGGTGCGCCACACCGACGAGGCGACCGGCATGACGATGCACGGCTTCCTCAACCTGCTGGCCGCGGCGGCATTCGGCGCTGCGCACAACCTGCGTCCCAGCGGTCTCGAGCGCGTGCTCGCGGAACAGGATCCGGCCGCCTTCCAGGTCTCGGCTGAGGAGCTCCGCATGGACGGCCAGCGCGCGTCGGCCGACGAGATCGCGGCCGCGCGCAGGCACCTCTTCGCCTCCTACGGGAGTTGCAGCTGGCGCGAGCCGGTCGCTGATCTGAGGGAGCTGGGGGTGCTCGAGTGACGCTCGCCTACGGCGTGCTCGCGGGCGGCGGGGTCTGCGCGCGCGTCGGGGAGCGGGTGCTCGACCTGAGCGAGCTCGACGAGCCGCTCGCGGCGAGCTCGCTGAACGCGTTCATGGCCCGCGGGCCCGAGTACCGGTCGGAGATCGCCGGGCGCGTGGAGGAGGGTCGCCCGGTCGAGCAGCCGGAGCTCGGCATGCCGTGCGAGGTCGCGGACTACGTCGACTTCTACTCCTCGCTCCAGCACGCGACGAACCTCGGGCGCATGTTCCGGCCCGGCGGCGACCCGCTGCTTCCGAACTGGCGCCACCTGCCGGTGGGCTACCACGGGCGCGCCGGCACGGTGGTCCCGACGGGCAGCGTCATCCCGAGGCCGAGCGGCCAGCATGCCGGCGGCGCGTTCGGGCCGAGCGAGCGGCTCGATATCGAGCTCGAGGCCGGCTTCCTGATCGGCACCCCGAGCCGGCGCGGCGAGCCCGTGCCGGTTGATCGAGCGATCGGCCACGTCTTCGGGATGGTGCTCGTGAACGACTGGTCGGCGCGCGACATCCAGGCCTGGGAGTACCAGCCGCTCGGCCCCTTTCTCGGCAAGTCGTTCGCGACGTCGATCAGCGCCTGGGTGGTGCCGATCGAGGAGCTGCTCGAACGGCGCGTGGCGGCCGCGCCTCAGGAGCCCGAGCCGCTGCCCTACCTGCGTGAAGAGCCCTGGGCGTTCGACATCCCGCTCGAGGTGGAGCTGAACGGCAGCGTGGTCGCGCGCTCGAACACCCGCCACCTGTACTGGTCGATCACTCAGCAGATCGCGCATCTCACGGTGAACGGGGCGAGCCTGCGGACCGGGGACCTGCTCGCGACCGGGACGATCTCGGGGCCCGAGCGGGAGCAGTACGGCAGCCTGATCGAGCTGAGCTCGAACGGCGGCGAGCCGATCGAGTTGCCCGGCGGCGAGCGCCGCAGCTTCCTCGAGGACGGCGACGAGGTGGTCCTGCGCGGGGCGCCGCTCGGCGAGGTGCGCGGCCGCATCGCGCCCGCCGGAGAGGGCTGAGCGTGGACCTGCAGCCGATGGCCGTGGGCGCGCGCCCGCCCGGCGACTACGCCCCGGTCGCGGGCGCCCGCGCGCTCGAGGCGCTCGCCGCGGCGGCGGAGCCTCTTCGCGGAGCGCGCATCCTGCACGTGAGCCCCGCGGGCACGGCCGGGCGCGTGCCCGAGCTGCTCGGCAGCATGCTGCCGCTCGCGGCCGGCAGCGGGATCGAGGTCGAGTGGCGCGTCCTCTTCGGGACGCCCGCCGAGCGCGAGCTGGCGAGCGCGCTGGCCTCGGGCCTGCGCGGCGCCGAGAGCGCGATCGAGCCCGAGGCCTGGGAGAGCTTCGCCGAGGGCTCGGCGCGCGCCGCGCGCGAGCTGACCGACGGCTTCGACGTCGTCGTCCTGCACGACGCGGCCGTGGCGCTCGCCGCCGGAGTCGAGGCGCCCGTGGTTTGGCGCTGCCACGACGACCTGGCGGCTGCGGAGGCCGATGCGCTCGAGCTCGTCACGCCGCTCCACGAGCGCTGCCGGCTCATGCTGGTGCCGCACGAGAGCTTCGCCCCGCCGCCCCTCCGGGACGAGCGGCTCGTCGCGGCGGCGCCCGGGATCGACCCGCTCGACCCGCGCAACATCGACCTCGAAGTTCGCCTGCCCGGACGGGTCGTGCGGCCACTCGGGGTCGACCTCGAGCGGCCCTTCTGCCTGCAGGTGCTGGAGCTCGACCGCTGGGACGATCCACACGCGGCGATCGAGGCCTTCCGCGTCGCCCGCGCCGAGGAGCCCGAGCTGCAGCTCGTGCTCGCCGGTCTGCTCGACTCGGCCGACAGCGGCGACTGGCAGGCCGCAAAGGAGGTGTCGGACTACCTGGCCGGCGGCGACGGCGTTCTGCTCTTGACGAGCTACGAGGGTCTCGGCAGCCTCGAGCTCGGGGCGCTCCAGCTGCTCGCGCGCGTCGTCCTCGAGCGCTCGCTCGGCGAGGGCTTCGAGCTCACTCCCTGCGAGGCGCTCTGGAAGCGCACGCCGGTCGTCGGCGGCACGGGCGGCGGGCTTCCGCTGGTCGTCCGCGACGGCGTCGACGGCTTTCTCACGGACGACGAGTCGGAATCGGCGGCGCGCCTGCTCGAGCTCGTGCGCGACCCCGGCCTGGCGGCCGAGATGGGGCGCGCCGGCCGCGAGCGTGTGCGCGAGCGCTTCCTCGTCACGAGCGCGCTTGAACGCGAGCTGCGTGCGCTCGCCGATAGTTTGGGAGCCGTATGAAGGTGTTCCTGCCAGACGGCACCGAGCTCGAGCTCGACGACGGCGCGACCGGTGCGGACGCGGCCGCGGCGATCGGCGCCGGGCTCGCCCGCGCCGCGCTCGGCATCCGCGTGAACGGGGAGCTGCTCGATCTGAGCGCGCCGCTCGGGGACGGCGCGCGCATCGAGATCGTCACCGCACGCGACGAGGACGGCCTCTGGCTGCTCCGCCACGATGCCGCGCACGTGCTCGCGGCGGCGGTCACGGAGCTCTACCCGGGGGTGAAGATCTCGATCGGCCCGCCGATCGAGGACGGCTTCTACTACGACTTCGACTTCCCGGACGGGACGAAGCTGACCGAGGAGGACTTCGAGCGCGTCGAGGCCAAGATGCGCGAGCACATCAAGGCCGACGAGACCTTCGAGCGCAGCGAGCTGCCGCCGTCCGAGGCGATCGAGCGCTTCCGGGCCGACGGCCAGGACTACAAGGTCGAGCTGATCGAGGACCTCGTCGAGGCGGCCGATCCGGAGCACCCGCTCGAGACGGTCTCGCTCTACCGCAACGGCCCCTTCACGGACCTCTGCCGCGGCCCGCATGGGCCCGGCACCAAGCGGATCAAGGCCTTCAAGCTCACGAGCGTGGCGGGCGCCTACTGGCGCGGTGACGCGAACCGCCAGATGCTCACGCGCGTCTACGGCACGGCGTTCCCGAGCAAGGAGGCGCTCGAGGAGCACCTGCACCGCCTCGAGCAGGCGCGCGCCCGCGACCACCGCAAGCTCGGTCGCGAGCTCGACCTGTTCATGTTCTCGGAGCTCTCGCCGGGCTCACCGTTCTGGCTGCCCAACGGGACGCACATCTGGAACGAGCTGACCAAGCTCTGGCGGACCACCAACGTCGAGCGCGGCTACACCGAGGTGCGCACGCCGATCCTCTACGACGTCGACCTGTGGAAGCAGTCGGGCCACTGGCACGTGTACCGGGAGCACATGTACTTCACGGACGTCGAGGGCCGCAAGATGGGCCTCAAGCCGATGAACTGCCCCGCGCACGTCCAGATCTACAAGAACGAGCTGCGCTCCTATCGCGACCTGCCGATCCGCTACGCCGAGCAGGGGCTCGTTCACCGCCACGAGCCGAGTGGCACGCTGCACGGCCTGCTGCGCGTGCGCCACATCACCCAGGACGACGCCCACGTCTTCTGCACCGAGGAGCAGATCGAGGAGGAGGCGCTGCGCTGCCTCGACTTCGGCTTCTACATCTACGAGCAGTTCGGCCTGAGGCCGCGCCTGGAGCTGTCGACGCGGCCCGACAAGCGGGTCGGGACCGAGGAGATGTGGGACAGGGCCGAGGCGGCGCTGCAGCGGACGCTCGAGCACAACGGGCTCGAGTACGAGCTCAACGAGGGCGACGGCGCCTTCTACGGACCCAAGATCGACGCGCATATAACCGACGCCATCGGCCGCTCGTGGCAGCTCGGCACCGTCCAGCTCGACTACTACATGCCGGAGCAGTTCGAGCTCGCGTACACCGGCGCCGACAACACTGAGCACCGGCCGGTGATGATCCACCGGGCGCTGATGGGCTCCTTCGAGCGCTTCATCGGCATCCTGATCGAGCACTACGCGGGCGAGTTCCCGCTCTGGCTCGCGCCGGTCCAGGCGATCGTGCTGCCGATCGCGGACCGGCACCTCGAGTACGCGCGCTCGGTGGCGCGCGAGCTCGCCGACGCGGGCATCAGGGCGACGGTCGACGAGCGGACGGAGTCGGTCGGCAAGAAGATCCGCGAGGCCGAGCTGCACAAGATCCCGTTCATGCTCGTCGTGGGCGATCAGGAGCAGGCCGACCAGGCCGTCTCGGTGAGGCGGCACCGCGAGGGAGACATGGGCGTAGAGCCGGTTTCCGAGTTCACGCGCCAGGTATCCGCCGCTATACTCGCCCGCGAATGAGAGGCAGCAAATCTTCGCGTCTTTGACGGCCAGCGGTAACCGCAGCTAGTGCCGATCCCGCGCAAGTTCGATCGGCGGCCGCCGGAACGCGACGAGACTCGCATCAACGAGCGCATCCGCGTTCCTCAGGTGCGCCTGATCGGTGAGGACGGCAACCAGATCGGTGTCGTCGACACCCAGCGAGCGCTTCGCTACGCGCAGGAGCGCGATCTCGACCTCGTCGAGGTGGCGCCCGACGCGCGCCCGCCCGTCTGCCGCGTGCTCGACTACTCGAAGTACAAGTACGAGCAGGAGCAGAAGGCAAAGGCGGCGCGCCGCCACCAGAAGCAGGTCAACGTCCGCGAGATCAAGCTGCGGCCGAAGATCGCGACCAACGACTACGAGACCAAGAAGAACCACGTGGTGCGCTTCCTCAAGGGTGACGACCGCGTGAAGGTCACGATCATGTTCCGCGGCCGCGAGCAGACCCACCCGGAGCGCGGCGAGATGCTGCTGATGCGGCTCGCCGATGACGTCGCGGACCTGGGGACGGTCGAGCAGGCACCCCAGCAGGACGGCCGCAACATGACCATGCTGCTCGCGCCGGTCAAGCGGAGGCCGCAGGAGGCCGACTCGGGCGACGGGGCGGCTGCGAGCGAGAATTCGGCGCCGCCTCAGGCCGAAGCGTCCTAGCGGCCCGATTCGCGTCTGCTTCAATACACCGTCGACATGCCGAAGATGAAGACCCACTCCGGCGCCAAGAAGCGCTTCCGCAAGACGGCCAAGGGCAAGCTGCGCGCGCGGCACTCATTCACGAGCCACTACCTCGGGCATAAGAGTGCAAAGCGCAAGCGCCGCCTGGGCCGGCCGGTCGAGGTCTCCCAGGCTGACCACCCGCGCATCGTGGAGCTGCTGCACAAATGAGCCGGGTCAAGCGCTCAGTTCACGCGCGCAAGAAGCGCCGGGCCACGCTCGAGCGGACGAAGGGCTACCGCGGGCAGGCCAAGTCGAGCTACAAGCGCGCCAAGGAGGCGCTGCTCAAGGCCGACTCGTACGCGTACCGCGACCGCCGCAACCGCAAGCGCGACTTCCGGCGCCTCTGGATCACGCGCATCAACGCCGCCGCGCGCCGCGAGGGCATGTCCTACAGCCAGTTCATGCACGGCCTCAAGGAGGCCGGCATCGAGGTCGACCGCAAGGTGCTCGCGGACATCGCCGTCCGCGACCCGGAGACCTTTCGACGTTTTGCCGAGCGAGCCCGGGAGGCCGTGGCCGCCTAGCGCGAACCACGGAACCGACTCTCTCCCGGGCGCCCTGTGAGGCGCCCTTTTTCGTTCCATGATCACGTCACCCGACAACGACAAGCTCAAGACGATCAGGAAGCTCCAGCAAAAGCGCTGGCGGACGAAGCTCGGGCTATTCGCCGCCGAGGGCGAGGACCTGGTCGCGGCGGGGCGGGACGCCGAGTTCGTGCTCCGGGCCGGGGTGGACGTGGAGCCCGAGCTGCTCGATGCGGTGAGCACGCTCGGTTCCGGGACCCGCGTGATCGGCGTCTACCGGCAGCGCTGGGCCGAACCGGACGGCGACCTGCTCGTGTACCTGCACGGCGTTGAGGACCCGGGGAACGTCGGCACGATCATCCGCTCGGCGCACGCGCTCGCGGACGCCACGGTCGTGCTCGGACCAGGCTGCGCGGACCCCTACTCCCCGAAGGCGGTGCGGGCTTCGATGGGGTCGCTCTTCGCGAAGCCGCCCGCCCGCGCCCGGCTCGCGGAGGTTCGCGCGCGGCCGCTCGCGCTCGACCCGCAGGCGGAGCGCGACCTCGCCGACGTCGAGGTGGCGGCACCGCTCGTGCTCGTCCTCGGATCCGAGCGGGGCGACCTCCCGGACGGCGTCGAGGCGGCGCGCATCCCGGTGCACGCCGACTCGCTCAACGTCGCGATGGCGGCGACGATCGCCCTCCACGACGTCGTGCATAGGATGGCCGCCCATGCCTGACCTGGTCCAGCTCCGCGCCGACGGCGAGGCGGCCATCGCCGCGGCCGCGACCGCGGCCGAGCTGGAGGAGCTGCGCGTCCGGCTGCTCGGCCGCAAGTCGGAGCTGACCGCGACGCTGCGTTCGATCGGCGAGCTGCCGCCGGAGGAGCGCGGGCCGGTCGGCAAGCAGGCAAACGAGGTCCGGCAGGCGCTCGAGCGCCAGCTCGGCGAGCGCACACAGGAGCTCGAGGCGGCCGAGCTCGACCGGCGCCTCGCGGAGGACCGCATCGACGTGACGCTCCCGGGCGACCCGCCGCTCCCGTCCGGCCACCTGCACCTCGTCACGCAGATCCGCAGGCGCATGGAGGACATCTTCGTCGGGCTCGGCTTCTCGGTCCTCGAGGGCCCCGAGATCGAGTACGACTACTACAACTTCACGGCGCTCAACCACCCGCCCGAGCATCCGGCGCGGCTGCCGCAGGACACCTTCTACCTCGCCGAGAGCGTGCTGCTGCGCACGCACACCTCGCCGATGCAGGTACGCGCGATGGAGGACCAGGCGCCACCGATCTACATCGTCGTTCCGGGCCGCGTCTACCGGCCCGACACCCCCGACGCCACGCACGTGCCGATGTTCTGGCAGCTCGAGGGGCTCGCGATCGACGAGGACATCACGCTCGCCGACCTCCAGGGGGTGCTGCTCCAGTTCGCCCGCCAGATGTTCGGCGAGGAGACGCGCGTGCGGCTGCGGCCCGGCTACTTCCCCTTTACCGAGCCGAGCGTCGAGGTCGACGTCTCGTGCTTCCGCTGCGGCGGGACCGGCTGGGAGGGCTCGCAGCGCTGCGGCACCTGCAAGGGCGAGGCCTGGATCGAGATCCTCGGCTCCGGGATGGTCGACCCGAACGTGCTCGACTACGTCAAGGGCAGCGGCTACGACAACGAGCGCGTGCAGGGCTTCGCGTTCGGCATGGGCATCGAGCGCATCGCCAGCATCGTGCACCGGGTTCCGGACCTGCGCATGCTCTACGAGAACGACCTGCGGCTGCTCGAGCAGTTCGGGGCCGGCGTATGAGGGTCCCCGTCGGCTGGCTGCGCTCGTACTGCGACCCGGGCATGCCGGCGGAGGAGATCGCCGACCTGCTCACGATGGCGGGCGACAAGCTCGAGCGCCTGCACCGCACGGGCGTGGGCGACACCTCTGCGTTCCTGACGGGCCGCGTGCTCGAGGCCGAGCGGCACCCGAACGCCGACCGGCTGACCGTATGCGTCGTCGACGTCGGGCGTGGCGAGCCGCAGACGATCGTGTGCGGCGCGCCCAACGTCGCCGCCGGGCAGACGGTCGCCGTCGCGCTGCCGGGCGCCGTGATGCCCGACGGCAGCACGCTCGGCGAGGCGAAGCTGCGCGGCGTCTCCTCGAGCGGGATGATCCTCGCCGAGGACGAGGTCGGCATCGGCGAGGACCACGACGGCATCATGGTGCTCCCCGGCGAGCTGCCGGTGGGCGCCCCGCTCGCCGAGCACCTCCCGATCGCCGACGAGGTGCTCGAGCTCGAGGTCACCCCGAACCGGCCCGACCTGCTGTCCGTCTACGGCGTTGCGCGCGACCTGCACGCGGTGACGGGCGCTGCGCTCGCCGAAGCTCCGACCGCGCGCGACGCCGAGCCCGCCGGCGACGACTCCGCGGACGACCACGCGGCGATCGAGATAGACCCGGAGATCTGCCTGCGCTTCACGGCGCGTGTTTTCGAGGACGTCAAGATCGGCCCGTCGCCGCTGTGGCTCAAGCAGCGGCTGCTGGCGGCGGGCCAGCGGCCGATCTCGAACGTCGTCGACGTCACGAACTACGTGATGCTCGCGACCGGTCAGCCGCTGCACGCGTTCGATCTCGACGAGGTCCGCGGACGCCGGATCATCGTGCGGCGCGCGCGGGAGGGCGAGACGATGACGACGCTCGACGGCGTCGAGCGCAGCTTCACCCCGGAGATGGCGCTCGTATGCGACGCCGAGGGGCCGAGCGGCATCGCGGCGATCATGGGTGGCCTGATCTCCGAGGTGAGCGACTCCACGACGCGCGTTCTGATGGAGGCGGCCACCTGGGTCGGCCCGAACGTAATGCGGACCTCGAAGGCGCTCGGCCTTCGCAGCGAGGCGTCGGCGCGCTTCGAGAAGCAGCTTCACCCCGAGCAGGCGATCGCGGCGCAGCGGCTCGCCGCCCGGCTGATGGTCGAGCTGTGCGGCGCGCGTTTCGTGCCCGGCACGATCGACGTCTACCCGAACCCGGCGCAGCCGCGCGTGGTCGGGTTGCGCGAGGAGCGCATGGAGCGGCTGCTTGGCGAGCGCATCCCGTCGGAGCGCGTGACCGAGATCCTCGAGCGGCTCGGCTTCGAGCACGCCGATGAATCGGAGACGTTCGCCTCCGGCCGGCCGGAGGCTCACGCACGGCGCTGGCGCGTGCCGCCCTGGCGTGACGCGGACGTGCAGCGCGAGGCGGACCTGATCGAGGAGGTCGCCCGCATCCACGGCCTCGACAAGCTGCCGACGACGCTGCCGGCGCGCGAGGGCGCCGTCGGGCGGCTCACGGAGGGCCAGCGCCTGCGGCGGCGGCTCGAGGACGTGCTGCGCGACCGCGGCCTCAACGAGGCGATCGCCTACGCCTTCACCTCTCCAAGCGCCCTGCGGCGGCTGCGCCTCGGCGACGAGCCCGTGCTGCGGATCGACAACCCGCTCAGCGAGGAC
The DNA here is from genome assembly GCA_963820315.1 of uncultured Thermoleophilaceae bacterium. Classification (GTDB taxonomy): domain Bacteria; phylum Actinomycetota; class Thermoleophilia; order Solirubrobacterales; family Thermoleophilaceae; genus JACVRW01. The sequence goes on along the minus strand of CAWFZK010000034.1, from coordinate 117,191 downwards.
CACAGCGTGATGCGTCCGCTGCTGCTTCCCGGGCTGCTCGACGCCGCGCGCCACAACGCCGCCCACGGCCGCGCTGGGGTTGCGCTGTTCGAGGCCGCGCACGTGTACCGGCCGACCGGCCCGCTCGAGCCGCCCCCGGAGGGCTCCCCGGGCGGCTCGCTGCCCGCCGCCGAGCCGCTCCACCTGTCCGTGCTGGTGACCGAGGCGGCGCCGGGCGGGTGGCGCACCCCCGCGCGGCCCGCCGACTTCTACGCGCTCCGCGCGCTGCTCGAGGCACTGCTCGGCGTGGCCGGGATCGACTGGAGCGCGGACCCTGAGGCCCGGCCGTTCCTGCACCCGGGCCGCTCCGCGGCGGTGAGGACCGGCGACGGCCGAGAGCTCGGCTGGGTCGGGGAGCTGCATCCGCTCGTCCTGCGCGAGTGGGATCTCGAGGGCCCGGCTGCGGCGTTCGAGCTCGACCTCGACGCCATCGTCGAGCTGAGCGCAGGCCGGGTCGAGGTCTACGGCGACGTCACGAGCTTCCCGGCGGTCCTGCAGGACATCGCGGTGATCGTGCCCGACGACGTGCCGGCCAGCCGCGTCGAGGAGGTCGTGCGCGCGGGTGGCGGCGAGCTGCTCGGTGCGCTCTCCGTGTTCGACCTCTACCGGGGCGAGCAGGTGGGGGAGGGCAACAAGTCACTGGCGCTCCGGCTCGAGTTCCGCGCGGCCGACCGCACGCTCACCGACGAGGAGGTGGCGGAGCGCCGGACGGCGATCGAGCGCGAGCTCGAGTCCGTCGGAGGGCGGCTCCGTGCCTAGCGCGGCGGTGCTCGGCGCGGCGGGCTACGGCGGCGCGGTCGCGGCGGCGATCCTGCACCGGCACCCGTCGATCGAGCTAACGATGCTCACCGCGCGCTCCGACGCGGGTCGCCGCCACGACGAGCTCTATCCGGCCCACCGGGTGCCGCTCACGATGGAGGCGCCCGACCCGGACGCGATCGCCGAGCGCGCCGACGCCGCCGTCGTCGCCTATCCGCACAAGGCCGCCGCCCAGGCCGTCGCCCAGCTGCGCGAGCGCGGGCTCAAGGTCGTCGATCTGTCCGCGGACTTCCGCCTCGAGCAGGACGCCTACGAGCGCTGGTACCAGCCGCACGAGGCGCCCGAGCTGCTCGCCGAGTCGGTCTACGGCCTGCCCGAGGCGCACCGCGACGAGATCCGCGGCGCCGACCTCGTGGCCGGGCCGGGCTGCAACTCGACCGCCGCGCTGCTCGCGCTGCTGCCGCTGCGGGGGCGTATCGCGGACGCGGTGGTGGACATCAAGGCGGGGGTCTCAGGGGCCGGCCGCGAGGCGACGGAGGAGACGCACTACGTCTCCGCCGTCGACAACGTCAACGCCTACAAGATCGACGGCCACCGGCACAGCGCCGAGATGGAGCAGGAGCTGCCCGGTGCGCGCTTCTCGTTCCTGACTCACCTGATGCCGGTCGACCAGGGGATCTTCGCCTCCTGCTACGCGACGCTCGAGGAGCCGCTCACGCGCGACGAGCTGCGCGCGCTCTACGAGGAGCGCTACGCCGGTGAGCCGTTCATCGACCTGATGGCGGGCTCGCCGCGCACGCAGAACGTGCGCAACACGAACCGCGCCCAGGTCCACGTGACGGTCGTCGGCGAGCGCGTGATCGCCCTCTGCGCGATCGACAACCTCTGGAAGGGCGCCGCGGGGCAGGGCGTGCAGGACCTGAATCTGATGCTCGGCCTGCCCGAGACGGAGGGGCTCGAGTGAGCTTCTTCTCCTCGCGCTGGGTGGACCTGCCCGTGAACGCCGGCGAGGCCAGGGACACGGAGCTGCCAGCCGGCTTCCGGGCCGCCGGAGTCGCGGCCGGCATCAAGCCGAGCGGGCTCGACGTGGGCGTGCTCGTCTCCGACGCCCCCGAGACGGTCTCGGCCGCACGCTTTACGACGAACGCCCGGCTCGGCGCGCCCGTGCTCGTGTCGAAGCAGGCCGAGCTCGGGCGCCTGCGCGCCGTCGTCGCGAACTCCGGCTGCTCGAACGTCGGCGACGGCCAGCGCGGGATCGACACGGCAGCGGCGATGCAGGAGGCCGCAGCGCGCCGGCTCGGCGTCGAGCCCGCCCAGGTCGGGGTGGCCTCGACCGGCGTGATCGGCCAGGAGCTGCCGCGCGACACGGTCGTGGCCGGCGTCAACGGCGCCTGCGACGAGCTCGGCCTCGAGGCGGAGAGCTTCTCGCAGGCGCTGCTCACGAGCGACAGCGGCCCCAAGCGCGCCTGCCTCGACGTGCACCTGACAAACGGAGCCGTCAAGCTCGCGGCCCAGGCCAAGGGAGCCGGCATGATCGAGCCGCGCTACGCGACGATGTTCTGCTTCGTCCAGACGGACGCGCGCTTGCGCCAGGAGACGCTCGACCTGCTCACCGGCGTCTGCGTCAAGCGCTCCTTCGACCGCATCTCGGTCGACGGGCAGCTCTCGACGAGCGACACCGTGTTCGCCCTCGCAAACGGGAGCTCGGGCGTCACGATCGAGCCCGAGTCGGACGACGAGCTCCGCTTCGGCGAGGCGCTCGACGCGCTGCTCCGGCAGCTCGCGCTGATGATCGTCGCGGACGGCGAGGGCGCGCGCCGCGTGGGCCGGATCGTCGTCAACGGCCGCTCCGATGCGGTCGAGCCGGTGGCGCGCTCTGTCGCGAACTCGCCGCTCGTGAAGACGGCCCTCCACGGGGGCGACCCCAACTTCGGGCGCATCCTGCAGGCCGCCGGTCAGGCCTGGCCGGCGGGGGAGCCCTTCATCGCCGACCTGGCAATCGAGGGGCGGATGGTGGTCTCGGCGGGCGACGCGATCGAGTTCGACGCCGCCGCCCTGCGCGAGCTCGTCCAGAGTGAGGAGATCGAGTACGAGCTCACGCTTCCCGGCGAGGGCGGCTCGACGGAGGTCTTCTTCTCGGACCTCTCGGCCGACTACGTGCGCCTCAACTCGGAGTACACGACATGAGGGATGTCGCCACCCTCCTCGAGGCGCTCCCCTACATCCGGGAGTACCACGGCAAGACCGTCGTCATCAAGTACGGCGGCGCCGCGATGACCGACCCGGAGCTGAAGGAGGAGTTCGCGCGCGACGTCGTGCTGCTCAAGTACGTGGGCCTCAACCCGATCGTGGTGCACGGCGGCGGCCCCGACATCACGCGCTACATGGAGCGGCTCGGCATGGAGGTCAAGTTCGTGGACGGGCTGCGCGTGTCCGACGCCGACACGGTCGAGATCGCGAAGATGGTGCTCGTCGGCAAGCAGAACAAGGACATCGTGCTGCGCCTCGGGCGCCACGGTCAGCCGGCGGTGGGCCTGTGCGGCGACGACGGCCTGCTGTTCACGGTCAAGAAGCGGCTCGCGGGGGAGACCGACGTGGGCTTCGTCGGCGACATCGAGCGCATCGACGTGGACGTCCTCAACCACATCGCCATGGACTACATCCCGGTGATCGCCTCGGTCGGCGCCGACACCGAGGGCCACTCCTACAACGTCAACGCCGACGCCGCCGCGGCTTCGGTTGCGGAGGCGCTCGGCGCCTTCAAGGTCGTTTTCCTGACAGACGTGAACGGCTGGCGCGAGGACCCCGCGGATCCGGCCAGCCGCATCTCGGAGGCGACGGCCGCCGAGCTCCGCGAACGCCTGCCCGGGGTGAGCGGGGGCATGCGCCCCAAGCTCGAGGCGTGCCTGCACGCACTCGAGGCGGGCGTCGGCAACGCCTACATCGTGGATGGCCGCCAGCCGCACTCGCTGCTGCTCGAGCTGTTCACCGACGAGGGGATCGGCACGAAGCTGTGGCCCTGACCGAGCTGCAATCGCTGGAGCGCCAGGCCGTGATGGCGACGTACGCGCGCAACCCCGTCGAGTTCGTGCGCGGCGAGGGCACGCGCCTGTGGGACGACGAGGACAACGAGTATCTCGACTTCCTCACCGGGATCAGCGTCGCCCAGCTCGGCCACTGCCACCCGGCGGTCGTCGAGGCGGTGCGCGAGCAGGCCGGCCGCCTGATGCACGTGGGGAACCTCTTCTACACGGAGCCGTCCATGCGGCTCGCGAAGCACCTGTCCGACGCGTCGCTCGGCGGACGGGTCTTCTTCACGAACTCCGGCACCGAGGCGATCGAATGCGCGCTGAAGCTCGCGCGCAAGCGCCGCACCGGCGGGGACTTCGTCGTGCTCGAGGGCGGCTTCCACGGGCGCACGATGGGATCGCTGTCGGCGACCCCGCAGGAGCCCAAACAGGCGCCGTTCGCGCCGCTCGTGCCCGGCTTCAAGGTCGTTCCGCGCGGTGACGCGAAGACGCTCGCGGCCGCCGTCGACCGGAACACCGCCGCCGTCCTGATCGAGCCGATCCAGGGCGAGTCCGGCATCCACCCGATCGACCCCGCGGTCCTGCACGCCGCCCGTGATGCCTGCGACACCCACGGCGCGCTCCTGATCTTCGACGAGATCCAGTGCGGGATGGGGCGCACCGGGACGCTCTGGGCCCACGAGCAGTACGGCGTGAAGCCGAACGTCATGACGGTGGCCAAGGGCCTCGGCGGCGGCCTCCCGATCGGCGCCTGCGTTGCCGACGCGGACTGCGCGGGGATCTTCGATCCCGGCGACCACGGCTCGACCTTCGCGGGCGGCCCGGTGATCTCCGCGGCCGCGAATGGCCGTGCTCGACACGATCGATGACGAGGCGTTCCTCGCCACCGTCCGCGAGCGCGGCGAGCGGCTCGCCGCCGGCTTGCGCGAGCTCCGCCTCGAGCCGCGCGGGCTCGGCCTGATGGTCGGCATGCACGTGCCGCGGGCGCCCGAGGTGGCGCGCCGGCTGCTGCTCGAGCAGCGCGCTGGTCGTCAACGCCACCGGGCCGGTCACGATCCGCCTGCTGCCGCCGCTGACGGTCAGCGAGGAGGAGATCGACGAGGCGCTGAGCCGCATCGGGGCGCTGCTAGCTTCCGCCGCCCCATGAAACTATCGGTTCGCACCCGGCCGAGCCGGGTGCTCCCGCAATGAGCGTCGAGCGCCGCACACTGTCGAAGACCGCCTCCTACGAGGCCGAGCCCGGCGAGGTCGGCCGCGTGCTGCTGCTCTACTCGGGCGGGCTCGACACGAGCGTGATGCTCAAGTGGATCCAGGACGCGTACGAGGCCGAGGTCGTCGCGCTCACCGTCAACCTGGGACAGCCGGGGGAGGACTACGAGGTCGTGAAGGGCAAGGCCCTGCACCTCGGCGCGCTCGAATGCCACGTGGTCGACGCGCGCGAGGAGTTCGCGCGCGACTACGTGCTGCCCGCGATCAAGGCGAACGGCCTATACGGCGGCGGCTACCCGCTGTTCACGGCGCTCGGCCGCCCGCTGATCGCGAAGCTGGCGGTCGAGTACGCGCGCAAGAGCGGCTGCGACACGATCGCCCACGGCTGCACCGGCAAGGGCAACGACCAGGTCCGGATCGAGTCGACCGTGATCGCGCTCGACCCGGAGATGAAGATCATCGCGCCGGTGCGCGGCTGGCAGATGGGCCGCGAGGAGGAGATCGCGTACGCGCGCGAGAACGGCATCCCGGTCAAGGGCGGCACCGAGACGCCGCCCTACTCGATCGACGACAACCTCTGGGGCCGCTCCTCGGAGGGCGGGCCAATCGAGGACCTGGAAGAGCCGCCGCGCGACGACGTGTTCCAGCTCGTCACGCGCCCGGAGGAGGCGCCCGACGAGCCCGAGGACGTGGTTGTCGGTTTCGAGCGCGGCGTGCCCGTGTCGCTGAACGGGGAGCGGCTCGCCCTCGTCGAGCTGCTCGAGCGGGCGGGCGAGATCGGTTGCCGGCACGGGATCGGCATCGTCGACCATATCGAGGACCGGATCGTCGGCCTCAAGGTGCGCGATCTCTACGAGGTCCCCGCCGCCGCGCTGATTCTCACCGCGCACAAGGAGCTCGAGAAGCTCGTCGGGACGATCCACCAGAACACCTTCAAGCCGCAGCTCGACAACCACTGGGCCTACCTCGTCTACGCGGGGCTCTGGTACGAGCCGCTGCTGTCGGACCTGAACGCGTTCATGGACGCGGTCAACGAGCAGGTCACGGGCGAGATCACCGTGCGGCTCTACAAGGGCAGCGCGCGGCCGGTGGCTCGCCGCTCCCCGAACGCGCTCTACGACCCGGCGCTCGCCGGCTTCGGCGAGTCGGGCGGCCTCTTCTCGCAGCAGGCGAGCCCGGGCTTCATCGAGCTCTGGTCGCTGCAGTCGCGGATGGCGTACAACATCCGCAACCGGGAAAGGGATGACAGATGAAGACGAAGGCCTACACGATGCTCGGTTGGGCGGCCTGGCAGGGGATCGTGATCCTGATCCGGCGCCAGCTCGGGACGAACAAGGTCAAGCTCGGCGCCGCGGCGACCGTGCTCGGCGTGCTCGCGGCCGGAGTGCTGGCCGCCAAGGCGAGCGGCGACGAGGACTAGCTCAGGCGAGCAGTAGCCGGGACCTGCCTGGCCATGGATGACGTCGACCGCTACCACTCGTGGTACGGGATCGACGGGACCTTCGTGGACGAGGCGGCTCATTCGGACGAGCAGCTGAGCTACTACCAAGCGCTCAGCAGCCACATCCGAGCCTCCGGAGACCAGCTCATCGTCCTCAACCCGGGCGTCGTCCCGGCACGGAGCTACTTCGACGCGGGCGACGTCGTCGTGACGTTCGAGGGGCCCTCCTCGGACTACTCGGCCGCCCTCGAGGAGATGCCGGACTGGGTTCGGCAGATGCCTCGCAGGCGTATCGCCCACCTCGTGTACGGCGCCTCGGCCGACGAGGCAACCCGGGCAGTCGAGGCCGGCACCGGGGCGGGATACCTCTACGTGACCTCCGGGTCGCTCCCGAATCCATGGGGTGCTCTGCCTCGCTACCTGGACGACGAGGAGGCTCTGCTCGAGGCCTGCCGCCGGCCAACAGGCAACATGCGCAGCTAACGGCGCCGCGACTCGATCTTCGCAACGTGCGGGAGCGCCACGGCGGTCAGGCGGAGCCGTCGGGTCGCGACCGTATATTCGAGGCCCGGATGAGCTTCGCCCATCTCCACGTGCATTCCGAGTACTCGGTGCTCGACGGCGCCTGCCGGATCGACTCGCTCGCCGAGCGCGCGGCGGCGTACGGCCAGCCGGCCCTCGGGCTCACCGATCACGGGGTCATGAACGGGGCGGTCGAGCATTACAAGGCGTGCCGCAAGCACGGCATCAAGCCGATCCTGGGCCTCGAGGCGTACTTCGTGGACGACTGCCGCACCGAGGCGGTCCGCTACGAGCGCAACCACCTGACGCTGCTCGCGGCGAGCGACGAGGGCTTTCGGAACCTCGTCAAGCTGAGCTCGGCGGGCTACCTCGAGGGCTACCGGCGCGGCAAGGCCAACGTCGACCTCGACCTGCTCTCGCGCCACGCGGGCGGCATCATCGCGCTCACCGGCTGCCTCCAGTCGCGCTTCTGCCGCCGGCTCGTGGACGGCTCGCCGCACGAGGCGCGCGCCCACGCCGACGCCCTCATGCAGGTCTTCGGCCGCGACAACGTCTACTTCGAGGTTCAGAAGAACGGCGTCGACGATCAGGCGCGCGCGAACACCGGGATCGTCGAGATCGCGCGCGAGCTCGGCCGGCCGCTCGTCGCAACGGGCGACGTCCATTACCTGCGCCGCGAGGACTACGACAACCATCGCGCCCTCCTGTGCGTGCAGACGAAGTCGACGCTCGCGCAGCCCAAGCTGTCGTTCGACACGAACGAGTTCTTCCTGAAGAGCTCGGACGAGATGGCGAGCGACTTCGCGGAGTGGCCCGAGTCGCTTGCCGCGACGCTCGAGATCGCGGAGCGCTGCTCCGTCGACATCGAGCTCGGCAAGATGCTGATCCCGCGCTTCCCGACGCCGGACGAGGCGCCCGAGCCCGAGTACCTGCGCCGCCTCGCGCATGCCGGCCTGCGGCTGCGCTACGGCGACCCGCCGCCGGCCGAGGCGGTCGAGCGGCTCGAGATGGAGCTCGGGGTGATCGAGAAGATGGGCTTCTCGGCCTACTTCCTGATCGTCTGGGACTTCGTCAAGTACGCGAAGGACCAGGGGATCGCCGTGGGCCCGGGGCGCGGCTCGGCCGCCGGCTCGCTCGTCTCCTACTGCCTCAACATCACCGAGGTCGACCCGCTCGCCTACGGCCTGCTGTTCGAGCGCTTCCTCAACCCGGAGCGCGTGTCGATGCCGGACATCGACATCGACTTCTCGGTCAAGGGCCGGGCGCGCGTGATGCGCTACGTCGAGGAGAAGTACGGCAAGGAGTCGGTCGCCCAGATCGTGACGTTCGGCAAGATGCTGCCGCGCAACGCCACGCGCGACGCCGCGCGCGTCCTCGGGCTCGACTACGGCGCCGGCGACCGGCTCGCCAAGCTGATCCCGGAGCCGATCATGGGGCGCTCGAAGACGTTCGAGGAGTACCTCGGCGAGGAGCCCGACCTGCGCCGCGCCTACGACTCCGAGCCGGAGGCGCGCCAGATCATCGACACCGCGCGCGGCCTCGAGGGGATCGTCCGCCACGCCGGCATCCACGCGGCGGCCGTCGTGATCGCGGACCGCCCGCTCACCGACATCGTGCCGGTCCAGCTGATGGAGGACCGCGGCGCGCCGGGGCCGGCGGGCGAGCGCTCCTACAAGGTCGTCACGCAGTACTCGATGAAGCCGATCGAGGAGATCGGCCTGCTCAAGATGGACTTCCTCGGGCTGCGCAACCTCGACGTGATCGAGGACTGCCTGTCGATCATCGAGGAGTCCACGGGTCAGCGGCCCGACATGGCGACGCTGCCGCTCGACGATCCCAAGACCTTCGAGATGATGGCCCGCGGCGAGTCGATCGGCGTGTTCCAGTTCGAGTCCGAGGGCATGCGCGACGCCCTGCGCAAGGTCAAGCCGACCGAGTTCGAGGACCTGGTCGCGCTGAACGCGCTCTACCGGCCGGGCGCCATGCGCCACATCGACACCTACGCGCGCAACAAGCGCAACCCGGAGATCGTCACCTACATCGACGAGCGCCTGCGCCCGATCACCGAGGCCACCTACTCGGTGATCCTCTACCAGGAGCAGTCGATGCAGATCGCCAAGGCGATCGCGGGCTTCTCGGGCGCGGAGGCGGACGACCTGCGCAAGGCGATCGGCAAGAAGAACCGCGAGGCCATGGCGGCGCTGCGCGAGCGCTTCTTCGAGGGCGCCCGCGCGAGCGGCACGCAGGAGAACGTGATCGCGGAGCTGTGGGCGGTCAACGAGGCCGCGGCCGACTACTCGTTCAACCGCTCGCACGCGGCGTGCTACGGGCTCGTGGGCTACCGCACCGCCTGGCTCAAGGCGAACTACCCCGCCGAGTACATGGCGGCGCTGATCTCCTCGGTGATGTCGACGAAGGACAAGGTGCCCTTCTTCGTCGCCCAGTGCGAGGACATGGGCATCGAGGTCCTGCCGCCCGACGTGAAGCTCTCGGGGCACGACTTCAAGGTCGTCGAGGGCAACATCCGCTTCGGCCTCGACGCCGTCAAGGGGCTCGGCTATCAGGCGGTCGAGGCGATCATCCGCGCGCGCGAGGAAGGCGGCCCGTTCAGCTCGATCTGGGACTTCTGCCGGCGGGTGGACTGCCAGGCGGTCAACAAGCGGGCCGTGGAGTCGCTCGTGAAGTGCGGGGCGATGGACTCGCTGCCCGGCACGCGCACGGGCATGATGCGGATCCTCCCGAACGCCCAGGCCTCGGGCGCCCAGACGCAGCAGGACGCCCAGCGCGGACAGGGCTCCTTCTTCGACCTCGACGACGGGCCGGGAGCCGTGGCCGAGCCGGACCTGCCCGTCCCCGAGCTGCCGGACGAGCGCGAGCAGCTGAACGAGTGGGAGAAGGAGACGCTCGGGCTGTTCCTCTCGAGCCACCCGCTCAAGGAGGTGCGCCCGGCGCTGCGTAAACGCGTCGACTGCTCGGTCTACGAGCTCGCCTCGAAGAAGGACGGCGAGTGGGTCACCGTCGGCGGCATGATCTCCGAGTGCAAGCGGATCCGCACGAAGAAGGGCGACCCGATGATGTTCGCCACGCTCGACGACCTCGAGGGCCAGGTCGAGATGCTCGTCTTCAACTCCGCCTTCGAGCAGAACGCGGACAAGGTGGACGTCGACCGGATCGTGCTCGTGCGCGGGCGCGTCGATCACAAGGACGCCGGCGAGACCAAGCTGATCGCCCAGGAGGTCGAGCTCTTCGAGCCCTCCCCTGAGGAGGTGCTGCGCGCCGCCGAGGAGGCGGCGACCGAGCCGGTCGTCCAGCGGCTCACGCTGCACGTCTCGCCGGGGGTGCCGGACAGCTTCCTCGAGGAGCTCAGGGAGGTCGTCGGCCACCACCGCGGTGACCACGAGATCCTGCTGGCGGTGGGCGAGCGGCGGCTGCTGCTGGGGAACGACTGGCGCGTATCCGCGGACGGCGCCTGCCGCGCCGAGCTGTCGGGGCTCGCGGGCGCGGCACGCCTCGTCGTGTAGCGCGCGACCGCACTCTTCGGCGTCGCTGACCTACACTGGCCGGGTGCAACCCCTTCCCGCGCAGACCGTCACCGAGCTGCACGAGTGCAGACGCTGCTGCTCGTTCTGCGACCGCGTCGTGCACCCCTCGGGCTGCATAGCGTCGGGTTGCCAGTTCCTCTACCTGTACGACGACGAGCAGACCGGCCGCCGCTTCATGGGCTGCATGAACAAGGTCTTCCGCGGCGAGATCGACGTGGAGCTCTTCGAGCAGGCCGAGCACACGCGCCAGGGCTTCGGCGGCGTCAAGATGAGCGGCCTGCCGCTGCCGCAGTGCCGCTCGAGCGTCGAGCGCGCCTACGACGGCTACAGCGAGGCCTTCCAGTGCAAGAACCCGCAGTTCTTCACGAAGCCCTCGCTCGAGGACATCGACGCGGCGTTCGACCTCCGCGACGACCTCAGCCGCTCGCGTGCTGCAAATCTGCGCGTGGCGGCGTCCTCGGTCGGCCGTGCGGAGCACTACGGCCCCCTCGTCCTTGCCACGCTTGATTTTCGCGGCGAGACGGCTGAGCTCTAGAACGAGCTGACCAGGGCGGCGCAGCCCGCAAGCATCAGGGTCGCCCACAGACTGACCACGATGCCGGTGATCTCGCCGGCGCGGGCGATCCCTCTGCTGCGCAGCGCGCCGTTGCGCCGGGCGTCACGGCCGAGCGCCCAGGCGCTGATCCCGAGCGGCAGGCCGAGGGGGAACAGGAGCCCGAGCGTGAAGACCATGACGCAGAGGCCCGCCAGGCCCATGACGAGCGCGGCGGCCGCCGTGCCGCTGCTTTCGCGCCGTACCGGGGGCTTACCGTCGACGGGCAGGAACCGCAGCGCCTGCCAGAGCTCCTGCGAGTAGCGGGCGCGCCAGGCCTCGCCGACGCGCTGCTCGAACTCCTCGTGCGTGAGACGGCCGCTCAGCAGATGCGTGCGCAGCAGCCCGACGGTGTATTCGCGCTCGTGGTCTGAAACGAGGAGCGTCGCCACCGCGCGGATGGTAGTGAGGTCAGCCGCGCCGCTTGCGCGAGCGCAGGCCGTTCCGGCGCAGCTCGCGCATGCGATCGATGTCCTCCTTGGCGACCGCCTTGCCCGCCTTCCCAGGGCCCTCGAACAGCACCGGCAGCTTCTCGAAGCGCGGCTCGGACAGGAAGGCGGCGCAGCCGCGGGCGCCGATCTCGCCGTCGCCCGGTGGGGCATGGCGGTCGCGGTTGGAGCCGAGCTTCGTCTGCGAGTCGTTCATGTGCAGGCAGCGCAGGCGGCGCTTGCCGACGATCTTGAGCCCGCGGTCGAGGACGTCGGTGAGCTTGTCGGCGGTGCCGATGTCAAAGCCGCTCGCGAACATGTGGCAGGAGTCGAGGCAGATGCCGATGCGCTTGTCGCCCCCGGCGAGGTCGAGGATCTCGCGCAGCTCCTCGAACGAGCGCCCGATGGTGTTGCCCGCGCCGGCGGTGTTCTCGAGCAGGAGACGGCAGCTCTCCGACTCGGCGAGCGCGTGCTTCACCATCTCGCCGACCCGCGGCAGCGCCTCCTCGAGCGGCTCGCCAACGGACGACCCGGGGTGGACCACGACCCCGTCGGCGCGGATCTCGTCGCCCATGCGCAGGGCGTGGATCAGCGAGGCGGCCGACTTCTTGCGCATCTCGCGATCCTTGGTGGCCGGATTGATCAGGTAGACGGCGTGAATGGTCGCCGACTCGATCGGCCCGCCCTTCATCAGCTCCAGGAACTCGGCGACGTCGTCGTCCTTCCAGCGGGTCGGCCGCCACTGGCGCGGCGACTGGTTGAAGACCTGAATCGCGTCGCAGCCGCGCTCGACTCCGCGCTGGTGCGCCTGCACCAGCCCGCCTGCCGTGGAAACATGGGCGCCGATGAGCATGAGAGTCAGGTTCGCACCCAGCCCGACGGGCGTTCTCCACATCGGCGGCGCGCGGACGGCACTGTACAACTGGCTTCTCGCGCGCGGGTCGGGCGGCACGTTCGTGCTGCGCATCGAGGACACCGACCGCGAGCGCTCCACGCCTGAGAACGTCGAGCAGATCCTCGACGCGCTGCGCTGGCTCGAGCTCGACTGGGACGAGGGGCCGATCTCACAGGCCGAGCGGCGGCCCGAGCACAGCGCTGCGATCGAGCGCCTGCTCGAGTCGGACAACGCCTACGAGGACGAGGGCGCGATCCGGCTGCGCGTGCCCGACGAGGGGGAGACGGTCGTGCAGGACCTGATCCGCGGCGACATCACCTTCCCGCACTCGGCGATCGACGACTTCGTGATCCGGCGCTCGGACGGCAGCCCGCTCTACAACCTCGCCGTAGCGGTCGACGACCGCGAGATGGGAATCACCCACGTCGTGCGCGGCGACGACCACATCTCGAACACCCCGCGCCAGGTGATGATCCTGCGCGCGCTCGGCGCCGACCCGCCGCTGTTCGCGCACCTGCCGCTGCTCCACGGGCCCGACGGGAAGAAGCTCTCGAAGCGCCACGGGGCGGCGAGCGTGCAGGAGCTGCGCGACGCCGGCTACCTCCCCGAGGCCGTGCGCAACTACGTGTCGCTGCTCGGCTGGGGCTACGACGAGTCGACCACGTTCATGTCGACGGGCGAGCTGATCGAGCGCTTCGACCTCGCGCGCGTGTCGAAGAACCCGGCGGTGTTCGACGAGCAGAAGCTGCGCTGGATGAACGGCCGCTACCTGCGCGACCTGTCGCCGGACGATCTGCAAGCGCGGCTGCAGTCGCTCAGCGGCCGCGAGGTGCCGCCCGAGGCGGTTGCGATCAGCCAGGAGAAGCTGCAGACGCTCGCGGACTTCTGGCCGCTCGTGGGCTTCCTCGTCGAGCGCCCGGCGGAGTACGACGAGAAGGCCTGGTCGAGGGTGATGGCAAACGGCGGACCCGAGCGGCTGCGTTCGGCGCGCAGCGCCCTCGAGGCCGCCGCCGAGCCGTTCGGGACGGAGCAGGTCGAGGAGGCGCTGCGCGGCGTGGTGGAACGGCTCGAGGTCAAGCCACGCGATGTCTTCCAGCCGATTCGGGTGGCGATCACCGGCACGACGGTGTCGCCGGGCATCTTCGAGTCGGTGGCCGCGCTCGGGCGCGAGGAGACGCTGGCGCGCATCGACGCGGCGCTTGCCCGCGCCGGCGCCGCGGCCAGTTAGAAATCCACTCTCAACCTTTGCCCGAGCCATGCCGATAGCGCTTTTGACGCAGCCCGAAGCTCTATGGAAGCCGCTATCTCTCAGCCCGCCGCCAGCCGCTCTCCGCAGGCAGCGCCGCGCCACAACGAAGGCCACGGCCGCCGCCTGACGGTGGCGTTCGAGGCGCTCGAGGCGTTCCCGGCGCTCGCCGAGTCGCGCAACCGGGTCCTGCGGGTCGTGCGCGAGGACCGTGCCTCGGTAGGCGAGGTCGTCGCGGCCGTCGAGTCCGACGTGGCGCTCGTGATCGCGGTGCTGCGGATCGCGAACCGCACCGCGCAGCGCAAGAAGGGCAAGATCGCGAGCATCCCAGAGGCCGTCGAGATCCTCTCGCCCGAGGGCGTCGAGACGCTCGCCGCGCGCACGGCCACCTTCGACTTCTTCGAGCGCACGCCCGGCTGGGACCTCATGCCGGAGCGCTTCCGCCTGCACGCGGTGGCCACCCAGTCGGCCGCCGACCGGCTCGCCCGCGAGCTCGAGTGCGACGACCGCGACGAGCTGCTCTGCTCCGCGCTCCTGCACGACGTCGGCAAGCTCGTCCTGACCCACGCCTACCCGGGCTACCCCGGGCAGGTCCACCAGAACGCGCGCACGCCCGAGGAGCGGCTCCACCGCGAGCGGCTCGAGCTGGGCGTCGACCACGCGCTCGTCGGCGGTGTGCTGGCGCGCCGCTGGGGCCTGCCGAACCGGCTCGCCACGGCGATCGAGCGCCACCACGCGGACGACGCCGACGGCGAGGCCGCGATCGTGCGGCTCGCCGACATGCTCGCCCACTACGGGCACGGCCTGCCGGTCAACCCCAAGCAGCTTCTGCACGCCGCTCGCGCGGTCGGGCTCTCGACCGAGCAGCTGCGCTCAGTCATGTACGAGCTTCCGCAGGGGACCGGCAACGTCAAGCGGAACGTCGACCCGTGCCCGCTCTCGGCGCGCGAGGTCGAGGTGCTGCGGCGGCTCGCCGAGGGCAAGGTCTACAAGCAGATCGCCCACGAGCTGGAGCTCTCGACGAGCACGGTGCGCACGCACCTGCACAACACCTACGCGAAGCTCGGCGCGGTCGACCGCGCCCAGGCCGTCCTGATCGCCACCGAGCGCGGCTGGATCTAGACGGCGATTGGGGTCGCGACCCCATGGCGCGCGGGCCCGCGCGCGCCGAAAATCGACTCATGCTTCGCTACAAGTGCCGCCGCTGCCACGAGGTCACCCAGCGCGAGGCGCCGACCTCTCACTGCGGAATCTGCTTCGCTCCACTCGTCGAAGATGACCTCCTGCCGGCCGAGCCGCCCGCCGGGTCTTCCTCGCTCGCCGACCTGCTGAACGCCCGCGACGCGGCGCGCGACGCCGCCCGGGCCGCCTACTCGCTTCCCGGCTAGGAACAAGGTACGGTCGGGGCGTGGCCCCGGAGCAGAAGGCGACGTTCTGCCGGATCTGCGAGCCGCTCTGCGGCATGGTGGCCACGGTCGACGACGGGAAGATCGTGAAGCTGCGGCCGGACCCCGAGCACCCGCTCTCCCGCGGCTACGCGTGCCCGAAGGGGATCGCGATGGCCGAGGTCCAGAACGACCCCGACCGCGTCCTGTACCCGCTCAAGCGCATGCCGGACGGCGAGTTCGAGCGCGTCTCCTGGGAGCAGGCCCTCACCGACATCGCGGCGCGCATGCGCGTGCTTCCGCGCGACGGCATCGCCTGGTACATGGGCAACCCGGGCGCCTTCTCCTACTCGCACACGCTCTGGGTCAAGGGCTTCCTCGACGCGCTCGGCTCGCCGCACTACTACTCGGCCGGCTCGCAGGACGTGAACAACCGCTTCGCGGCCAGCGCGCTCATGTACGGCTCGCCGCTCGTGATCCCGATCCCCGACCTGCGGCGGACGTCGTTCCTCCTCATGGTCGGCGCGAACCCGCTGGTGTCCCACGGCTCGGTGCTCTCGGCGCCGCGCATCCGCGAGCAGTTGCTCGAGATCGAGCGCGTGGTGGTGGTCGACCCGCGCCGGACGGAGACGGCGCGCCAGTTCGAGCATCTCCCGATTCGCCCGGATACGGACGCCCAGCTGCTGCTCTCGATGCTGGCGGTGATCTTCGAGGAGGGCCTCGCCGACCGCCTCTTCCTCGAGCGCCTGGGCGACGGCGCGGCGGTGCTCGAGCAGCTCGCCCGCGAGCATCCGCCGGAGCGCACGGAGACCGCGACGACGATCCCCGCCGAGCGTGTGCGCGAGCTGGCGCGCGACTTCGCGGAGGCGGACGGCGCCGCGGCGTACGGGCGCACCGGCACGTGCCTCGGCCGCCACGGCACGCTGGTCGCATTCCTGCTCGACGCCCTCAACGCCGTGACCGGCAACCTCGACCGGCCCGGTGGCGCCGTCTTCGGGCGCCCGCCGGTCGCGCTCGACGACGTCGGCGAGCAGGTCGGGCTCGCCACCTACGGAGAGCGGCGCTCAC
Source organism: uncultured Thermoleophilaceae bacterium (assembly GCA_963820315.1). Lineage (GTDB taxonomy): Bacteria > Actinomycetota > Thermoleophilia > Solirubrobacterales > Thermoleophilaceae > JACVRW01. Next base: position 101,036 of record CAWFZK010000034.1, on the reverse strand, counting down.
GCGTGGGCGGCTTCCCCGACGTGATCGGCAACATGCCGGCGTCGCTGCTGCCGCTCGAGATCGAGACTCCGGGCGACGGGCAGATCCGGGCGCTGTTCGTCTCGGCGGGCAACCCGGTGCTGTCGGTGCCCGACGGCGAGGCGCTCGAGCGCGCGCTCGGGCAGCTCGAGCTCTGCGTGTCGATCGACCTCTACGTGAACGAGACGAACCGGCACGCCGACTACGTCCTGCCCGCCACCACCTTCTACGAGCGCGAGGACCTGCCGCTCGCGTTCCTCGGCTTCTTCACCACGCCCTTCATCCAGTTCAGCGACGCGGTCGTCGAGCCGCCCGGCGAGTGCCGCCAGGAGTGGGAGCTGGTGGAGGAGCTCTCACGCCGGCTCGGGCTCGCTCCCTACAGCGCGAAGCCGCTGCGCCGGCTCGCGCGGCTCGGCGTGCGGCTGCGGCCCGAGCAGCTCGCCGACCTGCTGCTGCGGACCGGCCCGAGCGGCGACCTGTTCGGACTGCGCCGCGGCGGCCTCAGCCTGAAGCGCTTGCGCGAGCATCCCCACGGGCTGGTTCTCGCCGACGAGATCGCCACCGGCGTGCTCCACGACAAGCTCCGCACCTCGGATAAGCGCGTGCATCTCGCGCCGCCGGAGATCGTGGCCGAGGTCGAGCGGCTCGCCTCCGCGAACGGGGACGACCCGCGCTTCCCGCTGCGCATGATCGGCATGCGCGAGCTGCGCTCGCACAACTCGTGGATGCACAACGCGCCGCTCCTCATGCGCGGCGGGCGCGTGCAGGCGCTGCGGGTGCACCCCGACGACGCCGCCGCCCACGGCCTCGAGGACGGCGCCGACGCGCTGCTCGAGTCGAAGGACGGCTCGCTGACCGTGCCGGTGCTCGTGAGCGACGAGATGACCCCCGGGACTGTGGCGCTGCCGCACGGCTGGGGCCACCGCGGCGGCTGGCAGCTCGCCAACCGGCACGCGGGCGCGAACGTGAACCTGCTCGCCGGCGCTCAGCCCGAGGACCTCGAGCGGCTCGCCGGCATGGCGCACCTGAACGGCATCCCGGTACGCGTGTCGCCGCTTGCGGCCGCTCCCGGCGCGGCCGCGGACGCACAGGCCGAGCCGGCCGGCGTCTAGTAGAGCCGCACGCGGCGGCGCTCGGCCGAGTCGTTGCCGGCGGTATCGGTGGCGCGCACGCTTAGCTGCGCGCGCGTCCGCCGGCCGAGCGCCCGGCGCTTCGCGAGCGCGGCACGCAGCCGGCGGCCGAAGCGCATGGTCACCGTGGCCCGCTCGCCCGCCGCGAGCGTGCGCCGCGGCGAGCTGAGCCGGTAGACGCGCGCCGCTCCGGGCAGCGCGATCCGCGCGCTCACTGCGACGGTGCAGCCCTCGGTCCGGCAGGCCACTCCGACCGCGAGCCCCCGGAGGCGCCGGAGCGGCCGGGCCCGGGCGAGGTCGAGGTCAGGGGGCACGGCATCGATGGCTCCGCCGGGCGGCGGCAGCGGCGGGGCGGCGTCCGGGATGCAGCCTGGTCCGATCAGAGCGCGGGCCTCGCCGAGTCGCAGCTGATAGCGGTAGCGGAACTGCTCGGCCGGTCGCTCGACGTCCGCCACCCATTCGCCCCAGCGGCTCTCGCTCGCCCCGTAGCTCGGATCCGCCGCCCGCTTGGTCGCGAGCACCTGGAGCGCCGTGTCCACGAACCAGTTGAGCTGCAGCTGCGGGTTGGTCGGGAAGCCGGCGTACGCGCCCTGGTTCCAGATCGCCATGCGCATCTGGAAGTAGCCCGCGTAGTCCGCGTCGCCCGGCGGGAGGTTCGTCATGTTCGACTCGACGAGCGCTGCCATCACCGGCAGCTCGCCGGGCACGCCGCGTGCACTGGCGCCGTAGGCCATCCAGGCCGCGAGCGCCGGCTTGGGTGCGGAGTCACCGGGATAGGTCACGCAGTCCGCGGCGTTCGCGGACGCGGGTCCGGCAAGGGCCGCGGCGGCCACGGCGATCGCGAGCGCCCGTCGCACGACTCCAGTATCGCCGCTCACCCGGCGACGAGCGCGCGCAGCGGCACCCTCACGAGCACGCGTGTGCCGCGATCGGAGCTGGCGATGTCCAGCACGCCGTCGAGCAGCTCGGCGCGCTCGCGCATGCTGGCGAGTCCGAGGTGACCGGGATCGGTCCCGACCAGCGGGTTGCTGACATCGAAGCCGTGGCCGTTGTCTGTTACGCGCAGCTCAACGTGCGTGTTGGTCGTGCGCAGGTTGATCGACACCGCCTCGGCCTCCGCGTGACGGCCGGTGTTCACGACCGCCTCCTGGACGACCCGGAACAGGTCGCCGGCCATCTCCGCCGGCATCTCGATGCGCTCGATGGTCGCCATCACCTCGAAGCCGTAGCGCCTGCGCCAGACCGGCATGCAGTTCTCCACGGCCTGGTCGAAGCTGAGCTCGTGGAAGGCGTACGGCCCGAGGTCGACGATCTCGTCGCGCAGCGCGCGGATGTTGCGCGTGGCGAGCTCGCGTGCCTCGTTGATCAGCTTGGCCGCCTCCTCGGTGCGCCCGCCCTCGGCCGCCTGGTTCGCCGCCGGACAGGATCATGTCGAGCCCGATCAGCTCCTGAACGGGACCGTCGTGGATCGCCTCGGCGACGCGGCGGCGCACCTGGCCCTCCGCCTGCAGCGTCCGGCGCGACAGGCCCTGGGCGCGTAGTCGCGATGTCGACTCGGCCGTCCGCAGCGTGCCGACCACAAGTCCCGTGGCGAGCGCCGCGACCACGAAGACGAGCTCATAGAAGGCCCAGACGTCACCGTCGACGGGCTCGTCGCCACGGATCGCCGTCGCGATCACGAGCGCGGCCGACCCGAGCACCGCGACCGCCATGCCGCGCCGCTCGCCCTGGAAGTGAGCGTGGGAGGCGACCAGGAAGAGCGCTGCCACTCGCACGGCGCCGACCGTCTCCGGCGCAACCACCTCGAGCAGCACGAGCAGGAGAAGTCGACGATCGGCACGACCGGGTTGAGCGCGAAGCCAGGCTTGCGCCGTGTCATGAACAGGACGAAGAGCGTCCAGGCGAGCGCCACCGCGCCGACGAGCAGCGCGGCCCTCGTGTGGTCGGGCAGGCCGAACACGACGATGCCGAGCACGGCGAGCGCCGTCGCCACGACGCGCGTCACCGCGAAGACGAAGACCGGCCCCGCCGACTCGAACGGAACCCGCCGCAGCATCAGGCCGCGCTGCGCCGTGGCAGGCCGGATCGGAGCAGGATCGCCATCAGGCCGGCGCCGGCCGTGTCGATCAGCCAGTCGACCGGATTCCCGTTACGATCTTCGACGAAGGTCTGATGGAGCTCATCGGTAGCGGCGTAGCCGCTCGAGATCAGAAAGCCGACGAGCGCCGCGCGCCGCGGCCCGAGGCCCGGCTCGAAGGCGCGCCACCAGAGCAGGGACAGCAGCGCGTACTCGCCGAAATGGACGAGCTTGCGCGCCACCAGCTCCGGCGTCCCAAGCCCGAGCTCGAGGCTCGGCTGAGCCGAGAACAGGAAGATCAGCGCCATCAGCGCCAGCGGCGGGAGCCAGAGATCGGGACGCCTAAGCGGCGGCATGTGCATACCGTAGAGTCACACCCTTGCTGGTCATAACGACGAAATCGCCCTATGCCGTGCGCGCGCTCAGCGAGCTGGCGCGCCGGGGCGGCCCCGCGCCAGTGCCGATCGGCGAGATAGCGAGGGCGCGCGAAATCCCGGTCCAGTTCCTCGAGGGCCTGTTCGCGACGCTGCGCCGGGCGGGCATCCTCCAGTCCCAGCGCGGCGTCAAGGGCGGCTACTCGTTCGCCCGCCCGCCCGAGGAGATGACCGTGCTCGAGATCGTCGAGCTGCTCGAGGGCGAGCTCGGCACCGACGCCGCGGCCTCCGGCCCCGTCTGGACCGAGGCGGTCGACGCCGTCAAGAACGTGCTCGGCGGGACGACGATCGCGACGGTGGCGGAGCGCGAGGCGCAGTCCGCGGCGGCGCCGATGTACTACATCTAACGGCCTCACCGCCCTAGAGCGGAATCCCGCGCGGATCCGGGGTTAGTCGATGGTGGCCCCGACAACCAGCGTCGGGGCAACCAACGTGCTACTCAGGATCTACTTGCGGGGGCTCAGGTGGCCGTTGCAGGCCGCGCCTGGATTGGACCCGATAGAGGTGAGGAAATCCCGGTCTGCCTTGGGGATCTGCCCCCAGTTCTGGACGTGCGCGGCAGTCCGCCCGGCCGGCGGCTCGCCATCGTTCTGCCCTGAGAAGGCGCAGATCGAGTTCGCCTGTGTTCGGATGGGGGTCGGGTCGCCGTTTCCGTTGACTTCGCCAGCGAAAGCGGGAGTAGCGCTTACAGCCACAGCGGCGGCCGCGAGTGCCGCCGCCGCGCCAACTGCTCTGCGTCGCTTAAGCCTTTCCATGAAGGCTCCTTCCGTGGAGTGCTGGCACGGCCCATCGGAACTGAACCGTGCCTTCGTTGTGGGGGACTCAACCCCACCATGCCCGCGATTTGCGCTTCACGCTGCCGAAATGGGACCGTTGCTGGCCGCCGCGTTCGCTTGCGGCATCGCGTGCGACATCGCCCACCAAATACCCCTCGTCTACAACGGAGGGGAGGGTCTAGCGGCATGAGTACCCAGCGCCGGAGACCGCCGGGAGCTCTAGATATGTACGAGGTTTTTAGGAGGGGTACGGATGGCACCCAAGCCGCCGGGTCAGCGCAGGCGTAGGAATGCGGGGCAGGCTCAGTGGAGGCGGGTGCCGGCGGAGGGCCGCCAGGGCGACCCGCCGATGCTGCTCGGGGAGGACTGGTTGCCGTCGACCCGTGAGTCGTGGGAGACGGTTTGGGCGTCGCCGATGGCGACCGTGTACGAGGCCGCCGACGTCGACGGCCTCGGGAGGTTGGCCCATCCGGGACGAGTATCACCGCGGCGCCCTGCCTCCGGTGCGTTGGGTGCGATGCAGGCCCTCGAGGATCGCTACGGGTTGAACCCGAGGTCGCGTCGGATGTTGCAGTGGGAGATCGCCCGCGGGGAGGTTCACGAACTCCCGGACCGGAAGCAGCCGCGGAAGCTGCGGGCGATCGAGCCGGAGGCCGGGTGATGTTGGCCGCCGCGGACGTGAAGGTCATCGGGGCGTGCCCGGTCCACGGGGCGGGCCGCTGGTCGTGCCGCTCCCTGACCGCCCTGAGACACTCCGGCCAGACATCTAACTGCGTCCGAGCTTGATCGCCGAAAGGGACGTTGCCGGTCGCCCGCTTTGCTTCCGGTCCAGCGGAAACAATTAGACGGTCGCAGCCCGTGGTGCCGCACTTGCCATGCACAGGCCAACCGGGAGTACCGGATGCGCCAGGGCGACCGGCTGAACGCAGCGCGGCGTCGCGACCCCTCCCCGAACGCAATTCCGCACCTGCGGGCAGCCGTTCATACCGGTCCGTGAGGATCAGCGGTATCGCAGAACGTGGTGTCGAGAGCACAAGTACCTCACGCTGCTCGAGGATGGACCCAGCTAGCGCATGACGGGTGTCCGACTCCGCTGATCGCCGAAGGCCCGGAGTTGCCTGCGGACGATCGCGTTGCATGGGTAGCCACAGCGCGACGGTTCGAACGTGGTTCACTTCCAACCAGATCCGGGCCGACCTGAGCGAAGCTGACGGGTGCGTCGCGAAACGTCAGCGGGCGTGTTCTACTTTGCCCCATCGAGTGCGAGCGACAAGGGAGATAGTGGCGATGCTCACCGACACTGAGAAGCGTTCCGGGACTTTCAAAGGGAGCGGGTGGCGGTCACGGCGACGCGGCCGGTGGGCCGGCGCGGGACTCGTCGCGGTGGCGGCCGCCGGGCTGTTGGCTGCAGCACCGGCGGGTGGGCAGCCAGTGCCCCGCGACGCCGTGGTGTTCGTGCATTCCGCCACGAGCGGCGAGCTCGGTGGCGGACGGCTGACCCTGCACGGCGTGAGCGGGCGGGTGACCTGGGCCCACAACAGCGGCCGCTCCGGGGTGATGAAGGTCAGGCGGCTCCACCGGATGCTGTTCTCGGCGAAGACCGCGACGGCGACCGGCACCCTGCATGTGGCGGGCCACCGCGGCGGCGACGAGCTGACCGTCAAGCTGTCGCGGCCGCGCTACAACGCCGCGCGCCGCACGGTCAGCTACAAGTTCAAGCGACTGGGCGACGGCCGCCTCCCAAGCCGCGCTGCCCAAGCGGCAGGAGCCCCGCGCCGGTTCGGCCCGGCGTCGCTGTCGTTGGTCGGCGCCCCGCAGGGCTCCGTGACCGTCCAGCAAATCACCTACGGCTGCGCGAACACCGACCCATCCAATCCGACCTGCTGGGGCGTCCTTTATGCGTCCGGCATACAGGCCAACGGCCCCCTGACTGTCAATGTGACCTTTTCCGACGGTTCCACACAGCAATACGACTATTCGGGCTTTGCCGTGGAGCAGGGCGGGAACGTGCAGAACCCCCCCGTATACCTCCAACTCCCCTGCACGAACCAGTTCAATCTCGGTGCCATGATCACCAGCGTCCAGGCAAACGACGCCGCAAGCGGCCAGCCCATCCCCTCGGGCGGGATCTCGCCCCCAATTGGTTGCGCGGGCGGATGACGCTCGGCTGACAGAGCCGGGTCTGCGGTCCTGCGGCGCGGGGGCCGCGACCTCTACGTAGAGGTGTTCGGACCGCCCGGTCGCCTGATGTGATTCCGGCGCTTGACGACGGCCGCGAGCGCGGTCCGGCCCGCCGGTCACCCCGCTGGCGCTTTGAGGCAAAGGGAGCTGTCTTGGCGCACCGGTTGGAGCGTCCGCTCGCTGCTGAGATGGACGAACAGCGACAGCGTTCGAACTGTCCAAGCCGTCCTAGCTACCCGCCGCGGCGGAAGCGGACCTCGCGCTCGCCGTCGACGGTGACCGGTTCGCGGAGGGGGACGACGTGGGCGGTCCACCCGGCGGGGAGGCGGAGCTTGTCGCGGTGCTGCTCCGACGCGGCGCGGTCGTCGGAGGGTCCGACCGCCGTCACGGACTCGCCCTTGGTCGTCGAGGACGGCACCTACGAACACCCGCCGATCGTGTCAGACACCCGGTTGCGCAGTCCTCACCTGGGTACGTATGGTGCTCCGAACCCCCCTACCGTCAGGAGGCGTTGTGGCCAGTGGATCTGAGGGTGGCCCCACGAGACGGGGAGAGTCCGGACAGGAGCCGCAGCCCGCCGAGCAGCACAGGCAGGCCGCCGAGGTGCACAGGCAGGCCACCGAGGTCGCCCACGCGACTAAGCAGCGGGCCGCGGAGAGCGCCGAGTTCGCGCGCGCGAAGTACGGGGTGACGGTGGTGCTCGCCGGGATGGGGGGCACGCTAGTGGCGTTCGGTCTGGCCCTGTTGGCGTTCGATAAGGCGAGCGCGGTCTCGGCGGCGTTAGCGCCAATCACCGGAGTGATCGGCACGATCGTCGGCGCCTACTTTGGGGTTCAGGTCGGGGCGTCCGGTAAGTCCGAGTCCGAAGCGGCCAGAACCAAGGCCGAGGACGACGCGAAGAGGCTGGCTGCCGTCGCACCGCCTGAGGCCGGATTGGCCGCTCTTGGAGTGCGGCTCCCGGAGCGATAGGACAACTCGGCAGGCGTAGGATCGGGTCGGAGTGTCGTACCTGCTGCTCGCTGACGATCACGTGTTCAAGTGCCGGTCCTGGGACGGCCTCGCCGACAAGCTCGTGTGGGCCCACGACCAGGGGTACCAGTCGGCGAAGGCGCGCCTGGACGTCGGCGATCACGGACCGCCCGTTGATGCCGTCCGAGCGGGTCGCGCTTGCGTGAAAGAGCCGGCCGCGATCTAGCTTCAGTCGCGACCGGCCCTTGTCTATCCCTCCGGCGTCGAACCCTGGCCTTGGTCGACGTTATGGCCGGACGGATGGCTAGGCACAGCGACCCAACGAACCCTCACATCTACCCCGGCCGGGGAACCCTCTTCCGGCGGCCCGAGGTGGATGGTGCAGGTAAGAGGGGGAACCAGACTCATCCCATGCCCGTCCGAAACCCTTCTCCCCTGGATGCCGATCGGCAAACGCACCGCACCGCTTCCGAATACGGATGGGCCGGGATTCGAACAACCCCTGAACCTCCGGCGAGCTTCCGGTCGTCGGTGCGGTGGCCGTGCTGGCCGCTCCGTCGGCGGCGGTGGGCGACTCGGGACCGGACAACCCGACGGCCACGCACGACAATCCGTCTAGCTGCCTGGGCGCAGAGCGGGCGACCCGTAACAGCAGCGGCGGTGACCGCGAGCACGGCGGGTTCGGCCCCGCGCAGTCGGAGTTCGTCAAGGCCGAGCAGCCTTACGGGCAGTGGCTCAAGGAATGGAAGGCGGACTGCTAGAGCACGGCGGTTCAGCCAGGTAGGTCCTTCGCCCGTAGGGGCTCCCAATCTGGGGGCCTCTACGGGCGCTTACTACTCCGGCTCGGGCAGCCCACAGCTACCCGAGATGAGCTTGGGCGTCAACGTCTCATCATCTGATCGCTCCTGGAAGCTGCGCTCGAGTTCTTCCGGAGAAGCCGAGGCTGTGCCCCATGGTTGTCGAGCGACCCGGACGACCTGGCGACTACCGCCGCACGGACAGCTGGTTGCAGAAGACCCATTGCGCGAGGCCAAGCCCTCGCTGTGAGCGCCGCAGCTTTGACAGATCATGTGTGCGATCGCCGGCATGGCGCCTCTTAGGCACCGGCTTCCCGCCTCGGAGGGGCGCACTCCCGGGCTATACGGCGAGACCCCACGGAAAGTGCAGCCTTAGGTGACAGCCGCTGGCGGGCGGTTTCCGCTAGCCCGGGATGTCGTGGGGGTCATTGTCGTTGGAGTCCTGCTCGCGGACGTGGCCGTCCTCGCCTTGGATGACCAAGTCTGCGCCCTCGTGATCAGCCATACCTCGTCCCCGGATGATCGCTTCGTTCTGTGTGGGAAAGGTGCCGCGCTGCTGGCCGTCTACCTCTAGCGCCCACTGGTCGCCGCTTGGAACTACGTGAACGTCGTTGCCCATGACGCGACGCTTACCCGACCGTCTCCCGGACACTCTGCGCGCGTTCGGAAGCGACATCGCTGCGTTTGCCGCCGAGCCTCCGGGGGAGACGGGGCGTCCGGGCGGGCAGGGCACCCGCCCCCCTCGACCTTCCACCCCGGGTCATCACCTGCGGCCCGGGGTGGATAAGAGGGACTAAGACAAGGGCGGAGCGCCGTCCTGCTGGGTCTCGATTGAAGCTTCGGGTGCCCTGGCCTCAACGAGCGCGCCACTCCCGCCGGATTGGCGGAGAAGCGTTGCCCGCAGTGCTGGCGACATCAACCCCTTCACGCGATGCTGTACACATGCGCGCGCTGACAATGCGGTTCCCGCCAGAGCTTTGGGCTCAGCTGAGGCGTGAAGCAAGTCGGGAAGGTGTCAGCGTGGCGCAGTTCGTCCGTGATGCGCTCGTCTTCCACCTTGCATACAAAGCCCGTGCGCGAGACGAGGCTTCCGAGGGCGATCAGCCGCGCAGCACGGATAGCGCCGGCCAGTAGCGCGGCGAGGACAGAAGCCCCCTCTTATCCTCGTCCGCGCTACCCTCTTGGCCGGCGCTACCGCCAGAGATGAGGGGGAACGCGAGGTTCGCTGCAGTAGCGATCCTCTATCCGACCTCGAGGCTCTGATCGCCACCACCGAGGAAACATGGAGCACCGTGGGCTGAGGCTGTCTCGCCTACTCCGGCAGCCCCACAGCTTCGAGGGCTTGTCCCTCGTCGTAGAACTCCTGGTAGCGGAGGATCTTGCCAGCCCGGAAGGTGCACACGGTGTAGATGCGGGGCACTGATATCAGCTTGGCTGGCGCTTCCGCGCCCGCGCTCGACGGCGGCTACCAGCACCCGGTCGCCGTGGTCGGTGATTCGCTCGACCTCGAATCCGTAGGCGTCAAAGTCCTCAAGCCATCGCTCCCAGGACTCGCGAACGCCCGCGTGCCCCCGGTAGACGTGCCCGTCGGCGCGTTGTGGATCTTCACCCACTCGATGTCCGGGTCGCAGGCTTGCTCGATCAGGGTCGGCAGGGCCGCGAGCATCGCATCCTTGTCGAGGCTGTCCGCGGCTCCAAAGAGCCCGGCGAGGAAGTCCACGTTCTCCTGCGACATCGTCCGCCCAGTATCCCCCGACGGAGGGGAGGGCGCGAATGCAGAACCTCCCGCTCCGGTCACCGCCGGGTAACGCGGCACAAAACTTGTTCCACAAAATGAGCAAGGACGAAGCGAAGGCCGAGCTTGAGCGGATCGCGCACCGAGGCGCCGTATGAGCGCGACCGCATCGCGGGCGATCAGGTTGCTCAAGGAGATGTGGGAGGAGGAGGCCGTCGACCCGCAGACCCGGGTGGCCGAGCTGCTCGCCCAGGTCGCTGAGGGGCGCCAGTGAGCGAGCTGCTTCGCGAGCTTGGCCTGGTCGCGACCGCGGTCCGGGAGTGCGGCGACCGGGAGGTCTTGGCGCTGTGGGACGGCGTCGAGTACGGCCCCGGGTTCGACCGCCTCGTCGGGCTTGCCGAGGATGCCGGGGCGGGCGTCCATGTGGCGCTTGACCTGTATGTCGAGGTCGACACACCGGGGGCGATCTCGAGGTACGGCGGCGCGACGGAACTTGGCCGGCGGGTCAACGGGGGGTCACGGTGGTGAGGGCGATGCACGCGCTCGGCCTTCGGTGACAGGCGACGGATACTCCCGGGGTGTCCACCACCCGTCGTGGCTCCTCCCTCGGAACGCTGTACCCGGCCCACGAGTACGTCGAGGGCGACCTCGTCTACACGCGGCCGCGGGGTCGTGCGCGTGCGGATTCATGGCGGCGCGCCTGACGATGGTGATCGTGGTCTAGTCCGTGTTCGCGCCGGGGCCGGTCTGGCTCTCGCCCTCGGACGCCTGGCTGCCCTTGGTGATCGTCGCCTGGCCGGTCGAGGGGTTGACGTTGATCGCCGCCGCTGATCCGGCCTCGTCCTTGGTTGCCGTGCCTTCGCCTGTCGCAGCGACGGCGGGAGCGACGCCGATCGCCGCTGCCAGTCGGGCCTCGTCCTTGGCGATCGTGCCCGAGCCGGGCTCGACCGGCGACGACACGATCACCCTGGTGGCGGTGTCCGCCCCCGGGAGGATGTCCACGTCGTTGTCCGTTAGCCACCAGACACCTGTGGCGATCGCGCCGCCAACCACAAGCGCCGCGAGCGCCGCGATGATGGGTGTCCGCGAAGGATGTGCCTGTACCTCCGCGTGGATCGGTGCTGCACCTTGCATGGAGTCCAAACCTCCTGTGGCCCTGGCCCCCGGGCGTAATCGGCGTCACGGCGGCCGCGGCGATCTTGGGGGCGGTGCGCGCCCTCATGTGAATCAGGGAAGCTCCGGCTCGTCCGGAGCTGTGCGAGTCCAGCTGAAGCACAGTCTCAACCCGGGCATGCCGAGTCGCATCGTGGGAACGACCACGAACTTATCCCGGCGCCCCCTAACGACGGCCGCCCGTGGCCCATCAGGTACGGGAAACCGTGCGTGTCCGGGCACTGTGCCACGGTGCGCCCCACGTCCGTTGCGCGCCGCTGATGAGAAATAGCCGAACGCAGGTTCAGGCCCGCGCATATCGCAACCGCCTGAGAAGGAATCCCAGCGGCCACGAGCGCGGCGCTTCTGCTTTCCATGCAGAGCAAGCACTTCCGCTCCTCGTCCAACTTGATAGCCGGGTCGACCGACCCGGCGCCCTCGCTTCTACCTCAAAGCGGTAGTCGCTACTGCGGTCGCTGGCGACGAGCACCAAAATAACGTCTACTTGGCGTGCCAATCGGGTTGACCGGCTCGCTCACAGTTGAGAGCATCGACCGACCAGACGATCTCAGGAGGAGCCATGTTGCGTCTGTGTCGGGTCTTCTTGGTAGTCGCCGCCATCGCCGCGGTGACCGCTCCGTCGGCGGCCGCCGTCCCTGACCGGAAGCTGTCCGGGCTGCTCGGGGACCTGTGGACGACGGTCCTTGAGACGCCGGTCGCCGACAATCCATTCACGGGCGGCGACCCTTGCATTCAGCTCGGCGCGAAAATCGTTGCGCCATTTGGCGGTGGGTCGGAATTCACGTGCGTCGTCAAGCCAGGGACGAGGGTTTTCGTGGCCGCCTACAGCGCCGAGTGCAGCACGGTTGAGGATCCACCGTTCCACGGGGACAACGAGGACGAGCTGCGCGAGTGCGCGAGGGACAATGTCGTTGAGTTCGAACCGGTGACCGCCACCCTCGACGGCCGGCCGATCGCGCTCACCCAGGTCCAGACCGCGCTGCTCAACTTCGTCCTGCCACCGGACAACATCTTCGGCCTGGAGGCGGGGACGACGGGTCAGTCGGTGGGGGACGGGTGGGTCGCGCTGCTGCACCCGCTCACGCCCGGGTCGCACGAGATCCAGATCTTCACGAACGGAAACGCCCTCACAAACACGACCACCATCGAGGTTCAGCCCGGGGCCTGACGCCTCGGCAACGCCAGGGACAGGACCCACAGGCCGACCGAGCTGGGCGTAGGCGATCGCTTGGCTGGCGCGGGAAGTGCGACGCCCCGCCGAGGGAGGGGACGGCGGGGCTCCGCGCGCTGGAGAGAGACGCCAGACGTCGACCGACGACGCGGCCGCAAGCCCGCGCCCAGTGCTGCTTTCCATGCAAAGCAACAGTCCGGCCAGAGGCTCAACATCGCTCGCCCGGCTATCCCCTTCGATCTAGGCTCTGCCAATGGCGAGCGCAGAGCTGAGCCGCCCCTACGGTCGCGCTCCTGCCACGGGCGGATCAGTCGAGCGTTACAACCGTACAGTCGGTCGCATACGTCGCTGGCCCGGTCAGGCTCCAAAAGATGCTGACGGTCGTGCCGCGCAACTCCCCAACGTCGGCAGGGGTGAACTTGACGTCGGCTCTGCCATTGCCCCGCGCATTGGTCGAGAGCATGGCCGTCGGAATTACTGTGCTCGGTCCCGTGCAGTCCGAACTGGTCGGAAACAGCGTTAGGCGCACCTGATAGGTCCCAGGAACTGCGTGCCGAAGGACGTATATCTCGTGCGCGTAGACGTTCGGGCCATTTGCATGAATGTTCACGACGATTCCGCCACCCGGTGCGCCGCCGACGCCACTCAGCTCAAGCCGCTCCGTGTGGTAGACGCGGTCGGCCGTCGCGGTCCCCGCGAAGATGGCGGCCGCCGCCGTCCCCAAACAGAACACCGCGAACAGAAATCTCCTCCGCACTGGAAGCCCTCCTTTGGTTAACGCCAGGCGCCTGCCGTAAGTCGTGAACTACACCTCCGGGCGCCCCAGGTCAAGCCCCGCCTCGCGCCCACTGGTCTCGAGCTTCCAGGGCCTTCAGCGTCGAGAGTGCTCCTCGAGGCCGGCAGTTTCGAGGATCTGCCCGGCAAGTGGCGGGCGGCGATCCTGACGGCAGAGCAAAGCCGGCCGACACTGCGGGTCGTCAGCGGCGGCTAGACGCTGGGCCGCCGCTGCAAGCGAACTGCTACGGCCCGACTCGAGTGCTGCTTTTCGTCCAATGCGCTAGCCGGAGTGGGCGTCCGTGGGGAGCCGCGTCCACCCGGCGGCTTCGTTCGGATGCCCCGAACTCCTGTAACGGTGTCCCGCGCGGGAGCCTGGCGCGGAGCGAGACCAGGCCGTGCCGGGCCCACGCAGCCAACTTCGAGCACCCGGCACGGGTGCCGTGAGCCCCGCCGACGGACCCAGTGGCTGAGGGAAATGCGACAATTTCGGCAGCGTTTTGCCTATTCGCGAGGAGCCGGTTATGACCACGACGGACGACCTGCTGAAGAACGCCGAGAAGCATGCCGAGGGCTTTGACAAGGGCGACTTGCCGATGCCCCCCGCCAAGAAGGTCGCGATCCTGGCGTGCATGGACGCCCGCGTGAACCCGTATCCGATCTTCGGGCTCGAGTTGGGCGACGCGCATGTGATCCGCAACGCCGGCGGCGTCGTCACCGACGACGAAATCCGCTCGCTGGCGATCTCTCAGCGGCTCCTCGGCACCGAGGAAATCATCCTCATGCACCACACCGACTGCGGCATGCTCACCTTCAACGACGAAGACTTCAGACGAGCCATCCAGAAGGACACCGGCATCAAGCCCGCCTGGTCGGCCGAGGCCTTTGACGATCTCGGGGGAGACGTGCTCCAATCCATCAACCGGATCAAGTCGAGCCCGTTCATTCCCAACAAGGACTCGATTCGCGGATTCATCTACGAGGTCGAAACCGGCCGTCTGCGCGAGGTCACGTGACCCGCGGCTAAGCGCCCCGCGATCTCCTAATGGGCGCGTCGTCCCCGCATCCGGGACCAGCAGAGGCGGTTGCTATCGCTTTCCATGCAAAGCAACAGTCGCCTGACTCGGGCGTGACCCACGGTTATTCGGCGTGCTGGCGCCCCCTCGCCCCGGGTCGCAGTGGAACACTGCGCGCTGGTGGCGGAGAAGCGCTGTACAAAGTGCGGCGAGACCAAGCAGCTCGACGCTTTTCGCGAAGCGCCGAACCTCTCCGGATGGGCGGACCTGGTGGTGCCGCGACTGCTTCGCACTCGCCAAGCGGCAACACCACGGATGACGAGGCGGTCGCCGAATGAGGCGTCTCGGTGCGTCCTTTGATCGCCGAATCGGGACCTGACTGCGAACGCCCGCCTCGCATGAATAGCGACAGCGCGACGGTGGCGAGAGAGGAGGCGCGCGGGCAGTCGCGCCGATTCGGGTATACGGGAGGGGGTGGTCTCCGGGCGCACACGACGACGTCTGTCGGACCTGCGTTTGATGCTGGGGCTTATCGCGGGGCTCGTGCTCGGGACCGCGCTGCTGGTGTTCGTGATCGTGCTGGATGCCGGGCTCGTCGTGCGCGCCTATGAGCGGTCCGCGTCGTCGACTTTGCCGGCGCTTGTCGTAGGGGCCGCCGCCGGCCTCGCAACCGTGCTTGCCGTTGTCTGGTACCGGACACGCGTGGACCAGCTCGGCGGTACAGCCCGCCGTGTGCTTGGGTGGGTTGGGATCGCCTGGGCCGTGTCGTTAGTGGTCGCGTTCTTCTGGACCCATCCGAGGGGTCGCGACGACGAGCTGGCCACGCCGGTGGAGGTCGGAGTCATCTGCTACGTGCTGGTGATCGTGGTGACGGCGGTGGTCGTCTTCCCCTTTGCCGTGCGCAGGCTGTCTCGCGCTAGCGCCCATCGACCGCAGGACCGCGTCCACGTTTGGCACGTCGCCGATGGCAAGCCCAGCTTCGTCCCGGCCTGCGAGTGCGGCTGGGTCGGCGGCGCATACGACGCCGCCGAGCCAGAAGCGCGGGACAAGGCCTTCCGCGCCGCCCGCCGCCACGGCACGAACGTCGCCTCCGATGTCGAGTCTGCGCTCGCCTAATAGTCCCGCGACCGCTCTGAGGCAGAAGCAGGCGCGCGGGCCACCCTGCGAGCTTCTCGGCCGTTGCGAGCATCCCAGCGAAGGCGCACTGGCGCTTGCTTGCATCGGGGAGCGGGCCGGCTACCGTTCGGTGGAGGCGTCCTCGTCGAGGGCCCTCCTGAGCGCTTTTTGGGACCGGCCCAGCACTCTGCGACCTCCGGGCCGGAAGACGCGGAATCGAAGACGCGTCAACGGTCCGCAATCCTCCAGTCGAAACCTGTAGTCGACCCTCGTTCCCGTGTCGGTGGGGATGAAGTCGAATGTCTCGATGCCAGGGAAGAAGTGCGGCCCTCGACCCAGGGGCGTGAAGCGGTTAGTGAAGTAGCTGTACGGGCGCCAGTCGAGGTACTCGCGCAGCGCGTCGCCGCCGACCCCGTGGGCGCAATGGCTCGAGGCCCCGGCCCCGAGCCTTCCTTGCTCGTTCGGCTGGTTCTCGATCGCGGTCTGCAGTGGCTGCCAGCGCAGCCGCTTCTCGGGATCGACGAAGTACTGCCAGAGAACGGCGGGTAGGTAGGGGTGCTCGCCGAAGCTGATCTCCAGATCGGCCTCCTCCGAGCCGATGTGGACGCGGCGAGCCTCGCGCATCCGGGCAACGACCGGCTTGAGATTGTGAACGCCGCCCGTGATCGGCCCGAATGACTCGTCGGATTCGCTGTGCGAGGGGAGGTCGAACGACTGGGGCAGGCGCTGCAGGCAGGGCTCGGTGAGGAAGGCGTAGGCCTGGGGCCCGCCGCCAGCCCTCACGGTGTTCTTCAGCAGGCGGTGGACGAGGATGACGTCCGGCCCAGCGAGATCCTCCCGATCGTCCGCGGACACGATCACGTATGTGCCGTAGTGGACCACGAACTTCAGATCGAGCGAGCCAATCGACGCGCACGCGGCGCAGCGGCACGTCGTCTCGCGCTCCATGTCCAGGAGGCGGTTGGAGAAGTCGAAGTAACAGGCTTCAATCAGCTCGAGAAGCCGCTCGCCATGCTCGAACGATGTCGCGTCCGCATGGCAGAAGACGGCGTCGCCCTCGAGCTTCAGGAAGCGCATCGGAGGTGAAAGCTGTACGCGGACGAGCGTGGTCAGCTCACGGACGATCGCGTTGGCGTGCTCAAGCTCGGTGCCGGTGAGAAACGCCGTGTAGCCGGAGATGTCGGAAAGCAGCAGATAGCCCTTTCGGACCTGCTGATCCTGTGACACGGGGCAACGATACTCGCCGCCGGGGCAGCCGACGGGCTGCGCAAGCGGACGCAACTGATACCGGAGCTCTGCTGTCGCGAGGAAGCGAGCGTCTCGTCCTCTCGCTGCTGAGATGGATGAAAAGCGGAAGTGCTGCTCTGGATGGAAGGCGCACGGGACGGCCGCTGCTGGATCCGGCGGCGGCGACTGCCGCCCGGCGTCCGACAGTTATCGGCGCCGGAGGCGAGGCTCCCGTGTTCATGTGGATTGCGCCCGGCCCCGTGCATCGCAGACAACTCTTGAACCTTGGGGCGTCGCGAGCGTTTACGTGGATAGTGGCGAGCGTCAGGGGCCGGATGACACGATTTCGAGATTCGTAGTGCTGGTAGCGGGGCTAGCTCTGGCTGGGACGCCGGCCTTCGCGGCGCGTCCGCCGAGAGACACGCCCAACCGGGATGACAATCCGGGGGTCGAGCACCGGCCGAGCGAGACGCCGCCGGCGAACCAAGGCACCGAGCACAAGCCGGCCACGCCGGGCCCGATGGCAAGCGCGGAACTCAGCCGGCGCGTCGTGAAGGTCGTCGGCTACCCGCCGCTCTCGGAGATGGGCGACCAGCAGCGCCGCGACTTCCGCGAGGCGCTGCTCGACGCGTACACCTTTGGGGATCTGCCCGGGAAGTGGCAGGCGGCGATCTTGAAGGCGGAGCAGAGCCGGCCGAAGCTGCGGCTCGTCGGCGACGACTAGACGCTGGGCCGCCCCGCAAACGGACTGCTACGCCCGACTCGAGCGACCGGCGAGGTCGCTGCCGAGGGCTTCCAGCGGGGCGCTGCCGCCGCTGCCTGAATCGAGGTAGGCGAGCGTTACGTCTGCGTCCGGGGGGCGCGCTTCGCCTTCGAGGCCGACTTCGCCATCCCGCCGCGAGCGGCCTGCTTGTCCTTGATGGCGACCAGCTCGTCCCAGAAGGTGCCCATGCGCTCGATGAAGGCCCATCTGTCCTCGAGCGTGAGCCAGCGGCCCCAGTTGCCGAACTCGCCATCGGCTTGGTGGCGGTTGCCCGAGATCAGCACCGCGCCGCGCGGGTGGCTGCCGATCCGGTCGGGTGCGTAGACGGTGAAGTCGAGAGTGACCTTGTAGCCCGCGCCGGTGCTCGGCGCCTGCGCGACGAGCTCCTTGATGGTGTCCAGCTCCTTGTCTGTCATGCCTTCATCCCGTTCTGCTCCGCGACTTCGTGAACACTCGTCGTTGACGGTATGCTAACAAGATTCTTGACGGAGCGCCAACAACATTTAGCTTCGCCTTAGGCCCTGGGCGCCGACCGCGATATCGCCGGGCTCGGCTGCGGCGACAAGGTCGGTTGGGGGCATTGCACGAGCGCGCGGGTCAAGGTCGGGCAGAAGGTGAGCGCCGGCGAGGTCGAACGGGTGCCCGGCGGATGGAAAGCAGGAGCGAGGAAGCGACGGGCGTCCGGCAAAGCGTCCGACCACACCCTGTGGATATCGCCCCCGCGCGCGGGATCCACGGTGCGGTTAGCCGGTCGGGACGCGGTTCTCTCTCAACCGGCTAGGTCGGCGCACCGGATGACCGCTCCCTCGTGCTCTCGATGGTCCGTCTCCATCAGCACGAGCGCCCTCTCCATCGCCGTCGGTTTGATGCTGCCGCTCTTGTCTTCATACGGCTTGTCGAGAAATCGCACCAGGACCAGCCCCGAGACGACGATGATCGCGATCGCGGCGGCCAGTGCTGCCTGCGTAATTGCGGCCTCCTCACGGTCCGCGAAAAGGGCGACCGAGGAGATCACCACCACCGCGCCGATGATCAGGATCAACCAGACAACCGGGGGCACCAATCCTTCTGCTTCGCCGATCCGGCCCTGCCGTCCATGTCGCCGCTCCTCGTTCAACGCGAACCAGTGTTCAAAGGCGGCGGCCTCTTTGGCGTCGTTGACGGGGAGCTGGTCGGCGGACTCCTCCATCGCCGAGACCCTCGCGTCCACCACCGGGCTCCCTCCGCCTTCCCGCATCGCGGGCCAGCCGTCCGAGATGACCTCGCGCCCGTAGCAGATCATCTGCCCCTGCAGCTCGGCGCGGGGCGCCGGGCCGAAGGCGCCGGCGGCGTGGAACATCGCGAGCGTGGCGGTCGCCTCCTCCTCGGCGTCGGCCTTGGCGCCGCCGTAGCTCTCGAATGCGATGAAGAAGACGAAGGCGAGGATGACCATGTAGGCGGTACCCGCCACCGTGTACACGGCACCACCCGGAATCGGATCGTTGAAGAACGTTCCCGCCGGCGCGCGCCGGCGGACGAGGAGCATGCCGGCTGCGCTCAGCGCGGCGACACCAAGGATGATCAACGCGGCAAGCCAGGGTTCCATGCCGGCCTACTCTCCAACGCGTCCACCCTAGCTCAGCTGCGGCCGACACGCTAGGAATCGCACGCGTGACCTCATCGCGGCGAAGCGGGAGCCGCAATTGCTCGCTTGCCGGCCGTGGAGCTGCGAGCGCCTATGGCCGCTTGGACTCGTAGTCGCCGACGATCCACCCGCGGTTGTTGATGTCTCGCGCGAGGGTGGAGGCGGCGTCCGAAGCTTCGATCAGCCTGAACCGGCCACGTTCGAGCCGGAAGCCTCGCGTTACTCCTTGGGAGTCGATGACCCCGCCCACTATCTGGCCGCGATCGTTGATGGCGCTCGGAATCGTTGCTTCGATCGCCAGGTCGGCGCCGGGCGCGTCGGGGAGTGTGGTGACGGCGCCCCGTCTGTCGCGCTGGAAACCGTGGGGCCTTCCGCCCATGTCGGTGTAGGTGCCGACGATCTGGCCGCGGTTGTTGATGCCGACGGCCCCGGTCGCCGCAGCGCCCGCGACGTCGATCGTCTGGAAGTTGCCGTCGTCCCAAAGGAAGCCGTGCTGCCCACTCCGGTCGATGTAGATGCCCACGACCTGCCGCCGGTCGTTGATCTTGAACGGCGCCGTGACCAGGGAACCCGGGACGCGGATGTCGATGAACCGGCCCTTCCTGGTGCGCAGGAAGCCGATTGTCGTGAATCCCCGATCGTCGTTGTAGAAGCCCGTGATTTCGCCGCGGTTGCCGATGTCGGTCGTCTCGTAGCTGAGCAGGTCGGCGCTCGTTCCCGGGGGATCGTCGATGATCGTGAAGCGGCCCTTCCGATCGCGCACGAAATGGCGGAAGACCCGGTCGCGGCCCTGGTACACGCCCACGATCTCGCCGCGATCGTTGATACCGAGAGTGGCCGTCCCCGTAAGGTCGTCCGGGGTGGAGGGGATCGTCGCGGCGTCGGGATGGTCGATCGTCCTGAGGAACCCGTCCTTCTCCAGGAAGCCGTGGAGAATGCCGCTGGCCCCTGGCGGCGGCGGCTCAGCCGACGCCGCGATCGGCCCCGGTGGCGACTGCCGCCAGCGCGACGACGGCGGAGATCGCCGCGATCCAGCGACGACGGCTACGGCTGCCAGCGGTCCAGGCCCCGCAGGAGCTGTCTGTTTGTGCGCCAGACATCATGCACGATGATTCGCAACCGGCCCCGCGACCGGATCACTTCACCGTCCCAACCGGGAAACAGACCGGCAGAGCCGGCGCCGGACTGGCCGGCGTCACCCTTCTAGGCGCCGCGGGCACGCCGACCCCAGCCACCGCGCGAACAGCCCGCGGGCGATATCGACGATTCCTTCAACGGCGCGAACGAGTCGGAGGAGATCTCAGGTGAGCGTGGCGGCGAGGTGGGGTTTTGAGGTCGGCGTCCTCGCTCCGCCGAGCGGCTCGGTGTTGACGAGCACGGCCTCCACGTCGTCCAGGGAGCCCGGCACCGCCGCGGTCGCCGTGCCGTCGCTGCGTGGGGTGAACAGCACGGACGTCGGCTCGGGGGCATCTAGGCCCGGGCGCTTGAGCCAGACCATGTAGGTCTCCCCGGCGGGCGCCGGCGGAAGGCCGTTGGCGACAAGGGTCGCCCCATCGTCGCTGACCTCCAGCTCGGCCGAGGCTTGCTGGATCTGCGATTGCATCGCAAGCGTGCGCTCGCCGTCGCCGGTGAACAGCAGCGCTCCCGCGCCGAGTCCGGCGAGCGCTGCCGAGCATGCGAGCGCGGCGACCACGCCCGCCGGCCACTGCATGCGCCGGGAGCGTGGCCTGTTCGGCTCCGGCCGCTTCGGCTGCCCGGCGCACTCCAGCAACGCCGCCTTGCGCTCGGCCATCATCCGTGCACCCATGTCCATGTCCCGTACCTTCGCGCGAGGCGCCAATCTGGATCAGGACGCGACTTCGGGGGCGGCGTAGTGCGCCGGCGCCCGCCCGGGGCTCACGCCACGAGCACCGCCGCCTCCGCCTCAACGCCGTCGGCCATCGCCTGAACGTCGTCGAGGACGTCGGGGTCGGCGCAGAAGCCGAAGCAGAGGAGGCCGCCGACCGACACCACGGCGATCCGCAGGGCGTGGCGCTCGGCGATCTCGGCGATCGAGTGCACGGACGTCACCGGCGCGCCCAGGACCGATACCGGTCCCCTGGGCCCGGGGACGTTCGAGACGTTGAGCGCGAAGTGGCGCGGGCTCGCCTGCACGCGTGACGCGAACGCGCGCAAGCGAGGCGAGACGGTGCCCAGGTCCTGCAGCAGTTCGTCCATCGTCTGGGCGTCGTGCTCCGCCTTGCGCAGGGCCGTCTCGGCCTTGACGGCGCGCAGGCGCGTGGCCGGATCGGGTTCGTCGAGGGGCAGCGAGACGCAGAAGAACGAATCGCGGTTGCCGGCCTCGTCATCGTGGTGAAGGCTCACCGGGACCTTCACGCGGAGAGCGCCGAGCGATCCGTGGTGCGCGGCAAGCCAGCGGCGCAGGGCGCCGGCCACGACGGTCAGCACGGCGTCGTTGACCGTCGCGCCGCACGCCGCCTTGGCGCTGTGGTGGAGCGGCGCGAGCCGGATGCGAGCGAACGCCACCTGGCGGCGCGTGCCGATCGCCCCGTCGAAGGGTGACCCCGCCCGCGACCGCGAGAGCTCGCGATGCACGAACCCGGCGAGGTGGCGCCGGCGGCGCGCGTCGTCGGAGGCGTGATGGGCGGCGCGGACGGGCTGCCCGCCGCCGGCCGCCTCGTCCCAGAGAACGCCGCGTGCGAAGCGCATGGCCGCCGTGCCGTCGGCGAGCGCGTGGTGGATGCGCCAGACGAGCGCGTACCCTGACCGCAGCGGCACCAGGTCCATCTGCCACAGCGGCCGCCGGCGGTCGAGGCGCCGCTCGAAGAGCCGCGCCACCTCGACCCTCAGGCCCGCGCGGTCGAGGGGCGCGCTGCTCACACTGCCGGTCACGTGGCTCGTCAGCTCGAAGTCGGGATCGGGGATCCAGGCCGGCTCACCCTCCGATCCGCCGAGCCGCCAGGTGAGCTGCGGCACGTCGGCGATGCGCGCGGCGACGTGGGCCCGAAGCGCATCCACGTCCGGATCCCCGGCCTCGATCAGCACGACCTTGCAGGTGTGCCCGGCGATCGTGGGCCCCTCGAGGTCGAGGATCGCCCGATCCTCGGGCGCGAGTGGGATCGCGCGTGACATGGGTGCCGACGGTACGGCCTGGGCGCCGCAGGTGCAACGCCCGGAGTCCTGCGCGCACAGCCGCCGAGCTACTCCCCGCGCGCGGCTTGAAGCGCTTCGGACTCCTCCGTGAACTGATCCATGCGCACGATCCTGCCGTCGCTGAGCGTGAAGACGTCGTAGAGGCGGGCGTCGACCTCGATCCCACTTCTTCGGCCACGCGCTCGGAAGCGCACCGTCACGACCACACGGTCACCGATGTCGGCGAACTCCTCGGGAATCAGCTCGTAGTCGGCCCACTCGTTCTTCCAGCGCAGCGTGCTCGCTCGAACCGCGTCATGACCCTGCGCCGGCGACTCCTCTACTGGGTTCCAGACGATGCCGGGATCGGCGTACCTCAGCGCCTCGTCGAAGTCATCGAGGACGAGGAAGCTGCGCACGATTCCCACGTTCTCCTGCGACATCGCCCGCCGATCAGCCGCCCCGCCGCAGGGACGCGAGCACGCTCGCGAAGGTGATCCCGACAAGGCCGCCGGCGCTGCCGAGAAGGATGTCCTCCGCCGAGTCGCCCATGCTCGGTCTGAGCGACGTGCCCAACAGCAGATCGCCCGCGTACTCGCCGAGCTCCCAGACGACGGTGAGGGCGATCACCGCCGAGAGCGCCAGGAGCGCGACCAGGACCGGGTCGCTGATGCGGCGGCGCAGCGTCTCGGCCAGGGCCCATCCCGCGAGCGTCCCGCCGATCACGTGCGCGAGCGCGCTGGTCTTGTGCGGGCCGACGGGAGAGTCGATCCAGATCAGGAACAGGACCACCGTGAGCCCGAAGGCGACGGGCAGCAGCACCTTCCCGGGCACGCCGCCGATCCGACCGGCGACGAGACCGACGAGGCACATCGCGCACATGATCGCCGCCCCGCCGTTCTGCTCGGCGACGAATCCGATCGCGGGCCAAGCCAGAAGGGCGAGCGCGAGCGCGAACGCCAGAGAGTCGATCCGAGGGCGGAGCGTGTCCACCCCCAACAGCGTAGGGACCGTCCTAGCTCGCCGATGAGTCCGCTCGCCGCTGCCCTCGCTCGCGCTTCGGCATGTCCGGGACGAGCGCGCTCGCCAGCGAGACGACGAGGAACATCCAGACGGCCCCGCGCGGCGCCAGCAGGGCGAGGAGGAGGATGGCTCCGTAGAAGCCGGGCGTCGGGCGGAGGCGTGAGTTCAACCAGCGGAGCTCCGCGTCCGTCACATCCTCCCTCAGCAGCTCGCGGTGTCGCGCGGCGTAGACGGTCATGACCGTGATCACGCACGAGATGAACAGCAGCGCTCCGCCGTAGAAGAGCACGGCCGTGCGCTCCGGCGCATCGCTTTCACGCTGAAGCGCTTCGGCCGTCAGCATCGTGGGGAACGGCAGGAACGCCACGGCCCAGAGCAGCAGCAGGTTGAGCCGCATCATGGTCACGTTGACGCTCTCGAGCCGTCTGAACAGCCCGTGGTGCGCTGCCCACAGGCCGCCGATCGTGAAGAAGCTCGTCGTGTAGGCGAGATAGGACGGCCACTCGTCGCGGATCGCCTGCCAGAGATCGTCGAAGCCGCTCTCCGGCACGCTGATCTCGAGCACGAGGAGGGTCGCCGCGATCGCGAACACGCCGTCGCTGAAGGCCTCGAGCCGTCCGCTCGTGAAGCGCTCGCGCATCACCCTTCCCCGGCCGCGAACTCGAAGCGGGTTCCCACGGAATTCTGGATGAACGCACTGGGGAAGCGGGCGGCGAGGGCGTGCGTTGCGCGCCAGCCCGTGCAGTGGGTCGGCACGAGATAGTCGGGCGCGAGCTCGGCGAGCGCGTCGCAGGTGGGCTCGATGATCGGCTCGAAGGCCGGTCCGCTGAGGTGGAAGCCGCCGACGAGAGCGTGCAGCCGCTCGTCGCCCGTCAGCTTGCGCGTGTAGCGGGCGATGTTGACGATCCCCGAGTGGCCGCAGCCGGTGAGCACGACGAGCCCGCGGCCGCGGACGTTCGCGACGAGTGCCTGGTCGTCGAGGATCAGCGGGTCGGGCCGCCAGTCGCCGTCGCGGTGAGCCTCGTGACCCGGGAAGCCGCGCTCGAAGTCGCTGGCGCGATCGACCTCGCCCGTCACGAGCAGGGAGCCGTCGAGCAGGAAGCTCGGCTGGCGCTCCTCGACGATCTCGAAGCCTGCGCCCTCGAGCGCGCTCTTGCTCGTCGAGGGCAGCTCGACCGGCTCGCGGCCCGGGAGCGCGACGCGCCGCCGCGACCAGAACTCGGGATGGATCAGCACCGGCATGCTGGGGCTGCCGAGCGCGCCGACGAGCCCGTCCATGCCCGTCGTGTGGTCCCAGTGCCCGTGGCTGAGGACGATGATGTCGATGTCGGTCGGGTCGATCCCGAGCCGGCGCATGTTGTGCACGAGGCCGTCCGGCGTCCTGCCGGCGTCGAACAGAACGCGCGTGTCGCGACCGTTCTTCGTGACCGTGACGAGTGCCGCGAAGCCGTGCTCCGCGCGCAGGGCGTCGTCGCTCTCTCCTCCCTCGATGAACCGTGCCGGCATGCGCGGCCCGCCCGTCATCGGCGGTCGCAGCGCAGGTCCCTCGTCCAGCAGCAGCGAGTCGGTCACGTTGTCGACCAGCGTCGTGATCGTCAGGGCGTCGACGGGTTCGAGCGCAATCGGGTGGGTCAAGGCGATGTCCCCCAGAAAGGTTTGTGGCAACAGTCTCTTGCGGGATTACCAGCGAGATTGATGGGTAGTCAAAGCGTGACGAGTGTCCTAGATCGAAGAGGGATGAGCGGTGGCGGCGAACAGCAAGGCCTCAGGCAGTAAACAGACGAAGAGTCGCTCGTCGAGCGGTTCCGCATCGAAGAGCAGAGCCAAGGCGAGCTCGTCTGGAGCGAAGTCGCGTTCGACGCGCAGTGCATCCGCGTCTCGTTCGAGCAACGGCGCGAAGCGGTCGAGCGGCGGTTCGAGCGCCCGCAAGCAGAGCCCGCAGAGCCGCAGCTCGAGCAGCGGCCGCTCGCAGAGCCGCAGCAGCCAGACCCGTCGCAACGGGAGCAACGGCGTGGTCGACACCGCCAAGCAGGTCGCCAGCAAGGCCAAGGGGCCGGCACTTGCGGTCGGCGCCACCGCCGCTGGTGTGGCAGGCGTCGCGGGCGGCATCCTGCTGCGCAACAAGACGCGCCGCAAGAGCGTCCTCGGCGTGCCCGTCCCGCGCTCGATCAGCCGGCCGGACATCGACGTCAAGTCGATGGCCAAGACCGTCGGCAAGGCGAGCAAGTCCTTCGGCCAGACGACCAAGACCGTGTCCAAGGACATGGAGCGAGTGGCCGAGCAAGCCGAGCGCATCGGCAAGGTCCTGGACTAGCGGTCATGGCCGCGACTCGCACGAGATCCTCGCAGTCGCCGAACGGCACGATCGCGAAGCCGGCTGCGAAGGCCAAGCAGGCGGGGGAGTCGGTGGCCGAGGCGGCCGGCCGGGCCAAGGGCCCGCTGGCCGCCGCAGGGGTGACGGCAGCCGCGCTGGCGGGCGGGTTCGCGCTGGGCCGCGCGGGCGGGAAGCGCGGCGGGCTGCTGCCGCGCCGGCGCAAGGTGCTCGGCCTGCGCATCGGCCCGAAGACCGGGCTCGAGCGGACCGCCGACGTGCTCGAGAAGCTGGCGGAGGGCCTCGGCGCCGCCGCCGGCAAGGCCGGCTCGACGACCGACGACGTCCAGAAGATCCGCGAGGAGCTCGAGCACGCGAACCGCCGGTCGCCGGTCGAGGTGCTCCTCGACGGCCTGACCCACCGGCGCGGGGCCCACAAGCGCGAGAACTAGCAACCGAGCCGGGTACCCTCGTCGGCGGATGAGCGTTTCGCCGCCGACCCGCACCATCCCGGACAACCTGGCCGATCTCGTCGGCAACACGCCGATGGTGCGGCTCACGCGCGTCGCCCCCGAGTGCGACGCGGAGCTGATCGCCAAGCTCGAGGCCTACAACCCGGGCGGCAGCGTCAAGGACCGCATCGGGGTGTCGATGATCGCGGCCGCCGAGGCCGAGGGCCGGATCGAGCCCGGCCGGAACACGATCGTCGAGTCGACCTCCGGCAACACCGGGCTCGCGCTCGCCTTCGTCTGTGCCGCCAAGGGCTACGAGATCATCATCACGATGCCGCAGGGCATGAGCCGGGAGCGGGAGAACCTGCTGCGGCTGTACGGCGCCGAGGTGGTGCTCGTCGAGTCGATGGGCGGCATGAACGAGGCGGTCGAGGAGGCGCGCCGGATCTGCCGCGAGCGCGGCAACTGCTACGTCCCAAACCAGTTCTCGAATCCGGCCAACCCGGAGATCCACCGGCGCACGACCGCCGAGGAGATCTGGCGCGACCTGGAGGGCAAGGTCGACGTGCTGGTCGCCGGAGTGGGCACCGGAGGCACGATCACCGGCTGCGGCGAGCGCCTCAAGGAGCGCAACCCCGACCTGTACGTGGTCGGCGTCGAGCCGCTGAGCTCGCCGGTCCTGTCCGGGGGCGACCCGGGCCCGCACAAGATCCAGGGAATCGGCCCGGGCTTCGTGCCCGAGGTCCTGAACCGCGCGGTGATCGACGAGATCGTCCCGGTCGACGACGAGGACGCCCTCGAGCTGGCGCGGCTGTGCGCGCGCCGTGAGGGGGTGCTCGCCGGCATCTCAGGTGGGGCGGCGCTCTGGGCAGCCATCGACGTCGGCTCGCGGCCCGAGTTCTCCGGCAAGCGGATTACCGTGATCATCCCCGACTCGGGTGAGCGCTACGTGAGCCTGCCCTTCTTCGCGCCATGATCGGCTCGGGGACATTCGCCCGCGTGGCGCGTGAGCTGCGCGACGACATCACCGCCGCGCAGGAGCGCGACCCTGCGGCGCACAGCGTCGGACGGGTCGAGATGCTGCTCAGCTACGGCGGCGTCCAGGCGATCCTCTCGCACCGGATCTGCCACGCGCTGCACCACGCCGGCGTGCCGCTGGTTCCCCGCGTGCTGGCGAACATCACCCGCGTCGCCACCGGGATCGAGATCCACCCCGCCGCGAAGGTCGGGCGCGGGCTCTTCATCGACCATGGCTCCGGAGTCGTGATCGGGGAGACGGCCGAGGTCGGCGACCACGTGACGATGTACCAGGGCGTCACCCTCGGCGGCACGGGCTTCGCGCGCGGCAAGCGCCACCCGACCGTCGGCGACGAGGTGATGATCGGGGCCGGCTCCAAGCTGCTCGGCCCGATCGAGGTCGGAGCCAACTCGAAGATCGGCGCCAACTCGGTGGTCATCCACGACGTGCCGCCGAACTCCACCGTGGTCGGCAATCCCGGCCATCCCGTGCGCGTCGACGGCAAGAAGCCCTCGGGCCCGGACGCCGACTGGATCCATCTGCCCGACCCGGTCGCCGACGCCATCCGCGGCCTCGCGAATCGGCTGACGGAGGTCGAGGAGCTGCTCGCCGAGCAGACCGGCCGCAAGCCCCAGGGCGCCGACGTCAAGCCGATCACGGCCCGCCGCGGCCCGGACAGCGCCGGCGGCTGAGCGCCTCTCAGTAGTAGACGGTGCGCGTCCTGTGACGCGGGATCGCCTTGTACTCGGGCGCCTGGCCGCGGTTCCACAGCCACGTGTCGAGCACTCGCGGCGGCGTGCCCAGCCGGGCGGCGATCAGCTCACAGGCGTGCACCGCACAGGCGCGGATCTCGCGCTCCTCGGCGCCCGGTTCGAGCAGCTTGCCGGCGTCGATGCGGGCGGCGAGCCCGGGGTCGTAGCGCAGCACCCCGTCGACCCGGAGCACGTGCGGCACGAGGTTGTCGGCGAAGATCGTGAGCCGGTCGAGGTCGGAGAAGCTCGCCACGCCCGCCAGGGCGAGGTCGTTCGGGGTGATCTGCGCGCGCTTCCAGAAGCCGGCGTCGTCGAAGAAGGGCATGCCGGCGGCGAGCATCGAGGCCAACCGCTCGGCCGACCCGCCCGCCTCCGCGACCAGCTGCAGCGCGCTCCGCTCGCCCAGAAAGTCACCGAGAGAGCGCAGAGCCTCGGCGTACAGCCCCATGAGCTCGTGATCGGCGTCCTGCCCGAGGACATCCGCGACCTCGGCGGCGGACAGCGAGCGCAGCGCCTCGTTCGACCAGCGCCGCCCGGAGCGAAAGAAGTCGGCGAGCCCCCAGGCGACCGTGAAGTAGCCCGAGCAACCCGGCCGCTTGCGCAGCGTCGGGAACCAGCCAGAGCCGAAGTTGATCGCGTCCAGGATCAGCATGTAGCCGGCGACGTCGGCCGCGGACCCCTCGAGGTAGTGGCGCTCGCGATCGAGAACCGGGGGCGGGGCCGGCTCCAGCTCGCCCAGCCGATCGAGGTCGATCGCCACGAAGCGCGCGCTCTGCGCGATCGCCCGGCAGGAGGCGCGCACGTCATCTGTCAGGCCCATCGGACGCAATTCCTACACTGCGCCCGGTGGCGCCCGCCTTCGCCTGCCACCGGCTGACCAAGCGCTACGGCGCCACCGTCGCGCTCGCCGGCGTCGACCTCGAGGTCGAGCGCGGTGAGCTGCTCGGACTGCTCGGCCCCAACGGCGCCGGCAAGTCGACGCTCACGAAGATCGCCTGCGGCCTCGTGCGCGCGACCGAGGGCGAGGCCGAGGTCGAGGGCGCGCCCGCCGGCTCGGCCCCCGCGCGACGGGCGATCGGCTACCTCGCCGAGCTGTTCCGCTTCCCGGACTGGCTGTCGGCCGACGAGCTGCTCACCCTCCATCAGTCGCTCGCCGGCTCGAGCGGCGGCGCCGGCGAGCGCGCCGAGCTGCTCGAGCTCGTCGAGCTGAGCGACGCGCGCGCGACCCGCGTCGACGCGATGTCGAAGGGCATGCAGCAGCGCCTCGGGATCGCCCAGGCGCTCGTCGGCGAGCCGAGCCTGCTGATGCTCGACGAGCCGACGAGCGCCCTCGACCCGATCGGCCGTCGCATCGTGCGCGACCTTCTGACCGGCCTGCGCGACCGCGGCGTCGCCGTGGTCCTCAACTCACACCTGCTGAGCGAGGTCGAGCTCGTCTGCGACCGCGTCGCGATCCTGAACCACGGCCGCATCGTGGCGCGCGGCACGCCCCACGAGCTCGTGCGGCCGCGCGGCGTCGAGATAGACACCGGTGCGGGCCCGCGCAGCTACCCGAGCGCCACGCGCGAGCAGGTGCCCGGGCTCGTCGCCGAGCTCGTCGGGCAGGGCGAGGACGTCTACGAGGTGCGCCTGCTCTCGTCGACACTCGAGGACGCTTACCTCGAGGCGGTCGGCGGAGCGGCGGAGCCGGTGCGGGAGCTCACGTGAGCGGCGTGCTCGTGGTCGCCCAGTACGCGTTGCGCGAGTGCGTGCGCCGTCGCGTGATCGCGGTCGTGCTGGTGCTGACCTTCATGTTCCTCGCGCTCTACACGCTCGGCGCGGACGTCGCCTTCAACGAGGTCGAGGACTTCTCCGGCGAGGATCCGCTCGACGAGCTCGTCCTGACGGGGTCGACGCTGCTCGGCCTCGCGATGTTCACGACGCTCTTCCTCGGCGCGGTGCTGGCCGCCTTCCTCACGCTCGGCGCGGTCCGCGGCGATGCCGAGCGCGGCCTGTTGCAGCCGCTCGTGGTGCGGCCGGTCGGGCGGGCCAGCCTGCTGCTGGGCCGCTTCGCCGGGGCGGGCGTCGTGTGCGCGGCGTACGTGGGGCTGGTCTACACGCTGTCTGTGCTGATCACGGGCATCACCGGCGGCTGGTGGCCCGACAGCCCCGTGTTGCCGGGGCTGGGGCTCGTGGTCGGGGTGCTCGTGATCGCGGCGTTGTCGCTGCTCGGCTCGGTCTTCCTGACCTCGACGGCGAACGGCATTGCGGTCTTCATGCTGTTCGGCGCCGGGCTTGCGGCCGGCCTGCTGGGTCAGATCGGCGACGCGCTCGGAGTCGACACGCTCGAGGACGTGGCCACGGTGAGCTCGTGGCTGCTGCCCTTCGAGGCGCTCTACCAGTCCGGCCTCGACGCGCTCACGTCGGACGTGAGCGGCGTGACGGGCGTGATCGTCCGGCTCGGCCCGTTCGGCGGCGCTCAGGAGGGCGGGCCACTGCTGTGGCTGTGGACGCTCGCCTACCTGGTGCTCGTCGGCGCTGCAGCGCAGGTCGCCTTCGGTCGCCGAGACCTGTAGGACTTACTCCATGGCATTCGAAGAGCTCAAGGCAAAGCAGAGCGTGATGTGGGGGAACGGCCCCTACGCGCGCGTCAGCGAGCACCTCAAGGTGGCTCACGACCACCTCTTCAGGGAGGTCGTGCCGCAGGCCGGTGAGCGCTGGCTCGACGTGGCGACCGGCACCGGTGAGATCGCCCGTCCCGCGGCGCGCGCCGGCGCGCAGGTGACCGGCGTCGACCTGGCGCCCGACCTGATCGAGACGGCCCGCGAACGGGCGAGCGAGGACGGCGTCGACGTCAGCTTCGAGGTCGGCGACGCCGAGGCGCTCCCATACGAGGACGGCAGCTTCGACACCGTGACCTCGACCTTCGGCGTCATGTTCGCCCCGGACCATGCAGCCGTGGCGCGCGAGCTCGCCCGCGTCTGCCGCTCCGGCGGCCGGCTCGCGCTGCTCACCTGGGACTCCGCGCGCGGCGTGGCCGAGTTCTTCAAGATCATGGCGGCCTACCAGCCGCCGCGGCCGGAGGGCGTCGGCAACCCGTTCTCCTGGGGCGACACGGGCTACGTGAGCGAGTTGCTCGGCGACGACTTCGAGCTGCGCTTCGAGAAGGGCGACTGCCCGCAGCCGGGCGGCTCCTCGGAGGAGATCTGGGAGCTCTTCGCGACGTCCTACGGGCCCACGAGGACGCTCGTGGAAGGGCTCGACGACGAGCGCCGGGAGGCGCTCCACTCGGACTGGCTCGCCTACTTCGACCAGTACGGCACGGGCGAGGGCGTCTCGCAGCCGCGTCCCTACCTGCTGGTGCTCGGCACCCGCCGCTGACGCATCTATCGTTGGCCGGGTGAGCACCCCGGTCGCAACGGACGCCCTGCTCGAGGGCCTGAACGCGCCTCAGCGCGAGGCGGTCGTGCACGGCGAGGGGCCGCTGCTGATCCTCGCCGGCGCCGGCTCGGGCAAGACCCGGGTGCTCACGCACCGCATCGCGCATCTCGTCGGGACCGGCCAGGCGCGCCCGAGTGAGATCCTCGCGATCACCTTCACCAACAAGGCGTCGAAGGAGATGCGCGAGCGCGTCGAGGCGCTCGTGGGCGGCCGCGCCCGGGCGATGTGGGTGATGACCTTCCACTCGGCCTGCGCGCGCATGCTGCGCAGCGACGCCGACAAGCTCGGCTACACGCGCGGCTTCACGATCTACGACGAGCAGGACTCGCTGCGGCTCGTCAAGAACTGCGTCGAGGAGCTCGACGTCGACCCCAAGCGCTTCGCTCCGCGCGGCATCCGGCGCCAGATCTCGGACGCGAAGAACGTGCTGCACGACGCCGAGGCGTACCGGATCAAGGTGTCGACCTTCTTCGAGCAGACCGCGGCGGACGTGTACGAGCTCTACGAGCAGCGCCTCCACGCCGCCAACGCGATGGACTTCGACGATCTCCTGTTCCGCTGCGTGAACCTCTTCGAGCTCTTCCCCGAGGTGCGCGACCGCTACCGGCGCTCGTTCCGGCACGTGCTCGTCGACGAGTACCAGGACACGAACCGCGCGCAGTACCGCTGGCTGCAGCTGCTCGCCGAGGAGCACCGCAACCTCTGCGTGGTCGGCGACGACGACCAGTCGATCTACCGCTTCCGCGGCGCGGACATCCGCAACATCCTCGACTTCGAGGACGACTTCCCGGACGCCCAGGTCGTCAAGCTCGAGCAGAACTACCGCTCGACGCAGACGATCCTGAACGCCTCGAACGCGGTCATCCAGAACAACCGCGCCCGCAAGGACAAGTTCCTCTGGTCCGACCTCGGCGAGGGCGACCCCGTGCACGTGCGCGAGCTCGAGGACGAGCACGCCGAGGCGCGCTTCGTGGTGTCCGAGATCGAGCGGCTCGTGGACGAGGGCGAGTCGCGCGACGAGATCGCCGTCTTCTACCGGACCAACGCGCAGAGCCGTGTGCTCGAGGACATGCTCGTGCGCTACGGAGTCGGCTATCAGGTGATCGGCGGCACGCGCTTCTACGAGCGGGCAGAGATCAAGGACGCGCTCGGCTACCTGACGATGCTCGTCAACCCCGCCGACGTGGTCGCGTTCGGGCGCGTCGTCAACTCGCCGCGGCGCGGCATCGGCAACACCTCGCAGGCGCGCATCACCAACTACGCGTCGACGCTCGGCGAGCCGGTCTGGGACGTGGCGGCGGCGCCGGAGCAGATCCCCGGGCTCGGCACGGCGGCCGTCAAGGCGGTGGACCGCTTCATGTCGGTGATGGTGCGGCTGCGCGAGCGCGCCGAGGGCGGGGCCGGCGTCGGCGATCTGCTCTCCGAGACGCTCGAGGAGGCGGGCTACACGGACGCCCTGCGCGCCGAGCGCACCGTCGAGTCGCAGGTGCGGCTCGAGAACCTCGAGGAGCTCGTCGGGGTGGCGCGCGAGTACGACGCCCAGGCCGAGGAGGGCTCGGTCGAGGAGTTCCTCCAGCAGATCGCGCTCTTCTCGGAGCAGGACAACCTGCGCGACGAGCAGGGCATCGTGACGCTGATGACGATGCACAACGCCAAGGGGCTCGAGTTCGGCATCGTCTTCATCATCGGGCTCGAGGACGGCGTGTTCCCGCACATGCGCTCGATCGAGTCGGGCGACCTCGAGGAGGAGCGCCGGCTCGCCTATGTCGGCATCACGCGCGCCAAGCGCGTCCTCTACCTGACGCACGCCCGCACGCGTGCCCTGTTCGGGAACCGCGACTGGAACGTCCGCAGCCGCTTCATCGACGAGATCCCGCTCGAGTTCACCGATCAGGAGCCCGACGCGCCGCGCGGTCAGGCGGCCGCCGCCACCTGGAGCGGCGGTGCGTCGGTCCCCGAGCCGGAGTCGGCGGGCGGCGGCGCGAGCTTCGCGCTCGGCGACGACGTCGTGCACGCCCAGTTCGGCGAGGGCGTCGTGACGGGCGTGGAGCCGGGCGGGCTCGTCGTGGTGCGCTTCGCCGGCGACGGCTCCGAGCGCAAGCTGATGGCGGACTACGCGCCGCTCAAGCGCCGTTAACAGGCGCGCGAGGGCCCGCCGAGCGACACGACCCGGATCCGAAGGCGGCCGTCACAGCGGACGGCGAAGGCGGCCCGCATTTGCTGGGCGTCGAACGTCTCTCGCACGCGCCGCGACCCGAACTCGGAGATCACTCTCATGGAGCCGCCGGGGTGCAGCAGCTCGAGCCGGGCAGGGCGGCGTCCGCCCCTCAGGTAGACGACTCCGTCGCGCGACAGACGGGCGTCCCAGCAGGGCTGGGGCCGCTTCAGCTCGAGCGCGGTTCCTCCGGCGTCGCGCATCCAGAGCCGGCTCGGGTGACAGGTCCGCCGTCCGATTCGTTCCGCGCCGACGGTCAAGGCCACGCGCCCGTCACGCGCCAGGTCTATGCCGTGGATGGTTCCGGGCGGCAGCGGGGCCGAGAACAACTGCTTGCCGTTCGATATGTCGTGCACGAACAGCTCGCCCGCGTGCACGGCCGCGAGGTAGCGATCGGCCAGCGCCAAGTCGGCCAGCGGTCCGGTCGCGGGGAGGAGGATCTGGGTCAACGAGCCCGGCGCGCGGATCTCGATCTCGGCCTGGCCGTCACAGGGATCAGGATCGAAGGCGACCCGGCGGCCGCTGAGCGCGACGGGATTCACGACCGTCTGCTGCTCCGTCCGGCAGCGGACCAGCCTTTTCAGCCCGCTCCCGTCGCGAGCGCCGGCGAAGATGCGCTCCTCCGCGAAGTCCTGCTCGCTCTGCGTCCCGAACTCCGACCTGACCAGTACGAAGCGATGCGCCGACAGCTCGAACGAGACGCTCGAGAAGAACGAGTTCGAGCCGCCCGGCAGTGAGCGGATGCGGCCTTCGCTCAGCGTGCGCACCCCGCCCGGGCCGGCAGCGCGGATGCGGTATCGGGTTGCCGCCTCGAAGCCACAGGCGCCGGGAGAGGCGCAGCGGTTCTCCTCCCAGGCCACACGACTGCCCGCGAGCAGCGGTCCCTCGGCGAGCTGGTTCTCCGGCGTCACCACCTGGATCACGCGCGCCGGCGCCGCCGCCGGCGCGACCAGCAGCGCCATCAGGGCCAGGATCAGCGCGCGTCGCATGTGCCTAGAACCCGCCGCGCGGCCCGTCGTTGCGCTCCAATAAGCTGCCGCGCGCTCATGGCTGCCCGAATCATCGACGGCAAGGCGGTGGCACAACGGGTCAAGGCGCGCGTGGCCGAAGAGGTCGCCGGCCTCGGCCGCAAGCCCGGCCTCGCGACGATCCTCGTCGGCGACGACCCCGCCTCCGCCGTCTACGTGCGCATGAAGCGAGAGGACTCGGCCGAGGTGGGCATCGAGTCCTTCCACCACGAGCCCGGCGGCGACGTCGCCCCGGGCGAGCTCGCCGCGCTGATCCGCTCGCTGAACGACGACGAGCGCGTGAACGGCATCCTCCTGCAGCTGCCGCTGCCCGACCATCTCGACCAGGACGAGTTCATAGGGCTGATCGATCCAGCGAAGGACGTCGACGGCCTCACCACGACGAACGCGGGCCTGCTGATGCACGATCGCCCCGAGGCGCTCGTGCCCTGCACGCCGGCAGGCGTGATGGAGCTGCTCGCCGAGGCCGATGTCGAGCTGCAGGGCGCCGGCGCCGTCGTGGTCGGGCGCTCGATCCTCGTGGGCAAGCCGCTCGTCCAGCTGCTCCTGAAGGCCAACGCCACCGTCACCCACTGCCACTCGCGCACGCGCGACCTGCCGGCCGTCTGCCGCGAGGCCGAAGTGCTGATCGCGGCCGTCGGCTCACCGGGGCTCGTGACGGGCGACATGGTGCGGGAGGGGGCCACGGTCATCGACGTCGGCACGAACCGCACCGACGCCGGGCTCGTCGGGGACGTCGACTTCGAGGCCGCGAGCGAGCGCGCCGGCGCGATCACGCCGGTCCCTGGCGGCGTCGGGCCGATGACGCGCGCGATGTTGCTCGTCAACACGCTCAAGGCCGCTCGGGCCTAGTTGTCGATTCCCAGTCGTCTCGTTCGACGCACTGGGTAGATCGGCAACAAAAGGAGGAACGGAAATGGCACGCATCGTGGTAACCGAGTTCATCTCAGTCGACGGCGTCGTCGAGGACCCGGGCGGCTCCGAGGACTTCAAGTACGGCGGCTGGGCCTTCGAGTTCTCGCGCGGCGACGAGGGCGACAAGTTCAAGCTCGACGAGACCATGGGCAGCGACGCGCTGCTGCTGGGTCGCGTGACCTACGAGGGGTTCGCGGACGCCTGGCCGCAGCGCGATGGCGAGTTCGCCGACAAGTTCAACGACATGCCCAAGTACGTCGTGTCGTCGACGCTGAAGGACCCGGAGTGGACCAACTCGACGGTGATCGACGGCGACCTGACCGACGCGGTCGCGCGACTGAAGGAGGAGCACGACGGCGACATCGTCGTGCACGGGAGCGTGCAGCTCGCCCAGGCTCTGCTCGAGAACGACCTCGTCGACGAGTTGCGGCTGATGGTGTTCCCGGTCGTGCTCGGCAGCGGCAAGCGGCTGTGGGGCGAGACGAGCGACAAGAAGGGCCTGAAGCTCGTCGACTCGAAGGTCGTGGGCGACGGCGTCGCGGTCATGGTGTACGGCCGCTAGCCGGGGAGGATGCTGCCGGCGAGGTCGATGACGGAGCGCGGGTCGACGTCGTAACGGCGCTCGTACTCCTTGGCCGCGTCGTCATCGACCATCGCCAGCACCAGTTCCTCGCGCGATGACCCAACCCGGCAGGCGACCTCGTCGACGGCGACGAGGGCGGCATCCTGGAGGAAGCCCGTGATGCCGCCGCTGCCGGGGTTGTCGCGGTCCTCGCAGGGATCCTGGATGACGACCTCGGGCGGACTGTCGCTGTCCGCGGCGAGCGCGTAGCCGCCGACCGCCAGCGCCGCGACCACGGCGGCCCCGACGGCGAGCGCCGGCCGCGCGCCCGCGAGGCTGTAGCCGAGCGCCACCGGGAGGAGCAGCAGCGCCGCCACCAGCGCCAGCCCGCCACCCACCAGGAAGGCGGTCGCGAAGCCGTCGTTGACCCCGGCGACGAGCACCTCGTCAGCGCGCTCGGTCAGCTGGTCGTAGGCGGCGCGCTCGTCGTCGTCGACCTCCGAGCGGCCGTCGGTGAACACCTGCTCGAGCCCGCCGCGCGGATTCTCTGTCTCGACGCTCTCGGAGAGCTTCGGCGCGATGTCGAGCTTCACGCGCGGGTCGATCGGGGCGTCGAGGATGATCGCCGCGCCGCGCTCGCGCGTCTCCGCGAGCGTGCTGTCGAGCTCGTTCTGCGCAATCGGGGCGAGGATCAAGAGGACGAGCGCGATCCCGACGTGCCTGATCGAGAGCAGGCGCGCCGCGTCGCGGCCGTTGCGCTCCGGCAGCAGGCGTCCGCCTAGGGCCGGCAGGGCGAGCCCGATCCCGGCGCCGACGGCCAGCTGGGGCACGATCGTCCAGGCGACCGAGGCCGTGGGCAGGAAGGCGAGCGCGGCGCTGCCCGCCGCGACGAGCAGAGCCCCGCCGGCGGCGTGCGCGCCCGGTGAGCCGCGCAGCGGCACCATCGCGAGCGCGGCGAGCGGCATCACCGTCACGGCCAGCGCCGCGGTGAGCGGCTCGATGCCCCAGCCGCTGATCAGGAGCAGCACCGTCAGGAAGAGCGCCGCCGTGGCGGCGCCCGAGACGAGCGCCAGCGCGATCGCGCGGCCGAGCGCCCAGCGCGGGCGGACAACGCCCTCGGCCTCGACGTCGTGCCAGGCACGCCGCGGCCGCGGCGGCGGGCGCTCGCCGGCCTCGACGGCTCGGTCGAGCTCGGCGCGCGCGCTGAGACAGCCCGGTAGCGCAAGCAGGGCGGCCGGCGCCTGGACAAAGAAGATCGAGCGCCAGCCGAACGCCTGCGTGAGCGCGCCGCCGATCGCCGGGCCGGCGGCGGTGCCGAGCAGCACGGCGAGCTGCCACGCCCGCCGCCCGCCCTCCTCGCTCGAGAGCAGGACGTAGGCCGTGACGAGCAGCGCGGCGCCGCCCAGGGCCTGCACGCCGCGCGCGATCAGGAGCACGTCGAGCGTGTCGGCGAGACCGCACGCGAGCGAGCCGCCCGCGAACAGCGCAACCCCGGAGACGCCGACCGCGCGCGTGCCGGCGCGCCGCCAGAGCCACTCGGCCGCGGGCAGGGCGAGCGCGAGCACGACCGCGTACACGCCGAGCACGGCCGCTACGCCCGCGACGTCCGTGTCCAGCTCGCGCAGGATCGGCGGCAGCGCGAGCGCCACGATCGCCGTGTCCGCGAGCGCCAGGAAGGCGATGCCGGCCACCGGCAGGCGAAGCGGCGCGATCCTCATCGCAGGGAATCATGGCTGGCCGGCGCCGGCGCGGTCGTACGGATAACCGAACCCGGCTAGGCCGGGTTTCCCCCATAGGCCCGCGCCCGTGCGAGTGGGAGCCTGCAGGGCGAGCTCGGGTGTAGCGGACCTGGCGGGCCGCTGTCGAACCCCGCCCGAGCCGCCCGCGCGGGGCCGCCACTCCCTCGCAGGCGCATCCCGCGCGCCCGGCCCGCCGGATCCCGGCGCTTCCCCTGCCGCCGGGGGACCGGCGGGGCCGGGCAGAGTCGCGGAGGGCTACGCTGCCGCCGCGATGGATCTGCGCAGGCTGCGTGTGGGCGAGTGGATCACGGCGATCTCCGGCGTCGTCCTGCTCGTGTCGCTGTTCGCCCCCTGGTACGAGGCCGACGAGCTGCCGGCGACGAGCGGCTTCGAGTCGCTCGCGCTGCTCGACATCGTGCTCGCGCTGGTCGCGGCAGGCGCCGTCGCGCTCTGGATCATCACGGCCGCGCAGCAGCTGCCCGCGGTGCCGCTGGCGGTCAACGTGCTCCTCTGCCTAGCCGGCCTGCTGGCCGTGGTGCTGGTCCTGATTCGCACACTCGACCTGCCCGGCGACGCGAGTTCCCGCGAGTGGGGGCTTTGGCTCGGCGTCGCCGGCGCGCTCGGAATCGTCGTCGGCTCGCTGATCGCGATGCGCGACGAGCGGCACTCGCGCCCAGGCCGGCCCACCGACCTGAGCGGCCGGCCGGCCCCGCCGCCCGCCGAGATCGAGGCGATTCCGGCGCCGCGGCCCGAGGGCGGCGGGTGACGTTCGCCCGGCTGCGGGCTGCGGACTGGGTTGTGCTGGTGGCGGCGCTGGGACTGATCCTGGTGACCGCGGCGGACTGGTACAGCACGCAGAGCGGGGCGGAGGCGCGCACCGTCGAGGACAGCGCGGAGCGGCTCGACGTCCGCGAGCGGGCCGCGCTGATCGCGGAGAACGAGGAGCGGAACGCATGGCAGCCGGTCGCGCTCGCGACGTGCTCGTGCTGATCGGCGTGCTCGCGACCGCGGCGCTGTCGGTCCTCGCCACCTATGCCCGTGCCGCGGGGCGCCTGGGGCCGACGGGCCTGGCGGGCGCCGCGGCGACGCTCACGGCGCTGCTCGTGCTCTACCGGATCCTGCAGGAGCCCGCCTTCGACGGCTCACGACCGTGCAGTACGGCGCCCCGCTGGCGCTCTGCTGCTCGGCGTGATCGCCTTCGCGGCGGCGCTCTCGCTGCGCCAGGAGGAGAGCGCGGGCGCGGCCGACCTACAATCGCGCCGATGATCGACCGCGCCCAGGTGCTCCACGTGGCGAAGCTCGCCCGCCTCAAGTTCAGCGACGAGGAGATCGAGCGGCTGCAGCCCGAGCTCTCCAAGATCCTCGAGCACGTCGAGCAGATGGACCGGCTCGACCTCGAGGGCGTCGAGCCGACCTCGCACGTGGTCGAGCTCCAGAACGTGCTGCGCGAGGACGTCCCGCGACCATGCCTGCCGCATGAGCGGGCGCTCGAGCAGGCTCCGGACCCGGCCGACGGTGGCTTCAGGGTCCCGAGCCCGGGGACGTCGTGACTGAGCTCCTCGGGCTCACCGCCGCGCGCCAGGCGGAGCTCCTGCGAAGCGGCGAGCTGTCGCCCGCCGAGCTGTTCGAGTTCTGGCGCGGGCGTGCCGCCGGCGACGAGCTGGGCGCGTACCTGTGGGTCGCCGACGAGCCGCCGGCCGAGGCCGGCGAGCTGCCGCCGTTCGCAGCCAAGGACCTCTTCTGCGTCGAGGGCGTGCCGAGCAGCGCGGGCTCGCGCATCCTCGAGGGCTACCGGCCGCCCTACACCGCGACCAGCGTCCGCAACCTGCAGGCGGCCGGCGCCCCGGTGCTCGGCAAGACGAACCAGGACGAGTTCGCGATGGGCTCCTCGAACGAGAACTCGGGCTACGGGCCGGTGCAGAACCCGTGGGACCGCACGCGCGTGCCGGGCGGCTCGAGCGGCGGCAGCGCCGCCGCGGTGGCGGCGGGCTACGCGCCCTGGGCGATCGGCACGGACACCGGCGGCTCGATTCGCCAGCCCGCCTCGCTGTGCGGCATCGTCGGCATGAAGCCCACCTACGGCGCGATCTCGCGCTACGGCATGATCGCCTTCGCATCGTCGCTCGACCAGTGCGGCCCGCTCACGCGCGACGTGACCGACGCCGCACTGATGCTGCGCATCCTGCAGGGCCGCGACCCCTGCGACTCGACCTCGCTCGGCATCCCCGGCGAGATCCCGCTGCCGACTGCGGAGCGGCTCGACGGCCTGCGCTTCGGCGTCTGGGGGCTCGAGGAGGAGGGCCTCGAGCCGGGCGTGGCCGACGTCGTGCGGGCAACGCTCCAGAAGATCGAGGAGTTGGGCGGCGCAGTACGAGCCGGTCGAGATGCCGAACGCCGGGCTCGGGCTGTCCGCCTACTACGTGATCGCGCCGGCCGAGGCGAGCGCGAACCTGGCCCGCTACGACGGCGTGCGCTACGGGAAGCGCTCTACCGCCAACGGCGACCTCACCGAGATGTACGAGCAGACCCGCCACGACGGCTTCGGCGACGAGGTCAAGCGGCGCATCATGATCGGCACCTACGCGCTCTCGTCGGGCTACTACGAGGCCTATTACGGCAAGGCCCAGAAGGTCCGGACGAAGATCGTCGAGGACTTCCGGGCCGCCTTCGAGAAGGTGGACTTCCTCGTCACGCCGACGTCGCCGACGGTCGCGTTCAAGCTCGGCGAGCGCACGGCGGACCCGCTCGCGATGTACCTGTCCGACTACTTCACGGTGCCGATGCCGCTCGCCGGCACGCCCGCCATCTCGATCCCGGCGGGCCTCAGCGACGGCCTGCCGGTGGGCTTCCAGATCGCCGGCCCGGCGTTCAGCGAGGCCGGGATCCTGGATGCGGCCTATGCGCTCGAGCAGGCGATCGGCTTCGAGGGGGTGCCGGTGGGGTCATGAGCATCACGGAGCCTGAGACGCGCGCCTACGAGCCGGTGATCGGCATCGAGATCCACGTGCAGCTGAGCACCCGCACGAAGATGTTCTGCAGCTGCGCGCTCGCCTTCGGCGAGGAGCCGAACACGCTCACCTGCCCGGTCTGCCTCGGGCATCCCGGCACGCTGCCGGTCACGAACGCCGAGGCCGTCCACTACGCGCTGATGATCGCGATGGCCTTCGACTGCGAGATCGCGCCGCGCTCGATCTTCCACCGCAAGAACTACTTCTATCCGGACCTGCCGAAGGGCTACCAGATCAGCCAGTACGACATCCCGCTTGCCACCGGCGGCAGGCTCGGCGACGTGCGCATCCACCGCGTGCACCTCGAGGAGGACGCCGCGAAGCTCGTGCACGCCGGCTCCTCGGGCCGCATTCACGGCGCCGAGACGAGCGTCGTCGACTTCAACCGCGGCGGCACGCCGCTCGTCGAGATCGTGACCGAGCCCGACCTGCGCTCGCCGGCGCAGGCCGCCGAGTTCGGCCGCCTGCTGCAGGCGACGCTGCGCCGCATGGGCGTGTCGGACGTGAACATGGAGGAGGGGTCTCTGCGGGTCGACGCCAACGTGTCGATCCGGCCGGCCGGCGAGACGACGCTCGGCACGAAGGCCGAGCTCAAGAACATGAACTCGTTCCGCTTCCTCGAGCGCGGCATCGCCGCCGAGATCCTGCGCCAGGAGGCGATCGTGCGCGAGGGCGGCAGGGTCGAGCAGGAGACCCTCCACTACGACCCGCGCAGCGACACGCTCAGCGCCCTCCGTTCGAAGGAGGAGGCGCACGACTATCGCTACTTCCCGGAGCCCGACCTGGTCCCGATCGCGCCGACCGAGGAGATGCTCGAGCGCGCGCGGGCGGCGATGCCGGAGCTGCCGGCCGCCCGGGCAGAGCGCTTCGAGCGCGAGCTCGAGCTGCCCCCTGAGATGGCGCGCCTGCTCGCCTTCCGCTCGGAGCTCGGCGACTTCTTCGAGGAGGCGCTCAGCGCGTCGGGCAACGGCGACTCCCGGGCGCTCGCCAACTGGACCACGAACGAGCTTGCAGCGAAGGTCGGCGACGCCGACCCGGCGTCGACTCGGCTCGAGCCGGGCGCCCTGGCGCGGCTCGTCGAGATGGTCGGCACGAAGCAGGTGTCCGCCTCGGCGGCGAAAGAGGTGCTCGACGTGCTCGTCAGCGAGGGCGGCGAGCCGGCGGTCGTGATCGAGGAGCGTGGCCTCGGCGCCGCCGATTCCGGCGAGCTCGAGGAGATCGTCGAGCGCGCGATCGCCGACAACCCGGACGCCGTCGAGAAGATCCGCGCCGGCAAGGGCCAGGCGATCGGCGCGATCATCGGCGCGGTCATGCGCGAGACGAAGGGGCGCGCGGACGGCGGCGAGGTGCAGCGCCTGATCCGCGAGCGCATCGGCTGAGGCCGGCTTACGGCGGGCCGCCGGAGCGACCCGCCGTGCCGGGGGGTGTCAGTGGTGCAGGCGCTCGAAGTAGCGCTGCCCGACGTAGCGGGCCACCTGACTTCCGATCCGCTCACCCTGCTCGTCCGCGTTCCGGAAGTGGAGCCCGGACCAGACGCGTGCGTCGACGACGTCGTCGATCGCCTGCGAGAAGCGGGTGAACTCGCGGGTTCCGGCCGCGTTCGTGTCGCTCCAGCCGATCTTGTCCGTTCCGAAGAACTGTTGGAGCGTCTTCACGATCGAGCCGCTGAAGCCGGTGTGCCCCGAGGGGTGCTCCGGATACGGCGGCGTCGGGATGAGCGGCAGCCAGCCGGAATCCGGCTCGGTCCGCGGGTTGCCATCCGTGTCGGCCTCTCGGATCGCCGTGATCGGGCGCCAGAACGACCAGTGGGCCTTGTCGTCCCAGACGCTGATCAGGGCGTCCGTCGCCGTCATGTACAGCACCGCGAAGAAGCGGGCGTTGTCGACGAGCGACAGCCCCTGCTGCGCCGACAGCGTGCGGAACGTCCGGTTCCACGTGACCGCCGGGTTCTCCGCCCAGTACTGGGCCGCCAGCGTCTGTCCCGCCGTCCGCCCGCTGTTCGTGGCGGAGCCGAGCGACCTGACCTCCTCGAAGTCACGCGCGTACCTGCGGCTCGTGAGTGGATACGGC
This sequence comes from uncultured Thermoleophilaceae bacterium, assembly GCA_963820315.1. Classification (GTDB taxonomy): domain Bacteria; phylum Actinomycetota; class Thermoleophilia; order Solirubrobacterales; family Thermoleophilaceae; genus JACVRW01. The sequence continues at coordinate 58,410 of CAWFZK010000034.1, read as the reverse complement.
CCGGCCGAGCGGAACTGCGACGAGCTCCGGATCAGGAACGGGTCGACGTCCCTGAGCCAGGCGTTCGGATCGTTCACGAACGCCGGCAGCACCGGCCGCCAGACACCCGGAGCCGTGCCAACCGGGAATCCGGGAGTCCCGAAGCGGCCGTCGTCGGTCCGCGCAGCGATCATCGCGGCCGCCGCGGCCTCGCCCACGGCTATGCCGCGCCGCTTCGAGCGTCCATCCGGGATCGGCGGTCAGCGACGACGCCAGCTGCGCGTCCAGCACAGGCTGCTGCGCCGGCACGAGCCGGACGAGCACCCGGTGTGCCGCCACGGCGGCCGCCGCGTCTTGCGAGTCGGTCGGCCGCGCGACCCTCGCTGACAGCAGGTAGCCCTCGTGACCGCCGTCGATTGCGTTCACGGCGTCGTAGACGGCGCCGTGCACCATCGCCAGGTGCGGCACGGTGATCTGAGGCGGTTGCAACGGTGGCGCCGTGCCGATCAGCACGTTCGCCGCGGTCTGGTTCCAGTCGGTGACGGTGTCGGCGCGGGCGGGCGCGGCGGCGACCGCCAGCAGCGCTGCGAGCGCCGCGAGCAGACCCGTCCTGCGCAGGTGTCCTCTGGTCATCTCGATCACCTGCCTCACGCGCTCGCGGGACGGCCGCGCGGCGGCCTCCGCAGTCCCAGGGCAGCCATCAACACCAGAGCGACGGCGCCCGCGGCGATCGCTCCGATTGCGGCCGAGACGAAGTCGAACCCGGACGGCTCGGACGGCTCGTCGGCCACCGGCTGCTGGTCCAGCGCCGGGGCGTAGTGCTGGGGCGGCATGCGCCTGTCGGGCAGCCGCAGGTCCTGGTACTCCTTGGCCGCAGACGCTGCGATCGAGGACGGCGGCGGCGCCACCACGTAGGGCGGGTTGGCCTCCCTGCTGGCGGCATCGATGGCGTGGGGGTCCGCGGAGGCGCCGGACACTGCCAAGGCGCTCGCGATGGCCGCGCCGGCAAGGGCCGTCGCCAGGCGCTTCGTGTACGGGGGCGAGAACATTTGGTGCTCCTCTCTGTCGCCGACCGCTCCTTGCGGTCGATCGACAGCAGGGTCCGCTGGGGCGGTAACCGGGCGCTCACGGCCCGCTAACCGGCGGTAATCCGGCGAAGAGCGAGGGTCAGTCGCCGGAGCAGACGGACTGGAAGGGCCGCCCGGGCAGCGCCTGCTCCCACTCGCCCGCGCTGATGTCGCGCCCGGCGACAGCGCACGCGTGGCGCTTCCAGGCGGCCGGCGACATGTCGAAGCTGACCCCGTCGTCCGGCGACTTGTCGAAGGGGGCCCACTCGTCCCCGGCCGAGATCGCGTAGAGGCGCTTGCCGTCCGGGCTCAGTGCGGCGGAAACGAACGAGTTCGCCTCGACCTCGATCGGCGCGCCGATCTGCTTCTGCGTGGCGACGTCCCAGAGAATCACGGTGCCGTCGCCCGCCGCGGTGATCAACGTACGCCCGTCCGGAGAGAACTCCGGGAAGGTGATGCGCGCCGTGTGTGCGCGAAGCGACCGGCCGACCTGCTTCCAGGTCTCCGTGGAGAACAGGCGCCCCGTGCCGTTGTACTGCCCCACGAGAAGTAGCTTGCCGTCAGGCGAGAAGGCCACCGATCGCGAGTAGTCTCCCTCGCTCGCGCCCGCGAGGCTCCCGACCTCCAGCCGCTGGACGAGGTCGCCGGTGCGCGCGTCGAGGATCTCCGTGCCGCGATCGGTCGCAGCCGCTGCGATCAGCTCGCCGTCCGGGCTGAACGCGATGAGATTGGCGGCCGTTCGCGCTCGAAAGTCCGTGAGTTGCCGACGGCGGACGTCCCAGACGCGCAGCTGGTGTGGTCCCGGGCCGTCCAGCGACTCTGCGGCGGCGAGCAGCTTGCCGTCGGGCGAGAAGGCCAGTGCCTGGGAGGGTCCCTGCATCCCGCGGAGCTCGCCCGCTGGCGCCAGCGACCGGGCGTCCCACACTGTGACCAGCCCGCTTTCACCCGTGACCGCGAGCAGCCGCCCGTCGGGGCTGAAGTCAACCGAGAGCGCAGAGCCCTCCGTGGCGCGAACGCTCGCCCGGGGCTCCAGAGTCCGGGTGTCGACCAGTTCGACGGTCCCGTCGCTGTGCGTGAGCGCCAGCGTGCGCCCGTCGGGGCTGACCGCGATCCCTCGCGGGGTCGCGACGAGGTCGAAGCGCGGCTCGACCGGGAAGCGCCGGTCGAGCCGCCGGTCTCCGGCGAGGTCCCAGAGGATGGCGCGCGTGTCGGCCGAAGCTGTGAGAAGCGTCCTTCCGTCGGTCGCAACGTCGAGCCCGTCGATATTGCCGGTGTGGCCGCTGAGCCGCTCGGCGATGGCTCCGCGCTCGACGTCCCACCTGTAGAGCTGTCCAAGCTCGCCGGAAGTCACGAGCGTGCGTCCGTCAGGTGTGAACCTCATCCGGACCACGGGACCGTCGATGCCGTCCATCGAACGAACGGGTCTGGCCGGAGTCCAGGTCGAGCAACCTCACGCGACCCGCCTCGGAGCCGAGCGCGAACACCTGTCCGTCGGGACTGACCGCTCCGGCGATGTCCCCGACCGGCCAAGACCGCACCACGCGAAGCGGCTCGGGGTCGATCTCCCAGGTCTGGCTGTCCCGCAGGCTCGTCAGGAAGAACCGCTCGCGGTCGGCCGTCCACGACGCGTAGAACTCGGATGCGTGCTGCCCCACGGCGAGCCGATCCGTGACGTCGCCGGTCTTCCCGTCGACCCGATACACCGGCCCGACCGGGCCGGCCGGCCCGGAGCCGTGCACCAGGCGGACGAGGAGATCCGGACCGCTCGGCGGGAACACCACGTCCGGATACACGAAGTCCGGCGGGCCGGGCAGCGGAGGCACCCTGATCCGGAGCGTGCGCCTCAGGGTCCGGGCGTCGATCACATCCACAATCGCCGTTGTGGTCGCGGTTCTGCGGGTCCATGGAGCTGACCACGATGGACGCGCCGTCCGGCGTGAAGCGCACGTTCTGGACGAGGCCGCCGTCGATCACGTAAGGCGCGCCGACCGGGCGCCGAGTGGCGGCGTCGTAGACGTTGACGGCGCCACGCTCGTCCCCTGTGGCCATCAGCTTCCCGTCCGGGCTGAAGGCCGCCCCGTACATCGGCCAGCCGTAGTTGAGCACGCCGATTGCCGCCGAATTGCGCAGCAGCACCGAGAGCAGGCTGCCGAGCGGGGCCGGGGATTCGTCCAGCTCCACGGCTGCCCTGGTCAACAGGAGCGCCTCGTCGAGGCGTTCCTGCCCCAGCGCCTCAACGCCGAGACGTTGGGCGTCGGCCACGCGCGCGGCGTCGCGGGCCTCACCGCGCTGGTTGAGCGCCACGATGCCGGCCACGAGCGCGAGAGCAAGAAACCCGGCGAGACCGGCGAGCACGGCACGCAGGCGGCGGTTCGCCCGGCGCTGATCCTCGGCCTCGTGCTCGGCCTCGGCACGGCTCTCGTCGAGGAACCCGCGCTCGAGCGGCGTTGAGGTCGCCCCGGTGGTCGCCCGCCCACTCCAGTGCGGAGGCGAGGCGCGCGCCGCGGTAGAGCTCGCCGAGGTCCCGCTCCGCTGCATCCCAGTCGCGCGCCGCGTGCGTCAGATGCTGGTGGAGCCGGCGGCCCTCGGCGTCCTCCTCGAGCCACGCCCGCAGCCGCGGCCACTCGCGTAGCAGCGCCTCGTGTGCGACCTCGACCGTCCCCTCGTGGGCGGTCAGCAGCCGGCTGTCCGTAAGTGCGGAGAGCGCCGCTGCAGCGTGCTCGTCGCTGCCGGTCTCGAGCTCGGCGAGCGGCACGCGGCGGCGCACGAAGGCGCTCTCGTGGTCCTCGCCCGCGTCGGCCAGCCGCAGGAGGATGCGTCGCGCGGCTACGCGCTCGTCGCCGGAGAGTCCGTCGTAAGTCGCCTCGGCGAGCCGGCCAACCGCGCTGCGTACACCGCCGGTCCGCTCATAGGCTGCCCGGCGCATCACGTGGCCGTCGCGCTCGCGCCACTGCTCGAGCAGCGCGGCCGAGAGGAGCGGCAGCCCGCCGGGCTCGTCGAGCACGTCGGCTATCAGCGCGTCGGTAAGCGAGGGCTCGACACGCAGACCCACGCGGCGCGCGGGCTCGACGATCGCCCGGTGCAGTTCGTCGGGTCGCATGGGGCCGACGAGCACCTGGTTCGCGCCGACGAGCCGCGCGAGGCCGTCATGGCTCGCGCAGCGCCCGTAGAAGTCGGCGCGCACGGCGATCACGACCTGTATGCGACGGTCACGATCCGCCGCCAGCGCGACAAGCGCGTCCAGAAACTCCGCTCGCTCCTGCTCGTCGCGGCAGACGGTGAACAGCTCCTCGAACTGGTCCACCGCAAGCACCGCCTCGCGATGCCGGTCGGGCAGCACCCGTTCCAGCTCGGCCAGCGGGTGCGCGCCGGGACGCATCAAAGCCTGCACCGAGCGCTGGGCGCCGGGGAGCACGCCGCCGGCCAGGGCCGGCAGCAGTCCCGCGCGGACGGCGGAGGACTTGCCGGCCCCGGAGGGTCCGACGACAGCCAGCAGGGGGGAGCCCACAAGCCGGGCGACCATCTCCGCCACGAGCCGCTCGCGGCCGAAGAAGTAATCGGCGTGTGCGGAGTCGAAGCTCGCCAGGCCGAGGTATGGACAGACGGCCGGGAGCGGCGCGTCGTCGAGCTCGCCGCGGTAGAGCCGCCGGCGTTCGTCGACCGCACGAAGCGCGAGCAGATCGCCCGACAGGTCGGCCTCGGCCGCGCGCAGCTCGCTGCGCTCGGTTGCCGCGCGCCCGGCGCTCTCCTCGGCGACGCGCGCGGCCTCGGCGCGGGCCCACGTGGCCGCGGCGCGGTGGACCTCGAGCGGGATGCCGCCCGTCTCGGCGGCAAGCGCCCGCAGCTCGGCCGGAACAGCGCCCTCCGGCAGGTACAGCTGCGCGATGTCGGCGATGGCCTCGCCTCCGAGCGGGCCCAGCTCGATCGACAGCGTCGCCCGCTCCGCGAGGGCCGGGAGCGGCCCCGCGTGCAGGACGAGCAGCAGAAGCGGGCGGCCCGCCGCCCCTGCAGCGGCATCGGCGGCGCGCTCGAGCAGGTCGGTTCCGGCGCGTTCGGCGTCGTCCAGCACGAGGAGTGCAGGGCGTCCGCCTTCCTCCGCTCGCCGGAAGGCGGCGAGCGAGTCGGCGGGCGTGGTCGACGTTCCCGCGTAGAGCACCGTCATGCGGCAGCGCAGCGCCTCGCGGGCAAGTTCGGCGGCCAGCCGTGTCTTGCCGATGCCGCGCGGGCCAGAGACGACCGCGACGGCGCCGCGTCCCTCGGCCGCGTCGGCCAGCAGGGAGCTCAGCTCGGCCAGCTCGCGCCGGCGGCCCGCCAGCAGCGGCGAACCGCCCTCGAGCGGCGCCGGCAGCTCCGCGGCCGCGGGCAGGTCGAGCGCCGCGTCCTGCGCGAGGATCGCGTCCTGCAGGGCGCGCAGCTCGGCGCCCGGCTCCACGCCGACCTCCTCGACGAGCGTGCGCCGCGCCGCGCGGTAGGCCTCGAGCGCGTCCGCCTGGCGGCCGCAGCGGTACAGCGCGAGCATCAGCTGCGCGCGCAGGTGCTCGCGCAGCGGCTGCTCGGCGACGGCGGCCTCCAGCTCTGAGACCAGGTCGGCGTGGCGGCCCAGCGCCAGCTCCGCCTCGATGCGTGTCTCGAAAGCCACCCAGCGCCGCTCCTCCAGCCGCGCGATCTCCGCCTGAGCGAAGTCCTCGTACGTCAGGTCCGAGAGCGCGGACCCGCGCCATAGCCCGAGCGCCTCATGGAGCTTCTTCGCGGCCGCGTCGGGATCGGACTCGAGCTCGTCGCGAGCGCCCGCGAGCAGCTCCTCGAAGCGATCCACGTCCAGCTCGCCCGGCTGGACGTTGAGCCGATACGAGCTCCCTTGGGTCTCGAGCCGCCCGTTGCGTCCGAGCGCCTGGCGCAGCGCAGAGACCTGGTTGTGGAGCATCTTCTGCGCCGTCGTCGGCGGCGACTCACCCCAGAGCTCCTCCACGAGCCGCTCGCTCGTGACCAGCTCGTTGGCCCGCAGAAGCAACAGGGCGAGGAGGGCACGTTGCCGTCCTGTGCCTATCTGAAGCGCGAGGCCGCTGTCCCCAACGACCTCAAGGGGGCCAAGCAAGCGAAAGTCCAAACATCACCACCGTAGGGGCGGCCGGCCGGCTGGGCAAGTCAACAGACGACGCGGCGTACCATGCGTCGCACGGCTTCAGAGAGGAGATCGAGATGGCGCGACTGATCCGTATGGACGGCACTGGGCACACGACGCTCGCCGAGTGGACCGCGGTCGACGACGCGGCCTTCGAGGCCGCCGTGACCGAGTTTCAGGAGCAGCAGGGGCTTGGCTACATCGGGACGGTGCCGGACGGCCCCGGCAAGGCGACCCACGTCCGCGAGCTGCCGCGCGCCGCGGACCTGGTGATCATGCGCCGCCCGATCGCCGGCGGTTGATGGACACGGGGACGCGCGCCGCCGGCCGAGCCGGCGGCTTACGCACGGCACAAGCCCTCCCCGAGCTGGCGTCGGTCCCCTGGCGCCAGCGCACCGACGCGCGCTGGCTGCGCCGCTGGGGGCGGATCTGGCATGGCTGGACGCTGCTGTACACCGTGCCGTTCCTGGTTGCGGGCGCGGGCATGCTGTGGCTGGAGCCGCTCTCGGCGCCGGTCGCCCTGGCGGCGATCGCGCACGCCTGGATCATCCCCGAGCTGTACGCATTCAGGGGCGCGAGCGTGGTCCGGCCGAAGGGGCCGCGCAACGAGGCCGCGGAGCCGGTGGCGCAGGGGCTGCTCGGCGACCTGCTCGGTCACGACGAACGCGACCTCCAGCGCACCACCGGGCTGGCGCTCGAGCGCGGCGCGCTCGGCACCTGGCTCGTCGGCGAGGCGGGCGCCCTGCTCGTGACGCCGGGCGGCTCGCGCGTCCACTGCTTCTGCGTCCGCACCACGGAGCCCGAGTTGCCGCCCTCCGACCGCGTGGCGCACCTGTTGCTGGCGTTGCGCGTCGACGAGGAGGGCTTCGCGACCGTCGCCAATCACGCCTTCGCGGGCGCCCCCTGGCGGGTGCGCCGGCGCATGCCGGCGGCGATGCGGCCCGCCCTGAAGGCAGCCCAGCGCTCGGCGCGTTAGCCTCGGGCCGAGTGACCGAGCTCAGCTTCCGCGAGGGCGGGCCGGCCGACCTGCGGGGAGCATTCGAACTGGGGGAGTCGGCTTGGGACGCCTCACGCCGCACCCGCGGGCTGCTCGGTCCCGACGAGGGACGCGGCCACGACGCGATCCGCGAGGAGTGGGAGCGCGCCCGGCCCTTCATCGAGTTCGTCGCCGCGCAGCCGGACGGCTCGTTCTGGATCTGCGAGGACGACGGCGACATGGTCGGCTACTCGAGCTCCTCGCGCTTCGGCGTCATGGACGAGCTGACCGAGCTGTGGGTCTCGCCCTCGCACGCCGGGCGGGGCATCGGCCGCTCCCTGCTGGAACACATCTGGCCGAACTCGCCTTCGCCGGAGCTGGGGCGCGTGGTGGTGACGCTCGGAACGCCCGTCGACCTCACCCTCTACACCGAGTTCGGCGTCATGCCGGTCACCGGCCACTGGCACATGCGCCACCGCGTCGAGCAGTACCTCGAGGCGCGCGCCCACGAGGTCGATGCGGCCGCCCCCGCGGTGCACGCGCTCACGACGGATCGCGCGATAACCGAGTGGCAGCGCCTCGAGCCGGAGGCGATCGGCCACGAGCGCCCGCTCCTGCAGGACTTCTTCGGACGGACGAGAACCTGCCTTGCCTACTTCGACCAGCGCTCCGGCGACACCAGGGCGCTCTGCTGGGTGAGCGCCGAGGGCGACATCGGTCCGGCGGTCGCCGAGACCGCCGAGGACCTGGTGCCGGTGGTCCTCGCCGCGCTCGACCGGATCGCCAAGATGCAGGAGCCTGAGACGTTCGGGGTCTTCTGCACGACCAGCTCGTGGTGGCTGCTCGACCGGCTTCGGCGGCTCGGCTTCAGGGTCTACTGGCCCGCCTGGGTGATGTCCTCGGTACCGCTGCCGGGACTCGACCGCTATCTGCCGACGCGGCCCGCGCGGCTCCTTTGAGCCGGCTGCTCGCCTGGCTCAACCGGCACAAGTCGGCGGCCGCCGGCGTGGTCGCAGCGCTGGTGGTGTGGCGGGTCGCGCGCGCGTGATCGCGGGCACCTGGGCGCTCGCGGGCTGGGACGACGTCAAGGACGTGGGCGAGTGGGCGCTCGAGCGCTGGGTCTGGTTCGCGCTCGGCCTGGCCGTCCTGTTCGCGGCCGTCTTCCTCATCGTTCGGGCGCTCATCCCGTGGCTCGACGAACGCAGCCGGCGCGCGTCATAGGTCTGCCAAACTGGGTGGTATGGGAGAAGCAGTCTCTGACATCGCCCGCAAGGCCCTGGCGGTGGTGGTGCTCGTCGTTGCCGCGTACATCCTGTTCAAGCTGGTACTCGGCTTCGTCGCAGCGGTCGCGTGGATCGTGGTCGCAATAGTCGCCGTGATCGCCGTCATCTGGGCGCTGCGCGTGCTCTGAGCGCCACCGGGCCGTGGAGTTCATCTTCATCGCCCTAGCCTTCGGCGTCGCCACGGCCGCCATCGCGCGGCTGAAGGGTGGGTCGATCCTCATCTGGTTCCTGGTGGGGACGGCGCTGCCGGGAATCGGCATCTTCGCCGTGCTCCTGATGCGCGACGAGCGGCGCGAGCCGCGCCGCCGCTGCCCTGAGTGCGGCTTCGAGCTGCCGGTGAGCGACCAGGTCTGCAAGCGCTGCGGCAGGGATCTCGACTATCCCGATGAGCTCGCCGAGCCCGCAGGAAACCCCGTCTGAGCGCGGAAAACGCACTGTTACACTGGCCTCCCTGGCCGCCCGGCCAGCCCCACAGCCATCCGGAAGGAGCAGGACCCGCCATGCGAGCCGTCGACGCCATCATGGAGTGCCTCAAGGCCGAGGGCGTCGACAACGTATTCGGCATCCCCGGGGGCGCGAACCTGCCGACCTACGACGCGCTGTACGACGCCGGCATCCGCCACGTCCAGTGCCGTCACGAGCAGGGCGCCGGCCACGCCGCGGAGGGGTACGCGAAGGCGTCCGGCAGGGTGGGCGTCGCGCTCGCGACGAGCGGCCCCGGCGCCACGAACCTGGTCACCTGCATCGCCGACGCCGTCATGGACAGCGTGCCGACCGTGTTCCTCACCGGTCAGGTGCGCACGGAGCTGATTGGGACGGACGGCTTCCAGGAGGCCGACATCTCCGGCATCACGATGCCGATCGTCAAGCACTCGATCCTGATCCAGGATCCGCGCGAGATCCCGCAGGCGATCCACGAGGCCTTCCACATCGCGCGCACGGGGCGCCCCGGGCCGGTGCTCGTGGACGTGCCGCAGGACCTCTCGCGGGCCGACATCCCGTACGAGCCGGTCACGAAGGTCCACCTGCCCGGCTACCAGCCGACCACCGAGGGCAACGCCAAGCAGATCCGGCTCGCCGCCAAGGCGCTCGCCAACTCGCGCCGGCCGGTGATCTACGGCGGCGGCGGAATCGTCAACGCCGGCGCCGCCAAGGAGTTCCGCGAGCTCTGCCTCTCGGACGCCTTCCCGGTCACCTGCACGCTGATGGGCCTCGGCGCGTTCCCGGCAGACAGCGAGCAGTGGCTCGGGATGCTCGGCATGCACGGCACCCGCACGGCGAACTACGCGATGGACGAGGCCGACCTGATCGTCGCGATCGGCGCCCGCTTCGACGACCGTGTGACCGGCAAGCTGTCGGAGTTCGCGCCGCGCGCGAAGTTCATCCACATCGACGTCGACCCGGCCGAGATCTCGAAGAACGTGCCGGCGCACATCCCGATCGTCGGCGACGCGAAGAACATCCTCCCGAAGCTCACGGCCGAGTACCGCGCCCTGGGCGCCGACGGCGCCCGGCTCGAGGGCTGGGTCGCGCGCATCCGCGGCTGGCAGGAGAAGCACCCGCTCGGCTACGAGGACTCGATCGACGCCGAGATCAAGCCCCAGTACATGGTCCAGGCCATGTTCGAGGCCACGGACGGCCAGGCGATCGTCACCTCCGACGTCGGCCAGCACCAGATGTGGGCCGCTCAGTACTACGGCTTCACGCGCCCGCGCCAGTGGATCAACTCGGGCGGGCTCGGCACGATGGGCTTCGGGCTGCCCTCGGCGCTCGGCGCGAAGGTCGCACAGCCCGACCAGGACGTCGTCTGCCTCGCCGGCGACGGCTCGCTGATCATGACCGTCCAGGAGCTCGCGACCTGCGTCGACGAGAACATCCCGGTCAAGGTCTTCCTGATGAACAACGGCTACCTGGGCATGGTCCGCCAGTGGCAGGAGCTGTTCTGGGACGGCCGCTACTCGTCGGTGAAGATGGGCTCGAGCCCCGACTGGGTCAAGCTGGCCGAGGCGTTCGGCGCCAAGGGCATGCGCGTGGACGACAAGGGCGAGCTTGTCGGCGCCTTCAAGGACGCGCTCGCCGAGGACGGCCCGGTGCTCGTGGACGTGCGCGTGACGCAGGAGGAGAACTGCTATCCGATGATCCCCGCCGGTCAGGCCGCGCGGGACATGGTGGGCTGAGCGATGGGTGAACCCGGAACCAAGGAGATCCTCAACCTCGAGGACCTGGAGGCGAGCGGCGGCATCCGCACGGGCCGCAAGCACGTCCTGTCGATCCTCGTCGAGAACAAGCCGGGCGTGCTCGCCCGGATCGCCGGCCTGTTCGCGCGGCGCGGCTTCAACATCGACTCGCTGGCCGTGGGAGCAACGGACGACACCTCGATGTCGCGCATCACGCTCACGCTCGACGGGGCATCGCACTCGATCGACCAGGTCACCAAGCAGCTCCACAAGCTCGTCAACGTGATCAAGATCCGCGACCTGCAGCCGGGCGAGACCGTCGCCCGCGAGCTGGCGCTGTTCAAGATCTCGTGCCAGGACGGCGACGCGCGCGCCCAGGTGATGCAGTTCGCGGAGATCTTCCGCGGCGACGTGGTCGATGTGTCGAAGCGCAGCGTGACCGTCGAGGTCACCGGCAGCCAGGACAAGATCGAGGCGTTCGAGGAGATGGTCCGCCCATTTGGCCTGATCGAGCTGGTGCGGACGGGCGAGATCGCGGTGGCGCGCGGCAGAAGCGCGACGTAGAGCCGTCATCATCTCGGTCGTGGCGCCGAGCGTTCAACTCGCGGAGAGCCCATTCGGGCTGTCGCCGCACGAGCTCGACCTGTTCGAGTCGAGGGTCACGTCGGCCATCGCGGCCTCGCGGCGCGGGGTCGCGCCGCGCTTCGCCGCGCTCGACCGTTGAGATCCCCGCCGAGCTCGACCTGAGCGCGGCGGTGCTGGGCGCCCGGCGGCCGGACGATCGCTTCGCGTGTCTCGAGCAGCCCGAGCGGGGCGGCTTCGCGCTCGCCACGCTCGGCGAGGCCACCGTCATCGAGGCGACCGGAGCGGGCCGCTTCACGCAGGCGGCGGCCCGGGCGCGGGAGCTCGGCAGGCGTGTCGTGGGCGACGACCCGGCGGACGATCCGAGCCGGCCGCCCGCCGCGGGGCCGGTATTCGTCGGTGGCTTTGCCTTCGCCGACGACGGCGGGCGCTCGCCGGAGTGGGCGTCGCTCGAGCCGGCGACGCTCGTGCTGCCGGAGATCGCGCTCGCGCGCCAGGACGGCGCGGCGCGGATGACGCTCTGTGCGCGGGTCTTCGCCGACGACGACCCCGGAGACGTCGTGGAGCGGGCGCTCGCGCGGCTCGGGGAGCTGCACGCGGTGTCGATGCCCCTCCTGGATCCGGACCCCGTCGAGCGCACGCGCGTGGCCAGCGCCGCGCCGCCCTCGCACTACGAGCACGCCGTCGAGCGCGCCGTCGAGCGGATCCGCGCCGGCGAGCTCGAGAAGGTCGTGCTGGCCCGTGAGGTGCGCGCGCACGCGGCGTCGCCCCACGACCCGGGGCCCGTCTTCGGCGCCCTGCGCGAGGTCTTCCCCGCCTGCTACTGCTGGTGCGTCGGCACGCCGGAGCTCGCGTTCGTCGGCGCCAGCCCCGAGCTGCTCGTCCGCCGCGACGGCCAGCGCGCCCAGACCGTCGCGCTCGCCGGCACGACGCGGCGAAGCGCCGACCCGGCGGTCGACGACCACCTGGGCGAGCAGCTCCTGCACAGCCCCAAGAACCGCGAGGAGCAGCTGATCGTCGAGCGCCGCATCGAGCGCACGCTCGACCCGGTGAGCCTGTGGGTGGCTGCCTCCGAGGAACCGGTGCTCGTCAAGGTGCACAACGTCCAGCACCTCGCGACCGCGATCCGCGCCCAGCTGGCGGAGCCGGTGCCGGCCGTGGAGCTCGCCGGGCGGCTCCTGCCGACACCGGCGGTGGGCGGCGAGCCGCGCGAGCGCGCGCTGCCGATCATCCCGGCGCTCGAGGGCTTCGACCGCGGCTGGTACGCCGGCGCGGTCGGCTGGACCGATCTCGCCGAGGACGGCGAGTTCTGCGTGGCGCTCCGCTGCGCGCTCCTGCGCGGGTCCGTGGCGCATCTCTACGCGGGCTGCGGGATCGTGCGCGACTCGGTGCCTTCCGAGGAGCTCGCCGAGACCGAGGTCAAGCTCGAGGCGCTGCTGCCGCTGCTGTCCTGACGGTTTCGCTGCCCGTGCGACGGGCACCCGAACCTCACGATGGAAGAACGAACCGCACGGGAGCCGCTCACGCGCGAGCCGGAGACGGACGGTGAAGGACGCTTCGTGCGCGAGCGCGAGGTCGGCGAGGAGGCGATCCAGGCGCGCCGCGCGCGCCAGCGCGAGGAGTTCGGCGGCATCAACTGGCCCTGCGCGTTCTTCGGCTGGCTCGTGTCCGTCGGCATCGCCGCGATCCTGCTGAGCCTGCTGAGCGCGATGGGCGCCGCATTCGGCCTCGGAGACGTGAGCGACGCCGAGGCCGAGCAGAACGCCGAGACGATCGGCATCGTCGGCGCCGTGCTGCTCCTGATCGTGCTGGGAGCGGCCTACTACTTCGGCGGCTACGTCAGCGGCCGGATGGCGCGCTTCGACGGCGCCCGCCAGGGGCTCGCCGTCTGGGGGATCGGTCTGGTCGTCACAGTCGTGCTGGCGGTGGCCGGAGCGCTCTTCGGCGCGGACTACAACGTGCTCGAGCGGCTGAACCTGCCGCGCATCCCGATAGACGAGGGATCGCTGACGCTCGGCGCCGCGATCGCGCTCCTGGCCGTCGTCGTCCTGACGCTGCTGGTCGCCGCCGCCGGCGGCAAGGCCGGCGAGCGCTTCCACCGCAAGGTCGACCGCTTCGGCTAGCCGAGCCGCTCCGCCACGCGCTCGACAAGCTCGCGGTGGAGGGCCACGTTCGTCGCGCGGTCGGTGCGCAGCACCCTGATCCCTGGAGCGAGCGCCTCGAGGTCGGTGACCGTGGGCGTCGCGACGTGCTGCTCGTACGCCAGCGGGTCGGCGTGCTCGGCGACCGGCAGGAAGTCGAAGATCGCGCCGCCGCCGTTGTCGATGCAGACGATCTCGAGCGGCACCCCGGCCCGGCGCGCCGCGAGCAGGCCGCCGGCGTCGTGCTGCAGGGCGATGTCGCCGATCAGGAGCCAGGTGGGGAGGCCCGTTGCGAGCGCCGCTCCCAGCGCCGAGGAGACGACGCCGTCGATCCCGTTGGCGCCGCGGTTCGAGAGCACGCGCAGGCGCTTGTCCGATTGCGGGAAGTAGGCCTCGACGTCGCGGATCGGCATCGAGGAGCTGACCCAGACCAGCGCCTCGTCGGGCAGCTCCTCCTCGAGTGCGGCGATCAGCTTGGGCTCGAAGTCGTCGGGCGACTCGGCGAGCGCGGCCGGCACGAGCTCGTCGGCGGAGCGCCACGACGCGAGCCAGTCGGGATCGGGTCGCGCGCTCCGCATCTCGATTGCCGACGCGAGCGCGTCCAGGGTCGGCGCCGCTGCCGAGGCGAGGATCAGCTCCGCCCGCCGCGTTGGCTCGTGCCAGCCCGCGTGCGGGTCGATCAGCACCTGCGCTGGGCCCGCGAGCCAGTTGCGCAGGGGCTTCGAGGTGGGCGTGTCGCCGACGCGCAGGACGAGCTCGGGCCGGTGCCCGGACGCGAACTCCTCGGCGCGCAGCAGCACGTCGTAGTGGGCGACGACGTGCGAGCGGTCGTGCTCGCCGCAGCGCACACCGGAGGTCGGCTCGGCCAGCAAGGGCCAGCCCGTCACGGCGGCGAGCCGCGCGGCCGGCTCCGCGATCTGCTCGGCGCCGGGGCCGCAGACGATCGCCCCGCGCGGGGTGGAGGCGATCCGCTCGGCGAGCTCGTGGACGTCGTCGGCGTGCGGAGCGCTCGCGTGTTCGCGCAGCTCGGTCCACGGGCGGCCGCCCGGGCGCCCGGCCCAGTCGTCCGCGCGCAGGTCCTCGGCCTCGGGCGCGAGCGGCTCGCGCAGCGGGAAGTTCAGATGCACCGGCCCGGGCCGCCCGCTCGCGGCCGTCCAGTAGGCGCGGCAGCCGAGCGCGCGGTGGTGGATCGCCGTGTCGCGCCCCGGCGGATGCGTGCCGACCTCGACGAACCACTTGACGCTCGAGCCGTACAGCTTGATCTGATCGATCGCCTGCCCGGCGCCCACCTCGCGCAGCTCGGGCGGGCGGTCGGCCGTCAGCACGATCAACGGCACGCGCGCCTCCCACGCCTCGACCACCGCCGGATGCAGGTTCGCCGCGGCGGTCCCGGACGTGCACGTGATCGCGACCGGCCGGCCGCTCGCCTTCGCCATCCCGAGCGCGACGAAGCCGGCCGAGCGCTCGTCGATCACCGACACGGCCTCGATGCCCGGCGCCGCGGCCAGCGTGAGCGCGATCGGCGCGTTGCGCGAGCCCGGAGAGGTCACCGCGTGGCGCATGCCGCAGCGCCAGAGCTCGTCCACGAGGACCTGGAGCGGCGCGTAGGTGCGGTTGATCGGGATCATGCAGGAGCGATGGTGCTCTTCATCCCGGGCTTCATGCAGCGTGGCGACGCCTGGCGGCCCGTCGCGGAGCTCCTGCCGGAACGCTATCCGAGCGTGATGCTCGAGCACGAGCAGAGCAACTTCGAGGGCCGGCTCGGGGAGATCGCGGCGGCGGGCGAGGGGCGGCTGCTCGTCGGCTACTCGCTCGGCGGGCGACTGGCGCTGCGGGCCGCGCTGCGCGCCCCAGAGCACTACCTCGGCGTCGCGACGATCGGTGCGACGGCGGGCATCGACGAGCCCACGCTGCGCAGCACCCGCGCCGAGGCGGATGAGCGGCTCGCCGCGTGGATGGAGGCCGCACCGATCGAGGACATCGTCAGCGTGTGGGAGCGCCAGCCCCTGTTCGCCGACCAGTCCGAGGCGCTGGTCGAGGCACAGCGGCCGGGTCGGCTCGCGCAGGATCCGGCCGCGCTGGCGATGACCCTGCGCACCGCCGGGCAGGGCGTGCTCGAGCCGGTCTGGCACGAGCTGCTCCTCCTCGACCTGCCGCTGCTGGCGATCGCCGGCGCGCGCGACGAGGGCTACGTGCGGGCGGCCAAGCGCATCGCCGACACGGCGCCGCGCGGGCACGCCGAGATCGTCGAGGAGGCCGGTCACGCGGTGCAGCTGCAGCGGCCGGATGAGGTGGCGCGGCTGCTCGAGGAGTTCCTGGGCCGCCTCACCGACCCGACTTAGTGTCGTCTGGCGACCTCAAGTCGGGTCCGTGGATGCGTGGTCGAGGTCGGTGCTTCGGTAGCCCGGCTAGGCCAGCACCTCGGCCGTCACCTCGTCGAGCGCGGCCTGGTCGACCTGGAGGCCGAGGCCGGGGCCGGCCGGCACGGACAGCGTGCCGCGGCGCGGTGCGGGGAGCGCCCGCGCGATGCGCGCGTCGAAGAGCTCGAGCGTCGCGAGCCCGCAGGCGAGCGAGAGGCCCTCGGAGCCGGCGAGCTGCAGCGCGGCCGCGATGCCCCAGGGGCCGTCGAGCGTGCTCGACAGGAATGCGTCGAGGCCGGCGGAGCGCGCCTCGCGGAGCAGCTCGCGCGCGGGCGTGAAGCCGCCGGCGCCGGCCAGCTTCACGTTCACGACGTCGCAGGCCTCGAGCTCGAGTGCGCGTCGCAGCTCGCGGATCGAGGCGACCGACTCGTCGGCCGCGATCGGCGTCGACACGCGCTGGCGCACGTCTGCCAGCTCGCGCAGGCGCCGGCAGGGTTGCTCGACGAACTCGAGGTCGTGCTCCTCGATCGCCCTGATGGCGCGCACGGCCTCGTCGACGCCCCACGCGCCATTCGCGTCGACGCGCAGCGCCGGCCACGGGCCAACCGCCTCGCGGACCGCGGCCACCCGCTGCGCGTCGTCGGGCAGGCCCACCTTCAGCTTGAAGCTCGCGAAGCCCTCGTTGACCCCGGCCCGGGCGCGCTCGGCCGTCTCGGCGGGCGGCCCCGCGGGCAGGGTGAGGTTGACGGCGATGGCGTCCTTGGCGGGCTCCGCCAGCGGCCGATCCTCCTGGCGCGCGAGCAGGTCGAGGCGGGCCAGCTCCTCGGCGGCGCGCGCCTGCGGCGGGCGGCGCCCGCCGCCGCCCGTGAGCGCCGCCAGCGCCCGCTCGAGCGGCACGCCGTCGTAGGGCTCGAAGGGGGCGGCCTCGCCGTAGCCCGCGGTGCCGTCCGCGGCCTCGATCCGCAGCAGCAGCAGCTCGCGCGCATTCGTGACCCCGCTGGCTGTCACGAAGGGCTGCTTCAACGGAATCGAGAGCCGCAGGACCGAGCGCTTCACGACAGCAGCACCCCGCCTGCCAGCAGCAGCGAGTAGACGGCCAGCAGCCTGCCGGTGCCGGCGAGCGCGCCGTTCAGGGACGGCCCGTCGATGCGGGTCGACACCGTCCGCAGAAGCGGCGGGACGAGCGGCAGCGCAGCGAGGCTGAGGAGCACCCACGGCGAGAGCGCCGGGACGAGCAGTGGCGGCACCACGAAGGACGCGATCAGCATCGCGGCGAACAGCCTGCGCGCCCGCTCGCGGCCGAGCTTGACGGCGAGCGTGCGCTTGCCGGCACGCCTGTCGGTGTCGACGTCGCGGATGTTGTTGACGACGAGGATGGCCGAGGCCAGCAGGCCGACCGGCACGGCGAGCGCGAACGCCTCCCAGCGCAGCTCCTCGGTCTGCACGAAGTACGAGCCGACGACGGCGACGATGCCGAAGAACAGGAAGACGAACAGCTCGCCAAGGCCCTCGTACCCGTAGGGCCGCGGCCCGCCGGTGTAGAGGACGCCGGCGAGGATCGAGGCCGCGCCGACCACGATCAGCTCCCAGCCGGCCACGGCGGCGAGGTAGAGCCCGGCGGCCACGGCGACACCGAACGCGACGTAGGTCCCGATCAGCACGCGCCGAGGCGGCATCAGGCCGCCCGCCGTCACGCGCACGGGCCCGAGGCGGTCCTCGGTGTCGGCGCCGCGGCGCGCGTCCGAGTAGTCGTTCGAGAGGTTGGTGCCGATCTGGATGAAGACGCTCCCCACGAGCGCCGCCACGAACGGCAGCGCCCGGAACGTCCCCTCGGACCCGGCCAGCGCGGTTCCGACCAGGACCGGCGCGATTGCGGCCGGAAGCGTCCGCGGCCGCGCAGCCAGCAGCCAGAGCCGGAGGTGGCTCAAGGCCGTTTCGGGAACTTCGCGAAGTCGGGGCGGCGCTTCTCCCTGTAGGCGTCCCGACCTTCTTGGGCCTCCTCGGAGCCGTAGAAGAGGAGGTTGGCGTCGTGGGCGAGTTGCTGGATGCCGCTGAGCCCGTCCTCGGCGGCGTGGAAGCTGGCCTTGAGCAGGCGCAGCGAGAAGGGGGAGAGGGCGAGCATCTCGCGGCACCAGGCGACCGTCTCCTCCTCGAGCTCCTCGAGCGGCACCACCCGGTTGACGAGCCCCATCTCGAGCGCCTGCTCGGCGTCGTACTGGCGGCACAGGAACCAGATCTCCTTGGCCTTCTTCGGGCCCACCAGGTTGGCGAGCAGCCCGGCGCCGAAGCCGCCGTCGAAGCTGCCGACCTTCGGCCCGGTCTGGCCGAAGCGGGCGTTGTCGGCCGCGATCGTGAGGTCGCAGACCACGTGCAGCACGTGCCCGCCGCCGATCGCGTAGCCCGCGACCATGGCCACGATCGGCTTCGGCAGCCGGCGCATCTGCACGTGCAGGTCGGTCACGTGGAAACGCCCGACGTCCGCGCCGCTCGCCACGTAGCCGCTGTCGCCCCTGACGCGCTGGTCGCCGCCCGAGCAGAAGGCGAGCGGGCCCTCGCCGGTGAGGATGATCACGCCCACGGAGGTGTCCGAGCGGGCGCGCTCGAGCGCATCCGAGATCTCGATGAGCGTCTCGGGGCGGAAGGCGTTGCGGACCTCCGGGCGGTCGATGGTGATCTTCGCCATCCCGTCCGCGATTTCGTAGCGGATGTCCTCGTAGTCGCCGGCCGCGCGCCAGTCCGCGCCGGCCCGGATCGTGCGGGTGGTGGCCATGCGCCCGGGAGGATACGCGCGCGGGGTGGCTTTAATCCGGGCACGATGCGGGATTGGCTCGCGGCAGCGGCAGAGCGGCACCCCGACCGGCTTGCGGTCGAGGCCGGCGACGGACGGCTGACCTATGGCGAGCTGCACGCGCGCGCGGATGAGCTTGCGCGGCGGCTCGATGTCGCTCCCGGCCAGCGCGTGCAGGCCGCGGCGAGGGCCAGCCTCGGCTTCGCGGTGCTGCTGCACGCGCTGCCTCGGCGCGGCGCTGCGCTCGAGCCGCTGCCGGCGGACCGGCCCGCCCCGGCGCTGCCGCTCGGAGAGCCGTCGGCCGCCGAGCTGCGCCTCGACCACCCTGCCGAGGCGGTTCATACGGCGATCGCGACCTCGGGAACGACAGGGGAGCCGAAGCTCGTCGAGCTGACCCACCGCAATCACGCGGCGAGCGCGGTCGCCGCGGCCGACGCGGTCGGCAGCGACCCCGGCGACCGCTGGCTCTGCCCGCTGCCGCTCCACCACGTCGGCGGGCTCAACATCCTGGTGCGCTCGGCGATCCACGCCACGACGGCCGTCCTGCACGAGCGCTTCGACCCGGCGCAGGTGCGCGCGCTGCTGGAGGGCGGCGAGGTCACGCTCGTTTCGCTCGTGCCGACGATGCTCGCGCGCCTGCGCGACGCCGGCCTCGGGGCGACCCCGCGCCTGCGCGCTATCGCGCTCGGGGGCGGCCCCGTCCCGCCCGGCCTGCTCGAGTGGGCGGAGGAAGCGGGCGTCCCGGTCACGCCCGTCTACGGAATGACGGAGACCTGCTCGCAGGTGGTCGCGGGCATCCCGGGGCGCGTGCTGCGCGGCGCCGAGCTCCGCGTCTCGGATGAGGGCGAGATCCTCGTCCGCGGCGACATGGTCGCGCCCGCCGCGCTGGGCGCCGACGGCTGGCTCCACACCGGCGACCGCGGCCGCCTCGACGGCGGCGGCCTGCTGCACGTAGAGGGCCGCATCAAGGAGCTGATCGTGACCGGCGGCGAGAACGTCGCACCGCTCGAGGTCGAGCAGGCGCTGCTGAGCCACCCGGCCGTCGCCGATGTGGGAGTGGCCGGGGTGCCGGACCCGCTCTGGGGCGAGGCGATCACCGCCTACGTCGTGCTCAGCCGATCCGTGGAGGACGGCGAGCTCGAGGCCTGGGCGCGGGCGCGGCTCGAGCCCTTCAAGGTCCCGAAGGCGATCCACACGCTCCCCGAGCTGCCGCGCAACGCCGCAGGCAAGCTGCTCCGGGACCGGCTCACTAAAGTCTCGCGCCCATGATCTACGACAAGGACGCCGATCTATCCAAGCTCGACGGCAAGACCGTGGCCGTCATCGGCTACGGCTCGCAGGGCCACGCCCACGCGCTCAGCCTCAAGGACTCGGGCGTCGACGTCGTAGTCGGCCTGCGTGAGGACTCGTCGTCTGTGCAGACGGCGCAGTCGGACGGGCTGCGGGTGCTGCCGATCGCGGACGCCGCCAGCGAGGGCGACGTCGTGATGATCCTGCTGCCCGACGAGAAGCAGGCCGACGTCTGGGAGGCCGAGATCCGCGACGGCATCGCCCCCGGCAACCTGGTCATGTTCGCCCACGGCTTCAGCGTCCACTTCGGCCAGATCGATCCCGGGCCGGAGGTCGACGTCGGCATGGTCGCCCCGAAGAGCCCGGGGCACCTGGTGCGCAGGCAGTTCGTGGAGGGCAACGGCGTGCCCGGCCTCGTCGCCATCCACCGCGACGCCACCGGCAACGCGCGCGAGCTCGTGCTCGCGTACGCGAAGGGCATCGGCTGCACGCGTGCAGGCGTGATCGAAACGAGCTTCAAGGACGAGACCGAGACGGACCTCTTCGGCGAGCAGGCCGTGCTCTGCGGCGGCGTCAGCGAGCTGGTGCGGGCGGGCTACGAGACGCTCGTCGACGCCGGCTACGACCCCCGGCTCGCCTACTTCGAGTGCCTGCACGAGCTCAAGCTGATCGTCGATCTGATGTACGAGAAGGGCATCACCGGGATGCGCTACTCGGTCTCGAACACGGCCGAGTACGGCGACCTCACGCGCGGCAAGCGCGTGATCGACGATCGCGCCCGCGCCTCGATGCGGGAGATCCTGGCCGAGATCCAGTCAGGCGAGTTCGCGCGCGAGTGGATCGCCGAGAACCGGGCGGGTCAGGAGAACTTCCTGCGCATGCGCGAGGAGCAGAAGGGGCACCAGATCGAGCGCGAGGGCAAGGAGCTGCGCGCGATGATGCCGTGGATCGACCAGGAGTTCTGAGCCGCGGCGCGTGAACGACGAGGAGCCCAGCCGCTTCCTGCCGCCGCAGCCCGCCGGCCCGGAGCCCGAGCTGGGCGACAGGCCGGCCCCGCCGGCGCCTGAGCCCGGCCCGCCGGCGCCCGCCCAGCAGCCGCCGCCGCCCGGGTACGGGCAGCAGCAGACCGCTTACCAGCAGCCGCCACCGCCGGGCGGCTGGCATCCGCCGGTGGCCCAGGGCGGCTGGCAGCAACCGCCGCCCCAAGGCGGCTGGCAGCAGCCGCCGCCGCAGCCGTGGAGCTACCCGCAGCAGCGCGTTCCCGACAACAACCAGGCGGTGGTGGGCTTCATCCTGTCGCTTGTCGGCGGTGGCCTCCTGCTGATCTCGGCCGGCCTTTCGTCGATCCTCTCGGTCGGCCTCTCGATCGCGGGCATGGTGCTCGGGCGCAAGGGCGTCCGCCGGGTGGACGCGGGCGAGACGCCCAAGAACCGCTCGCTCGGCCAGGCCGGCTTCTGGATCGGCCTCGTCAGCCTGATCTTCTCGGTGATCGCCACCGCGATCTGGGTCGCCGTCCTCATCGCCGCGCTCTCGGACGATGAGTTCCAGAGGGACCTGGAGCGCGAGTTCGACGAGTCGCAGAGCCTCTCGGTCGCCGCCGCGCCGGTGCTGCGGATCGCCCTTCATCTCGTGGCCTGAGCGCTCGCTATGCTCGCCGGTCCGATGGCGAATCCGTATCTCAAGCAGTACCTGATGACCGCCGGGCCCACGCCGCTTCCGCCAGCGGTCTCGCAGGTGATGGCCGAGCCGATGCTCTACCACCGCGCGCCGGCCTTCATCGAGGTGTATGCGCGCGTGCTCGACCGGCTGAAGACCGTGTTCGGGACGACGGGCGAGGTGCTCGTCTTCGCCAGCTCGGGCAGCGGCGCGATGGAGTCCGCCGTCGCCAACCTCGTCCGCCGCGGTGAGCCGGCGCTGGTGGCCTCGTGCGGCAAGTTCGGCGAGCGCTGGGCGGAGCTCTGCGACGCCTACGGCGCGGACACGGTCCACTGGGAGACCGAGTGGGGCCGCAAGGTCGACCCGGCGGGGCTCGACGAGCGCCTGGCGGCCAACCCCGGCGTCGAGGTCGTGTTCACCCAGCTCTCCGAGACCTCGACGGGCGTCGTCAACGACGTCCGCGAGCTCGCCGAGGTCGCCCACCGGCACGGCGCGCTGATCGCCGTCGACGCGGTGTCCGGGCTCGGCGCGGTCCCCTGCCCGCAGGATGAGTGGGGCCTCGACGTGGTCGTGGCCGGCTCGCAGAAGGCGCTGATGGCGCCGCCCGGCCTCGGCTTCGCAAGCCCCAACGCGGCGGCGCTCGAGCGCGCCGCGGCCGCGCCCGAGGGCCGCTTCTACTTCGACTGGGGCCGCACCGTCGCGGGTCAGCTGAAGGACCCGCCCGACAGCCCGTTCACACCGGCCGTCGGCCTCGTTCAGGCGCTCGACGTGGCACTCGGGCTGATCGAGGAGGAGACGCTCGCGCAGGTCTACCGCCGCCACGACCTGCTCGGCCGGGCCACGCGCGCCGCGGCGCAGGGGCTCGAGCTCGGGCTGCTCGGCGGCGGCGACGAGGCCGCGAACGTCGTCACCGCGATCGTCCTGCCCGAGGGCATCGACGGCGCGGCCGTGCCGAAGCTGATGCGCGACCGCTTCGGCATCACGATCGCGGGCGGCCAGGGCCGGCTCAAGGGCAAGATCGCCCGCATCGCGCACTGCGGCTACTTCGGCCCCTTCGACATCATCGTCACCGTCTCGGCGCTCGAGATGACCCTGCGGGAGCTTGGCCACGAGGTCGAGCTGGGCGCCGGCGTCGCCGCCGCGCAGCGCGTCCTCGAAGCGGGCGTGCCCGTCGCGGCGTGAAGGTCCTCGTCAAGGAGAAGATCGGCGAGTCGGGCATCCAGCTGCTGCGCGACGCCGGTCTCGAGGTCGAGGTCGGCACCGACTGGGAGGACGGCGAGCTCGAGAGCCGCATCGGCGAGTTCGACGGCCTCTTGATCCGCTCCGGCACGCAGCTGACCGCCAGCCTGCTCGCACGCGCCGGCCGGCTCAAGGCCGTCGGGCGCGCCGGTGTCGGTGTCGACAACGTCGACGTCGAGGCCGCCACCAAGCGCGGCGTGGTGGTCGCGAACGCGCCGCAGTCGAACGTCATCACCGCCGCCGAGCACACGCTCGCGATGCTGCTCGCGCTCGCCCGCAAGGTGCCGCAGGCACACGAGTCGCTCACGGGCGGGGCCTGGGAGCGCTCGCGCTTCAGCGGCGTCGAGCTCTACGAGAAGACGCTCGGGATCCTGGGCTTCGGCCGGATCGGGCAGCTCGTGGCGCAGCGCGCGCTCGGGTTCGGGATGCGCGTGCTCGCCTTCGACGCCTACGTCGCCGAGGAGCGCTTCCGCGCGCTCGGCGTCGAGCGGGCGGAGTCTTCCGACGAGCTCTACGAGCGCGCTGACTTCCTCACGATCCACCTGCCGGTCACGTCCGAAACGGAGAACTTCCTCGACGCGGAGGCCTTCGCGAAGATGAAGGCCGGGGTGCGGATCATCAACGTTGCGCGCGGCAAGCTGATCGTGGAGGAGGCGCTGCGCGATGCGCTCGACTCCGGCCGCGTCGCGGGCGCGGCGCTCGACGTCTTCCGCGACGAGCCCGTCACCGACAATCCACTGTTCGGCTATCCCAATGTCGTCGTCACCCCGCACCTCGGCGCCTCGACCGCAGAGGCCACCGACCGCGCCGGCTATCAGGCCGCCGAGCAGGTGGTCGCCGCGCTCACCGGCGGCGTCGTGACGAGCGCGGTCAACGTGCCGACGATCGCCCCCGAGGACCTCGAGGCCCTCGGGCCGTTCCTGCCGCTCGCGCGCGACCTTGGCCGCGTCGGCGTGGCGCTCGCCGAGGGCACCTCTGTCGACGCGCTCGAGATCGAGTACCTCGGCCGCATCGCGACGCGCGACACACGGCTCCTGACCGTGCAGGTGCTGAAGGGCATGCTCGCCGGGCACGTCGAGGAGGAGGTCAACGAGGTCAACGCCCCGGCGATCGCAGAGGAGCGCGGCATCCGCGTGTCCGAGACGAGCTCGGCCGATGCGCGCGACTTCACCGACCTCCTGCGCGTGACGATCGTGAGCGGCGGCTCACGCACCCGCGTGGTGGGAACGACCTTCGGACGCAGGCACCGCCCGCACCTCCTGGAGGCGTGGGGCTCGCGCTTCAACATCCAGCTCGAGCACAACCTCGCGCTGTTCCGCTACGTCGACCAGCCCGGCATGATCGGCCGCGTCGGCGGCATCTTCGGCGAGGCCGGCATCAACATCTCCGGCGCCGCGGTCGGCCGCCGCCCGGACGCAGACCACGTCGGCGGGGTGGCGACGATGATCGTCACGACCGACTCGCCCGTCTCGCAGGACGTCGTCGACGCGATCGCCGAGAGCGACGGCTTCGAGGCGGGCCGTACCGTCAGCCTCTAGCCGTCGCGCATGATGCGCAGGATCAGCGGGCGGGACGTGTGTCCCGCCGCCTCCAACACAACGGCGAGCTCCTCCTCGCGCAGCTCCTCGGCCGCCTCGACCACGACGACGAGCGGCTCGGCACTGCTGCCCGCCCCGGCGATCACCCGGCGCACCTCGTCGGCCTCGCGGGTGAGCGCTTCCGGCGAGGGCACGGACAGCACGACCTGACCCGACCCGCCCTCGAGGTCACCGTGAGAGTCCGCCGGCGCGTGGTCGACCACGACATCGCCGCGGGCGACGCTGTCGGGCTCGTCCTCGCCGAACCGCCGGTCGACGGCGCCGCCGCGCGCGAGCTGCAGGATGAGCGTCGGACCCTGGGCCACGCCGGGGACCCTAGCGGCAGCCGGCGCGGTGGCCGCCTCCCGAGCTGGATAGCTTTCGCGGATGCCTCGACGCCTGCACTGGGCGCTCCCGGTGGTCCTCGCCTCGTTGCTCGCGGCGCCGTCGCCGGCGTGGGCGCAGAGCTCGAGCGGCGTCGCGGCCCCGCGCTTTGTCCGAAACATCGACACCGGCCAGACCGGCTGGTTCTCGTCGCCCGGCCTGGTCGACCTCCGCGGGGATCGCCGCCTCGAGATCGTTGCGCCGTTCTACTCGACCTTCGTCTTCGACGCCACGGGACGGCGCCTGGGCGAGGGCACGGCGACGAGCGGACGTGTCTATGCGCCGAGCGTGATCGCCGACCTGGACGGGGACGGCGCGCGAGAGATCGTGGTTGGAGGGAACGAGGGGACGGTGGCTGCCTACAACCTCGGCGCCGGCGGCCTGCGCCTCAAGCCCGGCTGGCCTGCCTCGACCTGTAGCGGCGGCCAGTGTCCCGAGACGCGCGGGCTCGCCGGGGCGGACCTCGATCGAGACGGTCGCATAGAGGTGGTGGCGACTACGACGAACACCTCCCGGACCGGGTCGCAGGTCTTCGTCTTCGAGGCGTCGGGAGCGCCCTACCAACCGCCCGGCGCGCCCGCGCCGGCATGGCCGCGGTTCAACACGCTGTCGGGACCGGGCGGCGACGCCGGCTTCAACGGCGCCGGCAACCACGGGTATGGCGCGTACGGTGAGAACGTCGGCATCGGCGACCTCGACGACGATCCGCAGCTCGAGATCGTCGTCACCTTCGACAACCACCAGATCAACGTGTTCAACCACGACGGGACGTCCGTGCTCGCCTCGCCGTGGTACACGAACCGGCAGCAGGAGCATCTCGGGAGACGACTCGGGTGGGGACAGTTCATCCGCTGGCTCAACCCTCGCGTGGAGGCGAATCACTACCACCGCCACGCCGGACCGTGGCCCGACATCCGCACCACCCCGTGGCTTCAGTGGACAGCGTCGCCGCCGTCGGTCGCCGATCTCGACCGCGACGGGCACAACGAGGTGATCGGCCTGCCCAACGTCGAGAAGAACGAGCCCTACGAGACGCAGGCCTACGCCTTCATGGCCCTCGACGGCGCACAGGGTCGCGGATTGCGGTCGGCGCGCAGGCACAAGGGCTTCGAGCGGCCGCCGCTGAGCGGCAAGCCGGCCGTTCGCGCGGACGGGGACTGGTATCCGCCCAGCGGAATTCCGGCGCCGACCGTGGTCGACATCACGGGGAATCGGCGCCCGGAGATCGTCGCGGCCGTACCCGACGGTCACGTGTATGCGGTGGGCCCCGGTGGCAAGCGGCTCTGGCGCTACGACTATGCCCGCGGAGCGCCGAAGACGTTCGCGTCGGAAGTCGTGGCCGCCGACCTCAATCGCGACGCGGTTCCGGAGCTCGTGTTCGGGACCTACGGCCCGAGCCCGGGCGCCGGCCGGCTGATCGTGCTCGCTGCGTCCGGGAGGCGGCTCTTCGACGTTCGGCTCCGTAACCAGCGCGAGAACGGCAACGGCGTCGGTATCGCCGCCGCCCCCTCGATCGCCGATCTCAATCGGGACAGGCGCCTCGAGATCGTCGTCTCGACGATCGATCACGGGATCGACGTCTTCCGCGTCCCGCGCTCCAGGGCCAACCGGCGGTCGTGGCCGACCGGCCGTGGCAGCCTTCTGCGCAATGGCGCCGGTTAGCCGAAGTGCGACCTCCCCACGTTGTCGATCCTGATCACCTTGCCCGTGAGCGTGATCACGAAGGCGGTCTTGCCGATGAACTCGAGCGACGTCGGCCTGTCGATGGGTTCGAACACGGACGCGAAGCTGCCGTCTCGCCTGACCCGCACGAGCTTCCCGGTGTTTGCGGAGGCCGGCGCCCCTTCGTTCTCGGGAATCTGCGGCAGGTCCCAGATGCCCTGTGAGAGGGCGTAGAGCCGGCGATCCTGGCCGAACTCGACGTCGACGATCAGGCTGGCCCCCGAGGCGACCTCGGTCGCTGCCGACCACGGCGTGAATCTCACGACCTTGCCGTCCTGCGGGAGATGCGGGATCGGGCCGGCCTGGCCCATGTAGATCGTCCAGCCATGGACCTCGAGGCCCGTGGGGACGATGTTGCCGAACGCGATCAGCTCCCTGATGTGGCCGCGGCGCGTGACGTACAGGACGCGGTTGTGGTGGCCGTCCGTGACGAGGAAACCGGCACCGTACTCCTGCATGGCGTACTGGACGCCGCTGGGAACGAAGAAGTCCGTCTCGGGAGGATTGTCTATCGACCACTCGCCGATGTCGGCGACCGCGGTCACGCTGCCGTTCCTCTCGACGCGGTAGAGGCCGTTGACGACGTCCGCTTGACCGAGGGCGGGCCCGACGAGGATCACGAGCACGTACGCGGTGTGCCCGGCGAAGGCGACGTCCATCGCTCCGCCGATGCCCACATCGGGAATCGCCTGAGGCAGGCCGCTCGCGAACGGCGTGACGACGCCCGTCCTCGGGTCCACACGCAGGACGCGTCCTCCGGGGCCGTCCGTCACGTACAGCGCCCCGTCGGGGCCGACCGTGCTGCCGGAGCCGCAACCGCTCATGCAGTCGGGGGCGGCGAAGCTGGCCAGTTCGTGCGCGGCGGGCGGCTTCGGATGCTTGTGAGCGCTCGCTGCCGCGGGAATGCCCGCCAGCACCATGGCGGAGACGGCGATCAGCGCCGTCAACGCTCGTCTGGAGTCCATCATGGTCCTCCTGTCGCTGGCGACGCGCGGCGCCCGCGCCGCCGCCTGGGGGGTGATCTCCCGCCGCTGGGCCGCGAATCCTGCGTACGATCCTCCGCCCGTGCGCGCCTCAAGTCAAGCGAGCGCATGGGCGCGCATCTCAGGGCCCTCTCAGGTCGGTTTCCTAGGTTGCAGTCATGGCACTCAGGAGCGCAGTGATCGCAACGGCAGTCGTGGCGGCGCTCGGCGTCGGGGAAACCACGGCGGGCGGCCCGCAGAGCAGGCTTCCGCAGGGCGCCGAGCGCGTTCATCTCAACCCGCGGGACTTCAGCACCAGGATCACGAACCCGTGGTGGCCCATGCGCCCGGGCAGCCGCTGGGTGTACCGGGAGACCGACCCGGACGGGACCAGGCAGAGGGTGGTCGTAACGGTGACGAAGCGCACGAAGCTGATCGCCAACGGGGTGACCGCCCGGGTGGTGAGCGACGTGGTCACCGAGGAGGGCAAATTTGTCGAGGTGACCGACGACTGGTACGCCCAGGACAGGCGCGGCAACATCTGGTACCTCGGCGAGGCGACGACCGAGTACGAGAACGGCAAGCCGGTGTCGACGAGCGGATCGTTCGAGGCCGGCGTCGACGGTGCCCAGGCAGGAGTGATCATGCCCGCCAACCCGCGGCCGGACCTCCGCTACCGCCAGGAGTACTACAAGGGCCAAGCCGAGGACCGTGCGAAGGTGATCGGCCTGCGCGAGCAGGCCGAGGTGCCGTTCGGCCACTTCCGGCCCGCGCTGATGATCAAGGAGGACAACCCGCTCGAGCCGAAGGTGCTCGAGTTCAAGTTCTATGCCCGCGGGATCGGCCCGGTGCTGGCGGTGAGCGTGTCCGGGGGAGCCGACCGCGAGGAGCTGGTGAGCTTCAAGCGATAGGTTGCCGCTCGCGATGTCCTTCACAGAAGAGGAGATCGCCTATCTGCGGTCCCAGGGGCTGGGCCGGCTGGCGACGGTCGGCGCAGACGGCCAGCCCGATGTCGTGCCGGTGGCCGTGGAGTTCGACGGCACCTTCTTCTGGGTCGGGGGCACCCCCGAGGTCACCGGCACGCGCAAGTTCCGCAACGTGGCAGCCGGACGCGCGAAGGTCTCAGTGGTGATCGACGACATGGAGTCGGTCGAGCCGTTCATCGCCCGCGGGATCCGCATCTACGGCCATGCCGAGCAGCCGTTCGAGCGCGTGGGGATGGTCGGCCCCGGGATCTACATGCGGATCACCCCGACCACCTCGTGGAGCTGGAACCTCGAGGGCGAGCCGGCGGGGGAGAAGTGGTATGAGATGCGGCGCAGCGACCACTAGCCAGGGGGTGTTGGCATGTGCGTACCAGGGACGCTCGAGACGGTCCGGGAGAGGGCCGAGCGCGAGGGCCTTCCACAGCTGAGCCGGCGCGCGGCGCTCGGGGCGGGCGCGGCCGCCGTGGCCGCCGCGGCGCTGCCGGGTGCGGCGTCGGCGAGGGGCCGCCATCACGGGGGGCACGGCGGCAGAGGCCGGCTGATCGACCTCAGCCACGAGTTCAGGGACGACTTCCCCGCCTTCCCCGGGGCGCCGCCCACCAGCCGCGAGACGGCCGTGACCATTCCTGCGAACGGCTTCTACGGCCAGGTCTGGACGATCTGGGAGCACATCTGCACCCACATGGACGTGCCGGCGCACTTCATCGACGGCGGCCGCACCTCGCCGGAGCTGGCGCTCGACGAGCTGATCGCGCCGATCGTGGTCGTCGACATCTCGCGGCGTGTCGCGCGCGAGCCCGACACCGTCGTCGGCGTGGATGACCTGGTGCGCTTCGAGCGTCGCCATGGGCGCATTCCGCGGGACGCGGTGGTCGCGATGTACTCGGGCTGGGAGGCGCGTGTAGGGAGCGTCGAGGCGTACCGAAATACGGACGCGGGCGGCACGATGCGCTTCCCGGGGTTCGGCAAGGAGGCGGTCGACTGGCTGCTCGACCGACGCGACATCCGCGGCATCGGCGTCGACACGATGAGCCTGGACAACGGCTCGTCGTCGACCTTCGACGTGCACCTCACGGTGCTCGGGGCCGATCGCTACGGGGTCGAGAACCTGCGCAACCTGAAGCAGCTGCCGGCCCGCGGGGCGACCGTGGTCCTCGGCCTGATCCCCTGGCGCGAGGGATCGGGTGGCCCCTGCCGGGCGTTCGCCACGGTCTAGACAGCGTTAGCCGATCGCGCGCCGCAGGTCCTCGACCAGGTCCTCGGCCGCCTCGACCCCGCACGACAGGCGCACCAGGTCGGCCGGCACGGCGGCGGCCGAGTCCTCGACCGACTGGTGGGTCATTGCCTGGGGGACCTCGATCAGCGACTCGACGCCACCGAGCGACTCGGCAAGCGAGAAGATCCGCGTCGCGGCGGCGATGCGGGTGGCCTCGGGATGTCGGAACGACACCATCCCGCCGAAGCCCGGCCAGCGCACGTCCGAGACCGCGGGCAGCGAGCGCAGCAGCTCCGCAACCGCGCGAGCGTTCTCCGTGTGCGCCGCCACGCGCAGGTGCAGCGTGCGCAGGCCGCGGTGGACGAGGAAGCAGTCGAACGGCCCCGGCACGGCGCCGACAGAGTTCTGCACGAAGCGCACGCGCTCGTGCAGCTCCTCGTCGCGGACGACGACGGCGCCGCCCACGACGTCGGAGTGACCGCCGAGGTACTTGGTCGCCGAGTGGACTACGGCGTCGGCGCCGAGCTCGAGCGGCCGCTGGACAATCGGCGTCGCGAAGGTGTTGTCGACGGCGACGAGCGCGTCGCGCCGGCGGGCGACGACGGCCTCGATGTCGACCACGTTCAGCAGCGGGTTGGTCGGCGTCTCGACCCAGATCAGCCTCGTCTCCGGGGTCACCGCGCGCTCGAGCGCCTCGAGGTCGGTCTGGTCGACGATCTCGTAGCGGAGGCCGAAGCGCGTGAGCACCTTGTCGAGCAGCCGGTAGGTCCCGCCGTACAGGTCGCTCGGCAGGACCACATGGTCACCCGCGCTGCAGGCCGCGGTGATCAGGCCGTGGGTGGCGGCCATGCCGCTCGAGAAGCACGCGCCGAGCCCGCCCTCGAGCTCGCCCAGTGCCCGCTCGAGCGCCGCGCGCGTCGGGTTGGCCGAGCGGGCGTAGTCGTAGTCCTCGACGTACTCACCGGGCGCCGGCTGAACGTACGTGGACGTCTGGTGGATCGGCGGGATCACCGAGCCGTAGCTCGGGTCGGGGTCGAGCCCGGCGTGGACCACGCGGGTGGCGAGCCGGGAGTCGTCCGGGACCGAGCTCACCGTGCCAGCGACTCGAGCAGGTCCGCGCGGGTGAGGATCCCGCCCGCTCGGCCCTCCATGTTCACGAGCAGTGCCTCGCGCCGGTCGGTGAGCAGCTCGACCGCCTCGCGCACGCCGTCGTCGGCGGACACGGCGGGGAAGGGCGGCTCGAGCACCTCGACGATCTCGGCGCCGAGCAGCGCGGGGTCGTCCATGGCATGCCGGAGCAGCCCGCGCTCGGAGACCGATCCGACGATCGTCTGCGGATCGTGCGCCGACACCACGGGCAGCTGCGAGACCCGGTGCTCGTGCAGGAGCGACACGGCGTCACGGACCTTCGCGTGAGCGTCCACGGTGAGGAGCGGCGGGATCTCGTCGGACGCGTGCTTGCGGCGCAGCACGTCGCCCACGGTCAGCTCCTCCTCACGTCCGAGGAAGCCGTACTGGCGCATCCAGCCGTCGTTGAAGATCTTCGAGAGATAGGAGCGCCCGCCGTCGGGGAAGATCACGGCGACCATCGCGTCGGGGTCGTCGAGTTCGCGCGCCACCTCGTGAGCGGCGCACAGCGCCAGCCCGCAGGAGCCGCCGGCGAGGATGCCCTCCGCCTCCGCCAGCCTGCGCGTCCACAGGAAGGAGTCCTGGTCGGAGACGGTGACGTAGCGGTCGACGATCGATGGGTCGTAGGTCTCCGGCCAGAAGTCCTCGCCGACACCCTCGACGAGATAGGGCTTGACGCCCTCCTCGCCGCCCGAGTAGATCGAGCCGACCGGATCGGCCCCGATGATCTCGATGGCGGGGTTCTGCTCGCGCAGGTAGCGCCCGACGCCGGTGATCGTGCCGCCGGTCCCGACCCCCACGACCAGGTGGGTGATCTGGCCGCCGGACTGGCGCCACAGCTCCGGTCCGGTCGTGCGGTAGTGCACCTCCGGGTTGGCCGGGTTGCGGTACTGGTTCGGCTGGAACGCGCCCGGGATCTCCTCGGTGAGGCGATCGGCGACGCGGTAGTACGACTCGGGCGACTCGGGCGGGACGTCGGTCGGCGCGACGACGACCTCGGCGCCGTACGCACGCAGCAGGTCGATCTTCTCCTTGGACATCTTGTCCGGCATCACGGCGATCACCCGGTAGCCCTTCAGCGACGCGGCGATCGCGAGCCCGGTGCCGGTGTTCCCGCTCGTCGGCTCCACGATCGTCCCGCCCGGCCGCAACAACCCGTCGCGCTCGGCGGCCTCGATCAGGGCGACCGCGACGCGGTCCTTGATCGATCCGCCGGGGTTGAGCGCCTCGAGCTTCGCGACCAGCTGCGGACGCAGGTCCCTTCCGATCCGCGACAGCCGCACCAGCGGCGTGTTACCGATTACGTCGACAATGGAGTCGCTGATCTCCCGGCCGATGGGGGCGGCGGTCGTCATGGCGTGAAGATAGCCCCCGGCGACCTATCTACAACTTTCGCACGAGAGAGTGATCCGATTCTGCGAGGCGCTCGTAAGTAATGGGTTGATGTCCGCGCAGGAGCAGAGCGCAACCCTCGAGGGATGGTTCGGCGTGAGCGAGCCGGCCGGGCCCGCGCTCGGATACGTGCGGCCTACGCCGGACGCCGAGCTTGGCCTGATGCGCCAGGCGCGTGCGATCGAGCGGGTTTGCAGCGAGTGCGGGCTCGACCTCGCCGGCCTGCTGAGCGACGAGGACACGCCCGACGCCGCTGATTCGTGCACTCCGGCGCTGCGTCACGCGCTCGAGCAGATCGCCGCCGGGCAGGCGTCCGCGCTCGTCGTCGCCGAGCTTTCCAGCCTGGCGAGCTCGGCGGCGGGGATCGGCACGATGATGGACTGGTTCACCCGCACGGGGGCGCGCCTCATCGCGGCCGACATCGGCCTCGACACGGCCACCACGGGAGGGCGCATGGCCGCCAAAGCGCTCAGCGCAGCCGGTCAGCTCGAGCGCCGCAAGCTGCAGGAGCGCACCCGCCAGGGACTCGAGGCGGCGCGTGAGAAGGGCGCACGGCACGGCAGGCCGGCGGTTGCCGACCGGCCCGAGCTGGGCGCGCGCATCCGCGCGCTGCGGGCGCGCGGCTGGACTTTGCAGGCAATCGCCGACACTCTGAACGCTGAAGGGGTGCCGACATTGCGCGGCGGCGCCGAGTGGCGACCCTCGAGCGTGCAGTCAGCCGCGGGCTACAAGCGCCCGCGCAAGGAGCAGGAACTGAACGTCCTGCCGGCCTGAGCTGTTGCGGAAGTACGCAATGGAACGGTTGCGTACGCGCTAGTTCGGCCGAAGTTCATCCGCGAAAGTCCCTCGAAATCGGGCAGAAAGGAAACATGCATATAGCCGAGGGGGGGCTGTCCCGTACACAGTTCATCGCTGCCGGGGCAGTTGCGGCCGGCGCGGCAGTGGCGACCGGCGTCGCCGGCGGGCCGGTCGCGGACACCGATGCCCAGACCAATAAGGATGTGGAGGCGCTGCAGCTGCTTCTGCTGCTCGAGTTCACCGAAACCGCCTTCTACGCGGAGGCGCTCGACAGGGGCGGGCTGAGCGGCGAGGTCCGGGGCTATGCGGAGACGGTGCTCGAGCAGGAGCGCCAGCATCTCGCCTTTGTCAGGGACGCCCTGGGAGCGAAGGCGGGCGAGCCGCCGCGCTTCGAGTTCGGCGGCGCAACCCGCGACTCGGACGCTTTCGCATCGACGGCGGCGGAGCTCGAGGACCTGGCCGTGGCCGCCTACAACGGCCAGGCGACGAATGTGAGCAAGCCGACGCTCGAGGCCGCGGCCACCGTCGTTTCGGTGGAGGCGCGCCACGCGGCCTGGATCCGAAGCATCGCCGGGGAGCCGCCCGCCCCCGAGGCGACCGACACGCCGCTGTCGGCGGACCAGGTCCGCGCGGGTCTCGAGCGAATCGGGCTGAGGAGCTGAGCGCAGTGGATGATCTCTCGATGCACAGGCTGGACGTCGACGGCGCGCTCGCGGAGGCGGCGGAGCCGCTCGGCGGAGTCTCGCGGGCCGGCTTTCTCGGCGCGAGCCTGAGCGGCTCGCTGGCGCTGCTCGGCCTGAGCGCCGCGGGGGCGGACGCCCGCCAGAGCACGTCCGACCTAGACATCCTCAACTACGCGCTCACGCTCGAGTATCTGCAGGCTGCCTTCTACACCGAAGCTGAGCGGATGAAGGCCCTGCGCGGACGCACCGAGCGCGCCGCCCAGACGGTGGGCGCCGTCGAGCGCGCGCACGTGAAGGCGTTCCAGGACCTGCTCGGAGGCAAGGCGGCGAAAAGGCCGTCATTCGACTTCCAGGGGGTCACGGAGAAGCCGCAGGCCTTCCTCAAGACCGCCGTCGCCTTCGAGGACCTCGCCGTCGCGGCGTACAAGGGCCAGGCCACCAACCTCAAGGCGGATTCGGCGCTCGCGGCCGCCGTCGCGATTCACTCGGTCGAGGCGCGCCACGCGGCGTGGATGCGCTACCTCTTCGGCGCCAACCCCGCGCGCGCCGCGTTCGACAAGCCGGCCTCGAAGCAGCAGGTCAACCAGATCGTGCGCTCCACCAACTTCGTCACGGCGGCTCCCGCAACGAAGCGAAAGCGTGCGCCGAAGTTCACGGGATGAGCCGGTGCGCCGCCGGCGCGCGCTCGTTCTCGTGTCTGGCGCGGCCGTGCTCGCGCTGCTCGGGGCCGTGCTGCTCGCGCCCAGCTCGGGCTCGACGCCGGACCCGGACGACCTACCGGGCCCGGCCGATCCTGCCCTGCGAGTCGGCATGCCGCAGGCGCTCGACGGCGAGCGGTACGTCTCGGTGTGGACAACGGTGCGCCGCCCTGTGACCGCCCGCTCCGCCCCGAGCCGGGAGGCAGGCGCCGTCACACGGCTATCGAGCAGGACCCCCGAGGGGACCGCGAACCCGCTGCTCGTGCTCGACCGTGCGCGCGACGGCGCGGGGCGGGTGTGGATCAAGACCCGGCTGGCGGTACTGCCGAACGGCACGACGGGCTGGGTGCCGCGCGCGGCCCTGTCCGGTTACCGCTCTGTGCGTACGCGGCTCGTCGTCGACCTCGACCGCCTGCGGGCGACGCTGCTGCGCAACGGCCGGCCGGTGCTGCGCGCCCCGGTAGGGATCGGCCAGTCCCAGTGGCCGACGCCGCGCGGGCGCTTCTACGTACGCAACAAGCTCGTGCGCTATCGCAGCGACTTCTACGGCCCGCTCGCCTTTGGGACGAGCGCGCGCTCGGCCGTGTTGACGGACTGGCCGGGCGGCGGGTTCGTCGGAATACACGGCACGAACCAGCCGGATCTGATCCCTGGGCGGGTCTCGCACGGCTGCATCAGGATGCGCAACTCCGACATCGAGCGACTCGGGCGCTTGCTGCCGGTCGGAACCCCGATCACAATCATCTGATGCGGACTCGATTCGCCCTCCTGCTCGTGCTCGCGTTCTGCGCGGCGGCTTTGCTGCCGACAGGGACGGCGGCGCAGGGCGGAGGAGACCCGCCGACCGAGCTGTGGAAGGAGTATCCGCTCGACGAGACCGCGCCGTCGTCTCCCTCGGACACCGACGAGCGCCAGGTGCCCCAGGCGCAGCCGGTGGC
Organism: uncultured Thermoleophilaceae bacterium; assembly: GCA_963820315.1. Taxonomy (GTDB): domain Bacteria; phylum Actinomycetota; class Thermoleophilia; order Solirubrobacterales; family Thermoleophilaceae; genus JACVRW01. Next base: position 23,266 of record CAWFZK010000034.1, on the reverse strand, counting down.
GCCTGTGCCTGCCGGGGAAGAGGATGGAGGCGCGCCGGTCCTGGCGCTGATCGCCGTTGGCGCGGGCGGCCTGCTCGTGCTGGGTGGCGCCCTGTGGCTCCTGCGGCGCAGGAAGCGCCGCCGCCCGCCTCAGCCGGCTGCCGTCGAGCCGGTGGTGGAGAGGCCGAAGCCGCGGGCGCTGCCTGCGTCCGGCCCCGCGACGAACGGCGCCGGGACGCTGCCGGCGCTCGGCTACACGATCGTGTCCGCGCCGGGTGAGTCCGAGCGTGAACGCCTGCGCGAGGAGGCCAAGCTGATCCAGGCGGCGTGCCAGGAGCACGGCCTCGTGCTCGGCAAGCTCGTGCGCGACCTCGAGACTCACACCGGGCCCGACCTGCGCAGGCCCGGGCTCCTGTGGGTGCTCGAGCGGCTGGCGGCCAAGGAGTACAGGTGCCTCGTGGTCTCGCGGCTCGATCGCCTCACGCGCTCGGCCGCCAACCTCGGCGCCCTGCTGCGGATGCTCGACGAGCGCGAGGCGCGCCTGATCGTGGTCGACATCGGCCTCGACACCGGCACGGCGGACGGCCGCGTCGCGGCCGAGGCGCTCGTGACCGTGGGCGGGCTCGACGAGAAGAAGATCGAGGAGCGCACGCGCAAGGGCCTCGAGGCGGCACGCAGCGGCCGGCGCGCCTCCGGCCGACCTGCGGTGGCCGACCGTCCCTCGCTCAAGCAGCGCATCGTCGACCTGCGCGAGAGCGGCATGACGCTGCAGGCGATCGCCGACACGCTCAACGACGAGGGCGTCCCGACCGTGCGCGGCGGCGCGAAGTGGCGCCCGTCGAGCGTCCAGGCCGCGGCGGGCTACAAGCGGCCGAACCGCAGCCGCACTCGCTCGGGCTGAGCGCGGATCTTGCGTCAATCCGCAACGGGACGGGCGCGTAAAGCCTGATCACCAGGGTTTTCGTTGTCGGGAGGGCGCTCGCCGGACAGGATCCGAGCATCCGATCGCGTCCTCACAAGCCCTCGCAGCGTCTCGCCCGCGGCCGTATCGCGCGTGTGCCGGCAGCCCTCCTTGCCGTCGCCGCGCGCTCTTCGCCGTGGGCGGCACGGCGGCGCCCGCGAGACGACGAGGACGCGGACGGACTCGCCACACCGGCCGGCGTCGGCCTCGGGACCCCCAGCCCCGCGGCGACCGGTCAGGAGGGCGCCGCGCCGGCGCACGGGCAGGCCGGCGCGGCGCCGTGTGGCGAGGTCTCGGGGGCTCGGCCCAGAACAGGCGCTGACGACGCAGAACGTGCGCGCGTTGGAATGATGCGCGTGTGCGAGCGCTCGTCATCACGGAGCACGGCCCACCCGACGTCATGCGGGTACAGGAGCGTCCCGATCCGGAGGTCGGTCCGGGCGAGGTCCGCGTGCGCGTGCGCGCCGCCGGCGTCAACTTCGCCGATCTCCTCGCGCGCGTCGGGCTGTACCCGGACGCCCCGAAGCCGCCCTGTGTGGTCGGCTACGAGATCGCGGGCGACGTCGATGCGGTCGGCGAGGGAGTCGAGGACTTCGAGATCGGCCAGCGGGTCATGGGCGGGTCGCGCTTCGGCGGCTACGCCCAGCTCGCCGTTTCGAGCAGCGACGCGCTGATCCCGATCCCGGACGGCTGGAGCTACTCCGAGGCGGCTGCGCTGCCGGTCGCGTACGCAACCGCATACGCCGGGCTGATCCACTACGGCGGCCTGCGGGCCGGCGAGCGCGTGCTGATCCAGGCCGCCGGCGGGGGCGTCGGCATCGCCGCCACTCAGATCGCGAAGCTCACGGGAGCCGAGGTCTGGGGCACGGCCTCGCCCCCGAAGCACGACGCGATCCGCGGCTTCGGCGTCGATCAGCCCGTGGACTACCGCACCCACGACGTGGTCGACGAGGTACGCCGGATCGCCGGCGAGGAACAGCCCTTCGACCTCGCCTTCGACGCGCTCGGCGGGCGCAGCTTCAGGCAGAGCTTCGCGCTCCTGCGTCCCGGCGGGCGGCTCGTCTGCTTCGGGGCGTCGGAGATGCAGGCCGGCGAGCGCCGCTCCCCGATACGGGCGGTGCGCATCCTTGCCCAGATGCCGCGCTTCAACCCGGTCAAGCTGATGCGCGAGTCCAAGTCGGTGATCGGCCTCAACATGCTCACGCTCTGGGACAGCGGCGGCCTCGAGCGCTTCATCGAGCCCTTGCGCGCCTGGCTCGACGAGGGTCGCATCCGGCCGGTCGTGGCGCAGGAGTTCAGGCTCGGACGACGGCCCCGAGGCGCACCGCTTCATGCACGAGCGCAAGAACATCGGCAAGGTCGTGCTGACGCTGTAGTACGCTGCGCAGCGCATGTCGTTTCCGGTCGACGCCCGACTTCTCCTCCTTCTTCTCCCCCTTCGGGGGGAATAGCGCGTGGCGCCCGCAGGTAGGCGCAAGCTCAGGGAGAATCCGGTAGGGCCGACAGGGAAGGAACGGGAAGCGACATGGACCGCAGCGAGAAAGACCGCGTAAAGATCTTCGACACCACCCTGCGCGACGGGGAGCAGTCGCCGGGGATCTCGCTGAACAAGCAGGAGAAGCTCGAGATCGCGCACCAGCTTTCGCGTCTCGGCGTCGACATCATCGAGGCGGGCTTCCCGATCTCCTCGCCCGGCGACTTCGAGGCGGTGCAGGCGATCGCGCGCGAGGTGCACGGCCCGGTGATCACCGGCCTGGCGCGCGCTAACGCGCAGGATGTCGACGCAGCCTGGAACGCGGTCAAGGACTCGGAGCGCCCGCGCATCCATACCTTCATCTCGACGAGCGACATCCACATCGAGCACCAGCTCCAGACGAGCCGTGAGGACGTGAAGGGGCAGGCGCGCGCTGCGGTCGCCCAGGCGCGCGGCTACTGCGAGGACGTCGAGTTCTCGCCGATGGACGCCACCCGCTCTGACCTCGAGTTCACCGCCGAGGTGCTGCAGATCGCCCTGGACGAGGGCGCCACGACGATCAACGTGCCCGACACCGTCGGCTACTCGACGCCCGACGAGCACGCGGAGATGTGGCGCACGCTGTACCGGCTCGTGCCGGGTCTCGCCGACGTGACCACCTCGGTCCACTGCCACGACGATCTGGGCCTCGCCGTCGCCAACTCCTTCGCCGGCCTGCTGGTGGGCTGCCGCCAGGTCGAGTGCGCGATCAACGGCATCGGCGAGCGCGCCGGCAACGCCTCGCTCGAGGAGATCGTGATGCTGCTGCGCGTGCGCGAGGCCGCGCACGGCCTGTGGACCGGCGTCGAAACGCGCGAGATCTCGCGCACGAGCCGGATGGTTTCCCGCATCACCGGCTACCAGGTGCAGCCGAACAAGGCGATCGTCGGGCGCAACGCCTTCGCGCACGAGTCGGGCATCCACCAGGACGGCGTGCTGAAGGAGCGCACGACGTACGAGATCATGGACGCCACCACGATCGGGCTCGAGACGAACTCGCTCGTGCTCGGCAAGCACTCGGGCCGGCACGCTCTGCGGAACGCGCTGGAGGAGCTCGGCTTCAAGGTCGACGGCGCCGCGCTCAACACGGCCTTCAAGCGCTTCAAGGAGCTGGCGGACAAGAAGAAGAAGGTCACGGCCCTCGACCTCGAGGCGATCGTGTCCGACGAGATGAAGCAGGCCCCGGCGGCTTTCGAGCTGGAGTCGTTCGACATCGAGGCCTCGAACACGCGCTCCCCGCTCGCGCGCGTACGCGTGCGCATGCCGGATGGCGAGGTCGAGTCGGGCAGCTTCACCGGCGACGGGCCGATCGACGCCTTCTTCAGCGCCCTCAACGCGGCCACGAACCACGAGGCGCGCCTACGCGAGTACCACGTGTCGGCCGTGACCGGCGGCCGCGACGCGCTGGGCGAGGTGAACGTCCTGCTCGAGCTCGAGGGACGGCTCGCCTCGGGTGTGGGCGTTTCGACGGACATCCTCGAGGCGTCCGGCAAGGCATACCTGCGCGCGATCTCGAACGCGCTCGACAACGCGGTGTCGGCGGCCGAGCGCGTGCTCGAGCGAGAGGCGAAGAAGGCCGCGACGCCCTGACGGCGGCTCCGTTCACCTTCGTCGACGGCGAGCGTCTGATCCGCTTCGGCGCGGGGGTGCGCGACGAGACCGGCGCGCTGTTCGAGGAGCGCGGCTTCGACGGCTATGTGCTGCTGACCACCGAGCGCGCGCTGTCGACCGTGCCCGGCGTCGCCGAGACTGCGCTCGAGGTGTTGCTCGTACCGCACGGCCGGGTCGACGACATCTCGGCCGCGCTGCTGCCGGCCGCCGCGAACAGGCCGCTCGTAGCCCTCGGCGGCGGACGGGTGATCGACACTGCCAAGGCGATTGCCGGCGCGCGCGGCGGCGACTGCGCGGCGATCCCGACCACCCTCTCGGGCGCGGAGCTCACGCCCTTCCACCGCACGCCGAAGGACGTCCCCGGCGCCCGGCTCGTGCGGCCCGCGCTAGTGATCGCGGATCCCGAGCTGATGGCCTCACAGCCGCCCGAAGCGCTCGCCGCGAGCGCCATGAACGCACTGGCACACGCGATGGAGGCGCTCTACACGCCGCGGGCCAACCCGGTCGCGGAGCTCACCGCGCTGCGCGGCGCCGAGCTGATCGGCTCTGCCCTGCCGGCCGACCCGATCGCGCGCGACGACGTCGCGCTCGGAGCTCTGCTCGCGGGCTTCGCGTCCGCCAGCACCGGGATCGCGATCCACCACGCCACCAGCCAGACGATCGTGCGCACGACGGGCACCCCGCACGCGGAGACGAACGCGGTGATGCTCCCGCACTTCGCGGCGCTGATGGCCGAGCGGGAGCCCACGCGGCTCGGCGCGTTCGCGCGGGCGCTCGGCGCGGACGAGCCCGACGCCGCCGCCGCGGCAGGACTCGTGGCCGCGCTGAGCGCGCGCTCGGGACACACGCGGCTGTCCGAGCTCGGCGTGCGCGAGGAGCAGTTGCCCCAAGTCGCGGCTGCGGTCGTGCAGCACCCGCTCTACGGCAATACGCCCGAGCCGCCCTCAGAGGGGGAGCTGCTGGGGCTGCTTCGAGCTGCCCTCTAGGGAAGCGCTCCGCGCCCGGGCGAGCCGCTGGCGCTGGCGCGCCGGGGTGATCCGGACGACGTTCCAGGCGAGGCCGAGCCGCCGCATCGTGCGCACGATCAGGCCGCCGATGTCCACCTCCCACCAGCGCAGCCCGTGGGTCGCCGAGCGCGGGAACGCGTGGTGGTTGTGGTGCCAGGACTCGCCGAGCGACGGGATCGCGAGCCAGAACACGTTGGTCGACTCGTCATCGGTGGCGAAGCGGCGACGGCCGAAGAAGTGGCAGATCGAGTTGATCGAGAAGGTCACGTGGTGGACGAGGAAGACGCGCACGAGGCCGGCCCAGAAGAGTGCCGCGAGGCCCGCGGCCAGCTCACCCGTGAGGGCCCAGCCGAGCGCGAACGGGATCAGCAGGCCGAGCGTCACCCAGAGCGGGAAGAGCCTGCTGATGACGCGCATGCCGCGGTCGTCGAGCAGGTCGGGCGCGTGCCGCTCCGCGTCGACGGCGGTCGGGTGGTCGAAGAGCCAGCCGACGTGCGCGTGCCATAGCCCTGTGAGCGGCGTCGCCTCCTCGCCGTCCTTGCCGACATGCGGGCTGTGCGGGTCGCCCTCCTCGTCCGAGTGCGCATGGTGGCGGCGGTGGTCGGTGACCCAGCCGATCACCGGCCCCTCGACCGCCATCGATCCGCAGATCGCGAATGCGTACTCGACCGGCTTGAAGGTCTGGAAGGCACGATGGGTGAGGAGGCGGTGAAAGCCGACGGTGATGCCGAGCGTCGACACGAAGTACATGACCACCAGCAGGGCCAGGTGGAGCGGACCGATCCACTCGTTCCAGAGCAGCGGGATGGCCGCGAGAAAGGCGGCGAACGGGAGTACGACGGCCGCAATGTTGATGTTGCGGTGCGCGCGGGTCACGCAGGGTGTCTACCAGAAGCGGCGATCGATAACCCAAGCGATAGGATCGCGCTCGCGATGGCGGGTCCCCTGCAAGGCCGCGTTGCGGCCATCACGGGTGCCTCGTCGGGGATCGGCGAGGCCACGGCGCTCGCCCTCGCCGAGGCCGGAGCGTCGGTCGCGCTGGCGGCGCGGCGTGGCGACAGGCTCGCTGCGATCGCCTCGCGCGTCGAGGTCCCGAGCCTCACCGTCGAGGCGGACATCACCGACGAGCAGCAGGCGCGCGGCTTCGTCCAGCGCGCCCACGACGAGCTCGGTGGCCTGCACATCCTCGTCAACAACGCGGGGGTGATGCTGCTCGGACCGGTCGCGGGCGCGGACACCGAGGAATGGCGCCGGATGGTCTCGGTCAACCTGCTCGGCCTCCTCTATTGCACGCATGCCGCGCTGCCATTGATCGAGCAGAGCGGGGGAGGGGACATCGTCAACGTCTCCTCCGTCGCGGGCCGACGCGCGGATGCGGGCGGCGCGGTCTACAACATGACGAAGTTCGGGGTCCACGCATTCTCGGAGGCGCTCCGCCAGGAGGCGCTCCACGTGGGCATCAGGGTGACCACGGTCGCCCCCGGCTTCGTCGAGACCGAGCTCCAGGGCCATAACCGCGACCCGCTGGTGCAACAGGCGCTGTCACGCTCGCGCGAGCGGATCGGTGAGGTGCTGTCGCCGAGCGACATCGCGGACGCGATCGTCCACGCCGTCAGCCGGCCACGCCACGTGTGCATCAACGAGATCGTGGTGCGGCCGACTATGCAGGCGCGCTGAGGCGGGCGAAGCTCGCCCGGCCGACGCGCACCGCCGTCCGGCGGCGCGCCCGGTCGCCGAGGTCGTCGTCGACCACTCGAATCTTGAGGATGCGCTTGTTGTCGTACGCGACGAGCTGCTTTGTCGCGCGGGTCCACCAAGCCCCGGCTCCGCCGTAGGCGCCGTCGTCGCCGACGCCGCGTATCTGGCGCGGCCGGTACTCCGGATCCGGGTTGTGGAACTGGAGCTGCTCGGCCAGCTGGTTGTAGAAGCGCAGCTGGGCGCTCGGGGCGGCGTCGATCACGAGCTGGACGCGCAGGCCGCCGCCGCGCCAGTCGCAGATCGACAGGTCGTTGGAGTCGTTGCGGGTGGGGCTGAGCCGCAGGCCGGGGCGTGCGGCCATGCGCGCGACCTCGGCCGGGCGCAGCACCCCGCAGGCGGTTTGCCGCAGCGTGCCGGACTCTCCTGCGTCCTTCAAATCGGTCGGCTTGAAGGGCTGCGTCCGGACAGCGTCGTCGTCGTCGCCGCAGCCGGCCAGGGCGGCGACGCCGGCCACAGCTAGACATACAAACGTCCGTGATAACGTACAAGACATGGCGGTCAACGGTCATCGCTTCGGTACCCGGATCCGGGCGCTGCGTGATGCCATGGACCTCTCGCTGCGTGACCTGGCCGAGCGCTCCGGCGTGTCCGCGCCGATGCTCTCCCAGGTGGAGCGCGGCGAGACGAGCCCGACGCTGTCGGTCGCGGAGCGGATCGCCGACGGGCTCGAGCTGAGCCTCTCCCAGCTGTTGCGCCTCGACGAGGGCGACGGCGTGGCCGTCGTCCGCGCTGCCGAGCGTCGCCACGGCGGCGGGGACGAGCACAGCTACGAGGTCCTGACGCCGCCGCTGCCCGGCCTGCGGGCCGAGGTCTCGCTGCACGAGCTGGCGCCCGGCGGCAGCACGGCCGGCCCCGGCGACCCGCCGATGCACGAGCCCGGCAGCCGCGAGACGGCCGTCGTCGAGAGCGGGCCGCTGCGCTTCGTCTGCGGCGGCACCGTCCATGAGCTCGAGGACGGCGACGCCGTGACCTTCGACGCAGACATCCCGCACCACTTCGAGAACCCCGGCCGCGGTGAGGCGCGCTTCTATGCCGTCGTCGCCGCGGGCCTCAGGAGGAGTTAGCGCGTGCCCAGGAACCTGTTCGACAAGATCTGGGAGGCCCACGAGGTCGCACCGGGGGTCCTCTACATCGACCTCCACCTCGTCCACGAGGTGACCTCGCCGCAGGCGTTCGAGTCGCTGCGGCTGGCGGGCCGCAAGCTGCGCCGCCCCGACCGGACGCTCGCCACGGCCGACCACAACGTGCCAACGGACGGCTCGACCCGCGCGGCCCAGATCCGCGACCAGCTCTCCCGCGTCCAGGTGGAGACGCTCGAGCGCAACGCCGAGGAGTTCGGCGTTCCGATCTACTCGATCGGCTCCGCGCGCCAGGGCATCGTGCACGTGATCGGGCCGGAGCTCGGGGTCACGCAGCCGGGCATGACGATCGTCTGCGGGGATTCGCACACCTCCACGCACGGCGCCTTCGGGGCACTCGCGTTCGGCATCGGCACCAGCGAGGTCGAGCACGTGCTCGCCACCCAGACGCTCGCGCAGCGCAAGCCGCGCTCGATGCGGATCCTCTACGAGGGCGAGCTCGGCTTCGGCGTCACCGCCAAGGACCTGATCCTCGGCACGATCGGGCGCATCGGGGTGTCGGGCGGCGTCGGCCACGTGATCGAGTACGCCGGCCCTGCGATCGAGCGGCTCTCGATGGAGGGGCGCATGACCATCTGCAACATGACGATCGAGGGCGGCGGCCGCGCCGGGATGATCGCTCCCGACGACACCACCTTCGAGTGGGTCGAGGGGCGCGAGGCGGCGCCCGACCCGCTGCCGCTCGAGCAGTGGCGCGAGCTGCATACGGACGAGGGTGCGGAGTTCGACACCGAGGTGCTGATCGACGCGTCCGAGCTCTCTCCGCAGGTCACCTGGGGGACGACGCCCGGCATGGTCGTCGACGTGACCGGCGCCGTGCCCGAGCCGAGCGACGAGGGCGAGGAGCGCGCGCTCGACTACATGGCGCTCGAGGCCGGCACGCCGATGCAGGAGATCAAGCTCGACCGCGTCTTCATCGGCTCCTGCACGAACTCGCGCATCGGCGACCTGCGCGAGGCCGCCGAGGTCGTGCAGGGCCGGCGCGTGGCGGCGAGCATCGACGCGATGGTGGTGCCCGGCTCGGCGCAGGTGAAGGAGCAGGCCGAGGCCGAGGGGCTCCACGAGGTGTTCCGCGCGGCCGGCTTCGACTGGCGCTCGGCGGGCTGTTCGATGTGCCTTGGCATGAACCCGGACATCGCGGCGCCGGGTGAGCGCGTCGCTTCGACCTCGAACCGCAACTTCGAGGGCCGCCAGGGGCGGGGCGCGCGCTCGCATCTCGTCAGCCCGAAGATGGCGGCTGCGGCCGCGATCGAGGGGCACTTCGTCGACATCAGGGAGTGGAGCTGATGGAACCCGTGAACATCATCGAGGGCACCGTGACGGTGCTCGACCGCAACGACGTCGACACCGACCAGATCATCCCCAAGCAGTTCCTCAAGCGGGTCGAGCGCACGGGCTTCGGCGAGTTCCTGTTCCACGACTGGTCGAAGGACCCCAGCTGGGACCTGCCCAGCAACCCGATCCTCGCGACCGGCCGCAACTTCGGCTGCGGCTCGTCGCGCGAGCACGCCCCCTGGGCGCTCGAGGACTACGGCTTCCGCGCGATCGTGGCGCCGAGCTTCGCCGACATCTTCTACTCCAACTGCACCAAGATCGGGCTGCTGCCGGTCGCGCTCGACGAGGCCGACGTCAAGGAGCTCATGGCCGCCGGCCACGCGCGCATCGACCTCGAGGAGCAGGAGATCTCGTTCGCGGGGCGGCAGGTGCCCTTCGACATCGACGCCGAGATCGCACGACGGCTGCTCGAGGGCCTCGACGACATCGGCGTCACGCTGCAGGTGGAGCACGAGATCAGCCGCTACGAGGCCGAGCGCGAGCGCAGCGGCCCCGTGACCACCAGCCTGGCGCGCGCGTGAGCCGCGACTGGGACGCCGCGACCTACGACCGGGTCTCGGATCCGCAGGTGGCGATGGCGGCTCGAGTGCTCGACCGGCTGCCGCTCGACGGCGACGAGACCGTCCTCGACGCGGGCTGCGGCTCGGGTCGCGTGACCGAGCTGCTGCTCGAGCGCCTGCCGGAGGGCCGCGTGATCGCGGTGGACCAGGCGGAGTCGATGGTCGAGCACGCGCGCGAGCGGCTTGGCGACCGCGCCCTAGTGCTGCGCTCCGACCTCACCGAGCTGTCGCTCGCCGAGCAGGTCGACGCCGTGTTCTCGAACGCGGTCTTCCACTGGATCGCGGACCATCCGCTCCTGTTCGAGCGGTTGAACGCGGTGCTGCGCCCCGGCGCCCGGCTCGTCGCGCAATGCGGCGGCGAGGGGAACATCGCCGAGTTCCACCGGATCGCGCGTGCGGTCGCCTCCGAGAAGCCGTTCGCGCCGTACCTCGACGGCTGGCAGGGACCCTGGAACTTCGCCGGCGCCGACGTGACCGCGGCTCGGCTCGAGCAGGCGGGCTTCGAGGAGGTCGAGACCTGGCTCGAGCCATACCCGGTGACGCCCGAGGATCCGCGCGCGTACTTCACGGCGGTCTGCCTCGGGCCGCCGCTCGAGCAGCTGCCGGAGGAGCTGCGCGAGCGCTACGTGGATGCGGTCTACGAGCGAGCCGGCGGGACGCTCGACTACGTTCGCCTCAACATGAACGCGAGGAGGCCGGGATGAGCGAGGTCGCGCTCGAGCGCGGCGACGACGGGGTCGCGACGATCACGCTCAACGCTCCCGAGCGCCGCAACGCCCTGACGGTGGCGATGGCGGAGGAGCTCGTCGCGGCCTGCGAGGAGATCGACGCCGACGCAGCGGCCGGCGCCGTGGTCGTCCGTGGCGCCGGCGGCTTCTTCTGCGCCGGCGGCGATCGCGCCACGCTTGCCGAGGCCGGCCGCGATCCCGCCGCGCCCGAGACCTACGCGGCGATCGGGATGGTCTATCGCTCGTTCGCGCGCGTCGGCGAGCTCGAGCCGCCGACCGTCGCGGCGGTCCGGGGCGGCGCGGTGGGCGCCGGCCTCAACCTGATGCTCGCGACCGACCTGCGCATCGTCGCGAGCGACGCGCGCATCGTCTCCGGCTTCCTGCCGATCGGGCTGCACCCCGGCGGCGGCCACGGCGCGCTGCTCGGGCGCAGCGGGACGCGCGAAGCCGCGGCGGCGCTGGCCCTGTTCGGTGAGCGCATCGACGGCGCGCGCGCCGCGGAGCTCGGCCTGGCCTGGGCCGCGGTGGACGATGCCGACGTCGAGGCCACCGCTCACGAGCTCGCCGGCCGCGCCGGCGCCGACCCCGAGCTTGCACGCCGTACCGCGGCGTCGCTGCGCACCGTGCTCGGCCCGCCGGCGCTGCCCTGGGGCGCCGCGCTCGAGCTCGAGCGCAGCTCGCAGATGTGGTCAATGCGGCGGAAGGAGCTGTCGTCGTGACGCCGGCGATCGTGCTCCTGCCGGGCGACGGCATCGGCCCCGAGATCACCGCCGCCGCGGTCGAGGTCCTGAACACGCTCGGTGACTTCGACTACGACGAGCGGCTCGTCGGCGGCGCGTCGATCGATGCGCACGGACGCGCGCTCACCGACGAGGTGCTCGACGCCTGCAGGAGCGCGGACGCGGTGCTGCTCGCGGCGGTGGGCGGCCCGAAGTGGGACACAACCGACCCGGCCGCGCCGCGCCCCGAGCAGGGCCTGCTCGGGCTGCGCAAGGGGCTGGGGCTGTTCGCCAACCTGCGCCCGGTACGCCCAAGCCCGGCGCTGCTGGACGCGAGCCCGCTGAAGCGCGAGCGCATCGAGGGCACCGATCTGCTCGTCGTGCGCGAGCTGACCGGCGGCATCTACTTCGGCGACAGCGGCCTCGATGGCGACACCGCGCACGACACCTGCACCTACAGCGAGGGCGAGGTCGAGCGGATCACCCGCGTGGCGTTCCGGCTCGCCCGCACCAAGGTCACGAGCGTCGACAAGGCGAACGTGCTCGAGACCTCGCGGCTGTGGCGCAAGGTGGTCGAGCGCGTGGCGGAGGGACAGGAGATCCCGCTCGACCACATGCTCGTCGACAACGCCGCGATGCAGCTCGTGTCGCGGCCGGCCGACTTCGACGTCCTCCTGACCGAGAACCTGTTCGGCGACATCCTCTCGGACGAGGCCGCGATGCTCACGGGCTCGCTCGGGATGCTGCCGAGCGCGTCGCTCGGGGACGGGTCCGGGCCCGGACTCTTCGAGCCCGTCCACGGCTCCGCGCCCGATATCGCCGGCAGCGGAACCGCCAACCCGCTCGCGATGTTCGGGTCGGTCGCGCTCATGCTGAGGCACGGACTCGCTATGGAAGACGAGGCCGCTGCCCTAGAATCGGCTGTCGATCGCGCGCTTGGGGATGGCCTCCGGACTCCGGATCTGGGCGGCGACTCCACTACAGAGACCGCCACCCGGGCGGTGCTCGCAAATCTCTAGGAGCAGTACGTGAACACCGCTGACCTCATCTGGCTGAACGGAGAGTTCGTCGCCTGGGAGGACGCGAAGGTACACGTACTCACGCACTGCATGCACTACGGGACGGCGGTCTTCGAGGGCGTGCGCGCCTACGAGACACCGCAGGGGCCCGCGGTCTTCCGCCATCAGGATCATCTCGACCGGCTCGAGAACTCGGCCAAGCTCTACTACATGGACCTGCCCTTCTCGAAGGAGCAGCTGCGGGAGGTCACGCATGAGCTGATCGGCCGCAACGGGTTCAAGAGCTGCTACATCCGCCCGCTCGTCTATCGCGGCTATGGGCCGATGGGCCTCAACCCGCTCGAGAACCCGGTCGAGGCGATGATCGCCGTCTGGGAGTGGGCGCCCTACCTCGGCGAGAAGGGCAAGCGCGAGGGCGTGCGCGGCCGCGTGTCGTCCTACCGGCGCATCTCGTCCGATTCATTGATCCCGCATGCGAAGGCCTCGGGCCAGTACCTGAACTCGGTGCTCGCGAAGATCGAGTCGCTCAAGGCGGGCTACGACGAGGCGATCCTGCTCGACGACAAGGGCAATGTCTGCGAGGGCTCCGGCGAGAACCTGTTCGTCATCAACGACGGGGTCATCACGACGCCGCCGCAGGCGGCCGCCATCCTCGACGGCATCAACCGCAAGTCGTGCATGCAGATCGCCCGCGACCTCGGCTACGAGCTGGTCGAGCGTGACCTGGCCCGCGCAGAGCTCGCCCTCGCCGACGAGGTCTTCATGACCGGCACCGCCGCGGAGCTGACCCCGCTCGTCGAGATCGACGACCACAGGATCGGGACGGGCGTCCCCGGCCCGGTCACGCTCGAGATCCAGAGCGTCTTCGAGGACGCCCTCTGGGGCCGCGATGCGCGCTACGCGGACTGGCTCGATCTGGTCCCCGTACCGTCGCAAGCGTGACCGAGGCCGGCCAGGTGCCACGGGGGTCCAGGGGCTGTCGGCGCTCGGGGGCGCGAGCCCCCGGCTGGTATCCATCTACGACACCACCCTGCGGGATGGAATGCAGGGTGAGGGCATGTCGCTCTCGGCCGACGAGAAGGTGCGCGTCGCGCATGCGCTCGACGACCTCGGCGTCCACCTGATCGAGGCGGGCTTCCCGTCCTCGAACCCGAAGGAGGAGGCGCTCTTCGAGCTGCTCGCAGGGGAGACCTTCGCGACGAGCGAGGTGGCCGCCTTTGGGATGACGCGCAGGCGAAACTCGAAGGCCGAGGACGACCCCGCTCTGCAGCTGCTCGCCGACTCGTTCGCGCCGGTGTGCACGCTCGTCGGCAAGACCTGGTCCCTCCACCTCGAGAAGGTCACGCAGGTCGACACCGAGGAGAACCTGCGCATGATCGCCGACTCGGTCGGCTGGCTCGTGGCGCAGGGCAAGCGCGTGATCTACGACGCGGAGCACTTCTTCGACGCCTGGCGCGACGACTCGGCGTACGCGCTCCAGTGCCTGCGCGCGGCCGCCGAGGCGGGGGCGGAGAACGTCACGCTGTGCGACACGAACGGGTCGTCGCTGCCCTCGCAGGTGGCCGAGGCCACGGCGCGCGTCGTGGCCGAGCTGGGCGACTCGGTGCAGGTCGGGATCCACACCCACGACGACGCCGGCTGCGGCGTCGCGAACTCGCTGGTGGCGATCGAGGCCGGAGCGCGGCTCGTGCAGGGCACGATGAACGGCTTCGGCGAGCGCTGCGGCAACGCGAACCTGATCTCGATCATCCCGGCGCTCGAGCTGAAGATGGGCTTCGAGACGATCGGCCGCGAGCGGCTGCAGCGGCTGACGGAGATCGCCCACCTGATGGACGACCTCTGCAACGTCACGCCGAATCCGAACCAGCCCTACGTGGGCGCCAACGCGTTCGCGCACAAGGGCGGCATGCACGTGGCCGGCATCAACCGCGACGCGCGCACGTTCGAGCACATCGAGCCGGCCGACGTGGGCGCCGACCGGCGCGTGCTGGTCTCCGAGCTGTCCGGCAAGGGCACGGTCCAGGCGCGCGCCGACGTCGACGGCGAGACCGCCGCGCGCGTGATCGAGCGCGTCAAGGAGCTCGAGCACCGCGGCTACCAGTTCGAGGCGGCAGACGGCTCCTTCGACCTCCTGATCCGCAAGGAGACGGGCGAGTACGAGCCGCTCTTCCGGCTCGAGTCCTGGCGCGCCATCGTCGAGAAGCGCGAGGACGGCCGCGTCGAGACCGAGGCCACCATCAAGATCTGGGTCGACGGCGAGCGCTACGTGCGCACGGCCGAGGGCAACGGCCCGGTGCACGCGCTCGACCGCGCGCTGCGGGCCGCCATCGGCGAGCGCCACCCGCACCTGCGCGACATCGAGCTCGTCAACTTCAAGGTGCGCATCCTCGACGAGCGCAAGGGCACGGCGGCGGTCACGCGCGTCCTGCTCGACGCAAGCGACGGCCAGGACACCTGGGGCTCGATCGGGGTCTCGGAGAACATCATCGAGGCGAGCTGGGAGGCGCTCGTCGACTCGATCGAGGCCGGAATCCTGCCCGGCCGCACGCAGAGCCCACGCTCGCGCGCCGCGGTCACGTGATGGGATCGTGCGCAGCCGGCCGAGCCGGCTGCTTCGCCGAATGAACAAACCAATCCCGCTCGCCCGGCCGGTGGTCGGCGAGCGCGAGGAGCAGCTCGTCGTCGAGACGCTCCGCTCCGGGCGGCTGTCGCTCGGGCCCCGGCTCGGCGAGTTCGAGCAGGCGTTCGCACGCAGGCTCGGGGTCGAGCACACCGCGGCGGTCTCGAGCGGCACCGCCGGCCTTCACCTCTCCATCCGGGCGGCTGGGATCGAGCGGGGCGACGAGGTGGTGACGACGCCGTTCTCCTTCGTCGCCTCCGCCAACTGCCTGCTCTACGAGGGCGCGCGCCCCGTCTTCTGCGACATCGACCCGCGCACGCTCAACATCACCCCCGAGGCGGCGGGCGACGCCGTCACCGACCGCACCACCGGCCTGCTGCCCGTCCACATCTTCGGCTACCCGGCTGACATGGCGGGCTTCGAGGAGCTCGCAGCCGACCGCGCGCTCTGGCTGGTCGAGGACACCTGTGAGGCGCTCGGCGCCGTCCACGCCGACGGCACCCCAGCCGGCGCGCGCGGCAACCTGGCCGTGTTCGCGTTCTACGCGAACAAGCAGGTCACGACGGGCGAGGGCGGCATGGTCATCTGCCCCGACGCCGACGTCAAGGAGCGGGTCGATTCCGAGCGCAACCAGGGCCGGGCTCCCGACATGGGCTGGCTCGACCACGACCGGCTCGGCTTCAACTACCGGCTCGACGAGCTCTCCTGCGCGCTCGGCCTGGCCCAGCTCGAGCGGCTCGAGGAGCTGCTCGCGGGGCGCGCGCGGGTGGCCTCGCTCTACGGCGAGCGGCTCGCCGGCATCGAGGGCCTCGGGCTTCCCTGCCCCGACGCGAACGGCGAGCGGCGCGGCTGGTTCGTGTACGTGGTCCAGCTCCCTGGCGGCGTGGACCGCGACGAGGCGATCCGGGCGCTCCGCGACCAGGGCGTCGACTCGAAGCCCTACCTGCCGGCGATCCACCTGATGAGCTTCTACCGCGAGCGCTTCGGCCACCGCGAGGGCGAGTTCCCGGTCTGCGAGGACGTCGCGCGGCGCTCGCTCGCCCTGCCCTTCCACCCGGAGCTGACCGAGGGCGAGGTCGAGCGCGTGGTGCGAGGCGCTGCGGGCCGCCATCGGCCGCTGAGACCAGGTCGAGACCCGGCCGATACTGACTCCCGCCGGGACCGCGCTTAGGCTCGGCCCATGCGCTCACTCCGTGCGGGGCTGGTGGCGGTCGCAGCCTGCCTCGCGGTTCCGGCCCTGGCCCAGGCCGACGACACGATCTGCCTCTCCGATCCGGCCTGCCCGCCCGGCGGCATCCAGGCGATCTCGCTCGAGGACGCGCAGACGAAGGCCGAGGCCGGCACCGACCACGACGTGGTCCGCATCGGCCCCGGCACGTTCGCGACCGCCAACACGTTCAGCGCCAGCGATCCCGTCACGCTCGTCGGCGCGGGGCTGGGCGCGACGACCATCGACTACACCGGCACGGGCAACGCCGTCTATCTGAACAACGGCCAGAGCTCGGTCAGCCGGCTCACGGCCCGCATCACCGACACCAATGCCGACGGGATATACCTCGGCTTCGGCGCTGACGCCTTTGACGCCCGGATCGTCTCGACCGCGCTCGACAGCGTCTCGAATGGCGGTTTCATGCTTGCCCAAGCGGGGAGCCTCCTCCAGCGCGTGCGCGTCGAGCTCGCCACCGACAAGCCCAACGCCTCGGCCATCTACTCCTTCGCGGGCGGACGCGTCGAGGACTCGTACGTCCAGGGAGGCATCGGGATCAGCCCTCCCGATGACATGCTCGAGGTCCGGCGCACCACCATCCGCGCCACGCTGCCGATACGCGCCTTCGGAGGTCACATCGAGGCATCGAACGTGCTGCTGACACCTCACCCGGACGGCAACGAGAGCTTCTGGGCAGGGATCAGGGTCAACAACGGCAACACGGAGGCCGAGGACGCCTCAGTCAGCGCCTCGAACCTCACGATCGACGGGCGCGGCGTCCAGTTCTCGACCGGGATCGAAGCGAGCGCGAACAACTCGGTCACCGCCGGGTCCTCCGCGGCGACCATCGAGGGCGCGGTCATCCGCAACGTCGTGACCGCACTCAGGCGCGACCCCGGCGCCGCCACGCGCCCGGCCACGCTGATCGTCCGCAGCTCGTCGTACGACGGGACCAAGGTCCAGAACCAGGACGCGGGAATGTGGGGCACCTTCTCGGCCGGGGCGACCAACCTGACCTCGAACGCCGACCCGCGCTGGATCGACCCGGCGAACCTCGACTACCGGCTGCGCTTCGACTCGCCGCTGATCGACAAGGGCGACCCGACCCCGCTCTTTGCCGACCAGGACCCGGATGTGGACGGTGACCCACGCGTGCGCGACTCCGACGGCGACGGCAGCGCGCGCATCGACATCGGGGCGCAGGAGTACCAGCGGCTCGCACCGACGGCCGCGTTCAGCGCCGGCCCCGCGTTCTTCGGCGAGCCGACGCAGCTCGGCGCCACGGCGACCGATCCCGACGGCGAGGGGATCAGCTCGTACGCGTGGGCCTTCGGCGACGGCGCGAGCGCCGGCGGGGCCCAGGCCGCGCACCAGTACCCGGCGCCGGGGAGCTATCCGGTGACGCTGACGGTGCAGGATGCCTCCGGCCTCAGCACCTCGGTGGCACAGCAGGCTGCCGTCGACGGGCGGCCCGGCCGCTGCGCGAACGCACGGTCGGGCGGCGCGAGCGCCGACCGCATCGTCGGCTTTGCCTTCGGTGACCGCCTGCTTGGCGGCGCCGGCAACGACAACCTGCTCGGCGAGCTCGGCGACGACTGCCTCGACGGCCAGGCCGGCAACGACGCTCTCTACGGAGGGGCGGGTGCGGACCGGCTCGACGGGCGCGACGGCAACGACCGAGCCGACGGCGGCGATGGCAACGACCGCGTCTACGGAGGGAAGGGCAGGGACCGGCTCGGCGGTGGCGCGGGCAACGACACGCTCACCGCCGGACCCGGGGCCGGGGCGCGTATCCGGCGGGCCCGGCAACGACGTCATCAACAGCGTGAACCGCAAGCGCGACCGGATCGACTGCGGCGCCGGGAGGCGCGACCGCGTCAAGGCCGACCGCAAGGATCGCCTGAAGCGCTGCGAGCGCGTCAAGCGGGCCGGCCGGAAGCGATAGCGACCGGCCAGGTGCCACTGGCGCCCGGCTGCCATCAATCAACGGGCTTTACGAGCGCGACGAACCCCGGCAGGCCCCGCCCCGGCGGCCTGTACGCCACCTCGTCGAAGCCCTCGCGCGCGTAGAGGGCGCGCGCGATCTTGTTCGGCATCGTGGTGTCGAGCGCGACGCAGGGCAGCCGCTGCGCGCGGGCCTGGCGCTCCGCCTCGGCGAGCAGCGCCCTGGCCGCGCCGCGGCGACGCAGGTGCTCGTCGGTCGCCAGCGCGTCGACGTAGAGCGCGCTGGCGGGCGGTGTCGGGGAAGCGCGGCCGCCGGCGCGGTAGAGCCGCAGCGTGCCGGGCCAGCGCCAGAACGGGCTCCCTTTCAGCGTCAGGCGCAGGAACGCGCGCGAGCGCGCGTGGGCCTCGTCGACCGGGAACGCCGCCATGGCCGCGCCGATCTCCCCGTTCACGTCGGCCACCCACACGCACTCGGCGCTGGCGAGGTTGCCGGGCGTCTCGAAGGCGTGCTCGAGCATGCGCAGAGCCCGCTCGCGACCTCCGCTGAAGCGGTCGTACATGTCGGCGGCGCTCAGGTGCAGAAGGCGGGCGACCGCGGGGGCCTCGTCCGCCCGCGGCTGTCGTACCTCAGCGCCCTGGACCCGCACGGGCGCGAATCCTACGGTCCGTAGACTCCCGGCCCGCATGGGCCGCTTCCGCGATCCCCAGGATCCGCTCTTCCAGGCGCTCAACACGTCGATCCCGTTCGACTACCGGCTGGCTCCCTACGACCTCGAGCAGTCGCTGGCACACGCGCGGATGCTCGCCCGCACGGGCATCATCGGCGAGGACGACCTCGCCGACATCGAGCGCGGGCTCGACGAGGTGCGCAAGGAGATCGAGGCGGACCTGTTCGTCGTCCAGGAGCAGGACGAGGACATCCACATGGCGATCGAGCGGCGCCTCACCGAGCTCGTCGGGCCGGCGGGCGCGAAGCTCCACACCGCGCGCTCGCGCAACGACCAGGTGGCCACCGACGTCGCCATGTTCGTGCGCGCGCACAGCCTCGAGGCGCGCGGGCTGCTGCGCGAGCTGATGGCGACCCTCGTGCGGCTCGCCGAGGACCACCTCGACTGGCCGCTGCCGGGCTACACGCACCTGCAGCGCGCGCAGCCGGTCTACCTCTCACACCACCTGATGGCGTACTTCTGGAAGTTCCGGCGCGACCTCCAGCGCTTCAACTTCTGCATGACGGCGACGGACGACCTGCCGCTCGGCGCGGGCGCACTCGCCGGCGTCAACTTCGACACGAGCCGCATGTTCGTCGCCCAGGAGCTCGGCTTCGGCGGCGTCGCCGAGAACTCGCTCGACGCCGTCTCCAACCGCGACTTCGTGCTCGACTACCTCTCGGCGGCGGCGACCTGCACGACCCACCTGTCGCAGCTGGGCGGCGAGATCGTGCTCTGGTCGAGCCAGGAGTTCGGCTTCTGCGAGGTCTCGGACGCCTTCTCGTCGGGGTCGAGCCTGATGCCGCAGAAGAAGAACCCGGACGCCGCGGAGCTGCTGCGCGCGAAGTCGCCGCGGGTCGCCGGCCGGCTCGTCGGCCTCCACGGGGTCCTCCACGGGCTGCCGCTGACCTACAACAAGGACCTCCAGGAGGACAAGGAGGGGCTCTTCGACGCCACCGACACGGTCGAGCTGTCGCTGCGGGTGGCGAGCGAGATGCTCGGCGAGATCCGCTTCAACCGCGAGCGGATGGCCGAGGCGGCGTCCGACGAGTTCATCGCCGCCACCGACATCGCCGACCACCTCGTGCGCGAGGGCGTGCCCTTCCGCGAGGCGCACGGCATCGTCGGCGGGATCGTGCGCGCGGCGGTCGAGCGCGGCAAGCAGCTCTCGGAGCTGAGCCCGGAGGAGCTCGCGGAGCTGGCGCCGCAGCTCGACTCGCCGCGCTACTACGAGCTCCTCGAGCAGGGCGCGTGGCTCGAGTCCAAGGTCTCGACCGGCGGCACCGCGCTCGCCCGCGTCCGCGACCAGCTGGCGCAGGCGCGCCACGTGCTCGCCGAGGCGGAGCCTTGAGCCTCGGGCGCGACTTCTACGCCCGCTCGGTCCACGACGTCGCGCGTGACCTGATCGGCTGCACCGTGCGCCATGGTGGCGCCGCGGGGCGCATCGTCGAGACCGAGAGCTACCACATGGACGAGGCGGCCTGCCACGCGCACGCGGGGGTCACGAACCGCACGAGCACGCTGTTCGGCCCGCCCGGGCGGGCCTACGTGTACTTCTCCTACGGCGTGCACTCGCTGCTGAACGCGGTGGCGGAGATCGAGGGCGTCGGCGCCGCGGTGCTGATCAGGGCGCTCGAGCCGCTCGACGGTATCGAGCTGATGCGTGCCCGGCGCGGCCTGGAACGCTACGAGGACCTCTGCTCGGGCCCCGGCAAGCTGACCCAGGCGCTCGGAATCGACCTCGAGCTGAACGGCAGCTCGCTCGTCGACGGCCCGATCGAGGTGCACGGGCGGGAGCCCGCCGCGCGACCGCCGCGAATCGTGCTCGGCGAGCGCATCGGGATCACGAAGGCGGTCGACCTGCCGTGGCGCTTCTGCGACGCGGACAGCGGCCACGTCTCGCGCCCGTGGCCGGCGGCGATGCGCCCGCGGCGCGCCGCCTAGGGACTGGCGCCCGGGACGGCGCCGGTGCCGCCACCTGTCCCGCCGCCGGTCGGTGGCGGGGTGGCGGGCGGCGTCGTAGGCGCCGGAGCGGGCGTGGGGGCGGGGGCCGGCGCCGGCGCCTCCGGCGCCGGCGCGGCGGGGGCCTCCTCGCCGCCGGTGCCCTGGTCGGGCGTGGGCGTCTCGGGCGCGGTCTCGGTCGGGGCCGAGGGCTCGGTCGGCACGACCTCGGTGGGCGCCACCGGCACGGCGGGCAGCGTCGTCTCGTCGCCGTCCTCGTCGTCCCCGCTCCTGGCCGCCCGGGCGGCGTCGCGCTCAGCCTTCATCTCGAGCCACATGCCCATGAAGTCGTGGAAGATCTCGGCGGGGAAGGTGCCGCCCGCGACCGGCCCGCCGGCGTGCTCGTACTCCATCGGCTGCAGCCCGTCCGCGTAGCCGACCCAGATCGCAACCGAGATGTCCTCGTTGCCGCCCGCGAACCAGGCGTCGCCGTAGTTCTCGGTCGTGCCGGTCTTGCCCCACAGGTACTCGTCGCCGACCTGCGCGGACTTGCCGGTGCCGCTCGTCACGACCAGGTGCAGCATCTCCTTGGCGGTCGCGCCCACCGAGGCGGGGAAGACGCGCTCGCGCACGACCTCGTTCTTGGCCTCGATACCGCGCCGGTCAGAGTCGACCTCCTCGAACGCCACCGGGCCGGTCGAGTTGGGCGCGAGCGTGCCGGAGACGCGCTCACCCTCGTTGGCAATCGTCGAATAGGCGTACGCCATCTCGAGCGGCGTCACGCCCTCCTCGAGGCCGCCGAGCAGCATGGCGGGGTTCGTCGACAGCTCCGTGCGGATGCCCATCCGGTTGGCGAGCCGCGCGACGCGCTTTGGCTTGACCTCCATGCCGAGCTCGGCGAACACGGAGTTGTCCGAGGTCGCCGTCGCGGACCACAGCGAGGCGGCGCCGAGGTACGAATCCTCGTAGTTGGACACCTTGAAGAGCTCGGGCCCCTTCTCGCCGCGGAAGGGGAGCTGCTTGGGGGCCGAGGCCCAGGTGCTGTTCGGGTCGATGCCGTCGGCGAGCGCGCGCACCAGGATGAACGGCTTGAACGAGGAGCCGGGCTGGCGATGCCCGTTGGTCGCGAGGTTGAAGGGCCGCGCGTCGAAGTTCGAGCCGCCGACCATCGCCTTGACCTCGCCCGTCTTGTTCTCGATCGCGACGAGCGAGGCGTCGGGGCCGATCCCGGCGAGCCTGCCCGCCACGGCCTGCTCGGCCGCCGCCTGCAGCTCCGGGTCGATCGTGGTCTTGATCTTCATGCCGCCGCCGAACACGAGCCCGGGGCCGTAGCGGTCGACGAGCTGCTGCGTCATCCAGCTCGTGAAATAGGGCTGCTCCGACTCCGAGTCGGGCGGATCGACCTCGTCCTCGTCGGGGATCGACTGGTGGATCGAGTCCTGGTACTGCGCGCGCGTGATCATGTCCTGCTCGTACATGCGCTGCAGCACGAGATTGCGACGCTGCAGTGCGTTGCGCGGGTTCTCGAGCGGGTCGTACATGCTCGGCGAGGAGATCATCCCGGCGAGCAGAGCCGCCTCCGAGGGCGTCACGTCCTGCGCGTAGCGCGCGTTCGGGTCCTCTGGCTCGTCGGTCAGTGTGGGCGGCGCATACTGCACGCCCGAGGTGGCGGCATCCTGCTGCTCCTCGGGCTCGTCGCCGTCGCCGAAGTAGGTGCGGACGGCCGCCTCGATGCCATAGGCGCCGTTACCGAAATACACCGTGTTGAGGTACTGGGTGAGGATCTTGTCCTTCGGCCATTGGCGCTCGAGGTGATAGGCGAGCGCCGACTCGCGCAATTTCTGGAACACCGAGCGGTTCCCCTGTGCCGCCAGCGCGTTCTTGACGAACTGCTGGGTGATCGTCGAGCCGCCCTGCGCGGCGCGCCGCTTCAGCACGTCCTGGACGAGTGCGCGGCCGATGCCGGTGTAGTCGACGCCGTCGTGCTCGTAGAAGCGCCGGTCCTCGATCGCGATGACGGCGTTCTTGAGGTTGGGCGAGATCTCGCCCTCCTCGAGCAGGATGCGGTTCTGGTTCCCGGCCAGCGTGGCGATCTGGCAGGCGTCCTTGCCGGGCCGCCGGCAGCCGGGCCCGTCGGAATAGAGGGTCGAGTTGCGCGCGGCCCGGTACTCGGCGCGGTTCTCGAGCGACGGCAGGTCGCTCGCCACCGCCATCAGCATCCCGAAGACCGTCGACACGAGCGCGAGCAGCGAGATGCCGAGCAGGATGAACGCGAGCCGCAGCTTCTTCAGCCTCGGCTTGCGCCGCGGTGGAGGCGGGGGCGCGGCGCCCGGCTGGGCCTGCCAGACGCCCGTCGGCGGAGCCTCGACCGTGCCCGAGTCGTTCTTGCGCAGGAAACGACGACCGCGCGCAGCGGCTTGGCTTGTGATGGGCGTCGGCGGCTCGGGCATGGCTATGAGCGGCCCCGTAGGAGGGTTCCCCGCGTCCGTGCGAGTACAACATGGCGGCGGCTTTCCGG